>CAVOPP010000009.1:0-335000 GCA_963698135.1 uncultured Methanobacteriaceae archaeon | reverse complement strand
TATTGTTATTTTCTTATTTAAAGGCTTCGAATAACTTCTTTTCTAAAATGGGTCAAATATAAATCCTTTTAAAAACCTTATTTTATCTAAGCCTAATGTTGCTGTAGTGAAGTATAGAACCACTTGATAAAATCTTTTCCAATGGTCCATAATTTGATTTAAAGCTTTAATAATGTCATAAAGAGCTAAAAGGACATTTTAAAAAATAAAAAAAATTATTATTATTTAAGAAATTTAATATTAATAATTTTCTTAATAGAATTAGAAGGTAATAAGTGTAATTAGCGTCTTAAATTAGATATAAAACATATTTATTTATTTGATAAATAGGTGATTATAATGAATTTTATTTATCTTTCATATGGCTTGTCTAAAAATTCGCCGGTTTATAAAGGTTTAAAAAATATTTCTATAACTCCCAATAACACTATTCTGGAAAATGGTTATAATACGCACATAATTTCAATTGAAAATCATTCTGGAACTCACGTAGATGCTCCAGCACATTTTTTAGAACACGGAAAAACCATTTCTGAATATGATATTCTGGATCTGATTTTTGATGAGGTATTAGTTCTGGATATCCCTAGAAATGACGGAAAGGAAATTAATATTGAGGACCTTCAGAACCTTAAAATAATCAGCAAAAGGGATATGGCTGAATTAAATAATAAATTAAATACTAAATTAGGTGAAACTGATTTTCTAATAATAAGAACTGGATTTTATAAATATCGCAAAAAAGAACCAGAAAAGTATTTAACTCAAAACCCAGGTTTATCCCCGGAATTAATTGATTATTTGCGGAAAAATTTCCCATCTATTAAGGCTATAGGAATAGACTGTATTTCAATCTCCAGTTTTGGAAATCCAGATATTGCAATTAAAACGCACCAAACTGCTTTTATTGAAGATGAAAAATACGGGGAACCATTATTACTGGTGGAAGATATGGATTTAAGTATTCTATCTACCTCAGAACATATTAAAAAATTATTTTTAATTCCATGGCAGGTTAAGGGAGTTGACAGTGCTCCTTGCACAGTTATTGTTGAGTTGTTTTGAGTTTATAAATAAACATGAATTGAGTGATTATCCTAAATTTGAATAAGATCACGTTTTATGGAGATGTTTGGAGATTGATTATATGGAAGAGATGACATTAAAACCAGTTGGAATAATTCACTCACCTTTTAAAGAAAAAAAAGATTCACCTCGCCAGGGAAGATATGGCCTTGAAAAAAGTGAAATAGAGATTTTTGAGGAATATGTAGAAGCAATTGATGGTATTGAGAAATATGAAAATTTAATAATTCTTTACTGGCTGGATAAAGCTGAAAGGGATTTACTTAAAGTAGTTCCTGCAGGAAAATCAAAAAAGAGAGGAGTTTTCTCCACCAGAGCACCTAGCCGACCAAATCCCATTGCTTTTTCATTAGTAGATTTACTGGAAGTTAATAAAAATAAACTAATTGTTAAAGGGCTGGAAGCTTTAGATGGTTCATTATTAGTGGATATAAAACCCTATTGGAAAGATATAGATAGTATTGATTCTTCTAAATGAACTTTAGTAATAAGGTAAAAATAGAATTAGGATAATAAGAATTTAGTATTTTAAAAATTAATCTTAAACTAATCTTAAAACTAATCTTAAACTAATCTTAAACTAATCTTAAACTAATATTTAAAATTAGTATTTAATATTTAAAAAAAATTCATTAATTTTTTCTAACTTTGTAACTTTGATTGTTGATGTTTGGACTCAAACCCCTAAATCTCTAACAAAAGGATCAATTTTACAGTCACAGGTTTTATTTTTAATTTCATCTGCTTTAATTCCCAGAGTCTGCACGGGATCTTTACCTAATATTTCTTTCATGGTTTTAACAGTTTTTGGGAAACCAGACCCACCATAAGTTGCAAAAAAGGCCACATCTTTGATTTTGTTCTTGTTTTCTAGTAGGTAAGTTTTAACCGGAACTGAAGGATATCCCGCCCAGATAGGAGTACCAATAATTACCAGGTCATATTCTGATGGATCTTTTTCCAGGGGCTTCAAGGTGGTTAATTTACCACGATTGGCCTGATAACCAGATTTTATCCATCCAATGATTCCTGAACGTTTTTGGGTATCATGTATTTCTTCTATATCACATGAAATTTCCTGGGCTATGGACTGGGCCACTTCTCTTGTATTACCACTTCTTGAATAATAAACTACTAGTGCTTTCATGTAAATATATTATTTTAGATAACATTTATAAATTAGCCTAACAATTCCTTAATCTATTACCATTATTAATTTAAAAACTATTAACTGGAGTGAATAAAAAAATGGCGGATCAAAGTTCCTTTCCTCAATCTGAATGGCAAAATGAATATTTAACTGCTTATCTTAAAGTCATGAAACTTTGGGAAGTAGATCACCAATCCTATGAAGTCGAAACCAGTTTTGGTACCACTCACATTAATATTTGCGGTCCAGAGGACGCTCCACCCTTAATACTTCTACATGCTGCTTCTGTTAGCTCGGCTGAATGGTATGCCAATGTGGGGGCATGGAGCAAGCAATACCGGGTACTGGCCGTGGATACTATTGGTGACTGTGGATGGAGCAGGGCCACCAGAATTCCAGAAAGCAGGGAAGATTATAATCAATGGTTACTGGAAATTATGGATTATTTTGATATGGACCAGGCCAGTTTCATTGGACATTCTTATGGGGGCTGGCTGGCCATGAATATGGCTATATCCAATCCTGATAGAATTAATAAACTGGTTCTTCTAGCCCCTGCAGCTTCAATACAGTCATTTAAACTTCTAATAAAGCTGGGATTGAAAATGCCCAGGCTACCAGTTAATGTTTCTGCAGAAAAAATTCTTAAAATGATGGCGGCCCGGGATTTCCAGCCAAAAGAAGAGTACATAGAACTTATGGAAGTTGTTAATAAAAATTGCAGGCCGGATATGGTTTTTCCCACAGTATATTCTGATAAAGAACTGCAAAGCTTAACCACTCCCACTTTACTTCTATTAGGAGATCAAGAATCTATTTACTCTCCTTTAAAAGCAGTAAAAAGGGCCAGAAAATTTATTCCAGATCTAAAATCAGACATAATTCTTCAAGCAGGACATATATTAAACATGGAACAACCGGAAAAGGTTAATTCAAAGGTTTTAAAGTTTTTAAATCCTGATAGACCTTAAACTGCACTTTTAATTAATATTAAAGCATTTATTTTTATTTTAATATTTATTTTTTAGTTTTTTTTAATGATTTAGTAATTCTGGCTAGTAATTATTAATAAATGAAAACATAATTAAAATATAAAATACTTAATTTAATATCAATGTTTGGCTAAAATTCGGTTAATAATATGGTTCTAACAACTTAATTCTTATTTAAAACGAATTTGATTAATTAACTTAATATTACTATTTAAATTAAAATTAAATGGTGTAATAATGCCTGATTCTGATTTTAAAATTAATAAAGATGCAATGGTCTGGGTTGAAAAAGGAAATGATTTATTCCGAGATGGGGATTTAGAGGAAGCTCTTTTTTCATATGATAAAGCACTGGAAATAGATCCAGAAAACAGTAAAATATGGGATAATCGTGGTGTTGTCCTGGTGGACTTAGGCTGGCACGTGGAAGCTATTGAATCATTTGAAATCGCACTGGATCTTGAACCAGATAATTCCCGAGCTTGGTCTAATATGGGAGTGTCTTTAGGGGCTTCTAACCGTTTTGAAGAAGCAATAAACTGTTTTGACAGGGCTTTAGAACTTGATCCTGAAGATGACGAAGCCTGGGCTAATCGGGGCACGGCTTTTTTCAGTCTTGCTAAATACGGAAATGCCCTGTTAAGTTTTGATAAAGCTCTAGATATAAATCCAGATAATCCTGGGGCGCTGGCTGGTCGGGGCTCTACTTTAAGATTTCTAAGGCGATACGAGGAAGCCGCAGAAGCCCTGGAAAAATTCATGAAAAAAGCGCCTGAAGAACTTTTACATATGAGGGAAGAAGCTTGGGCAATCCTTTTAGAAATAAGACTTATAATGGAACGTGAAAAACAAGAATAACCTTTATAAAAAATATCCTTTTATAAAAATAATATATGCTCCATTTTCATATAAAAATAATATTATAAAAATAGCTTCCAGAGATATTAAAAAGGGGGGTTGTTAGGAGTGAAAATGGGGAGGTGCTATCTCTGGAAGCAAGTTGTTTTCGAGCTTTCAACCAAAAAATAAGACTTTAACGTCGAAAGCTACAAATAGGGGGGGTGATGTGTGCATAGTACACACAATCCTATATGTACTGAGCACTCCTATATAAAGTTAACGGTCTGTCGGTTTATAAAGATAAAATGGTTATAAATCATATTATATAAGTTAAGGAGACTTTAAATTCATGAAATTCCAGGCTAAAATTGAGGGACCAATATTCATAGGTCGTAGTTGGGCAGAATACTTAAAAATGTTTGATCTGGATCTGGAAAAGTTAAAGGGTAAAAAAATTCTGGACTGTGCTGCCGGGGCCAGTTCATTCACCAGTTTTATGTCAAAAAAGGGTTATGATATTACTGCAGTAGATTTACTTTATGACAAGGATTCTAAATTTTTAAAAAACAGGTGCGAGGAGCATTTAAAAGCCCTTGTTGTTGCTTTGGAGAAAATTGAAGGGGAATTTGTCTGGAGTTTTTTTAAGAGTCTGGATGAGCTTAAAAATCACCGTATGGAATCTTGTAAGGATTTTAATAATGATTATAAATCAAATAAAGGAAAAAGATATTTGAAGGCAGATTTAACTCAATTGCCATTCCCAGACAATAGTTTTCATACTGTGTTGTGCGCACACCTTTTATTTATTTATGACCACCGACTGGACTGGAATTTTCACCAGAAAACAGTTGAAGAGATGGTTCGAGTTTCCAGTAAAGAAGTGAGAATTTATCCACTGGTAAAAAATAAAGGAAAAAAATCAATTTACGTGGATAAATTAATTCAAAACCTGCCGGAAGCACTGGAAACTCAAATACTAAAAGTTGATTACCAGTTCCGCAGGGGAGGAAATGAGATGCTGAGAATAATTAAAAATTAAATTTTGTTCCAAAGGTATAAAATGGTGAATCAGCCATCAATCTCCTTAACAATGGCCTGATGCATGCGTTTAATGAATTCTATTCTTTCTTCGTATTTTAATACATCTAAATATCCCTGTGCAACGAGGTTGAAGGCAAATGGAGATGGAATTTTGGTATTTATTTGTTTTATTTCCATCTGTCCACTTTCTATCCATTTTAAAACCCTTTCTGCATTTTTAACATCCATATAATCCTCAATTACTTCCCGACGGGCTTCTTTTAAAATGGAGAAATCGTCATCCAGGTCCTGAACAAATTTAAGTAAAATCTTTCCTTTGACTTGCTGTCTTCCTACAGACTTTTCCTGGCCTTTATATCTTCTTAAAATCATCAAAGACCTTCCAGCACAGTGTCGGAATCTACTGGCCAGAGTTTCTGTTTTATTAATGGCTTTAATCAAGATTTCCACTAAATTTTCTGAATTTAAGTCTTTAAATCCTTCTAAACCACTAATTTTCCCTTCAGAACTTAGGTAAAATCCATTATCTGAGACTGATATCATCACATCTCTTTTGTATTTTTTAGCAATTACATAGGCCACTGCACGGGAAAGGGCATCATTCACTCTTCTACCAAACAAACTGTGGAAAACCACGAATTTACGCCCACCAAAACCGGTGTAGAATTCAACCAACAGTCTTTTATTGCTGGGTATCCCCACATAAAGGTACTGCTCCCGGAAATAATGATAAATGGAATTGGCGGCATTATAATCAACATAGAGATAATCATGTATAAATTCCATTATTTCCTCTTTGCTGCGATTGTAATGAAATTTGCCTTCCATTATTGCTCTAAAACGTTGAATATCCAGCGCCAGATCAAAAGATAGGGGAAGCTGTTCTGAAAACCATGAGGGAATGGTAGGTGGTCCTGATGCCGGACTAACATTGATACTCATTCCTCTGGCATAGTTGAAGCGGTAAATATTTCCTCCCAAAACAAAAGTATCACCTTTTTGAAGCTTCTCCATAAAGTCTTCTTCCACCCGACCTACAACCTTACCGGCGCATTTAACCACCGCAGCACTACGGTCGGGTATAGTCCCAATGTTGGTGGAATAAAGCATTCTGGCAAGCTTTCCCCTTTTACCAAAGAGGTTTTGATCGTAATCCACCCAAATTTTAGCATAGACATATCTTTCCTCTAAACTGGTGTATTCTCCAGCCATGTAACTTAAAACACTGAAATAATCTCTTTCTGAAAGATTTTTATAGCAAAAGCTCTTTTTTATGACTTCATAGGCATAATCAATATCCCACTTATTTTCTATGGCCATTCCATAAATTTGCTGGGACAAAACATCCAGACAGTTAGTGGGTATGTTTATAGAGTCTATTTTTCCTTCTACAGCATTTTTAAGAATTAAAGAGCACTCCACCAGATCGTCACGGTCCACTACCACTATCCTGCCCTTTGATTTGTCATGTAATCGATGGCCACTTCTCCCAATTCTTTGAAGAGCTCTGGAAACTGACTTTGGAGAACTTACCAGTATTACCAGGTCAATATAACCGATATCAATTCCCAGTTCTAGTGATGTGGAAGATACCACCACTTTGAGTTCCCCATCTTTCAGTTTGTTTTCAGTTTCTAAGCGAATTTCTTTAGAAAGTGAAGAATGATGGGCCATTATGTTTGCACCGTGGTAACTTTCTGAAAAACGTTTTTTAAGGTTGAATACCACACTTTCGGTACCACTACGGGTGTTGGTGAAAATTAAAGTGGTTTTATGCTGGCTGATGAGATTATCCAGCAAATTATACATGGCGGTATTCATTTCTTCTGGATCGGCCGCTATTATGTCGTCTACGGGACATATAACTTCCATATCCAACTGTTTTAAATAATTAATATCCACCACCAGGCAATCTCTAACCACCCCATATTCATAACCCACCAGGAAGCTGGCCACTTTTTCCAGGGGATAAACTGTTGCTGAAAGTCCTATCCGTGTATAGTTTCCTATTAAATGCTGAAGTCTTTCCATACTCAAAGAAAGATGCACACCTCTTTTATTCTCGGCTAGGGAGTGTATTTCGTCCACTATAACGTATTTAACATTGGAAAGTTTTTCTCTGAACTTAGGGGCCACCAACAGAATGGATAGGGTTTCCGGGGTGGTAATTAAAATATGTGGGGGTGTTTTTAGCATTTTAGAACGCTGATACTGGGGTGTGTCTCCAGTACGCACGGCTTTTCTGATTCCCAAATTTTTACCGTGTTTTTTGGCCAGCTCTTCAATTTCATTTAGTGGTTCTTCTAAATTCTTTTCAATGTCATTATCCAGGGCTTTTAATGGTGATATGTAAATACAGTAAACTTTATCTTCTAACTGGCCTTTATCAGCCAGGTTGGTTAGTTCACTGATTATAGAAAGAAAAGCTGTAAGTGTTTTACCAGAACCCGTGGGAGAAGAAATAAGAACATTCTTTTTCTGGTGGATATCCATTATGGCGTATTTCTGGGCTGGAGTAAAAGAATCAAACTTACTTTTAAACCATTCACTAACCCAGGGGTGTAAATTTTTGTGAATTTCATTTTCAGAGTATATTTTTTTCTGATGGGTTATCATAATATCTTAAATTTTATTTAAGTTATTTAAAGTAGCTTAAATTTAATTTATTTAATTTATTAATTTGAATGCCAATAAATTGTTTTAATTTGGGGGTTATGAATAGAATTCGTTGCAAATTGATTAGTTTCACTAGAAATTAGCAATAATTAAATAAACTGCTGGCTTACTTTGATAATATCCTTAATTTTTCCAAAAGGGAATACTTCAAAGTTTTCAATTCCATAAGCTTCAAAATCATCAAGAGGATAACTTTTTAAAAAGGGTGATAGTAGTTTTTCATGTAAAATGTCTGAACCTTCACTTACAAAATTAAATGAGGGCATAACAATCAAATTTTTCCCTTTAAATTCTCCTTTAAGAAAGCATTTTATTTTCTCAACCCTTTCACCACTGCGAAGGCCTATGCAGGGGTGTTCATGGCCAATAATTAATGTGTCTTCGTTTGTATATTCTAGATTCTCTAGTAACTGGTGTCCATGCAACAGGAGAGCATTTTGGATAGTGAAAGTTTCTTTTACTTCCAGATCTAGCTTTTTACTAATATATGGGACAAAATTATCGTGGTTACCTTTAATTAGCACAATTTCATCGTAATTATCCTGCAGAAATCTTAAAAAACTGTTTACTTCTTTCCATTCCTGCCGGGTAATTTTTCCAAACTCGTGTTTTAAATCTCCATTAATTACTATTCTTTTAGATGGTGAAACGCGGTTTATATCTTCTAAGCGGCTCAGTATCTTTTCAAACTGGAATTTAGGTATCATTAAACCTTCAGTATTAAGTGATTGTTCATAACCCAGATGTAAATCTGAAATTATTAAATAATCCTCAATTTTAAGGCCTAAATCAACTATTTCAATATTTTTGGCTAATTGGTTTTTATTTAAATTCAACTAATTTAATCTCCTTAACTAAATATTAGGATGAAATTATAAGAAATATATGCTCATAATATGTCCAGACAATATCCCTATTAATTAAATTTCCGTCTAATTATTCGATCTTCATTATTTATATCTTAATATATCTTCCAATTAATTTGTAATCTATTTATTTAAATTAATCCTATTAAAAATTTAAAACAAATAAGTATATTAAAAGATGAATGGGTAAATAAAGGATTAAAAAGGCTTAAAATTATTAAGGATATAATATTTCTGGCATAGGTTCCTTCTATTATTCTGAAGTTTGAAAAAAAGTCCCATAAAGCTTTAAATTAATAAAATTAATAATATCAAGTCGATTGCATTGAAATCAGGGATAATTGAACACGTAAGAAAATCAAATAAATTATTAAAACTATTTATAATTAAAAAATTAGAAATTTAATTCAAGGAGCAGATTTAAAGCGATTTTATTTAAAAATTATAATAAAATTATTAAAAATTAAGTGTTATAGGTGATTTTCATGACAGATTCCAAAGAAATTAAGGACATTATAAAACAATTAAAAGACGAAGATCCTGAATTAAGAAAACAAGCGGCTGATGATCTGGCAGAAATTTCTGATGATCAAGTTATTGAACCATTAATTGAAGCACTAAAGGACGAAAATCCTCAAGTAAGATTTAAATCGTCACAGGCTCTGGGAAATGTGGGGGAATCGGCAGTGGAACCTTTAATTATCATGATTAATGAGGAAGAGGGTGAAATCCGAAGATACGCTACTTTTGCTCTAAAAAAAATTGGGAGCCCGGCAGCAGTTGAATATTTTATCAATGCTCTTAATGATGATGACTGGGGTGTTAGAAAAGTTGCTGCACGTTCTTTAGGGGAATTAGGAGATAAAAAAGGGTTAGAACCACTCATAGAAGCTCTTGAAGATGAAGATTGGGGAGTAAGGCTGGCTGTTCTCCGTTCTTTAGGTGATTTACGTGATGAAAAAGCTATTGATCCCATTAAAAAGGCCCGTAGAAAAGAAAAAGACAAGGACTTTAAAAAAGCAGCAAATAAAGCCTTAAAGAAAATACAGAGTTCTTAACACTTATATTTTATTTTTAATTCATTCTTTTTTCATTTAAACTTCAAATCAATTCTTTTAATTTTTAACTCTTTTATAACTCAAAATTCTAATTTATTAAAAATTTATTAAAAAGATTTAATTAGAAAGATTTATTTAAATAAAACACATAATTATTCTAGTGTAAATATTAATTAGTACAATAAAAATTTGATTTTGCAGAAAATAATTCTATATTAATCAGAAGTGATACAATGAAAGTTATTGTAGTAGGATCAGGGTTTGGTGGGCTGTCTGCCGCAGCTTTAATGGCTAAAGACGGTCACGATGTAGTAGTTCTTGAAAAAAATGAAATGGTCGGTGGCCGGGCCAGTGTATATTCGGAAAATGACTTCCACTTTGATATGGGACCTTCCTGGTACCTTATGCCGGATATATTTGAGAACTTTTTCGGAGAATTTGGAAAAAAACCAGAAGATTTATTTGAATTAAAGAAATTGGATCCATCCTACCGTATTTTCTTTGGAGACGAAAGAGTGGTGGATATTTCTCCTGATATTGAAGAAAATTACAAGTTATTTGATACTTTTGAAGCAGATGGTGGGGCTAAATTAAAAGAATATCTGGATTCTGCCGGGGAAATGTACGATTCTGTGGTTAAAGAAATGCTCTACCGTGATTACCGCTCAGTTTTAGATTTCTTAGATGGTAAATTGTTAATGCAGGGCCGCAGGTTAAATATTCTGGAAAACCTGGAACACTTTGTTAATAAACGGTTTGAAAGTGACGAGGCCCGTAAAGTTGTGGAATACTCCATTGGATTTTTAGGAGGATCCCCACAAAAAACTCCATCCATGTATCACATCATGTCACACATTGACCTTACTTTAGGGGTTTGGTATCCTGAAGGAGGTATTAGAAAAGTTGCCCAGGCTATACACCAGTTAGCAGAATCATATGGTGCTAAATTCCACTTCAATGAACCTGTAGTGAAAATCGAAGTGGATAATAAGAAGGTTAAATCGGTTGTAACTACTAATGGCACTTATGAGGCGGATTTAGTACTGGTTAATGCCGATTATGCCCACAGCGAACTTGATCTTTTGGATGAAAAATACCAATCTTACAATGAAAAGTACTGGGAAAAAAGAGTACTAGCACCTTCTGCCTTTGTGGCTTACTTAGGGGTGGATAAAGTGGTAGATTCACTGGATCACCACAATCTTTTCCTGGAAGAGGACTGGTCTCAAAAATTCGACCAGCTTTTCGACCCAAAAAAAGCGGCATGGCCTGAAGCTCCTTCCTACTATGTCAATGTTCCTTCCCGAACCGACAGTAGTGCCGCCCCGGAAAATTCTGACACCCTTTTCATACTGGTGCCCCTTGCTCCAGGTTTAGAAGACACACCAGAATTGAGAGAGAATCTTTATAACAAGATTATGGACAATCTGGAGTCTAAATTAGATGAAAACATTAGAGATAGTGTAGTGGTAAAACGCATATTTGCCCTGGAAGATTTCAAAGATAGATACAATGCTTATAAAGGAACAGCACTTGGTTTATCACACACCCTCCGTCAAACAGCTCTTTGGAGACCGGCACACAAAAGTAAGAAGATTGATAACCTGTACTATTCTGGACAATACACCCATCCTGGAATAGGGGTTCCTATGACTCTTATTTCTTCTCAAATAGTTTCTAAAGAGATTGAAAAAGAATTTAAAGGTTAAAAGATAATTTTTTAAAAATCTTTTATATTTTCTTCTCTTTTTTAGAGACTATAATTTTAAATAGCAAATTTTAAAAAAATTTTAATATTCTAAAGATTTATATTTCATTGTAGAATAAAATATATACGCATTTTATATTATTATGTTTACAATTTGAAATATGAAAATGGATAAAATTAGAAAAATGGATAAATATAATTTAATTCAGTTAGGTGTTGAATAAAGTTGACAGACCAAACAATTTATTCTTTGTTTAAAAAAGGGAGCAAAACCTACTTTTACAGTTCGTTCTTCTTCCCTAAAAAAGTAAAAGAGGAAGTTTTTATACTTTACAGCTTTTTAAGAAAAGCAGATGATTATGTAGATGACATACCTCAGGATGCAGATGGCTTTTACAGTTTTAAAGATAGATATGAGGCAGCATCAAAGGGTGAAATAACCGGTGACGTGGTCGCTGATTCATTTGCTGAGCTTAGTAAAAAAAGAAATTTTGAAAAAAACTGGATAGAATCATTCCTCAATTCCATGGAGATGGATATAACTATTTCATCTTATGAAACCATGGATGACCTTAAAAAATACTTATTTGGGTCTGCTGAAGTAGTGGGGCTTTTCATGGCTAGTATAATGGGACTATCTAAGGATTCTTACGAAAGTGCACGCTATCTGGGAAGGGCCATGCAATATATGAACTTTATAAGGGATATTGAGGAAGATGTTCAATTGGGAAGATCATATTTTCCTCAAGAAGATTTAAGAAAACATGGGCTGGAAAGTCTGGATTATGATATTGTAAAAAAGAGTCCTGAAAATTTTAAATCATTTGTAAAAGAGCAGATATCCACTTATGATAAATGGCAACACCTGGGTGAAAAAGGATATCATTACATACCTTATCGGTATCTAATTCCTATTAAAACGGCATCTGATATGTACAGTTGGACGGGAAACCAAATAAAAAAAGATCCGCTGGCAGTATACCAGAAAAAAATTAAGCCTTCTATTCCAAGGATAGTAACTAAAATAGCTTATAATTCTATTAAACTTCCTAAATCCCCCGTACCAGTTGATAGTGATATTAAAAAAAGTTCTTCCAAGTGATCACAATATTCAGGTCATTATCAGTAATAACGGCCAAAACTAAATAACAACTGAGTTTAATGTTATCATTCATATTTAAAGTTTCAAGGTTCCGCTTCTGGATTTATACTGGAGGAACATATGTGGTGGGATATGCTCTGGGAGCTACCCTCTTTTCTGATTTTTTAAGACCGGAATATTATTTATATCTATTTTATTTCTTCTTTCCAGCTAATATTTTTATTTATGGGGTTAATGATTACTGGGACGAGGAAACTGATAAGTTAAACCCTAAAAAAGATGAAAAAGAACACAGACTTAAACTTAAAGAGCGTAAAAAATTATTAAATGTTATTTACTTAGTTACTGGTTTTAGTCTATTATTAATGATTTTCCAGGACTGGGGTGAAAGACTAATTTTTGCAGGATTTTTGCTTTTATCATATTTTTACAGTGCAGAGCCGCTCCGATTTAAAGAAAAGCCCTTCTTGGACTTTTCTTCCAATTATCTGTATGTTATGCCGGGAATTTTCGCCTATTATCTTGCTTCGGGTAATTTTCCGTCTTTTTTACTGTTACTGGGTGCTTACTGTCACATTTCCGCCATGCACATTTACTCAGCAATTCCGGACATAGAATACGACCGGGCCAGTGGGATCAATACCACTCCGGTAGTAATTGGAGAAAAACCGGCATTAGTTCTAACATCGGCTTTCTGGCTCATACTCTCAGCAATAGTTATTTATCTGGCCCAGTTTACTCCTTTAAGCTTTCTGGTTTTATTATATCCTATGTTTCCTTTGATTCTTTTAATATTCACCAGAATAAAGATTGATACTCTTTACTGGTATCTACCCTATGTGAATACCGCTCTAGGTGGATTGCTATTTCTGGCACTGATAAACTACAACATATTTCACTGGATTTAGGGAACATATTTGAAATAAAATTTTGAAAATTGAATTATAATAAAAAATTAAAAATATTTTTATAATTTAATTATGGATTTTGGATAATAGTTTAGAAAATTAATTAAAATATGCTAAAAAATATCCATAAATTTGCTTGAAATGATCTCCCATTAAATTGAAGTAAAACAACCAACTCGCTTTTTACTGATATATAAAATAAATATAATCATAGCCATTCCCACTAAAGCAGGAATAATTAATTGTAAGTATAGGTTCACCGCAGTCCAAAAGGCCATTATTAGAAATAAGCTGGAAACCAGGGCTGGTGGTTTGGAATCAGATATTTTGGTTTTCATCAATTTAAGGATTAAAATACTGATTAATGATGCTAAAAATCCAGATAATATCCATCCCGCAAAATTCATTAGAGGGACGCCATAAAAAGCCCCATAATCTTCCCAAATCCAGAATTTAAGTGCTACTGCAGCAGGATCTAATACGATATCTGTTAAAAGAACTAAAATTGTAGAAACAATTAAAATTTGCCATGTTTCCAATTTTTTATCCTTAATTTTTAAATTACTGGCCACATAAAGACTCCCTAAGAAAAGAGGTAACCAGGCAAAGGGAACTGTAAATGGTGTGTATCCAAATAATTTAAAGCCAATTAAATCGTTATATTGAAATTCAGAATACGGAAAACCGGTTATAATGGCAAATGTTTCTATGATTAAGGCATAGGCACTTAGTATGCCCAATAATATGATTCCATTTTTCCAACCTAACCAGATAATTGCCGCATAGAAACAAGGCAGTGCCAGACATATAATAAAAATAACTGAAATTATAGAAGTATCACTTGATATAGGGACATTAGAAACAAAAAAAGCAGCTATTATCAGAAAAATTCCACTTATTAATATGATTTTGGAGTAGTCCTTCATTTAAACCTCTAATATGTTTATTAATTTTAGATTAGATGATTAATATCAATTATATTAATTCTTTACTTACAAATCACCATTTTTTCATTTTCATTTTATGATATATGATATTTAATTTTATCAGTGATTTGTCTGAAGTGACTAATTTATTTATCCCATATTAAATGGTAAATATCACTTCTACGGTTTTTTAATAAGGGAAGCTCTTCACGAATACCAGGCAAAGATTTTAGATCAATTTCGGCGTAAATAATTTTTTCTTCAAATTCCCCACTACTTAATACTTCGCCCCAGGGATTACAAACCATGGAATGGCCATAAGCAATGTAATCAGCTTCATTATTACTGGCAGGTGAAGTTGCTGCTACAAAAACTTGATTATCTATGGCCCTGGTCCTAATTAGTGTTTCCCAGTGGGCAGGCCCGGTGGTCATGTTAAATGCCCCGGGGAATACTAAAATATCTGCTCCTTTTAAGGCCATAATTCTTGAAAGCTCGGGAAAACGGATATCATAACAGATACCTATTCCTATTTTTCCCAAGTCTGTATCAACCACAGTAATATTGTTTCCAGATTTTAAAGTGTCTGATTCTTTAAATGTAATTTTTCCAGGAACGTCTATATCAAATAAATGCATTTTGCGGTGAAATCCAATTATCTCGCCCTGATTATTAAATACGAAACTGGTATTGTATATTCCTTCATCTGTTTTTTCAGGTATGGATCCGGCAACAAGATGTATATCAAATTTAGAGGCTGCAGAAGACATAGATTTCAAAGTTGGACTTTCATCAACATATTCCGCGTACTCTTCAAATTTAGAGTTCTCATAAGGACAATTGAACATTTCGGGTAAAATAATTAGCTGCACATCTTCTTTAGAACTTTCTTTTAACATCTGCAATGCTTTTTTAATATTTAAATTCTTATTATCTACTACTTGCATCTGACAGAGAGCTAATTTTAGTTCAAGGTTCATTTTATCTCCTGAAACGGATATTGTATTAATAAATCCCTAATTTATCTAATTCTTAAATAATTATCCTTACAGTTAATAATTTGCTGATTAAATATAATCCACAAAAAGTTTTATACTGAAAAGACAATTTTTATTAGTTATATTTAACTTTAAGATTATTAATCTTTTATTAATCTTTAAGAATTATTAATACCCATACAGTTTTAGATGGAATAGAAAACTTATTTTAGTGAAAAGATGTTTGTAAAAAAAGATAAAGGGACAAACAGGTACTTTAAATTCAAAGATAGTAATAAGATGCAAACTATTTTGCTGGTGTTTGCTGTGTCCCTGGCCGTTTTCTGCTGGTCTTTCAGTGCCGGAACAGTTACCATTGGGCTGCCATTAATATCCCAATATCTTGATATTAGTACTTACCTGGCTTCCTGGATAATAGTAGTTCACTTGCTAATATTGACCAGTTTTTTATTGATATTTGGGAGACTGGGTGACATTCTGGGGACTAAAAAAATTTTTTTAACTGGAGTATTTATTTTTACCATGGGTTCTTATTTATGTGGAGTTTCCCTGGAATTATACCAATTATTACTTTCTAGAGCTTTACAAGGCATAGGGTCTGCTATGTTACTTTCCCTGGCCCCGGCCATTATATCTAAAAATGTTAATCCTGATTCACAAGCGAAAGCTTTTGCAGCTATTTCTGCAGCCACCACGCTTTCTCTGGCCTTTGGTTATGGTATAGGGGGATATGTTATAACTTATTTCGACTGGAACTGGATTTTTTTTATAAATGTCCCGCTGGGGATTTTAAGCTTGTTTGCAGGATATTTTTTTATTCCAGATGACATTAAATCTAATGAAAAAAATTACTTTAAAAACGAATTTGATTTGCCTGGGGCGTTTTTAGTACTCATATCATTGATATCCTTAATATTATCTATTTATTCAGCTAAAGACAATGGATTATATTCACCAGGATCTATATTAGGATTTTTAGTTTCTATAGGACTTTTTATAGCATTATTTAAGTGGGAAACACGGCAAAAAAAACCTATTTTAGATTTTACGCTTTTGAAAAATCGGGCATTGTTTTTTCCCATAATTACTGCTTTTCTGGTAACTTTTGTCTTAATGGGAACCATATTTCTGGTTCCTTTCTTTTTGGATCTGGTAATGGGATACGATCCTTCCTTTGCCGGAATGTTAATTTTATTCCCTGCACTTTTAGTACTGATAGCAGGCCCGCTGTCTGGTTATTTCACCGATAAATTTGGTTCAAGAACACCAACTATCATTTCCAGCGTTCTTCTATTGGTATCTCTTTTAACATTTGTATTTGCCGATGAAAAAGTAGGATTTTTGCTAATTATTGGTGCACTAGCTGGTAGGTCGATTTCAGAGGGTTTATTTTCACCCAGTAACAACAAAGAAGTCATGAAACACGGTTCTTTTAATCAAAAAGGTTCAGTATCCAGTTTATTAAATACATCTAAGTATATGGGCATTATTATGGGGGTTGTGGTGTTTGGAGCGGTTTTTGAGGGAACTATAGTTCGTCAAACGGCTAATCTAGCCGGAGTTCCTCTTAATGGTGCCACACACCTCACAGCACCAACTCCCATCCTTTTGAATGCCTTTCAAGACACATTTTTAATGGGGGCCTTCATTAGTTTCACTGTATTAATCTTGATTTTATTTTTTTATGTGAGAGAGGAATAATATTCTATAAAAGAGAACAACTTTCTTTTTTGCTTTTTAGCAAATTTTTCAATTTATTTTTTAATCTTTTAAAATTAGTTTAAATATCCAAAATCAAATATCTGGGAATAAGAGATATTTTTATTTATATATTTCATTTCTTCTTGAGTTTTAACCATTTTAAGAGTGTTTTTTATAAATTCCGGGTTAGGTAATGCAATATATTTAATATTGGACATTGCTTGCTTTTCCACTTTTTCAGAATTCTCCATTTTTTTAGCCATGGAAATAATTGCTACTTCCGGGTGGTTATTGATGTATTCTGTGGATTCTACGTGAACTTTTAAAAATTTACGTAAAGTAACAGGGTTTTTGTTTATAAAATCAGTACTGGTAACCACCACACAACAGGGGTGGTTTTCCCATATATCGCTGGAATTAACCAGAATATTTCCATATCCATAATCATTTCCCAAGGATACAAAGGGTTCCCATGCAACATAAGCTTTAAATAATCCTTCTTTAAGGCCTAGGGGCATCATGGGTACTTCTGATGGGTAATAATATATCTCAGAATTGCTTATATTGTTATTTTTGAGATAAATATACAACAAGACGTCCTGCACTGATCCTTTTTTAGGAATGGCAATGGTCTGGTTGATTAAACTTTTAGGAGAAATTTCATTTTCTTTCTGGATTACTATACCACTGCCTTCTAAATTGACCGGTGCAACTATTTTCAAATCGTCACCATTGGATATTGCTTCGGTAATCGGTGTTATACCGCTGTAAGCAATGTCAATTTTTTGCAAGGACAGTGCTTCAGCAATATCCGATCCCGAATTAAAAGGGACTAATTGAACTTTTAAACCTTGTTTTTCAAACATTTTCATTTCTTGGGCCACAATCAATGCTGCGTGATGGTCACTGGGTAGGTAACCAACTTTAATTATTTCAGAGCTTTCGTTTAAATAGTTGTAAGTGGAAAAAGAGATGATTAGTATGGCTATTATGGCCCCAATTGTCCAGAAATTTTCTTTCATAGATTAACCTTTAATTTTATTCTATTATGATAAAATTCGTATTTTAATTATTTATATTTGGATATGCTCTCGATTAATAAGAATTTATATAAATTCTATTCTTTAGTATAAATTATTTTAATTAATGTTTGGGTCTTAATTTTTCCTTTTTGATTTTTTAAATTTAACAAAGATATTTATTATTTTCAGTAACTTTTGGTCTCGGAACCATATATTGAAATAATATTTAGTCTAATTATCCATTATCGAAAAAATTAAAATTCATTATAGAAATTAAGTTAATAGATATTAATTAATTATTCCATTGCTATTTGATATATTATGATTAAACAGACATAATCATTAAAAAATAATTATAAAATATCTATAAAGAGAAGGTAATTATGAATTCACCTGATGATGAAATAAAAAAAATAGAGGAAATATTATCTTCTAGTGGATACCTTCCAGACCACAATATTGCAGTAACCATTTTTTTATCTTTAAAACTTAAAAAACCAATACTTGTAGAGGGCCCACCTGGAACTGGCAAAACTGAGCTTTCTAAAGCAGTGGCCAGGGCCTTAAAACGCGATTTTTTTAGAATTCAATGTTATGAAGGAATTACTTTTGAACAGATTGTAGGTGAATGGAATTACCAGAAACAGCTTCTCCATTTAGAAATGTCTCGACTTAAAGAAGTCAGTGAGGACGTTTTTCAGAACGAATTTTTTATTAAGCGACCACTTTTATCAGCTTTTGTTAATCCCAAGTCTTCTGTGATTTTAATAGATGAAATAGATAAAGCAGATGAGGAAGTAGAGAGTTTCCTGTTACAGGCGTTGGGTGAGCGACAAATAACTGTCAATGATTTAGGAACTTTTGACTTGGAAAACGACTTGATTGTTTTTTTAACATCTAACTCTCAAAGAAATCTCCTGGATGAAACCAAGGACCGTTGCTTGTATTTATATATTGATTACCCATCTTTGGAACGGGAAATAGAAATCGTAAAATCATTAATTCCTGAAGCTCCCAATAATCTGGTTGAAAGTGTTGTAAGTACGGTACAACGGATAAGAAATATGGCATTGAATAAAAAACCTTCCATAAGGGCCACTCTGGATTGGGTAAAGACTTTAATTGCTATGGGCAATGAAGAACTCAGTGAAGAGTCTTTTAAAGAAACGGTAAGTGTGGTTCTTAAAAATCAGGATGATAAAAAGAAAGTGGAAAGACATTTTTTCAAATAGTAAAAATTCATTATCCGCCTTAGTATTATTTTTTTTATTTTTTAGGCCTATGGGGAGCATATTGAATAAATTAAAATCATTTTACCATTTAAATATGAAATATGAAATATGAAATTTGGAATTTAAAGGGAGAATTTCGATATTAATTATCATTTGGGGCAAATATTATGGAAATGGTGGATGTGGCAAGGTTTTCAGACATACTTAGGAAAAAAGGAGTCCCAGCCAGTGTCAGAAGTACCCACACTGCTTTCCAAGCACTTCAAATCTTTAAAAATTACCCTTCAAAAAATAAATATTCTGATTTAAAGGACGCTTTTGCAGCAATTTATGTTAAAAATAATGATCAAAAGAAAGAGTTTGATGAAGCATTCCAGGAAGTTTTTGGAGAATTTTTAGAGGACAGTAAAAAAGAAATAAGGCTCATAAACGATTCAAAAAACCGTAAAAACCCAGGGAAGGATAGGAACAATCCTCAAAATTATAAATTAGAACAGAAGTCTTTAAATTTTAAATCCCTCGTCAAAAAAGATTCTAAAATTGAAATAAAAAAAATTAAAGACGATGACATTAATTTCAATCCTTCTATTGAAGATTACGGGCAGCTGGATTTACGGGAAAGTTCCTTAATGGAAAGGGATATCAATACCCTGGATTTTTTTGAACCAGAACTGTTCGAGCTCTGTCAAAAATTAGGCCGTAAAATGGCCAATAAACGTGCTAGAAGAAATAGAAATGCTAAAAATACCAAAATCGACATTAGAAAAAGTATTAGAAAAAACTTGAAGTATGGCGGGGCATTAATAGAAATCGTAAAGAGCAAGCCAAATATAAAAAAGAGCCAGCATTTCTTTTTAAGTGATGTTAGTGGCTCCTGTGACTGGATAAGTAACTGGTTTTTCTGTATGGTTTACGCCGCCCAGAAATCTTTCTACCGCACCAGATTTTTTGATTTTGATAATAAGTCAGTGGAAACAACATCGGCCCTGGCTGAAAAGAATCTCATGGATGCTTTTACCAGGGCCAGGGATATCCGTCAAAAAAATATAATGATACATGGTACTTCTAACATGCACCGGGCTTTTGAAAGTTTTATTAAACAATCTAAGCTCAATCACAAATCTTTAGTATTAATTCTCACTGACTGCCGGGACTGGGCAGGGCCCAAAGAAAATGGAAGGCCTTTAAGCGCGGATATGATAGAATACATGTGTAATGTTTCTAAAAAAGTAATTATATTGAATCCAGAGCCTGAAATAAAATGGGACGTCGTTGATAGTTGTGTTTCAGATTATAGGGACGCTGGTGCCAAAATAATGGAAGTTAGAAATTTAAAACAGCTTTCTCAATTAGTAGAAGATATTTAATAATTAAAAATTGATTTAATAGATTAATTTAAAAAAAGTCCAGTGTTACTTTTTTATCAATATTTAATTCTCTCGGAGGCTCTATAGATTTAAATTCAAGGTCTTCTTCCTCCAATAGTTCCAGTGCATCGTCTGTAATGGCTGGAGCAACTAAAATTCCCCTTACTTTCCCCTTATCTTCTTCAAAATCTTTTAAATATCTTCTAAGCTGTTTGACTGCAGTTATACCGGCTTTTCTACTTTTCAATTCCAATATCATCAATGAACCATCTTTATCTTTTCCTAATATGTCTATAAATCCTTTAGAAGTAGAATATTCTCGATCTGTAGGTCTGAAACCTTTTTCAATTATTTCTGGGGATTTCCATATCATTTCGCCCATATCTTTCTCGTGCCCAGCCACTTCCAGGTCCTGAGAATCTTCTATAAGGTAATAAGACACCATGTGGGCATTTTCAATTTCCACTTCCAGTCTTTCTTCAGGGGCCCGTCTTATGCTTTCCAGATAAACTACTCCATCTTTCATTATAACTTTAGATCGTGATTTCGGTGGCTGCCAGTTCACTGGATCCAGTTTCCGGTCTTGATGGATTAAAAAAGCCCCGTCTGGCTTTAACATAATCACTCGCTCTCCTGATCCCAGCCGGCTCCGGGCTCTCCCTTCATAATTGGCTTTACAACTGGCAAAAACCATTACCAGGGCTCTTTTTCGTAATCCGTCGTCAATTATTTTGAAAGTTTCTGAAGCAGAAGGGTTTTCAGAGGATATGAATTTCATGGATTAATTTAGGCTAATTAACCACATAATAGTTTTGAAAAATTTTAGAAATATTCAATTATAGAATAACTTTTTAAAAATAATTCTAATTAGTTTAGATTAATTAATTCGATAATATAAGAAGATAAATAAGAATTAAGATACATAATTAATTCTAAGAAAGTTTTCGCCAATTCTTCATGGCAATGGGACTAGTTATTTTGAATAAAAAAATGAAATTAAATATTATTTAAATTAGAATAGAAATATAATAGAATTATATCAATAAAATAGGATAAAAAAAAGGATATATAAAAATAGGGATCTTCATGATTAACCCCCAAAATTTTGAAATTGAAACGGAAGTTTCTCCTGCATTTTATGGTCAAATTCTAGATTTTATATACAAATATTATTTGTTTCCACAACCGGATCGGTTTATTACCATAAAAAACAATGTTTCTAAAGGTTATTTGTCTTTTGTTTTGGATGCAAACCCGTCTAAAAAAAATAGGATTCCAGAAAACGTTCCAGATACATCCGGGTTTAATAAAGCAATGCCTGGGGAAAATGATTCTGAAAATGGTTCTACTATAAAAGGCAAAATAGAATCTGGCGAAAAAATTAATGTTACACTCACTACTGAAGGAGATGTTCCTAAAAAAGTGCTGGATCAACTGGCCGAAGATATATTCGTGGCGGTACAGCTTTATGAGGAAAATATACGGCAATCAACTATTTATTTTGCCTGGGCAGAAGGTCAGGATATTATTCCTGAAAAACCACCTTCAGTTAGGAAAAAAGCCTCTAAAAGACTATTTGGGAGCAGTCTATTACTTTTCTACGTTCTATTCTTTGGGATTAACATTATTCTCTTTATATTTATCGGGTTTTACGCCGTAATTTTCATACTCCTAATCCAACTGATCATTGTTTTACTTTCAGATAAATTGTACATGAGGATGGGAGAATGGAAAATAACTCCAGAAAATCCTAATGTCCATATAATCCAGTATCAACTTCCAGAAGATGAGTATAAATTTTTTAAAGAGAATCTAGGGGAAAATGCCCTGATGAAAGTTAAAAAAGAAATTTACGATAACAGTCTGGCTAAAGGAAAATCTCCTAAGTGTGATGTCGGTGAAGAAGTGCTTTCTAAATATGGTTTTCATTGTAACCCGTCAAGAAGACGATCCCGGGTGATTAATGTTTATAATATTGTTAAAGAAGCAGCAGACAAATTTGGCTTACCTGTTCCTAAAATAATAGTTTCTAACAACATGCTCCCCAATGCTGCAGCCACGGGCCCGAGCCCCAGCAGGGGTTTAGTGCTTATTACCACAGGTTTGCTGGTACAGCTAGATGAAGAAGAAATATTAAGTGTGATTGGTCATGAAATGGGCCATTTAATTGGCCGAGACCCCATCATATTGCTCAGTATAGTTTCTGGAGAATTTATTTTGCGTCTAACAATTTTATTGCCTCTGGTGCTCATATCTCCCATAATATATATTATAGTGGCCATGGGTCTCATTTTCTTTGTGGCCAAGTTCTTTGAAGCACGGGCTGATATTTTATCAGCTAAAGTAATTGGGAAACCGGAAATCCTGGCTGAAGCATTGAGAAAAATCGGATATCAACGTTTGCAATTTGAAAGGATGCCTTCTTACAGGATATCCAGCTGGATTATGTGGGATCCACATCCACCAATTTATTTCCGGATAAAACGCCTGGAAAAGCTCAAAAATGCAGATGAAATAGAAAATCCATTAATACAATCTGCAAAGGATGTTTTCCAGGGGTTTAAAGATTCTTTCAGAGGGAAATAATCATAAAATATTATATAAATGCAAATTAAAGTAAAATAAAGTAAATTAAAGTAAAATAAGAGAAAGAAATGAATATTACTTTATATTTAATTATTTTAATAATTTCATTATTTTAATTTAAATTTTTAGGAATTTAAATTATTTAATTTGTTTATTTATTCAATAAGTTCTAATAAGTCGCCAATATCAAGTTTTTCGACTTCATCACTGTCTTTTAAACCATATTTCATGCAAAGGGATTCCAGATCATTTTTAAAGAGAATATATTGAAGTTCATTATCAAATTCATCTGGATCATAATCATCTTTAAAATTAGATGGTAACATTTCTTCTAATTCTAAAATAGATTCTTTTAACATGTTCTCAGAGTCTTCCATTTCCACGATTTTTTTTACCAGGGGATTGCTACTCAGGTCGCGGGAAGGTATCTGGTCTTCCAGTCCGGAATAAAAGAACGCATTAAGCAGTTTTTTTTGTGAAATATACTTGTAAATAATAATCAGTTTTTCTTGCAATTCCAGAATTTCTTCTATTTTTAGCATATAATTGTCTCCAAATAAGTCTCCAATAATATAGTTTTATTTGAGGTATTTATAAATAATTGAAACTTCAATTTAATTTATAAGATTATTACTGTAATTTTGGTGGAATATATGGCAGATTATAGAGTTGAAATGGACCGTGGAATGTGTATATCTTGTGGAAACTGTATTGAGACTTGCCCCGAATTGTGGAAATTTGGAGATGATGGAATATCGTCTCTAATTGATTCAGAAACTGAAGGCGATATGCAGATTAAGGAAATTGGTGATCTGGGGTGCAGTGTTGATGCCGCTGGCAAATGCCCGGTTTTGTGCATCCATGTATATGAAGGGGATCAAGAACTGGTTTAATTGCTGTTAATTAATTATATTATTATTTAAATTATTATTATTATCATTCATTAAATTAAAACTATTTACTTATTATTCATATTTCAAATTTCTATTGAAATTTCTACCAGACTATTATTTATTAAATTCATTCACAAATTAATTTAAAAAATTTAAAAGGTTTTGAACTTGTCTTGGGATATAAAAAAGGAAATGAGCAGCCCTAAAAATTATGAACTTGATAAATTCACATTTCAATCTGGAAGATCATTAAATGATTTGAATGTGGAATATGTAACTCTGGGAACTCCTAAATGGGATTCCAATGATAATCTCACTAATGGGATACTTTATTTACATGGCTGGGGTGGTAGTTGCACCTCTTTAAAACGCCTAGATCCTATGGTAAGTCCGGGAAAAGCAATAAATCTCGATGAGGTTTTCATAATTTCCCCTACAGCCTTAGGAGGGCCGGGTTCTGCATCACCTTCCAGCACAGAACTGGGGATTGATTTTCCAGATTACACTGTAAGTGACATGGCAAATTTCCATTACCACTTTTTAAGGGAAAAATTTGGGGTTGAACATCTAAAAGGAGTTATTGGAACTTCCATGGGCGGGTTTTTGGCCCTGGATTTGGCAGCAAATTATCCGTATTTCATGGATTTTTTAATACCTCTGGTAACTAGCTACCAGGTTAAGGGACTTAATTATGCTAATTTTAAATTTATGAACTCCTTAATTGAAAAAGACCCGGAATATAATGGTGGTAATTATGAAAAAAACCCGGAAAGGGTCACACGTCTGGTTTCGGAATTCATGTATATGTTTGGCCTTTCTAAAGATTATTATCGTTATAAATTAGAAAATGATGATATCGATAAATATATGGCAGAAATGGGCCTTGAGGGAAGCCTCATGGATGCGAATGATATTGTGTGGAGAAATAAAGCGGCCATGGATTTTGATTTAGAGGATAAACTTTCTAATATAATTGCAAAAACTCTTATTCTCGCTATTAACCAGGATCAATATTTCCCTCCATCACAGGATGCTATACCATTATCTGAAATGATTAAAAACTCTAAAATTCTTTTATTTGATTCAATATGTGGCCATATAGGCACAAAAGATCTTTTTAAAGTTGAAAAGGACATATTTGAATTTTTTAAAGAATTTTTTTAGGATAATACTTATTCAGGAGTGTTAATATGCAGGTAAAAGTGTTTGATTATGGGATTAAAGAATTTGAAGATTCAGAAGATTTGAATTATGTTAAATATAAAGTAAATGGTCTTGATTCTGATTATCAAAAGAAATTGATTGATAAATTGGAAGAAGAAACAGAGATTATTGATGATGATTTAATAATCACGGTTTTGTACAAAAAAGAATATTTCCCCTTTGGATCCGATGAGGCAGCAGTAAAAATAGATGATTTTATTGCCCGGGATGAAATAGAAATGACTGTTTTTCTCTCCAGCTTGTTAGAGGAAGATTAGTATTTTAATTTATCTTCAAATCTATTTTCAACATATTTTTTAAATTCTTTTAATTATCCTTAATTTTTTTTTTAAATCATTCATGTTTTACTGCTTCTGTTTTTTTCTTTTATAACCAGTAAAAATATTAGAATTGCCCCGATTATGCTTATAACTAAAAATACTAAAAATGTTAACTTTAAACTGGATATAAATTCTGTAAATTGGGAAGGCAGCACTTCCAGGCCACCTAAAGTACCTGAAAACACTAAAAGTAGAATTCCTAGACTTAAAAGCTGCCCGATAAATATTAATGTGGAAAGAACCGCAGAAGCTGAGCCATAATATTTTCGCTCGACAGAGCTAATGAAAATATTGGTATTGGGAGATGAAAATAAAGCATTTCCCAGGCCCAAAATAATGGCTAAAATTATAATGTAAACAATGGTTGTATCAAATCCAATAAATATTGCCAATATAAGTCCTATAGTGGTTAAAATGGCACCTATAAAGGCAATAAATGCTCCGTAAATTTTATCAGAAAGCCTTCCGGCGAAAGGTGAGACAATGGCTACTATAAGTGGCTGAATTACCAGTATTATTCCTACGACCACCGGGCTTAAGGATTGAATGTATTGCAGGTAGAGGCTTATTAAGGTCCAGATTGCTGATGTGGAAGTTATCATCAAAAGTATAGATGCGCTGGAAATGCTGGGAACTATTTTTTTAAAAATTCGGGGATTAATCAAGGGATGGGATGTTTTTAATTCTAAAATGATAAATCCTGTTAATAATAAAACTCCTAAAATGGCCATTAATTGACCATATAATGTAAATGCGTTGGTAAATCCATATAAAAGTATTATTATCCCTGGTACGTAAATTAAGGTCCCTTTAAGATCAAAATTTTCTCCTTTAGATCCTCTCCAATCTGTTTTTATTTTAAAGAATATCAGAGAAAGGATTGCTATACCAATGGGGATGTTAAATAGGAATATGCTCCTCCATCCAAAGGTCTGGGTTAAAAAACCACCTATTAGTGGCCCGGCTAATAGTCCAATATAAACTGAGGTGACATAAATTCCAAAAGACTCTCCTCGGGATCCAATTGGAAAAACAGAACTTAATATGGCCACACCTGTGGCAAATATCATGGAACAACCTAAACCTTGTAAGAAACTGAAAGCGATTAAATAAACTGCTGATGGAGAAAAAAAGGCCATAAACGATGCAAAAGTAAATAAACCCACACCGATCCCAAAAATCTTTTTTCGCCCATATATATCACCCAATCGTCCAAATGGTAATATGAATGCAGCATTGGCCAGAATAAATGAAGTAGGTATCCACCCCAGTATGACAATATCCAGTGAAAATTCTCGGCCGATAGATGGGAGTGATACATTCAGTGCCGCTCCCAAAAATGGTATTAAGAAAGCACCCATTACAACTACGACTAAAACATAGAACGAGCTTTTTTTTTCCAGTATCTGAGCCATTTTATCACTTTAAATCTAAATTCATTATAATTGCAAATTAACCATAATATTTATTATTTCATTCACAGTATTCATAAAACCTGTTTTCCTGGACAATAATAAGTTGTCCTGCCTCCTACTTTTATTATATCCAGTTTTCCACCCTCAGGACACTCCCCACCTGGATAACGATGGGATAATAGGAACTCTGGAGGGAAATTCCGGGGCCGGTCCTGGAGTTCTATGGCTTTTCTTAAAACCATAATCATATTTTCATATAAATGGGAAAAATCTTCTTTTTTAAGATTATTTGCTTTTCTAAGGGGATGTATGCCGCTTTGATAAAGTATCTCGTCAGCATATAGATTACCAATTCCGGCCAAAAAATGCTGGTTCATTAGTAATGGTTTCAAATTCCCTTTTCTACCTTCAAACATTTTTTTAAACATTTTGTAGTCAATTTTCAATGCATCTGGCCCTAAATGTTTTCTTTCAACGAAATCAGTGATATTTTTACTAATACTTACTTTACCAAATTTTCTTGGATCCTCAAAGTCTAAAACATTCTCATTTTCGAAAATAAATGAAATTCTGCTGTGTGAAGTGTGGCCTTCACTCAGGGGGTGGTATTTAAAAAAACCGGTCATTCCAAAGTGGAAAACTATGAAATTTTCCTTAGAAATCCTGGCAAATAAATACTTTCCATATCTTGAACTGGAAATGAAACTGCTGGATTTAAAATTTTGAATTTCTTGTGTGGTGGTATCTACCAGTATTTCTGGATTATTTACCACAACTTCTTTTATATTCTGATTTAATGAAGTAGAATCAAAATAATTTTTGAATATTTCTACGCTGGGAAGTTCTGGCAGTTTTAGGCCCCCATTCATAATCTTAAAATATATATTAATTAATTTTAAATACGACTTTTATATTCTATTTCTGAGAATGTGATTCTAAACATGGTTTTATCATTCACAATAAGTTCCATTTGCCCATCGATCTGTCTGGTAAGACTGTAAACTAATTTTAAACCTAAACTATCTGTATCAGCCATATCAAAGTTTTCTGGGAACCCAATGCCGTCATCTTCAATTTCAAGGAGGAAATGGTCTCCGAGAGATTTTAATTTAATTTTAATCTTCCCGTTCCTATCATCGGGAAAAGCGTATTTTAAGGAGTTACTAACCAGTTCATTTATTATAAGGCCGCAAGGAATGGCTGTATCCATGCTAAGAGTAATATCATCTATATCTGATTCAAATTTTATTTTTCCAGGATTTATGGGATATGATTGAAATAAATAAGAGGTTAAACTGTCTATATAACCTTTAAAATCAATTTCTGAGAAATTTGAAGATTTATACAACTTTTCATGTATAATGGCCATGGATTTTACTCTGCTCTGACTGTCTCTAAAGATATTTTTATCTTTTTCATTTTCAAGGTAATCTGATTGTAAATTCAAAAGACTGGAAATTATTTGCAGGTTGTTTTTCACCCGGTGGTGTATTTCTCTAAGCAATACTTTTTTATCTTCCAAAGACTCCTTAATCTCATTTTCAGCCATCTTCATATCTTTAATATCGTTACCAATACAAACTAATCCTTTTATCCTTTTATCTTCAATTATGGGGGAAATAGAAAGCATCACTGGTATTTTTTCATTGTTTTTGGACTGGAATGAGGTGTCAATATTATTTAAATTGCCTGCTTGCAGAAGGGTATCAAAACTTTCAGGTGATAATAATTCCAGAGCACTTGATTCATTGACAAAAATATGGGAAAATGGCTGTCCTATGAGCTCATTTTCTTCGTAACCTAATAAATGGGTGGTAGATTTGTTAATTGAATTAATTTGTCCTACTGGATCTAAAAGTAAAAGAAAATTGGACATATTAGAAACAATTTTATCAGCAACTACGGATGATGTTAGAGATGGGAATTGATATTTCCATATACCATAACTTATAATGGCAATACCTATGCTGGAAAGTGTAAGGGTCATTTCCGGGACTCTAATATAAAATGAGGGTATTATGAGGTCTATTAAAAGGCTGAGTAAAAGGGGAATAAATAATCCTATGAACAAATATTTGGCCTCAATCTTAACTATATTTCCTGATTTAATATAGTGGATAAAAACCAGGCTTCCAGCTGTAAAAGCAGCCACAATGGTCCATAAACTCATTAAATTAAATAATATTGGGTTTTGAGGGTAACTATAAGTCCAACCCCAGTAGGTATCTACTGCTCCATTTAATAGTAAAGTGGTGGATAGAGCTAAAGTGGTTATTATGATAGCTGGTAAATAAATGAGATAATAATACTTGTGTTTTAGAGCATCTTCTTTAAGGGTTAATATGAGGGCTATATTTAGTAAAACAGAGGGTACAAAGGGCCATATTGTACTAACTTTTAGCCAGAAATAAGCTGTTTCATAGTTAGGGGCCTGGCGATATAAAAATTCTACCAGTGCTAAAAATCCTACCAGAATACTTAATAAAGCCACCATTTTATTAAGTTCATTTTTTGAATTTTTTTGATAAATGAAAGCTCCCAGGAAAAAGCACATGGAAAATGCTAAAATTGAAATTATTGGGTAATAATTCATTATTTTTCACCAATTAATGAAATAAACATTGAAATTAACATGATTATTTAATTATTAGTTATTATTATAATATTCGATATAATTGTTGCAAATCGGGAGCATCACAAATATATTTGTTATTAATACAATATGAACATTTCTCATTAATCTTATGTTGTAGATTAAACTTAAATTAATACAACGGGGTATTGGGGGTTGTCAAAAATGAAGACATATCATAAAGAAAGTTATTTACCAACTAAAAGTTTCAGTGACTTGTTGAATGAAGTTATGTATGGTGGTTACTCATGCCGCTCTAGGTAGTCCCTTGCTTATATTGTCGGTATCCATCTTACTAAATACTAAATGTGATGTTCAAATAATGGCCATGTCCTATTTATTGCCTTTAATAGTTTATAGTTATGATTATTATAAAGATCTTAAAAAGGACAACGCTGTAGATTCTGAAAGGACGGCTTTCCTGAGTGAAAAATCTAAGAAATATCCTCTTATCCTCACTTCATACATCCTAACACTAATATTTCTTATTTTTTTATTTTCTAATGTAAAATTAACCCTTTTTATCATGGGTTTAGTAGTTAGTGGGATTTTATATACCACTGCTTTTAAAGGAGTTACTAAAAAAATTCCTTTCTTTAAAAATATTTACACAGCTATTACCTGGGCCATGGGAGGAACATTTTTCCTTATTTTCTACTATTCTATGGGCATAACCACTCCTTTCCTTTTAATATTTCTTGTAATATTCATCAGGATCCTAATAAACATAATATTTTTTGATTTAAAGGATATAGATGCTGATAGAAATGAAGGACTAAAAACTCTGCCTGCAATTTTAGGAAAGAAGAAATCTATAAATTTTTTACACCTACTGAATATGTTCTCTTTTCTACCTATTCTATTAGGCGTATACTTGGGTTGGATTCCTAATTTTGCCTTAGCACTATTGATTTTCTTTTTTTATGTGTTTTATTACATTCAAAAATCTGAAAACCTTGAAGGTGATAATTTACATAGAATTTCGCACACTATGGCCGATTCGGAGTTTGTGATGTGGCCTTTAGTTTTGATAATTGCTAAATTAATAATTCCAGTGTAATCTCAAATTTTAGTTCCCCTATTAAACTAGCTCCCCTATTAAATTATTTCTTAAATTTTTAATTTTTTAATTATTTTTAATCTTAAAAACGATTTAATTATTTGAATTGTTTAAAAAATAACTAAGGCAAAATAAATCATAAATGAAATTTAAAAATTTATAAAAAAAGAAAACTGGATAATTAATATAAAAAAAATATTGAAGATCATTAGAGATTTAAAAGTAACAATTCATTCATGCCACTTTTCTAAAAGTTCTTTGAATTCTTTGCGATGTCGTTTTTCCTCGTCAATAATGTGTTTTAAGACTCCAACCACTTCTTCATCATCAATTATTTCAACTTGTCTTAGATACTCATTAATACCTTCAGTTTCTTTTTCAATTTGAATTTTTAACTGTGTCATTAAGTCATCAGAGCTAAAATCAAGTTCTCTATGTTCCATAGTTGGTTTACCGCCTCTTTTTACTATTAAATCAGCTAACCACCACATATGTCTCATTTCGTCAACTGATATGGCTTCTGTAAGGCGGCTTGCCTCACAATCCTCAATAATAAAAGAGTTATACGAATAAATCATTGTGGCTTCCAGTTCATGAGCAAAATCAATGTTTAATAGTTTTATTATTTCTTCATTTTCCATTATATCTCCCCACTTAAATTATCTGATTGGTTATGATCTTATGACCTGATCTAATTGATTACGAATATTCAATATTAAATCTGATAAACATTTAAAAAATCTTCTAAATTTTCCACTTCTCCAAATTTGAGGGTATTTATATTCTTCTTTTTTGAAATAAGAATATTTTGAATGTCTTTATCCTCCAAAACATTTTTTTCACGTAATAATTCCATCAAGTGATTAATCTGGTTATCATTTTCAATAGAATCCTTTTTAATCATTTCTATTTCTGGTTTAACAGGTGAATACAATTTAAATGTATCATAAACATATTCATAAAGTGAAAAAGCGCAATTTACACCTTTTTCATCTTTAGACCAAATAATCCTTTCAAAACGCATTTTCTTTTTGTCAGGGGAAATGCCTCTTCTTAAAACTTTAAAATATTCATATTTGTTATACAATTCTTCGATTTTTTCCCACAAATCAAAATTTAAATTAGCACGGGCTTTAATAATAAGAGAATCACCTTTTATACCATCTATTTCTTCATAATAATCGTAAGGTTTCAGTGCGATACCATTAAATTGCAAATCGGTTATATTCAGCTCTTCCACTTCTTCTATCTCGAAAATATAGCGAATTACAGGATTTCCCTCAGTATAATAATATGAAGAATGGGTAACGGCCCATTTACGTTTATCATCTTTAGAAAAAATTGTTTCTGGAACTTTTCTTCGATTATAAACTTGAAAATGTATTTTAAGTTTCTCAAGTGTTTTTCCAGAATGTTTTGATTCAAATTTCTGCCTTTTTTCCACTTCAGCATTGACTTCATGTTCTCCAACCATGAAAAGCATTTAAAACCCCCGAATAATGGAAATTAACAACTTGGATGACTGAAATTGCAGTTAAAATTTAATTCATCCATTTCTATTTTAGCAACATTTAATAATAATTTATAATAGTTTAATTTCACTTGCCCTTTATAGATACTATTTTATTTTTTAATGCAAATAAATTTTATTAACTTATTTAAGTCCAAAAGAATGAATATAAAAAAGTTATATGAGTTAGTTATTACGCGCTCAAAACCTATTAAATCCATTTTAAAAATCTAATTTATTAAAATAAATATCTAAATAATATCGAACTGGTTCATATGAATGAAAAAATTTTTATTGAAGATATGGAGATCAATTACAAGGTTGTTCACCGTAAAATCAAAAACCCCAGGTTAGAATTTAAAACAGGAGAACTGGTTTTAATTTTGCCTAAAAATTACCAGAATCACCAAAAACTTATTGAAAAGCATATAAACTGGATTTACAATAAAATGGATATAATTGAAAAATCAAAATCCTGTCAACTGAATTTTAATAGGAATGAAAATGATTTAAAGAGCGAAATTAATGAAATAGTGGAATACTACTCCGGTAAAATGGGAATTATTTCTGGAAAAATCTCTTTTCGTAAAATGAAAAAAAGATGGGGAAGTTGTGACAGCGAGGGGAACCTCAAATTTAATACCCGGATGAAATATCTTCCAGAAAGACTTATTCATTATGTAGTTTTTCATGAGATTAGTCACTTACTTGAATTTGGCCATAATAATGATTTTTGGAACATAATTAGTCAGGAATACCCAGATTATAAGAAAATGGATTATGAACTTTCTGTTTTCTGGTTTTCAATCCAGGATTACACCAATAATTTTAAAGATCCTTAGTTTTCTAAGGTTATCTTCTAATTATCTTAATAAATCATAGAATAAATATTGACTAAATTATACTACCAATTTCTTTACAAAATTGTTTAATCAAATTTATTTAAAAAATTTCTTAATTTATAATTCAAGAGGGGTAAAAATGGTTGAAAATGTTTATTTTGCTGATTTAAGATCAAGAAGTGATTTGGAAAATAAAGGAAATAAGATAGTTAATATATTTCAAAGGGCAGGTTTCGCCGACCTATTCTGTGAAAATGACATCACGGCTGTTAAAGTCCATTTTGGCGAAAGAGGAAACGATTCTTACGTGAGTCCAGTTATGATTAGATATATAGTGGATAAAATAAAAGAAAATGGCTCCAAAACTTTTGTTACTGACACCAATACTCTTTATTATGGGAGCCGGCATGATTCTGCAAGCCATCTTGAAACAGCAATTTTAAATGGTTTCGATTATTCTGTAGTGGGAGCTCCTCTTATCATTGCCGATGGTTTAATAAGTAATAGTGAGCGAAGCATTGAGATTAATCAACAACACTTTGAAAAAGTTAAAATAGCGGGGGATATTTGTGACTCCACGGCAATGATGGTGGTATCCCATTTTAAAGGCCATGGAATGAGTGGTTTTGGAGGAGCACTAAAAAATCTGGCCATGGGATGTGCCACAATCCAGGGAAAACTTGAACAACACGAAATTGCAAAGCCGGTTATTAGTGAAAGCTGTATTGGTTGCGGGATATGCATTGATTCGTGTCCGGTGGATTGCATGAGCATGGAAACAAGTAATGATGTTAGAAAAGCTAAAAATGCAGATGTTGAAGACAATCTTGATGATGAGATACCTGATACAAATATCTCCCATAAAAAATCAGCAATAGCATCCATAGATTATGAATCATGTATTGCTTGCATGAATTGTTTCGATGCCTGTAAAAATGAGGCAATTGATCTGGATTGGGAGAAAGATATCCCGGTTTTCATTGAAAGAATGATGGAATATGCTCTGGGGGCAACTAAAGGAAAAGAAAATAAAATTGCTTACATTAACTTTTTGATTAATATAACTCCTGATTGCGATTGTGTACCGTGGAGTGATGCTCCTTTGGTCCCAGATATTGGAATTCTGGCTTCTAAAGATCCAGTTGCTTTAGATTCTGCCAGTTATGATTTGGTTAATGAGCAAGTTGGGATTAAAGGTTCTTTATTAGATAAAAACTTTAATAAAGGTGAAGATAAATTTAAAGGAGTTTGGGAAGGAGTCGACGGCACCAAACAATTGGAATACGCTGAAAAATTAGGAATGGGAAGTAGAAAATACAATATTGTAAAAATATAATTCTTATAGTGTTCAGGAGAAATGCAAAATAGTCAATTTAATTAAAAAAATTTATTTAGAAATTAAATATTTATTAAAATTAAAAAATTATAAATTTAAATAGACCGAATTAGCTGGAAATTTCCAGCATCCGTTCCACAGATTTTAAAGCTCTTGAAGCGATATTTTCAGGGACTTTAACTATGAATTTTTCACTTAAAAGGGAATTTTTCACTTTTTCAAGGGTATGTAACTTCATATTTTCACAAATGGCCTCTTCAAAAGCAGGCATGATATTTTTTTCAGGATTTTCCCTACTTATTCTGGTACTCATGTCTATTTCTGTCCCAATTATGAAATTTTCACTGGAAGATCCATGAACCTGTTTTAACATGCCCCCAGTACTTAAAACGTGATCCCCTACTTCCTGGACTTCCGGATCACATTCAGGATGCACTAAAACTTCTGCATCAGGATATTTTTGCTTTAAAAATAATACATCCGCTGGATTGAACATTTTATGGACGTAACAATGTCCATTTTCAGGTATAGGGATTATTTCTTTGTCAGTGTGTTGTGAAACGTACCAGGCCAGGTTATAGTCTGGTCCAAATAAAATTGTATCTTCTTCCAGACTTTCCACCACTTTAAGTGCATTAGCAGAAGTACAAAGTACATCAGCTTCCGCTTTAGCTTCCGCGAGTGTATTGACATATAAAACCACTGCGGCGTTAGGATATACTTCTTTAGCTTTTTTTATCTTTTCTGCAGGTAGCATATGGGCCATGGGGCACTCTGCACCAGCATCAGGAATCACTATTTTCTTATCTGGATTTAAGATAAAGGCAGTTTCGGCCATGAAATCCACCCCGCAGAAAACCACCAGGTCCTTATCTTTAATTTGAGAGGCCTTTATGCATAGTTCTAAAGAATCACCAATGAAATCCGCGATTTCCTGTATTTCCCCTGGTTGGTAATTGTGAGATAGTATGATTGCATTTTTTTCTTCTTTTAATTCTAAAATCTCTTTCTGTAGTTGATTAAGCATTTTATCGCCCTATAAATTTGAGAAAATAACAGATCTAAATAATTCATTAAATCTGGATAAAAGTTAGAGATGCTATTTGAGCTTCTAAACACTAATGGATTAATTTTATAGTGTTTTATTATTAATATGGGTTATTTTTTCAAAATATCTTTAATATCCATAAAAATATAATATATATGATTAGATTTAAACATCTATAAAAATCTTTCAAATTATTTCACTATTTTTATTGAATATTTATACGAAAAAATTTCTAAAAAAAAATTATCTAAAATAATTTAATAATTATAATTTGAAATGATAAATTTTTCATCCTTTATCAAAATTTGGTGATTTTTAAATTTTTCTAAGATACCAAAAGTTCTCTAAGTTCAGGATGTATTTTATCTTTGATTCCCAGTTCTTCCATAGCAGGACCAAAAGAATCATATATCTTTTTGAACTCTGGCCTTATCATTCCTCTAAATGCATCATATCCCATTACTCTACCGTATTTTTCGGTAATGGCAGATATTATGGTGGTAAAATCACTAATGGTCTTTTCAGATCTTGTTTCTGTCGGAAATTTATCAATATTTTTCCGAATTATATCAAACTGTATTGATGAATTGCTTCTTACATCAACCCCATCTAATAATTCGGGACAATCCTCATAGGGAATTGAATTTTTAAGCATTCCTCTTGCCGGCGCAGTTCCCATAATCTTGCTGGCCCCAATAGACATGGCCAGAAGAACTGCTTCATAAATGTCTATAATCAATTTTGATTTTTCTTCCGGGTTTTCTGAAACTTGAACGCTGTCCGGAAGTTTAGGGAATGATAAAGGTGGTTTTATAACGGGCAGATCCATTTTTGAAGGTTCAGAATCTTTCGGTTTTTCGGTTTGGCTTTCAATTTCCAGATCTTCAATTACTTCTTTTTCTAAATCAGAGGAATCGGTTGCAATTTCTTCCACAGAAATATTTTCTTTTAAAGTAGGTTCTTTTAAGGTATTTTCTTCAGCAAGGACTTTTTCAGTCTCTAAATTGTTGTCAGTATTGCTAATTTTAACATAATCTGAGGTAACATCTAAAGAAGTAACAGCTTCATTTTCATCATCTAACCCTATAACCTCTTTTTGAGGTTTTTCAGGCAGTGATGTTTTGACTATAATGTCAGTTTCTGTATTAGTTATTAATTTTTCAGATTCGTATTTAGATTTAGATTCCGATTCATATTCAGGCCCTGGCATGGTTTCTAAAGGCTGTGTAACCTCTTCAACTTCTATTTCTTCAATATAATCTGGTATTTGTTTTATTTCTTCCAGATCTTTAATCAATTGAGCTGACTTTTTAGAAGAAAGAATAACCATTCCTATATTTGCCTTAATATTAGTTAAAACGACTAAATGCACCTTTTCCATATTCAGAAATAGTGCTTTTCCTCTAACGGATTCGACAAGAACTCTCTCAGTTGATCCTTGTTTGCTTAATTCAAGTAGCTTTTCAGATGAACTACTTATAATGTTGGCCATTGATCCAAAAAGATCCTCATCGGCATAAGATAAACTATTGTATAAAATCTCGCCCTGGTTGTTAACAACTAGTGTTCCATCCACTCCCGTGATGTTTTCCACATTATTCAAGGCTCTTTCTAATTTTAACTTTAGTTTGGACTCTTTCATTAGAGATACCCGCCATAATAATAAATTTTATTTAATCAATCAAGCCTATAAAATCTCGTATTGATTTATTAATTAATCTCTAAATTGATATGTATTTCTATTAAATATAAACTCTTATTCAAATTGTCCTGGTAGCACAGATATTCCTTAAATTAATCACCTAAATATTATCAAATCAATAACTTAATCTCAAATCACTAACTTAATCCAGTTAATAATAATTTAATACAAATAAAATATTTTATTTCAGATTTCCTCAGTTTTCATTAGTTTACAATGGGTAATCCACGCGGCTTTTTTTCTTCCAGGGGGATAACAGGTTATTAACATTAAACGAGGGTCTCCATCCTGTGCAAATTTTATGGGATTCTTTTCATAATCCCAGCGAATGTCTTTTCCATTGGAGGTAACTTTATAGACATATCTTTTTGAAAGAGTTAAGTCCTCTATTATTACCTGGTCTCCATTTTTCAAACTCCCTAATTTTTTAAATGGTCCGGAATATATAGTTCTATGTCCTAATAAACCACATTCTCCATTTTGACCTGGTAAAACGCTTTCAGGATAGTGATAAACAGAATCATAAGCATTTACTGTATCGGAACGAATCCAGCAATCAAGTCCAATTTTGGGTATTATCAATTTAGTCGTGGTTGAAGTATAGGCCTGATTAAATGAACTGGGATCCGGACTTAGAAGATTTTTAGGGGCTGTTTTATAATGTTCCAATGCGGATTGTGAACTTTTTAATTTTTGATATTCATAGTACCCATTTATGCCTATGCCTAAAGAAATTAAGATACAAACAGCTATCACAATAACTGAATAAGTTTTATATTTATTCATTTCCGTTTACCATGATTTTTTTAAGTTCTTCAGCCATTAATGATCTATAACTGGCAACTTTCCATGGATCAGAGGTCCATGCTGTAATTTTTGCTTTAACACCTACATCAGAAAGTTCTAATAACAATACTTTGGGTTTAGGATCGTGCATTACCCATTCATATTCATTTACCATTTTTTCAATTTTTTTAGTCAATTCTTCTAAATCTAAATTGTAAGGAATGGTAACATTTAGATCAACCCTTCTACGGTCCATATAAGTATAATTAACATAAGGACTGGTGGAAAAAGATGAATTGGGTATGGTAATAACTGTATTATCTGGAGTAGTTATGGTGGTAATTCTGAATCCTACTTTGGTGACTTTCCCCTTTTGACTGGATACGGAAATGGTGTCACCTACTTTAAAACTCTTATCTGCTAATATAAATATTCCTGATATGAAATTGGCAATTATATCCCTGGCTGCAAACCCAACGGCAACCCCTACTATTCCTAAACTGACAGCTATAGCTGTTATATCTATTCCCAGTTCTTTAAGGATAAAGCTAGCTGCTAGAATGTAAATGCTGTAGTTTATAATATCTTGAAGAACCTGGATAACTGTTAAATCAACATCCCATTTTTTTCCTATTCTTCTCAGGAAATAATCGGCCAATTTAGTTATTATTATGGTAAATACAATTGTAAAAATTATTAAAACCGCAGTTTCCACGTTGGGGTCAATTTCCATTTATTTCACCTCTAAGGTCATAAAATCTCTTGCAACAACTGTATTTTCAAATACTTTTTGGGCGGCTTTCTTAAGGTCATCTGATTTTCTATAGCGGGTGCTTATATGTGTTAAAATTAATTTTTTGGCTCGAGCTTTTTTGGCAATTTGAGCGGCCTCTTTGGCGGTAGAATGCCAGTTTTCAACTGCTTTTGCCTGATCTTTATCTCCAAAAGTCGATTCGTGGATTAAAATATCTGAGTCTGCGGCAAGATCTACTAAATCTTCACAAGGGCGTGTATCTCCAGAATATGTGATTTTAAGTCCTTTTCTGCATTCCCCCAGAACTTGTTCTGGTTTGATTATTTTATCCTCAATTTTAACTTCAATTCCATCATGCAACTTACCAAAATCCGGTCCAGGTTTTAATCCTAATTCAATGGCCTTATCTTTTAAGAATTTTGGCTTTTTCTTTTCAATCAGGGAATAAGATAAATTAAATACATTATGTTGAGTTTTAACACATTCAACTGTGTATTCTTCATTATCAATTACAGTTCCATCTTTTATTTCATGCATTATTATTTCAAAATCCAGGGCAAAATAACCAAAGTTCATGATTGATTCTCTAATATTTTCCAGTCCAGGAGGGCCATATATATTTAAAGGTTCGGTTCTACCTCTAAATCCCAGTGATTGTATAATCCCGGGGAGTCCCAGGATGTGATCGCCATGTAAATGGCTTATAAATATATTTTTAATTTTCATGGGACTTAATTTCATACAGGACATTTGTCTTTGGGTTCCTTCCCCACAATCAAATAATAAAATTTCACCAAATGCTTTAAGGGCTATGGAAGCATGATTGCGATGTTTTGATGGTATTGCTGAGGATGTGCCTAAAAATATAAGTTCCATTTGAATCACAGATTATAGATTATGAATTTATTTTAGATTTTATAGTTAATTTAATTAGTTTAATTTGATTTACTTATTGAAGTTTAGAAGTTATGGAATAGCTTTTTAATATTTATAATTAAATTATTTATATCCATTTCCGGTTGAATAAATAATGGTAAATTTATTAATTAATTCGTAGTATTAATTATGATAATTATTTAAACAATTTATTTAGTCCTAATAACATTATAAAGGAATAGATGTAGATTTATAAATTAACATAACTAATTAATAAATAAATCCTAAAACTTTTATTATCATCTCAATTTCTTTAAACTAATTTCAGGTGATTACTCGTGAAGAATGCTTTAAGGCATATGATAAATGAAGATATTGGTTTTGAAGATATTACTACTAATGCTCTTATTGGACCGGGGGTCAATGCCCATGCAGAAATCATTTCAAGAGAAGCCGGAATAATTGCAGGTATTGATGTTGCCGAAGAGATTTTCAGTGAATTTGAATTAAATTATTCCTCTTACAAATCGGATGGTGATTTTATTTCACCTGGTGATACTATAATGTCAATCGAAGGCAATGCCCGAGTTCTTTTAAGTGTAGAACGCACTGTATTAAATTTAATGATGAGAATGAGTGGCATTGCTACTTTAACCTCTGAAATGATAGAAAAAGTAAGGGAAGTAAACTCTAAGGTTATTGTGGCGGGGACGCGAAAAACAACTCCAGGAATCCAATTTTTTGAAAAATCAGCCCTTAAATCGGGTGGTGGTGATCCGCATCGTTTTAGACTAGATGATTGTGTAATGATTAAGGATAATCATAGGGTGCTGGTCGGTGACATTTCACAGGCTATTGCCATGGCCCGAAAAAATGTCAGTTTCACTAAAAAAATTGAAGTAGAGGTTGAAAGCCTTGAAGATGCAGTTTTGGCCTCTAAAGCAGGCGCAGATATTATTATGCTGGATAATATGGATCCTTCTGGAATTGTCGAGGTCCTTCAAGAACTGGATAATTTGGATTTGAGGAATACTGTCATTACTGAGGCTTCAGGTGGAATAAATCCGGAAAATATTGCTCAGTATGCACTTACAGGGGTAGATGTAATTTCAATGGGTTTCCTAACTCATTCTGCAACTACTATTGATTTAAGTCTGGAAATTATCGTTTAATTTCTGTTCTAATCTACTCTTATATTCTAATTATTAAATATATTATTTAATTATTAATTATAAATTAATCAAACCAAATTAATGATAAATCATTAATGGATTCGAGGACTAATTAATTAAGAATTGACATTATTACATCCCAAGATTTTTCTTAAAAATTATTTTTCAAATCACATTTAAATTCAGATACTGCATTCATTATAATGAAGTTACATATAATTTTTATAAAAGTGATCTTTAGAACTATTAAAAAAAATTGAGCTTACTCCTCTAATTTGGAATACATTTATATACTTTGTTATTTATAATTAATATTAACAATTGAAGTAATACTGCTAAATTTAGTAAGCTTCAGTTTTTCATTATTGAATTTTAGATTATTGAAATTATTATTTATTATTGGAGCGAATTAATATGAGTGATGAGATGTTAGATCAAGAATATACTGTGGATGAACTTGAAGAAGAGGAAAATGAGGACTTTGAGAATTCTTCAGAAAATTCAGAGGAAGAATCTCAAGATTCAGAAGAAATGTCTGATGAAGAATCGGATGAAGAATCAGATGAGGAGTCAGATGAAGAATCTGAGGGCCTACCATTTGCCAAAGCTGAAGTGGTTCGTCTCATGAAACAGAACCTGGACAACGACAAAATGATCCGGGAACGAGTAAAGGTTGAAATGAACCGGTTCCTGGGAGAAGTGCTGGAAAGAGTCTGTGCACAATTAAACGAGTACCCGTACACTACTATTGAGTACGAAATGTTAAAAGAATCTATTTATCCTTACCAGAATATTTCCCGGATAAACCAGGAAAAAGAAAGGATTTTAATGCACTTAGAAGCTATTAAAGCTGACTGTGACGCATTAAGTATGGATGTTAGAGCTACTCTTAAATTAAAAGACATTAATGAAGAAGACGAACATTTTAACAGGGTTTAATTCCTGTTTCTTTAATTTCAGTCTTTTTATACTTTTTTTTACTCTTTCTATATCTTTGATTTTAAAATAAATTAAATATAATATTCACAATAAGGAATTAACCATTTATCTGGAATCGTCTTCGCTCTGTTCAAAAGTTGCAAAACCTGTTTTTAATTCTTTTATTTCTTCAGGGAGCAATTCGCGCTTTGACGCATCAGGATGTGCAATGACACTTTGTCCAAATGGATCTTCCAAAACTATTTCTACAGTTTTATCACCTGATCGAACACTATTAAGATTTTCCAGAAGTATAGTAGCATTTTTTTGGGATTCTTCGTCATCAAACAGATTAAGAGCTGTTTTAACGGCTCCCTGGAACCTTTCTATAACTCCTTCTATGTTTGAAACATAGCCTAAAGATTTAGGCCCGGGTTCTACTTTTAATCCGAGTTCAGGAATGCTTACGGTGGCTGATTGAGATTTTACAACTCTAGCATTTAATCTATCTTTTTTAACTTTTAGGGAGTATCTAACTGGATCTTTTTGCTCTAAACAGATTATATCTGTATGTTTATAGCCACAAGAACCGCATAATACCACGGACTCCATAATTTCTCCAAAATAAGGTATTTCCTCAGTTAAGGTGATAACTTCCATGCATTTTTGTCCCTGACAAACTGGACAATCTACTTTCATTTTTTCCAATTTTTACTCTCCTTATTTGATATTTATATTTGAAATAATAATTGATAATTAATTAAAATTTGAAACAATTAAGAAGTGGATTTATTTAGAAGAATTATCTTTAACTATTTCCTCGAATAATAGGCCTTTTTTATCTAAATCGTCCATCATCTTATCTAGTGTCTCGGTATCAGGTGCACAGATCCGATGGCTGTGAACATTACTTGAAAGTTCATAAAGTTTTTCCAAATCTTTTTTGCGCTCGGGATTTTCATTTAATTGATCAACAAACCTTTTTGCTTCTCGAGGATCATAAACATTTACTTTTCTTTTTAAAGGTTCTCCAAATCCTGGAAGGAAATAGGAGACATCTACTATTCTTCCACCATGCTTATTCAGGACTATGTCAATTTCTTCATTTAATTTACTAACGGGATGCTTTAACATCATTTCTTTACATATTTCCCTAATAATTGATAACATCCTTTTAATGGTGCAATCAATTGATATATTATTTATCACAGGTACCTCGTGGTCACCGGCCTGTTTAACCAGATAATTGTTAATTTCCCGATTTTCTTTGAAATATTCCAGATGTTTTCCACCACGCTTTATTTTCATGGCCCTTTTCACGAATCTTTCCTTGTGAACATCTTCATCGGCAGATAAAATGAAAAAATGTATGGAAGCATCGTTTTTGAACTTTTCAATGTTTATTAATCCTGGAACAAGGTGAACTCCTTCAATTACCACGCTATCAAAGTCATCCACAGCTCTTTTTATTACCTTTTCAATTGCAGGAATCACAAAAGAAGCATGCTCTTCAAAACCGGCATTAATCAAGCTGTTTCCATTATTTTTGTATCTATCTTTGTCCCTTAGGGTTGTGTACGCATCAAAAGAAGATTTGTGAAGGGCAGGAGCGTAATCTGGCCCTATAATTCCTCTAACAATTTCTCTAATGAAATCAGTTTCTATAAGGTGTTTTATATCCAGTTCTCTGGCCAACTCTGAAGCCACAGTAGATTTTCCAATTCCAGAAGCACTTCCAATTAATATGACATAGGGCTTTTTCAAACTATTACTCTCCCTAATATTTGGATTAAATATTTGGTTTAAGGCATATGATTAACTTATAATCTACTTTAAACTTCATAATTAGTATAATTAACGATAATAAATAAAAATAAAATTAAAATTAAAATTAAAAGAACTGTAAATAATCAAAATAATAAAATTATTATTGTTTAAGATAACAGATCTTTAACTCTTTCAGCACTTCTTCTCATTTCAATTCGGATAAGACCCAGATTAATATCGATATCAGTTATAAGAACCAAAATTCCTTCATCCGCATCGATCATCAGTGTTTTTCCTCTGCTTCCTTCGATCATTACCTGTTCCAAGGGTTCATGTTTCATCTCTTCTGCAGATCTTTCAGCTGTACCAAATACTGCAGATGACATTGCTGCCACTAGTTCAGCATCTATGTCTGAAGGCACCTCAGTTTCAATAATCAGACCGTCTTTTCCTACAACTAAAGAACCATTTACCCCGTTGATCCTACCTAAATCTTTAAGTATCCTTGCTATCATACTATGCCTCCATCAATTAATAGAGTATTTTTCCTTAAAGTATATATGCTTTAATCATTTATTAATATAAATAAGACATAATAAGTAATTAAACTTTCTATTTGATTTCACTAAAATACTAAGGAGTGATTCTTTGTACATAGTATCTTCTGTAGAAGAACTTCAAGACCTTAATCCTTTTATTGTCATTGGCTGCGGAGGAGGAGGAGAAAAATTTGCTAATTTTGAAGGTGTAGAAGCCGTCGGATTTGTGGACGATAATCCTTTAAAACACGGTAAATCATTTTGCGGTTACCCGGTTTCTCCTGAATTAATTGACTTATTAAAAGAAACAGAGGCTAATAGTGTAGCTATAATGCTTCCTATTGGTGCTGAGGGTTCTGCATTAAAATACGCGGTTCAGGCAATAAATGAAGGCAAAAATGTGGTTACTTCGTTCAGATCTTTATCTATAGCGGAAAATACATCTCTTTTAAAATTTGCCAAACAAAAAAATGTATTAATTAAGGAAATAAGTCCTCGTCTAGATACTATAGATAAGTTATTTGGTATTGCTCCCAGCAAATGCTGCGAAATTTTGCCTAAAATCACTTATAAGCACAAAAGTCCAGTAGTCTATGTGGGGGGAACTTCGCAGGAATGTGGTAAAAGAACAACCACGCGTTTACTTGGAAAAGCAGCTCAAGATAGTGGCATGGAAGTTGGAGTTATTTCTACCGATGAAATGGGATTGGAACAACCAGTAGATCTTAATTTCCGTGCAGGAAGTTTATCTGTTATGGATGTTGCTTCTTCACTTATGGGTTCAATCAAGTATCTGGAAGAGAAAAAAGATCCAGATGTAATTTTTGTTGAAAGTCAGTCCAGTTTAACTGAAATGGGTAATCCTCACCCTCGGGGATTATCTGCATCGATTCTTGTTGGCTCATCACCGGATGTTTCAGTATTGTGTCACAGGCCTAATCATCCTTATAGGCAACCCCGGGGAGTTATTGAAGAAATAACTGCAATGGAGGCATTAGAACCTACTAAAGTGGTTGGTATGTCTCTTAACTTAAGAAATGTTGACAAAGAAGGCCAGATTGAAAAATATGAGTCTAAGTACGGACTTCCCGCTTTTGATGTAAAAAATGGCGGCTCTTCACAATTATTAAAAGTAATTATGGATTATTTAGGGGAGATTTAAAATGAAAGACATGATGGATTTTGTTAAGAAAAACCTTGGTCTTGAAGAGGATGAAAAGGAAAAAGATGACCCAGAAACAATTATTGTTCCAGAGCATTCATTTTATGAAATTATATTAATGAAAGCAAAGAATCTTGAGGACATTGATTATGCCATAAACCAGATAACTGAGGAAAAAAATCCCATTATTCTGGATATGAGTTATCTTGAAAATGATTTACCTGAAGATTTCCAGCTTGCTGGTGAAAAACTAAAGGATCTCCGACAAAAAATTGGAGTAGAAGTCATATTGCTTTGTAAAAATGGGAAAAATGTATTGATTATTACTCCCCCTGAAATAAAGCTCATCCGGAAGGATTAATTATAATGAATGATTAAATCTAATTAAATCAGATTTAAAAATTCTAGAATTCAAGGTTAAATCCTTAGAATTCGATTTTAACAATTTAAATTCTTAATGGGAGGATTTAATTATATATTTAATTCTCTCCACAATATTTGGGGTAGAGAAATGGAATTACCAATAACTAAACCGTCTCAGGTATCCTATGCTGATGAACTTGAATTTTCAGATATATTAAAAAAAATGTCTGAAAAAAATTATGATGGGTTTATTCGCATTACGCATGGTTCTGAAGAGGGTTATATTCTTTTTGATGATGGAAATCTAGTTGCTGCTTCTTACGATCGTTATCTAAAAAATAAAGCAGTGAATAAGATTGAAAATGCCATGGAAAAAAGTGATAGCTTAATAGAGGTCTTTGATTTAAAACCTTCGCAAATAAGTTATCTATTAGACTTAAATAAGGCATACAAAATAGAAAAAAAACCAAACAATCCTAAATCCTCTTCTCTATCTCAAAGGGAAGATATTTCTGGTACTAATAGGGATAATGTTGATTACAGTTATGAAGAAAAAGTTTTTAATCCCAAAGAAGCCAGTTATCGCCAACCTATAGCTAAGGTTGAGGCTGAAGAGAGGGCGGAATATGATAGGCTCCATGAGCAGTCGGTCTCGAGTTCTTCAGAGAAAAGTTCTGGTAGTTATAGAGAAAATCTTGATGTCCCTAAAAGAGATTATTCTAAGGTTAATGAAAGTTCAAATTCAAAATTGAATCCTGTTCCAGTAAAGCCAGATGTTCCGGAACAATCTCAGGATGCTGAAATTCCAGTAAAGCCAGATGTTACTGATGATGACATTAAAGAAATTATTAATTTTGAAAAAGCAGAATTAACTACTGATACTGATATTAAAGATATTGAAATATCAGATAATCTTATTGATACAGATAATAATAACAATCTTGTGGACTCTGAATCAAAGGCCATAGAAGAGGATATAAGTCCTGAGATTAAGCCAGATATGGATAAAATTAATGAATCCAAAGAAACTGTTAAAAAACCTGAAAATAATGTAGCTGAATCAGAATTATCAGAAGTATCAGAAGAGCCAAAAGTTCCTATCGACAGGGAAGAACTCATGAAAAAATACGGTTTAAAAGACATTCAGGAAGAAGAGGTCGATAAAGTTCTGGAAACTTACAAAGGCGGTACTGTAAGCAACGCGGATCTGGAAAGAATTGAATTGACTATAATGAACCGTATTAAACAGTCTGTTATGGGAATACCTAAAATACAAGGCACGGAGGTCATGGTATTTTTAGATAATACTCATGAACTGGGCGGTAAAATAAAAATTATAACTGGATACGAAGGAAAAGGTATTTTTTCTAGAATAATGGGTGAATCAAAGGACATTGCAAATTTAAAATATCAGATTCAGGATATTGTGGAAATGGAAATAAGAAAGAGCTTTAGAGAATATCCGCAAATTGTCGAGAATTTCGATATTAATATTGAAGTAATGCACTAGATTTTCATAAAATTAGCAATAATATTACATTTTTCATTGCATTTTTTCTTTTGAGATAATTTTGAGTATTTTTACTTCCTAGCAACTTTTTAATATTTTTTTTATTCAAAAATTCTTAAATTGTTATAGATGACTATTTATGTATTGAGATATCAATAAATAGTTATAATATAGCATGACGATTCAAAGTATTTTGAATTCACACATTTTATGAAATGCGAAATTTCAGGAGGTATTGAATGACCAGGGTTATTACTGTTGCCTCAGGTAAAGGCGGAGTTGGAAAAACAACCATTACTGCTAATCTAGGAGTTTCACTATCTACTTATGGGGAAAGGACGGTAGTTTTAGATGCAGACATTGCCATGGCAAATCTGGAACTTATTTTAGGTATGGAAGGTAAATCAGTGACCTTACACGAGGTTTTAGCTGGTGAAGCATCTATTGAGGATGCTATTTATGAAGGACCTAGTGGAGTTAGAGTTGTACCTGCAGGTATATCTCTAGAAGGGCTTCGAAATGTTAAATTAGATCGTTTAGAGGATACATTGTCTAGATTGATGGAAGATACTGATATTTTATTGATTGATGCTCCAGCAGGACTTGAAAAAGATGCACTAGCAGCACTAGCAGCTGCAGATGAGCTATTATTAATCACTACTCCTGAAGTACCTTCTATTAGTGATGCACTAAAAACTAAAATTATTGCTACTAAATTAGGAGTAAACATTATTGGTGTGGTAATCAACCGTGAACAACACGATAAAACGTTTTTAACTGTTGATGAGGTTGAAACTATTTTAGAAGTGCCGGTTATAGCGGTAGTTCCAGATGATCACGAAGTAAGTAGAGCTGCTGCTTTTGGTGAACCAATTGTCATAAAAAATCCTAAATCTCCTACTAGTAATGCTATAATGCAATTAGCTGCAGATTTAATTGGGGAAGAATATCAACCAATAGAACCAGATAAGAAAGGCGTTATTACCAAGCTCATTGATGGATTAATGGGCAGAAGATAAATTATACCTTCTTATTTATTTTTTTATATTTTGTTTATTTTATTGAATTTCACTGGATATTAAATTTATATTAAATATTTAGTCCTTAATTCAAAATTATCCAGTTAAGGGGTGCTATTTTGGCTTTTGATGTGGTTTCAGTAGGTACTTGCAACATGGATTTTATTTTAAAAGTCCCCCAATTTGTAGAACCTGATGGAGAAATGTACATCGAGGAAGTTAAAAAGATTCCTGGTGGCTCTGCTCTAAATTTCGCGGTAAAAACTGCTTTAAATGGTTTAAATACTGGAATAATTGCTAAAATCGGAAATGATCACCACGGCCAAATTATTTCTCATAAGTTATCTCAAAAAGGTGTAGATACCTCCCGAATACTTAAAATAGAGTCCCCTACTGGAATGTCATTTATAAGTGTTGATAATAATGGAAAAAGATCCATGTACTCTTTTATGGGGGCTAATGAGAAATTAGATCTTTGTAAAGACGATTTTGAATATATTGGCTCTGCCGAAATACTCCATTTATCTGGAACTTACTGGGAAGTTGCTTACGCCGCTGCTAAACATGCTAATACGTTATCTTTTGCACCGGGAGCATTACTTTCTACATTTGGCATAGATAAACTGGATCCTGTACTTTCTAAAACCGAAATATTATTTTTGAATGAAAAAGAAGTTGAGATATTAACTGGTCTTGAATTTAAAAATGGCATAAACTTTTTAATAGAATATGGCATTCCTTTGCTGGTAGTAACTTTAGGTGATAAGGGATCTATTCTATTTACAAAAAATCAAATAATTAAATGTCCGTCCAGAAAAATACAGGTCTTAGATACTACTGGAGCCGGTGATGCTTTTGCTGCAGGTTTCATATCAAAATGGTATAATGAAAAACCCTTAAAATATTGTTTGGAGTTTGCCAGTAAAAGTGCTGCTGATTGTATAGGTAATTTAGGTGGTATTTAAAATTTAATTAATGGAAATTTATTAATTATCTTAATTATTAAAAAAAATAAGGTCATATAATCAATTAATTGTTTTTTACTATTTTTTTAGATTAAAAAACCTGGCAGCGTTTTTTTGGGATACCTCTTTAATGGATTTATCTTTAAAATCTGCCATTTTTAAGGCATGGACTGTTTTTGGAACAGAAATAGGATCCGAAGGTGAGGAACTAATATCACTGTTTAAAACAAATTTATCTGTCCCATAATTTTTTAAAAGTGTAACTGCATCAGAGGGGCTCATTTTAAGGGGCTGAACTGTCAAACCAAGTGTAAAATCATGGTCAATTAAGCTATCAACTATCTCAAAATCTACGTGATCTATTAAAACCAGTTTAGGATCTATATTTTCTAAAATTATTTCATTAGTGGTCTGGGTAACTTCTTTTTTATTAGTTCGAGGAGTATGCACAATAACTTTAGCCTTTAAATCGTCTGCTAATTCTAGTTGTCTGGTAAAAATATTTTTTTCTTCAGTAGAAGTAGTTTCCAGACCAATCTCTCCTATAGCTACCATTAAATCATTTTTAAGAAGATCGGGCAACGTTTCAATTACCAGATCATAGTTTCGTGATATACTTCGGGGGTGCATACCGAGGGCAACATATAAATTTAAACCATTTTCAGATGCTCGTTTAATATCATTATTCATAAGCCTATGGAAATGGTCAAGAACCACCTCAGCAGTAGTCATTCTTAATGGATCGTGGGCGCAAGTGATGGCAGTATCTATACCAGATATTGCCATTTTTTCAAAATCTTCATAAGGTCGGGTATCGGCATGTATGTGGGCATCTATCAATATAATCACCATTTTTAGTTAAACGAAGTTCAATACTATTTTCTCTCCTAATCTTTTTAAGTAAGTAACATAAAATATATTTATTCTAAACTTTGGGGGAAATGTGTAAATGCGAGATCTTTTTAATTTATATGGTGAGGTTCAAAGCGATTTAAAATTCATGGTCAAATCCAAAATAAGGATGCAAATCATGTTTAGTCTTTTAGACAGTCCTAAATCCATGAAAGAAATTAATCAGAATCATGATTTAAGCTTTGCAACTATTTCCAACAATATGAAAAGACTAATAGAGGAAAACATGGTTAAGAAAGTTGATAATAGTTTTGAATTATCTCAGTTTGGTAGGCTGAAACTGGATTCAATTATTGACTTCCAAAATTCGGTTATAGTTTCCAATAGGTTTGAAGATCTATTATTAAATCATGACCTCAGTGGAATTCCTGAGTTTCTCATGGAAGAAATAGGGGTATTTTTTGATTCAGAAATGATTCAATCTACGCCTGTTGATATTTACAAAACCCATAATAATTTTAAATATCTTTTAAAAGAATCCAATGAAATACTAGGCGTTTCTCCTATTTCTCATCCAGATTACATTGACCTATTCCAAGATTTACTTAAAATGAATGTTAAAATATATCTGGTTCTCACAGATGATATAATTAAGAAAACAGTCAATACTGCGGATTTCAGGACATTGACCAGTTCAATAACCAATAGAAATCTTGAAATTAGACGATTTCCTGGAGATTTAAAAGTTGCATTCACAGTTGCAGATAATTTTGTTTCCTTAGGATTTTTTAGTGACGATGGTACTTATGATCAGAGCAGAGACTTAATAAGCAAAAAAACGGAAGCTATTGATTGGACAAAAAGATTGTTTGATTATTACTATCAAAGGTCTGAAAAAGTTGGAATTGCTAATCTAGCAAAGATAATGGTTTCATAGGGTGTTATTTCCATGGATAATTTTTATTATTTAGAATACCAACCCGATGATGTAAAATTCTTAGTAGCGTCCCACGTAAGGATGAAAATTTTGCTTAGTCTGTATGATGGGCCTAAAAAATTAGGATATCTTCGAGAGGTAACTGGAATAGCTTCATCTACTTTAATTCATGGATTAAGACAGCTAGAAGAAAAAAAGTGGCTTTATCGAAAAGGAGATAATTCACACCTGACCTCAAAAGGGAAAGTTGTTTTACTGAATTTAATAAAGCTCATGGAAAAGCTTGAAACTTTTGATAATCAGTTAAATTTTTGGAAAAACCATAATTTAAGTGGAATCCCTCTAGAACTGCAAAAAGATATTGATGCTCTTAAAGGATCTTATTTAGTTGAAGTAACTCTGGATAATCTGGAAGAACCTTTTACCAGATACATGCAAATGTTATCCGAAGCAAAAAATATGAATGCTGTTTTACCAGTCTTTTTTTCGAGACATACCGATTCAATTCACCGAGTTTTAAAAAAAGGTGGGACTGCTAAGTTAATTCTTGCTGAAGACATTTTTAAACAATTCATAGAACAGTTTAATTTGGAGGAATTGAAAAAATACATTAAATCTGGAGACATGGAAATCATGGTTATTTCCGATTTAGATGTTGCATGTGTAGTATCTGATATTTTCGTTTCTTTAGGTCTTTTTTTTGAAGATGGTATTTATGACGCCTCTAGACTATTAATGGGACACGATATGGAATCTTTAAAGTGGGGAAATAAATTGTTTCAATATTATGAGAGTAATGGAAAAAAAGTTGATTTAAAAACAATAAAACAGCTTGAGGAAAATTATTAAACTAAATAAATTATTAAATAAATTATTAAAAAAATAAATAAATTATTTCTTAAAATTTATTCAGGTCCAAATTCTAAAAATTGATAAAAATAGTTATTATTACAATTTAATTAAAACATTTGTAATTAAAAAATAAATTTAAATTCATAATATTAAATTATAATAAATATAATGTAAAAATAATTAAAAATTAGCTGATTAAAGATCAGCTAACTCCTTAAATTCTTTTTTTGATTTCAAAAGATTGTCAATAATCTCTGGAACGTCTGTGTTTGGTATTCGGAACTGTTGGGAGTCGTCACGGTTTCGAATAGTGACTGTACCATCTTCCAGTGAATCGTGATCCACAGTAATGGCAAATGGGACCCCAATTTCGTCTGATCTAGCATATCTCCTACCTATAGTGCCTGAAAAATCGTATTCTGCAATAAAACCATTTTTTCTAAGATTATCCTTAATTTCCAGGGCCATTTCACCCATACCTTCTTTATTAACCAGTGGAAAAACACTAACTTCCACAGGTGCAATATCTCGGGCCAGCTTGAAGTAAGAAAGGTCTTCTTCTTCATGGAATGAATGGAGTAAAAGTGAATAGACAATTCTATCGATTCCAAAAGACGGTTCAATAACATGTGGGAATATTTTTTCCCCTCGAATTATTTCATCCACTTCTTCAAAATTCACGTGCTCAGGCAGCAGTTCGTAAGTGGAATCCAGTTCTATTTTGTAACTTCCATTATCCATGAAAGATTTCTTAATATCATCTGCATTGGATTCTTCTAGAATCTTCATTAATCCTGGGGCGGCACCTTTAAAAGCTGGACCAAATTTACTCATGTTTGGTTTGGCTACAGTTTTTTTAATGGTTTTAGGTTCGTCATATTCAATGAATACTCTTAAATCTTCACTACTGTGTTCACTGTGGGACTTTAAATCGAAATCTGTCCTATCAGCAATACCAATTATCTCTACCCAACCATAATTATCAGTTTTAACTTCCACATCCCAGCAATCAATGGCATAATGAGCCATTTCAGTGGGGAGATGCTGTCTAAATCTTAAAACTTCATCAGGTATCCCTATTTCTCTTAAAAATTTCTGGGCAAGATAAAGTTGATAAATTAAAATTTCACTGGAAACTAATTTTTCATCCCGCGCCTGACCAGCAGTGACCTTTAAAGGTTCTTTAGTACTCATCTGACAATCAGAGGAATACAAATTCAGCTCTTCAGAGGCTATTTGTGAAAATTTAGGGTGGGTTTTGTCTTTAGGATTTACAAAGATTTCAGCTTCAGCTTGGGTAAATTCCCTGAGCCTGATAACTCCCTGTCTGGGGGATATTTCATTTCTATAGGCCTTACCTAGTTGAACTACTCCAAAGGGAAGCTTGTTTCTAAAAAATCTTAAAAGTCTTTTAAATGGTATAAATATGCCCTGTGCTGTTTCTGGCCGCATGTAACCAGTTTTTTTACCTTTAGCACCAATTAAGGTTTGGAACATTAGGTTGTAACTCCAAACGTGGGTAAGATGGCCCCCACATTTAGGACACCTAATTTCTTTCTCAGAGATTATTTCGGTGATTTTTTGATTTTCCAGACCCTCTACCTCGTCCCCGGTGGCCTCTTCTACGATGTGATCGGCTCTATAAACGTCCAGACATTCTTTACACTCGGTCATGGGATCTGTAAAATGATCAACATGTCCTGATGCTTTCAAAGCCTCTTCTGGCATGATTGTGGGAGATTCAATCTCATAAAAACCTTCACCAACTATATAATAGTCTCTCCACTTTTGCATAACCTTATTTTTTAGAATAGCACCTAATGGACCATAATCAACGAAACCTGATACTCCTGAGTATATTTCGAATGAAGACCAAATAAATCCCCTTTTTTTGGCTACATTCATCATATTTTCGTGTTTTATTCTAACCATCTCCTATAAATTTGATAAATTTGAATTATTAATTTCTAGTAATATATACAATAAATGATATCAATTAATGAATAAAATGTTTTATAAATTTTTTTAAAAAATTGACTTCTAAGGTTATAAAAAACTAACTAAATCTTATTTGGATTAACAAAACAAATTTTGAACCCCTAATAAAGAAAATAATGATTATTAACAAATTACTTAATCTTAAAAAATTTAAATAATTTTTTAATAATTTTTTTTAAAATATATTTTCAAATATTAAATATAATTATTAAATATTTCATTAAAATTATTTTTTTATCATCATTTAGAGTTCATGGTTCTTTATTTCGTAATCGTGTTTAATTCTACTGCTTTCTGGACGGGTTTGACCCATGTATTTGCTATCTCTGTCGGGATGGCCATATGGCTTTTCTGCAGGAGAAGTCATGGTTTCAAAAACTATTTGACATACCCTCTGCCCGGGATAAAGGGCCACAGGCATTTTACCAATATTTGAAATTTCCAAAGTAATCTTGCCACAGAATCCTGGATCTATATAACCTGCAGTTACATGCATGGTTATTCCCAATCTACCCATGGATGAACGTCCTTCGACACGGGCCACCAAATTATCCGGAAGTTTCACTCTTTCAAAAGTTGTGGCCAGGGCAAACTCCCCGGGGTGTATAATAAATGGTTCCTTATCTGTTATATGGAATGATTCCATGTAAGATTCAATGTCAGATTCATCTTTAGGGTCTATGCAAGGTTTTCTAATGATTCTAAAACCTTTAAACTCACTTCCAATCCTTAAATCTACAGAAGAAGGTTGTATTTGTCTTTCAGGGTCTTCTAATGGATCAATTAATATAAGACCTTTTTCAATATGCTTTTTTATATCGCTGTCACTCAGAATCGCCATAGTTACCCTCTTTAAGTAGTTTAATTATTGCTAATTAATTTCCTTAATAGAATAGTATTAAAAAATTAATTCTATTTTTTATTTTATTTTAGTTTTAAATATTCTGTTAAGTATGTTTTATTTTATTTTTCTATTTCAATTTTTTTAAATTCTATTTGGGAAATATCATTAATAATATTAGGTATTCCTGAACTATTGCCTACACCAACTATCAATATATTAGAACCTTCTGGTGAACGTAAAATTGATTTTCCAAGGATTTTTAAGGCTTCTTTGGAGCTTTCTGCAATTTCTTCGTTCATCTGGCTTATGGCTTCTTCAGGACTCATTTTAACAATTATAGCATCGATTTTGATATCACTGGAAGTGGCTTTTTCTTCAATGAGCCATTTTTCAACACCTAAACCTCCAATTACCACTCCAATGCCTTCTGCTACTCGTCCTGTTTTTTCTCCTTCCAGTTTAGTAGCCGCATCAACACTAATAATTCTATTTATCTGATTTTTTTCAATTAAATCAGTTGCAATTTTTCCAACTTTTCCAACTCTTGCTCCTGGACCTTTAGCACGCAATATAGTTAAGTTACGGCCTTCAAATTGGTAATTTGAACAGATCATATCTCCTAAATCCTTAAAATTTTCTATATCCAACTCATTCATTAACATACTCGCTACCACGGGCCCTATCCCATCACCTATGGGCAATCCTTTTGAAAAAGATTTTGTACCGTCAAATTGAGCTTTAACCAGTCTCATAAGCATGGGAAGATTCATTTGCAGTGCTAATAATAATTGAAGGTTTCCAGTTTTCCGAGCCAGTTCCATATTGTGTCTGACCAATTTGGACACAGTATTGAGGCCTATAGTGCCTTTTATAGTCATTATAATATTGGACTTAACTTCTTCATCAGCTTGGGGTGCAATTTCCTGGGCCATATCCTTAAAACGTTCTTCTCCAAGTTCAAGTATTTTGTCAAATTTTTTAACCAGTCCATGGGGATCTAAATTAACTGGGGGAACAACAAAAAACTCTATAAAGTTTTCCACAGCTTCTGTTGGATCATGGGGTGGATTTCCTTTTTCTTGAGACAGATTAACGAGAATTTCCCTGGCATCTTTTACCATTAATTCTAGTTCTTCTAAGGTCCTGTTGATAGAAGAAATCATACGAATTCTCATTATTTTCGGCAAAAAGAATAGTAAAACTACAAATATCAGTATTCCGATTATTTCTAATGGACCTAACCCAAATATCATATTATCTCCTGATTTTTATAATCTCAATTAATGCTATTTAGTATTAGAATATTATAATAAGGAAATTTTCAGTGCAAATATTTAATTAACAATAAGTTTCAATCCACATAAATGATTTAATCAACAATAAATTCATTCAATCATCATATGTTTTATTTGATTTTGATATAAATTAAGTTTATTCTATTTTACCATTTATTCTTCTTAATATTCCTTTAAGGGTGTGGGCCTCTCGACCGGTAACAAAAGCACGCCCTAATAAATTTTTAAAGGTTTTTACCCCGTTTTTTTCTTTATGTGGGGGTATATTAAGTTTTTTGACAATTTCTTCCAGTTCCTGGATTAAATATTCTTTTTCCCGGAGAGAAGCCTCTTCTAATCCCTCTACATTAAACTCGTTCTTATTTTTAAAGAGTTCATAAAAAATAATGGCCGCAGCATGAGTTATATTCATGATGGGGTATCTTTCATCTGTAGGTATACTTACCACGGTATCGCAAAGTTCAATTTCATCGTTATATAATCCATTCCCTTCCCTTCCAAATAAAAAAGCTATTTTTCCCGAGGAATGAATGGATTCCCCTAGTTGATGGGGTTTAATTGGAATTCTTGATAGTTTGTAGCTCCCCCCCGGAGTACCAGTGGTTCCTACTATGAAGTCTATTTCTTTTTTTTCAAGTAGATCTTGAAGTGAATCATGAATTTCAGCATTTTCCACAAGTTCTCTAGCATGCATGGCCTGAAAATAAGCTTCTTTTCTTAGTTCGCAGGGATTTATGAGAATTAAATTATAAAGACCGAAATTTTTCATAGTTCTGGCTAAAAAACCAATATTTCCTGGTGATTCTGGTTCTACAAACACCACGTAGATATTATCTTTTAAAAAATCCATTTCTACCAACAATTTTATTATTTATTTTTTTTTTATTAACTGCATAACCTAAAATTCTCTTTTTTTACTGGGAATAAGCCATATCCAGAAGTTCCAGTATATTAAGAACCTTTACATTCCCCGCACCAGCTTTTTCCAGAGAGTCCCTGATGTGAATTTGACAGAAAGGACATATGGTCACTACGGCGTCTACATCAAGTTTTTTTATCATTTCGGCCTTTGTTTCACCTAAAGCAGCAGATATTTCTGGTTTGCCTGACTTAACGCCCCCTCCTGATCCACAACAGCGGTCTGGTTCTTCCATTTCTACGAATTCTAAACCTTTAATTTTCTTTAATATTTCACGAGGCTGTAACCGAATGCCCTGGCTACGGGCAAGGTGACAGGGGTCGTGATAGGTAACTTTCATATTAACTGGTTTAGTGTTTTCTGTATCCAGTTTGTCAATTAGAAACTCGCTGATGTCCATTACATTAAAATCAGCACCAAATTTAGGATAATCTTTTTTCAAGGTAGCTCCACACCCGGCACAGACAGTAATTATGGTATCATATTTTCCCAGAGCTTTTTTGTTCTTTTCTACCAGGGATTCCACAGCGTCCAGCTGACCGGTCCTTATCATGGGAGAACCACAGCAAACCTGATTGGTGGGAACATCAACTTCAATTCCGTTTTCTTTTAGAACTTTTAATAGAGAAAAACCAATATTGGGCATTCGATAATCAACCAGACAACCGGTAAAGAAGGCCACCTGGGGATTAGCTTCAGTGGAAGTAGAATGTTTAATAGAATCTTCAACGGCTTTTATAAAGCTTTTTTCCAGGGGATCAATGGATCTTCCTGTTTCCATAATGGTTTTTTTAAGTTTTTTGTGAGGATCAAGAGGACCTACATCTTCTCTACATGCAATAGCTCTGAGTTTTTCAATAGCATCGCCGGGAATGCTTATTTCTTTGGGACAAACTTCAGCACATTTTCCACAAGTGGTGCAACAATATAATCCTTCATCAAAACCTTCAAGAGCTCTATCGCCGCTGTCACGTGGATCTAAAGCAAATTTAGATAAATACCTCATGAAATAAGGCCCAGCATATTCTGAACTTTCTTTAATAACTGGACAGGCAGATAAACATGAGAAACATTCAATACAACTCCTTACTTTTTTGGATTCGGCACAGTTTTCTGCAGGAATAAGTTCTGGACATGTTTTAAGGGAATTATTTTCTGAAGGCTCTTTTGGTGCGCATTTTTCCAAAAATAATCTCATTTCATTGGCTTTTTCTTCGATTTCCTTTCGATCAACAACCAGATCTTTAATAACTGCAAAATCAAGAGGTTCTATCATGGCATCGGTGTGAATTTCGGCTTTGCAGGCCAGAACTATTTCTCCATCCATTTTTAGAGCACATGAACCACACTGACCTGCCCTGCAGGAACTTCTAAAAGCTAAATTGGCCGTATAATGGTCATTTATAAAATTAAGGGCATCGAGTACCTTCATTTTCTCTTTATCTTCTATTTCATAAGTTTCCAGGTGAGAATGAGAGTCTTTCTCTGGATCAAATCTTAAAACCTTGATTTTTATCATTTTTATCTCCAGTAATTTCCTTAATATTAAATCATTAAACATTAAATGCTTAAATATTAATAATTGTTTTAAATTATTTTAATCACTAATCTCTATGAATGGTAATATTTTGGAATTAATTGATAGATTATTAGTTTTGCTTTTGAAATCTAATAAAAAATAGCAAATACTTGAAATTAATTTAAATCAATTTAATTAATTTATCATTTTAATAAATATAAATTAATTTAAAATAATATTGGGCCATATATAATATAAGATTTTTGAAATTAAAAAAGTTATTTTAAATTACACACATTCCATAATTCTTAGGTGGTATAAATATGGATGATATTCTTGAAAAATTATTTTTATATCTTAAAAAAGTTGAAAAAGAAACATCCAAACCTATAAAAATCCTTAAAAGCAGAGAATTGGGTCTTAAAGGAATGTTATCTGCTTTTAGATATCACCCTGATCAAATAGTCATAATTATTAAAGAAGGAGTAAATAGGTCTGAACCGGATATGGTTAGGTCAATTGCCCATGAAGCAACGCATGGTTATTTAATATTTAAATTAGGTTATTGCCGACCGGTTTTTAAAGAAAATACTTCAGAAACCATCATGAAAAATGCCCACCTTGTTTTTACTATGATGGATGATATTGTGGTAAATAAAATTATTCAGGAAAACGGATTTCCACCCTTTGGTTCGGAGTATTTAGTTTCCGTGAACTTTGAAACTGAATCTGCTTTAAACGGGGAAAACATTTATGAAAAATTTTCAGAAGATCCTATTTTCGACTCAATTTTAATGGTTTCACGCTATATTATCGCCTGGTCATTCATTGAATTTTATGATATTGGGAAAAATGAAAAAGAGGATATAAAAAGATATTTAACTTCTTTTGAAAATAATTTCAAGGAAGAAATGGGTTTTGTTTCAAAAATAATAGATATAATCAAAAATAATGATATTTTCATTTCATCTGGCCATTGCCAGGCCATTGAGGAAATACTTGATTTATGGGATATTAAAAAATTCCTAAAACTTGAGAGAGTCATTAAATGATTAATTATAATTATTAATCATTAAGTTTATATAATTCCATTAATCTATATTTTAGAGATGGTAGTGTATTCTGGTTTTCACATTCCATTTTTAGTCTTATATAATTTATAATCAAAATAAAATACTAAACTATATTTCAATGAACTATGCATTTAATTTAAAAACGATAAGGTGATTTAATGAATCTCAAAGAGATCGTCCAAGGTAAATCAGGAGAAAAACTCTTTTTATTGGGTAATGAAGCTGCGGTAAGAGGTGCATTAGAATCAGGCATCTCTGTAGCTGCCACTTATCCTGGCACTCCCTCATCAGAGATTGGAGATGTCTTTTCAAAAATAGCCCATGATGCTGGAGTCTATTTTGAATTTTCAATTAATGAAAAAGTGGCCATGGAAGTTGCAGCCGCTGCAGCCGCTTCAGGAGTCCGTTCATTCACTTTTATGAAACATGTTGGCCTAAATGTGGCATCTGACTCATTTATGAGCGTGGTTTATACGGGAGTAAGGGGAGGGATGGTAATTCTATCTGCAGATGACCCTTCAATGTTTTCATCTCAAAATGAGCAGGACAACAGACATTACGCCCGGCTGGCCAATATTCCAGTTTTAGAGCCTTCCAATCCTCAGGAAGTGAAGGATTTCATGAAATATGGGTTTGAATTATCAGAAAAGTTCAGAATTCCGATTTTGCTTCGGACCACAACTCGAGTTTCCCATATGAGGGGTATTGTAGAGTTGGATGACATTCCTGAAAAAGATAATCCTAAAGGAACAAACCCCAAAGGATTTTTCACGAAAAACCCGGCGCAATTTGTCCCGGTTCCGGCAACAGCTAGAATTATGCATAAAGATCTGGTTGAAAAAATGGAGAGCATCATGGAAGTGGCCAATACCTCTGATTTAAATAAAATTTATTATAATGGGGAAGAAGTCGAAAAAGACTCTAATTTCGATTTTAAAGATGCTGATATGGGAATCATTGCCAGTGGGAGCGCCTTTAACTATGTTTTTGATGTAATTCAAGAAACGGGCCTCAATATTCCTATTCTTAAACTAGGATTTTCCTATCCATTTCCCCAAAATCTGGTCTTGAAATTTGTAAAGGACTTAAATAAACTGATGGTAGTTGAAGAAGTTGATCCTGTAATGGAAAATGAATTATTGAAGATTTTAGGTAGCTCTGGATCTTTTAAACAGGTTCATGGGAAACTTGATGGTTCTCTACCATTGATTTATGAATTTAATCAGGATATTGTGAGAGATGCTTTAAATAAAGTATTAAATTTAGATGATGAAATTGATTCTCATCTAAAAAATGAAGAAAAGGAAGTAATTGGAGTATTGGATGGACCTAGGGGTGAATTGGCTCTTCCTAACCGGCCACCAACGCTTTGCCCAGGTTGTCCTCATCGTGCTGTCTATTATTCGATAAAGAAGGCTAGGGAAAACCTGGAAATTAAGGAAGAAGATCTAATTTTCCCTACTGATATTGGGTGTTACACTCTAGGAATAGAATCTCCTTATAAGGCGGCGGATTATCTTTTAGCAATGGGATCAAGTATTGGAACCAGTTGCGGCTTTTCTAAAGCCACTAATCAAAATATAGTCTGTTTTATTGGTGATTCTACTTTTTTCCACTCAGGTATTCCTCCGCTCATAAATGCCGTGCACAACAAGCACAATTTTGTGCTCACTGTTCTGGATAACCGTACCACAGCCATGACCGGGGGCCAACCTCACCCCGGGCTTCCTGTTGATGGAATGGGTGAAGTTGCACCGGAAATATCCATAGAAAATATGGTAAAGGCCACTGGAGCAGAATTTGTAGAAACTATCAATCCTCTGAGCATTAAAAAAACAGTGGAAACTTTTGAAAGAGCATTGAAATATGATGGAGTAGCGGTTATTATCTCTAGATATCCCTGTGTGCTTTTAAAAACGAAAGAAAAATCTAAAAAAGCAGCAATGGCAGTAGATTCAGAAAAATGCAGCTATTGTATGGAATGTATTTCTAACATGGCCTGTCCGGCTATTTATCAAAATGAAAATGATGATAAATCACTTGAAATAGACGCCTCGGCATGTAAAGGCTGTACGGTGTGTGTTCAGATTTGTCCTGATAAAGCTATAAGGGTTCGGAAGTGATCTTATGCAGAAATGTAACTGTAATAATAAGTTAAACCGTGCACAGTGTGGTAATATGGATATTAAGGATAATTTGGATAATGAAAAAGATTCAAGGGATATTTCCAGTTCTTATAGTTATGAAGCACCCTATAACATTTACATATGTGGGGTGGGAGGTCAGGGAATCATAAAAACTTCTATTGTTATTGGTGAAGCAGCTATATCTGGAGGAAATGGTGTAGTAATGAGTGAAATTCATGGAATGGCCCAGAGAGGTGGTGTAGTATCTACTGAACTCAAAATTGGCGATTCAAAAAGCTCGATTATTCAAGAAGGTAAAGCTGACCTTTTACTGGCTTTTGAACCATTGGAAGCAGTTCGAGCAGCTCCCAAAGCTAATAAAAACACGGCTATAATTTTCAACACTTCTTCCATAATGCCTTTCAATATATCTGCCAGTGAAAATCCTTATCCTGAGCTTTCAGATATTCTTGAAACATTAAAATCTCGATCAGATCATGTATTTGCTCTGGATGCTGAAAAGATGGCTAAAGAAGCAGGTCACATTCTATCATTGAATATGGTCCTGTTAGGGGCTGCCACAGCTGTATCTGGATTTCCATTGAAAAAGGAAATAATATTGGAGTCTATGAGGGCCAATTTACCCGAAAAAAGCCTTCCAATAAATATGAAAGCCTTTGAAGATGGTTTTAATTTTGTGAAATCTGGCCGGGAATAAAGAATAAAATAAATTAATCAAATTTATTTTTTTATTTCAAGTTTTTTTATTTATTTATAATTTTTATTTATTTTTCAATTAAATTTTTTAAAATATTTTTTAAAAATAGTATTATTTTCGAAATAATTACATTCAGAAATAATGAATTAATATTGATAATTCTATTATAATAAAATAATAAATAAAAGAAATAAAATTTAATCAAAAATGCAGTAAAAATTAATTAAGATATTAAAGCTTATCTACGTCTTCAGCAGACATTACATTAATATCTGAATCTTCAAGGGCCTTAATTCCTTCATCTATATTTTCTGTCCTTATTACCACTATGGCTTTATCTTCATTTTTCTCTACGAAGGCGTAAAGGTATTCTACATTAATTTTAGCTTTGTATAGGAGGGTCAGTATGCTGTCCAGGCCTCCGGGTTGATCAGGAACTTCTACAGCAATTACTTCATTTACCTTAACCACAAAATTGTTTTCTTCCAGTTTTTCCTGAGCTAATTCAGGTTCTGGAACTATTAATCTTAAAATACCAAACTCAGAAGTGTCGGCTATGGAAAGGGCCCTTATATTTATGCTGGCCTGTGAAAGAATGCTAATGGCTTTTTTTAGACGCCCTTCTTTATTTTCCAAAAATACTGAAATTTGTTTTAATTTCATTTTAATCTCCTCTTCTTTAATATTATTAATCTATTATCTCTATTTTGTTTTTAATCGAAATATGGGTCTTTTAAAGTTATTGATTGATTAATTAAAATTCCTTTTATCAATAACTCTGACTGCTTTTCCTTCACTCCGGGGCAAACTTTCTGGTTCTACTAGACTTACATTCACTCTTAAGCCTATTTCGCTGTGGATATAGGACTCAATCATTTTCTTAACTTCTTCTATATGTTTTACTTCGTCAGAAAATAGTGCTGGTGAAGCTTCTACCTGAACTTCCAGTTCATCTAAATGCTCTGGACGGGTAACAATTATCTGATACTGGGGATTAAGACCTTCTATTTTTAGCAAGGCCTTTTCTATCTGTGATGGGAATACAATAACTCCCCTAATTTTCAACATATCGTCAGTACGACCGGTAATTCTGTCCATTCGTACCTGAGTACGACCACAATCACATTTTTCTCTTCGCAAAGCAGTTATATCCTTTGTTCTAAAACGAAGAATAGGCATACCATCGCGGGTCAGAGTAGTTAAAACAAGCTCTCCTTTTTCACCCTCACCCAGTATTTCCTGGGTTTTGGGGTCTATTATTTCGGGATAGAAGTGATCTTCGAAAATATGCAGTCCATTTTTCTGTTCACATTCCTGGGCTACACCAGGTCCTATAATTTCAGTTAAACCGTAAATATTCAGTGCACTGAGACCTAAACGGGCTTCTATAGCTTTTCTCATTTCCTCAGTCCACATCTCTGCCCCAAAGACTCCTGCCTTTAAATTTAGATCCTTAATGGCAACCCCATTTTTTTCCAGAACTTCAGCTAGATACAGAGCATAAGAAGGTGTACAGGTGATTATACTGGTTTTAAAGTCCTGCATAATTTCTATCTGTCTCTGGGTGTTCCCGGCAGATATGGGAATAACAGTAGCCCCTATGGTTTGAGTTCCATAGTGCACACCTAAACCTCCGGTAAAAAGTCCGTAACCATAACAATTCTGTATTTTATCTTTTTTACCAGCACCTGCCATGGAAAGGGCCCTTCCCATTACTTCTCCCCAGATTTCCAGGTCTTTTTGGGTGTATCCTGATACAGTTGGTTTCCCGGTTGTTCCGGAAGAGGTGTGTACTTCAATTATTTCTTCTTCTGGAACTGCAAACATTCCAAAAGGATAAGCATCCCTTAAATCAGTTTTAGTAGTAAAGGGAAGTTTTTGAATATCTTCCAAAGTTTGAATATCGTCTGGTTTGATGTTTAATTTGTCAAACCGATTTTTGTAGTAAGGAACGTTTTCATAGGCCCTTTTAACCACTTTTTTTAATAATTTTAGCTGTAATTCTTCTTTTTCTTCTTTGGACATGCATTCGGCTTCTTTGTTCCATATCATGTTATCCCTGCACTTAATTTTTGGATCCGTAAATATAATTGATTAATAATTTTTATATCGGGGTTATATTTCTAAATTTGAAATCTGGATTTTTATATTGATTTTTTATTATGAAGGTATATTTACTTATTTAGTGTTTAGGTTTGTTTTTCTTAAAAAAATATTTGGGAATTTTTAAATAATATAACTGGTTAGATAGTAATGAATTTAATTAAAATAATTCTTTTGATTTTCATTGCTTGGGAGGTTGATGCATGGAGGAGGGTTTAGTTAAAAAAGGTTATAGTGGTAGAATCTAGAATTTTTTGTATTTCATAATGAATATTTCATAAGTAAATATACTTAGTGAAATATTGTCTGATCCTGTGTTTGATCTTATATCCAATTAATTGTGTCAAATTGTGTCAAAAACAGATTAATTTAACTAATTTCCCAAATAAGAATATTTATCTATTTTTAGGCAATTAATGGGGTGTAAATATAGAATTAATGAAATAGAATCAGTTATTTAGCAATTTAACTTATAGGGTTTAGTGATTATATGAATGTATTATTGTTATCAATTATTGTTTTAATATATCTAATTATAATAGGTTATACAGGTTACGTGGCCTGGAAGCGGACTAAGACTGCTGAAGACTTCATGGTAGCTGGTCGTACTACTCATCCTTACATCATGGCCATGAGTTACGGTGCCACATTTATTAGTACCGCTGCCATTGTAGGTTTTGGAGGTATTGCCGGACTTTATGGAATGGGAATTCTCTGGTTAGTATTTTTTAACATTTTGATTGGTATTTTCATTGCTTTTGTATTCTTTGGAAAGAAAACAAGGAAAATGGGACAAAATTTAAAGGCCTTAACCTTCCCTGAGTTTCTATCCAAGAGATTTGAAAGTAAATTCATTCAGTACTTCAGTGGACTGGTAATTTTTCTGGGAATGCCATTATATGCCTCGGTAGTTCTTATTGGCGCTGCCAGATTCATGGAAACAACATTGAATCTTGATTTTAACATAGCATTAATAATAATGGCGCTTATAGTGGCGGCCTATGTTATTCTAGGTGGAATTAGGGGAGTAATGTATACAGATGCTCTACAAGGAACCATAATGTTTTTGGGAATGATTATATTACTTTTAGTTACTTATTACCTGTTGGGAGGAGTAACTGAATCACAACAGGCTCTAACCAACCTTGCTTACCTGGTTCCAGAACAGGTCCAGGCCGTAGGGGGAACTGGATGGACAACTTTCCCTGCCCTGGGCAGCCCATTCTGGTGGACATTAGTTTCTACTATAATACTGGGAGTGGGAATCGGTGTACTGGCCCAACCTCAATTGGTGGTTCGTTTCATGACAGTTAAATCCAATAAGGAACTAAATAGGGGTGTATTAATTGGTGGAATCTTTATTTTTGTTATCACTGGTTCAGCGTATATTGTAGGTTCTCTGTCTAATGTTTACTTTTTCCAGCAGATGGGGCAGATATCTATCCAGGTTGCTGGAGGTAATATTGATAAAATTATTCCGATTTTCATTAATTCTGCCATGCCTGAGTGGTTCACATATCTTTTCATGCTGACTCTGCTGTCGGCGGCTATGTCCACCTTGAGTGCCCAGTTCCACGTTCAGGGAACTTCTATAGGTAGAGATGTCTATGAAACCGTTTTTAATAGGAGTGGCGATAGATCTGTTCTTATTACTCGGGTGGGAATTCTAGCGGCAGTAATAATAGCGGTTATTTTAGGATACACTCTTCCAGGGAGTATAATTGCTCAAGGAACAGCGTTATTCTTTGGTTTATGTGCAGCAGCCTTTTTATCAGCTTATGTTTGTGCTTTATTCTGGAAAAGAGCAACCAAATATGGTGTTATTGCGGGGATGGTGGCTGGGACATTTACCAGCTTATTCTGGTTATTGTTTGTTTATAAGAAAACAGCGGCTTCATTAGGGATATTAAAAGCTGTAAGTGGCCAAAGTATGCTTATTACCACACTCCCCTGGCCATTAGTTGACCCACTAGTAATTGGTGTTCCGGTGGCCATGTTTTTCACGGTGCTGGTAAGTTTATTAACTAAACCACCAAGCAAAGAGCATGTAAATAAGTGTTTTGAAGGGATTAATCCGTAATTCCTCAAATATTTTTTTTAATATTTTTTCTCTTTTCTTTTTTCTTTCCTTATATTCCATAAAAGAAAAAAATAATAATTCTATTATTTTAATTATTCATTTTTAGTCTTTAGAATTCTTTTTGGCAATTTATAAATAGGTAAAAAAAAATAGATAGTAATGATTAAATATTAAAGATAATATTTATGGCTGGAAAAATGGAGGAGGTACATATATGGAAGTTTTAGGTATACCAGATCCATGGGTTTGGGGAGCATACATTTCTTGTATTCTGGTCACCCTTCTTTGCGTAGTTTATGGTATTTTAAACTGGAATAAGGGTGATGAAGACGAAGAAGACCAGATAAAAGAAGAATTAGAGTGGGAAAAGGAAGAAAACGAAATGGAAGAAAAAGAATTAGGTTTCTAGATTGGATTTCTAGTAATGTATTTTAAACTTGAAATATCTTAATTGGAAAAAAAGCACTAAAATGTGTTGATTTAGATTAATCGATTGTTCGGATTGTGATCACATGGATGTATTATTATTATCAATTATTGTGATAGCATACATGCTTATAATAGGTTACACCGGTTACGTGGCTTGGAGGCGGACTAAGACTGCTGAAGACTTCATGGTAGCTGGTCGTACTACTCATCCTTACATCATGGCCATGAGTTACGGTGCCACGTTTATTAGTACCGCGGCCATTGTAGGTTTTGGAGGAGTTGCAGGTGTTTATGGAATGGGTCTTTTATGGCTCACTGTTTTGAATATTCTAGTAGGGATATTCATTGCTTTTGTATTCTTTGGAAAGAAAACAAGGAAAATGGGACACAATTTAAAGGCCCTGACCTTTCCTGAGTTTTTATCCAGAAGATTTGACAGCAGATTTATCCAGTATTTCAGTGGGATTGTAATATTTTTGGGAATGCCATTATATGCCTCGGCGGTTTTAATTGGTATGGCCCGTTTTGTAGAAACTACTTTAAATATTGATTATTCAATAGCACTGGTAGGAATGGCTTTAATTGTAGCTCTTTATGTAATATTTGGAGGAATAAAGGGTGTAATGTACACTGATGCAGTTCAGGGCTCTATAATGTTCTTTGGAATGTTGTTCCTATTATTTGGAATTTACTATCTCCTGGGCGGAGTTACTGAAGCTAATCAAGCCCTTACCAATATGGCTAACATGGTACCTCCGGCAGCATCTGCCACAGGTGCCACTGGTTGGACAACTATCCCTGCTTTTGGAAGTCCATTCTGGTGGACACTGGTATCCACGCTTATTTTAGGGGTAGGAATCGGAGTTTTATCTCAACCACAGCTCATTGTTAGGTTCATGACTGTTAAATCCAATAAAGAGCTAAACAGGGCAGTACTTATTGGTGGAATATTTATTGCTTTAATGACTGGAACTGCTTTCATTGTAGGAGCTTTATCCAATGTATATTTCTTCCAAACTACTGGTCAAATATCTATTGCCGCTGCAGCTGGAAATGCGGATAAGATAATTCCTTTATTCATAGCTACCGCTATGCCGCTCTGGTTCGCTTATATCTTCATGATTACCTTAATTTCGGCGGCTATGTCCACGTTGTCTGCCCAGTTCCACGTTCAGGGAACTGCTTTAGGTAGAGACATATATGAGACACTTTTTGGTAAAAAAGGAGGCCCTTCCACAGTTGTGATAGCTAGAGGTGGAATAGTAATTGCTGTTTTCATAGCAGTGATACTGGGTTTCCTGCTACCAGCAAATATTGTTGCGGTAGGAACTGCTTTATGGTTCTCACTTACTGCCGCCGCCTTTTTGACCATGTATGTATGTGCATGCTACTGGAAACGGGCCACCACTACCGGCGTAATCGCGGGAATGGTTAGTGGAACCATAGTCAGTGTATTCTGGTTATTATTTGTATACAAAAAATCTGCTGTGGCCCTGGGATTGTGTAACTTCTTAACTGGACAACCAACACTGATTACTGGAATGCCATGGAATGCCATAGATCCTATTGTTATAGGACTTCCTGTTGCAGCAATAATTACTGTTGTAATAACCTTATTAACCAAACCTATGGCTAAAGAGCATTTAGACAAGTGTTTTGAAGGAATGTAATCCTTCATTTTTTTATTTTTAATTATTTTTTTATTTATTCTAAAATCATGATTTCAAATTCAGTATTATTTAATCATTTTAATATTAGATAAATTTGAGTCGAATTTTTGAATTAAATATATTTAAATAATTGGCCATACAGATAAGCTAATGGTGATATTATGAGAATTGTGGAAGAAATTATTGGTAAAGAGGTCTTAGACAGCTCTGCAGCTATTATTGGTAAAGTAAAAGATGTTGACATGGATCCTGTTACAACAAAAATCGAAGCACTTGTTTTAAGCAAGGGTGGAATTTCAGAAGGACTGGGATTGTCTAAAGGGGAGACCATAGTTCCTTTTGATATGGTGAAAAAAATTGGAGATAAAGTTCTGCTTAAAAGTGGAGTGGAATAATTTCCTAAGGAAATTTTCCAATTACTCTTTTATTTATTAATTAAATTGAAAATTAATCAAAACTAGATAATAATTGATTTTTAATCAATGTAATTTTAATATTATTATTTATTTTTTTAATTATTTTCCAAATCATTACAACTTATAAAAATAATTATAGGGGGTGTTTATTTGGTGGAAATAATTGGTATATGCACCCAGTGTGGTAAATCAGCTAGAATGCATTCTTGTACTCTTTGTGGAGGATTGGTATGCTCAGATTGTTATTACGCAGAGAAAGGAGTCTGTAAATCATGCATGAACAGGATAACCAGAAAAAAAATTTAATGTCTTTACTAGAGAAAAATCAAGTTATTAAGTTTGGAAAGTTTATTTTATCCTCTGGAAAAGAGAGTGATTATTATGTGGACATGAAAAGGGCCATCACTGATCCAGAGATTCTACAAAATATTGCTGAAATCATAACCTTGAAAATTAAACAAGATAATATTGATAAAATTGCAGGGCCTGCTTTAGGGGCAGTACCAATAGCAACTGCAGTTTCATTAAATTCTAATACTCCGCTCCTCATGATTAGAAAGGAAAAAAAAGGTTATGGGACTTCTAAATTAATTGAAGGGGATTTAAACGAAGGAGATAATGTTATTGTTGTTGAAGATGTTACTACCACTGGAAAATCTCTATTAAAAGCAATAAAGGCCATTGAAGAAAATGGCGGCCATGTGAAAAGAGCTTTTGTGGTTGTTGATAGGTGTGAAGGTGCCCAGGATAATTTTTCCGAAAAAGAGATCAAATTGGAGCCTTTGATAACTATTGAAGAATTTATGGAAAATAAAAATTAAGGATTATTTTAATTATTTTAATTATTTAATTATCTAATTAATTTTAAATTTATTTTTAGATATTTTATTTAAATTATTTTTAATTAATTAGTATTAATTATTCATTTAGATGTCTGGCCAGATGTCCCAGTTCATTAAATATTATATCAAGACCTAATTGAACTGCATTGGGGGATCCAGGCATAGCAATAATTATTGATTTTTTGTAAACTCCGGCAGTAGCTCTGCTGAGTATTGCTCCAGCACCCAGTTCTTTATAGGATTTTGCGCGAAATATCTCTCCAAATCCGTCCAGTTCTTTTTCAAATATCTCTTTGAAAGTTTCCACAGTTATATCACGGCTTCCAATACCTGTTCCTCCAGTAGTGATAATTATATCTGTGTTTTCAAGGTCTATCATTTCTTCAACTGTTTCTAAAAGCTTTTCAGCATCGTCAGGAATTATTGAATAAGCCACCATACCATACTTGCTCTCTAATTTTTCTACCAGCAAATTACCTGATAAATCACTGGTAGTTTTTCCACTTGTTTGATAATCATGGAATTTAGAGTCGCTAAGAGTTATAACGCCGCACTTAATCTTGCTAGGAACTTTTTCGCGGTGACTTTCCATACTTTGACTTTTCATATTATCAGCATTCCTTTAAATCATAAAGAATAGAGTATTTTTTACTAGATTATTAATAATTAACTGTGGATATTATATAAATTAGAATAATATATTAATTTGTATTAAAATTATTTTAGAAATAAATTAAATATTTTAGATAATGGGTTTAACATATATTTCCTTAAAACTAAATCAAAAGTTTTTATATTATCCTTAAATTTCACAAAAAAGCAGTAATAAAAATTTTGACAATAAGAGTAGGGTAGGGAGTAAAATTGGATTGGAGGCGGTTCTAATACCAATTTTAGCAACAATAATAAGTTTAAGAGTTAAGCACCCTACCCGTGTATTTATATATGTTTTTTAGCCCTTAAAAAGTTTATGCACATAATGACTAAGCGTTTAAAATTGCTTCAATTACCTAAAAATTTAGAATATATCATTTTTTTGTCAAATAATGGCCTTAAAAACGTTATTTAAAAAAATGTTTTAATACTTTATCATAATGGGATATACAATGAACAAAAATTATAAAGTTTTAGATGCTTCTGCTTTTATTGGTGGCTACCAGCCAGTGGATAAAAATAATTTCACTATTTCTGAGGTTACAGAAGAACTAAAAGATATTCAATCAAAAATGATCATGAAAAATGCCCTTAAAGATGAACTTTTGTTTATATTGGAACCTGATCCTAATTCTCTGGAAAAAGTAGTATTGATGATTAAACAGTCGGGGGACATATTAAGACTTTCTAAAACAGACCAAAAGCTTTTGGCTCTGGCCTTACATGTTAAAAAAATTCATGGCAATGTTATTTTAATAACTGATGATTATTCCATCCAGAATGTTTCTAAACTACTAAAAATTCCTTTTAAAAGTGTTTTGACCAGTGGAATTAAGGAAGTTTATGGCTGGAAGAAAGTTTGTCGGGGATGTAAAAAAGAATTCAAAGATGATTATGCTTGGGACGAATGTGAAATTTGTGGTTCGGATATTTACAAAAGGCGTATAAAAAAGGGTTAAAGTTCTAAAAACGCATAAAAAATTGATTAAAGGAATTAATTATATCCAAATTATTAAATAAATTATTATTTTTTATTACTGAATCATAAAAAACCTGCTCAAACATAACAACAAATTATAAGATAGTAATCTATCCAACAATAGTTTATGAGAATTGGAGTAGTGGTCCATGGACCATATATTGTTGACTCAGGTTATGCATTTAGTATAATGCAGTTTTTGAAAAATTATGGAAAAGTTCATGCCCGCTTAGGGGGAACAATGGGTCGTACTGCGGTCCATGATGCACATTTAGAGCATTTAATTGATATTTCAACGAAAAGACTCCCCAGCGAATCTATAGACAAGTTTCAAGAAGAGGGATGTGACTTTATTTTTTTAATTAATTCTGGAAAATCAAATGTAACGGGCCATGCCTTTGGATACAAGGTTTTTAAAAAATCCAAAACTAAACCATTCCTTATACAGATTGAAAGGCCGGGAGAATCTGATGGGAGTGTAATACCCTGGAGAAAATCGCTAAGACCACTTGCCAGGGAAATTGCCGATAAAATGGGTCTTAAAGTAGTTACTCCAGACCGGATTATGAAGGAAATTTTCATTAATGGAACTGACTGTACAGAAAAAAGCTCGGTTAGGGGTTCAAAAATATACCGTAAGCTAGTAGGAGTTTCCCCCGGTGAAAATATTTTTGTTAATGGTATTGTAATTGGAAAATCCACTCAAGAAGAAGTTATTTTAGTTTCTGAGGAGGGCATCATCACTGAAATGAATGGTGGTGAAATCAAACACCACGGTGTGGAAAAACTGGGAAAAATTGACATAAATAAGGCCATAGTAAAAACGGGCCTTTTAAGAAGGTCTACTGTGGATCCTCGTATAGTCAAATACCGGGATTTCAATGGCAAATACAAAGTTTCTTTTTTAAATCATGCTGCTGAAGATATTTATCGTCTAAAGGATGCAGATATAGTAGTAACGGTAGGTGATGATACTACGCTGGTAGCTGCTGACATTTTGTACCGTTTTGATGTTCCTATCATTGGAATTACTGATGGTGACGTGGATCAAGTGGTGGAAAATGGTTTTAAAAGCTCAGGTTCAATGATTATTGAGCTTGAAAGTGGATGGGACGATATTATTGGTGCTAGAATATTTTCTGAACTATTTAATGGCATAGAAACCATAGAAATTGATGATATAGAAAATTTTAAAAAGGAATTGTTACAAATCATAGACAATACGGCTGCTAGATATTATATAAAAGAAACCGAGATTGTTGAGGTGTAGATTTGGATTTAGACGCTCTTGTGGACTCTATCAAAAATTTTGAAGGAGTCACCCGAAAAAAACCTATTAAAAATATAACAAATATTTTAAAAGACGTTTACAATGTTGCTGGTAACACCGTACTTAGTTTTGGTGATGATGCATCAGCTATAGATATTGGGGATGGAAAACTCCTTTTACTGGCAGCCGATGGGATTTGGGGCAAACTCATGACTGCTGACCCTTACTGGGCTGGATACTGTTCGGTTCTGGTTAATGTAAATGATATAGCGGCTATGGGTGGTAAACCCATGGGGATGGTCAATGTTCTTTCTGTAAATGATGAAAAATCTTGTCTGGCAGTAATGGAAGGAATAAAAGACGGCGCCCGGAAATTTGGTGTTCCGATGGTAGGGGGTCACGTACATCCTGATACTCCTTATGATGCTCTTGATGTTTCAATTTCAGGTATTGTGCCCAAAGATGCTTTAATTACCAGTTGTGATGCCAAAGTAGGCGACAAAGTTATTGTAGCCATTGACCTTGATGGGAGGCAACACCCTAAATTTGCCTTAAATTGGGATACTACCACTCACAAAGAACCAGCACTGGTGCAGGCCCAAATAAATGTAATGGGCCATCTAGGCGCTCAAAAACTGGTTACGGCCGGAAAGGACATAAGTAACCCTGGTACTTTAGGGACTCTGGGAATGCTTCTGGAGGCTTCAGGTGTCGGGGCTGAGGTTAAATTAAATAAAATCCCGCGTAATGAATCGGTAAACTGGGAAGAATGGCTTAAATCATATCCTGGAGCTGGATTCGTTCTAACTGCTGAGTCTGAAACTGTTGAAAAGTGTTTGGAACTTTTAGAAGAAGTTAACATTACAGGTGCGGTGGTGGGTAGAATAATACCTGATCAAAAACTTTATCTGGAACACGAAGGCCAGAAAATGATTGTTTTTGATTTACAAAAGGATGGAATAATGGGTGTAAGGGAAGAAAGTGTTAATTAATCTTCTAAAAAACCTTATTCATCTACCCTTATTCCTCTTAAATTTCCACTAAATAATTATTTATTTTTATTTTACAAAAAAGAGTTTTATAAAATTTTATATTAACTAGTTACATTAAAATGTATAACAGATTTTTAAAAAAATACTGTTAAATATAATTATTAAATATTTCTAAATATTATTTAAAATGAAATATTTTATTAAAATTAATTTAAATTATCAATAAAAAAATAAATTATTAATATTCTCACATAGGCTTCAAATTAAAGAGGGAATCTAATGTTGGTAAAGGTCAATGGCCAAAAAGTAGAGCTTCCTGAAGGCTCCACCATAAAAGATGCTATTCAAGCTGTTAATGCCCCATATAAAGAAGGATGCGTTTTAGGTGTTATTAAGGGTAAAGAAGAGTTTGAAAAGCATATTAACAAATACAAACTCAAAACCAACCGGGGAAGCGTAATTATTGAGATGCTTGAAGATGATGACGCTTCTCAACTGGTTAAAGTATGGAAAAAGAACTATAAAAAATTTGAAAATCTTCATGTTAGATGGACTACTTCTGATGAGGTGGCCATTGGTCCCATTAAAACTGATCTTGAATCTACCCATGACGAGTTTTTTTATGAAGAAGGAGAAGTTGTGATAAGTCTTTCTGGGTTTACATCGGATTCAACCCACATAATATTAATTAAGGATGATCATTCTTCTGTTTATGGGGCCCCTAATTACAATCGTGGTGTTTTTGCCAGAATTGCTGGTGGCAGAAGGACATTATTAAATTTAGAGGATAGAGACGTTATAACGAGTGTAGAACCAGTAATCGAGCGTAAAAGTATTATCAAAAGCGCTGCCGTCACTGATATTGGGACTCCTCTGGAAGAAGGAAACCAGGTATTTACTTATGTTATGGTAAAACCTCATGGTGATTCTCCACAATCCACCGAACACTTTTTTGCATTGGCCAAGAATGGTAAAATTAAAGTAGATTACGAATCAAACACATTCGTTGGCTTTTACGACTTACAAGGCCTTAAAAAAGTTCCTGAAACTGTAGGGGAGCGTAAAAGAGGCACAGTAACTCTCAGAAATTCTGGTAAGGGTGTAGGAAAGGTTTATATTTATAGGGAGGACAGGGTTTCTACCCCATCTCATTCATTAATTGGTAATGTTGAAAACGGAATGCAACTACTGGATATTGCTAAAAATGGTGACGAAATCACCTTTAAAACAGAACCTAACCGCATAATGACCTTGTCCATGACCCAAAAAGAAGCGGAACTCTATTTAAAAGGTAGGGGAATTGAGCATATTAGGGAAGGATTAACCGATGATGATGCCCTTGTTGTGAGTCAAGAACCTCATTTTACTATGGAAATTGTCCGGGAAAATAAATTAAAAACTTTTGGTATTAATAAAGATCATCTTATAGAAATTGAGTTTAATGAAGATTCCCCACGTTCTTTATGGTATTTCAAGAAAATTTCTGGCCTGGTCGATACACCTCTGGGGTCTCTAAAAGTGCACTTTGCATTCCCTGGAATGAAAGTGATAATGTTTAAAGGTGACTCCCATGAAGCAAAAGGTTTAATTCCCGAGAGCAATCCTCAAAAATGTGTCCATAAAGGTGAAATTGGAATAACAAACATGTCCAGAAGACATATTGGTGTTATAGGGGTTCGATTTGAGGATAATGACGAATATGGACCTACAGGAGAGCCTTTTAATGGGACAAATATCATTGGAAAAATAGTCAATGGATTAAAGAGTCTAGAAAAATTTAAAGAGGGGGATTTAGTATATGTCGCCGAAAGAAAGTTCTGAAGTTTGTAAAGATGACAATACACGAACCAGAATGATTATTTTAGGTCCTGGGGCCACAATTAGTCAGAGTGAGCTGGTTCAAAATTTACACATGCTGGAACTTCCTCTAACCATAAAATCAACTTGTTATGGTGCTATGGTTTATGGAGACCAGGAGTTTGTTAATAAAGCGGTAGATAAAGCTAGAACTCTGGATCCGTACAATATATTTACAAAAGATCGTGGCTTTCCACCAGGAGACCCTAGAAGATGCAGGGGCCATAGGGGCGCTGCTCGAGAAGGTTATCATCAACTGGAAAAGGAATTTAAATTACTGGGGTATGTGGGTGAAGCTTTGAAAAGGCCTCAAAAAGTTAGCATTGAAGAACCAGAAAAGGTTTCTGTGGATGATTTCCGTGAAATCGTTAAAAAATCCTACCATCAATCTAATAAAAAATCCAAATCATCAGATAAATCATCAAAAATACAAGATGAGGGTTAAAAAATGAAAATTACTCCATCATCAACTGGAAAAGAAATTGTAAATATGGCTCTGGCCATTCATGAACTGGTTAATAATCTTCCCCTTACCATGCGAACGAAAGAATCTAATGGTGTTCGCATAGAAGATGGTGAAGTTATTGACTATGATTATACAGGTCCTGTTTTAGAGAAAGTTTTGGAAACAGGAGAAACAATACACGGGGAACCTGAAACTGGTCCCTATCAGGGAATGCCTCTGGTAGTAGTTCCTATAAAAGAGAATAATGAAACAATAGGGGCTATTGGTGTAGTTGACATTACCAAGGGACTTTTCAGTGACATGATAGAGATTTCTCGCCGGCCTGAACCTTTAAAAAATGAACCATCTAAGGGGGAATTCTATTGAAAGTAGCTATATTTCCACCAAATTCACTCATACTCGCAGATTTAATCGAAAGAAGAGGCCATAAGGCCTTAGTTTTACAGAATGAAATAAGAAAAAAGGTTAAAGACCCTGAAATCGACTCCCCTCCATTTAACCTCACCGAGGAAGACCCTATCAAGGGTCTTAAATACGCTGCTATTGAGGTTCCTTCAGGTGTTAGGGGAAGGATGTCCATTTTTGGGCCATTAATTGAAGAAGCAGAAGCGGCTATTATTATGGACGAGGCCCCTTTTGGCTTTGGTTGTATTGGATGTGCCAGAACCAATGAACTTTGTGTATTCTACCTTAGAAAGAGAGGAATACCTACTCTGGAACTAAAATATCCTAAAACCAAAGATGAAACTACCGAACTTGTAAACAAGATTAACACCTTTTTAGACTCACTGGAGGAAGACAATGGTTAAAATAGCCCAAATTTCGTGTGGAACTGAGTACAGTGGTGTTCAGAAAGAAATAGAAAAAGCAGCCAGTACCTTTGGGGCAGAGATTGTAATCCCAGAAACTGATATTGATTATATTGATGAAGCTTATGAAAAATTTGGTTTCAATTGCGCCAGTTCCGGAATTAGATTAATGATTGCCCGGGCCTTATCTATAGTGGAAGGTAAAAGCGATGCCGATGCAGTTTTTATAGCTACCTGTTTTAGGTGTGCTGAAGGTGCTCTGGTGAGGAATGAGGTAAGAAGATTCATTCAGCAAAACACTCGGTTACCAGTGGTAACTTATTCTTTCACTGAAAGAACCAAGGCTGATGAGTTGTTCATCAGGATGGAGGCATTATCTACTATTGTGGCCAGAAAGAGTATATTGGCTCGTGAGAAACAGGAAGGCCTAACTTTAGGTGTCGATTCTGGTTCTACTACTACTAAGGTAGTTTTAATGGAAAAAAATAAGGTAATTGGTACTGGATGGTTACCAACCACTGATGTTATTGCCTGTACCAATGACGGAATTGCCCAGGCTATGGAAGGCACAGGATACAAACTGGATGATATTGATGGTATGGGAGTTACGGGATACGGTCGTTTAACAATTGGTAAAAAAATGGGTGCAGAATTAATCCAGGAAGAGCTCAGTGTCAACTCAAAAGGTGCAGTATATCTTGCTGGCCATCAAAAAGGAGAAGCAACAGTTCTTGATATTGGAGGAATGGATAACAAAGTAATAACTGTTAATGATGGAATTCCGGATAATTTTACTATGGGTGGAATTTGTGCAGGTGCATCGGGCCGTTTCCTGGAAATCACTGCCCGAAGATTAGGTGCAGACATCAGCGAACTGGGCCCTATGGCTATTAAAGGAAATTACCGCAATGCACTGTTGAATAGTTACTGTATTGTATTTGGTATTCAGGATCTGGTTACTTCACTGGCTGCCGGGGGTAGTAAAGAGGATGTTGCGGCAGCGGCGTGTCATTCTGTCGCTGAACAGGTTTATGAACAGCAGCTTCAAGAAATTGACGTGCGAGAACCATTAATTCAAGTGGGTGGTACTTCTTTGATTGAGGGACTGGTGGAAGCGGTTAGTGAAATTCTCGGGGGAATTGATGTTATTGTTCCGGAGTACTCTCAATATATTGGTGCCGTAGGTTCAGCCCTTCTGGTTTCTGGAATGGGAAAAAGAAATGAATAATACTTCTATTTGCAATATTCTATATGCAATTTTGAATAACACTTTAAAGAGGACTTAAATGTTAGTGGATTGTTATGACCCTAAAGGGGCTGAAGTTTACGAGTTAATCGTAAAACAGGTAATGCATGACCTGCAAATTAACAGGTCAATTAAAGACATGAGGGTCTTTGTTGATCCCAGGGATCCAGTATTTATAATGGCAGTAATGATAGAAAAAACCACAAAAAATGTTTTAATTGAGGATTTTGCCACTTATAAATACGATTCAGAAGCAGATCAGACTTCTATCCGTATTGGCGACGAAACCTATCTCCCAAATCTTCTTAAAAAGCTTTGGGAAATTGAGGGCCGTGAAAAAATTCATCAGCCCAGCAGATTTGAAATTATCATTGAAAACCCTGCTGCGGAATTAAAAGAACTGGTGGTTTATAACCCTGCCGAAAATCTCAAGAGAAAAGTCTATGATGCCATTTTCAGAATTCTCCCAGAGGGTTTTAGAGTTATAAAAGATTTATCTGAAGGCAATATTGTGGCCATGGTATGTACTGACGAGCTTTTGAGAGAAGAATGGATAGAAAAATGTCGTGAAATGATTAAAGATTTAAAAAATTCTTAATCCTGTTAAAACTTTTAAATTGTTATTTCAAGTCAGAATTTATCAAAGGATTTGATGATATCATGTGATATTTATCAATTGAAATATTTATTAAAATATTTATATTATGAGTAAGAAAATATTATTTGATACTATACGAATGTTTTATTATAATCGAACAAACTTTTTAATAACAAATTAATATTTTAAATAAAATTCATAAATTGAAATATTAAAATAATCAATAAGAGGTCATCATTATGGATGAAACAGAAAGACAAGCAAGATTTGCTCATGTAACTAAAGCTCACCCATGTTTTAATGAAAAAATGCACGATAAAGTGGGAAGAATTCACTTACCTATTGCGCCCCGATGTAATATTCACTGCAATTTCTGCACCAGGGAGCTAAATGAGTGTGAAATCAGGCCAGGGGTTGCTGCCCGAATTATGACGGCTGATGATGCAGTTGAACACGTGGGAAAAGTCACAGGTGAAATGCCAATTTCTGTTATTGGTGTAGCTGGGCCTGGAGACGCATTAGCCAACGAAGATACATTCAAATTCTTTAAAAAAGCCAGTGATGAATTTCCAGATCTTATTAAATGTATGAGTACCAATGGTCTGTTACTGGCTGATAAGGCAGATGAACTGTCTGAACTTAACATTAACACCATTACAGTAACTGTAAATGCGGTAGATCCTGAAATTGGGAAGGAAATTTACTCCCACGTAGTTTATGAAGGTAAAGTCTATGAAGGAGAAGAGGCTTTTAAATTACTTTCCAAAAACCAACTGGATGGTATTGAAAAGATTACTGAGAAGGGAATCATAGTCAAGGTAAACAGTGTTTTAATTCCAGGATTGAATGATGAACACATAGTGGACATTGCTCGTGAGGTAAAAAAAAGAGGCGCCTCTCTAATGAATGTTATACCTTTAATACCACTGGGAAAAATGAAGGATTACTCCCGACCAACTTGTGCTCAAATTGAAAAAGTAAGGGACGAAGTGGAAGAGATCATTCCTATATTCCGGGCCTGTACTCAGTGTCGGGCCGATGCCTATGGAATTCCAGGTAAAAAGAGTGAGGATAAACATTTAGACATGACTCCTGCCAGTCATTACTAAATTCCTTATTTAATATTTTTTTTTTAAACTATATCATCTTATTTGCATTTTATTAATCTATATTAAAACTTATTACTCTATTTTAAGATATTTGAAGAAAATTAAGGGGTTAATGATATGAAAACCATGCTCTGGGAAGATAATCAACTTTTACTAATTGATCAAACCAAATTACCTGATGATCTCATATATTTCACCTGTAAAACTTATCAAGATGTTATTCACGCCATTAAAACCATGGTGGTAAGGGGTGCACCGGCCATTGGTGTGGCTGCTGCCTTTGGGGTAGTCTTAGCTGAACTGGCCGGAGAAGACCTGGAAAAGGCCGCTGAAGAAATAAAAAGCTCCAGGCCAACGGCAGTAAACCTTTTCTGGGCAGTGGATAGGGTCATGGCCACTGAATCGCCCCTGGAAGAGGCCTTAAAAATGTACCAGGAAGACATTGATACCAACCGGGCTATGGGAAAATACGGAGCCGCGGTTATAGAAGATGGAGACACAATTCTAACCCACTGCAATGCTGGTGCACTGGCCTGTGTGGATTATGGAACTGCACTGGGAGTTATAAGGGCTGCATATGAGGAAGGTAAAAAAATCAATGTATTATGTGATGAAACCCGTCCTTTAGGCCAGGGGGCCCGATTAAGTGTGTGGGAAATGCAGCAGGAGAACATTCCAGTTAAATTAATCGTGGACAGCGCTGCCGGTTACCTGATGCAACAGGGAGAAGTCGATAAAGTAGTTATTGGGGCTGATAGAGTGGCTAAAGGTGGGGTGGCCAATAAAATCGGTTCTTTGATGGTGGCCCTGGCTGCCAAGCGGTTTAATGTGCCTTTTTATGTGGCCGCTCCCATGAGTACCTTTGACAGTGAAAAATCAATTTATGATGTGGAAATAGAAGAAAGAGGTCCAGAAGAAGTAATTTACTATGGAAATTGCCGCATAACTCCCGAGGAAACGGAAGTACGAAATCCGGCATTTGATATTGTTCCCAATGATCTCATTGCAGGAATAATAACAGAAAATGGAATATTAGATCCATTATGATCGTATAATATCATTTAAGGTCATAAAATAAATTTATTTATATAATTTTTTTATTTCATATTATTATTTCATATTTCTATTTCATTTCCACTCAGTTTCCAATTTCTTCTATTTTTTTAAAAACCCTAATATATTCTGGCATCAATCCCCATATGCCACACGCCAGGACTTCGGGATTTAACATGCCTCTTATTTAGAATTTCAACTTCTCGAGGCCCAGCAGCATCAATTATCCTTTTAATAGGGGTTTCAAAGTCAGAGGAGAATTCATAATAATTTATAATCCCGCTTGGTTTAATTAATTCCACGGCCAGGTCTAAAAACTCATAGGCCGTTCCCGGGAGATTCATTATCACTCTATCAGCAGATATGTTATAGTCGGACAAAACTTCGTTCACGTCTCCTAAAATAGGAATTACCTTTTTTTCCACGTGATTAAGTTCCATATTCTTTTTTAAATAATAAAAAGCATCTGGATTAATATCAATAGCATAAATCAGGACTTCCCGATGCCGGGCAATGTCCATGACAAAGGGCCCTACTCCAGAGAACATGTCCACGATTATTTCGCCGTCTTTGACCTGCTGAGCCACCCTTTCTCTTTCAGTGGCCAGTCTCGGGCTGAAGTAAACTTTTTTTACATCCAGCATGATTCGAGAGCCGTATTCGATGTGTATGGTCTCTGAAATATCTTCTCCAGCCAGATGTTCCAGTTCCCTGGTCCGGATAATGCCTTTTATTTCGCTTTTTTTCATAAAAACGGCTTTTCTTTTGGTGAAATCCAGAGCAGCTTTTCCAATGGTGTATTTGTGCTCTTCCATATCTTCAGGAATTTCCAGGATTACCACATCTCCGATGATGTCAAAGGACTTCTTGATTTCTTGAATCGCGGAATCATCAATTTTACCCTCTAAAAAATCCATGAAGCTTTTTGGTCCTCTTTTTTGTATTTCAAACTCCATTTCAATAACTGATTTTACGATATCAATATCGGATAGTCCGGTATCCAGTAAAGCCAATTTCTCAGCATTAATTCGGGAAATTAATGGTAAATAAACGAATTCAGAGTCCCTTTTTATTTTAAGACCCAGATCTATCAATGAATTTTCCATTAGAATTTTACGAACATCATTGGCCTTATTTTTAGGAATTTTAATGCCTTTCATGGGATTCCTCTTTAACAGGTAACATTTCTTTAATTAAATTTTTTTTAGTTATTTTTTGATTATTCGAATTAATTTATTTGGAATATGATACAATTGCCATATTAATTTAGGGAATAAATATTAGAACAATTAGATGATTAGAAATATTAATTATATAAAGTCAGATTTAATCTTTATTAAAGTAAATATTAAAATATAATTATAATTCATATAATTCATTCAATTATTCTAATCTCATTTATAATTTAATTTGAGAATATTTTCTACTAGTATTTGTGTTTAAGTGACAGTAATTTTATTAAAAAGGTGATTAAATGCTTTATTTTATTGGTTTAGGACTTTATGATGAAAAGGATATTTCTGTAAAAGGATTGGAATCTTTAAAATCTGCAGATGAAGTTTATGCGGAGTTTTATACGGCAGGTCTTTTTGGAACAAGTATTGCGGCATTTGAAAAATTATTAGAAAGAGAAGTTAAAATTTTGTCCCGGGAAGAGGTGGAAGAGGAAACAATTCCTTTAAAAGAAGCAGAAACTAAAAAAGTCGCTTTTTTAATTGCTGGAGATCCCTTAATTGCCACCACACATACGGACATGATGATGGAAGCTAAAAAAAGAGGGATAGAAACTCAGGTGATACATTCTTCTTCTATTTTATCAGCAGCACCTGGAATTTCAGGATTACAGGCCTACAAATTCGGTAAAGTCACCACAGTACCTTTTTCTGAAGAAAATTATTTCCCACATTCCCCTTATCTGACCATTAAAAACAATATGGGACAGGATGCCCATACTCTGGTATTGCTGGATATAAGGGCCCATGAAAATCGTTACATGACGGCCAATCAGGGCCTGGAATATCTTTTAAAGGTGGAAAATGAGCGAGAAGAAGGTATATTAAGTGAAGACACACTGGCAGTGGCCATTGCCCGTGCAGGTTCTCCAAAACCGTTGGTAAGGGCGGATAAAATTATAAATTTAATTAATGAGGACTTTGGCGGGCCTCTCCACTGTTTGATAATCCCTTCTAAAATGCATTTCATGGAGGCCGAATATCTGGTGGCCATGGCCGGTGCTCCTGAGGAAATATTGGATTAGATATTTATTTGATAAGATATTAAAGGATTAATAGTAACTGTATTAGAAAGTTGAAATAGTTATGCTGCTATTTTATTGATTTAATCTACTAAAACTTCTTTTTCAAGATAATCGCACTTTTCCACGTTTAGAAGAGGGATAATAACTGTTCTTTTACCCATTTCATGCGGAAAATATCTTATTTCAATGAAACCCCGGCTTTCATTGATTTCTATATTTTCCACCCCGAATTCACCTTTTTTGAAATTATGAATATTCTCATTTATCATGGTGATTTCAATTTTTTCAATCATTTTTTCTAACCTCAAATTATTTTTGAATTAATTAATGAGGTATTTATTGCCTTAAATCAAAGTACCTAAACCTAAGTAAATATTATATTTATATTCTATTTTTTATAATTCAAATACTTGTCTCATAATTTGTTAAATGCGATTATTTTCTTTAATAACTCTTTAAAATAATATTAATTTTTTAAATGTATTTTAGATTTTATTTAGGTTTATTGGATATTATTAAATTTTTTTCCAGATTTAACTAATGACTAGTTATTCCTATTGGGAAAATTAACGATATCTAATTAGTTCGCCATTTCAACATTAAGTATATATATGTTAAAACTAACATAAGTTAGAATTAACATAATAGGATGAATTTAAGTATAGTAATGATGTTGATAAAATGGTAAATAAAGATCTAATAATTCTGGGTATGATTTTTCTAATGCCGAGCCATGGATATCAATTAAAGAAAAATATCCGAGATACATTTGGAAATCCATATTTTAAAATTAATAACAATGTTTTATATCCCGCACTGGCCAAAATGGAGAAAAATGGTCTTATTGAAGGAAAAGAAGAACCTGGAAAAGGAATAAATAAGAAAGTTTATAATATTACTAAAAATGGCCAGGAACATTTACTAGAGCTCGTGGCCCAACCGGCAAAACCAGGTATTGATAATTTTGACTTCATGGTCCAGGTAGTTTTCTTTGATTATATCTCTAAAGAAAAACGCCAGAATGCTATTAGGCCATTATATGAATCAAAAAAACAAGAACTTGTTTTGACTTTGGAGAAAAAAGATAAATATGGGGATATTATGTCTCCAATTTCATTAATGGTTTTAGAGTTTGGAATAAATGAAATTAAAAGTTCTATCTCATTTTTTGAGAGGTTATTGGAACTGGATTAATTAATAAATAATGAGTGATTGATAGCTAATTTAGATTAATTTAATTCCAATTCTATTAAGATTTAAAAATCGTTTAAAATAATTTAAAACAATTTAAAGTAATTAATAACAATAAATGGAAGGTATTTTCGTGACTGAGTTCATAATTGAGGCAAAAAATCTAACAAAATCTTTTGGAGATTTTTTAGCAGTTGATGGTTTAGATTTAAAAATCAAAAGAGGTGAAGTTTTCGGATTTTTAGGCCCGAATGGCGCTGGTAAAACCACTTCTATTAGCATGATGGTGGGTTTACTGCTTCCTACCAGTGGTCAGATTTTAATTGATGGAGAGGACATAAATAAAATGGATAAATCTAAAATAGGGATTTGTCCGCAGGATATTGTCTTATGGGACAGTTTGACTTGTCAGGAAAGTCTGAAATTCATGGGGGAGATGTATGAAGTTCCACAAGATATTCTTAAAAAACGGGTTGAGAGGTTATTAAATGATCTAATGTTAACCGAAAAATCAAACACTGTTGTTTCTAATTTATCTGGGGGCATGAAACGTCGATTGAATCTGGCAATGGCATTAATACATTCTCCAGAAATAGTAGTTCTTGATGAACCATCCGAAGGGCTTGATCCACAGTCAAGGAGAGTATTATGGAATTTTATCCGTTCTTTAAGGGATAATGAGGGTAAAACGGTTATTTTAACCACTCACCTAATGGATGAGGCAGATAGTCTCTCAGACCGTATCGCTATTATTGATCATGGCAAACTGCTTCGTCTGGACACTCCTCACAATCTAAAAAGAGAGATAGGGGAGGGGGATGTGGTTTATATACACTTATCAGACCCTGATAAAAATTTAGAAGTTATTAATGCCCTAAAAGATATGGATAGTATTGATTCAGTAATGGAAGTTGAGGGAAAAATTAATGTGCGTACTTTAAATGCAGTTGGTAAACTCCCTGAAATAATGGCTGAATTACAGGATTTAAATGTAGAAGTAGAAGATCTATTTTTAAGGCCAAATACACTTGAAGATGTTTTCATTGAATTAACTGGAACCAGTTTGAGGGAATAAAATGCAAATAGATAATAAAATGACATTAACCAACAATTATTTTTTGAGGGATTTAAATGAAGTTTATTAATGTAGCTATTAAGGATTTTAAAGAACTTATCCGGGACCGGCGTGGTCTTTTCATGATTTTATTATTTCCTCTGTTTTTCATGGTAATTTTTGGTTTTGCCTTTGAAGACATGGGTAAAAGTGATGAACCTCATAATTTAGCAGTCGTTAATCTAGATGAAGGTGCTAAAATGCCTGTAACTGACGAAGAGGTCAATTATGGGGATAATCTGACTAAAATCATCAAAGATGCTGAGTATGAAGATAGTGATGTAAACTTATTTAAAGTGACCGAAACATCAGAATCATCGGCTGAACAACTTATACAACTTAAAGAAGCCGATGCTGTTATAATTATCCCAAAAAATTTCTCCCAATCAATTATTGATTCAATAAAAGCTTCAATAACCGCTCAATCTACTGGTACTTCCGTGCCTATAGAATATAGAGATAATAATACATTAAAACTGGTTATTCGTGGTGATTCATCCAGTATAGCATTTGGAGTTTCTCAAGCCATGCTGGTAAAAATTGTAGAGGAGTACCAGAATGGTCTGGTGACTGGTATTCAGAATCAAGCATCAGGAACCAAGGGAGGATCTATAAAGATATTTGAAAGTGATGTGGAGTCTGTTGCTGGAACAGAATCATTCTCCCAGTTTGATTTCCTGGCACCGGGAATGATGGTATTTGCTATTCTCCTCCTTTCAACTACAGTGGCTGCCAGTTTGACCAGAGAAGTTGAAAAAGGAACTTTAGCTCGTTTAAAACTATCTAAAATGAGATCTTTTGACTTGCTATTTGGCGCACTACTCCCCTGGTCTGCAATAGCTGCTTTGCAAGTTTTAATCCTTCTTATAACTGCAATAATCATGGGTTTTAACTGGCAAGGAGGATTAAATTCTATATTGCTGGCCATGTTCATTGGTGTCATTGGGGGAATTGCTTCTATTGCATTAGGGATGATTATTGCCTCTTTTGCCAAAAACGACCAACAAGCATCTAACCTGGGAATATTAGTAGCTATACCTATTTCTTTCCTTGTAGGAGCTTTTTTCCCTCTTCCACAATTGGTTATTGGTGAATTCATGGGTAGAACATTTGAATTTTATGATATTCTTCCCTGGACTCATATTTTAGATGCTTTAAGGACAGTCTTGATTTATGGTGAAGGTTGGGATGCCATTACCTATGATATGGGTTGGAGTATGTTGCTAACTGCCATAATATTTGTGGTAGGTGTGGTTTTGTTCTCTAAACTTCGTTTAAGTGTTGATAAATAGTTAAATTATTAATAAATTTAACATATTTATTAAATTATAATTTGGACAATACATAAGATGATAATGATATTATTTAACAATGGGGTGATTTAAATCTCAAAAAAAATACACAAACATGGTGGTAAATCAAGTAGTGAAATACTTAATGCTTCTGAAGTTTTAAAAAATATAGGTATCAAATCAGGAGATGTATTTCTGGATGCAGGCTGTGGTGATGGTTTTATTTCATTAGAGGCTTCAGAAATTGTGGGTGAAAATGGTAAAATCTATGCTGTTGATGTTTACGAGCCATCAATGGATATTCTACGACAGAAAATAGAGGAAAACGATCTAAAAAATGTTGATCCTGTTCTGGCTGACATTACTTCCAGCATACCTGTGGAAAATGAATCAGTGGATGTATATTTCACAGCCAATGTATTCCATGGGATAGTGGGCAATGAAGAATTGGATAGTACTATGCAAGAAATAAACCGTGTTTTAAAAGATGATGGGGTATTAGCTATTGTAGAATTCATTAAAACTGAAGGAACTCCTGGCCCACCAATGGATGTTCGCCTGGAACCACTGGATGTTCTGAATAACATTAAAAAATATGGTTTTGAAGAAAAAGAAATTAAAGAAACAGGGCCTTATCATTATCTGGTTTTGGCTTCTAAGAAATAAATTGGATTATTTTTCTTTCTATTTAATTTTATTTTTCTAAAAATTTTTTAAGTTACTTTTTTCATTTAATAATTTTTTTATTTTTTTTCAAATTAACTAATTAAAATCAAAACGTAACTAAAAATCGTAAAAAATTTAATAAGTTTAAGAAAATGAGAAAAATCAGAAAAGGAATATTTAAAACTTATTTTATTTTTAATCATTTAATAAAGTTGAGTATATTTTTCCAGGAAATCAGAATGATTTTTGTCCAGCATTCTTAAAAGAGACATGTTCTGTGGTGAAGAGCAGGAAAGGGATTCAACCAGATTACGCAGGGTTCCATTTTTTATATTTTCCCGAACTTCCCGGGTAACCAGATCCATGGTTTTTTTGTTATATTCAAAAAGTTCATTTTGTTCTAAATGGTAAATCTGGTATTTTTCAAGGTTATAAGAACTTCCAGGAGTCATCATAATATTTAGATAGCTATAAAATTCGCAAATAGCATCTGAAAATATATCTATCCCCATGTAAGATAGTACTGGTATGAATGAGGCCTCAGCAAATGGGAAACACAAAGCCGTATTGGGACTAATAGCTTCCCTTAAATCAGATATGATTTCTGCAATATCTCTAGGGCGGCGAACCAGTTCATCAGCATTGGCAATTAATAAAGTTTTATAACCCATTCCTTCTAGATTTTTAGCACATTCAATTCTTAAATCGGAGTATTTAGCTCCATGAATGACTGCAAAAGTATTTTCAATAGATTCTACATTATTTCTATATTCTTCTGCTTTTTCAAGGGTTTTTTCTACAGACCATTCAGCCAGTGATAAAGGAACATCATAGGCCATTGCTTCATCAGGGCATATTTCTATGGATTTTGCATCTATTATTGTTGGGGTCTTCAATTCTCCAAGTTCTCCCAGACGTGCAGGTCCATCATGGCCTTTTATTTCAATGTTCGTTTGTTTTTTTGCCATTTTATCTCCATTATGGTGGTTTTCAAAAATAATTTTTGAATAATAGTTTCTAAATTGTTTAATTATTGATTTTTTATATGAAATATGTTAATATGAAACTCATTTTTATGATAAAAATTCAATTCAATTTCAATTTAAACTATGAAATATCATTTAATTTAGGATTCAATACAAATAATTATTTTTATTATATGATTCTATTATTTAATAAATCCTATTAAAATAAATCCTAATTAAAATATTTTTTTTAAATTAATTAAGCTATATTATTCGAAAGCTACATTATTTTGAATTTTAAAAACATTTTTGACTCAAAAACGTATGTAATCAAAAAGGTTACACTAAGCAAATTTTTAGGAACCTTTATATATTGATATAAAGCACAGTTTAATAAGAGAATCTGAGGTTTAAATAAATAATAAAACCAGTGAAAATTCAAGGTGTGAAACTAATGTCCGTATTAAAACGCCTTAAAAGTATGTTAACCGGGGAAAAAGAAGAAGAAACTGAGGAAAAGAAATCAGAGTCATCTGAAACTAAATCTGAAACTAAATCTTCTGAACCTTCAACCAAAACTCAGGAAAAAACTTCTACCGAAGCTGAAACAGCTCAAGTTGAAACTAATGTTCCAGCAGAACCTGTTAAAGAGAAAGCAGAAGAAACTAAAACTGAAGAAACTGAAGTTGAAGATTCAAAAAACCCACCTGTAACTGAAGAAGAAAAACCAAAATCTAAAGTGAGTGATAAAATGAGTTTATTGCAAAAAGATGAAAACTTAATGAAAGCTGATGCTAAAGACAAAGAGTTTTCCGAATCAATCAAAGCAGCTGGCGGCGACAGTTTAGAATACTGTTTCCAATGCGGAACCTGTACTGGATCCTGCCCATCTGGAAGGAGAACTCCTTACCGAATCAGACAAATTATCAGAAAAACCAACATCGGATTAAAAGACGAAGTAATTTCTGACCCTACCCTATGGATGTGTACCACCTGTTACGCTTGCCAAGAAAGATGCCCAAGAGACATCAAAATTGTGGACGTCGTAAAATTAGCCCGTAACGAAGCTGCAAAAGCTGGATTCATGGCACCTGCTCACAAAATGACTGGTAAATTCGTTATTGAAAGTGGACACGGTGTACCAATCAACGAAGCTACAATGGAACTGAGAAAAAGAGTCGGACTAGGCGAATTACCACCAACAACTCACTCTTTCCCTGGAGCATTAGAAGAAGTTCAAACTATTTTAAAAGCTACTGGATTTGACTCCCTAATTGGATACAACTGGGAATCAAAGGAATTAGAATAATCAATTTTTAGGAGGATCAAAAATGGAAATCGCATACTTCTTAGGATGTATTATGAACAACCGATACCCTGGTATCGAAAAAGCTACTAGAATCCTATTCGACAGATTAGACATTGGACTCAATGACATGGAAGGAGCTTCCTGCTGTCCTGCTCCTGGTGTATTTGGTTCTTTTGACAAGACTACCTGGGCTGCTATTGCTGCTCGTAACATTACCATTGCAGAAGATATGGGAAGCGACATAATGACCGAATGTAACGGTTGTTTTGGTTCCCTCTTCGAAACCAATCACATGTTAAAAGAAGACGAGGAAATGAAGGAAAAAATTAACACCATCCTCGCTGAAACCGGAAGAGAATTCAAGGGAGACATCAATGTTAGACACTTTGCTGAAGTGTTATACAACGACGTAGGTCTTGACAAACTCGCAGAATTAGTCGACCAGCCATTAAACTTAAATGTAGCTGTGCACTACGGTTGTCACTTCCTCAAACCAAGTGAAGAGATTCAAATTGACAACGCCGAAAAACCAACCATCTTAGACGAAATTGTCGAAGCAACTGGTGCAAAATCTGTCCCATACAAGGACAAAATGATGTGCTGTGGTGCTGGTGGTGGAGTAAGATCCAGAGACATTGATGTGGCTCTCGATTTCACCAAAGAAAAACTCAACAACATGAAAGATGCTGGTGTAGACGCTATTGTTAACGTTTGTCCATTCTGCCACTTACAATTTGATGTAGGTCAAATGGAAATTAAAAACAAATACGGTGACGAATTTGACATTCCAGTTTTCCACTTAGCTCAATTATTAGGTCTGGCTATGGGATTAGCTGGTGACGAACTGACCCTGGACTCTCACCAAATCTGTACTGACGACGCTATCAAAAAGTGCTTAGACTTCTCAGAACTTGATGAGATCACTGGCGGAGAATAATTCTCCCCAAACTTTTTATTTTTTTGCTTAATAATTTAATTTTAGTTTTAACTTTAATTTCTTAGTTATTTTTAAGTTATATTAAATTTCTAATTTCACGTATTTTATAAAAATATTTATTTAAAGGAATTTTATATAATATTATAATGAAATTCATTGCAAGGGATTTGATGGAATATTAAATTCCTTTTAAATTTCCTTGATTAGGATGTCAATTTATATTAAATAATCAAGAGGTGTTTTTATGTTTATTGCGACTCTCACAGGAATATTCGAATTTAAAGATTTACCTGAAGAATACGGTTCATTCGTACAATTCAAAGCCGGACTAGAGAAAAGAGAAATCAAGGATAATGATGAAATCGCGGTTTTAAACATACAGGGCACGGAAAGTTTCCACATACTATTCTTGGATTCTTACAAAGATATAAAAGAGATTCAGGATGAACTGACCGCTGCCGATGCTAAAGTTAATCACACCACTTTAAAAATATTGGAAGGACACTTATGAGTAGTAATTTTCCAGTAGAACAAACCTGGTTAGTTTTAGTCGATTTATTGACGGACCTGAAGAAAAAAGGGGTAGATGTACCTATAAAAATCAATGAAGATACCCGGTTAGTTAAAACATCAATTAACTTTTATATCTCAAACCCTACCCATCCAGACACTATTAAAGAACTAAATAGAGTTAATGATTCTTTAAATTCTATCCAGAATAGATTAATGGATCTAGCAGAGACTGTTGGGGATGATTATCAGAAAGAATGGTTTGAAAAACTTAAAATGGCTTCGTTAGGTAAGGAAGTCTATAAAACTCACGAAACTAAATCACGTTTTATTGTTGGCGCCCCTCCAGGGTTTCAAGCTGCCCGGGTAAACTTAAAAGAACCATTGGCTGAGGATAGAATTCAAGAAATTGCAGAGGAAAATAATTTAATAATAGAATTTGAAAAAGATGATGTTATTGCCATTTATGGTGATTCTGCAAACGTAAAAAACGGATTAAAAGAAATTGGATCTTTTTTCAGGGATTAATTCTTTTAATTTTTAATTTTTATTTTAATAAATTTTAATAAACTAATTACTCTAAGTTAATTATTCAAAATATTAATTATTTACAAATTTTATTAAATTACTATATTTTATCTTAAGAAATTTAATATTCTTTAAATTTTAATATAATCCTATTTTATAAATTAAATTATATTCTGGTGATTAAATGAAGATTTTAGCAATTAGTGACTTGCATGGGTCAACTCATAAGGCCTTAAACAAATATCTGGAAAATAATAAAGTAGATTTAATAGTAATTGCAGGGGACATAACACATTTTGGCCCGGCTGAACTTGCAGAAGACATATTAAATGATATTTCTTCTTATAATATACCAGTAGTTGCCATTCCCGGTAACTGTGATCCTGATGCTATTCACGGCCATTTAGATAATTCAAAAGCAGTAAATATCCATGGTAAAAGCACTACCATTAAAAATGTAGGTATATGTGGTTTTGGTGGTTCCAATCTCACTCCTTTTAATACTCCTATGGAGTTTGGTGAAGTAGAAATCTATGAAGGGCTGGAAAAGATAATGGTACAAATGAAAGATCAGGATATAAAAATACTGGTAACCCACGCCCCTCCTTTAAATTGTAATGCGGATAAACTTCCAGATGGCAGTCATGTAGGTAGTGAAAGCATAAGAAAGATTATTGAAGAACATAAACCGGATATTAATATCTGCGGCCATATTCACGAGGCACAGTCCATTGATAGAATTGGTGAAACGATTGTATTGAACCCTGGTCAAATTATGACTGGTGGGGCCTGTTTAATTCAGATTGACGATGAAAGTAATCAGATAGATTCAAAAATAATTAAATTATAATATTTCTTAATCGGGGATTTTTTGATATGAATATTGCATAAAATCATTGCATTAAAAAATTATAAAAATATAAAATATTCTTTAAAAACAATTTATAAAAGTATATTAAACGGTACTTACTAACTTAAGAATGGTATCTGCTTTCTTTTAAGGTGAGATAATGATGATAATGGTTCAAGGAGAAGTGAGTGGTAAAAAATACACAGAGCCTTTTTCTAAGGGTGTTCTGGCTAGATCATTAACCAGGGCCGAAATGGATCCAAATAAAGCATATACTATTGCTTCCCATATTGAAGCCCATTTAAAAAATGAAGGTATTGAACTTATAAGCATTGATGAACTGGTTAAAATAGTCTGTGAAAGATTAAAATCAGAAAACAGTGAAATCGCGGAAAAATACGTCGCATGGAGACGAATTAGAAAGTGCAAAGAACCTTTAATTATTCTCATTGGTGGAGCTTCAGGAGTCGGTACTTCATCAATTGCTTTTGAAGTAGCCAATCGTTTAGGAATTAGAAATATGATTAGTACCGACATGATTCGGGAAGTAATGCGTAAAATAGTTTCTAAAGAATTATTGCCTTCTATTTATGAATCAAGTTATACTGCCTATCGTTCTTTAAGAATACCTCCACCACCTGAGCTTGATGAAGTTTTAATCGGGTTTAGAGACCACGTAGATACAGTAAGTATTGGTGTGGAAGCTGTAATTGAAAGGGCATTAAAAGAAGGTATAAGTATTGTTATTGAAGGTGTTCACATCGTCCCTGGATTTATAAGGGAAGATCTGGTTAATAAAAATAATGTTGCCATGTTTGTACTCACTGTTTCGGATGAAAATGTACATAAAGGTCGTTTTTACTCCAGATGCCGACAAATGTGGGCCAGAAGGCCTCTTAAACGATATATGAGTTATTTCTGGGCTATTCGAAGGACACACAAATACTTCGAAAGTCAGGCCAAGAAGAATAATGTTCCGGTTATTGAAAATATTGACGTGGTAACTACCATTGATTCAATAATTAAGTCTATTACAAAAAGCAATGGGGGCGAAAAAGGTGTTGGAAAATCTGAAAGTAAAAGAGATAATGACTGAGAATGTAATTACGGTAACTCCTGGTGAAGAAGTGGTTTTTGCATTTGAGAAATTAATGAAGCACAAGGTAAGTGCTTTACCGGTTATTGATGATGAAAAATTGGTGGGTATTGTTACTGCTTCTGATCTTGGTCATAATTTAATCCTGGATAACTATGAGCTGGGTACAACGGTTGAAAAAGTTATGGTGACTGATGTGGCTTGTGTTGAACCAGAAGACAGTTTAGATCATGCGGTTGATAAAATGCATAAACACGGAACTGAAGGTGGCATTATTAATCAACTGGTCGTTTTAAATAAAGGTAAAATAACAGGTATTTTATCGGATGGGGACATAATAAAAGCTTTAAAAACAATTTAAGGTTCCAAATTAATTTATTTTTAAATTATTACATTATTTTAGAAGACATTTAGAAGATTATTTTAATTTCCTATTTCTTTTATTTCTATTTATATTCAATTTTTTTCCTTATTTAATTATTTTAAGTATTTATTAATTCTAATTAAATAAACAAACTTATTAACAGGTACAAACCTGCAGAAAGTGCAATACAAGCAGGTATGGTGATAATCCAGGTATATGCAATGTTTTTTATTGAGCTTTGTTTCACACTGGAGCTTCCTCTGGCCAATCCGACACCTATCACTGCTCCCACAAGTGTTTGGGTGGGAGAAATTGGCATTCCAAATGATATAAAAAGGAAAACCACGGAAGCAGTGGACATTTGAGCCGAAAATCCACGGGTTGGCACCAGTTCAGTTATTCTTTTTCCAATAGTTTCGGTCACCCGGTTTCCCGCAAGAATTATCCCACATACAAGTCCCAAGGCTCCTAAAATTTTTAAAGTATCACTACTGGTCCCTATGGTTGCAAATAATACTCCGGTGGCCACTGCAATATCCAGTGCACCAACATTAAGGGCTGAAAATGAGGAACTTCCAATTTGCAGGTAGGAAAATACTTTTTCTAGCCGGTCTTTAAATCCCATATTGCGCATTCGATCGATTAAAAATTTTTTAAGAATAAAATACATAAAAAATCCTGAAAATAGTCCTATTAGTGGAGATGCTATCCAGCTTAAGACAATAAAGCCTAAAACAACTAGATTCATGCTTTGAAGGCCTATACTTACAATTCCAAGTCCAAATACAGCACTAACAATTGCATCAGAACCAGATATGGGAATTTTTCTTAATAAAGTAATGGTTATCCACAAACCAGCTGTCAGGGTAACTACAAATGCCCCAACATTGGTAAATGAGCCTGGTGGTATAATTCCTTCGCTTATGGTTTTTATTACATTTCCCCCAAGGAATAAAGCACCTATAAATACAAATATGGCTCCAATAATCAAAGCACGTCTCATTTTGAGTGATCCACTACCTACTGCTGTCCCCATGGAATTTCCAATATCATTGGCCGCTATATTAAATGCCATATAAATACTGGTTATTACACTAACGACAATTAACCATTCCATATTCTAAATTATGTCATCAAAACATTAAATAAATTGTAAAATTTTTATAAAAATTTTGGTAAAATAGTAACCTTAAAATAGTATGGTAATTAATATAAATGCGGGCTAGACTGGAGGGTTAGGGGTCCTCTGTAAGCGTATATCCTCTTATGGCGCGGTTGAAGTTCAGAAGGCGGCAAATTAACCGATTTTCAGCCCGAAAATTCAATGCCGAAACCTCGTCCTACAGGATTAGTGGTGATGGGGCTCTGGTTGTAGGGCCAGAGTAAACTATCTCAATTATGGGAACGGGTCAGGTCTGGAAAGGAGCAGCTCTACCATGAACAGCTGATGCTTGTGGAGCAACGGGGTGGAGTTGGATTTTTGGATCACTGATTGTTGGAAGGTTTGTCCACTTCTGGACATGCCCATTTTAAATTCATGTTAATATGACATATTGGATAAAAACGAATATTGAAATAAAAATATTTAACAAATTCTAACATTCGTAAAAGAAACATTTATAACTGATTACATCTAAAAGTCTAAATTACCCTTTTTTCTATGGAATAAAAATAAGAATAATAATTCTATGCCGGGGTGGCCCAGTCTGGTACGGCGTGGGACTGCTAATCCCATGATCCTTTGGATCTCGCGGGTTCAAATCCCGTCCCCGGCGTTTTATAACTTTTTACTTAATATTATTTTGATAAAATATTTTGAGTTTGTATTTAATTATTAATTTATTTTAGAATCATTTTTATAATGGCATATACACTTAAAAAGTCATATATTAGAAATTTTTAATTTAAACATCTAAATCAATCATTTATATTATTTAACGGTTTTTAAAACCATTTCCACTATTTCTATGGGCATTGAAGTTCTGGTGGATATCTGTTCTGGGGTCATTCCTTTTTTAAAATAACGAATAATTACTACATCCATTGGTTCGCCAACTTCGATTATATATCCATCAGGATCATAGAAACGCATAACTCTCTGCCCCCAGGGCTGTTCGCGAATTTTATGTAAAAAAGATGCATTTAAAGTTTCTAATTTATTTTGAATGGTTTCCAGGTCATCTGATTCAAAGTATAACTCAACACAATTATGAGGGCTGGAAATGTTTTCTGCACTGTTTATAAGTTTTTTGAAATGCTCCCTGTCGTGAAGGGAAAAACCACCTTTAAAAGAAACATTTTCGCCATGATCAAGCTCTACTTCTTGATTTAATACATTTTCATAGAATTTTTTGGATTTCTGAATATCTATTACAGTCAGAAGTGAACAAATATATTGAACGGTCAATGTATCAATCTCCTTTTTAATTAATTAGACTTAAAAATAACTAAAATCTTACATGAATTAGTTTAGTTCTAGTCATTTATGAGTTTATTGATTTGAAGGTATCATAAACACTACTATTTAATTGCAATAAGCCATCATCTCAGCACCACAAATTCAAATCCCTACTATTATATAGTAGCTTTAATAACTTATTCTAAGGGAGATATTTTTAGGAGGCTTTTAAATGGACATGCTATATATTTGGCCATCAATTACCATATTAGTCGCTGTTTTACTAATGGTAAAGAATAGGGAATCATTAAATAAAAATAAAATTATTGAAATCTGGCTTTTATCACTTCTGGTGATCATGGTTGGTTTGGGATCTATATGGGCCTTTATGGGTCACGCTTTTATGTCTGCTCAAATGGCTGCTTACATAGGATGGCCTGCTGGAAATCCATTTCAACTTGAAGTGGCCGTTACCAATCTAGCTTTTGGTATACTGGGATTACTTTGCTGGAAAATAAGAGATAATTTTTGGACTGCAACTATAATCGGGATCACTGTGTTTTACTGGGGTGCAGCTTACATTCATGCCATGGAAATCATTAATAAAAGTAATTATGCTCCAGGAAATTCCGGAATTCCAATTTACGTTGATATAATAATACCATTGATTTTGATTATTCTTTTAATAGCTTATAAAAAGACCAGGGTCAAATCTGGAGAAACAGCATAATTTTAAATAATAATCTTCTTTTTTTAAATTCTTTTATTTCATTTCAATTTTATTCATTCAATTTAAAATAATGTGAAAAAATAAATATCTAAAATTAAAAATAATCATTAATAGTTGTCAATTTTAAAAAAATAATGGGAATTATTCCGATAAAAGCTTTTCAATGGCTATTCCCAGTCTTTTAATACCTTTTTCAATACTTTTTTCGTCGGAGTTGGTAAAATTCAATCGCAGAGTATTTTCGCCACTTCCATCTGCATAAAATGCTTGTCCAGGTACAAAGGCCACGTTTTCTTCTAGGGCCATATCAAATAGCTCCATGGATGATGTTCCATGGGGTAAAGTGACCCATAAGAACATTCCACCTTCCGGTTGGGTGTATTCCACTTCTGGAGGAAAATATTTCTCCATCATTCTTATCATAATATTTCGCTGATTTCTATAAAGATTTCTTATTTTTTGAATGTGTTCATCTACTGGATTATTTTTTAAATACTGATAAACAACTCGCTGAGTGAAATAATTGGAATGAAGATCCGAGGCCTGCTTAGCAATAATTAATTTATCCATTACTTCTTCTGGAGCAACTATCCAACCTAAACGCATTCCTGGAGAAACAATTTTTGAAAAAGAACCAAACAAGATTCCTTCATCAAGATATGCTTTCACTGGAGGAATAAAATCTCCCAGGAAACGTATTTCCCCGTAGGGATTGTCCTCGATAAATAGGGTTTCATATTTTCTAAGGAGTTTTACCAGTTTTTTTCGTTTTTCTTCAGAATAAGTTATCCCCGTGGGGTTTTGGAAACTGGTTACGGCGTAGAAGAGTTTTATATCCTCTTTAGAAAGTATATCTTCCAGAGCATCAAGATCTACTCCATCTTCCTGCAAGGGCACAGATCGAAATTCAGGTTCATAAAGACTAAAAGCCTGTATGGCCGCTAGATATGTGGGTTTTTCTACAAGGACTTTATCATTTTTATCCAAAAATATTTTACCTACCAGATCCAGGCACTGCTGAGATCCATTGGTAATCAATATTTCATCCGCATTAACATTCAAACCCTGAGAAGAATATCTTTGAGCAATGTACTCTCTTAAAGGACTGTAGCCTTCAGTAGTACTGTACTGCAATGCATCTGGTCCGTTTTCTGTTAATAACTGGTTAACGGCTTTTGAAATGGCCTCTACCGGGAAACTTTGGGGATTGGGAAGTCCCCCTCCAAAAGAAATAATTTCCGGGTTTTCTGTAACCTTTAAAATTTCCCTAACAAAAGATCGGGGAGTTTTAGACATTCTTTGCGCAAAACTGTATTTCATTGGATCATCCCTGCATCAATTTTCTAGATATGTTCCTTCTAAATCACTCTTTATCCATTTTTATCATTTAAATTTTCATTTAAATAAAATCCTAGTTTTACTTTTTCAGGGATTAAGAGTTTTATTAATATTAATGGTCGTCCAGGGGGCATACATGGACATTAACCAGATTTATAACTTCTACTTCGTTAATGATCTTTTTTTCCACTTCATGTGAAATGTCATGGGCCTCTTTAAGACTCAAATCACTTTCAACCTCTGCATGCAGATCAACTGAGGCGTAGGGACCCATATAATTAATTCTAACATCGTGAATTCCATAAACTCCCCTAACTGATAGTGCAGCGGTTTTTATCCCTACCATTATTTCTTTGGAAGGTACTTTACCCATTATGTTATTGATGTTGTCTCTTCCCACATCAAAAGCAGTTTTTAGAACCATTATACCAATAAAAACTGCTACTAATGGGTCAAGGAAAGTCAGGCCTAAATTAGACCCGATTACTCCAATTAATATGGCGGCACATGAAAAAATATCGACTTTTTGATGTTGTGCGTCTGCTACAATGGCCGGGCTGTTGATTTTTTTCCCAATACGCATTATATACAGGGTCATTGCAATATTTGCAAAAATACCTATTACTGCCATTAAAGCAGCGGTGTAATCTGGAGGGGTTAAAGTGCCTGGTGCCGATAATTTGTGATAAGCTTCTATTAGGATTTCGTAGGCTATTATTCCTAGAAATACAACAACGACCAGTCCTACTAATGGTTCTGCACGGCCATGGCCATATGGATGTTCTTTATCTGGTGGCTTAAGCCCTATTCTAAATCCAATAAATGTAATTACTGAAGTTAGAATATCTGAGAGTGTATGTGCAGATTCTGCAACAAGCGCCGTACTACCAGAAAATGTTCCCACAACGAAATTTAGTATAGTAAGAAATGTATTTCCCAATATGGCAATAGTTGTAGCCTTTTTACCTAATTTACCTCTTTCTTTACCTTCCAACGATTCTCACCTTTAATGTTAATTATCAAATAATTCCATATTATTTATTAATTTAAAATATCTTAAAACATATCTAAACTTTTAAGGAATTAAATTTAGTGTTATTTATTATATTCCCTTAAAATGAGATATAAATTCACTAAAAATATCAATTAAAATTGAAAAAATAATTAATAAGATTTATTAGATATTTATTTTGTCTAAGCGATTCATAGCACTTTCTATTTCAGAATAGGATGCTGCATAAGACATTCTTACATGTTCTTTACCTGCATTACCAAATGCTTCTCCAGAAACAGTAACCACGTCATTTTTAAGGGCTTCGGTCACAAATTTAGCTGAATCACGGACATAAGGAAATGTATAAAATGCCCCTTCCGGCAAGTTGCATTCCCATCCCATTTCATTTAACCTGCTAACCATTAAATCTCTCCGACGTTTAAATTCGTCAACCATGTCATTTACACATTTTTGAGGCCCTTCTATGGCTGCCAGAGCGGCTTTTTGAGATATGGAACTGGCACAGGCAGTATTATACTGGTGAATTTTAAGTAGTTCATCGGTAATGTCTTCTCTGGCAGCCACGTAGGCCACTCTAAATCCAGTCATGGCATATGTCTTGGAAAAACCATTTATTACAATGGCATTGTCAGTGAACTCGCCGGGACTGTAATGCTTGGCTTTATATGTTATTTTTTCATAGATTTCATCTGAAATAATAAAAATACCAAGGTCTTCAGCTATTTTACTAATTTCTTTAATGTCTCTTCTTTTCATTAAACTTCCGGTGGGGTTGGATGGTGAATTAAGAATTATGGCCTTGGTTTTAGATGTTAAGTTATTTTCAATGTCTTCCACAGTCATCCGGAAATCATTTTCCATTTTTAAGGGCACGGGAATGGTATTTCCTTCAGAAATTTTTATAACAGCGTCATATGCTAAAAAACCAGGGTCTGGAATTAAAACATCGTCCCCTTTATTTATAAGGGCCTGGGCGCACATGTATAATGCTTCACTGGCCCCCACAGTTACTATTATGGATTCAGGATCAGTATTTAAATTATTTTCAGTATTTAACTTATTGGATATGGCTTCTCTTAACTCTAAAATTCCTTTATTTAAGGTATAATGAGTAAATCCCTCATTCAAGGCTTCAACAACGGCCTCTCTAATGTGAAGGGGGGTGTCAAAATCAGGTTCTCCTATACCTAAATTTATTGCATTTTCACTACAAACCTCAAACATCTTCCTGATTTGAGATAACTGGATTGATTTAACTCGGTTAGCTGGATTAATCATTATATCAACTCAAATTTTATAATGGTTGTGAAATAAAATTTTTATAAAAATTTATACATTTTTTTAGATTTTAATTTTGAATTATTTAAATTTATTAACTGCTTTTAAATTATATTTGAATATCATTCTCTATTTTTTAAACATGGCCCACAGTTATAGCATTTGTATTCTTCACACCAGGGGGTTTCTATGCCTTTAATTAGCTTGAGATATTCTTTTTTCAAGAAATCATCCTTTAAACCAATATTTATATTATTCCATGGTAGATTGGCTTCCATTTCTTTAGATGAGGTGAATTTTTCCCATTCTTTTAGAGGAATCTTTTTCAGCCGGGATTTTTCTATCATAGAACCTATTTCAGAACCACCATTGGATAAAACATGCTGAATTAGGCCTGTTCGAGGGCTCTCAATTTTTAGGGGAATTTTTTTAAGATTTGATTTTAAAAACTTAATCTTTGATTTCATTAATTTCAGGTCGTAGCCCTCCCATTGCAGAGGAGTATGAGGTTTGGGTATAAGGGGATTAACACTGAATCGAACAGAATTTCTTTTCTTGGACAAGTTCCATAAACTTTTCATTAGACTAGAAAGTTCCAGAATATTTTCCTGAGTTTCAGTGGGAGATCCAACTAAAAAATACATCTTAACATTTAAACCAATATTTAAAGCTTCTTTAACCACTTCAAATGTTTTTTCATCACTTATAGGTTTGTTTAAACTCTTTCTAACACAAAAAACTGATTCTGGAGCTAAGGTTATGGTCTTAAGGCCGCTTTTCATTAGAGATTCCAGGGTATCTGAAGAAACAGATTCTATTCTCAGTGAAGGTGTGGTAACCTTGAAATCCCGTTCTAAAAGACCAGAACACAATTCGTCTATTTTGGAATAATCTGAAACAGCTGCACCAATAAGTGCTATTTTATCAAGCCCGGTAGCTTCCCTACCATCTTCAGCAATCTTAAAAAGCTTTTTAAGAGAAGTTTCACGTCGGGGCCGGTATAAATATCCTGCCATGCAGAATCGGCACCCCCTGGTACATCCTCGGGAAACTCCTAACAAAAAAGAGGACCCTAAAGCAGGTTTAAGATTTTTATCATCTGTTTCCGGGACAATTTGGTGAATAGGATGGCAAGCATCATCCATATCATTTACAATTACTCTTTTTGCCGGGTGATCTGGTAAATAAACCCCTTCTATGTCTAAAAATTTCTCCAAATCTTCACGAGGATTATCCAGTTCCAGATATTTATCCAGTAACTGGTCCATCACAACCTCTGCTTCACCAATTATGAATAAATCAATGAAATCTGACATTGGAGCCGGATTTGAAGTGGCACAGGGCCCTCCTGCAATTACCAGGGGGTCTTCCTTCCCTCGGGCATCTTTCCGGGGTTTTAAACCTCCTCTTTCCAGCATTTCCAGTACATTGAAATAATCCTGTTCATATTGTAAGGAAAAACTTACTATATCAAAGCTTTTTAATGGTGTTGAAGATTCTAAACTCCGGAAATATGGATAAACTACTCTTTCACACCAGGTATCTTCTCTGGAGTTCACTAAATCGTATATTATGTGGAATCCCAGTGAAGAAATGGCGGTACGATAAAGATTTGGATAACATGAAGCAAATCTAATATCCATCTGGAGAGGATTTTTCAACACAACGTTGTGCTCTTGTAGCATAATGTATAATTATATTTATCCTATAATCAACATATCGAAAATATTAATCGAAAATGTAATTAATTCAATTTTCTCTAGATGATTTCTAATAATAAAATAAAATATAGGTTTCAAAATGGACAAAAAATATAGAAAGGTGGCGGTAGGCGGCACTTTTGATAAATTTCACAAAGGCCATGGCCGGCTTTTAGAAGAGGCATTTAGAATGGGCGACGAGGTCATTATTGGAGTGACTTCAGATGTTTTTGGAGGTAAAAAAGGAGATATAGATCCTTGCGACACTCGGATGTCTAATTTAAGGGATTTTTTATCACAATATCATCAAAAATTCAATGTTGTAAGATTAGATGACACTTACGGGCCAACTATCCGGGATACGTCATTTGACGCCATTGTGGTAAGTAAAGAGACAGAACCTGCGGCCCATGAAATAAATAAAATTCGAAAAAAGAATAAAATGTCTTCTTTAGATATAATTGTTATTGATATGGTTTCAGCAGAAGATGGAGTACCTATTTCATCTACTAGAATAAGGAAGGGAGAAATAGACCGGATGGGCCATATTTTGAAAAAAATTAGGAATGCATTTCGCTGATTTTTTAAAATTCAGATCTTTATTTGAAATAATAAAAAACCCATTTTAATGATTTAATCCATTTAATGATATAATATCTCAAATAATTCCTCAAAAATAACGTGTTGATAATTATGAATTTTAAAAAAGATAATTTTATTCCTATTTTCATAATCTTTATTATATTTTTCACAGGGTTCTTTTTAAGACTAGAATCTGTGGATATGCCGGGGTTAAATGAAACCGAAAAAAATAATTATATGGATAGTAATGGCCTTCCATACATGTATGAACTGGATTCTTACTATAACTTACGTTTAACTCAGAATTTTATAAAAAATGGCCATATGGGAGATACAATAAAAAATAATAAAAGTTGGGATTCTTATTCTTATTTTCCTCCTGGTAGACCTGCTGAATATCCTCCGCTCATCGTTTGGCTGGCGGCCTTCTCTTTTTTTGTAGTAAATTTATTTGTAAGCATGCCTCTTAAGGATGTTTCTTTCTGGATTCCTTTGATAATAGGTCCTTTAGCAGGGATTGTCAGGATATATTTTTGTTCGTAGATATGCTGGAGAATATGCTGGTTTTGTTACTGGAATTCTTGTTGTTACGGCACCCATATATTTAATGAGGACATTACCTGGATACTTTGATACTGACATGTTTAATATTATACTTCCTTTTTTAACCATACTATTCTTTTCAGGAGCAATTGAAACTGCGGATAAAAATAGAAGAATACTGTTTATTTGTTTATCTGCCTTTTTCATGTTCTTATTTTCTCTGGCCTGGACAGGATGGTCTTATTTATTTTATTTAGTTCTTGCTACAAGTATACTTTATATAATCCTTTGTAAAATTAAAAAAATTGAAATTAAAACATTTTTAGAAGTATTACTAATATTTTTTGTTATTTCAATTGTTTTAATTGTTTTATATGGTGGTATAAATGCTATTAGTGCTTTAATTTATTACCCTCTTAATTTCATGCCTTTCCTGACTGGAACTGATATTATTGGGGGGTGGCCGAATATATATGAATCAGTTGGGGAACTTCATAAGCCTAGTTTCGATGAATTTGTTTCTGGTGTGGGCCCCATTACTCTAGGTCTAGGAATTTTTGGGATTTTTGTTATACTAAGTTTAATGTTACGCAATGATATGCGAAGCAAATATTTGCCTAAATTAAGCTGGTTTGGGTTTATTTTGATTTTTACATGGATAATCGTGGCTTTAGTATCTTATTCATCTAGTATAAGGTTTGGAATGTTATTAATACCTCCTTTAACTATTTTTTCAGGGATACTTGCGGGAATAGTAATTCAATATATGGAAAAGTCTCCGATAAGTATTTCTAATACAAATTTAAGAACTTTCTTATCTTTTGTTCTTCTATTAATAATTTGTATTCCGCCAGTAGTCACTGCTGATAATTATTCACATAAGTTTTCAGTTGCTGATGATGATATGGCTAATGCTGCTTTGTGGATTGATTCTAATACTTCTAATGATACTGTTATAATTATAAATTGGGGTTATGGCCATTTTTTCAGTCAATATGCAAACAGACCAGTGATTTTTGATGGAGGATCCCAAAATACGCCCCGTGCATACTGGGTGTTCAGGGCATTTACTACTGATAATGAATCGTTATCTGTTGGTATAATGCGTATGCTTTCTTCAAGTGGCGATGATTCATATTTATCGCTTCAAAATAATACAAAAAATACTTCTTTAACCGTAGAAATCATGAATAACATACTAGGGGTTTCAAAGAAGCAAGCAAGATATATTTTAATTCATGATTATAAAATTAATCAAAATTTAGCAGAAAAAATATTAAATGATACCCATCCTTCAAATCCTAGTCCTTTCGTTGTTTTTACTGATGATGATATGCTTTATGGGGGAGCATGGACATTTGCATTTGGTGAATGGAATTTTAATACTGGCAAAAAAGATAAACATACTTATTCTGTAGGTTACAGTAATAACACCACTTCAGTTAAAAAATATGATAATGGCGGGGTATTAGATCTTGAAAATAAAAAAGCCTATGTTAATGGGACTTTACCTTACGCTTTCACTATTGTGAATCAAAATAATTATGAAACTATTTATTTAAATAATAAAAGTGATTTCTATATGATTTTTACAATGGATAAAAAAAGGGCACTGATTATTAATAAAAAATATCAAAATTCAATGTTTATTAGATTAATACTTCTTAAGCAGCCTACAAATCATTTTAAACCAATTTATAGAAGCAATTCTAGTGTAGTATGGGAAATGATTGATTAATAAAAATTAGGATAACTAAATTAAGTAATTCACGAATTATTCGCTAAAATCTAATTAAAATTCTGTTCCGGGTATAAAATATCTAAGAATTATACAATGTATAGAATTTTAATTCTTTTGCGATTTGAGATAAAAAATTTTTTTAACTAAATATAAAAATAAGTTTTTTTAAATAAAAAATTTTTGGAAGTTTATAATTGTTAATTGTCGTGCATCTATCAATCAAGATGTTTTAATCCTGTAATAGAACTGTAAATATAAAAACAATACCTCTAACTACTTCTAATAACTATGAAGTAATTATTTGGTGGTTTTTGGACTTTTTGTAAATTAACATTTTACTTCCAACAAAAGTATAATCAGTTCATATTCTCTCTGACTTGGTTTACATCTGTTCCAGCGTCTAGACCAGAAGCATTTGTAAAGTAGGTTCTGTAGATTACTAATGCTGCGATTGCTATAACGATTACTCCACCGAATAGTAATATGTATTCTGCTGCACCTTGTCCGGCTTCATCTTTTAAAAAAGACATGGAAATCCTCCTAAAGAATATATAAAAAAATAAAAAATTTGGAAGTTATAATCTGTTAATTGTTGTGTCTCTAGCGTGATCAACCACACTGCTTATATTGCCTGCAATAGAACTGGAAATATCAAAAACATAGCCACCAACGACTAGTACAATAACTAGTATTGCTCCAACAAGTAAAACCATTTCCGCACTAATCTGCGCTTTTTCATCAATTAACATTTAACTTCCTTAAACAACTATTATTAGTTCAAGTTGTCCCTAACAGTGTTCACATCTTGGGCAGCGTCTAATCCAGACGTATTACCGAAGTAAGCTCTGTAGATTACTAATGCTGCGATTGCAATAACGATTACACCACCGAATAGTAATATGTATTCTGCTGCACCTTGTCCGGCTTCATCTTTTAAAAAATTCATATGGGTACACCTCCGTTTATTTAATTAATATCTTATTAAATCTGGTATATAAAAGTTTATATAAGATTTGATAAGAACCCAATCCTATTTTTAATCTATTCTCATCACTTATACTTTACCTTTTTTGAAATAATTGTGCTTATTATCACAAAGTATTATTTTAATGAAAGACAATATAACCTTATGCCTAAAAAATATGAAGTACAAAAATTTATTCTTCAGGCATTGGAAAGGAAGGATCTTTCAAAAATGGATCTATTGCACAACACAAGAAAAGAATCCGGGTTTTCTATTTCGGATAAAACCCTCAACGAATCTTTAATCCATCTTTTAAGGCAAAATAAAGTGGGTGTTGTGGGTTATGATCTTGCAATTTATGATGGTATCAAAAGGGTGCAGTCCATGAAGGCGGATGGCATTATTTTCAGCCGTTTTAAAAATGATCCTTTTGAAGTGGGGATTTTAATTGCTAAACTCGAGTCTGAAGATATAGAAGATGCTAGAAAAGCTATGCACCGTTTGAAAATGATATTTAAAAATAAAATAAGTACTTTAAGTGGTATTAAATCAGATACCGATACTGATGAAATATTCAATAAAATTATGCATTATATTAATATTCAGGATGAAAATCAGAAAAGGATAATGATCCAAAAATTTGCACTGGCATTGAGTGACGAAAAAGAGTCTAGTGAAACTTTAAGGCAGTTAATTGCTGTTTTAAGGCTTTGATTAGAAAATATTTTAAATTAATTGATGAATAATGCTTATTCAAAATCAAGTCAATGTTATAAAACACATTAGGGTATGGTTGAACTCCTATCACTTTAAGAATTGGATGACTAATAAAAAGAAGTTATTTTACATCAAGTAATTTAAAATTGTGCAATTAAATAGTATAGTTTATTATTAAGAATAACCATAGTTGATTATATTCATAATTCCATATATTAAATAGATAATAAACAGAAAATATTGTAGAATTAATTATTACAACAATTATAATGAAATTATTTATTAGCTGGGGATATTGAGGGGGTTTACTCGAGTTAATTAATTAATTTTAATAATATTCGTAAATAGAAAATAATAAGATAGGAGGCATCAGATGATCTATTTGCTGATAACTGTGGCGGGAGTGATTTTCTTATTCCTGGGACTTTGGGCCATGTCTTTTGGGTTTTCGACCCCACCAAATATATTTTTGTTCTTAGCAGGTCTTTTTAGTTTTGTTATAGGGTTAATGCTGATTATATTATTTGCTGGAAAAATTGATTTGGGGTCCATGAAAAAATCTGCACCAGTAGCTAAAGAGTCCCCTGAAAAAGCGTCTCGAGTTGCAAAAAGGGCCGAGATTGCTAAAAGCACTATAAAAAGTGATAAGAAGAAAATAGAACCCAAAAAACAGGTTAAACCCAAAAAAATCATGCCAAAGAGGGTTCAAAAGGATAAATCTGATAAATCAAAAGAAGCAAAATCCACTGCAGAAGTTGAGAAACAACCAGATAAAACTAAAAAATCTTCAAGAAAGCCAAGAAAGTTTTTAAAATCCTCTAAAAAAGATAAAAATGATTCTAAAAAATTAAAAGAATCTGATAAAAAAGAATCGCCTGATAAAACTGAATCTAAAACTGGTAAATCATTTCCTTTCAGACGTTCCACCAAAAAACCACCAAAAACGTCAGAAAATGACTCAAAAGTGGATTTAGCTAAATATAACACTACTGAGCCAATAAATGAATCTGAATATCCTAAACCGATAAATCCCGCCAAATCTAAAACGGTTAAAGCAGTAAAATCACAACCAGTTAAGTCAGAACCGGTTAAACCAATTAAGCCAGTTAAACCTGTAAAATCACAACCAGTTAAGTCAGAACCGGTTAAACCAATTAAGCCAGTTAAACCAGTCAAGTCAGTAAAGCCAGTTAAACCTGTGGAGACTCCTAAAATGCTCGATAAAAGTGACAGTCACTATGTTAAGGAACGTCTTAATAAACTGAAACAGGATTACATTGAAAATGTTGACGATGTTGAAGATCTTATTGAAGAAAGATTAGATTCATTTAGAGGTGCAATTAACCAGATACGTTCTGAATCAAAGGAACCAAGCATCATATGGTCTTTTGATGCTTCAGATGTTCAGGAAGCAATGAAAGATACTATATTGGCCGCAAACAGTCAAGTAATCATGATGTACCCCTGGATTAGGAATATAGATGTGGGAATTCTTAAAAAATTCATGGATACGAAGAGTAGAATGATTATTCAGGAAGCTGGACTTGATGATGATGCTTCTGTGGAGCTAATTAAAGTGCTTTTAGATAACAATGTTCAAATCAGAACCATGCCTCACATACACACTGTGGCGGTGGTTTCTGATGATAAACATGGCCTAATTATTTCTACGGATCCTATATACGAAAGTTTTGAAGTAGGGGTTATTTACAAGGATGAAAAATCCATTATGGAAATTGAAAAACTATTCGAGGAAGCCTGGAACTTATCACAGGATATTTCACTGGAGAATTAAATAATGAAGTTAAGATGGTTAGGTCATTCTGCATTTGAATTAACATCAGATGAAAATTTAAAAATTCTCATTGATCCTTTCATAAGCAACAATCCTTCCTGCAGCATACCTGTGGAAGATTTAAATGCTGATTTGATTTGCATTACTCATGGCCATGCAGATCACTTTGGAGATGCAATGGAGATTGCAGATCGTACTGGGGCCCTGGTTATTGCTAATCATGAAATATCCGTTTTCTTTTCCAGACAGGGATTTGAAACTCAGGGAATGAATATTGGGGGGTCTTCTAATTTCCATGACATTAAGATTACCATGGTTGATGCTATTCATTCATCTGATATTGACTTCATGGAGGAAGTTACTCCTGGTGGAAAAGCATGCGGCTTTATTTTCCAACTGGAAAACGGTAAAAAAGTTTATCATGCTGGAGACACGTCATTATTCAGTGATTTAAAGTTTATTATTGGTAATTATTACAAACCAGACATTGCATTGCTCCCAATTGGTGATAGGTATACTATGGGGTTGCAAGATGCTTCAACTGCTGTAGAATGGATTTCTCCCCAAAAAGTTATTCCCATGCACTACAATACATTTCCAGTTATTGAACAGGATCCTGAGGATTTCATGGATCTAGTTAAAATTAAAAGCCCGAAAACTGAAGTAATCACTTTAAATTCTGGAGAAACTTATACTGAATGATGCAATTCAATAATAAATATCAAATAGCAGATTAAACATTATAATTAATCACAATAATAAGAATCGATATTAAAAGATCATATTAATATTATAAAAGAGTGATAGAATGGTGAATTTTTTTACAAAATTTTTATCTAAACTGTTTAGAAGGGATCAAAAACTTAAAATAGGTCTATATGGCCATCCAAACTCTGGAAAAACTACACTGGCTAATACTATGTCTGAAGATTGGTTAGGTAAACCCTTGGGACTAATATCAAATATTCCTCACGAAACCCGGGCGGTTTACAAGCAGGAAAAGGTTTCAATTAAACAGGATGGATATGAACTAGATTTTGATATAATTGATACTCCAGGGATTGCCACCAAAGTTGATTATAAAAATTTTCTGGAATTTGGACTCACCGAGACTGAAGCTAAAGAAAGGGCCAAAGAAGCAACCAAGGGGATAATTGAAGCAATTAAATGGTTGGATGATGTTACTGGTGTTTTACTGGTTATGGATGCTACCAAAGATCCTTTAACCCAGGCCAACATAACTATTATTGGAAATTTAGAGGCCCGAAAAATACCATTCGTGATAGTAGCTAATAAAACTGATCTTCCGGAATCATCGGCAGACAGGATAATTTCGGTTTTTCCTCAGCATACAGTTGTTCCTATTTCTGCATTGCAGGGAGAGAATACTGGAGAGTTATATATGGCTATGATCAGGAAATTTAAATGATTCATGATATAATTATTATGATATGTTGCGATTGTAATGTGTTAATTGAATTCCAAAAGGAATAAGTGGGGTTTTAAAATGGAAGGTTTAAAAATGGACTTTTTATCATCTGATGCTCTTGAGGGTAGCAGCAGTATGGAAAAAATTTCCATGATTATAAATAGAGTTAAAGCAGGAGACATACTTGTAATAGAAGGGGGACTTTCTCCTTCTGAAGAAGCAGAACTTATTGAAACTACTATGAGAGAAATTGACATAGAAAATTTTGTGGGAATTGATATTCACACTCTAGAAAGGGATGAAAGGTCCTTTTTTGGTTTTTCAAAGAAGAAAACTATTGGTATAACCATCATAGGGCCTGCTAATGTCATGAGATCCGTTAAGAAAAAATCTAATTTCCTCTCAATAATAGCAGAACTTGGTGATTCTAGTGCATCAGTGCATTAAATGTGGCGCTATAGTAAAATCATCTGAAGAAATTCTACATGGTTGTCCTAAATGTGGCAGTACTTATTTTAAGTTCAAAAGCGAGGGCAAAGAGAAAAAAGTAGAAAAAACAGAAGTATCTAAAGGTAAATCCATTGAAACCATAATGGTTAAACAGCATGGTATTTACGAAGTTAATTTAACCCCTCTTTTGGAAGATGATTCCATTATAGTTTCTGATGAGGAAGGAAAATATTTCATAGATCTCAATTTCCTTCTAAAAAAGAAAATAAAAGAACAAAAATCTAAGGAAATTTAGATTAAAGAATTTAAGATATAATATTAAAATATTATAAACTAAATCTTAAAGGCCATTTTAAATTGGCCTATTCATACTTATTTATTTTAATGATTATCTCAAGTATATTTTATTTAAAAAATTACTTTACTATATCGCATTTTCCTGAAGGTAAAACTCTAATAACATCATCTAAAGTCATGATTTTATCTTCGTCGATTCTTCTTAAAATCTCCCTGGCGATAGCTTCTTTTTTAGTATAGCCTGGTTTTATGGTTACATAATTTTCTGAATGTTCTTTTAGTGCATCTTCTGGCCCAGCCATTATTCTAGGTCCATTATAATCTACAATACCCACGGAAATACTGACTGATGCACCTCTCACATAGTTTCTGCTGCCTCTGATTATAAAAGCACCTTTTCCTACGAATTCACCTGATTGTGGTGTTTTTGAAACCTGGTCGGGAGTTACCCAGAAAACATCCTGTGAACTGAACCCTTTGGACCAGGCACTGGAAAATGAGGCTGCAAAAGAGGCTGCTTGCTGGATGGTACTTTCAGGTATAACTGGGGGCCTGTCCTCCTGAAACATCATCATTTGCTGGTTGAACCTCTTTATGTACTCCATATTCTTCAGATTTAGATTTTTCAAGTTCTTGTATTTCATTTTTTATAATTACGGAGGGGGCTCCGTGGATGTCTGAGTGTAAATAAATATCCCGGTTTTCCATATGTTTTTTCACCACTATTTCATTGGTGTGGGCATCTCTTCCACCTATAACCAGATATCCATCAGAAGAGCGGAACCAGCGCAACTTTTCAAACCATTTGAGCTCTTTTTTTACCCTTTTTTGAGGTACCATAACCCTTTCTAAAGCGAATTCTTTCTTTTTTTCTACTTCAGTCAATTGTTTTTTGGTTCTTTCAATAGCAACTAAAACCCCTTTAATTTTCCTTTTAGCTTTTTTACCCTTTTCATAATAGACTTCTGCATTTTCAGGGATTGGTTTGTTACTATCAAACAGTATTCTTTGATTTTCAACCACTAAAACAAGATTTCCTAATTTATCTACCGATTCCACCATTTTTACTTCTTCAACCCCTTTTTTTCTGGCTGATTTGATGGTTTTTGAAATTTCTATCCATGAATACTTTTCACGTGCTTTATGTATAACCTTTAAAATTTCGTCTATTTGTGAATAATAGGCATAAATCAAGTCTCCCTTTTTGGTGGAGTCTATAATAGTCTTCTTAAAGTTTTCCAGTGTATCTTCCTGAATTTTTAGTCTTTTAGCATATTTATTGACTTCTTTTCCCCAAATATTTTCTTGAACCCCTTTAATCTCGGAACGAACCTTAGCACTGAAATATTCATCGGCGGCTTCATTATAACTCTCAAAGTATTGCTTTTTTTTGTCCTGATAGATTTCTAATTCCAGGGGCAAAACGTCTTCTTTGCCATTGGTAACAATATTGGGAGAAAATTTATTTTCTAGTAAAGGGTGGAAAAGGCCTTCAATAATATCAAAGAGATTTTGCAGTTCGTCTGGTGAAATTTCAGATGTAAGAATGTTTTTATCCATCCCGGACCTTAAAACAATTTCTTCTGCGTAAATACCACCTAAACCACTTCTGGCAATTGTTCTAATTAAATCACCATCTGATTTTAAAAAGATGTCTTCCAGTTCTTTTCTTTCAAATTTAAGAGGATTTATCCCTCTAGTAGGCGGATATTTGTACTCTTCTTTGGAGGTTATTTTTCTATCACTCCACATTTTTCTTTTAAGCGGTAAAATGATCTGCCGGTCTTGATTTAACAAAATAATGTTACCTTTATCAAATAATTCAATTACCAGGGTGTAATCCTCTTCCTTGGAAACTAATATCTCCACTACACGGTCAAAATGGTACTGGCGGACTTCTCTGACAGTGGCCCCCTTCAAATATTTTCTAAGAAGCATGGGAAATGATGGGGGTAATTTTGGGTTTTCTAAAGGATACTGTGACTTGTGCATTCGCACCCCTGCCTGGAAAACCACATCTACTCGTCCCTGTCCAGTAACGTGGAATCTAATTATGACTGTGTCTTTGGTTGGTTGATAAGCTTTATCAACACGTGAACCTTTCAATAAATCGTTTAATTCGTGACAAATAGCGAATATATCTACATTGGACATGCTTTTCATTAAAAACACCTTAAAATTAATTAGATAAATATGTGATTGTAATTCTAATGATTGTATTCTAAAATTCTATGATATGCTAGCTGGATAAATGATCTGAATTAAATGATTAGTCATTAATTGATGTGTTCTAGATTGTTAATGAATTATAATGGTATCTAAATACAAATTTGCAGAAATAAGTACTAACATCCTAATTAGAATTATATTTTATTATTAATAAACCATTTAAATTTAATTAAATATATCATATTTTTTATTTATAAGAAAAACTATTTAACTTTAAAGCTTTAATTAAATTCAACAATAAATTCGAGTAAAAAATATAAATTTAAGAAAATTTAAGTAAAATTTAATTATAATAATTGTCTAAAAATATTTTTCCAGGTTTAAGGACTTTAATGATTGTTATTGTTGAATTATTCATTAAAATATATAATTAAATAAAATCTTAGATTTATTAAGTGGATAATATAATTTAAATAATAAATTTATTAAACTTTTAAATGCTAAATTGATTATATACTATGTAATAGAAATAATCTTTACGATACTTGGATTATTATTTATTAAGCTAAAAATATAGATTTATTTGATTTCTTGGAGGTATATTATGGATGTTGACGCTAAAATTGCTGGTATTCATGCAGTAGCTGCAGTAGGTGCTGCTTATATATCATTTATAGTTTCTAATGGTTCGATCGCGGTTTTAGGCCAGAATCAGGCTTTAGGAACACTTGCAGGTCTTGTAATTTTAATTATTGTTGGTAATCTGACTGAAAGATTGTTAGGTAAAGAAGAAGTCGGAGGATTTAAGGGCTGGTTGTGGAGTGGAATTGTTCCATTCATATTTGTATGGTTTATGGCCTGGGCTATGCTCATAAATCTCTAAACTGAATAGATTTTGCATATAAAATTACATAAATTAATTTATTTTTCATTTTTTTCTTTTCATTATTTTTTAATTATTCTATTTTCCATATAGATCCTATTTTTAAAAGTCAAATAAAATAAAAATCAAAAAAAATGATTAAAGGATATTTAAGAATTTTGTTTTATTGTTTTAATCTATTCCATAAAATATCCATATAAAAACAAAGAATAGCGCAGATAATAATACTAAAGGCGCAATTATCCTGCTTACTGCCACAATAGAACTGATAGTTGAAACAAGTTCAGTCGAATTGGTAGGGCCTAAAGTATTTAAATTTTCAATCCTTGCAGATTTACAGCCTACTGAAACTGGTTCTAAATCATTCAATGACTTTTTTGTGCAGTTGATAATACATTCAATAATTTCCTCTTTTTTCTTGGAACCAACAGGATTGTGGCCCCCTGCAAGTGTGTTTACAGAGTGGGTATCTGTGGTCATAACCTCTACAGCATCAATTCCCAATTTTTTAACTTCTTCAATAATAGTTTTCCGGTATCCAATTACCATGTTATTTGAATCCAGCAAAATATAAGCGGTTTTTTGATTTTCTACATTAACTACCAGGACTTTTAATCCACTTTGTCCAATTCCATCTTCCTTGGAGAAATTATCCATAGGATCGTAAGAGCACCCAACTTTAATCATGTTTCCCTTTGATTCACACTCTATTTTTTCAATGGCATCCATTAAATCGAAAACCTCTTTATTTCCCGGCAAGACTCGCCCTGCTTCGCCTTTAAATGAATTATGGCAATCTACCAGGACTATGTTTTCAGAATTGCATCTGGTTTTTGCGAGATTCATTAATGATAAACCAACCCCAAAATCAATATCATCGAATCCCTCTGGTGCAAAAGTAGCTAATAATAGCAAATCATTTCCAAAAAATTGAGCACCAATTTTTGCATTATTTTCTGAGACTCTAATGAATTTACTGGCTTTTTCTGAATAAGAAATATCCTCCAGAGCGTTTTTAATAGCTTCTTCTACTTTATCTATTTCTTTGGCAGAAACCGGGTTAAAATCGTGGGTAGATGGTCCGTGGGTCACCATGGTAAAATGGTCAAATTTTTCTGCAAGGGTAGTTGGCATGTTACCCCCACCAATACTCCCTATTGGCCCTGGATGCACGCAAGGACTTAAAAACAGTGCTTTAATTCCTTTTGAATTTTTAAAACTAATTATTCCAACCAGAGTCTCTATTGGTTCACCAATATCTTCAAAAACTCCTTCCAAAGCTGGAGATCCTTCAGTAATGTGAGAAATAAATAAACTCAAAAGTTCTAATGCCCCTACTCCTAAATTTTTTCTCATTGGAGATTCAACTACCAGTACAAAAGAATAAATGGCAAAAACCAGAATGGCAATGGCAATTAAACCTTTCAAAAAAAGTCCAAAAACGCTGAAATAGCCAATATTGTCCAGTCGTGTCGAAAAAAATACAACTACAATTAACATACTAATTATCAGGAGAGGCTGGACTGATGAAATGGCTACAGAGTTGATAAAATTGATATTTGAAGTTCCCCATATTATAAGGGTTCTCACAGTAAAGACGATGGCACAGCCAAATACTATGAAATTTAAAATGTAATTTGCTTCGAAAAAGCTGGATAAAGCACAGCCTATTAAATAAAGCACCAAAACGATGACCATACAAAATAAGGCCAGAAACATGGACTGTTTCATTTTCATTTTACGGCCTTTAAGAGAGTTAATCCAGGGTTGAGTAATAGCTCCACTCATTATAGAGCTTAATCCGAATATTAAAACCCCGGCGGTTCCACCATACAAAATATCCTGGGTTAAAGTTCCAGGGGTGGGATCTATAAAAAAACTAATGGAACCAACTATAAAACTAATGAATACCATTGTAAATAGCGAAATTTTTGTTTGGGGCAGTGTCATAATGTATTTAGAGAGACCCATGACATTGTTTGTACTGGACATTTATTTTAACCTCTTAAAATTAAGATAAACAATATTTTTTACTATTTTATTAAAATAATTTCTAAAATAATTTATCGTGATTATAATATTATCATGATATATTATCATGAACATTTAGAATTAATCATTCATTCAATTAAATTTTTTTATATTTAATTTTATTAATCTTATTATCTCTAAATTATTCTCATTAATTATTAAAGATATGTGACTTATAAACTACTTATAAGTATTATACAAATATAAATTGGTTCCAACATTATTATAATAATTAAATTTAATAAAATATTTAATGAGTATAGATTATCTAATGAGCATAGAAGTTACCTATGGATTTGAATTATTGATTAATTTATTCTTTAAAATTTAAGAATTATGTCTAATGTTTTATTGGTAATATAAAATTATTAAATAAATATAATTAGCGATACTCAGGAGATTGATGAAATGGAAATTGAACTTAATACTCCCTTATCTGAAGAAGAAGTTAGTGATTTGAGTGCTGGAGATGTAGTTTATATATCGGGCACTATTTTCACAGCTAGAGATCGTGCACACAGCCGTATACTCGAAAAAGGTGCACCTTATGATTTAAAAGGCTCAGTAATCTTTCATGCCGGACCAATTATAAAAATGAATGATTTTCCTGAAGATGAGAAAGATAAACTAGACGCGAAAATGATAGCAGTCGGCCCAACCACCAGCACTCGAATGAACCCATTTCAGGCCCAAGTTATTGATAAAGGTGTAAAAGCCATCATAGGAAAAGGTGGAATGGATGAAAATACTTCTAAAGCTTTGATAAAAAATAATGCAGTTTATCTGGCCGCGGTTGGTGGTTGCGCAGCACTTTATGTTAATTCTATAAAGAAAATAAAAAATGTTCACTGGTTAGATTTGGGGGTTCCAGAAGCCATATGGGAATTAGAAGTGGAAAAATTTGGCCCCCTGGTGGTTGCTATGGATTCTAAAGGTGCAAATTTATATGAAGATATCAGAAAAAAAGTTTCCTCTTCCTCTCGAGGAAATATCCAGAATAAATGAAAAAGTAAGTCTTACTGGATTTATTGATACTCACATCCACTCGTCTCCGGATATTAAGCCTCGCATAATCAATGACCTGGAGGCAGCTTCCCAGGCCAAAGATGAGGAAATGGAAGCTATAGTCTTGAAGAGTCATGTAGAACCCACATCGGCCCGGGCTTTTCTGGCAGGAAATGTCACTGGAATTAATGTAATAGGTGGAATCTGTCTTAATTTAAGTGTTGGGGGATTTAATTCCCATGCAGTTGAGGTTACTTCTAAAATGGGGGGCAAATTTGTATGGCTTCCAACAATTTCCTGGCCTGAAATGAGGAAGAACGTTATTTCAAATGAATCTGATTTTGAGGATAATTTTGAGGATATTAATTCCCTTTTTAAGTCCACTTTCTACAAGGAATCTATGGAATCTCTATTGAACATCATTGCTGAGGATGATATGGTGTTGGCCACCGGGCATTTAAATCCCGCAGAGATATTTCAAGTTCTTGATTGGGCCAGATCTTCTGGTGTAAAACGTATAGTAATTAATCATCCTTTAACAGGCGTGGTAGGGGCATCAATCGAAGAACAAAAAGAAATGGGAAAATATGCATTTTTAGAACACTGTTTTGTGGCTTGCATGCCAATGCACGATCAATTAAGGCCAGAAAAAATTGCAGAAGCCATAGAATATGTTGGCCCTAAAAAATGTATAATGGCTACAGATTTTGGCCAGATACACAATCCAGAACCAGTATTTGGACTTAAATTATTTATTGAATCACTGCTGGATTTAGGAATTAATTATAAACATATTAATACCATGTGTTCAACTAATCCCCGAAATTTAATTTATTAAAATAGATTCTGGATGTAACTGTATTCATTATTGAAATAAGATTAATAATTAAATTTATAACTATTTTAGACAATTAAATTAACATTCAATTCAAATTACCTAAAAATTAAAGAAATTACCTAAAATTAAAAGCAGATGAATGCAATAGCAGATTAATGTGATTAAATATGAGAATTAATAATAAAAATAATAAAAATATTTTTATTTCAGGTTAACATTTTATTAATTAAAAAATTTATAAGATAAATTTGTTACCTAAACATACTTCATTAAAACTTAAATAAAATTAGAATTTAGGTTTTAGGAATAAAATAAGAAGCATGATAGAGTCATCTGGGAATAAATGATCTTGGTAAAATATTAATATGCTTTGAAATAAGTCTAATTATAAGTTATATTAATTAAGTGATGTCTAAATATAGATACTAAGTTTCTTAATAAAATTATATATGTCAAACTAATTTTGTAAAATGTTTAAGTGATTATTATGAGTGATGATAAGTCTGCGCAAAAAGCTGAAAAAGAATTAAAAAAGAGAATCAGACAGTTTAAGAAAGTTCTGAAATCTGAAGAAGAAAAAAATAAATTCTATGATGAGATATGTGGTTCAGAGGTATTGGTGAGGATGGAACTATTTTTACCTTCTGCTAATCCGGATAAATTCATTGACGGAATCTTTATTTATATGAATGATTCTGGTAAAATTGTGGATGCTGAATATTACTTTAAAGAGGGTAATCAGGGAGCCATAACTCGTTTAGCTGATAAAGATTTAAAAATTGTAAGCGATCTTTTCCAGGATGAATTCTCTCTGGAAATAGAGTAATATTAATTAAATTAATTTAATTAAATTAATTTCATGGGTTTGATTAATTCTTACCCATTGAAATTAACTAAATTTTATTTAAAAATTTGGGCTTTAAATCTCAAACTAATGATATAATATTTATATATACTTCCAAATTCTATTAATTTTCAGAATACCTTTTAAAATTAGTTTCTGAAATAAATTAAATAAATTTAATACTATTTTATATTTTTTAAAATCATAATTTTTTGAATTTTATTCAAAATTGTTAGTAATTAAGGTTCAATTTGGGCATAATTATTTATCATTAATTATGAAAACTATTCTATAATCTAATTATTTATTTAAACAATCTTAAAGCTTAAAGATTTAATTAAACTGATTTAATAGATTGATAGAAAATTTATAACCTTAAATTTTAATAATTAGAGCTTAACTATATCTTAGTAGTATATAATCCCGTAATAAAATCGCTCAATTATATATTCTATAAAAACTAAATATTTAAGTAGAATAAATAGAGATGTAATCTGAATTTCATCTTTTCTCTATAATATCAATTTAATAATTTTAATCAAAATGGAGGATACAAAAAAATGCGTAGTTTTGAAAAATTATCTTCTCTGAAAGATTATATTCCTCTTAAAAGGAAAGAAGCTGGCGAAAAGAATATAGGATTATTAGTAGATGGTCCTAATATGCTCAGAAAAGAATTCAGTCTTAATTTAGATTTAGTAAGGAAAATCATGGCTGAATACGGGAATATGCGGGTTGGTAAAGTTCTTTTAAATCAATACGCCTCTGATAAACTTATAGAAGCAATTGTGAACCAGGGCTTTACTCCAATTGTTGTAGCTGGTGACACTGATGTTTACATGGCCGTAGAAGCTATGGAATTAATTTACAATCCTAATATTGATATAATTGCACTCATGACACGGGATGCTGATTTTTTACCAATAATTAACAAGGCCAAAGAAAATGGAAAAGATACCATAGTTATAGGGGCAGAACCGGGATTCAGTGCTGCATTACAGAACTCAGCAGACGATGCAATAATCTTAAAAACTGAGGATGGACGGGGAAAAAATGGCCATGATAATAGTCATCGTGGTGAATCAAGAGAGACTTTATAGTAACTCTTTTAACAAACTCTAAATTATTCTTGTTATAATGATTATTTGAATATTTCATTACATTTTAAGGATTCATATCAGTTTTATTACCAGTTTTATTATTTAATTAACATTTTAAAGCCTTGTGTTTCCAACTATTGTTATATTGCTGAATTTCATAAAATTTCTTGATAATTCACTGGTAGAATTTTTTTCTTAGTATTTAATAGAAATAATTTAGATAATTTATTTTAATAAATTAACTAATAATCGTAAATTAATCAATTAAATGAGGATTTGCCATGATTGTGGAGAATAGTGTTCACGAGGTTAAAAAAAGAGAAAATTCTCTTAGAATTATAAAAAAAATAATTCACTCCGATGGTCGTAATCAACTTTACGATCTTACAGGGCTTTCAGGAGGATTTTTGCTCACCGAAGAAGATTTAAAGCTTTTAGAAACTTATGTAGGGCCTGCCCTATTTGAAGAGCAATTAGAAAAAAAGGGAAAAGAACATCTTGGTGGAGAAAAAGTTCTAGGCCTTAACCGGACAAGTTCAGGTATTTTGGCCACTATATTGGCTTTTGTAAGGCCTGGAAGTTATGTTGTTCATTATTTGCCCAAATTACCTTCCCACCCCTCAATCCCACGTAGTTGTAGTCTTTTAGGTGCTAATTATTTGGAATTTGATGATCTTAAAAGCTTTTTCATTCCAGATGACACTTCTTTGATAGTTATAACTGGTTCTACCATGGATCACCAGGTTATTGAAGTAGCAGAATTCAAAGAAATAATTAAAATGGCTAAATCTAAATCAAACTCCTCGAATATTGAAATTCCAGTAATGGTTGATGATGCTTCAGGGGCCAGGTTGCGCCCGGTGATTTTTAATCAGCCCTCTGCTATTGAACTAGGAGCGGATCTGGTGGTTACCAGTACAGATAAGCTTATGAATGGGCCTCGTGGCGGATTGATGTCTGGAAGGAAGGATTTAATCAATAAAATTAAATCTAAAGCCCATCAGTTTGGTTTAGAAGCCCAGCCCCCTCTGGTTGCAGGTATGGTTCGGGGATTGGAAAACTTTAATCCCGAAAATCTTTTAGAATCATTAGAAAAAAAACAGGAACTTATCAAATCTTTAAATTCACAATTAGGGGGTTTTAAGGAGACCCCAACTGGTGTGATGATAACTCCTGAAGCTTTAAGTTTGGAAATTGGAAATCAAGGCATAAAAACTGCTTTGTCTGATTCAGATATTTCATTTGTCTGGGCCATGATATTGTTAAAGAAATATGGTATTTTGACCATTCCCGCAGTGGGAATGCCTGGTGCTTCCCCTACAGTTAGATTTGATTTGGCCTCCCAAGATGCAAAAATATTAAATCTAGATGAACTCAAGGACATGATTTTTAATTCCTTTAAAGAATTATTAAATCTAGTTGATGATCCAGATAAATGCAGGGAGATGATTTTTAATTGATTGGATTCAATAATTCCCTTAAATCCATTAATTACTTCTTTTAATTTATTTTATCCTAATATGGATTACAATAATAATAATAATAATAATAATAATAATAATAATAATAATAAAATAATAATAATAATAAATAAAATAACGAATAAGCTCAATTCAAATATTAATTTAAAATTGAATGCAATGAATCTATTTTAATGAGGTTTTATTTTGATTGAAATCGATGGTTCTTTGGGAGAGGGAGGGGGTTCTATTGTTAGAATCTCCACTGCATTATCTGCTCTAACATCCAGGCCTTTTCATATACATAACATACGTGCTAAACGCCCTAAAATTGGGTTGGCTGCTCAGCATTTTAATTCAGTTAAATCTGTTGCTCAAATTTCTAATGCAAATACAAGTGGATTGCAGATAGGTTCATCTAATCTGGAATTTTTGCCAGGTGAATTAGACGGTGGAAATTTTCATATTGATGTTAAAACAGCAGGCAGTATTGGATTAATTTTACAATCCTTTATGATAATAGCTCCTTTTGCTTCTAAACCTTCAAAAATTCAAATTACTGGAGGAACCGATATTCGTTGGGCTCCATCAGTAGATTATATAAAACATGTAACATTACCGGTACTGCAAAAAATGGGATATAAGGCTAATATAGATCTCATTAAGAGAGGCCACTATCCTAAAGGCGGGGGAGAAGTAAAAGCTGAAATTTTCCCATTAAAAAAGCTTAACTCCATAAATATCTTAAAATCAGAAATAGATTCTATTAAAGGGATTTCACACGCTTCAAACCTCCCTATTCATGTCGCCCAGAGGCAAGCAAGCTCTGCAGAAAAAATTCTTAAAGAAACTGGATATGACATTGAAATTAAAATAGAACATATCTTTAATAATCTTGGGCCTGGATCTGGAATAGTTTTATGGGCACAGGGAAATACTCGTTTGGGTGGTAGTGATATAGGAAAACCCGGCAAGCCTGCGGAGATCGTGGGTAAAAATGCTGCTAAAAATTTATTATTTGATCTTAAAACAAATTCTGCTCTGGATGAGCACATGGGTGATCAAATAATCCCTTATATGGCCATTGCAGGAAATTCTAAATTTAAGGCATCTAAATTGACTCTGCATACCATGACAAATTTAAATATTGTGGAGAAATTCTTAGACAAAAAATTTGAGGTAACTCACAATGGAAATATTTTAGATTTTCATAATTTAAAAAAAACAAACTATGAAAATATCGGTCCAGTCACCATAAAATCACTGTAATTTTGAATAAAAATGATAAATTGAATATTTAATTATTAGTTTTAGGACATATGGAATAGAATAAAAAATTAAAATATGATTTAATAATTAAAATATGATTTAATTTTTGAAATATTTATTTTTCAATGTGCAAACATTCTCCAGATATTATTTTACGGAGTTTTCCATCGTTTAATTCTAAAATAAGTGCACCATCGTTAGTTATTCCAATAGCCTCTCCCCTAACTATTTTTCCTAATTGTTTTCTAACTTCAACATAGCTCCCTATTGTTTTAGACATTTTTCTCCATTCTCCCAATATTTCAGGGAAATTACCGGATTTAAATTCGTTATAATGGTCTTCAAATATTTTTAAAAATTCTTGAACGAGTTCTGGACCACTAATATCCTCATTTAACTCTTTCTTAAGAGAAGTTGCACTTTTCTGAATATCTGATGGAAAATTTTCAGTGTTTACATTGGCATCAATTCCAATACCCACTACCACATAATCCAGGGTACTGAATTTGGCGTTTGCTTCGGTTAAGATTCCACAAACCTTTCTGGTACCTATTAATATGTCATTAGGCCATTTTATTCCCACGTCCAGGCCAAATTTATTATTTATTGTTTCAGCCGCCGCTACCCCGGTCATGAGAGTTAATTGTGGGGCTTCAGATGGGGGAATTTGAGGACGCAGTATTATAGACATCCAGACACCTCCTGCGGGGGATATCCACTGTTTGCCTCTTCTTCCCCTTCCTCTGGTTTGAGTCTCTGCTATTATTATAGTGCCTTCTTCTGCACCCTCTTCCGCTAGTTTTTTTGCAACATTATTGGTAGAGTCAATTTCACTAAAATAATGAATATTTTGTCCTATATAATCTGTTTCAAGGCCTCTTTTAATTTCATAAGGTAAAAGGAGGTTTGTAGATTCAACTAAACTCAATCCCAATTCCGGTGTTGAATTGAAGACATAGCCACATTCTTCAAGAGTTTCAACATTTTCTTTGAGTTCTTCTTCATTAATATTAAGTAAAGAAGTGATTTCAGTAGGTAAAACGTATTTCCCTTTATTTTTATATAGAATTTCCAGTATTTGTTCCTGCATTATAAAACCCCTTTTGTAACTCCTAAGAATTATCTAAGCTTGATTTAAGCACACATCTACAGAAATTAATTTTATTTATATTTATTATTATAGTGGATTATTTTTGCTGCTGTTGAGATTGAGCAGCACTCATATAATTTCCTACGGCTGCGGTTATGGCAGCAACTTTTTTATTTGGCAAGAAAGTGGATTTTAAACGATCAACTCTTTCTTTATCTTCCTGAACCACTCTTTCCATCTCTTCCATAATTCCCTTGTGGTGCTCATCAACAAAATGAGTGTTAAGTTTACCTGCTCTAAAATCAGGACTTCTCATCATAGCTTTGTGGAAAGGAATGGTTGTTTTGACTCCTAAAATTACATATTCGCTCAAAGCCCTTTTCATACGGTCAATAGCTTCGTTTCTTGTCCTTCCCCATACAATGAGTTTGGATATCATGGAATCATAGAAAGTTGGTATGGAATAATTCATATATACTCCACTATCAACACGGACACCAATGCCTCCTGGAGATCTGTAACCTGTTATTTTACCGGGATTAGGAGCAAACTCTGCCAGGGGATCTTCAGCATTTATTCGACATTCAATAGCATGTCCCATAACTGAGATATCTTCTTGAGCACAGCATATTTCTTTTCCAGATGCAATTTTTATTTGCTCTTTAACCAGATCAATTCCAGTTACTATTTCAGTAATAGGGTGTTCTACTTGAATCCGGGTATTCATTTCCAGGAAATAAAAGTCTCCATTGGAGTAAAGAAATTCAACAGTACCGGCATTAGTGTAATTTATTGATTCGGCTGCTTTAACTGCGGCAGCACCCATTCTTTCCCTTAGCTTATCAGTCATTATGGGAGATGGTGATTCTTCAATAAGTTTTTGATGTCTGCGCTGGATGGAACACTCCCTATCTGCCACGTGGATGGTGTTTCCGTGTTCATCGGCCATTATTTGGAATTCTATGTGGCGAGGTTCTTCAAGATATTTTTCTATGAATACTGTAGAATCTCCAAAGGCAGAGGCAGCAACGGATTGGGTGGATTCAATGGCCCTTATAAGCTCGTCTCTTTCATAGACGGTCCTCATACCAATACCACCACCACCGGCAGAAGCTTTTACAATAACAGGGTAACCGATTGATTCTGCTATTTCCACTGCTTCTTCGATGGTTGAAATTCCCTTGTCAGTTCCAGGTATTACAGGAACTCCGGCTTTTCTCATTAACTTTTTAGAGGTAATTTTGTCTCCCATTGATTCAATAACAGAACCTGAGGGCCCTATAAGTTTTATTCCATGCTTTTCACATTCTTTGCCTAAATTTGAATTTTCTGCGAGAAACCCATAACCTGGATGTATGGCATCGGCTCCACATTTTTCAGCCACATCAATAATTTTATTTATATTTAAATAACTTTGAGCAGGGGATGATTCGCCTATTGAATAAGCTTCATCTGCATATTTGGCAAAAAGAGAATTTTTATCAGCATCAGAGTAAACTGCAACACTTTTAACTTCCAGCTCTCGGCAGGCACGCATTACTCGTATTGCTATTTCACCACGGTTGGCAATTAGAACTTTATTAAACATGGTATAGCTCCTAGATTTGTAATTTTTAATACTAACTTACTTACTACTATTTTAATTAATTTATTTTTACTAGTTTATTTTATTAATTAAATCCTATTAAATCCATTTTATAATTAATCCATCTTAATAATCCATCTTAATTTATTTAGCATTTTTACTTATATTATTATATGTATCAGATTATATGCTTCAATATAATTAAAATAATTAGATTTGATATTCTCAAATAGATATTGTCAAATATAGATTTAATAATTAACTAACTGAATACTGATATAATGAAAAACAATTTCAAGCCCATAAAAAAGAAAAGGCATTTAGAAATGGCTTTACAGTCTTTACAGGCCCACCATAAACCTAAAATAGAATTAGAACAATACCATACTCCTTCTATAATTGCTTCTGACGTTTTGTGGAATTCTTATACTCTGGGAGATATTGAAAATAAAAATGTGGTTGATTTAGGTTGTGGTACTGGGATTTTTGCAATAGGATCTGCCATGTTAGGTGCTAAATGTGTGAAGGGAATAGATATTGATTCTGATGCTATAAGAACTGGCGAGGAAAATTCTCAAAAGCTTGGCTTGGATTATAGGATTAATTTCATTAAATCTGACATTAAAAATATATTTGGAGATAAAATTCCTTACATGGATACTTGTATTCAAAATCCACCTTTTGGTTCACAACTGAAAGCAAAAAAAGGAGCAGATAGAATATTCATGGAAAAGTCAATGGAACTTGCCCCTGTAATATATTCTTTTCACATGGCAGAAACTGAAGAATTTGTGGAAAACTATTTTTTAAATTTAGGTGGAAAAATAACTCACAAGTTTTATTATCTGTTTCAGCTACCTAAAACTTATTCTTTCCATAAACAAGAGATTAAAACAATAGAAGTGGTAGTAGTAAGAGTAGAAAGAATTAATAAATAAATTCTGGTTCTTATATTTTTTATAAATGATTGCCTGAGCAGTTTCTGATATTAGTTTTCCATATTAATGCATTTTAAAGGGAAATCTAAACAGAAAGTTTATATACTTTATTAACCAACTTTAACTAACCTACATTCTTAGTGTGAAATATCAATATGCAGTTTGAAACTGCCTAATATTATATTTTGAAAATATAATGTGGTGTTAGTATTTGGCCTAGTCTGTGTCATCGTAATCTTTATAATAGATGAAAACATACATTGGTAGATGAATAGAAAAAATTTGTCTATTTTCATTCCGGACTCTTTGACTGCGGAAACGAAGGATTTGAAACTCAAAACCTACAAGGTTGGAGCGATTGCAAGATCCGCAGCTATATTTAAGGCAGACCGGATTGTAGTGTATCACGACGATGCAAACCAGAAAGAGGCAAAATTTATTAGTGATATTCTCACTTATATGAATACACCTCAGTACCTTCGAAAGAAGGTCTTTCCGATAAGGAATGAGTTAAAGCATGTGGGTCTTCTCCCACCACTTAGAACTCCACACCACCCCAAAGGGAAACCCGGCGAAGGCGATTACAGACAGGGACTTACACTTAAAAGAACCAAAAAAGGGACTTTCGTTGACATAGGGGCGGATAAAACCGCTTTTTGCAAGGAACAACTCACTGTAAACAAAATATTAAGCTTTCGAGTAACCAAGCTGGGCAAAGAGATAATTGTTGAGCCTGATGAACCAGACGACAAATACTGGGGATATGAGACATTATCTAATTATAATAATCTTCACCAAAGTTTAAAGACAGTAAAACCGGATTTTGTGGTGGCAACTTCCCGTTATGCTGCACCTATAACTTCTATTTTCGATGAAGTGAAATTTAAGGTAAAGAAAGCCAAACACGTAGCTCTTTTGTTTGGTGGTCCTTATTCTGGCTTACCTGATAATCTCAAAAGTCAGAATTTGGTAGACTTAGAAGTGAATACTATACCATTTCAAGGTACCAAAACTGTAAGGACCGAAGAAGCAGTTTTAGCGACATTGTCTGTATTTAACTTGCTCTTAAACTCAGATTAATCAAAAAATGGAAATAAATTGTGAATGTAAGGAGGTAAAATTAAATGGCTAGACATCATCAACCAAGAAAAGGATCAGTTGCATTTAGTCCTAGAAAGCGATCAGCCAAAGAGACACCAAGAATCAAGTCCTGGCCAATGGCCGATGAGCCTAAATTATTGGGTCTTGCTGGATATAAAGTGGGCATGACTCACGTTATGATGGTAGATAATACTAAAAATTCCCCAACTGAGGGAATGGAGATTTCTACTCCGGTTACTATTCTAGAAGTACCACCCATATGTGTGATGGGTATCAGGGCTTATGAAAATACTACTCGTGGCCTAAAAGCCATGGGAGATGTTCTCGCTGACAATTTAAATGAAGAACTATCCAGGAAGATATCACTTCCTAAAGAATATAATAAAGATGCTGCAGTGGAAAAGATCAAAGAAAATCTGGAACACGTGGCTGAGATACGAGTTTTAATTAACACTAATCCCAAAGTAACCAGCGTACCTAAGAAAAAGCCGGAAATTTTCGAATGCGGTGTTGGGGGCAAAACCCCTGAAGAACAACTTAATTTTGCCATTGAAATGCTGGGAAAGGAAGTTAGTGCCAAAGATATTATGAACGATGGTGAATTTGTTGATTCCATCGCCGTAACTAAAGGTAAAGGTTTCCAGGGCCCAGTTAAAAGATGGGGAATTAGGATCCAGTATGGTAAAGCTGCTAGAAGTAGTAAAGCCCGACACGTTGGTTCCATAGGTCCTTGGACTCCTTCCAGAACTATGTGGACTGTTGCACAAGCTGGTCAAATGGGATATCACAAAAGAACTGAATATAATAAAAAAATATTAAAAATCGCTGAAGCATCTGAGGCAGACGCAGTTAACCCTGCCGGAGGGTTTGTCAAGTACGGTCTGGTCAAAAATGATTACATGATCATTAAAGGATCAGTTCCAGGCCCTTCAAAGAGATTAATTATTCTAAGAAAAGCAATAAGATCCAATGGAAAGAATAATGACGCTCCTCAGATTAATTACATCAGTACAGCATCTAAACAGGGTGTTTAATTTTAATTTAGAGTGGTTTAAATGAAAAAGATTAAGGTTTATTCATTGGAAGGCGAAGTCACAGAAGAGATTGAACTGCCTGAAATATTCCAGGAAGAATTTAGGCCTGACCTTATAAAAAGAGCTGTTATCTCATCACAAACTGCCCGGATTCAACCATGGGGTTCTGACCCGATGGCTGGTAAAAGGACAACTGCAGAATCATACGGTTCTGGACGTGGTGTTGCTAAAGTTCCGCGTATAAAAGGTTCTGGTTCTAGAGCAGCATTTGTAGCTCATGTAGTTGGTGGTAGGAGAGCACACCCTCCACGCCCGCAAAAAAACTACCATGAGAAAATTAACCGGAAAGAAAGGCGTTTTGCCATTCGTTCTGCTCTTGCAGCTACTATCAACCCTGAAATCGTAGAGAATAGAGGTCACAAAGTTGAAAATATTCCTCAAATTCCTCTAGTGGTTGATGACGAGCTCTGTAAGGTCAAGAAAACTAAAGAAACCAGGGAAATTTTCAAGAAATTGGGCATTATCGACGATGTTGTCCGGGCTAAAGAAGGAAAAAAAATTAGATCTGGTAAAGGTAAAATGAGGGGTCGTAAGTACAAAACACGTAAAGGACCTCTAATAGTTGTAGGGGAAGATAAAGGAATCAGCTTAGGTGCTAGAAACCATGCTGGTGTAGATGTTGTTTTGGTAGAAAACTTAAACGCTGAGTTATTGGCTCCTGGAACACACCCTGGAAGATTAACAGTTTTTACCAAATCTGCTATAGAAAAATTGGGGGAACTCTTCCAATAGGGTAATATTCCCTATTTAAGAAAAAGGTGAATATTATGGATCCTTATGCAATTATTGTAAAACCTCATGTAACTGAAAAAACCATGAATTTAATCGATCAAAACAATGAACTGACTTTTGTAGTTTTGAGGACCAGTGAAAAATCTGACATTAAAAGAGCATGTGAAGAACTCTATGATGTCAAGGTGGAACGGGTTAATACTCAAATAAACTCCAAAGGAACAAAATTAGCTTACATTAAGCTTTCTTCTGAAGATAAAGCAGAAGATATTGCTGTTAAGATGGGAGTATTCTAAGCTGAACAGTCAGTTTTTGGAGGAAAAACAATGGGAAAACGTTTAATTTCACAACGGAGAGGTAGGGGAACTTCTACTTTTAGAAGTGCTTCTCACAGATTTAAAGGTAAAATAGAGTACCGTTCCTATGATTCATTAGAAAAAGAGGGCAGCTTAAAGGGTAAAGTATCTGACATTATACACGATCCTGGAAGAAGTGCTCCTGTGGCATTAGTAAAATTTGAAAACGGTGAAAAGAGACTAATTTTAGCTCCTGAAAGTATTCAAATTAATGATGAGGTGGCCTGTGGAATTTCTGCACCTATTAGTCCAGGTAATTCATTACCCCTGGGGGAAATTCCTGAAGGTACTCCCGTATATAACATAGAAAATCGTCCTGGAGACGGCGGTAAACTCGTCCGATCTTCTGGAACTTACGCTTCTTTGATCACTCATGATGTGGATAAAGCTGTTATTGAGCTTCCATCTGGTGAGTTAAAAGCATTTAATCCCAAATGCAGGGCCACTATAGGTGTTGTAGCCGGTGGTGGAAGAAGGGAAAAACCATTCCTTAAAGCAGGTAAACGCTACCACGCTCTGAAAGCTAAAGGTAAAAAGTGCGTTACTGTTAGGGGAGTGGCTATGAACGCAGTTGATCACCCTCACGGTGGTGGAAACAGGCAGCATCCTGGACGACCTACAACTATATCCAGACATGCTCCACCAGGAAGAAAAGTCGGTTCAATTGCGGCTCGAAGAACAGGGAAGAGGAGATAACCACAAAATTAGGAGGTGGCTTATTGGCACGTAAAGAATTTAAGTATCGCAATTACACTTTGGAAGAATTACAAGAAATGCCTCTGGATAATGTTATAGAAATATTACCATCCAGGCAGAGGAGATCTCTGAAAAGGGGATTTTTACCAAGGCAAAAAAAGGTACTAGAGAAAATTAGAAAAGTTAAAAAAGAAGGACAAGCTACTAAAGGCGGAAGACCTCAAATTATCAAAACCCACTGTAGAGACATGATTGTTCTCCCAGAAATGGTAGGACTAACCTTTGGAATTTACAATGGTAAAGAATTTGTTCAAGTACAAATCCAACCTGAAATGATTGGTTGTTACTTTGGGGAATTTGCACCTACACGACAGAAAGTTGAACACGGAGACCCAGGAATGGGAGCTACCAGATCATCTATGTTCGTGCCTCTTAAATAAGGAGAATAAACAATGGCTAAAATTAATTATGCTTTTAACGAAGACGATAAGGCCAAAACTGCTAAAGCTGTTGGGAAATCTTTAAAAATTTCCCCTAAACATGCTGTTGAATTATGCAGGGAACTTAGAGGAAAGAAACTAGAAAGCGCCAAAGTTTATTTGGAAGAGGTTATTCAGATGGAAAAAGCTGTTCCTTTCAAAAGACACAACAAAAAAGTTGGTCACCGTAAAGGATTAACAGGTTGGCCTAGTGGTCGTTACCCGGTTAAAGCCGCAGCTCAAATATTAAAAGTTTTAGAAAATGCTGAAGCCAACGCAGAATACAAGGGATTGGACGCTGAAAACCTAAAAATCATGCACATTTCCAGTCATCGTGGTTTTATAGTTAGGGGCTGGACTCCCCGTGCTTTTGGAAGAGCAAGCCCATTTAACACACCTACTACCCACGTGCAGATTGTCCTAGGGGAGGCTTAGATTACATGATAGAAAAGGATTTTGTCACAGAGGGCCTTAGAAGAACAAGAATCGACGAATATCTACAAAGCGAACTTGAAAGAGCCGGTTACGGTGGAATGGAAGTTCAAGTTACTCCTTTAGGTACTATGGTAGTTGTTTACGCTGAAAGACCAGGAATGGTTATTGGAAGAGGCGGAAAAACTGTCAGAGGCATAACTCAAAACTTAAAAACTAAATTTGACCTGGAAAATCCTCAAGTAGAAGTAAAAGAAGTGGATGTTCCTGAACTCAACCCTAAAATCATGGCTTACAAAATTGCAAATATGTTGCAAAGAGGTATGCATTTTAGAAGAGTGGCCTATACCACCATAAGAAGAATTATGGGGTCTGGTGCTCAAGGAGTAGAAGTAACCATCTCTGGAAAAATCAGAGGTGCAAGATCTGCTACTGCCAAGTTTTCTGATGGTTACATCAAAAAATGTGGTGAACCTTCCATTCGTTTGGTTAAAGAAGGTTTTGCTACTGTGCAACTTAAACCTGGTGTTTTAGGGATATATGTTAGAATTATGCCGCCGGGTGTAGTTTTACCAGATAAAGTTGATATTTTAGCTCCTTCCATTGAGGAGACTATTACTGAAACAGAAGAAACTGTGGAAGTTGAAGAAACTGAAGAAACTGTGGAATCTACTGAAGAAGTAGAACTGGTTGAATCTGAAGAGGAACTGGAAGAACTAGAAGAATCTGAAGAGGAACTGGAAGAAACTGAAGAAGTATCAGAAACAGAAGAACCTGAAGAGGTTCCTGAAGAAGAAGTGTCTGAGGAAGAAGAATCTGAAGAGGTTCCTGAAGAAGAAGTGTCTGAGGAAGAAGTGTCAGAAGATGCTCCTGAGGAAACTGAAGATTCAGAAGTTGCTGAAGAGACTGAAGCTGAACCAGAATCTTCTGAAAAGCCAGAAAAATCTGAATAATACTTTTAGGGATGAAAAAAATGGCTATCTTAAGAAGTAAAGATATAAGGGAAATGGATGTAGATGAAATCCAGAAAAAACTGGGTGAACTCAAAGCAGAATATGCTAAAAACATTTCCAAAAGTTCTGCATCAGGGGTCTACGAGAATCCTGGTAAGATCAAGGAACTAAAAAGGACCATTGCTCGTGTTCTTACCATCATGAATGAAAAACAGAAGGAGACATAAATGAAAATCTGCGATGTATGTGGTCTTCCAGATGAACTCTGCGTCTGTGAAGAAATAGCACGAGAAGTTCAGACTGTTAAGGTATTTACAGTGCGAAGAAGATTCGGAAAACTGATGACCATTGTAGAGGGCATAGACGAGCACGATATCGACATTAAGGAACTTACCAAGGAATTGAAAGCCAAGTGCGCCTGTGGCGGCACTGCCAAAAAAGGTCAGATAGAACTTCAAGGGGACCATAAAAAACGTGTTAAAGAAGTTCTGGCTAATATGGGCTTTTCATCCGATACTATTGAAATTCGAGAAATGGATAGGAAAAGTAATCGTAGAAGATAATTGGAGTAAAAAGATTCTAATTAATTTTTCTAATTAGAGTTTTAAAATTTCATTTATATGATTAAATTTCAATTCAATAATTCGATTAAAATAATAGCGACAAGGTTATGATAACTCCACAGAATTTATTTCAACATGAACTAATTGGTTTAAATGTTGAAATTATTGAAAGCCCTAATAAAGGGCTTATTGGAATAAAAGGGAAAGTTGTAGACGAGACCCGAAATACAATTCGTGTCGAAACTGATGATGGAAGTGAATCTGTCATCCCTAAAAATGTCGCAATTTTTCATTTCCAAACCCCCAAAGGAAAAGTGGAGATTGATGGTAAAATCCTGGTAAGTCGCCCTGAAGACAGAATTAAAAAGAAATTTAGGAAAATTTAATTGGTGATAATATGGTTGGCATCGAGGTTCCAGAACCTAAATCCGAATGTAATGATCCTAACTGCCCTTTCCACGGATCTCTGCCTGTCAGAGGACAAGTTTTGGAAGGAATAGTTACTAATGATAAAGCTGAAAGGACCATTACTGTGGAAAGAAGTTTTTACAAGTTCATTAGGAAATACGAGAGATACGAAAAAAGAAAATCAAGAATTAAAGCTCACAAACCAGATTGTATTGAGTTACAAGTAGGTGACGCAGTGAAAATAGCAGAATGCAGGCCTTTAAGTAAGACCAAGCATTTTGTTGTGGTTGAGGTAAAGGGAGAGAAGTAAATGAAGGCTATTACATCTAATGTTACCAAAGCTCTACCTATTGGCGCCCGACTACAATGCGTTGACAATACTGGTGCTCGAGAAGTAGAAATCATATCTGTAAAAGGGTACAAAGGTGTTCGAAGGAGACTAGATGTGGCTGGAGTAGGCGACATGATAATTGTCTCTGTCAAAAAAGGATCTGTGGACATGAGAAAAGAAGTCATGACTGCAGTTGTCGTAAGACAGAAAAAAGAATACCGACGTGCTGATGGTTTACGAGTTAAATTTGAAGATAATGCAGCTGTAATTATAAGTCCTGAAGGCGTGATCAAAGGATCCGAAATCAGAGGACCAGTAGCAAAAGAAGCTGCTGACAGATGGCCTGCTGTAGGAAGCGCGGCTAGCATAATCGTTTAATGGTGATTAAATGTCAAAACAACCTAGAAAACAAAGGAAATACATTTATAATGCACCTTTACACGCGCGCCACAAACTAATGAGTGTAACCCTGAGTAAAGATCTTCGTGAAGAATTCGGTCGAAGATCTCTTCCTGTGAGAACTGGGGACACTGTGCAGGTTATGCGCGGTGATTTTAAAGATCACGAAGGAAAAGTGGAAAAAGTAGACCTGAAAAACTACCGTGTACAGGTAGAAGGAGCTACTACACAGAAACCTGACGGAAATCCAGTTTTCTTCCCAATTCATCCATCTAACTTGATGATTGTGGAAATGGATTTAAAAGACGAAAAAAGAAACAAAGTTATAGAAAGGAAGGGATAATATGGCAAAGATGGGATCAAGAAAACATCTTAAACGTTATAAATCTCCTAAACACTGGCCCATTCATCCGAAAGAAGATAAATGGACGGTTAAACCTTCTGCAGGACCTCACGCCATTGAAAGCTCACTACCTCTATTGATTGTCATTAGGGACATTTTGGGACTTGCTGATAATTCTAGAGAAGCTAAGAGAATCATTAATAATGGTGAGATTCTGGTAGATGGTGAAGTAAGGAAGGACTACAAATTCCCTGTTGGTTTCATGGATGTAGTGCAGATTCCTAAAAATGAGGGAGTCTATCGAGTACTACCTGATGAAAAGGGAAGATTAATTTTACATCCTATTGTAAAGGAAAATGTAGAATTTAAATTATGCAAAATCGAAAACAAAACCACTGTTAAAGAAGGTAAAACCCAACTTAACTTACATGATGGCCGGAACTCTATTACTGAGGATCAGCTTTCTGCAGGTGACGTTGTAAAGCTCAAAGTTCCTGAACAAGAAATTTTAGAAAGTATAAAATTCGAAGAAGGTACTATTGGTCTGGTTACTGGTGGTAAACACACTGGTGAGATTGGTAAAATTAAGGAAATTAATATAACCAAATCTTCCATGCCTAATACAGTTGTTATGGAAACTGAAAATAAAAAATCTTTCCTAACTTTAAAAGATTACGTTTTCGTAATTGGAAAAGACGAACCTGTTATTTCACTTCCAGGAGGAAAATAGATGAACCCTATGGAAGAAGTAATAATAGCCAAAGCCACCATGAATATTGGTGTTGGTGAAGGCGGAGAACAATTGGCTCGAGCTGAAAAGCTCTTAAACAGTATGACTGGTCAAAAATCTGTTCGAACTTACTCCAAAGTTACTAATCCTGAATTCGGTATAAGAAAACATCAACCTATAGCTTGCAAAGTAACCTTAAGGGGCGAAAAAGCAGATAAAGCTATAAAAATGATATTAGATGGTATAGGTAACAAACTGAAATCAAGACAGTTTGATGCACAGGGAAATGTTTCATTTGGAATAAATGAGCACATTGATATCCCTGGAATGAGGTATGATCCAGATATTGGTATTTTCGGAATGAATTTATCAATTACCTTTGAAAAACCAGGATACCGAATTAAAAGAAGGAAAATTCAACGGAAAAAAATCCCGGCTAAACACATGGTGACCAAAGAAGAAACCATGAAATTTATGCAGGAAAAATTCCAGGTTAAGATTGTTTAAGGGTGAGATTTATGCCAAGAAAATACGGAAAGGCATCCAGAAAATGTTCAAGATGCGGAGATCACTCTGCTCTGGTTAGAAGATACGGGCTCATGTTATGCAGACAGTGCTTCAGAGAACTCGCACCGAAAATCGGATTTAAAAAGTACAACTAGTACAGTAAAGAGGTGTTTAATGTGACTCTTATGGATCCTCTTGCAAATGCCCTGACTAATATGAGAAACAATGAGTTGCAGGGAAATGGAAAATGTAATATTTCTCCTGCTTCTAAATTGATAGGGCAAGTCTTAAGGACAATGCAAAAAGAAAACTACATTGGTGAATTTGAATATGTAGATGACGGCAAAGCCGGAAAGTTCATTGTGGACTTAGAAGGTAATATTAACCAATGTGGGGTTGTAAAACCTAGACACGCCGTCAAAAAAGATGAATTCGAAAAATTCGAAAAAAGATACTTGCCAGCAAAGAATTTCGGAATAATTATTGTTACCACCCCTCAGGGAATAATGACCCACAAAGAAGCTAAGGAAAAGGGTATTGGTGGCAGATTACTGGCATACATATACTAGGTGATATTATGGTTCTAGCAGCTTTAATACGGGAAGAAATCGAAGTCCCGGAAGGCGTGGATATTACCCTGAATGATGAGGTAAATATAAATGGACCTCAGGGAAAGCTCTCCAGGAAATTCGTTTACCCAAAAATCACCATCAAACAAGAAGAAGATAAAATAGTCCTGGAAACACAGTTTCCTAAAAAGCAAGATAAAGCAATGATAGGAACTATCAGATCCCATATCACTAATATGATTCATGGTGTAACTGATGGATTCACATATCACATGAAAATTGTTTACGCTCACTTTCCTATGACTGTTAAAGTGACTGGGAATAAGGTCACTATTGAAAATTTCCTGGGAGAAAGACACCCTCGTACTGCTAAAATAGTCGGGAGTTCAAAAGTCCAGGTAAAAGGTGAAGAAGTAACAATTACAGGTATTAATAAGGAAGACGTGGGTCAGACCATGGCCAACTTGGAACAAGCTACCAAAATTAAGGGAAGAGATCCCAGGGTTTTCCAAGATGGTATTTACCTTATTAGTAAAGAATAGGGCTATTGAAAACTTATCGGTGATTTGAATGAAGAAAAAATTCAAAAGACAGGAATACGCCAGATACAAGAAACTTGGCCAAAAGTGGAGAAGAGCCCGGGGAAAAACCAGTAAAATGAGGAGATACGAAAAGGGTAAACCTGCCATGCCAACTGTTGGTTATGGATCTCCTAAAGCTACAAGAGGTTTACACCCTTCTGGTTATCAGGATATTCTTGTTTGTAATGTAAAAGAATTAGAAAACTTGGATCCTAGTATCCAAGCAGGAAGAATTAGTTCCACTGTCGGAAAAAGAAAAAAGGAAATGATGTTATTAAAAGCAAAAGAACTTGGCATTAAAATATTTAACAAATAATGCCCAGTTTTTGAGCTATGTCCATAATTTTGGAATTTTAAAAATAAATTATATAAAATGTTTATATAAATTATCATTAAGATTTAAATTATTCAATGCAATGTTTTATTCAAATTATTGCAATTCAAAATTATAAGATTATAAGATTTTGGACATATTGGATTTGGTTAAAAGGGAAATTTAAATTAATTTCAAGTAATATCGAAAAAACCTTAAATGGATTTTCTTTATTAATTTGTTAAACCAATCCAGTGAAATGTGGGTTTACATTTCATGATAAAGGGTATACTTGAAGCATTTGATTAAAAAACATTATTCGTGTTTCAAGTCATTTTATCAGCTCAACGCTGAAAAAGGAGGTTTCTTAAATGAATCTTACTACTCAGAAAAGATTAGCTGCGGATATCCTGAAAGTAGGGGTAAATCGTGTATGGATTGATCCTGAACAAATAGAAGAAGTTTCACGGGCCATAACCAGGGAAAGCGTGAAGCAGCTAATAGACAACAAGGTTATCAAGGCCAAACCTCAAAAAGGTATAAGCAGTTACAGGTCAAAGAAAATAGCCCAGCAAAAAAGCAAGGGAAGAAGAAAAGGTAGGGGTAGTATAAAAGGAGCAAAAGGTGCTCGAAGACCCAAGAAAGAAGCTTGGATGACTACCATCAGGGCCTTAAGAAAGGACCTTAAGCAGATGAGGGATGACCGGGAAATTAATACTACTACTTATCGTAAATTATATAGAATGGCAAAGGGTGGAGCCTTCAGAAGTAAATCTTACATGAAAACCTATGCCCGGGACCACGACTTACTCAGGAAGTAGGAGGAATTAAGTTGGCACACGGATCAAGATATAAAGTAGCATTTAGAAGAAGAAGAGAAGGCAAAACTGATTATCACGCCCGATTAAGATTAGTCGATTTGGACAAGTCAAGACTGGTTGTCAGAATTTCTAATAATCATGTTATTGCTCAAATAATCAACGTGACAGAATCTGGTGATGAAACTGTTGTTTCAGCTCACTCTAAGGAAATCCAAAAGTTAGGATGGTTAGCAGGTTCTAAAAATACCTCTGCAGCTTATTTAACTGCATACCTATGCGCTAAAAAAGCTTTAAGCAAAGGTATTGAAGGAGCTGTTCTTGATATTGGTTTAAAACCATCAATCAAGGGCTCAAAAGTTTTTGCAGCTCTTAAAGGTGCATCTGACGCTGGTTTACATGTTCCTCACGGAGAATCCATTCTCCCTGATGAGAGCAGAATTACTGGTGAACACATAGCAGAATATGCTAAGTCTTTAGATGAAGAAGAGCTAAAGAAAAAGTTCTCCCAATATTTCGATAAAGGACTTTCACCAGTTGATTTACCTGATCACTTTGAAGATATGAAGAAAAAGATTGACGAGGCTGAGGTATAATCATGAATTATAACAAAGAAGAGTGGGAGCCTAAAACTAATTTAGGACGCTTAGTTAAGGAAGGAGTTATTACAGATATCGATGAGATATTTGAAAAAGGACTTCCTATAATGGAGCTCGAAATTGTGGACAAGCTTCTTCCAGATCTTGAAGAAGAAGTTATGGACGTTAACCTGGTCCAAAGGATGCACAAATCCGGAAGAAAAGTTAATTTCCGTGTTATTGTATCTGTAGGAAATAAAGACGGTTATGTCGGTTTAGGGCAAGGTAAAGCAAGAGAAGTTGGACCTGCTATCAGAAAAGCTGTTGATGACGCTAAATATAACATAATTAAAGTTAGAAGAGGATGCGGAGACTGGGGTTGTGTTTGTGGAAGAGAACACACAGTTCCATTCAAAGTATCTGGAAAAAGCGGTAGTGTCAGGGTTACTTTAATGCCTGCTCCAGGTGGAGTAGGACTGGCTATAGGTGATGTTGGAAAAACCATCATGAAATTAGCTGGTATAGATGATTTATGGTCACAAACCAGTGGTCAAACCCAAACTACAGTTAACTTTGCCAGTGCGACCTTCGATGCTTTAAAACAATTGAGCAGGGTTAAAGCCCAGAAAAAAGATTTGAAAAATCTGGGTGTTTGCACCAGCTAAATAGTTAAACGGTGATAGAAATGTTAGCAGCAGTAAGGGTAAGAGGTACTGTCGGTGTCAAAAAAGACATCGCTGATACCATGGACATGTTAAGACTCACCAGGATTAATCACGCCGTTCTAATCAATGAAAACCCAAGTTATAAGGGAATGCTCATAAAATCAAAGGATTACATAACCTGGGGCGAAATTGATCTCGAAACTTTAACTCAACTCATTACTAAAAGGGGACGAGTTGTTGGCGGAGAAAAAATCACTGATGATTATATAAATGAAAACACTGAATATTCTTCTATAGAAGAATTTGCTAAGGCAATTCTCGAATCTGAAGTTACATTTGAGGATGCCAACATAAAACCAGTATTCAGATTACATCCTCCTAGGAAAGGATTTGAAGGTGTTAAAACCGCTTTCCGTGAAGGTGGAAGTCTTGGATACAGGGAAGAAGAGATTAGGACACTCATCAAAAAGATGGTGTAATCCTAATTTTATTTATATTCAATCAAATTAATCCATTAATCCTGAAGATTAGAAATATTTTTACTTATTTCTTGGTTTTCTGTGAAATAACAAATTAAAAATATTTCATCTTTTGATAAATTCCAGGAGAATTTTAAAATGATTAGAACTAAACGGAAAATAAACAAAATGAGAGGTTCCAGAACCATTGGTGGTGGCTGTTCCAAGAAACGAAGAGGAGCAGGTCACCGTGGTGGAAGAGGTATGGCTGGAAGCCACAAACACCGCTGGTCTTGGATTGTTAAATACGATCCAAAACACTTTGGAAAATACGGTTTTAAAAGACCTTTAAAAGCAATTAAAAATGTTAACCCTGTAAATTTAAGTTACTTAGATGAAAAATCAGAGCAATTACTAGAACAAGGATTGGCCATCAAGGAAAACGATGTTATTGTAATTGACGTTACAGCCCTTGGATACAACAAAGTTTTAGGCCGAGGTAAACTTACTAAAGCGCTTATGGTAAAAGCCCCTGAATTTTCTGGATTGGCTGAGAAGAAAATCCAGGAAGCAGGTGGAGAATCTGTAACTCTCTAATTTTTTATTTATTTATTTTTAGCGAAAATTTTTATTAAGGAGTGAAATAATTGATAGAGAAACTACAGCCGATTTTTTCTATTTTACCCCAGGTAAAAAGTCCAGAACATCGCATTTCATTTAAAGACAAATTGAAATGGACTGCTATTATACTGGTTTTATACTTTATACTTACTCAAATTCCTTTATATGGGCTAAGTCCAATTGCAGTGGACCAATTTGCTCAGTTGAGGGCTGTTTTAGCAGGTAGCTTCGGTTCTATTCTGACTTTAGGTATTGGACCTATTGTATCAGCATCTATTGTATTGCAGTTACTTGTGGGTGGTAAAATCCTAAAACTGGATCTTTCCAAGCATGAAGATAAAGCTATGTTTCAGGGAGCCCAAAAACTTCTAGCTATCATATTCACTCTCTTTGAAGCCATGGTAATGGTCTTTACTGGAGCAATTGCTGCCATTTCTTCTGATTACATCTGGATTCTCATATTGCAAATGACCATTGGAGGAATTTTAATTATATTCCTGGATGAAGTCGTTTCTAAATGGGGATTTGGAAGTGGGGTAGGTCTATTTATTGCAGCAAGTGTTTCTCAAGAGATTATTGTTGGGGCATTTAATGTATTGTCTTCGCCAACACAACCTGGAGTACCTGCAGGTAAAATACCGGCTTTTATATACTCTTTAACCACAGGAACACCTAATTTTGATTATTTAGGTCCTGTTATTGCGGTTATTATAGTATTTTTAGTTGTGGTTTATGCAGAAAGTATGCGGGTTGAAATACCTCTTTCTTCAGGTAGAGTTAAGGGGGCAAGAGGAAAATATCCATTAAGATTCATCTATGCCAGTAACATGCCGGTAATTTTGGCCAGTGCACTCCTATTGAATGTGCAGTTGTTTGCCAATATTTTCCAGAAAATTGGTTACCCTATTTTAGGAACTATATCTAATGGACAAGCCGTAAGTGGTATAGCGTACTTATTGACTCCTCCTCGAAGTCTGGATATGATTTTTACAGAGCCTCTCCATGTTTTAGTTTATGGAATAGTCTTTATAGGCATATGTATATTATTTGCTATCCTATGGGTCGAGTTAAGTAGTATTGGACCTAAAGATGTGGCAAAACAACTCCATCAGATGGGAATGCAGATTCCTGGTTTTAGAAGCAGTAGGAGACAATTTGAAAAGATTTTGAAGAAATACATACCTGCTATCACCGTTTTAGGTGGGGCTTTTGTAGGTCTTCTTGCTTTTGGAGCAGATCTTACGGGAGCTCTTGGTGGAGGTACTGGTGTATTGCTTACTGTGGGTATTGTTTACCGACTTTATGAAGAAATTGCCCAGGAACAACTCATGGATATGCACCCTATGTTAAGAAAATTCTTAGGAGATTAACCTTTTATTGAGTTACTGTAGGAGTGAGGTAAAATGAAAGTTGTAGTTATTGCAGGAATTCCTGGATCTGGGAGTACTACGGTTTTAAACCACGCATTAGAAAACCTTGATTATGTAAATGTTAATTATGGGGATGTAATGATGCAGATTGCTCAGGAAAAGGGAGCTGTTGAAGATAGAGATGATATGAGGATGCTTTCTCCTGATGTACAAAAGGAAATTCAAAAAGGTGCAGCAAAAAGTATAAGAGAAAGGTCGAAGCTAAATAACATAATCGTGGATACTCATTGTACTATCAAAACACCTTCTGGTTTTTTACCAGGTCTTCCTAAATGGGTTTTAGAGGAACTGCAACCAGACATGTTTGTACTAATAGAAGCAGACGCCGATGAGATTTTGCTAAGAAGAATTAGTGACACTTCGCGTACCCGTGATATGGAAATGTTGAAGGATATAAATCTTCATCAAGAAATGAATAGGTCTGTTTCCATGGCATATGCTGCTCTTACAGGTGCAACAGTGAAAATTATTGAAAACCATAATGACGAACTTGATAGTTCAGTGGCAGACATGGTTGAAACCCTAAAATAATAATCAAATTTTGATTAATATTTTAAAATAAATTAAAATTGTGTTAAATTTAATTTAATTAATTAGATCAAATTTAAATTTATATTATATGAAAAGTCATTCTACTTTGAATTCTGACAAGAGGAAATAAAAATGGTATTTGAAAATGTGTTTCAAATGATTTACGGGGGTCTTAATGCAATTTTTGCTCCAATTATTGCTTTGGATCCAAATCCTAATAACCCTATATTCACAATTTTCCTGATATCTACTATTGTGGCCTTTTTTATAACTTTGGCTAACAAATTACTGGTGGATCAGGATAAATTAGAATCTATTAAAAAAGAAATGCAAGAATTCCAGCAAGAAATGAGGGAAGCTCAAAAATCGGGTGACCCTAAAAAAATGGAAGAAATGCAGAAACAACAGATGGAATTCATGGGAAAACAGAAAGACATGATGACCATGTCATTTAAGCCTATGATTGTTACCATGCTTCCTATCCTTATAGTATTCTGGTGGATGTCTCAGGAACCCCACATATCACAGACTGTGGTAATGCTTCCTCAAGTAGCATATTATGTGCTTTTAGTTCCTATTTGGCATATTTTTTATCAAACTGCAGCTTCAACTCCTGTGGGAGCCATTGAATGGTTAGGATGGTATATTCTATGTTCATTTGCCATGTCCCAATTGTTCCGTAAGCTAATGGGATTAAAAAGTGGAGGAATGTAAATACAAATGAATTAAATTTTTATATTTTAATTCATAATGTAATTGTTCTAAGACATATTCTATGTTTAAAATAATATTTTCATATAATTAACTAAATTAGGAGAGATTAAATGCCAGCTAATAGATTTAGATCCAGATCATACAAGAGGACCTTCAAAAGGACTCCTGGTGGAAAAACTGTTTTAAGATACAAAAAGAAAAAACCCAGCAAGCACATTTGTGGTGAATGTGGGAAATTATTACATGGTGTCCCTCGAGGAAGGCCATATGAAATTAAAAAGTTAGCAAAAACTAAAAAACGACCTAACAGACCTTACGGCGGATACTTATGTTCTGAATGTGTCCGTAAGCTCTTTAAACAAGAGGCAAGGTCCTAATGATCATAACAATCGGCGGGTTAGCTGGTAGCGGAACAACCACTGCTGCCAAAATACTGTCTGAAAATTTGGACATCCCTTTTGTCTCTGCTGGAGATATTTTCCGGCAGATGGCAGCTGAAAAAGGAATGGATGTATTGGAATTCAGTAAGCTTGCCGAGAATGACATAAATATTGACACTGAAATTGATCATAGACAGTCTGAAATGGCTAAAAAGTCTAAGAATCTGATTGTTGAAGGAAGACTTTCTGCATACTTCGTTGATGCCGATGTAAAGGTGTGGATGATAGCTCCTTTTGATGTACGTTCGGAAAGAATAAGTCAAAGGGAATCCAAACCGGTAGAAACTGTAAAGAAAGAAATCCTAATACGCGAAGATAGTGAAGCACTCAGATATAAAGAGATTCACAATATTGATATAAATAATTTGGACGTTTATGATCTAATCTTGAATACTAGTAGTTTTCAAGCTAATAGCGTCGCCGAGATAATAGCAAAAGTTACAAAGGTGATTTAATATGCCAGCAATAGAAGTAGGAAGAGTATGTATTAAAACCGCAGGTAGAGAAGCCGGCGAAAAATGTGTAGTAGTAGATATTATTGATGAAAAGTTCGTAGAAGTTGTAGGACTATCTGTCAAAAACCGCAGATGTAACATTCAACACCTGGAACCAGTAGATCAAAAAGTTGAAATGAAATCAGAAGATCCAGAAGAGATCAAAAAAGAGCTCGAAGCTCTAGAATAATTGATCTTTTTGGCGTTGGTACGTGTTTAGTTAAAGGATATTTTGTTTAAATTGAATTATTATGACGGCTGGTTCGCCATATTTATTTGATTAAATTTTTTATTCCATGTTTTAATATTCTAAAAGATTATTGATTTTATCAACGCTAAATCAACGCCTAAGGTTATTCAGATGGAAAATTTTTTTATTAAGGCCGAAAGTGAAACCAATCCTGATTATGGGTGTTGGCCTGAATCTCGCCCTATTGAAGATCATTTGAGCAAAGGAATTATCAACCTGGACAAACCGTCTGGACCTACTTCTCATGAAATTGATTCATGGGTACGCATAATTCTAAATGCTCAAAAGACCGGGCATGGTGGAACTTTAGATCCTAAAGTCACTGGTATTTTACCTGTTGGTATAGATCAAGCTACTAGAGTGATGCAATTACTCTTATCCGCTGGTAAAGAATATGTTTGTTTAATGCGAGTTCACAAAGAGATTGATGAACCCCAAATAAGAGACATATTTGATGAATTCCAGGGTAAAATTTTCCAAACTCCCCCTTTAAAATCTGCGGTTAAGCGAGAATTAAGGGTTAGAACAGTCTATTATTCCAATATTCTTGAAATTGATGGTCAGGATGTTCTTTTCAGGATAGGATGTGAGGCTGGAACTTATATTCGTAAATACTGCCATGATATTGGTGAAGCACTGGGAATAGGTGCTCACATGGCAGAACTACGAAGAACTAAAGCAGGATCCTTTGAAGAGGATGAAACACTCACTACTCTGCACGATCTAACTGACGCTTTTCACTACTGGAAAGAAGATAAAGATGAATCTCCACTAAGAAAATGTGTTCTACCCATGGAAAGGGCAGCTGACCATCTTTCTAAAGTGATTATTAGAGATTCTGCTGTTGATGCCATTTGTCATGGAGCTAAATTAGCTTCTGGTGGTATACTTAGTCTTAATAGTGATATTAAGAAGGGAACAACAGTAGCAATTCAAACTCTTAAAGGAGAGCTTGTGGCTGCTGGTGAAAGTATGGAAACCGCCGAAGAAATAGTAAACTCCGAGACAGGTATAATGATAGATACAAAAAAGGTTTTTATGGAACCTGGAACATATCCTAAATTGTGGAAATGAGTTAAGAGGTAGTCTATTAATTCTTATTGATTTCTTATAGATTTAATAAATTATTTAATACTTTAAACTACTTTTAATCTCAAAAAACCATTTAAAAATCAAAATATTTTGTCTGACAATTAATAATGGTAATAATTCAAGTAATGGAAAATCAAATAAATGAATGCTATTTTTTTAGCCTCTTTTAAGTTGAGATACCAAAAACTATAAACTATAAAAGAATGATATATTTTTTTACTAGTTATAAAATAATTTGAATTTGCATTATTATCATTTGAGGCCGTATGTTATCACTGGCCGGGATAGTCTAGCTTGGTAAGGCGCAAGACTGGAAATCTTGTGGAGAGTTTCTCCGCCTGGGTTCAAATCCCAGTCCCGGCGTTTATTGGTATATAGCAAGTTTTAAATTTTTAAGACTTGCCCCTATGACAATATTTTGCACGTTAAATAAATTGACAAATGAATAATGAAAAAAAACAGACATTAGTAATGTCTTGAATTTGCACTTTCCTGTTGCGAATTCGCTCTATAATTGGAGGTTAAATAAAATGGAAGACGATTTTAATCATATGGTTCGTATTGCCCGAAGAGATGTAAACGGTAATAAAACCATTGAAAATGCTTTAACTGGTATTAAAGGTGTTGGGAATGCATTATCCCGAGCCATCAGTATTGCAATGGGATTTGACCTTAATCAAAAAATGGGATATCTTTCTGATGAAGATGTTTTAAAAATTGAGGAAGCCTTAAAAGACCCTCAAAAATACGATGTCCCTGAATGGATGTTAAATCGCCGTAAAGATTATGAAACCGGTGAAACCAAACATTTAATTGAATCTGATCTTGTAATGATTCTTCGAGATGATTTAAACAGAATGAAGAAAACTCGAAGTTACAAAGGAAGAAGACACGAAGTTGGTTTACCAGTCAGAGGACAAAGGACCAAATCTACATTCAGAAAAGGTTCTTCTGTTGGTGTAAGAAGAAGGAGAGGAAGGCAATAGATCTCCTAAGATCATTGTCAAATAAAAACTATTAAGGAGATATAGTTATGGGACATCCAAGAAAAGCAAGGAAAAAGTACGATACTCCTCCTCACCCATGGAATGCTGAAAGGATTAAGGAAGAAAATAAGTTGGCAACCAAATACGGCTTAAGAAATAAGAAAGAAATTTGGAAAGCCGAAACTATGGTGCGGAGATACAGAAGGGACGCTAGGTACTTACTGGGTCTTTCTACAGAACACACCGAAGGGGAAAGACAACAGTTATTAGGACACTTAATCAGATTTGGAATTTTAGGAGAAAACAGCCATCTGGATAATGTTCTGGATCTTACTGTAGAAGATGTACTTCGAAGAAGATTACAGACCATGGTTCACCAAAAAGGTCTTTCACGAACTGCTAAAGAGGCTAGAATCTTTGTGGTCCACGGACACATTGCCTTAGATGGTAAAAAAATAGATTCACCAAGTTACATGGTAAAAAGAGGCGAAGAAGATAGTATAGGATACTATGCTTCATCCCCAGTGGCCAAACAATTCCAAACCAAGCAAGAAAACAAACCTGCTGAGGAAAAAAATAATTAAGAGGCGTTATAATGGCTGAAAAAGAAAAATGGGGTATTGCTAATATTTACTCATCATTTAACAATACAATAATAACCATTACTGATGTTACTGGAGCAGAAACCATTACTCAATGGTCTGGTGGAAAAGTTGTAAGAGCTGACAGACAGGAGTCATCTCCTTTTGCGGCTATGGAAGCTGCCACTAGAGCTGCTGACGATGCTAAAGAAAAAGGAATTATAGGATTACATATTAAAGTACGTGCTCCTGGTGGAAACGGTCCTAGAACTCCTGGTCCTGGTGCTCAAGCTACTATCCGGGCTTTAGCAAGAGCAGGAATACGAATAGGTAAAATTGAAGATGTAACTCCCATACCTCACGATGGTACCGGAAGACCTGGAGGTAAGAGAGGAAGAAGGGTCTAATATGGAGATTGAAGTCAAAAAGAAGAATGAGAATGAACTTGTTTTCACGATCAGCGGTGCGGACTTATCTTTTGTAAATGCCATTCGTAGAGTGTGCATGATGGAAGTTCCTAAATTAGCAATTGATGACGTACACATTATTAAAAACGACTCCGCCATGTTCGATGAGGTTCTGGCCCATAGATTAGGATTAACACCATTGGTATCTGATTCTGAATCTATAGAAGGTCTTGTATTGCCTGAAGAATGTGACTGTGAGGATTACTGCCCTAGATGTAGTGTTTCTCTGGTTCTAAAGAAAGAAGGGCCTGGAGTTGTTTATTCCAAAGACTTATCTTCAGAAGACTCAAGAATAAAACCAGTTTATGATACTATACCTCTTCTAAAACTCAAAGACGATCAGGAAGTTGAATTAGAGGCAACCGCCCAATTAGGAATTGGGATGGAACATGCTAAATGGGAACCAACTACTGCATGTGCCTATAAATTTTATCCTCAAATAACTATTGGTGAAGATTGCGAAGGATGTCAAAAATGCGCTGAAAGCTGTCCTCGAGGAGTTCTGGAGTTCGACAAAAAGACTAAAAAAGTCAAAGTTGTCGATATTGAGAACTGTTCTATGTGTAAGAGCTGTTTCAGAGTATGTGAATCTCGTGCAATTGATATAGGTTTTGATGATAATAGATTCATCTTCAGGATCGAAACTGACGGTTCAACACCTCCGGAAGAGGTTTTAATCAAAGCTTGTGACGTACTATCAGAAAAAGCGGACAAGATTATTGACATTTTGTGAAGGAGGCTAATCAATGGTAAGAAAAGTTACCAAGACTAACCCTAATATTACTCAACTTATAGGGAATCTTAAGAAAAAATCCAACTCAGAAGAAGCAGCAATCTGGAAAGATGTTGCCAAAAGACTGGAAAGATCTACCCGTAGAAAAGCTCAAGTAAACTTATCTACTATAAACAGATATTCCAGTGATGACGAAACAGTTTTAATACCGGGTAAAGTTCTGGGAAGCGGTGAAATTAACCACAAAGTACAAGTGGTTGCTTTAAGCTTCTCTAAATCAGCTCAGGAAAAAATAGAAAGTGCAGGCGGAGAATGCCTGAACATTGGTACCGCTATGGAAATAAATCCCAAGGGTAGCAACATCAGAATATTAGAATAATTAAAAATAACGTGGTGTTTTTATGATTATCGATGGAGACGGACACATCTTGGGAAGACTTGCCAGTGTGGTAAGTAAAAAACTTCTCGATGGAGAAAATGTGGTAGTGCTCAATGCAGAGAAAATAATTATCACTGGATCAACGGATTGGGCTTACGCCAGATACAAACAAAGACTCGACAGAGCCAGTATCTCTAACCCTAGGCGAATGGGTCCTAAATATCCTAAAAGGCCAGATGATATTTTTAGAAGAACTGTAAGGGGAATGTTACCTTACAAGAAAACTTCAGGTAGAGAAGCTTATAAAAGTCTTAAAGCTTTTGTAGGTGTTCCTCGTGAATTCCTGGAAGTAGAAACTTCTATTGTTCCTGAAGCTAAAGCAGGGGATATTAAGAAAAATACTGATCTTGGAGAAATTTCTAAGCTTTTAGGAGCTAAGTTTTAATCTAAAAGATTAATCTTTATATTAGGATGTGTAACGATGAAAAAAGTTGTTCATACAAGTGGAAAACGGAAAACTGCCATTGCTAGAGGTACATTCCACGAAGGAAAAGGAAGGATCAGGATTAATAAATGTCCTGTAGAACTCTACGATCCAGAACTTGCTCGCCAAAAAATCTCAGAACCACTAACTTTAGCTGGGGATGTTATTAATGACGTAGATATTGACGTTAAGGTTATTGGTGGAGGAGTAATGGGTCAGGCTGAAGCAGCCCGTATGGTTATTGCTAAAGGTCTTGTCCAGTGGACCAATGACATGGATCTCAAAGAGAAATTTGTCCAGTACGACAGAACCATGCTCGTAGGTGACCCTAGACGCTCAGAACCTAAGAAATACGGTGGAAGAGGCGCTAGAGCAAGAAGACAAAAGAGTTATCGATAAATCGATAATTTTTTTTAATATTTTTTTATTCATGTAATTATCTAAATATAAATTATTAAAAAAAAGGAATTGATGATTAGTTATGATTCCAATAAGATGTATAAGCTGTGGTAAAGCAGTTTCAGCATATTTTGATGAATATCAAAATAGGACTGCCGAAGGAGAAGATCCTAAGGTTGTTTTAGATGATCTGGGACTTTCCAGATACTGTTGCAGAAGAATGTTAATTTCCCATGTGGAGACATGGTAAGGGGACCGTAGGGTAGCTTGGTCCATCCTCCCAGCCATTGAATAAATTTTCAAGTAATGATTAAACCAATTAATGATTTAAACATCATATAGATTGTGTTATATTGAGTTATTGTCTTGATAATTAATGCACACGCTGCATGATGTATTATCGCCGATATTAATTCTTTCAACTGGAACGGGGATGGTCAACACCGGAACGCTGGAGACCCGAGTTCAAATCTCGGCGGTCCCATCTTTTTAACTTAAGTTATTAGTGAATCCAATTTTGATAAGTTTAATAACTTAAAAGTTTAATAATATTATATCTCACTCAGATTCAATGAATTATTTCATTTATTATTAAAGATAATTCATAGAAAGAAGATTCAAAGGATCAGATAAGAGCTGGAGGAGAGATTTAATGGTAAGTAAATTAACCCGATTTGAAAAAGCTAGGATTATAGGTGCGAGAGCTCTTCAGCTTTCCATGGGAGCAAAACCATTAGTTAAGGTTCCTGACTCTCTGGATCCTATAGATATAGCTACATTAGAACTTAAAAAGAAAGTTATCCCTTTAGATATAAGAAAATAACCACTAATTAACCACTATTTTTTCATAAGAGGTGTTTTTGTGGATAGCGTTATTGAAGACGTCCGTGTACGTAAAATTTTAGATAGTAGAGGAAACCCTACTCTAGAAGTGGATGTCATAACCTGGAATGGATTTGGTCGGGCCGCTGCACCCAGCGGTGCCAGTACAGGATCCAGAGAAGTTGTGGCTTTCCCTGAAGGTGGGGTAGACAAAATAATCGGTGAAGTTGAAGATATTATATCTTCTGAACTAATTGGAATGGATGCCGAAGAACTGCAAGATATTGACATGGTCTTAAAAGAAATTGATGGAACTGAAAACCTTTCCTCAATTGGTGGTAACACCACTGTTGCTGTTTCTATGGCAGTGGCCAAAGCAGCGGCATCATCGTATAATATGCCCCTATACAAGTTCTTAGGCGGCAACATGAAAACGGAAATACCATATCCTTTAGGTAATATGATAAACGGGGGAGCACACGCTGGTAAACACGCCCCGGATATACAAGAATTTTTGATTGTTCCTGTAGGAGCCAGCAATATTACTGAAGCAGTTTTTGCCAATTCTAATGTTCACAAACGATTAAAAGAACTTATTCAAGCCAAAGATAAATCTTTCACCGGTGGTAAAGGTGACGAAGGCGGATGGGCCCCTAATATTACTAACTATGATGCTTTAGATATGCAATCTAAGGCATGTGAAGAAGTTGGTGATGAAATGGGCATAGAAATAAGGCCTTCTTTAGATATGGCAGCCAGTGAAATGTGGGATTCTTCCCTGGAAAAATACATTTATGGCCAGGAAGACATTGCTCGAGATACTGGAGATCAAATAGAATTTGTAAAAGAAATTATTGAAACTTACCATATGTTATATGTGGAAGATCCTCTGGACGAGGCTGACTTCACTGGATTTTCAGAACTAACTGCGAAGATAGGCGATAAATGTCTAATTTGTGGTGACGATCTTTTTGTAACCAACAAAGAAATATTACAGGAAGGAATCGACCAAAAATCTGGAAATGCCATTATAATCAAGCCTAACCAGATTGGAACTTTAACAGACACCTATGAAACTGTAAAGTTAGCTAAAGAAAATCAATACGTTCCTGTTGTTTCCCATCGTTCTGGGGAAACTACTGATGACACTATAGCTCATTTAGCAGTTGCTTTCTCTGCTCCTCTAATTAAAACCGGAGCTTTAGGTGGAGAAAGAATAGCTAAACTAAATGAACTAATACGTATTGAAGAAGAGCTTTCTAATCCTGCAATGGCCATTCTGGATAAATAATTTTATTGAAAAATGGATAATTTAATTAAATATTTTATTTAATTTTTAATTATTCATAAACTTTATTTATCAAACTAAAAAAACTATGATTTTTCAATTATATGGCTCATATGCAGTTGTTTGTTCGATTGAATAAACAAGGAGATATAATGGTAAAAATATTCATTGATTATGAATCCTGTGACGGAAAAAACTGTGCTGAATGCGTAGATGTCTGTCCAATGGAAATTATGATAATCAATGGAGATAAAATTGATATCCAGGACATGGAAAACTGCAGCTTATGTGAAGTATGTGTGGATGTTTGTCCCAAAGAAGCTGTATCTATAAAAGAAGATTAATTTCATGAATAAATGGATCAATTTTAGCTTTAAATAGAAATAAACTTATATAAACTCGTATAAACTTATATAAACTTATAAAATTGGTATATAGATTAAATTATAACTTTATACATGCTATAACTCTGAATAAGATATTCAAATTGTAGTTCATAAGTTCGTCCTAATCTATATTTAATGTCGAAAATAATTGCGTCGTGTTAATCTATCTTTAGCAGACATCTAAAGAAGACTACAAGAGGCTACAGAAAAAATTTTAAAAATGAGGTGATATTTTGTCAGAACTTTTAATTCCACTGGACAAGTATTTAGCAGCTGGTTTACATATAGGAACTCAACAGAAAACTGGAGACATGGAGCGATACATATATCGAGTAAGATCAGATGGTTTATATGTTCTCGATGTTCGAAAAACCAATGATAGAATCATCGAAGCATCCAAATTCTTATCTAAATACGATGTTGATGATATTCTTGTAGTTTCTACCCGGCAATACGGACAAGCCCCTGTGAAAAAATTCGGACAAGTTACTGGTTCTAAAACCATACCTGGACGTTTCATACCTGGAACTTTAACCAACCCTAACTACGGTAAATTCATTGAACCAAAAGTACTGGTTGTAACTGACCCTAGATCTGATTCCCAGGCTATCATCGAAGCTAAACAAATAGGAATACCTGTTGTTGCTTTATGTGATACTGAAAACCTGTTAGGTAACGTGGATTTGGCTGTTCCTGTTAACAACAAAGGTAGAAAGGCAATTGCTCTCGTTTACTGGTTACTGTCCAGACAATTACTAAGGGAAAAAGGAATACTCAAAGAAGATGAAGAATTAGATATTCCAGCTACTGAATTTGAGCTGAAAATCTAATTTAAAAACCATTATGGTTTAAATAATTGGTTAAATCGTATCAAAAAATCATTCATTAAAATAATTCATTTAATGAATGTTTTTACTTAAATAAAAGATTCATATCGGCGTGATTTTATGATAAGGAAACCTGCAGTAGCAGGAATTTTCTATGAAAGCGATCCTGAATCTCTAAAAAAGAGGATAGAATGGTGTTTTAAACATAGTTTGGGCCCTGGAAAACTCCCTGAAGTGGGCAATAAACGCGAAATTAAAGGTGTTATGGCTCCTCATGCTGGATTTATTTATTCCGGACCTATTGCTGCCCATTCTTATTCAGAGATAGTCGAAGATGGTTTTCCACAAACTTTTATTATATTGTGTCCCAACCATACCGGGATTGGTTCTGGAGTTTCTGTTGCCAAAGAAGGAATTTGGAACACACCATTAGGTGACGTAAAAATTGATGAAGAATTTGCCAGGGAATTATTGAGAGAATCAGGGATTATTGATTCGGATTATACTGCTCATTCTCAAGAACACAGTTGTGAAGTCCATATACCATTTTTACAGTATTTTAAAAAGGAATTCAAAATTGTACCCATTTCCATGTGGATGCAAGACCTTGAAACTTCTCAGGAAATCGCTATTGCTATAAAAAAAGCCGCATTGAAACTTAAAAGAGACATTGTTGTTATTGCCAGCACGGATTTCACCCACTACCAGACCCAGGATGTTGCTTTTAGAAATGATCACATTGTACTGGAATCCATTGAAGAAATGGATGAAATGCAGATGATGGAAACTGTTTCAAAATTAAATGTTACTATGTGTGGGTATGGGCCAGTAGCAACTACTATTTTAGTTTCAAAGATGCTGAATGCTTCTGAAGGGAAAATATTAAAATATGCCACCAGTGGGGATATAACCGGGGATTATTCTTCTGTAGTGGGTTATGGTGCGGCTGTTTTTAAATAGCCTTGGTTTCAAATCCATTATCCAGGATATATGAATCATATCCCTTGATTAATCATAGTAATATCTATCTATTATTTGATTTATCTGATTGATGGTATTAATTCATTAAATGCTGATAGGATACGATTTTAACTATTTTAATAATTTATGTGGTAATATGATTAGATCTATCGCTTCTGCACCAGGAAAGGCAATTCTTTTTGGAGAGCATGCTGTTGTTTTTGGTAAACCTGCAATAGCTGTAGCGGTAAATAAAAGGGCCATAATAACAATTACTAAAGAAAATGAAACTAAAAGTAATGGAACTACCACTTTCAAATCCCATGATCTCAATGTCAATGCAGAACTTGACTTGGATAGTGGCGATATAAAAATGATATCCGGAAAGTCCGGAATTTTAAAATATGTTCTGGAATCAGTTTTAAAAGCTCATGACGGATCTCCAATTAATATTAAGATGGACATGGAAATGCCTGTTGGGGCAGGTTTAGGATCTTCAGCTGCTGTTACGGTGGCTATGCTGGCTGCTCTTGATATTTATCATCAAAGGGAAATATCACAATCCAGAATAGCTAAAATGGCCCATGAAGTTGAAATTAAGGTCCAGGGCGCTGCCAGTCCTCTTGATACTGCAGTAAGTGCCTATGGTGGTTTGATATATTTATCAGAAAATGCTGAAGTCACATCTTTGGCTGCTAATTTAGAAGATTCTATGGTTATAGGTTATACTTCTGAAAGGGGCAATACGGGTCAAATGGTGGCTGGAGTAAGAAAAAGACGGGATTCGCATCCGGAAATTATGGACCCTCTTATTGAAGCCGTTGCGGAAATCACTTTTGAAGCCAAAAAAATTCTGAGCTCTGATAAAATTGAAATAGATAATATCGAAGTTCTTGGTGAATTAATGAATATTAATCATGGTCTTTTAGATTCTATGGGTGTTAATACTCTGGAATTGTCTAAAATGGTTTATATTTCTCGTCTGGCCGGAGCCATGGGATCCAAGATAACGGGGGCTGGTGGTGGTGGAAGTATCATAGCTTTGTGTCCGGGAAATACGGATAATGTTCTTAATGCTCTGAAAAAGAGTGAAAATGCAATAAAAGCTGACTTTTCAAGAGAAGGTATTATTGTTCATGAAAATATGGATTAAGATGTAACAATCGAGTTGAAATATTCTAAACATGTATCCTTAAATAATATCCATTTAGGCATATTTAAATTGATTTAAACTTTAATTGGAATATAACTGAATATTATTAATCATGTCGAATATTAAAATATAGATTATATAATTACAATGGTGCAATAATGATTATTTTAAAGCTTGGTGGGAGCATAATAACTGAAAAAGATGCCAGAATTCCTACTATAAATGATAAAAATCTTTCTCGAATTTCTAAGGAAATTAAAAGTGCTTTAAATCATTTTGATCATACTAATAATTCTAATAATGGATTAATTATTGTTCATGGGGCAGGTTCATTTGGACATCCTTTTGCCAGTGAATATCAAATTGGAAAACCATTCAAAATTGAAGAAGATTTTGAAAATAAGAAAATTGGATTTTCTTTAACTCAAAGCTGGGTTAAAAAACTAAATACTGTTATATGTGACTCTTTAAGGGAAGAAGGAATACCTGTAGTATCTATACAACCTTCCTCTTTTGTAATTACTAAAAATAAAAGAATTGAATTTGCTAATTTAGACATTATTAAAAAATACTTGAAAAATGGATTCATTCCTGTAATTTATGGGGATGTAGTTTTGGATAATGAAGAAAACATTAAAATGGCAGTCGTTTCAGGGGATCAAATTATAAATTATCTAGCTAAACATTTAAGGCCTGAAAGGGTTATTCTAGGAACTGATGTGGACGGGGTATTCAATAAAAACCCTAAAAAACATTCTGATGCTAAAATAATCAATGAAGTTACTTCCCTGGATGATCTGGAGTCCATTGATTCTACCACTAATATAGATGTTACTGGTGGTATGGTCGGAAAAATTAAGGAACTAATTAATCTGGCGGAAATTGGTATAGAATCAGAAATTATCAATGCAGAAAATGAAAGTTTTATTAAAAAAGCTTTATGTGGTGAAATAGTTCTTGGAACAACCATAAAACCTAAAATTAACTCATAATAAATAATCAATATTATATATTAAGTGTTACTAATAGTTTTAAAGATTAAATTAGGCTGTTACTAGTGCTTGCATTTGGAATAAAAAATTACAATTATAGTTTAATAGTAGATTAGAATCTTAATTTAATGGATTCTTTATTTTATAAATAGAGAATATTAATAATTTAAGTTTATAATACCAAGGATTAAAATTATAAAGGGACGTTAAAATGATTTCAGATAGGAAATTGGAACATTTATTGTTATGTGCGCACTGTGATGTACAATACAACAGTAAAAAAACCGGGTTTGAAGATATTGAGCTTATTCACAGAGCATTACCCGAAGTAAATAAAGAAAAAATAGATTTAAGCACGCAACTATTAGGAAAAGAGCTAAAATCTCCTATTATTATTTCAGCAATGACTGGGGGCCATCCCTCTGCTTTACCTATTAATAGAGAACTTGCTAAAGCTGTTGATAAAATGGGTATTGGAATGGGTTTAGGGAGCCAGAGAGCTGCCATTGAAAACCCTGAACTTATTTCTACTTATGATGTGGCTAGAAAAGAAGCACCATCTTCCCTTTTAATTGGGAATATTGGGGCCCCACAAATAGAATATGCACCGCAAGCAGTAGAAATGATTGATGCGGATGCACTTGCAGTTCATTTAAATCCCTTACAGGAATCTATACAACCTGAAGGCGATATTGACGCCACAGGGTTTTTAGATTCTATAGGAGAAATTGTAAAAACTGTAGAAGTTCCGGTAATTGCTAAAGAGACTGGTGCCGGGATTTCCTATGAAGATGCCATTCTATTAGAGAAAAAAGGTGTGGATGCTATTGATGTGGCCGGTTCAGGAGGAACCAGCTGGGCAGCAGTAGAAACTTACCGTGCCGATGATACTTACATGGGTGATTTATACTGGGATTGGGGAATTCCAACTGCTATTAGCACTGTAGAAGTAACTCAATCAGTAAATATTCCAGTAATATCTTCTGGAGGAATTAGAAGTGGGTTAGATGCTGCCAAAGCAATTGCTTTAGGCGCTGATTCTGTAGGAATTGCTCTCCCTGTCCTAAAAGAAGCTTACATGGGTTACAAAGAAGTAATGAAGGTTATTGGAACGTTTCAAGAATCTTTAAAAGCGGCTATGTTTCTGGTTGGGGCATCGAATTTAGATGAATTGAAATCATCTAAAATGGTTATAAGGGGCCAAACCAGAGAATGGTTAAACGAAAGGGGCTTTGACACACAAAAATATGCAAGGAGGTCATAATGTGAGCGTAGAAGTTATCGCGGTCGGTGGATACGAAGAAATCGGGAAAAATATGACTGCTGTTAAAGTAGGCGACGATGTAGTTATTTTCGACATGGGAATCCATCTTGACCGGTTGCACATTCACGAAGACACTGATATTTCACGGATGCATAGTTTAGATTTAATTGAAAGAGGAGTAATACCTGATGATACTCTGATGAAAGATGTGGACGGGAAAGTAAGAGCTATAGTATTCACGCATGGTCACCTTGATCACATAGGGGCAGTGGCCAAGTTGGCCCACAGGTATGAAGCTCCTATTATTGCTACTCCTTATACTTTAGCACTCATTGAGCGCACTATAAAAGGGGAAAAGAAATTTAAAGTGTCAAATCAGCTTCAGGTTTTAAATTCAGGTGAAAAATGTCAAATATCTCCAGATTTAACCTTAGAATTTATTAAGGCCACTCATAGTATTCCTCAAGCAGTTATGGCAGCATTACATACTTCTGAAGGAATAATAGTTTATGCTAATGACTTTAAATTTGACAATCACCAGAAAATATCTTCTCCACCAGACTACAGTCGACTTAGAGAATTAGGTCGAAAAGGAGTTCTGGCCCTAATGGTAGAAACTACCCGGGCGGCAGAGGTGCAGGAAGTTAAAACTCATTCTGAAAAAGTAGCTAAAATGGTTCTAGAGGACATTATGCTGGGACCATTGGAAGAAAAGGAAGGAATGATAGTAACCACTTTTTCATCACATATTGAGAGAATCCAGGCCATTAGTGATATAGCAAGTCAAAGTGACCGTCAAATGCTTCTTTTAGGCCGTTCCATGGAAAGATATTGTTCACTGGCGGAGTCCATGGGTATCTTAAAGTTACCCTCAAATGCAAGTATATATGGTAGTCCTAAATCAGTTAATAAAGCTCTTTCCAGGGCTGAAGATAGAAGAGAAGATTATCTGTTAATTACTACCGGGCACCAGGGCGAACCTGATGCCTTGTTGCCTCGTATAGCAAATGCTAAAACACAATTTAATATTCAAAGAGGAGACAATGTAGTAATATCTGCTCCAGTTATTCCAAATCCTATGAATATTGCCAATAGAAATCTAATGGAAAGGAGATTAATCTCCAGCGGGGCCAGAATATACAGCAATGCTCACGTTTCCGGGCATGCTGGACGAGAAGATCACCGGGACTTTTTAAGGATGCTAAATCCAGTTCATATCATTCCTGCGCATGGAGATCTTCACATGTTATCTGCTTATGCTGAATTAGCTGAAGAGGAAGGATATAAAATGGGAAATGACATTCACGTACTTAGAAATGGACAAGCACAAGTTTTCGATGGAGGGATTTGATGAGTGAAGTAATCGAAATTCTAAAAAAATATTCTGAGAGCATTGATCATGAAATTGAAGAAGCACTGTCGACAGTTAATCCAAAAGCACTTCGCGATTCATCAGTTCACCTCATAAGTGCTGGTGGTAAAAAAATTAGGCCTTCATTGGCAGTTTTAAGCTGTCAAGCTGTGGGTGGAAAGTCAGAATACGCTTTAAAAACAGCTGCAGCCATAGAACTCATACACACATTTTCTTTGATTCACGATGACATAATGGACAAGGACGATATGCGTAGGGGTGAGCCTTCAGTCCATGTTTTGTGGGGAGAACCAATGGCTATTTTAGCCGGGGACACCTTGTTTTCCAAAGCTTTTGAAACTGTAATCAGAACTAAAATAGATGATACTTCTTACAAAAGAGTTAATGAAGCACTGGCAGTTGTGGTTGATTCGTGTATAAAAATATGTGAAGGACAGGCCTGTGACATGAGTTTTGAAGAGAAATTCGATGTTAAAGAGTCTGAATACATGAATATGATATATAAAAAAACTGCTGCACTTATAGCTGCCGCTACTAAAGCTGGAGCTATTATGGGTGGGGGAAACCCTGAACAAGTGGAAGCTCTTTCAGAGTACGGTAGATTAATCGGCCTTTCTTTCCAGATTCAGGATGATTATCTTGATGTGGTAAGTGATGAAGAATCCCTGGGAAAGCCAGTGGGTAGTGATATTGTTGAAGGAAAAATGACTCTCATGGTGGTTAAGGCCCTGGCCGAGGCATCTCCAGAAGACAAGAAAACTTTAATCACAATTCTTAAAGAAAATAACCCGGAAAGGGTAGATGAAGCAATCAGCATATTCAAAAAATATGGTTCAATCAAGTATACACATGATTTGGCACTGGATAATGTTAAGAAAGCCAAGGAACTACTAGATATATTGGACGACTCTGAAGCTAAAGATGCACTTTTATTAATTGCTGATTTTGTTTTACAAAGACAGCACTAAAAATCAAAAATAATAGAACATAATCAAGAATTATTTGAAATTTGAGGAAATTAGGATTAATATACTTATTATAATTAATTCTAAAATCACTTATTCTTGATTTTCTAAATTTATTTTAATTTAATAATTATTCAATATCTTAACTTAGTAATTCCATTAAAATTCCATTAATTCAATTAAAATTCAATTTATCGGATTAAATTTAATCAAATAATTTCATTATCTCAAATAGTATTTATTTTAATATAATATTTAGCAGGTGGTTCTTTTGAGTGATTTAGAAAAAGTTGTTTATAAATATGCACTGGTTAATGCCATTAAACATAAAGGCAAGGCCAATGAAGGTGCTGTTGTTGGTTCTATTATGAGTTCTGAACCTGAACTGAGAAAAGAAGCCAAAAATATAGTACCTATGGCTAAATCCGTGGTTGAAAAAGTAAATGCCATGGATTTGAAGGATCAATCATCAGAACTTGAAAAATTAGGCGGAAAAATAGAGCAAAAAAAGAAAGTTGAAGAAAAAGGATTGGCTGAATTGCCTGGACCTCATGAAAATGTGGTTTTGAGATTTGCTCCTAACCCCAGTGGTCCATTACACATTGGCCATGCTCGGGCCGCTGTTTTAAATCAAGAATATGCTAAACGTTATAATGGTAAATTAGTACTGCGTATTGAAGATACAGATCCTCGAAGGGTCCACATGGATGCTTATGAAATGATTCCCGAAGACTTAGAGTGGATGAGAGTCAAGTACCACGAAACTTTTACCCAGAGTGATAGGATTCCCATATACTATGAATACGCCCAAAAAATGATTGAAATGGGCGCAGCTTATATGTGTTCCTGTGAGGGTGGTGAATTCAAAAAATTGAAAGACAACTCTCAAGCCTGTCCCTGCCGGGACTCCTCCATAGAGAAAAACCTGGAATTGTGGGAACAGATGTTTGACATGTCTGAGGGAGATGCTGTTTTAAGGGTTAAAACTGATTTAAATCATAAAAACCCGGCAATTCGTGATTGGGTGGCCATGAGAATCGTTGAGGCTGAACATCCTAGAATTGGATTTAAATACAGAATATATCCCATGATGAATTTTTCGGTGGCAATAGATGATCATTTAATGGGCATAACTCATGTTTTAAGGGGCAAAGACCATTTGGCCAATTCAGAAAAACAATCTTACCTTTACAACCACTTTGGATGGGATGTTCCGTTTTTTATTCATTACGGGCGTCTTAAAATGGATGATGTGGCCTTAAGTACTTCACAAGCCCGTGCAGGAATCGAAGAAGGGAAATACTGGGGATGGGACGACCCTCGTTTAGGAACTATCAGAGCCATTGCCCGGAGAGGAATCACTCCAGATTCTATTACTGAATTGATGAATGAAATAGGGGTTAAAATCGCGGATTCCACCATAAGCTGGAAGAAAGTGTATGGACTAAACCGTAATATCCTTGAAGAAACTGCTAATCGTTATTTCTTTGTTTCAGATCCTGAAAAAGTCACCATTCAGAATGTACCAGAGGAAGCATGCCAGATTATTGAAAGACCACTGCACCCTGACTTTTTAGAGCGAGGGAACAGGTCTTTACCATTCAATGGTGAAGTTTATCTGTGTAAGGACGATTTAGAGTCTGATAACTCTGAGAAATCTAAATCTAACCCATCTAGTATGGGAAACATTTTAAGACTTATGGATGCAGTAAATGTCACGGTTAATGGTGAAAACGTTGTTTTTCACAGTCAATCATTTGAAGAGGCACGTTCATTGAAAGCTCAGGTGGTTCAATGGGTTCCAGCAATGGATAACATTCCTGCAGAAGTTATAATGCCCGATGCAACTACAGTCAAGGGATTCTGTGAGCCTGATTGCAAAGTACTGGCCGTTGACGATGAGGTTCAACTGGAAAGATTTGGATTTGCTAGAGTGGATGAAATAAATGCAGAAAAGATAAAATTCTACTTTACACATAAATAATTTAGAAATTATAGGTTTTTAATGAAAAATTAGAAACTTATTTTTTTTAAATATTAATTAAATATTATTTAAAAAATATAAAACAAATTAAATATATTTTGCAAAAAAACTTGCTAAATAAATTTTGCTAAATAATATAATTTGTACAAATAAATTTTATATTGTCCTTTAATAAGAATAAATTATAAACTTAAGTTTATAAAAATTCTAAATTTAGTGTTTGAGGGGTTATATGTCCGTAAAAATTAATGAAAACTATTTATTATTAAAAAGCAGTTATATATTTGCTGAAATCAATCAAAAAGTAAATAAATTCCAGGAAAAAAACCCGGATGCCAATATAATTCGTATGGGAATTGGTGATGTCACTCGCCCTCTTCCTCAAGCTGTTATAAAAGAATTCCACAGAGCAGTGGATGAAATGGGCCGGGGAGAGACTTTCATGGGTTATGGCCCAGAACAGGGTTACTCTTTTTTAATAAAAGACATAATTGAAAATGATTTTTCATCCCGGGGAATAGAACTCTCTGAGGACGAAGTTTTTGTAAGTGACGGGGCCAAGTGTGATACTGGTAACATTCAGGAGATATTCGGTCTGGAAAATGTGGTGGCTGTAACTGACCCGGTTTATCCGGTTTATGTGGAGACCAATGTTATGGCTGGTAGAACAGGACCTATGGGCGAGGATGGAAGGTATGAAAAGCTGGTTTATCTCCCCTGCACTGCGGAAAATGATTTTGTTCCAGAACTACCCTCAGAACCAGTGGATTTAATTTATCTGTGTTTCCCTAACAACCCCACCGGAACCACCCTAAACAAAGACCAGCTGGCCACGTGGGTAAATTACGCCCGGGAAAATAATGCTATAATTCTCTTTGACGCCGCTTATGAATCTTACATCACTGAAGATGACATTACTCACAGTATCTATGAAATTGAAGGTGCTAAAGAAGTGGCCATCGAATTTAGAAGTTTCTCTAAAAACGCAGGATTCACCGGTACCCGATGTGCTTATACCGTGGTGCCTAAAGAATTAATGGCCTATGATGAGAAAGGCAATGCCCAGCCAGTAAATCCACTCTGGAACCGCAGGCAGACTACTAAATTCAATGGAGTGTCTTATCCTATCCAGAAAGCAGCTGCTGCAGTTTACACTCCTGAAGGACAAAAAGAAATCGCGGAATCAATTGAATACTACATGGAAAATGCAGCTATTATTCGGGAAAGCTTGCTGGAAATCGGTTTAAAAATTTACGGTGGAGTTAACTCTCCATACATCTGGGTTAAAACTCCTGAAGGCATGGATTCCTGGGGCTTCTTTGATTTACTATTAAAAGAAGCTAATGTGGTGGGAACTCCTGGTGTGGGTTTTGGCCCTAGTGGAGAAGGTTATTTCCGTATAACGGCATTTAATACTCTGGAAAATACAAAAGAAGCAATGGAAAGAATCTCCAAGCTTTCTTTTTAATTATTTTTTAATATTATTTTTAAAAATAATTTAAATTTTATTTAAGTTAATTTTTTTTCAATATTTTATCTGGAGAAAGGATACTGATTCCTGTATTTTCACCCACTACTTCTATTTGCACTATCCAATCTGGATCTTTGTTTTCCGGGTTTAGATTAAATTTTTCAATTAATTCTTGGGAAATTTGGTTTACCAAGTCATCTTTTGATTCAATGTATTTGCGTCCCCTTAAATCACATATGACATTAAAAGAATCTCCAGAAGTTACTTTTTCGCCTGGCAAGATTGGCCACTTTTTCCAATATACTATCTAAACGCGTTCTAACTACAGATTCAATAGGAACTATCTTGGATATCACGGTAGTGGGACTATTTTCCAGTATTTTCATGGCCTCTAATGGTTCCAGACTCAAATCTAATAAAATAACATTGGGGAAGTTGGATTCTTTAATATTCAGCACAATTTCATAATTTTGTAGTGCCATGGCAATTTCTTCGGTCCCCATTAATTCCTCACCCACATTTTCATCTTTTTGCCCTTTAAGGGTTATTAATAGATTAAACGTTTCTGTTGGCTTTATAAGCCCACCCCCTTTATTTAAATTATGTTTTTTGAATGATAATAAATTAATTGATGAAATAATTGGATTTGTTATATTCAAAAATTATAATAAATAAAAATAAAAATCGGATTTTATGAAATAATTGACTCATATCAAAAATAATTAAAAAAAAATAAAAAAGTTGGGCTTTATCAGGTTCCCAGGTCACTGTATAGGTAATTGTAGGTAAAAGCCGCGGCAACGGCCCCAATAATAGGTCCAATCACATAAATAGGGAAATAATACCATAAATTAGCCCCGCCAAATATTAAATCACCTAAATAAGGCCCGAATGTACGTGCTGGATTTAAGGAAGATCCAGTAATGTTTCCCAGTGTTGTTATGATTCCAGCTACTGTTAGTCCAATTATTAAACCGGCAAAACCAGGTGGTGCTCTTCTATCCACAGCCACTCCCATAATGGTTATCATGAGCAAAAATGTTCCTACAGCTTCGGCAATTATGGCCGGGACATAACCAATTCCTGGAAATGGGGCGGTTGCACCCAGTCCCCCAATGGTAACTGCATTCATTCCTACAATGATGGCAAATAAAATACTGGCTAAACTGGCCCCGGCTATCTGGGCAATTATATAAGGCCCTACATCACGGGAAGGAAATTTTTTTATTGACCACAGGGCAATAGTCACTGCGGGATTTATATGGCACCCTGATATTCTTCCAAAAGCATAGATACTGGCCATTATAGCCAAACCGAATGCTAAACCAATAGCTAACCAGTCTGCAAAACCGCCTAATGTTCCAATTCCAATGTTGAAGCTATTAGGTGGTGCTTGTCCGGCACTAATCATTAAAGTAATTACTGCGGCCCCTGCCCCAAAAAACACCAGGAAAAATGTCCCGATGAATTCGGCCAGTGACCTCTTGGCTAAGGAAACCATTAAGATCCCCCACCAAGAGCTTTGATAACAATATTTGCATAATATCCTGGGAAGTGTTTTATCCATTTTTTCAGCTGGAAATGGATATCCTCCGGACCATACTTCTGTTTCTTCCCTTATGGAATGCTTCATGCACAAACCCATTCCACAAACGATGCAAATGGCCACGGCATCGCTATCTTTTCCTTCTTCTGCACAAATATAACATTTCATCCATATCACCTCTTTTATGGATTAAATATTTCCAAATAATAATATTGCCTAATTCTTGATTTAGAATTAAACGGCTTCTTTCCACTGGCAATGAGCGTGTCTGAAGTCCACTAATGAGGCTGCGGCACAGTTTTTACATGTTCGGGCTGGTGAAGCGGCGCTTTCTTTGTGAAGAGCAATTATGTTGGTCATTAAAGTTGCAGTGACTGGTTCACTGGTTAATAGACATGGATAATCCGCTAAACGCATTAAAGAAGAATATCGAACTGTTATGGCACAAGCGGGATAGGTGTATCTTTGTGGGTTCATGACTACTTCATTTTTCTCAATTGGACTTAGATCCACGTTAAATCCGGCTATTGTCGGCTTTAATTGTCCTGGAGAACCATTTTGCATTCTTCGGGCTTTGTCCAGATGGTTCCAACCACGGAATATCATGTCCATGAAATCACAATTGTGCAGTTCTGCAGCGGCTCCACGGTCTGGTTTAAGCTGTACAAAGTTATGGAACCTCTTGGTCAATAGATCAACTACCATAGGAGCGTTAAATCCATCTAATTCTAAAATATACTCCACGGCACAGGCTGATGACCCGGTGGCCAGTGATAAAATTTCATACTCACTTTTGAAATCAGGCAAAGCATTATGCAGGGTTTGATCCATAACATCAGTGGTGGCTTCAATAATGCCCATGGTCATGTCATCTTTACACATATTGAATGTAGACTGTGCTATGTGGTGTGAAATATCTCCCACGCAGTAAGCGGGGACAGTAAGTATATTAGCGTAGTGTACGTCGTCATCTACAGCATTTTTAATTGTTTTTTCCATTTTCTGACGGTATTGTGACATATAGGCCCGTACATCGAAAGAAGTGTGCCCCAGAGAGTCCATTAACTTGGCCTGAGCGTCAACCGGCTCTTCATAGATATATTTGACCATTTCTATTTCCTTTTCCACGGCTTGACTGATTGTGGAACCCTTTTCCACTTCACCTCCAAAAACTTCCCCTATACCATAAGAAGTATTCATTCCCCAGGATTTTGCCGATAATATGGCCTGTTTATGAGCCTCTGGCATATCTGTTGTTTTTAGTATTTGATTTACCACATTGCTGGTACTTCCAGGAATCAGGGCAAAATCAACCACACAAGTTGGCCCGTAGAATCCGCCATATCGACGCACTACCTCTCTACCAATTAAAGCTTCTGACTTTTCAATAGCATCTAAAAATTTTTCCATACTTTTTTCAAATTCAGAATCTTCATCCCTCAATATTTCTAAAATTACAGGTGTCTGATAGTGTTCTACAAAAGGATCGTCTTCTGGCCTTATAGTGTCGGTTAATGAGTTCAGTATATTATAATGGGCAGTAACTGAATCCACATGCAAATCTATTACGGATTTACTTTGTTCACCAACTGCTTTCATTTTCTGAACTACATCATAGTAGGCTTTAGTGTCTTTAATATGGAATTTTGAGCCTCTCTTTGATTTTATGGTCGCAACATCTGCTTTTTGAGCCATCATAGCTTCTTGAACCATTTTCTCATATATCTCTGACATTAAATCACCTTCTAAAAAAAATATTTAATATGTTTGGCCGTATAAAATCCATTATAATTTTTGTTTTTCAGACTATATGGTACTTGTCATTTTTTACTAACTATGGTGGATTTTTTATTATTTAAAATATTTTATACCCATTACTATATAAGGGGGGAGAATCAATAGTATGTTAGGTCATTAATTTGGCCAATATATTGGATGTGAAAAATTTGTTTGGAAATAATTACGATAATGATAATAGAGGAAATTCTTCTCCTATCAACGAAGGTGAAGAATACGATGTTAAAATTGAAGATATGGGCCGTGACGGTGACGGAATTACCCGTATTGAAGGTTTTGTAATTTTTGTTTCAGGCGCCAAAGTGGGCGATGAAGTTAAAATTAGAATTAACGCTACTAGAAGGAATTTCGCCTTCGCTGAAATAGTAGAATAATTAAATTTATAAATTTCCGATTTACTTGATTAATTCAGCTGGAAGATTTTATTTTACAGTTGAATAATTTCAATATTTTGAATTTTATAATTTATTAATTAATTAAATTTTTTTAAATATTTTTTTGTTTTATTATTTACATTGAAATTACTAATTCTACTATTTATTTAAGTTGAATATTTAATCCCTATTTTACAGTTTATTTTATTTCTTGATCTTAAGGGACTCTTTTTCTAAAAAAATATTATTTTTATATGATATGTATATTGTAACTTTACGATATGTTCATTATATTTTAGTTATGCTATTTTTTAATCAGTATTCAATTCACCATACCTAAAACAATCGACAGTATGATCATTAACCATTCCTACTGCTTGCATAAAAGAATAACAAATTTTAGGCCCAACAAAATTAAAACCAATCTTTTTTAAATCTTTACTCATCTTTTCAGATTCTAGGGTAGAAGAAGGAATTTCTTTCAGTTCATTCCAATGGTTTTGAATAGTATTTCCTCCTACAAATTCCCAGATATAATTATCAAAACTGCTAAATTCCTTTTGAATTTCCAGGACGGCCCTGGCATTCTGAACTGCAGAATTGACCTTCAATCGGTTGCGAACTATTCCAGGATTAGTTAAAATATCTTGAATTCTTTCATTGCTATAATTGGCCACTTTATCTATATCAAAATTATCAAAGGCTATTCTATAATTTTCTCGTTTTTGAAGAATAGTATTCCAGCTTAAACCTGCCTGAGCCCCTTCCAATATCAAATATTCAAATAGGAGCCTATCATCATGAACAGGTACGCCCCATTCATTATCATGATATTCAATCATCTTTGGATCGTCTCCAACCCATGAACAGCGTTTTTTCATAGTATCCCTGCATTTAATAAAAAATAATTAATAGCAACAATTTTTTTTATTTAACTCTCCCAAATATAAAATTATTATTAATTAAATTTTTATCTAGAAAATTTATCATCACAAAATATTTTTGAAATACTTTAATTTCTTAGGAAATATTTATAGAAATTAACTAACTTCGTTATAGGTTAGTTAAACGAAGTTAAATACATGTTATTTAATTCAGAAATTCAAAAAAACAAGAAATTGGAAATTCTCCAATTATTCAATCGAGATACATTCCCATGGTTGGGCCTCAGTATCAATAGTGGCAAATAATTCTTTTTCAACATCCTTGAATAGATCTTCACAAGTAAATTCTAAATCTGCTGCTTTTTGAACGGGGTACATTTTTCCTCTTCCACTTTTAACAACTATCTCTCCCTCACGGGTTATGCCGACTACTAATTGTTTTATTTCTTTTGCCATACTAATCAACCTCACCAAATTTTTTAGAAAATATTTTTTAAAATTAATTTTTAATAAAAAATTAGAATAGTTATAGTTATCATTTGATTTGTGATCCTACTTCAAATCAAACAATAACTAAATTACTTATTTTAGGGGCAACCTAAAACAAGCAATTAATATTTTGTTAAACTTGTTATTTAAATATCTGGTCTAATGAATGATTCGAAAAAATAAAAAAAATATTTAATTCAATGATTATTTAATTCAACAAATAAATGGTGTAGTTTAGATAGGACGCAATACTAACCCATATCAAATAAGGAATCAGTATCAATCCTGCTGGTTTGGAAATTACATAGAATGCTACTATGTTGGCCCATATGGCTAACCAGAGAATAAATATCACCACTAAACCTCCCAATATGGAGTTCAGGCCAAAGAAAACCAGTGACCAGGCAACATTGAGGCCTAACTGCACGGCAAATATCAGGATAGCATATCTAACATCTCTTCGATCTAATCCTTCTCTCCACACTAAAAAGAGAGCAATTCCCATTAAAACATATAATATTGTCCAAACTGGGCCAAATAGCCAGCTTGGCGGATTCCAGGCTGGTTTTGCCAGGGAGGCATACCAGGTGGTTAATTCTGTGGAAGTAGCCACTGATCCCAGAGCAGCTCCAAAAAATACTATTAAAATAGATGCAATCAGTTTCGGTATTTCTCTTATGTTGAAACTTTCCATTTTTTTCTCCTCTTATAATTACTCAAATTAAAAATCGAAATAATATTTGTAAAAAATATTACAATGATATTTTATTTTTGATTATAATAAATATTTCAATTTTTTCATGGCTCAATATATGCAGATAATATTATGATGAAACAATATTTTAGTATTAAAAAATAAAAATCCGAGAAATAGGCTTATTTTAGCTGTTATATCTATACTGGGTTATTGAGATAGGTTCATTTTTAAAAAATTACAAAAAGGCTATGGTGATTTATAAATATCATCATAATTCTAAAATTATCTTATTAATTATTATTAATTTGATAAAAATATTATTTACTATATTAATACTAGATCATAATCAAATAATAATAAATCAATACCCATTCCAATTATAATTTTTCCTTTAAGATTCTAAAATTGTTTCAAAAAAATTTATGTTATTCAAAATAATAAAAAATTAAAAAGATAAAAAAAGTTTATTTATTTTTGTTTTTTCTGGCAGTCCAGGCACAATTCAGTGTCCCTATTGGTTTTGAATATTTTACCACAGTTTTTGCAGCTGATTTGTTTAAGTGATGATTTTTTATCAACAATATCCAGAGAACAGGCACACTTCCAACCCATTTTCCCTTTTAGTTCTGCTTCAAATGCCTTGTCTACTTCGCAGTCTTTTGCCATATTTATCAACCTCACGACTTAAAACTAGAGTCCATAATCTTTAATTGTTCTTTTCGACTTTTTAATCCAATTGATAGGCCCAGGATAACCACACCCACCAGGGCAATTAATAGGTAAGCGGTTTCAAAACCAGATAGTCCTGCCTGAGAGGCAATAACAGTTCCAATGAATGCACCCCCTATTAATTGGCCAATACTGGAATTTATGTTTATAAGTGCCTGTCCGGAAGCTCTTTCTTTGGCCGGACTTTCTAAAAGCATTATATAACGCAATGGGGATCCTAAAATAGTAATAAGCCCCATTCCCATAATAACTTCGGATATTATGAAAAGATAGATATTGCTGGCCAGAAGCGAAATCATTATCATTCCGGCAATTAATAAAAATGATCCAACCACAATAACTATTTTTGATCCCAGGCGGTCAAGTAAAAGCCCGATTACTGGTGCAAAAATAGTCATGGTTAAAACCAGAGGAATTAACATAAAACTGGCGTCGGTGATGGATAAACTAAGCGCCAGTACCGCGAAACTGGGAATAAATACTATGGCCGATTGAGATAGGCCTGTTCCAATGGAAATTCCAGTGGCTAATCTAACTTCTTTGTTGGAAAAAAGGTCCACCTGGATTACTGGATCATTAGCTTTTTTCTCTATCTTCCATAGTACAGGTAGTAATAGTATGGACAGTAAGAGGAATGGCCAAACGTTTAATGAAACTATACTTCCAAAAAAGTTGTTTGTTTCTATTTGATTTAATCCATATGCCAGCGAGGTTACTAAGATGCCCAGAACGACTGTACCTCTCCAATCAAAATTGGATACTTTTCTCCTTTTGGTTACAGGCAAAATGATGAGGCTTAATATTATAACTAACAGTGCTATGGGTAAATTAATAATAAATAACCATTGCCAACCGTATTTTAATAGTAATCCCCCTAAAATAGGACCAATTACTGCTGAAAGTCCAAATACTGATCCAATAATTCCTAAAGCTCCCCCTCTCTTTTCAGGAGGGAAAGTATCTCCAATGAATGCACTGGCAACAGGGAATATGCCTCCTGCACCAAAACCCTGGATGGCCCTGCCTAAAAGCATCATCTCAAATGAAACTGAAAATGCAGTTATGGCCGATCCTATTGCAAATAAACCAACATCTAATATGTAAATAGGTCTCCTACCATACATATCGGATAGTTTGGCCATTAAGGGAGTTCCTATCATGAAAAATAGGATGTAAATGGTGAATATCCATGAAGCTAATCTGGTATTAATATCAAAAAATGATTGCATAGATGGCAAAGCTGGACCTACAATTCCTATATCCAGTGCACCCATGAAAACGCCTATAAAAAGCAAAATTAAAATTTTATTTCGATCCCTTGAGCCAAGAACTTTTTTTTCTTCCATAATTAAAATAAGTGACTAATTAAGAAATAGTTTTTGGAAACGATTAAAAATTTACAGAATAGTAAAAATAAAATTATAATAAAAATTAATAATAACAGGATATTAGATTATTTTACAGATATTTTCATGATTATCCTTAATATTATTTGAAAATATCGAACAATTTAAATATGGGTAGTAAGCACACATTTATTAAGAATAATAAACCACTTAAATATAATTTTAAAATAAAAATAAAAAATAAATCCACATAAATAAATCCTACTAATTATTAGAGCTACTAATTAGAATTCTCAATCAATCTAATTACAATACTGGAGAATTATGAACAAATATATCCCCCTACTATTATTGGCCATGGTGTCATTTTTATCAGCTAATCCGGTTATGGCCTGGTCGGTAACCAATCACCATGACATTGCTGAGGATACATACTATTCTCTGCCGGTAGATATGCAGGAAAATCTTAATTTGAGTACCATGGTAGATGGATCTGATGATCCTGACACTAAAATTCCTGGATTTTAAGTACCATGTATATCCCTATAACTTGCAAAAAGCAAAATACTGGTTAAATGAGGGAAAAACTAATTATCAAGATGGTGATTATAATTATTCCAGTTATTGTTATGGAGTAGCCACTCATTACATCTCTGACGGACTTTGCGGGCCTCATTTTGAAAGTGGATCTTCACGTACCTATCATGCCCTTTATGAAGTAAGAGCTTTGCTTTTAAAACCTAAAATCACCTATTATTCGGGAGATTTAGATTCTGTTTTCCAGCAAAATCATTTAAAAACTAAAAAAAGTTGGAAAAGCTGGCTAAAACAAGGTGACGATGTTAATATACAAAATGACCTTGATCGGGCAGGTAGTGCCTCTTACAGTGCTGTTTTTAACTCAATAAAAGGATGATTTAAAAATTCAGTAATATTTAATAAGAATTCAGGAAATAGTCAACAATTAATTATTTTTTAAATTACTTTCTAAATTATTTTTTCACATTTTTTATTTCAGGTCTTTTTTACCCGGAAATATTCCCGTAATTTTACCTAAAAATCCTTGCTCTTTTAATTCATTTATAATGGTTTCTTTAGATTCTATTTCCTTTTTAGCATCTAAAAGTTCTTTAGTTTTATTTTTCAACTGATTTTCCAGTTCTATGTTTTTCTTTTTATATACTTCGGCCTTTTGAGATTCTTTTTTTAATTCATCAATTGTTATTTTGGTTTTTGTTTCCCTATCATCATAATTTTTAAGTTTTGCTTTAAAATCGTTTAGTTCTCTTTCTAATATAAGGTTTCTTTCAAGATAGTCATCGTATTCATGTTTGCGATGCTGGAGTAAAGTGTCCAATTTAAAATAATCTCTAGATCTAACAATGGCCACTTCTTCGTCGCAGGAAAATGGTTGATCATTTTTTAAAGGCACTACATACTGCTTAGAAGTATAGGTGTGTATTTCACCAGTTTTAATCTTCTTTTGGGTCTGATGATTGTAACATTTTACATTGGAATGAACTATTTTTATTAAAGGCTCGTAGGGAAGCATCATTATTTGCCCTCTTTTGATTTATAACACGTATTCCATAAATTAATTATTTCTGATATTTAATTAAAATATGGTTAGATGGTATTGAAAAATTTAGCTAATTTCATCTGCAAAGTTTTCAATTTTAATAACCCGTTACAATACAAATAATAGTTAATACAAATTATAAACTGTGAATAAATGATCTTATATTGAAATTTTCAAATTTAAAGGGGGATGGAAAATGGTTTTGAACTGTGATTCAATGGGCGGGCCAGTGATAAAAGCAGCTGAAATGGCCCTTGAAATGGAAAATGTAAATCATGTACTTCCATATGTGAGTGAAGATGACGAAGAAGAAGTAAGATACGCTTTTGAAAAATCTGCCCGGGTAAGGGAGCTTAATGAGGATGCGGCAGAACTGGCCGACTACTGGTTTTTTGAAACTGTACTCCGATTACATTTAAAAGCAAAAAAAGAGCCATTTAATGGTATAAAACCTTCAAAAACCAATTTAAGTCCTATAATGCGGAAAGCAAAAATGGCCATGGATGAAGAAGATCTTACTGATCTGGTAGAGTATTTATCAGCAGCCATGGAAAATGAAATTAGAAAAAGGTTCATGGAAGTATTAAATAACAAAGACTACGACTTTAATGAAGTGGATGATGCCCGGGAATATGTAAATTCCGTAATTGAATTTGCTTATTATGTGGATCATATTCAAAAATCAATTTTACTGGATAAATGATTTTTAAACAATATTAAACAATTCAACATAATCAAAAAATTAAACTAAAAATTAAACTAAAAAATTAATTAAATTAGAAATTTATTATCTTTTGAGCATTAGATCCATAATACTGGCTTTCTTCTTATTTTCATTTTTATTTTCGCTCGATGAAGGCATTCCAGTCATCATCGGGATATTTGCTGATGATAAAAATTCTTTATTGGCCCTATCCGTGATTTCTTTAAAAATCATTTTGTAGGCTTCACACTGGTGGTCTACCCCATTGATTTCCATTTTTTTAGACTCTTTATCCAGGGTCAAAGCATTATATGGACAACCACCTCTACAGAACTTTATATATGAGCAATCTGAGCACTCTTCATCAACCAGTCTTTCCCAGTCTCTTAAGCTTATTAAAGCCCTGGATTGAGATAAATCTTCCATAGTCGGGTGATCACGCACATTTCCCATTACATATTCTTCCATTCCCACAAAACGGTAACAGGGGTATATGTTTCCATCAGGGCCAATGGCAAAAGTGTCCCCAACACAGTCGGCATAGGTGCAAACAACGCCACGTCTAACAAATACTCCTTTACAAAGATGATCAATATTTTTAATTTCTATTTCGCCCATGTGTTCCAAATACTGGTCTAAAAGATAAATAAGTAATTCTCCATATTTTTCTGGAGATATGGTCCATTCTTCGGGATCTTCACTGCGAAGAGATGGTAGTGCGGGGTGTAATTTGAGGTCCAGGTCATTTTCCAAAAAGAAATTAAAAATATCTTCTTTATGAGTGATAGAATTAGAGGTAAATGTACTGATAAAACTGACAGTTAATCCTTTTTCTTTTGCTATTTTATAACCTTTCATGGTTTTTTCAAAGTAACCCTCGCCTCTTTGGGAGTCATTAATTTCAATTGGCCCATCTAAACTGGATCCAATTGGTATATGATATTTGGCAAAAAGTTCAGCCATTTCAGGAGTCATAAGCCATAAATTAGTTTGAATAGCAAAAGCAGGTTTTAAATTACTTAATTCCCGGCTTAACAATGCCAGAGCTTTTTTATAAAATTCATATCCGGCTAATAATGGTTCTCCTCCGTGGAAGGTAAAAGTCACTGGTTCGTCCCTGAAGTTTTTCAACCACTCGACGGTTTCTTCAATTATTTCAATATCCATAAGCTCGGATTCTTTGTCCACACCCCAGCAATAGCTGCAATTAGAAGGACAATCCATTGATGGGATTAACATTACGTGAAAGGCCATTTTAACACCGTATTTTAGATTATTATTAAGAATTATAAATGATTTAAATAATTATTTCTATTGATTATTGGTTTTTTGAAGTATATAGTTTTATTACATCATTTCAATAAAATCAAATGATTGATAATTACTTATTTACTGGTAATTTTATACAGTATGGACAGTGCAATTATTTGTATCACATTAATTAAAAATAACGGTAGTTTTGGCCCTAACCATCCGTTAATAGACATTTCAATAGGGTTTAAGGTAATTATCATAAAGATTATAGCTACGATATTTTGAATTAAAAGAAATGTCCCAAAAAACAGGAGGCCAATTGTAAATTCGGATTTAACATCCTTATATGTTTTCCAATAGACATTAATCAGATATAAAAGTAAAAATACATTAATAATTCCAATTAATATGCCTAATGGTCCTAAAATCAAGTTTATGATAATCAAAGATAATTCTGGCATTATTTATGCTCCTGGAAATCACAATTTTAAGAATGATAAAAAAATAATCTAAAAATAAAAATTGGATAAAAATAATAGATTTTATCCTTTTTTATTTCCCGCTACGATTCCATTTATTTAATTTTTTGCATTGGATTTATCATCCTTTATTTCACCATCCAGAACTGTTATGGTTCTATCTGCTAGATTAGCCACGTAGGGCTCATGAGTTACCATTATAAGTGTCACGTTCTCTTTCTGGTGAAGGTCTTTGAGGAGACCTAAAACCAGATCTCCTGTTTTAGAATCTAAAGAACCGGTTGGTTCATCAGCCAGAATAATGGCGGGTTTATTTACTAAAGCCCGGGCAATGGCCACCCTCTGTCTTTCACCTCCTGAAAGTTTAGTTGGTTTCTGATCAATTTTATCTCCAAGACCTACAGATTCCAGTAATTTTAAAGCCCGTTCCTCCATTTGCTGCGAGGATAATGACGTTTCATACATAGGGATCTCAACGTTTTCCAGAACCGATAGATTTGGTATTAAATTGTGCAACTGGAACACAAAACCTATTTCCTGGGATCTAAATTGGCTGAGATCTTTTTTTTCTATTAAATCAATACCAGCCACTTGTATGGAACCTTCAGCTGCCCTATCCAGGGCCCCAATCATATTCAGGAGTGTTGATTTTCCAGAACCTGATGGCCCTATAATGGAAACAAATTCCCCCTCCTTTATCTCAAGGTCTATTCCATTCAGGGCCTTTATTCTACCGTCTTCGTAGCTTTTTTTAAGTCCTTTAATTTCGATAATTTTTTTAGAGACATTTTCCCCAGATTTTTGATTATTCATAGCGCAGTGCCTCCGTTGGTGCGAGTTTTGATGCCCGATAAGCAGGATATAGTCCACCCAGGATCCCTACTCCGAAAGCAACTCCAAGTGCTCTTAAAATTGTATCCAGTGAAAGGACTGGTGTGATACTATCTCCCAGGAAGAACATGGAGAGAAGTTCTACGCCTACTACTGCTACAATAATACCAACAACAGCAGCCATTAAAGTTAATACTATTGATTCTCCTAAAATCATGCCTAAAATTCTTTTCTCTTTCCAGCCTACTGCTTTTAGAACTCCGATTTCTCTGGTTCTTTCATTTACTGACATAATCATAGTATTTATTACGCCTAATCCTCCAATTATAATGGCCAGTAGAGATATAGCCCATGTAGCTGTTTCTATACTACCTAAGGCATCATCCATCCTACCCGCTTGATCTGCAGCAGTAGTTGTAGATAATTCTCCAGGGTAGGCATCTTCAATGGTTGTACTTACTTCAGTGACATTAGCATTGTCTGTTACTTTAACATAGATGTTACTGACACTATCGGCGCTATTGGTGAGATTTTGAAGTTTATTAAGGGCTGTAAATCCTCCCATATCGGTCATGAAGTTTCCAGATTCAAAAGTCCCGGTGATTTTGAATTCCTCACCGTAAAGTGTGATAGTATCCCCTACAGTTTTATTAATGTTTTCAGCAGCAGTTTTACCAATTATTATTTCATTGGCACTTCCATTTGAAAATACTGAACCGTTTACAGAATCAATTCCTACTAGACTTAACTTACTACTATCAATACCTGTTACTGAAAAGCCACCCATTCCTCCTGTACCTGGATCGGGCAGGCCCCCAGTGGTAGTACTGGAACTCGGTAAATTAGCATTAACTCTTAAAGCTCCGGCTGTACTTTTAACTCCGGCCAATTTTTCAATTTCGGCTACTTTACTTTCACTAATACTTCCAGAGCCTGTACCTGCACCTTCCTGAGATACGGTAATCTCGGCGCTACCTGCTTTCAGGGTGCTCGTGGTCGACGATTCAAGGCCAGCAGTGACCATACCTAAGGCCACAATGACCATGATGCCGATTGCAATACCAACGATTGCAAGAGCACTTCTAGTTTTATTTCTGAATGGATTTTTTACCACCAGCGACATAAATGACATACCATTCTCTATTTTAGACATATATAAAGTAAATATGCCAAAATAAAGCCATAATAATGCATAAAACATACATTAATCATGCACAAATTATGCACAAATTGATTAAAAAAGTAATTTAAGAATAAGAAGAACTACAAAAAAAATCCTTAAAAAAATCCTAAAATTCTCATAAAAATTAAATTATTAATAATTAATTAAATTATAATTGAAAAATAAAAAATATAAAAAAAATTATATTTTTAAATCATATTAAATGGCTTAAATATCAAATAATCCGTAAATTTGTTTTCTATTTTTTTGTAATTTTATATAATATAGTAAGAGCAACTAATTGGACCAGGTTTATTAAAAATAAAGGTAATTGTGGGCCATGTATATCGGATACATGCAATTCTACAGGTATTATTAAAGGTATTGCTAGAAAAATGGCGGATACGAAATTTTGTAGTAGAAGAAAGGTTGCAAAATACAAAAGACCAATTGTAAATTCCGATTTAACTTCTTTATAGGTTTTCCAATAGGCATTTAATAGGCCAATTAACAAAAATATATTCACCACACTGGCTACAAGTGCAATACTCATCAAAAATAAACTTGTGGACATCTCCATTATCATATTTAAGCCTCTTTTATTAAATCTACCTATTAAAGAATTTCATTAGTCTTTTATCAATAATATTCAGCTACTGTCACAATTAATTAATCATCAACACTTAATTCTTTCCATATGTCATTGAAAACATCATATTCATCTTCCATTTTATTGGAAAGGAAATACAATCCACCATATTTCTTTCCGGTGCATGTGATTATTTTATTTTCCTCTAATACCTTGAGATGATGTCGGATTGTTTTATAATTTAGATTTAATCTTTCAGAGAGCTGATTAGCATTGGCAGGGCGCTGGTGTAATTCAATTATGATTCTACCCCTATTAGGGCCTCCTGTCGAACCAGCGATTAACCACCAAAGCAATTTTCTCATATTAACCCCAATAATATATTATAATATAAATTTAACTTGTTTTAAAAGATTAGTTTTATTTGAAATAGTTTATACTATTCTTCGCACTTTTCGTCTTTGTCGCCGGATTCAAACTCATAACCACATTTTTCGCAAACAATGGCCTTGGTTTTGGCGTGTGCCCGGTGTTCATCGAGAATCTTTCGCTGTACAGTTTTATCCTGACAACCGCATTCTGGACATTTTTTTAGTAATTCTTCCATTTTCATTTTATCACCTTAAGAATAACTTTATTTTGTTTTTTATACTTTAAGTATTTCCAGTATATAAAAGCTCTACGTGAAATCATGGTTCCTATAGTTATCATTAGAAATAAAGGAAATATTAGATCAAGTTTTAAAATTTCTAGGAACTATTTAGAACTCATTCCTACATATTATTTAAAATAATGATATCCCTAGCTCAGGGGCCAGATATTATATTCGTTTTTTATATTCCAGTTCTTTAAATGTGATCTCAAAACTTGCTCCACTGTTTTCATGTATTTTTAAGTCCCCGTCTATCTGATTTACCAAGCTTAAAAGCAATCTTAAACCAAGAGTACTTGTATTTTCAATATCCAGGCTTTCTGGCATTCCAATACCATCATCACTTACTATGAGTTTCAGATTATCTTTTTCCTTATAAAACTCCACATCTATTGTTCCTTCAGAATCTGGAAATGCGTGTTTTATAGAATTAGTAATTAATTCATTGATTATCAGGCCACATGGTATGGCAGTGTTAATATCAAGTGAAATGGAACTGGCATTAACATTTATATTAATATGGGAAGTATCATATGAACCAGATAAAATAAAAACCAGATCTTGAAGGTACTCTCCAAAATTGATTTTTTCGAGATTTTGAGATTTGTATAATTTTTCATGTACCAGGGCCATGGATTTAACTCTGTCTTGAGTTTCTTTTAGGATTTCTTGGGGATTTTTGGACTTGGAATACGCGGTCTGTAGATTCAGTAGACTGGAAATTATTTGCATGTTGTTTTTTACTCTATGATGAATTTCCTGTAATAATACGTCTTTTTCTTTTAAAGATTTTTTTAAATCTTCTTCAGCAGTCACGCGTGCAGTAACATCAACTATAAATCCTTCTAAGGCAATAAATTCTCCTTCTTTAGAAAATATACCTCTACCTTTCTCCCAAACATGTTTTTCCTGTAAATTTGAAGTATTAATTCTATAAAATATTTCAAAAGGCTCTTTATTGTCAATAGCTCTCTGTATCTGATTCCAAACTAATTTTTGATCTTCAGAAACAATTAATGAAGCATAAGAAATTCTTTTATTATTTACAAGATCATCTGAAGAATATCCAGTTAATTCCAGACAACCATCACTCACAAATTCCATTGTCCAGTAAGCATCATTTTGGCACCGATAAGCAATTCCGGGCAGGTTACTCATTAATGTTTTTAATCTTCTTTGACTTTCTTCAAATTCTATTTCTGATATTTTACGATCATCAATATCATTAAGGATAAATAAATACCCGGAAATGTTCTTTTTATAATCATAAATCACATTCTTTTTGGCATACACCCAGCGATTACCATAATTTTTTAATTGCAATTCTTTTCCAGGACCCGGGTTTTCATGATAAAAAGATTTAAATTTGTCATTATCTTCCAAAATAGTTTCTATAGTTTTACCTGTATCATTAGATGTTATATTTAGCATGATTCCAGCACTAGCATTAATTTCTAATAACCTATCTTTCTCATCAAACACTAAATAGGCGTTTTCCATGTTTTCAAACAGTTTATTGTGAGCAATAGGTAAAATATCTAGTAATCGGTATTTAAAAACTCCAATGGCCATTAGCAGTGCCGTAATAGAAAATGCAAGCGGTGTCATGTCAATGGGATCTGGTAATAATTTTAAAAAATAGAAAATATTGAAAATAAGGGGGAATATTATTCCAAAAAGCACTACTCCAATTTGAAACTTGTATATTTTAGGGGAATTTATTAATATATAACTCAATAGGGATACAGAAACCAGTAAAATGGTGTAGGAATAAATCATATTTAACCAAACCCCTATTCCATGGTCGTAAACCAATATAGGTCCTATTGAAGTGTAAAAGTAATAAACTTGTGGCCATATTAAACCGTGTAATTCATTGGTAAAAACTAAAAAGATAACAGTAATTGGTATAATCATTAAAAATAGAATATTAAGGTTCTTTAAATATTTTTCTTGATTTACATAGCTTAATGTAAACATCAAAACGAAAGGAGCAATGGTTGCCGCACCAAGATAACTTATCTTTGCCCATAAAATTTTAGTATCTGTATTAGGACTAATTAATTCAAAAAAACTTCCTAAAGACCAGATTGCTATGGAGGACATGGTTAAAATAAAAAAGTCATGAATTTTCTCTGAACGATTTTTATAGCCGTATAATGCTAAAATGGAAGATATGAAGAATGCAACAATAAATCCAGATGCATAAACATAATATTGTTCGCTCATTTTTAACCAGGACTCTTATTATTATTATTATTATTATTATTATTATTATTTATATTATTATTATTATTATTTAATGTAAATAATGTGAAAAACTTTTACAATAAGTATCATTTAGAGTTATCATATAAATTTATTATTATATAATTAGGAAAATTAGAATTATTTTAAATTTAACTAATAAAAAAATAGAAAAAAAGGTTAGAACGGAGCAAAAACACCCACGAATACTAACCAGGCCAGTGCAGTTTTGGCAATTAAACTTAATAAGATATAGACTTTTTCACCATATAGGTAGTCTTTCCACTTTCCAATACCTTTGTATTGAAGAATCATGTTTATAGAGAATGTATTGAACATGATAAAGTATATTAAAAGTATTAGATAGACGAATGTAGGTGGTTCTGTATCTCCAGAGCCTAAAGCAGCTATAAAATATGCAGCCATAACTATCCATGGAGTAAAACCTGCCAGGGATCCAAAAAGATACGGTGTCCAGTCTGTTTTTTTAGGATATTGATTTAATTTTTCCATTAGATATCCAAAAAGGATCATGGAGGCATTGAGCACAAATATCATTACCAGTGACCATAAATCCCAGATTCCCAGGAACTGAGCAATTAAAACAATCATTATGGAACTGGATAGTGCGTATTCATACCATCGGTAAGGGTTCATTCCTTTTTTTAAGTTCTCATTGTACTGCTTGTTTCTGACAAAAGCTATTACAAAGTGCGCTACAGCTGAAATTAGTAGAAAAGATGCCAGAATCACTCCCAGATAACCTACTGTAAATACTACTTGAGGATCAGGCAATACCTCAAAGGTAGGCGGTGTTAAAGACACAACTGTGAATTTTATGTAAAAAGTGTATATGTCCCGTGTCCACTCCAGCCATAACCCCAGGCCAATTAAAATTATCCCCTGGATTAAATGTAAAAATCCTGCACCAATATTCCATTTTCGCAGACTTTCAAAGGTAATTGGCGATTTGGCAATCAATTCCTTTCTAGTTTCATTATCCATTTTAACCCTCCTTAATTAAATCCCCTTTAATAATCATAATTATGAACTTTTAAATTATTAAAGTTAATTGATAACAATTATTGTGTTAATAAGCATTTAGGGAAATTTTTTTATTTCATCTGGATTAATAAAGTAAAATTGGACTAATTAATCTCTGTAATTTCTTCCACCACGTATTTTCCGCCGCATGGGCATTTTTCTATCTGTTCTCCAATAGAATATGGTGGAACATCACTCTCAACTTCTAAAGTCCTTTCAGCCATACATAAATCACATTTAGCAGTTACAATCCACATCATTTATGCACCTCCCTTATTTTAATGATCTGAAATTTCTAAAATTTTCAATCAAAATCTTTTTGGAAACAATTAAACAATATTATATTTTGTAAAAACTATAATATTAATATTAAATAATGGGGGTAGTTTTATGACCGAGAGTCCTTCTTATAAAGTGGAAAAAAAAGATGGAAATTTTGAAGTAAGAGAATATGACGACTATATACTGGCTCAAGTAGATGTAGAAGCTAGTTATAGAAATGCATTGGGTAAGGGGTTTTCTATTCTGGCTAACTATATTTTTGGAGGAAATAAAAAGAAGTCTAAGCTTCCCATGACCACTCCTGTAGCAGGTGTAAATGTTTCTGGTTCTGAGAAGATTCCTATGACGGTTCCGGTTACTGAGGAGTCGGTTTCTGGTTCTGAGAAGATTCCTATGACGGTTCCGGTTACTGAGGAGTCGGTTTCTGGTTCTGAGAAGATTCCTATGACGGTTCCGGTTACTGAAGAAAAGGCTGGAAAAGAGATTTACCGTATTTCTTTTACAATGCCCTCAAAATACACATTAGAAACACTACCTGAACCCGATGATAGTAGAATAAAATTTAAAGAAGAAAAAAACCAGAGAATGGCTGTAGTAAAATTTTCAGGAAGGGCCAAAGAAGAGTTATCCATAAAAAAAATTGATGAATTGAAAAGTTGGCTCGATGAAAATGGTATTGAATCCCGATCAAACTTTATCGTGGCCCAATATAATCATCCTATGGTCCCTGGATTTTTAAGAAAAAACGAAATAATTGTTAAAATATAATGAAAATATTATTAAAAATAATTGGCATTAAAAACTTATTGAGATGATTCAAAAAATAAATTCAAAAAATAAAAAAATATAAGATTTTTCAATCTTTATTATTTGTCCGCTAATAACCTATTTTTAGCCAAATCTTTCTTTTAGTTTATGAATAGCCAGGGCCATATCTTCCCGGGTCATAACGGCCACAGCATCTTCCATATCATCCCACGTCATTCCTTTGAAATTATCCACAAATTCTTGTATTTCCTTTTCATCCATACAATCCCCTCTTTATTTTAATGATAATATATTTATTTAACATTAAATAAAAAATTTTAGATAAATCTCAAATAAATAGTAAAAAAAATTAGATATAAAAAAAATAATTGAATATTTTTAAACCCCAAAAAAATTAAAATTTGAGCCGTTTTTTCAACTCTTTTTTGGCCATCTTTTCTACTTCACCGGGAATCCCAGATTTTTCATGGCTTTTATGCTTTTTATGGTGTTTATCGTGTTTTGATTTCTTTGTTTGTTTTTTAACTTCTTTTAAAAGATTATCTGTTAATGACATAGAATTCCCCCTAAGACAATATAAATTATATGAATAATCTTGTAAAAAGATTTGGTTAGTTTCAAAATAAAAAATATTAAAAAATTGGATATTAAGAGGATATTTCTTTTTATTCCCTTTTATCTCTCTATTATTAATGATAATTAATTTGTAAAACATAAATAAAAAATATTTTTATTAAATAAAAATAATTTGCAGTTCCAAATGGACATTCGACACTTTCAAAATGAGTATTATGAAAAATAAAGCAAAAAAATTAAAAACATAAACACATTTTTTTTGATAAATGATTTTCAAAAGAAATAATTTCATGAATGAACAAATGGTATGGAAATATTTTCTGTAAATAAAGTTCGAAACTTCTATAATTCTAATGATAATAATTTCTCAAGACATTCATTGCACTTTTATTTTTCTTGTTGCATATTTAAGTATCCACTGAGTATTTTTCTTATCTGATTTTTCATGTTTTTTAATAAACTCAACAGCTGCTTTATTGTTTACTTTTAGATAGTCGGTTATGTTGTTTGCCACTGATTTTTGAACAAACTTTACGTCATCATCTATTAAATTCTCCAAAATGTTAAAGACTGGATCTGGATTTTCAATGAATATTTCAAGCTTCGTGGACCAGGGTAATTTAGGTCTTGATCCTTCAGAAGCTAATCTACGAAGATGAAAATTTTCTGATTTTGACCATTTTTGCATTATTTTCATGGTTTTTTTTGGATATTTTCTTAAATATGGGCGAATTGCATATTCACCTGTATTTCTTTTTGTTATTTCTTCGATTGCATGAATTGAGACATCAAAATCTTCTAAACCATATTTTTCTACAAATTTTCCTATGGGCATAACCCAATAATAATTAGAAAACATTCCGGTTTCATTTGGATTTTCTTTTCCTAGTATTCCAATCAATATCTCAACAGATTTAGAATAAGGCTTTGGTAACAGTTCATTTAAAACATCTGCATGGAGTTCTATTCTTTTTGTATAACCTAAGTCTTTACATTCTCTTTTAATGGTATTGATATAGGTTTCACTATCAAAATCTTTATAGATAATTTTTATCTTTTCTGATAACAATTCTGCTAGATTATCTCCAAACCATTTTGTTATACTTCTATCAGATGCCATATTCATTCACCTTCCATTAAATAATAATTGATGATTATTATTAATTGTTTTACCTGAAAAATAAAAAAATAGGGAATATCAAGAGGATATTTCATTTTTATTCCCTTTTCTGTCTTTTAATTTAAATCCTAAAAATACCAAAACGGCAAAAAGAGCCGATAATCCATAAAGAACAATAGGTATCCATAAAAATTCTAATCTAAACAGAAAAGTTGGGTCCCGGCCAAAACCATATGGTAATGGGACATATAACCATACAATAAATGCCAGATAGGCAACAGTAACTATTATTTTTGTTCTTTGTTTAAGATTGAGGGCATACATGTAGGTAAACACAAACATGAATGCAAATCCACTGAAGAACATGGGCCAAATATCTGCACTTCCAAAGAATTGGTTATTAAATACCGCTACAAAAACGGCGTGAATGGCCACAAAACTCTCTAATGTAATTACCCACCTCAAATCCACGTGTACTCGAGTGTAGGCCAGACTCATCTGGGTAAATAACAAAAACATATAAAAAAATCCTGAGAGAAGTTGAGGATCATAGGCCATGGGATGGAACCAGAATGTATAAATGAAAGCCCAGGAAATGATATACATGTGATAGTGGCGGAAAAACCCGGAAACCTGAGAAGTAAAAGGTTTCCCAGCTTCATGCCCGGTGAACAAACCTCTTATGGGATTTAACATTACTAAAAGGATGGACAACATAATTATAACTGAACCCTGACTGGTAATTATGGGAACATCTTGTGCAAGACCATCAAACCAAATATGGGTTTGTATCAAGTGTAAAAAAATGAAAAAAACCATGACAGCTACAATTGCTATATTGTAACGGGTTAAATCGTAGGTGGGGTTTGTTTTTTGTTCAATTAAATTTTTTTGAGCCCAGAAAATTAATCCCCAAACTAATAATTGATTAACCAGATAAAAGATCCACACCAGAACCATGGCAAAGAAATTTCTGGTGGGCAGTTTCCAGAAATACCATGAGCTTCCCTGGTCTGGAAGTAGAATAGCCAGGAAATGATTTAAATTCGGCCCGGTAAGGTATATTAAACAGGTAAATAACACACTAAATATAATGCCTCCGGCCCAGAGATAAATAGCTTTTTTCGTGGCAGATTCATTATATTCTGATGAATTTGAAGTTTTTAGCAGTGATTTAACCCCCTTTATTAATTCTTTGGCAATATTATGAATATAATAATTGATATAATTAATGATTAACCGCCCCAGTAATTAATAATTAAAAATAATATCAATAAGTCACATAAAATATTATATTAATTAATATTTCAAAAATTTTAAAAATATTCTGAGATTAAAAAAATGAAAGAATTTGACGAGCCAATGTGTGTGGATCATTCCCAGGATAATTTTTGCCAGGAAGCTCACCTGGATGTCCCGGAAGAAATTTCAAAATTAGTAATTAATCAGCCATTCGCGGTTTTAGCAACTCAGGGGGATGGACAACCATATGCTTCTATAATAAGTTTTGCATGCAGTTCTGATTTGAAAAATATTGTTTTTTCTACACCTTTGAACACCAGAAAATACAGTCTTTTGTCTCAATCAGATAAAGTAGCTCTTTTTGTGGACAATCGTTCCACGGTTCCTCCGGGTGTAAATAAAGTTAGTGGCGTAACTATCACTGGAAAATCGAAAATAATTAATAATTCTCCAGAATTTAGTAAATGGGCTGATTTATTGGTTAATAAACATTCATATCTGGATTCATTTGTAAAATCACCTTCCAATGCCCTTATTTTGGTCGATGTATATCGATATTTTCTTGTAAGGAGATTTCAGGAGGTTTTTGAATGGAATCCTTGTCAAAAATAATATTTTCATTTGAAAATTCACAAAATCCACCTGATCTTGATCAGGTAGGCTCAAAAACCAGAAATTTGTTTTTAGCTTCCAATCATGGATTTAAAATACCTCGCAGTTTTTGTATAACCACTGAAGCTTATAAAAAATTCATAGAACACAATAATTTGCTTTCTATAATTGATATGGAAATTTTTAAAAAGCCATTTGAAGAAATGAGATGGGAAGAGATGTGGGATGCTTCTTTAAGGATAAGGTCAGCTTTTTTAAAATCTGAAATCCCTTTAGAAATCGAATCACAAATAATTAGTCAAATAAAAGAATTTGGAGCTGATTTAAAATTTTCTGTGAGATCCTCTTCACCTGCTGAAGATTCAAAAAAAAATTCTTTTGCTGGTATTCATGAATCTTATACCAATGTTCAGGGAATAGATAAACTATTGGAATCTATAAAACTGGTTTGGGCTTCGTTATGGAGTGATAGAGCCATTTTATATAGGGAAGAACTGGAATTAGATTCTTTAAAAAGTTCCATAGCTGTTTTAATACAAATCATGGAGAAGCAACCAGTATCAGGGTTGTCTTTTTCAAAAGATCCTATGGGAACTGAGAATAATCTTATTATTGAAGCTGTCGGGGGTTACCTTAGTAACCTGGTTGATAACATTAAAGTAGGAGAAAAATGGGTTATTCAGAGGGGCACTGGAAACATAATCAATCACATTCAACCAGAGGAAATTAAGGCATTAAAACTGTCTTTATTGAATCCAAATGAATTAGAATATATTATAACACAAACTAAAAAGATTGAGAATTCCTTCGGTTTTTCAGCGGATATTGAATGGACAGGTAAAGGAAAAAACTTCACAGTTCTACAAGTAAGGCCTATTACAAGCATTGAGGATTCTAACGAAGAAAGGAAATGGTATTTAACTTTAACTCCCAATTTTGAAAGACTTAAACAGCTTTCAGATAAAGTTGAAAAAGATTTGATACCTAAACTTGAAGATGAAGGTAAAAGATTGGCTATGGAAAAGCCTCAAGGAATGAAAAAGGATATCCTGGCGGCCAAAATTAAAGAAAGGGCCGATATTTATTTTAAATGGAAGAAAATATACTGGGATGATTTCATACCTTTTGCCCATGGAATTAGAAACTTTGGAACATACTATAATGACCTGGTAAAACCAAAAAACCCTTATGAATTCATGGAAATTTTAAAAACTGATGATTTACTGGCATCAGAAAGAAACAGGGAAATTCAATCTCTTTCTTTATTAATAAAAAATGATGAAGAGCTTAATTTAAAAATTGAACATCTTATAAATAATAAAATTAAAAGTAAAGAGCTTTTAGATGCTTTGGATGAACTCAATCAAACCAAAAAATCTTTGGAATTTGTTAAGAAATTTAAATCTTTATTAAAGGATCATCTGGATTTAATGTACGAAAACAGATCTTTTAAAGATCATCCGGAATTGATTCTTAGAAATATATGGGAATTATCTAAAAAAGAATCACAAATTGAAAATAAATCACAATATAAAAAAGAATTGAATTGGGAGCCTTCTGAAGAAGAAAAGATTCATAAAACTTCTTCAAATGAAAATACAAAAAAGATATTTCTTGATAAGTTATATTCTACAGCAGGAGAATCTCGTCGTGAAGAGGTAAATGAAGTTTTACGAATAGGAAAATTGAGCTGGAAACTTAGGGATGATGATAATATTCTTTTAGGCAAATTAGAAAACCAGCTTTTGATTTTTTTAAATCAGGGATGTGAAATTTTAATAAGTGAAGGTAGGATGAAATCCAAAGAGGATTTAATTCTGGAGGATTGGGATGTAATATATAATGGATTGTTAGACATTAATAATTCATCAGTATCTTTAAAAAAGAAAAAATCAGAACTTAAAACTAAATCTAAGCGTGATTTTAAACCTAGACAGTTAATTGGACAACCTTCTTCGCCAGGAATTGTATCCGGGTTGGCCAGAATTATAAATTCTTTTGATGATTTTTACAAGTTAAAATCAGGTGAAGTTTTAGTATGTGATGCTATTCAGCCTCAGATGACTTTTTTAGTTTCTTTAGCTTCTGGTATTGTCGAAAGAAGAGGGGGGATGCTTGTTCACAGTTCCATAATAGCCAGGGAAATGGGAATTCCTGCTGTAAATGGCATTAGTAAGGCAACGGAATTGATTAATGATGGTGATCTGGTTACAGTAAATGGATACCTGGGATTGGTAGTTATTGGAGAGCCTGAATTTGAACTGGAAAGACGTTCTTAAGATAAGATATTTATATAAAATATTTTGGGTGATGAGGTAAAAAAGGGAGTTAAAAAATGGAAAATGATGATAAGAATTACCATGAACAATTAGAAGAAAGGAGATATTTTCTTAAAGATAGTATAAGAAAAACTATTGATTTTTCTAAAACAGATCAGAGTAATGGAATAGCTGCTCCACCAGTAGAAAAACCACATAAATCATCTTCTGAGAAAATAAACTTGCCACTTTTGGATTGGAATGAAAAATATGATCACAACATAATAAATGCTATAAAAGATCGTAAAAGTAGGCGTAAATATAAGAATGAATCTTTATCTATGGAAGATTTGTCTTTTCTTCTATGGGCCACTCAAGGGGCCAGATTTGCCGCTGGATCTAATGTTTTCCGTAATGTGCCTTCTGCAGGTTGTAGGCATGCATTAGAGACTTACTTAGCCATATTTCATGTTGAAGGACTTGAAACTGGGATTTACAGATATCTTCCACTCACTCATCAACTTCTATTAGAATTTCCAGAAGAAAATCTGAAACGAAAGATTATAAAGGCAACCTTCAATCAAAAGTTTGCCGGAGAAGGAGCTTTAACTTTTATATGGACTGCTATCCCCTACCGGATGGAATGGAGATACGGATTGGCGGCTCATAAAGTGATTGCCCTTGATGCCGGGCATGTTGGCCAGAATCTTTATTTGTCCTGTGAAGTTATTGATGCTGCAACATGTGCCATTGCTGCCTATGACCAGGAGTACATTGATGAACTTCTTAGAATTGATGGAAAAGAGGAATTCACGATTTATATCGCCCCGGTAGGCAAAAAATAGTTTAAATAATAGTTTAAATGCTTTAATAAAATAAACAATAACCAAAATATAAAAAATTTAATTAAAAAAACTAATAAAATTAAACAAAATAAAAAGAACTAATCTATTTTTTTAGTTCTTTAAAGTGCTTTTTAATATCGGTAAACCTTTTGGAATTTGTAACTGGTTGCCAAAGCCATTCCAGATTTACTGGTATGGTTTTTAGTTAAAATAGCGTACATTAACAAAAGATCTTTGTAACCAATTATTTTTCCTTTGAAATTAACGTAATTAGGAGCACGTTTGTATTTTCTAATGTATTTATTAACTGATGCTGCTATATTTCGGTAATCCTGTCGGGTTATGTATCCAGAATAAGTACTTTTCACATGTGAATTAGTGGCTTCTCCATAGGACACTGGCTTGTTAATTGGGCCATTCATGTAATCGGTGGCCATTAAAAGGAACGTTACCAAACGGTAACCACTGTAACTTTTGCTGAAAACTTTTTTATTTTTGTTTGATTCATAAATACCGCTGGCAACTTTGGCCACTATGGCTGGAGAGATTTTATGGGTGGCTATAAGTCCAGTGTTATAATATCTACCTGCAGTGCTGGTTAATGAAGGAGTATTAGATATTATTTTGCTTATTTCATTAGCAATAAATTGATTTTTGTAATCCTGCGATTTTCCGGCACAAGCTATATTGGGCTGGATAACCCACACTCCGGCATTTCTTAAGAAGTAATAAGGAGTTTTAATTCCTGCGAAATACATATCGGAAAAATTATCATCCCAGGCTCTTCTAATAATTGGGGTATTTTTCAAGTCTAATTGCCCGGTATTTACAAAAATAACTGCCTTATTATTAGTTGAAGCTAATTTAGCTACAGCCTTCATTGTTCCAGGACAACTGGCTGCAAGGTAAACTGCAACACCATTTTGACTGGCATAATGTATGGCCCTTTCACCTTCACCAGGTTTAGGAGCTTTAGGATCTACTGTGATGTTAAGTTGGGTATTATTCTTCAAACTACCGTTTTCAATATATCCTTTCACTGAATTAAGATTGTAAACATCTTGTGAACTGTTTCCAGATACACAATCAGAGGTAATAAATATATCAAGAGCAAAGGCAGTGTTTGAGAATATAAAACAACAGCCTAAAAGTAATAAGAATGATAATGCCACTTTTTTGGTCTTTAGGTTAAGCATAGTGTTCACTAATATTATTATTTTTGTCACATTCTTATAAGTTTTGCTATAGTTTATGGTTACATATTTTAAATTATTTAGTTAAAATGCAATTATTGGAGTATTTGATTAATTTCAGAAGATATTATGATAAAAAATTATTGAAGAATTAGCTAAAATTAAAAATTAATAAAACAATTATCATAAAAATTAAAATAATATTAATAATTATATAAAATAATTAAATAAAATATTTAAAAAGAATTAGAGAAACGATGAATTTATAATAATTTATAAATAATGCAGTATGATAACATTTTTTAGTGATAAACTTAAAGTATTAACACTATTTAACGTACTGCTTCACGTTTTCTCTTACAATAGCTGATGCTCCAAGAATTTTAATTTCTTTTAGCATCTCTGGGAACTTATTTTTTGTAATTAAAACATTTATTTGTGAAAAGCTGGTCCCTATGGTTACTGTTGGTTCGTCAGAACAATATCCATTTGATACCAGAAACTCTGTGGTGTCCTCGACACGGTGGTTAGCTATGTTAAATTTAACATCGAAAAATTTCCTGGCTTTAATTGCCCCAAATAGTTGATCAAATATCATCTGAGCTTTTTCCATTTTTTGTCCAGTGCAACTGGGACCGGCATAGAGTCCAGCACTTGATTCCATAATAGTGTCAATTATCTTAAGGCCAGCTTTTCTCAGGCTGCTTCCGGTTTGAGTATTGTCCACTATCAAATCGGCCCCTTTTGCTATATAAACTTCGGTAGCTCCATCTGAGTTTATGATTTGCACCATTTCATTTTCTCCATCCCATAAACCTCTAACCTGAACTAGTGGGACACTATCTCCAAATATTTCCTGGTAGCCGTCATTTTCCATGAAAAATTGTCGCGTAAGGTTTGGATATTCTGTAAAGCAAAGAATTGGTGTTTTTTTGTCGGCATTGGCCTGGAAAAATTCAGTTAGTGAATCATAAGGAGATTCATTTGGCACTGCAACAATTAGTCTTGTTTGACCGTAATCAAGATCTCCAATCTTGGTAATTAACTCATCATGGGTATTCACAGATTCTTCACGAACCCAATCTTCACCAATGATGGCTAAATCCAGCATTTGTCTGTTTAATTCAACTGGGGCACTTTGAGGCCGAGTTAGATAAGATTTTATTTCTGAATCGTTGGTAATGTCCATTTCGTTTTCTTCTTTACCAGGTTCATATCCCCTAACTTCGTATCCAGCATCAACAAATAATTGATAAGTATTTCCCCTGTTTACATTATTTAAGCTCCCTTTAGGAAGTCCGAGTATTATCTTCTCCATAATTAATGCAAATAAAAAATAGTATATATATTTTGTGTTATGTATTGAAAAGGTAAGAGGGTAAAACTCTTAAATTTATTCTTTGTAATTCATGGTAAAAATCACGAATTATTTTTTGGTTGTTACTGAGTCAATAGAACTCTTGATAGATTTTAGCCAGGGTTTGATCACGTTTTCTGATTCTTTTTTTTCATTAAGTTCCTCTTTACAACTAATTGCCTGATACTGACTTTTAACAAAGCTATCCAACCAATCTGTTAGTTCATAGTCTATTAAATCTTCAAAGAATACCCAAGCATAACCTTCATGTTCACCACTGATTGTAAGTTCTCCGTCCATTATTTTTCCGGACATAATAATATGCACGGCCCTGATAACATGTAAATTTTGTTCTGAAGCCCCTACTACATGATCAAGGCTGATTTTTAGATTAGTTTCCTCATAAACCTCTCTTAAAAGCGCCTGGTCAAAAGATTCTCCCTGATCTACTTTACCTCCTGGAAGTTCCCATTTTCCAGGATTAGTTTTTGAATCGGTAGATCTTTTAATAATTAGAATTTTACCGTTGTCATCACTTATCAATGCCCTAACGGCCAACCCATAAACGTGATTTATCATTTAATCTTTCCTTTTTTAATTTTTTTAGATTAATTATATTTTTTAGCGATTTTAATACTAAATAATTATTTTTCTATTTCATGATCTTATTTTTTAATGGATACTTTTATTTATCTGTAAAAAATAGTTAATAAAATCTTTAGAATAATAGCTTTTTAAATTAATTATTCATCAAATTATTATTTAATTTTATTAATAAAATTCGATTTGAAATGTTTTATTGAGAGATTATAATGAAAAATACTAAGATTATTAATGGACAGGAATTTAATATCATTTCGTGCAGTGATAACTGTCATAAATGCAGATTTCAATGTGAAATTATAATTGAAGAAACTAAACTGGTTAATTTATACTGCAAGCACCCCAAAGGCCCTGGAAAACCAGAGCATTGTATTTATTTCAAGCCTGATTTAAATTCAAGAAAAAATTAAATATTCTAAAATACTTAATAACTAATAAAGAGGGGTTAAATGGAATCTAGTAAAAATAATTATTTAATAGCAGGATTACTGGCTTTGGTGGCAATTTATTCAGTTTATACTAAAACTTACTATAATGCATTAGGATGGGCTTTGCTAAGCATTTCTGTTGTGGCTGGAATTTATCTTACAAGTATTGAGGCCAGTAAAAAATATTTTTACATGGTACTGCTATTGCCGATTATAGCTGTAATTTGTTTTGCTTTAGAAATTTTCTACTGATTGGTTTATTTGGCATAATCCTGGAATAATTGGTTATATTTAAATTTAGGATTTTAAAACATTTTAAGAATCAATTAAAACTTATTTTTTCAGTATTATTAAAATACAACTGTTATTTTGATTATTAGTAATAAAAAATTAATCAAAAGGCTTTTTTACTTCTTTAATTGATTATGTATGTTAAACAGCAACTTTAATATTTAAATTTGCATTACAATTTGCAAAAACCATATATGCGATAATATTATATAAATAATGAGAAATAATTATAATTATTATTCGTAACAAATTAAATTAAAATTAAACTATAAATACCAGTATCAATTTTAAAGGTGAAGGTCATGCTCACATCTGTTCAGAAGGAGATTTTACAAAGTTTGATAAATTTGTATCGTAATTCCCAGGGTAAATCCATTAAAGGAGAAGAAATTGCTGAAATAATGAATCGTAACCCTGGAACTATTCGTAACCAGATGCAGTCCCTTCGCAGTTTGGGTCTGGTAAAGGGCGTTCCAGGACCTCGTGGTGGGTACAAACCAACAATTGAAGCTTACCATACTCTTAATATTTCTGCCACTGGAAAAGAGACACAAGTTCCAATTTATAAGGATGGAAAAGAATTAAATGATATAACTGTGGCTAAAATAGAATTTACCAGTATCCCCCACCCTGGTGAATGTGAAGCTGCTATTAAAGCTGTGGGTAACATAAAACAACTGGATTTGGGTGATAGAATTCGTGTAGGCCCTACTCCAGTAAATAAACTGGTAATAAACGGGGTAATTGTGGGAAGAGATGATATGGACAATATCCTTTTACTGGATACCACTGCCATTAGAAGCATTCCTAAAAAAACGGTTCTTGATGTGGCTACACTGGATTTAATAACTTTAAATGCAGAAATTGATGTTAAAACTGCTGCAAAAATTCTATCTGAAAAAGGAATTGAAGGAGCACCCGTTGTTCAGAACGGCATTATTGTGGGGATTATCACTTTAAGTGACATCACCCGGGCAATTGCCAGCGATTTAGAAAGTGAAAAAATTAGTGAAATAATGTCTGTTGATATTATAACTGTTGAAGAGGATGTTATGATATCAGATGCTATTGAAATCATGAATAAAAAGAATATTGGCCGTTTAATTGTATTGGAAAAAGATGGAAATCCGGTAGGAATTGTAACCCGGACTGATCTTTTGGATAAAATTGCAGGTTTAAAATGATATTATAACGCCTGATAATCAATATTTATTTATTTTGATTAATTTTAATTTTTATTATGGGTTTGAATTAGATATTAATATGAAATACTTAATCAATTAAATTAAATCAATTAATTATTCCATTTTTTATATAATTTTTTAATAATTAATTTAAATATAATTATTTAAAAAAAATATAATATTAAAAAAATATTCTGGAATTTTTTTATATTTTGAATACAGGTTGTGTAATTTTTGCAAGATGATCATCAAGTTAACCACATGAAAATAACTCCAAACATGAAAATATCTCAGTTTATGGAACAATTGGGTAATGCTGGAGTATTAGGGTCTGGAAGAGTATATAGGGCCACAAATTTACTTTCAAAAATGATAAATGACCCTGAAATGAACATATTTTTAAGTGTGGCCGGGCCCATGGTGCCTGGTGGAATGAGAGAGATTATAGTAGATTTAATTAAAGGTGGTTATGTAAAAGTAATTATTACCAGTGGAGCTAATCTGACCCACGACCTCCTGGAATCTTTTGGTGGTTCTCACTACCGTAATTATGGCTTTGATGATGAAAAACTTCATGAATCTGGAATGGGCCGTATAGGGGATATTTATACTAAATCTGAAGATTTTGAAGTCTTTGAAAATGAAATAACCAGTATCTTGGAAAAGATTGCCAGTGAAAGTGAAATTAAATCTATCCAGGATTTTATTTACGCCATTGGAACTCACATTACTGATGAAAACTCTATTATAAAGGCTGCAGCAGAAAATAACGTTCCTATTTACGCTCCGGGAATTATTGATAGTATGCTGGGGCTTCAATTGTGGATGTTTAACCAATCCAATAATCTTTGTTTGGATGCCGTGGCAGACATGCATCAACTTTCAGACATTGTATTTGAGTCTAAGAAAGTAGGAGCAGTTATTCTAGGTGGAGGACTTCCAAAACACTATGCTTTAGCTTCTAATCTTTTGAAAGGCGGTGTTGACGCTGCCATACAAATCACCATGGATCGGAGTGAAACCGGCAGTTTAGGTGGTGCTCCTTTAGAAGAAGCCAAGTCCTGGGCCAAGGCTCGGGCAGGATCTAATTTAGTTACTGTTATTGGTGATGCTACTGTTCTTTTCCCCCTTATACTGGCAGGAGCACTGGATATGGTGGATGAGACTGATAAATAGATTAAATAAAAGTAAAAAATTTAATTGAAATATTTGATAATATAAGAAAAAGGTTTATGGACTAAAAAAATGGAAATGATTGTACTTGCAGTTTTTTTTGCTCTTTCTGGGTTTTTAATGAAACTTTCAGACGATGCATACGATGAAATGTCGGATAAAAAATTTGCAACCATCACTGGAATTATTTGCGGCCTATTCATAGGATTTTTGGTAGTTAACAGTGTGGATGCTGCATATATCTTTTTTGCCATACTTTTAGGAACTCTGGCCTCTAGAAAAATTGATGGTATCCATCATATTCTGACCCTGGCCACATTTGTCCTGGTGGCAATTATCTATGGAATTCCACAGTTAGGATTACTAACCCTGATTATATGTTCCATTGCTGCTTACATTGACGAAATAGGTAATGATAATCAGAAAATCATTGAAAAAAGCCATTTTTTAGAAATTTTCTTCAAATACCGTTTTGCCATGAAGATAACCATATTTTCGCTGGCCTTAATGGGTCTTTATAGTTCATTAACTGGATTTAACCTGGATGGTCTGAATTTTTTAAGTTTTTCGGCGTTCTTTTTATTCCTTTTATTTGAAATTTCCTATGAATTTGCTGGAAACTACTTTTTAGTTATTTATAACAGTATTCAAGGTACAAAAAAGTCTTTTAGTAAATGAATTCTAATTTTTTTAATATATATTCTTTTTTAGATCTTGTTAGAACGATTTGAAATTTAAAAATGAGAATTAGAATAAAATAAATTCTAAAATATATTCTAAATAAAAATTAATTAATTAATTTATAATTCTAAGGAATCAATAATTGATTTTGTGGCATTTTTTGGATCATCTGACATGTAAATGGATCTTCCTACAATTATAGCATCAGCATACTTTAAGGTTTCACGGGGATCGCCACCCTGGGTCCCTACCCCCGGAGATATGATGAATGATTCGTTTCCCACAACTTTTCTAATCTCAGCTAATCTATCCAGTCTGGTAGATGGGGCAACATAGTTTTTTATGCCTAATTCCACGCCTATCTGTGCAATATCGTCAGAAACTCCTTTTAGAAATGCTTCAGCACCAGGATGAGACATTTCAGTCAGTAAAAAGACTTCTTTACCCATATTATGGGCCACGTCACGACAGGCCTTTACACTATCTGGGCCTACAAATCCATGCACAATAATGGCATCTGCCCCGGCATCAAGGGTCACCTTACATATTTTTTCATTAGTTTCTGGGATGTCTGCTACTTTAAAATCGGCTATTATTTTACATGAGAAATTATCTTTAAAAATAGAGATACATTCAAGTCCGGCAGATAATGCCAGGGGATATCCAATTTTTATGGTGTCAATATAATCAGAAACTTGCTCTGTTACTTCCAGGGCTTGATTTAAATCCATTAAATCCATGGCCAGTATAATTTTATTTTTGACCTTCATAGAAAGAAATTTGGATATTATCTTTTATATCTTTGGTGATTAATAGCATTTTTTTGTTTGCTTTCTGTTCAATTATATTGGAAGGGATATTAATTATAAACTAATAAAATTCAAGTAATCCTTATTTAAATTAAAAACAAATTGAAAAGATTTATATATCATTTTATTAAAGTTTACTTTAATTACTATTAAGCTAACTTGAAAAGGTTTATATGGGATGTTATTCAAGTAAAGTTGAAAAGAATTAAAGGAGACTTGAAAAATGCATATAATGGAAGGATTTTTACCCTGGCAATGGTGCCTTTTCTGGTATATAGTGGCCCTGCCAGTAGTTGCTTACGGTGTAATACAGATAAAAAAGATCACAGATGAACATCCAGAATCTAAACCTCTTTTAGCTGTTTCAGGCGCGTTTATTTTTGTTTTGTCTTCATTAAAGCTACCTTCAGTAACGGGGAGTTGTTCTCATCCCACTGGGACTGGTTTAGGTGCAGTTCTATTTGGTCCAGCAGTTACCAGTGTTTTAGGTGCTATTGTACTGGTATTTCAAGCTTTACTTATAGCTCATGGTGGAATAACAACTTTGGGAGCTAATATTTTTTCAATGGGTATTGTAGGTCCATTAGCGGCTTGGCTTGTTTACAAAGGTGTAAAAAGAATTGGATGGGGCCCTTCAATAGGAATATTTTGTGCAGCAGTTGTTGGTGACTGGTTAACATATGTTACCACAGCGACTCAATTATCGCTGGCTTTCCCTGTACCCACTTTTGGAGCAGCATTTGCTAAGTTTATGATAATATTTGCTTATACCCAAGTTCCTCTGGCTATAGCTGAAGGTCTTTTAACTGTTGTTATATTTGATTACATAATGAAACTCAGACCCGACATTTTAGAAAAATTAAAAGTCATAAAACCTAAAGTAAAAGAAACAAATGAATTCCCAAAGGCGGTGGCCTAATGGTGGATAAAAAACCAATTATTTTACTTTTTCTGGTGGCAATAATTGTCATTGCACCTTTGGTCATGTATAATGGTCTTGGTGAGGATCAAGGATATTTCGCAGGAGCTGATTCATCTGCAGGGCCTGCTATTGAAGAAACTGGTTATCAACCCTGGTTCAGCTCAATTTGGGAACCTCCCAGTGGGGAAATAGAAAGTCTATTATTTGCTCTTCAAGCGGCTATTGGGGCTATAGTGATAGGTTATGTACTTGGATATTACCATGGCCAGGCTAAAGAGAGAAAAAGAATAGAAAAAGAAAAGGAAGATCTTATGGATATTAAATAATGGGTTATTGCTATCGGTGAAAGAATGTTTGAAAACACATTAGATAATTATGCTCACAACAATAAACTTAGAGGTACAAATGTCTACTTTAAAGTTTTGTTTGCCCTTTTAACTATGCTAGTGAGCTTAATATCCACTTCACCTATTGTTCCCATTATCATAACTTTTTTAATGTCATTTTTAATTATTTTCAAGGCCAAAATCCCCTGGAAATTTTATTTAAAATTCCTGGCTGTTCCCTTTATTTTTGGATTCTTAACCTTTATTTTCATGGCTTTTTTCTTTGGAGTAGGGGCTCCCATTTATGAATTCAATATTTTTAATTTGGCAATTACTGTTGATGGATTTAACCTCGGCTTGCTGGTTTTTGCTAGAATTATGGGTGGTTTTTCTTGTATGGCCTTTTTGGCTTTAACTACCCCAATGACCGAACTTTTTTCTGTTCTGGAATCATTTAAAATTCCTAAAATTGTCATCGAAATCGCTATGATGATGTACCGTTTTATTTTCGTATTTTTAGACGAGGCACTTAATATGTACCATGCCCAACAAACCCGACTTGGATATCACAGCATGAGAGCTTCTTATAAGTCCATGGGAATGTTGGCCAGTAATCTTTTTATACGAACCTGGATTAAAGGCGAGAGAGCTTACATTTCCATGGAATCTCGGGGTTATAATGGTTCATTACATATCAATAATTACCAGAATAACATTGGAACCAAAAATATGCTTCTTCTATTTTCATTTGAAGCTTTAATGGTTTTAGGCGTCTATTTAAGTGGTGATTTTAGATTATTTTAATATTAATAAAATCTATTATCCTTAATTAACTTTATTAGCCTTTTATTTATTTTAATTATTCATCAAGTTATTTTAAACACGTTTAGAATTTGGGTAACTTTATTCTACAAAGAGAATTAATCAATAAATAATATTAGAAATGAAAAATAAACCAAATCTAAATCAATATTTTACAATTAATTTTTATTATTACTCTTACAGGTGAAATAAATGAACATGATTGAGGCTAAGGAAATAACTTATGAATATCCTGACGGCACCAAGGCACTGCACGGTGTCAACTTTAATGTGGAGAAGGGATCCATGGTGGCACTTTTAGGACCAAATGGTGCAGGTAAATCAACACTTTTCTTACATTTCAATGGAATAATACAACCTAGCTCTGGCCAAATCGAAATAGCTGAAGAACTTCTGAGGTATGGTAAAGATGACCTTAATAAAGCGAGACAAAAAGTAGGAATAGTGTTTCAAAACCCAGATGACCAGTTATTTGCCCCGACTGTAATTGAAGATGTGGCTTTTGGACCTCTTAATATGGGATTATCAAAAGAAGATGTGGAAAAAAGGGTTTCTGAGGCTTTAGAAAAGGTTAGTATGGCTGGATTTGAAGATAAAGCACCACACCACCTTAGTGGTGGCCAAAAAAAGAGGGTGGCTATTGCTGGAATACTGGCCATGGAACCCCAAATAATGGTTTTAGATGAGCCAACTTCTGGATTAGATCCCAAAGGTGCTTCCCAAATTTTAAAATTACTATATAAACTCAATGAAGAAGGAATGACTATAATTATATCCACTCATGACGTGGACATGGTTCCCCTCTATGCTGATAAAATATATATAATCAGCAGTGGTGAAATAATTAAAGAAGGAAACCCCCACGATGTTTTTGGTGATGTAGAAACTATTAGAAAAGCTAATCTCCGACTCCCTAGAATTGCCCATCTAATGGAAATTCTTAAAAAGGAGGACAAATTATCATTTTCCGAAAAATATCCTTTAACCATTGGAGAGGCCCGGAAAAGTTTAGTGGAATATATTGAAAGTGAATCTGATAGATAAAATAATAATGGGATGGCAATTAAATTTTTAATCTTTATTTATTTAGATATCCTTCGCATGGTGAGAAAATGAAGAAAATCGGCATATGTGACACTAATTTTGCCCGTTATGATATGGGTGCTGCTGCAATAGATGAAATAAAAAATCAAGTGGGAAATGTGAATATTATAAGGCGCACGGTTCCTGGAGTTAAAGATCTTCCTGTTGCTGCAAAAAAATTGGTGGAGGAAGAAGATTGTGAAATGGTTTTGGCACTTGGAATGCCCGGCCCTGAAGAAAAAGACAAAGTTTGCGCCCACGAAGCCTCAACAGGACTTATACAGGCCCAGCTAATGACCAACACACATATACTCGAAGTTTTTGTCCACGAAGATGAAGAACCTAATCCCAAGGATTTAAAGATCTTAGCAGAAAACAGGGCACGTGAACACGCACAAAACATGATTAAAATGCTGTTTAAACCAGATAAACTTGTTAAAGAAGCAGGTATGGGTAAGAGGGAAGGAAAACCTGATGTTGGACCTCTTTAATCATTTGATTTCATCATAATCGTTATGTATTTAATCGTGTTATTTAGTTAATTTAGTTGAATTGAATTTGGTTTATTAATTATTTGGAAAAAATTAAAATGAGGAATAATATGGTTAAAGTAATGGGAATTGTAGGAAGTCCCCGCACAAAAGGAAATACATCTTATCTAGTAAAAAAAGCACTAGAATCTGCAGAAAGCGCCGGAGCTGAAACAGAATTAATTCAACTTGGTAAAATGGATATTTCTCCTTGTAAAGCATGTGATATATGCAAGAAAACTGGAAAATGTTCTATTAATGATGATATGGATTCTTTAATGGAAAAAATTGTTGAAATGGATGGATTAATTATTGGCAGCCCGGTTTATTTCGGAAATGTGTCTGCCCAAACTAAAATATTCATGGACCGTTCCCGGCCCTTAAGAGCAAATTTTTCACTGAAAGACAAGGTTAGTGGAGCAATTTCAGTTGGAGCTTCAAGGAATGGCGGCCAGGAAACCACATGTTCTGCTGTCCACGATTTTTTACTAATTCATGACGCTATTATTGTGGGAGACGGTGCTCCCATGGCCCATTACGGTGCTTGTGGTGTGGGTGGTGGCATTAAAGATTGTGAAAATGATGAAATGGGATTAGCAACAGCAGAAAATCTCGGAAAAAGAATTACTGATTTGGCCATCAAATTGAATAAATGAACCATTTTATATTAAATTTAATAAAATATTTTGAATATAAACATTTTTTACATATTAAAATTATTAAACATATATGAAATATTCATGGAAATAAACCATCAAATGATCTTCTTTCACGTTTAGTTTCCTAAGAGCACTAATTAAATCTAAATCTAACTTAAAAAGGGCCCAAAATGGTTAAAAATTCATCTTCTGAACAATTATCAAGGGATACTGGAGTATTCATACTTGTTCCTGCTTATAATGAGGAAAAAACTGTAGCTAGAGTATTAAAAGAACTATGTGAAATGGGTTATAAAGTAATTCTGGTGGATGATGGTTCGCAGGATGATACCTACAATATTGTTAATGCTCTGCAGGCTGATTATCCTTCTAGAATTTTTATTTACCGTCATGTAATTAATAGGGGATTGGGGGCTGCATTAAAAACAGGCATGGAAGCTTCTTTAAAAAATGGGGCTGAATTTATAGTCACTTTTGATGCAGACGGCCAACATGACGTTGAGGATATTGCAGGTGTTTGTCATCCTTTAATTGAAAAAAAAGCTGATGTAGTAATTGGTTCAAGAAATTTTAAGGATATGCCACTTTCCCGGAACCTGGGGAATTATCTAATGAATTTTTTAACCCTTATATTTTACGGGATTTATGTAAAAGACTCACAATCTGGTTTAAGAGCATTCACTGCTAAATCAACTCGCGTGTTGAATTTAAATTCCAGGGGATATGGTGTTTCTTCTGAAATTGTTAGTGAGATAAAGAAAAATAATTTAAAACTGAAAGAAGTTCCTATTAAAACTATATACAATTCTTATGCACTTTCCAAAGGTACTAACACTTCTGTAGGCTTAAAAATACTGGCAAAAATGTTCATTGATATTTTTAAAAAACTTTAATCTATTAGATATACTTTATTCAAAACTAACCATAATAGAAATAAACTTAATCTACTTGTATTTCTTAATAGATAGATATTTTCTGGTGTAAAAATGATTTATCAACCAATAGGGATTATAATAGGGATTTTAGGATTAATAATTGCTTTTATTAGATTCAGGGAAGGAAAAAGTTCTTGGCAAATGCTAGGATTCTGGATAACACTGTGGTCTTTAATAATAGTGGTTTCTATTTATCCAGATTCAACCACTTTTTTTGCTAATATATTTGGTATTGGTCGTGGGCTTGATTTAATTTTAATACTGGGTATTGTGGGATGTTATTACCTAATTTTTAAGATATACACCATGATAGAACAGGTAGAAAGCGAAATAACTAATCTTGTTCGAGAAATAGCATTATATAATGAAAATAATGATAATAAAGATAAAAAGAATAATGGTAATGATGAAAATAAGTGATTATGTATAAAATCCAAAAATAAATTTTCTTATATTTTCTCTAATTAGTTTTTAAACGTTAATCTCATTTATAATTACTTAAATCAGATGGTATCATCATGAAAATTTGTGTAGTAACTGAATATTTCCCTAGAAGCGAAAAATTTGAAATTAAAGGAGGTGCAGAGGCCAGCGCCTTTAATGAATCTTATCAACTTTCTAAAAATAATGAAGTCATTGTTTTAACTTCCCGGGAAGAAGGTACACCTTCTGAATATGAAATTAATGGAATAAAAGTAATTTGCTGTGGTAGAGAAAGATCCTATGTACAATCTGGTTCTTTTTTAAATAGATTATCTTTCATGAAAGATGCCTATTCTGTGGGAAAAAAACTTAATGTGGATTTAGTAATTGGATATAATTTCATAACACACCCGGTGGCCTGGAAGATTTCAAAAAAATTAAATATTCCTTCTGTGGCTCGTTATCACGATGTTTGGATTGGAGAATGGTTTAAGAATATGGGTCCAGGGGGTCTGATCGGTGAAATTCTGGAGAGATATAACTTGTCCCGTGATTTTTCCCTAATTGTTTCTGTTTCTGACTACACCAGAAAAAATCTCGAAAAACACTTTCCAGCTGATAAAATCGCAGTAGTCCCCAATATAGTTGATTTTTCCCCAGTAAAATCGGAAAAATATCCTGAAACTACCATTTCCTGTGTAGCCCGGTTAGTAGAGTACAAAAAAGTTGACGATTTAATCAGGGCCATTAACATTCTTAAAAAGGAGATGCCGGATATAAAGTGCAAAATTGTAGGTACTGGGCCAATGGAGAAAAACCTCAAATCTCTTTGCAGTAATCTGGATCTAAATAATTCCATTGAATTTTGTGGATTTGTTGAAAGACACGAGGATGTTTTGAAAATAATAAATTCTTCTCACGTTTTTTGTCTTCCCAGCATAGTAGAAGGATTTGGCATAGTAATTGTAGAGGCTATGGGGTGCGGGGTTCCTTTTGTAGCGGCCAGAATACCTCCGGTAATGGAAGCAAGTAATGAAAAAGGCGGAGTTTTTTTCCAACCTGAAAATTGGGAAGAACTGGCTGAAAAGTTAAAATACGTCTTAAATAACCGTGAAATATACGAGGATCTTCAAAACGAAGGTCGGAAACAATCTAAAAAATATCAGAGTGAATATGTAGGTCAGAAACTGGAAAATCTGTATCATAAGTTACTTTAAATTATTTTTTATATCTTCATTTTTATGATTTAAATAAACCTAAATAATCCAATAACTAATAATTTATTTAATCTAGCAAAATTCCCTAATTCAACTTAAATTAATTAAATAAATAATTAATAATAACAATTAATGGTCTGGTGTAATATGCTATATTTTAGAGGTTGTGTGGCCCGGGAGAAAGTGAAAACTATTTCTAAATCTACTGAAGCCATATTAGTAAAATCAGGGATTAATTTTGAAACTATTTCTGATGAAAAATGCTGTGGATCTGTTTTACTCCGGACTGGTTTTTTTGAAGATGCCCAGGAACAAATGGAAAGAAACCTGGAAGATTTAAAAGGGAAAAAAATACTGGTCTCATGTGCTGGGTGTTATAAAACCTTTAAAAATGATTATAAAGAAATTCTGGGGATTGAATTGGATGTAATTCACACTTCTCAGTTTTTCAGAGATTTAATAGATGAAAATAAGTTAATTCTAGAAAAATCGAAAAAATCAAATAAAAAACTGTTTAAGGCAACCTATCATGACCCCTGTCATTTAGGAAGACACAGTGGGGAATATGAAGCCCCAAGAGAAGTCCTAAAAAAAGTATGTTCCCTGACGGAAATGGAACATATCCAGGAAAATGCCCGCTGTTGTGGTTCAGGTGGTGGTGTTAAATCAGCTTATCCTGAAATAGCAGAAACAATTGCCCAGGAAAGAATTAAAGAAGCTGAAAAAACAGGTTCAACCGCTCTGGTAACTTCATGCCCTTTTTGCAAGTTAAATCTGGACCAATCTGATGTTTTAGATGTTTATGATCTTTCAGAATTTTTAATAAAGATTTTAGGGGAATTAAAGAATGAATGAAAGTGAACTTGAGACCATGAGAACTTCTTTTCAAAAACTGGATGAAAGGAGGTGTGAAATTCTCAATAATCCCCAAATTAAAAGACTACAGGATCGAGTTAAAAAAATAAGGGAAGAATCTGTGGATAACATGGAAGAACTCCTTGAAACCGCTCAAAAACGTTTTGAAGAAAATGGGATGCAGGTTTTTCTGGCTGAAAATGATAAAAAAGCCCTAAAAATAATCTATGATCTTATAAAGGATAATGAAACTATTGCTAAATCTAAATCAAACACCGTGAGTGAAATCGGGCTTTCAAAATTTTTACAGGAAAAAAACATTAATCTGGTAGAAACCGATCTGGGAGATAGAATAGTTCAGCTTAATCCCTATGATAAAAGGCCGGCACATCCTATTGGTCCGGCACTTCACCTCAATGTTGAAAAAATCGCTGAAATTATTTCAGAAAGCATGGGTGAGGAAATTGAACCCCATCCCCGAATAATTATGGAAATGGTTAAAGCAAATGTCCTGGAAGAACTCATTAAATGCCAGGTTGGAATTACTGGTGCCAATTCCGTTGCCGCCGAAGATGGTTCTCTGGTGATGGTCCACAATGAGGGAAATATTAGTTTGCTGACTTTGATGGATACACATATAGTGGTAGTGGGAATAGATAAACTGGTAAGTACCATTGAAGATGCTATTTCAGTAATTAAACTTGAAACGGCTTATGCCACAGGTACAAAAATTCCTTCATATATAAATATTATATCTGCACCATCTAAAACGGCAGATATTGAAAAACAGCTTTTAGAAGGGATGTATGGGGCCAGTAAAGTTGTGGTTATTCTACTGGATAATGGGAGAAAAAGTGCCCTTAAAGAATGCTTGTGGTGCATTGGATGTGGAAGCTGCATTGTGGCCTGCCCGGTTTACAATGCAGTAGGCCACGAATTTGGATATAAAGGATATTTGGGGGGCAGAGGTGTTGCTATGAGTAAATTTATTTGCGATGAAAAGACCAGTTTTGATTCTGGCCTTTACATGTGTACTCTTTGTGGTTTGTGCACTCTAGAATGTCCGGTGAGTACTCCAACTTCGGAAATTGTTGAAAAAATTAGATTAAGTTCACAAAATGCTGGTTTTTTCCCAGATGCACATGAAAAAATCCGAAAAAATATTAAACATTCCGATAAGCCTTTTTAATCAAATTTTAACTATTTATATTATTTAAAATATATTTTAATGTCGTTACAGGGTATGAATAAAAAAATAAGTCTTTTAAAATGACTTTAGGATTAAATTTATCTAATTTATAATTTACAATTAGGGATGAAATTCTAAAAGTTTTTATAGCCTAATTCATCATATAATTAAAAAATACTTTAAAATACTAAAATATGCTTAGAATTTTTTTACATAATTAATTAATAGAATTGATAATTGAATACAATAATTGTAAATAATTAGTAAAAATATTAAATTGTTAAGATGGGCATATTTTTAGTTACGGGATTTTAAAATTGTTTTTTAAAATATAAATTAAAAATATTTTAAAGTCTTTTTAGGTAAATGAATTCATTAATTATTTTTATTAATGAGTTAAATCATTTAAAATGGATTAATATCCAAAATATTAATATCCAAATGATTTCAGATAAAGTTTAAAAATTGTAACAGTTTTTTAAGTAGGAGGTATATGAATTGCTTCTGTTAATAAGTCCAATTAATACAGAGGAAGCACTGGAGGCCATTGAAGGCGGTGCAGATATTGTTGATGTTAAAAATCCAAAAGAAGGATCTCTGGGTGCTAGTTTTCCATGGATTATTAAAGGTGTCAGGGAAATGACTCCCAAAGATATGCTGGTAAGTGCTACATTAGGAGACGTTCCATACAAACCGGGAACTGTATCACTGGCAGCCATGGGGGCTTTAGTTTCTGGAGCAGATTATATAAAAGTGGGCCTTTATGGCACTTCTAATTATTATGAGGCGCTGGAAGTCATGGAAAATGTGGTCCGCACCGTCCGGGAAAATAGTTCTGATGCAGTGGTTGTGGCTTCAGGATATGCTGATGCTCACAGGGTAGGTGCTATAAGCCCCATGGAAATTCCTAAAGTTGCTGCTGAGGCGGGAGCGGATTTGGCCATGGTAGATACGGCAGTTAAAGATGGAAAAACCCTATTTGATTTCATGGATATGGATGATTTGCAAAAATTTGTAAATGAAATCCATGATTATGGACTTAAATCTGCACTGGCTGGTTCTGTTAAAAAGGATCAGTTGAAACCATTATATGATATAAATTGTGATGTAGTGGGTGTCAGAGGGGCAGCTTGTCTAGGTGGAGACCGTAATACTGGAAAAATCCATCGAAGCGCAGTTGCTGAGCTTAAGGAAATGATTAATGGTTTTAAATAGTTCTAAAAATTTATTCATTTATTAATCAAATGTGACATATATTGATTAAAATGGTTTAAATTAATTTAAATTTAAATATTATCAATATATAGGTATCTTAATTATTTGGAAACATTTTTTTATTGTTTCCATAAAAATAAAAATTTATGCAGGGTTCAGGTGTTTTTATGTATTCAAAAAAATTAAAAGAGGCGGAAACAGGATATACATTTGATGATTTTCTTTTAATGCCCGGTCCGTCCTGGGTAGAGTCTAAGGATGTAATAACTAAGAGTAGAGTTTCCCGAAATCATGAAATTAATACTCCTATTATAAGTTCAGCCATGGACACTGTGACTGAATTTGAAATGGCCATAGCTCTGGCTCAAGTTGGTGGTTTGGGAGTTATTCACCGAAACATGACTATTAAAGAACAAGTTCAACAGGTTAAAAAGGTTAAAAGATCTGGAGATCTAACTATTCGAGATGTTATAACCATAAGCCCTGATTCATCTTTAAGAGAAGCCCATGAAATCATGGATCAAGAAGAGATTAGTGGTCTTCCAGTTGTTGAGAATGAGGAAGTTGTAGGAATAATAAGCCGAAGGGATATTAAACCTATTTTAAATTCTGATGCTCAAAGACAGGTAAAAGAAATAATGACTTCTGATGTGGTCACTGTTGATGAATCCATTACTCCTGGTGAAGCATTGGATATTGCCTATGAAAATAAGGTAGAAAGACTTCCGGTGGTCAGAGAAAACAAGATTGTGGGAATCGTGACCATTAAAGATATTTTGGAGCATAAAAAATATCCTAATGCTTCTCGTGATGGTAAAGGGCGGTTTATGGTTGCTGCAGCTACCGGACCATTTGATTTGGAAAGGGCCATGGCTTTAGATGAAGCTGGTGCTGAAATTTTAGCTATTGACAGTGCTCACGGTCACAACCTCAATTTGGTAAAGTATTCTAAAACTATTAAAGAAAATATTGATGCAGATCTTATTGTTGGAAATATTGCTACTAAACAAGCAGCAGAAGATCTTATTGCTCAGGGCGTGGACGGTCTTAAAGTTGGAATTGGTCCTGGATCAATGTGTACTACTCGTATTATTGCTGGTGTAGGTGTTCCTCAACTAACTGCTATTTCTGAGGTGGCAGAAGTGGCTGCGGAGTACGATGTTCCGGTTATTGCTGATGGCGGTTTAAGATACTCTGGGGACATGGCCAAGGCCATTGCTGTGGGTGCAGATGTTGTTATGATGGGTAATCTTCTTGCAGGAACTTATGAAGCCCCTGGAGAAGTTGTAGTCATGAATGGACGAAAATACAAACAATACCGTGGAATGGGATCATTAGGTGCAATGACTGGTGGCATAGGTGCTGGAACTGACAGATATTTCCAAACCCACGAATCTAAAGGGCAAATGAAACATACTAAACTGGTTCCTGAAGGAGTGGAAGGTGTTGTACCTTATCGTGGAACTCTTAGTGAAATTGTTTTCCAGATGGTGGGAGGCCTGAGGGCATCTATGGGATACTGTGGTGCTAAAGACATTAATGAAATGAAAGAAAAGGCTAAACTGGTTAAAATAACTTCCAGTGGTATCAAAGAAAGCCATCCACACGATCTTTTGATAACCAATGAAAGTCCTAATTACCCTACTTTAGAATGAAGAATTTCATTAATTTCTTATAATTTCTTCATTTTCTTTTAAATTTTTATATTTTAAATTGATCTAAATTTATGATTTTTTAATTAATAGAGGTAGTTAAAATCCCAAGAAAGTTATCAAGATCTTGCATTATTCTTTGTGGGGGTATGAGTAGTAGAATGGGTCAGGACAAGGGATTGATGTATTTCAAAGAAGAACCAATGATTTTAAAGGTTCTTAAAAATGTTAACGGTCATGTAGATGAAGTATTAATTATTTTAAGGGATAATAATCAATTAAAGAAGTATAAAAATATTTTAAATGATAATTATGGTAATAATTCCTTTGAATTTAATCTAAAGTTTTTTATAGATGAAATAAAATCCCAAGGCCCTTTGGGGGGCATAATGGTGGGATTATCCCATATAAATTCTGATTATGCTCTGGTTTTGCCATGTGATGCCCCTTATGTATCTGGCAGTTTCATTGATTCCATTTTCCACAAAATTGAGTCTGAGAATCAAAAATACGACGCGATTGTTCCCCAAGGTGAAGATTATAATTTAGAACCCTTGCATTCTATATACTCGGCCAAAACGAGAAAAATTATTAAAAAGATGCTTATTAACGATCAAAGAGACGTCAAATCATTGATTAGTCAAATTGATTCTCTTTTTGTCCCTAAGAAAGCTTTGGATTCTTCTGGAATAAGTTTTAAAAATTTTAATAGGCCAGAAGATATTTTGTAGATATTTTTAGTTAAAATAATCTCTTATAATTAAAGAGTATTTTATAATTTTATTTTAAAATCAAAACTAATATAATAAATTTAAAAATAATTAATAAAAAATTTCAATTAAAAAATTCTTAAAATAGTGATATTTAAGATTCTATTTCTACTGACCGTGGATTTCTACCCATTTCCAGTATAAATTTGTTTACCCTCTCAATCATATCAATGTAGCTATCTTTTTCGATTCTACAACCATTGACAACGGTATATTCAGGCATTATGCCGTTCTCGTTCTTAAACTCTATTATTTCATCAACCATTTCTCGATATTGTTCCAGACTCAAGCTATCCATCAATATCAACCAACTAAGTTTTTTAATACTCTATTAATTCACATATATAAAATAATTGATATAATCTTGATTTTAAGCATTTTTATGATTTATTTTTTATATTTTAATACTAATCGGGATTTAAAAAAAAATATTAAAAAATAATTAAAAATTACTTAAATGAATATTGAAATAGATTTCCATATTTCATCAATAAGCTTTCAATCACTAATCTCTATTTTTGCCTCGGGATCAAATGGATTGGTCCTTAAAGCTAGAGAAAATAGGTATGGGTAATTTTCCATCAAATGTTCCATATATTGTAGCCATTCGTATATTAAATAGGAATAGACTCTTTCAATGTCCAGAGAAAGGTGCTGGTAATCAGATTTAGGTAATTTCTCCAAATTATCTCTGTTTTCCAGTTCTTCAGTTAAATGAAATGCAGCCCACAACATATCTGTAAAACTTTCATGTTCTAATAAGTTGGGGTTTTCAAGTAATCCTAACATAAACTGTCTTTTATCCAATAATAATGATTTTAAACTTTTTAAAAGTAAAATTGAATGCTCATCATCATTATTTAAGGGTATGGAATAATCATAATTTTTAATTATATCTGCTGATTCAGAGAAATTTCGTTCTTCCCATCCCATAGCAACTTTCAGGTTATTTCTGATATTATGAATATCTGGATCAAATGAAGAAACTTCTTTAAGTAAATCGGTTCCTAATTCACTAAAAAAAGCTCCAATAACCATATTAAGTTTTTCCATCATCATGGCCTTTTCTTTGTTACTTATAACTCTTTCAATAACTAAAACTAAGATTAAAGCTTCTAAGGGGATGAATGCCAGGTCTATTCCTATGTAAAAGAAAACGGACTTAGCGTCCTGAAATATCATATATACAGAAGAATAGATTATAGCCGAGATTAAAATTAGTACAATCCCTGTTTTAATTTCCCAATTTAAATTTTTAAATGATTTCATTATAATCTCCATTGATAAACTCTTTTAAGTATTTAGCCTATTTTAAGTTTAGCATTTAAATTAAACAGTATAAATTATGGCTATGGGATTTTGAGAGAACATCATGGTGCCCCGATCTATTATGCGCCCTTTGGAAATATTAACTTCAATTATTTCCACTTCAAAACCTAATTCTTTAAGTTTGGATATGGACTCTGTTTTAGTTTCCATTAAAATAGCAGTTACTATTATTCTGCCACCAGGATTAAGTTTTGAAGTGGCTTTTTCAATTATATGGGATAAATCTCCTCCACTTCCACCAATCATCAAAATATCGAATTTTGGTACGCTTTCAATTATACTGAGAGCATCTTCTTCAAATAAATCCACTTTTCCCACAAGTCCATGCTCTAAAAGATTTTGACTGGTTAATTTAACAGCTTCAGAATTTTTATCAACAGAATAAACTTTTTTTGATTTTTTTGCAAACTCTAAAGTTAATCCACCAGTCCCACATCCAATTTCTAAAACAATGTCGTCTTTTTTTACATTTGATTTACAAATTACCAGACATCTTATTTCTTCTTTGGTAGGGCCCGGTACATTAGGGCTGGTTTTAAAATCTGAATCTCTAAACATATTTTTTAACCTTTAGAATTTTTAATATTAGATTTATTAGAAATTGATATTATAAATTAACTAATACCTAAAATATAATGATTTAAAGTTATTATTCTTACTTAAATCATTATTTCAATTAAATATACTATTAGATCTAAAACTTAGTAATAATAATAGAAAAATTTTAAAATAATACTGAATCTTTATTATTTCATTTCTTCGCCACTCCAACGATTAAAAAGATTTTGGTCAATTTTTAAAACATCTAAAATCTTTCCTGCAATGAAATTTGTTATATCGTCGATATTTTGAGGTTTGTGATAAAATCCAGGCATAGCAGGGAGTATTATCCCTCCTTCCTGGCTGATTTTTAACATATTTTCCAGGTGTATCGATCGTAAAGGAGTCTCTCGAGGAACAATAACCAGCTTTCTTTTTTCTTTTAGTGATACATCTGCTGCTCTGGTGACTGCATTGTTGGCATATCCATGTGCTATGGCTGAAAGGGTCTTCATTGTGCATGGAACGATGACCATGCTTTCAAAAATACAGGATCCACTATTTATAGCAGAGGTAAGATCTTCTGAATCATAATAATAATCAGCAAGCTTTTTAAGATCTTCCAGGTCCATTTCTAGCTCATAATCTAAAATTAGTTTGGCTGGTTCAGTTACTACCAATCCAGTTTCTTTACCACTATTTTTAAGGGCTTCCAATACTTTTAAAGCGTATACAACCCCACTTGCACCTGTTATAGCAACGATAATCATTTTTATCACTTTTTAATTAATAGGTAATTATTATATGTTTTATTTTATTAAATTTAAAACATCCTAAATAATATAAATTTACATATTAAATTTTGATTTAATGGATTTTATTGATTAATGTAATGAATTAAATAATCATAATGAGCTAATTAAGCGCATTTGTTTGTTGTGCCTGTTTTTTTGTTCAGGCAAGTTTAAATAATCGTAAAAATTGAAATCATCAAATTTGTAGGTGTGTTCTTCGGGAACATACAAACACAAATCGGCGTGATTGAATCTGGCATCTCTTAAAGCACCCACTATGCTGGATATTTCACTTAAATTAACAATGGCATCCCCAACCGATACCAGGGTTCTCATTTCATCAAAAGAAGGATATTCTGGCATATTTATGATTAAATAATCTTCCGGTATGCCTAAATCTTCAGCAATTTCCTTCTCTGCTTTTTTAAGAACTTCTCTTTTGATTTTAAAGCATTGTTGAGGATCTTCGAGATCACTGAGTTTCAGAGAACTGACATTTTTTAAGAGGTCCCGGTTGTCTAATTTATTCATCATTTCTCCCACAAAACCGCTCTGGTTTCTGGAAAGAGTTATTATGTCCGCATCGTCGTACTTATAAATGGTTTTGGCATCAACTTCTTTTTTTTCAATTAGTTTTCTTAAACAGCGCCTGAACATGGCATTTACTATACGGGTGGTATGGTGTTGATATACACTGGGATACATGAAATATCTTGCTAAAAGTGTCGATTCAGCAGCTTGAACACCTTTTTTGTCAAGTACTAAGTTATTTTCAAGTTTCATGTTGTAAATAAGTCTTTCAACATCTATTATTCCATAAGCAACTCCAGTGTAATGTGAATCACGTAAAAGGTAATCCATTCGATCCACATCCAGTTCTCCGGATATGGCCTGTCCCAATACACTTTTTCCATTTATTATATCAATAATCTGGTTTAAATCGAATTCTTCTGATAGTAATTCTCCCAGTTGGGAATTTTTTATGACTCTTGCAGTTAAGACTTCGTGTGCTTCGTCTAAAACAGCTTCAGAAACATGGGAAAATGGGCCGTGTCCAGCGTCATGCAATAGAGCACATGCCCTCAATATTCTTTTTTTATCGGTATCAAGTTTTAAATGATCGGCCAATCGGGAAGCAAGATACATTGTACCAATTGAATGCTCAAAACGGGAGTGATTTGCTCCCGGGTAAATTAAGTTAGTAAAACCTAATTGTTTTATTCGCCTTAATCTCTGTATTTGGGCTGTATCAACTAACTTAATCTCAAAATCGTCAAGATGTAAGTTTCCGTGAACACTATCTCTTATAAATTTCAAATTAGGTCTCCATTCCTTAAAGACTCTCCTATATTGGTCTTTAAAAGGCTTTTTTTATATTATTGATATGGAAATGCATAAATTGATGGCAATGATAATAATTCTCCCAGAATCATCCACCGGACATTATAATATTGGTGCCTTTATTGGTGTGTTCATCCTTTTGAAAGTCCAGATCAAATTTTGTTCTTTCAATAACTTCTTTAAGCGCTTCTAAGGTTTCCTGGCGATGAGCTCCAGCAACAGCTACCAAAAATAAAGGGTCTCCTGTAAAAAATTCTCCTAAATAATGGACCACTGCTATTTCTTTAACTGAATACTTTTCTTTAACTTCTTCAACTATTGTTTCCAAACTTTTCTGGGTTTCATCCATATCAGGGGTGCTCAATATTAATTTTTTAACCTCAGAATCCTTTTCCTTTCCTCTTACAATTCCTTCAAATGTAAAAATTGCACCAGATTCATCGATATACGGGCTTTTTTTAACGTGATTAATAAGATCAGTTATGGAAACCAGCTCTTCATCTTTTTTTATAAGTTTAACCAGCATAAAATCTCTCTAGATGTTTTTTTTTAGGATGTTTAATTTATTAACTAAATATTAATTAAATATATAATGGTCACAGAACATCTTGTGATTTAATAAATTAAGAGTTATTCTTCACTCACTTCTTTTTTAGATAGGTGATTTAGCCTTTCAACACCATCTATTTCTTTTATAGCTTCTTCTACAGAGTTCGGAACCAGTGATTCCCAATCTTCTCCATTAAGCATCCTTTTTCTGACTTCGGTGCCAGAATAAGTGTCTCTATAAAACAAAGGGGGCGTAGTAACTTGATAACCTTCTTCCAGGAATAATCGCTGTACCAGTGGATTTCCAGTATAAATTTTATCAAAGGGAGGAGTTAACATTTTAATATGGGCCACCCACACTGAATTACAGGCTATGTCTTGAATAGGAATTATATAATATTGTGAAGCAGGAATTCCATTTTCACTCAATGCTTTGGTAAGCATCATTACTCTTTCTCCACCAGTAAAGGGGTCTTTTAAAGTGTGACTTAGCTGGGCACTTCCTATACAAATAATTACTTCATCTACTTCTTCTAGTATCCTTTTTACCACCTGAAGATGGCCTTGATGAACAGGCTGCATTCTACCTACCAGTAATCCCCGCATTAAAATCACCATATAATATTATTATATTAACTTATCCCCTTTCTAATAATTAATATTTTATATTCCAATTTAATATTTTATCTCAAATTTATTTAGTCACTAAAGATTAAAAAAGAATAAACTATAATATCTTGTTTAGAATTGCACTTTATTGTCATATTAGGATTAAATTAAGAAAAATAATTAATATAATATTTTAAAATATCCTTTTTTTAAAAGTAATATGTGTTTTGAAATTGTAAATTCAACTAGATACTTTTTAAACCTTATAAACAAAAAGAATTAAAAGAATGGATTAGTGGATATTATATTAGTGGATATAAATTCCCCTATCTTATCCTTTGATTATATTTAATTATTAGAGAATATGTTATTGGCTCATTTCAATTGAATTTATTAATCAAATTTAATGATTATCCGATTAATTAACTGTAAATTAGATTTAAATTATATTTATCTTGTATTGTTTAAAGAGACTGGTGATTAAGCATGATAGAAGTTAAAAATCTTTCAAAAACTTATAAAATGGATAATGGGGATGAAATAAAGGCTTTAGACGATGTAAATCTTAAAGTGGAGTCTGGGGAAATCTTAGGAATAATTGGAATGAGTGGTTCTGGGAAAACAACTCTTTTAAGGGTTTTAAGAGGTGTTGAATCCTTCGACAGCGGTGATATTACTTTGGAAGACATTAAAGTTTCCTATGATTCAAATCCCTATTATTTCACCAAGTTAAAAAGGGCTACTGCAATTCATTTACAGAGATCTTTTGGTCTCTGGGCAGAAACTGCTCTGCAAAATGTCGTCAGAAAACTTTACGGGGCTAAATATGGTGATGAATCCATGAGTGATCAGGAATACGCTTTCAATGAATTCAGTGAGCAGGCCATGGATTTATTAAAACTGGTTGGTCTGGAAGACAAAGCACAGCATTTTGCACCAGTATTAAGTGGTGGTGAAAAACAGCGATTAATAATGGCTAGACAACTTGCTAAACAGCCAAAAGTTTTACTTTTAGATGAACCCGCTACCATGTCATGTCCTAAAACTAAGCAAGAGATATTTGATGCTATAAAAAATATAAACAAGGAATTGGGAGTAACTATAATTTTAGTATCTCATCTACCAGAAATTCATGAATATCTTGCAGATAGATTGGTTTTAATGGAAAATGGAAAAATTATAGATGAAGGAGACCCAAAAACCATTATTAAAGAGTTTTTAAAAGATCTAGAACCTGAAGAAGAATTAAAATCTCCAGAACCGAGTTCTGAAGAAATAATACATGTAAAAGACATTGAAAAACGGTTTTTCCTCATAAAAGGGGGAGCAGTTCTGGATATTAACGATATTAACTTCAATGTTAATAAAGGAGAAATTATATCTATAATTGGCCCTAGCGGGGCAGGTAAAACAGTTTTGCTTCGTATAATTGGTGGATTGGACTTCCCAGATTCTGGAAGCGTTAATTTTAAAACTGATGGTGAATGGGTAGATATGCACGAGCCAGGAATCAAAAGGATGAAGATTCGAAGTAAAATGGGGTTCATGCATCAAGAATTTGCTTTAACACATTATTCCACTATTAAATCTCAAATTGCTTCTCGTTTGGGAATTAAAGGCGTATATGTAATAGATTACGCTAAAAAGAAAGCAGAAGAATTGGGTATTAGTGAACAGGTTCTGGATGTATTATATCAACTCACAGACCTTCCAGAAACTGAAGCCAAGTTCAGGCTGGAAAAAATTGGACTTTCTGCTGAAATTCTCCATGAACTATTTCCAAGTTTCCCGGATAATGAAGTAAAAAAATTTGCAAAACCAATATTTGAAGCCCTGGATTTATCCATGGATATACTGGATAGGAAATCATACGAATTGTCTGGTGGACAAAAGGTAAGGGCCACACTGGCCCTGGTACTGGCATCTCAACCAGAAGTAATTATTCTCGATGAACCATTTGGTGATCTGGATCCTATAACTTTAAGATCAGTTTCTAATTCTCTAAAAAGGATAAATAATGAATTTGAAACAACTATTTTAATGGTTAGCCATCATCTTGATTTTGTAAAAGAATTAAGTACTCGTGCTATTTTAATGGATGATGGAAACTTTGTTATGGATGGTATTCCACAGGATTTATGTTTAGAGTTTGTTAAAAGAAGCAATGCCGAATATTTAATGGATAATTGAATTTATTCCATTAAAAAATTTTTTAATTTAATTTTAATTTATTCCCCATTTAATTATTTCTTATAATTGAATAAGAACATATTATTAAATTAGAAAGTTAATAACATTAAATTAATTATAATCTCTAATTAAATATCTAATAAATTGATCTGAATATTAAAAATTAATGTGGTTAAAATGATTTTTGAGGACTTTCCACCAGAAAATGCACACAGAATATTAGCTCCAAGACCTACCGTTATTATAACTACAGTTAGTCCTAAAGGGGAGGTCAATGCCGCTCCATTTTCATTTGTAATGCCGGTTTCTATGGATCCACCAATTCTGGCTTTTGCATCAGCCCCTAAACATGACACTAATTTGAATATTGTGGAAAACGGTGAATTTGTGGTTAACTTAACTCCAGCCAGTATTTTACAAAAAATGTGGATTACCGGTGAAAAACTTCCTTATGGTGAAAATGAACTTGAAAAAGCAGGTTTGACTTCTATACCTTCTAAAATAGTTTCACCACCAAGAATAGCCGAGTCTATGGCGCATTTAGAATGTGAAGTTTTACGGGTTAATGAAGTAGGCGATCACAATTTGATTACAGCCCTGGTTGTTCATGCATCTGTTCAGGAAAATTGTATGAATAATGGTCTGCTAGACGTTCAAAAAGTTAAGCCTATCCTCCATTTAGGTGGAACGGATTTTGTAATAGGTGATCATCTTAAAAAAGTTGAATAATTATTATCTGAGGTTATATTGGGGTGTAAAAATGTTTAATAAAATTATGGTACCCAGTGACGGATCTAAATATGCTGAAAAAGCGGAAGACATGGCCATTTCCCTGGCTGAAAAATTGGGATCATCAGTAGTTGCGGTTCATGTAATTGATGAAAAATTGATTTATCCCTTTGATATCATGGAAGAGGAAGGTAATGAGATTTTGTCTAAAATTCACGAAAAAGGTTCGGCAAAAGGGGTTAAGGTTGATGAAGTCCTTATTTTTGGAAACCCCAGACACGATATGAAAAAAATCTCTGAAAAATCTGGTGCGGATCTTCTAGTTATTGGATCACATGGAAAATCTGGCCTTGAAAAAATCCTCATGGGCAGTGTCGCGGAAAATGCTATAAAAACTGTGGAAATTCCCGTATTACTGGTCAAATAATTTTTTTAAATTTAATTGTCATTATCTGTGACTCCATATTTACTTTTCTATTCTTTTTAATAGTTTTAATTTTTTCAATTAATTTTTAATATTATATTACAAAACGTGATATATCAAAAAAAATAATATATCATAAATCCAAAATAAGATATGTAAAATAATAATTTTTAATATAAATGACTCAAAATTAGAAATTTAGAAAAATTTAATGATAAGGACGTTTCATAATGAATAAAATACTAAATGGTCTTAAAAAATATTTTATGGACTGGAGAAATTGGCTTACCCATAGTTTAGTAGGTATTTTGTTGCTGGCAATTGCCATATTTGCTCCGGTTAGTATTTATACAAAAATCGTATTTATTGCGTGTGTAATTGGATTTAATGTAGTTAGAATGAAATATTTCAGTGATAAATAAAATTTAAATTTATTTTTAAAGTTGAATCATTCCTATTTTTTTATTATAAATCTTTTTATTTCATAAGTCAATCATTCTCATGAATTTAGGTCACCGATATTATTAAACATTTAAAAGTTTAATATATAATCAGTTAGTTTCTAAAATAATTTGTTCTGTAATCGTAAATCGAGGTAAAAAAATGAGATACAAATGCAGAGTATGCAAATATATTTATGACCCTGAAGTTGGTGACGCCCGTTCAAATGTAGAACCGGGCACAGAGTTTGAACAGCTTCCTGATGACTGGATTTGTCCTAAATGCGGGTCTGGAAAGATAAGATTCGTGCCCATGGCCCATTAAACTGGGTCATTTAATTAAAGTTAAAATTGATAAAAAAATATTATATTAGATATGTTCGTTTGACAAGCGAACAGAAAATTTTATATGTTTGTTTATCAATTATAATATATTCTTGAACTACGAAAAAAGTTAATGTTTGGAATGTTTTTCCTGAATTAATTTAAATAATGATTTATATAGAATGTTCTGGTTAAATAAAGAAAATCCAAGGTGTTTAGATTGATGAGATACAAATGTAAATTGTGTGGATATATATACGACCCTGAACGTGGAGAACCTAGATCAAATATTGAACCTGGAACTTCTTTTGAGGATCTTCCAGCAAACTGGAAGTGTCCATCCTGTGGAGCTCCAAAAAGAATGTTTGTTGCATTAAAAAATTAATATTGTAATAAAAGCAATCAATAAATGCACAATAATATAATATCAACTTATTAGATTTATGAAATAGCTTAAATTAAGGAGGCAAAAGTATGGACAAATATATCTGCGAAATGTGTGGTTACATATATGATCCTGAAAATGGAGACCCTGATTCTGGAGTAGAGGCCGGTACTGCATTTGAAGACGTACCTGATGACTGGATGTGCCCTATTTGTGGTGTAGGTAAGGATCAATTCAAAAAGATGGATTGAAATGGTTGTTAGAGTTATAAAAAATGGAATTTATGCTGTGGGGGCTATTGACTGGGACAGAAAATTGTTTGACGAGTTAATTCCCCTTCCACAGGGTACCTCATATAATTCTTATCTGGTGGAGGGAACAGAAAAAAATGCACTAATAGATACTGTTGATCCCTCAAAAACCAGTGAATTACTGGATAATCTGGATGAAACTGGATTAAAAATTGATTATATTATAGCTAATCATGCAGAACAGGACCATTCTGGTTCGATTCCTGCTGTTTTAGAAAAATTCCCTGATGCTATTGTGGTAACTAATCCTCAATGCGAAAAACTTCTTAAAAGTTTCTTTTTGTTTTCTGATGAAAAATTTAAAATTGTTGAAGATGGAGAATCTCTTTATTTAGGAGATAAAACTTTAAAATTCATTTTTACCCCATGGGTGCACTGGCCCGATACCATGGTAACTTATGTTGTGGAAGACGAAATACTGTTCTCCTGTGACTTTTTTGGTTCACATCTGGCCAGCAGTGAATTATTTGGTCCAGAGGATGTTTCTCTTTTGGTTCCAGCAAAACGGTATTATGCTGAGATAATGATGCCTTTCAGGCCTATGATTCTAAATAATCTCAAAAAAATTAGTGATATAAATATAAAGACCATTGGACCTTCACATGGTCCTTTAATTTCTAACCCTTCTGAAATAATCCGGCTGTACTCTCAATGGGCATCTAATGAGACTTCTAATCAAGTTATTCTCCCTTATGTGTCTATGCATGGGAGTACAGAAATCATGGTTAAATATTTGATTGATGCTCTTGTAAAAAGGGGAATCGAGGTTAAACCATTTAATTTATCACACATGGAACTGGGAGAGTTTTTAATAAGTCTGGTAGATGCATCCACATTAGTAATGGCTGCTCCTACAGTTTTAACCAAACCTCATCCTTCCATGGCTCAAATTGTTTATTTGGTGAATGTTTTAAGGCCTAAACTAAAACATGGTGCTATTATAGGATCTTTTGGTTGGGGTACCTTGATGGAAGAAGAGATTAAGCAACATTTAAGCAATTTAAATATAAATTATCATGAATCAGTGCTGATTAAGGGATTACCTAAAGAGGATGATTTCAAAGCTCTGGATAAACTGGCAGATCAAATTCTGGAAACAATGGAATTTTAATCTGATAATTAATTTGATAAAGATTAAAATATATTATTTATTTTTTATTAATTTTTTTGAAAATAATTAAAAGAGGGATAAAATGGTAAGTAAAAAAATGCAAGATGCTTTAAATGGACAGATGAATGCTGAACTATACTCTGCATATTTATACCTGGCTATGGCTGCTTATTATGAGGACACAGATCTTCCAGGATTTGCTAATTGGATGAGAGTTCAGGCTCAGGAAGAAATGACCCATGCCATGAAATTTTATGATTATCTGGTTCAAAGAGGTGCTCGTGTTGTTTTAGATACCATTGAAAAACCACCTTTTGAATGGGAATCTCCTTTAAACGTTTCTGAACATGTTTTAGAGCATGAAAAGAAAGTCACAGGCTTAATTAATGATCTGGTGAATCTCGCTATGGAAGAGAAGGACCATGCCACCAACAATTTTCTACAATACTTTGTGGCTGAACAGGTAGAAGAAGAGGAGTCAGTGGGATCTGTTCTGCAAAAAGTTCGACTAGCAGCGAATTCTTCCAGCGGCCTTTTAATGGTAGACAGTGAATTGGCACAAAGAGTTTTCAATCCACCAGTGGCTGAAAAATAGTCTAATAACTAATTTCAGCAATCACTAATTTTTTATTTTTTTTCTAATAGATAATTTCAGTATATCACTTATTTTTATTTTTTTTATTCATTTATTTTATTTTCTTTTTTATTTTTAAATTAAAATCATCTTACGAAATTATAAATAAAAATAGTAACAAAATATATTAATATTATTAATCCATTAAAAGGGGGCTTTAAATGGGAGAAAAAATATATGAATTGAGAAAAATTAAGAAAAAAGGCAGGGGAATGCCATTAATTGGTGATAAATTCCCTAAATTAGAGGTTCAAACAACTCAGGGAATGATGAAACTTCCCAAAGCATTTAAGGGTAAATGGTTTGTTTTGTTTTCCCACCCGGCAGATTTTACTCCAGTTTGTACCACGGAATTTGTTGCTTTCCAAAAAAGGTATGATGAATTTAAAAAATTCAACTGTGAACTGATTGGCCTGAGCATTGATCAGGTTTTTTCACACCTTAAATGGATTGAATGGATAGAAGAAAACCTGGATACTGAAATAACTTTCCCAGTAATTGCTGATACAGGTAAAGTTGCCGACACTCTGGGATTAATTCACCCGGCCCGTCCAACAAATACAGTGCGAGCAGTGTTTATTATTGATCCGGAAGGTATAGTGCGAGCTGTATTGTACTATCCTCAGGAATTGGGACGTAATATGGATGAAATTCTTCGTATGATTGAAGGATTTAATAACATCGAAGAAAAAGGGGTGGCCATTCCAGCTAACTGGCCAAATAATGAGCTTATTGGTAAAGGCCTTATTATTCCTCCACCATCTGATGTTAAGTCTGCAAAAAAACGTAAAGAGCAATATGCCTGTTATGACTGGTGGTTGTGCCACCGGAACTACTATAAGTGGTAGATAAGCCTGAATTAAGGCTTAATCTATATTTTTTTAGCATTTTTAGTGCATTTAGAATAATTTAAAGAAGGTTCAAAAATGGAAAAAAAATTTTACGAACTTCCAGAACTGAATTATGGATATAAAGATCTGGAACCTTACATATCTGAAGAACAGCTGACTATTCACCATCAAAAACATCATCAAGCTTATGTAGATGGTGCAAATGCATTATTAAAGAAGTTTGATGAAACTCGGGAGAAAGGCGAAGATTTTGATATAAAAGCAGTCGCCAAAGAATTATCATTTCATGTAGGTGGTTTTGTACTTCATAGGCTATTCTGGGGTAATCTAGGCCCTGCAGACAAGTTTGGGGGAGAACCGAAAGGTACCCTGGCAAAATATATTGAAAAGGATTTCGGGAGTTTTGAAAGATTTAAAAAAGAATTTTCACAAGCTGCCATAGGTGCTGAAGGTTCTGGATGGGCAGCTTTAACCCTTTGTCGAAGAACTGATCGACTTTTCATCATGCAAATCGAAAAACATAATGTCAATGTCATTCCTAACTTCAGGATACTAATGGTTCTGGATGTATGGGAGCATGCTTACTATCTGGACTACAAAAATGTTCGTCCTGACTTCGTAGAAGCGTTCTGGAATATTGTAAACTGGGAAGAAGTCAATAAAAGAACAGAGATCTGGTTAGAATCTCCTTTATAATTTATTTTTTCTTTTTATTAATTTTAATTTAATTTTCAAATAAACCTGAAACTTAAAAATATTATTAAAAATATATATTTTTATAAATTTTTATAAGAAATCCTAAATTTTTCTTTTTTATTTTTTCTTTTTATTTTTTAATCAGATCGGGCTTCATATAAAAAATGTTTTATAGTTATTTTCACCTAACATATTTTGTGGCAATATTATGGTTTGTTTAATTAAAGTAAAAATTTTAATTACTTTAAAACATTATTATCAATAAATTTAGAATTAATTATCATTATTTTAAATTATCAGAATATCAATTCAATAAGGATTTGATAAAATGGTCTGGAATGAAAAAGCAGAATGCATGTCTAGAGATGACTTAAACGAGTTACAACTAAAAAAATTGCAGGGTGTTGTCAAAAAAGCCTATGAAAATGTCCCTTATTATCAAAAAAAATTCCAGGATATGGAAATTTTTCCAGAAGACATTCAAACTTTAGGAGATATTCAAAAACTTCCTTTTACCACTAAAGATGACTTAAGACAAGTATATCCTTTTGGAATGTTTGCTGTACCTAATAAAGAAATTATCGAGGTGCATACCTCTTCAGGGACCACAGGAAAACCTGTTGTTTCGGGATACACTCGAGAAGACATTGATTTATGGAGTGAAGTCATGGCCCGGGGATTAACCATGATGGGAGTTGATGATGATGATATAATTCAAAATACCCATGGTTATGGTCTTTTCACTGGAGGTTTCGGGGTGCATTATGGTGCACAGAAAATTGGAGCAACTGTTATACCTATTTCAACTGGTCAGACCCGGAGACAAATTGAAATCATGAATGATTTTGGAACTACGGTAATGATATTCACGCCATCATATGGACTTTATCTTTCTGAAATTGCTGATGAAGAAGGATTTGACCCAGAAAATTCTCAATTAAAGGCCATTGGTTTCGGTGCTGAGATGTGGACTAATGAAATGAGAAAAGAAATAGAAAATCGTTTTGGAGCACCTGCATTTAATATATACGGCCTGACTGAGATTATGGGTCCGGGGGTGGCCATAGAATGCCAGGAACAAAATGGCCTGCACATTTTTGAAGATCACTTTTATCCAGAGATTATTGATACTCAAACTTCACAAAATTTAGAGCCTGGCCAGAATGGTGAACTGGTATTAACTACTTTAAGTAGAGTAGGAATGCCTATTATTCGTTTTATAACTAAGGATATTACTGCACTTAGATATGATGGATGTGGCTGTGGTAGAAGTTTGGTTAAGATGGACAGAATCACGGGCCGTTCTGATGATATGCTGAAGGTTAGGGGTGTGGCGGTTTTCCCATCACAAATTGAAAAGGCCCTTTTGAAGATTGAAGGTGTAGAACCTCATTATCAGATTATTGTAACCCGGCCAAAAATGCTGGATGAAATGGAAGTTAAGGTTGAGGCTTCGGAAAGCCTATTTTCTGACGAGATAAAAGAAATGGTGGCCATAAGAAATAAAATTGCCAGTTACATTGAAAGTGAGATTGGTTTACGAGTTAATGTTACTCTGGTGGAACCAAAAAGCCTTCCTCGAAGTGAGGGAAAAGCAGTAAGAGTTATCGACAATAGAAACATGTACTAAATGATTTACTTTAAGTTTAAACAACTCTTAAATTAATTAAACACTGGTCAATTATTATTGAGAATGTAGTATTTTAATTCAAATATTTCAAGGGGATAAAATGAAAATAAAACAAATATCTATTTTCCTGGAAAACAAAAAAGGAAGACTTTGGACTGCTTTAAATACTCTTGCAGATGGTGGAATTAATATAAGGGCGCTATCTATTGCAGACACATCTGATTTTGGGATACTAAGACTTATTGTTCCTGAACCAGAAAAGGCCAAGAAACTACTCGAGGAAAATAACTTTATTGTTAAAATGAAAGAAGTGGTGGCTATTGAGTTATCGGATCAGCCAGGTGGTCTTTCATCAGTTTTAAAAATGCTTAATGATTCTGATATTAATTTAGAATATCTTTATGCGTTTGTACATGAGAAAAAAGACAAAGCAATTGTTTTACTCAGCACTGATGATATTGGTATGCTAATAAGGGTTTTAAACGATGGAGGAGCTAGTCTAGTACCTCCTGAGGAAGTTTACGACCTTTAAATTATTTTTTTTCAAATTTGAATTCATTAATGTTTCAATGTTTATTTGAAATTAATCAATATTTAATAAATAATTACTTTATTTTTAATATTTTATTAATCATAGTTTTCTAACGTCTTCTAAGGTATATTGGATACCTTCTTCATCTAATCTACGGGTAATACTATTTTTCATCTTACCTACTGCAAATACCAGGATATTAAGGCCTCTTTTAGCTGCAGCAACTGTAGATTGAGGTGTAGCAAATTCAAAATCAGCTTTTATTTCTAATTTATCAACCAACGCCCGGGAAACGGTTCCCATTATTCCCACCCGGTCAAAACCGCTGTTATAAACTTCAATTATTTTCTCAAGATCACTGGATTTGGAGCCGCCTTGATTTATAGTGGGTAAAACCAAAATAACCACATTGCCTGGTTTTAATTCAATGGTTCCTCCTAAACCTATAAGGGCCACGTCGTCGCCGGCCTGGGCACTTGATAAAACTTCTGCATGGGCTGATGCTTCCTTTTTAGAGGCATAAAGTGTCCCATCTCGCATGTAAAGGCCCACTTCCTCGCCGGGTTCCAGATTTTCTTCAGCGATAGCTGGCCAAACTGATTTATAACTATTCATGGTTTCCAGTACTTCATCAGAGTAATTTCTAAGTGCCAGGGCCTCTTTTTTTATTCTTTCAATACCTTTTTTGGTAATTTTATAACGGAAGCGACCCCCTCCTGATTCAACGTAACCCTCTTCCACCAGACTTTTTATATTTTCTGAAACTGCCTGTATGGTTATTCCCAGTTTTTTGGCTATGTCCTTTTGTCGGAGATGGGGTTCATTTTTGGCGATTTCCCCCAGTATTTGAAAACGAGTTAATTCTCCTTTTTTCTTAAAAATCTTCATTTAAAGCCCCTTTGAAGTTTATACTCAATTATATTTTTTAGCTGTTTTAATTGATTTAATATGATATTTATATATTGAATTACCAGTGCTGAATATTTAATTACTTAATTTGTTTTGCAAAGAACTATTAAATATGTTTAAAAATTCTTTTTTACTTTCTGATGGTATGTATGCTCCACAGGCAACGGAATGTCCTCCTCCACTCCCCCCTACTTTCGCTGCCACTTTACGGATTATATGTCCAAAATGGATACCGTCATAGGCTAAAAGTCGAGAACATCTAAGAGAAACTTTAATTCCGCTATTTTCATCACTAATCTGGGTAAAACCAATTATCGGTTTTCTCCAATCACCATAACTTAATATCATCCCTGCTATGGTCCCAATTACTTCGCTTTTTATCCCGTTCCCTTCAAAGTACTGTAAATTTTCCATAGGAACTATCATATCTTCATTTTCAATGGTTTCAATCTTTTGGGCCAGATAGCGCCGGTGTTCTTTTGATAAGATTTCCATTTCATCCATAGCCGTGTTTCTATTTCCTTTTAAGATTTTCAATGCCACATCAGCCCTTTTATTTCTACTGCAAGCATTCACGGCAGTTGAAAACTCGCTGGCATCTCTGAGCGGAGTATATTTTTCTTCATTTAAAAAATCGTAAGATTCTGCAGAAACTAATTTGGGCACGTGTTTTATGTATTTGGCCGGTACTTCTTTGGACAACATTCTAACCAGTTCAGAAAACAATTTTCCCTTTTCTTCTGGTGTTAAATCACAAAGTGATCGGTGATTTTTACCGTTCCTTTTTTCTATACCTAATTTATTAAGTAATAAAATAGATTCTGTTTTATTATTAGTAATAGGGAGATTAACATCTCCAAAATAAGACAAAGCTACAAACAATGGCCTGGTTTGACGTCCATAAATGGAAATGTCTTTAATGGATTCTACATAACCCTGGTTTATACTTTCCTGAAGTATCATACGGTTTAAACCTTCCAATTGGCCTGAAAGGCTATTTTGCATGTCACCTACTCCAGCTAAAACACCCATCCAGCTTAAATCCAGGTTACCAAATTCTCGGGCCAGTAAATATGACATCCCTCCCCCAGAAATTTGGTTTGAACCATCGATGCCATAAAATAGTGGATTTATCTCCAGAAATTTGCCCTGGATGGTGGAATTATTAAAATTAGGGCTTCTTAATGAGGGGTGGTGATCGAGAATTAATATTTTGGAGGAAGAAGTGGATAATTTTTCTGTGTTTTGCCCGGATCCTAAATCAGAAAATATAGTGAGCTCATTTTCCAGTTTTATATCTTCAATTTTGTCTAAACTAATGAATTCAACTTCATGTTCTTTATTTATTCTATCAAGCATGGTTGATAAAATTGCACCGGCAGTAATTCCATCACAATCAATATGGCTGTAAATTTTTATATCTTCTGCATCTTCCACCATTGTTTGGGCTTTGGAAAGTGCCTTTTCCATAGGGGAGGGTATTGATGTCTTCAAATTATTACTCCATTAAAATTATAATTAATTATATCATCCATCAATATCATAAAAAAAATTTAAATTGATAAAAAAGGATTATTTGGACCTTGAACCTTTAATCATATTACTAATTTTTAAAAGAAGCTCTTTTTTTGAGATTTCTTCTCTTTCCACGACCACCCTCCCGGATGCTTCCCACCAGAGTCCGGGATAAGATTTATCATTTTCAGTGTCTGGTTTTAAATTCAGTTTTCTAGCTGCCCGGGAAATTTCACTTAATCTAGGAGAAGAAACTGCATCATTTTTAGATATTTTTCTTCCTTCCTTCCGGGTTCTTGTTGAATCTATGTAAACTGGCCAGATAATTGTTTTCATTCCAAATCCTCACTATTTTGTAAATTTATGATAATTAAATTAGGTATAATTAAGTATTAGATTAATTAGTGATCTAAATAATTATTAATAACATTTTAAATAATATTTTATTTACATTTTTTTGTAATCACATGTTATCAAATAATTTAAGCATCATATCCCGGACAGTGTATTTTTCTGGGATTAAAGCATCTATACCATATTCATGCAATTTTTTCCCAGTTATAGGGCCTATCGCTGCAACTAAAACATATTCTTTGGATAAAATATTCTTTAAATCCATTTTTTGTTTTTTTCCAGCTATATTAAATAAATTTTCAACAGTTAAGGGACTGGTAAAGGTAATTGCTGATATTTCTTTTTTTATAATTTTATTTATTAAATCGTTAATTAATGAAGTTTCTTCAGGAATAACTGACTGGTAGGCTTCAGCCACAATAACATTGGCTCCTCTGGATATTAACTCGTCAGGCAACACTTTACGTGCAGATAATGTGCGGGGTATCCCCATATTTTTTCCTTTTACATCATAATCTTTAAATGAATCCAGTAGTCCTTCGGCCGTATATTCATCAGGCATCATTTCCACATTTAATCCTTTAGATTCTATGGAATCGCCAGTTTTTGGCCCAATAACTGCTATTTTACACTCAGGTTTTAACTTTTCTTTAAAATCAGGACAAAATTTAAAAATTGAATCGATAGAAGCTGGAGAAGTTAAGATTAACCAGTCTAAACTGTTAATATTCTTACACAGTTTCATCAAAGAAGGTGTACAGGTTAGCTTCAGTTCCAGGGTAGGAACTACCAGTGGAACTCCTCCAAACTGTTTAACAATATCTACTGCGTATTTAGAACGTTCAATAGGTCGAGTAATGGCAATAATTTCACCATTTAATGTTTTTGACATAATCACTGGCCTCGATTGCAATTATATTGATTGCAATTATATTTGTTTAAGATAATATAAAAAATAATATTAATGAGATTTTCCTTTTTTCTTTAATTTTTCATTTATTAAATGTAAATTAAAAGGATTTTAAAAGGTTTTTACCCTTATTTTTTCATCTTCTTATAAACATCTACCACATTTCCCACTATTAACAGAGCCGGTGGATTGATGTCTTTTTTAGATATGTTTTCCAGGGTCCCAGTAATTATTCTCTCTTCAGGAGTAGTACCCTTTTCTATAACACATACTGGGGTTTCTGGATCACGATATTTCATCATTTCCTGAGTATTTTCAGCAATTTGGCCGATTCCCATTAAAACAACAACAGTATCTGCAGTATAATCCCATTTGACTTGTTTTTCTTTTTTAGTTGGATCTTCATGCCCAGTAACTACGGTAAATGATGTAGCCACTCCTCTATGTGTCACAGGAAGTCCAACAGTAGTGGGAACTCCAATAGCTGAGGTTACTCCTGGAATCATATCTACAGATATTCCTTCCTCTTGTAGGGCCAGGACTTCCTCTCCTCCCCGGCCAAATACAAAGGGGTCTCCACCTTTGAGCCTTACAACTTCCTCGTGAGCTTTTGCTTCGTCAATAAGGATTTTATTTATTTCTTCCTGGGTTTTGTAGTGTTCTCCAGCTTTTTTACCAACATATATTAACTTAGCATGGGGCGCGTGTTTTAATATTTCTTCGTTGGCTAATCTATCATAAATAACTACTTCTGCTTTTTCTAATACTTTAACGGCCTTAAGGGTAATTAATTCGGGATCCCCTGGTCCAGCACCTACTAAATGTACTACCATTTCTTCACCAGCTTTTATAAGAATTTAATTAAAATTTTTAATTTATTTTTTGAATATATATTATTCTAAAAGATAATTAAATGATTTTTTTTGTTAATTTGGATAATAAAATAATATTAATTACTCAAAATAGATAAAAATGGTTTAATGTTTTTAGATGGTTAATTAAGAATTAATAATTAACTATTCCTTTAAAAAATTTTAATCCATCGTCTGATCCTAATATAAGTTCAGAAGCTCTTTCCGGGTGTGGCATTACTGCACATACAAGGCCAGTTTCGTCACAAACTCCTGTAATTCCTTCCATAGAACCATTAGGATTATCTCCTTCAAACTGTAGAACTATTTGATCATTTTCTTTTAATAATTCCAAATTTTCGGAAAAATACCGGCCTTCGGCGTGAGCTACAGGCATTTTAATAACTTCATCTTTGGAATAAATGCTTGTAAAAGGTGTTCTATTGGTTTTTACTTTTAATTCGCTCCATTGACAGTTAAATTTGGGGTTTTCATTGACCGTAAATACTCCGGGAACAAGACCGACTTCGGCCAGAATTTGGGCCCCATTACAGATGCCTAAAACGGGTTTTTCTTCTTTTACCAGTGATTTTATTCCTTCTATTACTGGTGTTATGGCAGCAATAGCTCCGGCTCTCAAATAATCTCCGTAGGAAAATCCTCCTGGAATTACTGCAGCATCAAGGTTAGACAAATCCTTTTGATTCCACCAAACATATTCTGGTTTTCCACCGGCAAGCTCAAGAGCATGGTAGACATCTCGATCACAATTAGAGCCAGGGAACCTTATTACTCCTACTTTCATTATTGATCCTCTTATATGATTAATAAATCATTTATTAACTTATATTCAGTTATTATTTAAAAATTTAATTAAATTTCATTAATTAATTTTCAGGGACGATCTGGATTTTGTAATCGTGGATAACCGGATTACATAACAATCGCTGGCACATATCATCCACTTCTTTTTCTACAGCATCCTGAGTATCTTCGTCCATGGTAAACTTTACAATATCAATGGTATCGGTGTCCTGAACTTCGTATCCTAAAAGTGCCAGTGCGCGCTGTATAGTAGATGCTTCAGGGTTTAACATACCTTTTTTTAGACTGATTTTGACTTCCACGTCGTATTTCATTAAACCACCATAAAATTATTAATATATTTTTTAATAAGAAATTATTTTTTGAATAAAATTAATTTAGTTGATTATCATTTAATATTAATTGAACTTTGCTTCAATTATATTTTTCATATAATAATCAAATAATTAATAAACTACAATTCTTTTAATCCAAACCTTGCCATGTCTTCTGAATCTAAAATCATGGAAGTTACTTTTTTATAAGCGTCCATTACTCCGCATTCTCCTTGCCGGAATAGGTCCTTATCCAAAGCATCACAGGTTTCAATATCCCAGTATCTGCAAGTGTCGGGACTGATTTCATCACCTAAAACAATGTTTCTGTCTTTATCATAGCCAAACTCGATTTTAAAATCAACCAGAGTAATTCCTTTACTTTCCAGGAATTTTTTCAGGGCAGAATTAATTTTAAGTGTAATTTCTCTAATTTCATCCAGTTCTTCTTTAGTGGCCAGATTAAGGGCTATGGATATATCATCATTTAGCATGGGGTCATGGAACTCGTCGTTTTTATAATCCATTTGTATAAGGGGAGTTTCAAAAACCTGCTTATCTTCAAATGGGAATTTTTTTAACAAGCTCCCTGCAGCAACATTTCGAGTTATGACCTCCAGAGGTATCATATCTAACTTATGGGATAGCATTTCACAGGGTTCTAGAAGTTCAATGTACTGTGTTTTGATTCCTTCCTCTTCTAATACTTCAAAGAGTTTAGAAGAGATAATTGAATTATAGTAACCCTTCAGGTCTAGACAATCCTTTTTTTCACCGTCTCCAGCAGTTATGTCATCCCTGAATTTAACAATGACCTTATCAGATTGGTTAGTTTCATAAACGTCCTTTGCTTTACCACTGTAAATTAATTTTCCAACTTTTATATTCATTATATCGCCATTTTTCTCTTTTTTCTCAAAGGCTTATATACGTGTAAATCCAATTATAGAGATATATTGTGATTTGATTAATATAATGATATCATAATATAAAAATAAATTATAAAAATAATAGATTGAATTCATAAATTTAATGATATTTCTATAATAATTGTTTAGATATAGAAACTAAGATTAAAATATAACTTGAAATTTTAGTTTAAAAATTAATTTATGTCTAAAAGACCAATTTAATAAAAGCATAATATCATAAATAATAATATAATTAATTACGAAGCCAAGAAGGGCTTTTCAGGTGAAATGATGTGTGGTATAGTTGGATGTGTCTTAAAAAATGATAAAGCAGCTCCAGTACTTTTAGAGTGTGTAAAAAAGTTGGAATACAGGGGTTATGACTCTGTAGGTATTGCCACTCTCTCTTCAAAGATTAATATAAAAAAAGACAAGGGAAAAATCAGTGAAGCTGAAAAAAATGTGGGCCTATCTGATTTACCGGGCAATATGGGTATTGCACACGTAAGATGGGCTACTCATGGAATACCTACTCAAAATAACGCCCACCCTCATACAGATTGCAGTGGAAAAATTGCAGTGGTTCACAATGGAATAATTGAAAATTATAAAGAGTTAAAAAATAATTTAGAAGAAGAAGGGCACGTATTCAAATCTGATACGGATACCGAGGTTATTCCTCATTTAATAGAAAAATACATGGCCAAAGGCATGGATTTGGAGGACTCAATACGGAAAACTCTTAATCAAATACATGGTTCTTATGCCATTGCCGCAATATCCACTGAGGAACCTGATAAAATTGTGGGTGTCCGAAAAGAAAGTCCTTTAATTGTAGGAAAAGGAGATGGCGAATATTTCCTCGCTTCAGACGTTCCTGCAATCTTAAAACATACTAATAACATCATATATCTCGAAGACGGGGAAATGGTTATTTTAAAAGCAGATGGTGTCACTGTTAAGAATATGTTAGGTGAGATTATCAAAAAGGAGATTCATGTCATTGAATGGACCCCGGACATGGCTGAAAAGAGTGGCTATGATCATTTCATGATAAAAGAAATCCATGAACAGCCTGATGCAGTAAGAGATACTCTTCTGGAATCTTCAGAGATAGAAAAAGTCGTCTCGAATTTTGGAGATATTGAGAGGATTTGCTTTGTTGCTTGTGGAACCTCTTATCATGCCTCTTTAATAGGAAAATACCTTTTTGAAAGTTTAATGGGTTTTCCCACTGATGTAATTTTAGCTTCTGAATTTCCATACTCGGCCCGGGCTATGAACGATAAAACTCTGGTAATTTTCATTAGTCAGTCTGGAGAAACTGCAGACACCCTTAAAGCTCTTAGAATGGCCAAAGACAATTCTGAAACACTGGCCATAGTAAATGTTTTAGGAAGTACTGCCACAAGGGAAGCCAAACATGTTATTTTCACCAGAGCAGGCCCTGAAATAGGAGTAGCAGCTACCAAGACTTATGTTAGTCAGCTAACCTGCATATACCTCTTGGTAGCTCATATGAGCAAGCGTTTAGATCTGGTTGATGAGTTACACAGAGTACCTCAGTTTATGGCGGACGTTCTGGATAATGAGGATCATATTCATCAGATAGCTAAAAAATACAAAGATGTGCCAGATTTCTTTTTCATTGGTCGGGGATTATCTTATCCCACTGCTTTAGAAGGTGCCTTAAAACTTAAAGAAATCACTTACATTCATGGGGAAGGATATGCGGCCGGTGAGCTTAAGCACGGGCCTCTGGCACTCATTGATGATGGGATACCTTTAGTGGCTGTGGTTCCCCCAGGAGATATTCATGATAAGACTTTAAGTAATGTGGAAGAGGTCAGGGCCAGAGGGGCTCATGTTATTTCTGTAGGTTCAGAAGATGATGAAATACTAAAATCAGAATCTAAAGATATGATTGGTCTCAATTCTTCAATTGATGAAATTATTTCACCAATTCCATATATAGTTCCTTTACAATTATTATCATATTATATAAGTATTGAAAAGGGTATAGATCCAGACAAGCCGAAGAATTTGGCCAAATGTGTGACTGTGGAGTAATATTTTAAAGAATTAAATATTATTTGTTTTATAAATCTATTTTTTTCTTTAATTTTAATAGTTTAAAACAAAATAAAAAATTAATAAATTAATTTTGTAATTAAAGTTGAATAAATTCTAGAAAATGACCTATAATTTATATCTTTAACTTTATGACGATTATTGGAATGGGATAATATGAACTGGGAAAATAAAAATGTTTTGATTACAGGGATAAGTGGATTTGCTGGGTCTTATTTGGCTGAAGAATTGATTAAAAAGAACTGTAATGTTTTTGGATTAGTAAGAAGAAGAGCAGATGGAAGCAAATTTAAAAATTTACATGATAAAAAAATTCATGAAGACGCTACTTTACTTGAAGGCGATTTGTCTGACATAACCTCCTTAGCTAATGCATTGGACGACTCTGTTCCTGACTTTATTTTTCATTTAGGCGCACAATCTTTTGTTCCAAGATCCTTTGAAAATTCGTCTGAAACTCAACAGATAAACTGTGTGGGAACTTCAAATTTATTAGAGGCTGTACTTTCAAAAGAGATGGATAGTAAAATAATTTTTGCTGGTTCAAGCGAAGAATATGGTTTGGTTTTATCTTCGCAAGAGCAATATGAAAGAGCTAAAAAGGAATATGGGACTATTTTCCCAGAACCTACAGAAATTCCAGAAGTCCCAATTAACGAAAAAAATCCTTTAAGACCCATGTCCCCTTATGCTGTTTCAAAGGTATATGGTGACTTTTTGATGAGAAACTATTATCATTCTTATGGTTTAAAAACTGTTGTTTCAAGGGCTTTTAATCATGAAGGAGCTGGCAGGGGCTTAATGTTTGTCACATCTGTAATTACGAACCAGGTAATGAAATTAAAATCTAATGAGTTGGACAAAATAACTATAGGTAATATAAATGCCTTTAGGGATTGGAGTCATATTGGGGACATTGTTAATGGATATATGAAACTCGCGGAAAAAGGTTCAGAAGGAGAAGTTTATAATCAGGGATCTATGAGGACAAATTCAGTTTTAAGTTACATATTGCTAAGTTTAGAAGAAGCAGGGTGGGATATTAATAAAATTGAATCAATAAATGGTTCTAAATCTGTAAAAAATCCAACTGAAATTGATGATTCTAAAATTTATGGTATTAAATTTAATAAGACGAAAATAGATCAGATGATGCTTGATGAAGGATTTGAATATGGAATTGAAGATAAAGGAATCTTTGCGCATACTGATAATGGAAAAGTCTTGATTAAATTTGATGAAAGTAGGTTCAGACCAGCGGAAGTTCCAATTCTTTTATCAGATGCTAATAAAATTCAAAAAATCGGTGCAAAAACAGAATTTAGTTTAAATAAGATTATTAAAGATCAACTGAACTATTTTTTGAAAAAAGAAAATAGGATATAATTTATTATAGGATAATAAAATGTCTAAAGCAGTAATAAATAGAGGAAAAGGATATAAAGACTTTCCTTTAGATAGAATAATGACAGATTGGTATTTAAATCATTTGAAAGAACCAATATTAGAAGTTGGATGCGGAAATGGAGCTTTAATGGAATACTTAATGGAAATAAAATTCACAGATATCTGTGGAATTGATATTAATGAAAATTTAGTCAACATTTGTCAAAATAAAAAAATGGATGTTAAATTTGGCAATGTGTTAAAATTAGACTTTACAGATGAATTATTTAGCACGGTTATTTGCCATCAAGTTTTTGAGCATTTAAGTATTGAAGATCAAATACTGGCTATTAAAGAGATTAATAGGGTCCTTAAAGATGATGGTATTTTTATTATTTCAGTTCCTGCGTGGAATTCTTCTGTGGCATGGGATGATTATTCTCATGTGCATCCCTATACTTCAAAATCAATAAGAAATTTATTAGAAGATTTTGGGTTTGAAGTAAAAGAAATGGCTTTTTTACCTAAAGGACTCCCATTATTTGGTATATTAAAAATGAATAATTTAAAGTTTATAAACAAAATACCATGGATTCTTGCTCAGCGAAAAATAAGGTATTGGGGTTACATATTAGTTGGTCAAAAAAAGAGTGTTTAGTATGTATGATTCTTGTTTAAATGTTTCTGCTGTCACTGGATTTGAATCTGATGAAATAATTGGCAAAAAAAGGGTTTTTTCAGAACTATCTGAAAAATTAACGAACCATGTAACGTTTAATGAAGTTTCTTATAGATTTGATAAAAGGATTCTTCCATTTCAAAACTTACTTTATTCTCTTTTTTTTTATTCTAATAAAATAAATAAGAATATTAATGAAAATACAGATGTAATCCACGCATTTTCTCAAGAAGAATCTCTGGTATTGCCTAAAATTAAATCAGACATACCAAAAATCGCTACATGTCTAGATATTATACCCCTTGTATACAAACAGAATAATAATATTATTCAAAATATTTTCCTTAAAAAATCGATTAAGGGAATGGAAAAAGCTGATAAAGTAATTTCTATTTCGGATTACACCAAAAGAGACTTAGTTAAGTATTCTAACATAAATCCTGAAAAAATAAAAACAATATATTTGGGTGTTAATGAATCCTTTAAAAAGATAGGAAATAATGAAGTTGAGTTATTTAAAGAGAAATATTCACTAGAAGAACCTTTTATTTTATATGTTGGTTCAGAACAACCACGGAAAAACTTTAATGTGTTGATTAAATCTTTTTATAAGCTCAATAAAATTGAAGGTTTTGAGAATTTTAAATTAATTAAAGTTGGAAGGCCACAAACTAGTCTGGGTGAACGTGAAAATCTGAATAAAATGATTAATAATTTGGGACTACAAAAGAAAATAAAATTCATTGATTATGTTGATGAATCAAATCTCCCTTTGGTTTACAATGCAGCGGATTTATTTGTCTTTCCTTCATTGTATGAAGGATTTGGTCTTTCACCATTGGAGTCTATGGCTTGTGGGACTCCTGTGATAGCTTCTAACCGATCATCTATTCCAGAAGTTGTAGGTGATGCGGGTATACTTGTTGATCCATTGGATATTGATGAATTAACTGAAAAGATGGTTGATGTTTTAAATAATGAGGATATTAAAAAAGATCTTTCTAAAAAAGGTTTGGAAAGATCAGAAAATTTCACTTGGGAAAAGTGTGCAGAACAAACTTTAAAAGTTTATAATGATGTATTAAATTGAGAAAAAGATTTTAATATGGTTAATAGTTCTTTAGAAGTTTTGTCCCAGGAATAAATTTTTGCTGTTTTAATACAATTTTCACTCATTTTTTTGTGTATATCATCATTTTCGCGTAAGTAAACAATTTTTTCTGCTATTTTTTCAGGTTCTGGATCTAATAAAAATCCATGTTTATTATTTTCCATTAATTCTGTAAAACCCCCTTCTTTGCAACCAATAACAGGTTTGCCTGCAGCCATTGATTCCAATGCAACCATTCCAAAAGGTTCTCTTAAGGGAGTAAATATTGTGCAGAAACATTTTGAATAAACTTCAATTAACTTTTCTTCATTGATATTACCTAGAAATTTGACTTTATTCTCTAAATCTAAATCAAAAACAAGTTTTTCTAAGCTTGATTTATAATTACCTTCACCTACAATCCATAATGAATAATCGTCTAAGTACTTCATGGTTTTTATCGCTATATCAACTCTTTTTTCTGGAAAAAGCCTATTAACACTTAAAATAATTTTTTCATTTTCTTGTGAAGGAATGAATTTTTTCCAGTCTACACCAGGATAAACCACTTTGTTAACCTCTCTTTTATATACTTTTTCAATATAATTTTTGGAATATAAACTATTGGCTACTATTTCGTCTAATTCTGTATAATTTGAATTTATATATTTAATCAGTGGTGAAAATGAGAAAAATAATGCTTTTTTATATAAACTTAGATCATTACGAGACATTATATGCTTTTTCAAATCATATAACATCCTTGGGGGCTCTTGAGGTACTCCTACTGAGGGATGATTTTTTATTAAATTTGTGGGGAATAAATGGGGATTATATATTTCATGTTTCCCAATTTTATCACTTAAAATACGCATTTCTAAAGGAAGAGTCATTAAATTCAATGATGGGTTTATTATTATTGGGTGAATGGTTATTATTTCTGTTTCAATATTATATTCTTTAATTAAATCTTTATTAAATGAGGTTGTATAAATTGTAACATCGTTCTTTTTTTGCCATCTCAATGCACATTCTAAGAAGAATTTTTCTGCACCGCCATGTCCGTCTAATCGGGGAATGATCATGCCTATGTCCATAGTAAACACCCTTTAAAAAAAGTTAGATTAGTTCATTATAAAATTCAAAATATTTGGAAATAATTATATTCCAATCATATTTTTCAAGAACTTGATTATATCCATTTAATCCTAATTCCGGAAGCATTAATTTTTTATCAACAGAAATCAAAATTTTTTCTTTGAGATCTTCAATATTTTTATTTTCAAAAACCCAGCCATTGTAATCATTTTGGATTATGTACGGTAATTCTCCTACATCTGAGGTTAAAACAGGAATTTTAGATGCCCAAGCTTCTAATACTGTTAAAGGAAATCCTTCATATAATGAAGGTAAAATGAAAATATCAGAGCTTTTATATTCTTTGATTAAATCTTCTCCATACTTTTCTCCCTTAAATTCGAATAAATTCTCAATTTTTAATTCATGGATTTGATGTAAAAGATTTTCTTTTTGTTCCCCATCTCCAACAACAACTATTTGCACGTCTTTTTCTCTCAAAACTTGCTTTAATTCTTTAACAGCATTTATTAAAATTACAAGGCCTTTTTGGGGATGAATTCTTCCAACAAAAAGAATTTTAAAATATTTTTCTTTTTTATTAGGATATGCATCAAATTTGGATAGATCTACTCCATTGGGGATGTAAATGGAGTTATTAACATTTTTATACTGGGTAAATTTTTGATCCACAGTAATTTCCAGGTCATATTTGATTTTTCTATGCAAGAATATTTCTAAGGAATTTAAAATCTTACTTTTTAAACCATGACCGTACATTTCTTGCATAACTTCAGTTCCTGTTCCATGAACCTGATAAATAACTGGAATATGAAGTATTTTACTTAATAATTTGCCAGGTAAACCTGGGAGATTGGAATGTGCGTGTATCAAATCATATTTTTCAATTTTATTCTCTTTTTGAATTTTATTAATCAATTCAAGCATCCATAAAGTCCTATCCCTAAAATTCCATCCTCTTTTTTTACCTGTATGTAAAATTCTGAAATTATTATTTATATTTTCTATATCCGGTCCATCATATCCCTTTAAATTCATCACAAACAAGTCTATTTTAATTCCATAATATTGTGATAATCTTTTTGATATTTCATTAGTAACAACTTGTCCACCACCCCAAATTGGTTTCCAAGCTTCTAATATCATTGCAATTTTCATTTTAGAACCTGTTTCATTAATTAAATTGATTTTCAGAAATTAATCATATCAATTTATATTCTCTATTTTTATTAAATATAAATGTCATATAAACATTTATAAAAATTAATTAGATTGATACTATGGTTTTTAATTCACTTACTCCTCAAAAACAGGCCTTATCACTAATAAATTATTATTTTCAAAAAGAAAGGCAAGGAGATATCAATGCCAGGGCTCAAGCCCAAAAAACCTTTTTAAAATTTTTAATAAGGACAAAAGATGGTTCATATACTCTAAAATCTGGAGAAGTAAACAATGACTCGGAAACCATGCATACCCAACAAGGGGCCATTACAGAATCATTGGAAAAATTTGTAAAACCATCAAATCTAAATAATAAGGATGATATTAAAGTTTTAGATATATGCAGCGGTTTTGGATATAATTCCGCTGCACTAATAGATCACTTAAGTGCTGATTCCAATTCAAATATAAAATTAAGCCTGGATTTAATTGAAATTTCAATAGAAACTCTGGCGGGTGGTTTATTAGTACCCAATCCTTTAAATGCTCATAATATAGTTAAAAAGGCCCTCGAGGAAAAATTAACTAATGAAAATTTTGCCCGGTTTCAACTGGAAAAAAGCACTATACCTCCTAATATCAAATTCAATATTTATTTAAAAGATGCAAGAGATGTAGTTCAGAAACTAAACTCCTGTGAATACGATGCCATATTTCTGGATCCATTCAGCCCATTAAAGGCCCCGGAACTTTACACGGTTGAATTCTTCAAGGAATTAAAAAGAATTATAAAAAAAGATGGTATTTTGACCACTTATACCTCTGCAGCTCCCGTTAGAAGTGGTCTGGTGGAAGCAGGATTCCACATTGGTGAAGGCCCTACATTTGGGCGAAAATCCGGAGGGACCTTGGCTTCTCTTTCTTTAAGTAATATTAAAAAAGATATTTCAAGTGACGACGAGCGAATGATAGCACTTTCTGATGCTGGAATTCCTTTTAAAGATCCTTTTTTAGATTTTTCTGGATCCAAAATATCTAAAAATCGTTCAATTGAAAGAAAAAACGCAAGGGGAACCTATAAATTTTCTTCAGCTGTTAAATCTCCTACTTTCCTTGGTAAAGACGTTGGAATGGACAGTAAAGTCCGTAGAGTTTTAAGAAATATTAATCAGTTAAATATTGATAATCTGAAATCGAAAAAAGCTTACTATTTGATATGTTGTCAATCGAATTCTTGTTTCTGCGGTTGTAATGTAAATAAAATCTCTAATTCTAGAGATAGGATTAATATGATGTCTGGGAGGCTTTCTGAGATATGTAGAAAAGAAATCTTATTTCATAATTTCTTATAATATATTTGCTTATTGTTCAGGGATAGGAATATTCAACTTAAATTTGAATATTAATGTTATTTTTTAATATTCATGTCAGCCTGAAATATTTAGTTTCAGTACCAAGAAAAACTTAAATAGTAATATTATTAATTTTACTATGTATTGGTATTATCAAAGTAATAGCAATTATAAATGGAGGAGCTCTATTAAATTATTTTCTGGTAGGATTAGCAATCATTTAATATCCATAAACTAATGATAATAATAATAGAATTTTTTAATCTTTTTTTATAGATTGCTAATTATATACTTTTACGAAATGTAGTAGATTCACACTTATATAGAGGATCTTCCATTAAAAGGAGATAGATAAATGTTCGAAATAAAATTAAAAGATAATTTAGGAAGAACCGGAATTCTTAAAACTAAACACGGTGAAATCAGAACACCCGCCTTAATGCCGGTAATTCACCCGGGAAAACAATCCATTGATGTTAAATCTTTAGGTGCGGAAATCGTAATTACCAATGCTTACATCATTTACAAAAATGAAGAATTAAAGGAAAAAGCTTCCAAGGAAGGAGTTCATTCTCTAATAAATTTTGATGGGCCAGTTATGACTGATTCTGGTTCATTTCAACTATCAGAATACGGTGATGTTGATATAAATAACCAGGAAGTCATAGAATTTCAGGAACTCATTGGATCAGACATAGGCACTTCACTGGATATTCCTACCCCACCTCACGTGAGCAGGGGAAGGGCGGAAAGAGACCTGGAGATAACTTTGGAAAGGGCCAGTGAGTCTTTAAAATACAAAAAAGATATTTTACTAAATTCTGTGGTTCAGGGATCTACTTTTCCAGATTTGAGGTCTCATTGTGCGGAAGAACTGGGAAAAATGGACTTTGAACTTCATCCCATTGGTGCGGTAGTTCCTTTGATGGAAAGTTACCAGTACAAAGATCTGGTTGATGTAGTTATGGCTTCTGTTTCTCATTTACCTGATTCCAGGCCCCGACATTTGATGGGAGCTGGGCATCCCATGATTTTCGCCCTGGCAGTGGCCATGGGCTGTGACCTTTTTGATTCTGCAGCATACATCCTCTATGCAGAAGATGATAGGTTTTTAACAGTCACTGGAACGTATAAACTGGAAAATCTGGTTGAAATGCCATGTTCCTGCCCGGTGTGTATTGAAAATACTCCTGATGATTTAAGAAAAATGGAAAAAAACGAAAGAAAAGTTTTAATTGCCCAACATAACCTGAATGTCAGTTTTGCTGAGATAAGAAGAATAAAACAGGCCATAGCTGAAGGTAGCTTAATGGAGTTGGTTGAAACTAGATGCCGGGCTCACCCCAGACTACTGGAAGCCTACCGGCAACTGGGAAAATATGTGGCACTAATGGAAAAGTACGATCCTGCTTCTAAAAAATCCGCTTTCTTCTACAGCGGTCCGGAATCTCTTAATAGGGTTGAAATTTATAGACATCTGGAAAAATTGAGTAAAATGCCTAAAAAAAGTCGATTACTGCTTTTACCCTCCAATAGAAAACCTTATCATAAATATTTGCCTCAAGACTTAGGGGAATTCTACAGTGAGGGGTCATCTAAAAAATCCGGGCTGGATGATATTCAGATAATGGTAGTGGATGTTCCTTTTGGACTTATACCTCTTGAACTGGACGAAGTTTACCCGCTGGCCCAAAATGACGCTCCAAGAATACTGGACCTGGATGCAATTCAGTTTGTTCAAGAAATAGTAGAAAGCTTGTATGATCAGTATGAAGAGGTAATTGTCAGTGCTGATATTAATAAAAAGTTTGATTTAGGATTATTTTCCGATTATTCACTTCCAGAATCTTTTGAAATAAAAATTAATGATCAACAAAAAATAATGGCTGTGGCGGATTATCAATTTGGCCAGGGTGCTGGGGAGGCCCTTTTTGCTGGTAATTTAGAAATTGTCAGAAGCAAAAAAACAGGGAAAATAAGGCATATCTATTATGGGAAGGAGCTTATTGCTACTATGAGGGCTTCAGATAGTTTATTTGTACTCAGCAAAGAAGGTGCCCGTAGACTCCATTCTAGAATGGAATATCCTAAAAATAGGGTAGTTGTTAATTCTGATTCAGAACCTTATGCTCGAGAGGGAAAAAGTATATTTGCTAAATTTGTTATAGAATGTGATAAGAATATAAGAGCAACTGAAGAAGTTTTAATTGTAAATGAAAATGACGATTTACTGGCCTTTGGCAAGGCACTTTTAAATAGTGCGGAAATCATGGATTTCCAAGTGGGCCAAGCGATTAAAACCAGAAAAGGAGGATTATAATGATACCTGGAGCAGGAATGAACCCTAAACAGCTTAAACAGATGCAGAGAAGTATGAAACAGATGGGCATGGACATGAAAGAGGTCCATGGTGCCACAGAAGTTATTATAAAACTAAAAAACAAGGAAATTGTCATTAAAAATCCTAAAGTTAATATAATGGACTTCATGGGTCAACAAACCTATCAAATAACTGGAAAGGCAAAAGAAAAAGCTATTGAAACTGAATTAGTTATTCCAGCCGACGATATTGAGCTGGTTTCTACCCAAACTGGTGTTAGCAAGGAAGATGCAGAAAAAGCTCTTAAAGAAACCAAAGGAGATTTAGCAGAAGCTATTATGAGGTTGAGTTAATGGTTTTAATTGCCCATTTATCTGACCTTCATGTGGGCGCTATCAACCATATGGAAAAAACTCTTTTAGATGCTATAGATCATATTAATGAGTTAAATCCAGATTTAGTTATTGTAACTGGTGATTTAACTGAAAATGGATATTATCTGGAGTTTTTAAAGGCACGTGAGTATCTGGATTTAATTGAAAATCCGTTAATGGTTGTCCCCGGAAACCACGATGCCCGGCATGTGGGCAATGAAACCTTTGAAGAGATTTTTCATGATCGGAGAAGTACTTTAAGTAATGATACTGGAGATTTAACTGTAATTGGTCTTGACAGTAGTGAACCAGATCTAGATTATGGTAAGGTGGGCAGATCTCAACAAATATGGATGGAAAAGGAATTAAAAAAGGCCCAAAATAATAATCAATACAAAATTATTGCTCTTCATCACCATATCATCCCGGTCCCAAAAACAGGCAGAGAAAGAAATGTTCTGACAGACGCCGGTGATATTTTATATTCCTTAACTGATAAAAGCGTGGAAATGGTCATTTCAGGACATAAACACGTTCCTCACGTATGGCGTTTAGAAAAGACAGTATTTGTTACCGCAGGGACAGTATCTTCCCTTAAACTTAGGGGAAAAGATACAAATTCTTTTAATACATATAAAATTGAGAATGATGTTCTTGAAATAAATTTAAATCAAGTTTATGGAAAAAAACATTTAATGGCCAGATATGATGATAAATGCCGGATCTGATTTTTTGAATATTTATCAAAACTATTCATTTTCTAATGTTTATCATCTAACTTAACTTCATTTTCCCTAATTATTTATATATTTTAATTATATACTTAATATAATATCTTTAATATCTGAATACTCTTAAATCTATTATTTAGATAATATCAAGTATTATCGGTTAGTATTATTAGATTTAAAAATATAATATAAAAAATTAAGAATAATTTATTATATTAAATTACATATCCAATTAATAAATCACATCCAATAATAAATAATTAGTTAAAATAAAATTTGAATATCTATAATTAGTTTGACTCAGGTGGTTAATTGAAAGTTATTATAGATGCATCGAACGTGGCCCATTACGGGAAAGGAGCAGATGAAAAACCTCTTTTGAAGAACATATTAAGCTCAATAGAATCTTTAAAGAAACTGGGTTATGAACCTGTAATCATTGCAGATGCGTCATTACGGCATGAAATTGATGATAAAGAATCCTTTAATAATTACTTACAGGAAGGTGAGTTTCATCAAGTTCCTTCAGGAACCACTGCTGATCATTACATCCTGAAATTGGCTGAGGAAGATGATGCTAAAATATTATCTAATGACAATTTTAGGGAGTATTTTGACGAATTTCAAGATATTAATAGCAGGAGAATCCCCTTTACTTTAAAAGATGGTGAAATCGATATTGGAACTTCTTCAAAACCAAAGAAAATAAAGAATATCCTTCAGAAGATTTCCACCGAAACTCTTTATCAGTTTGAAAAGAAAAATATGGATTCATACCGTACTAAAAAGGGTAAAAAACTTAGTGGAATAGCCATTGCCAAAGAAGCAATTGATAGAATAACTAAGAGTAAGGAAGATGGAATTGAACCTAAATTAGAGGGTCTTTTCATGAAAATACCTCTTTTTGAAAAAGTCATGAGCATGGTGGAAGAAGCTGAAAAAACCAGTGATTTCATAATATTTGTTCTGGTTCATCCCAAAGACTATAAAGATGCCGTAAAAAATGCAGGCAATATTGCGGTTACTGTGGGAGATAGATTGAAACTTGATCATGCTCCTCTAGTAGCTGTCCGTAACGATCTTTTTACCAGACCTGGTAGTTTTGAGTTAAATATTATATACTCTGACGAGGTTGTAGAAGAATCACCATACAATGTTAATATAACAATAAATGATCATGATTACTCATTTGTTAAAAAGAACTCCCGAAACATAGCCAGTACAATTGCCGCTCGGCTCGGAACCTGGAAATTTCCTATAGTATCTGTTAAACCAAGCATGTTAATGGAAAAACCGGGTCAGTTTGATATAATCTTGGAAAAGGGAGGAAATGATTAATGGTAGCAAACTACCTGTTAAAGGCGCTATCTGGTTTCTTTCTGAAACATAAGGTTTTGAGTATAGGTACCAAATATTATCCCACAAATAACACCGAACGTGAATATGTGGAAATGATAAACTACACTCAAACCATGCTTATTGAGATAGATAAAGCCCATATTACTACTAATAAGATTTTTGAAAACCTTATTAACGAGGTTGGAAAAGAAAATATTCCGGATAATAAGAGGTTTATTGAGATAAAACCTGCTGAAGATAGGGTTGACGAATATGCTCTTTTAAGTAACATAATTATGGGCAGTGACCGCTATCTATATGTTGAAATTTTTAACAATGGCCGTATTATTAGTGATTTTGCCGACATTATCAAAAGGGAAAATGGTACAATCGTGGAACAGAGTGCCGGTGAGATTGTAGCCAAGCTTTTATCTAAAAATGACGCTATAAGAGTTGCTATTGAACTAATTAGGGTAGGTAGTAACAAAGATATAAGTGTAAGGGCCGCAGCAGGAATGACCGGGGCTGCTTCCATAGAAAGATCTATTAATTTAAATAGAGAAATCGGCGAGGTATCTGGTGTTGGTTTTACTAAATTAGGTGGCGAGTTTGCTGTTGTATTCCCTTCTAAATTCTCTAAACTGAAAGGAGAACCAGTTTTATATGATAACTATCTTTTTATTGATGTTATAAATTCCACAAAATTTATTGATGACAAAGGTAGGGATCATTTAGTGGAAATAATGAATGATATAAAGGGATTCATTGAACAGGAATGTAAAGGAAAAATTGAGGGTTATAGGGAAGGTGGAGATGATCTTATTGCCAATTTCCCTACGAAAGATTTAGCATTAAAAGCAGGAATAGATTCAGCATGGCATGCCCTTAATAATGGTGCTAAAATCAGGGCAGGAATAGGAAAAAGTCGCAGAGAAGCAGGTGAAAGGGCACAACTTGCCGATGGCATAAAGCTCTGGAATCCCAGTTCTTTAATTGTTTTTGATGTGGCTGATGGAATTTACGGTTATTTTGTCCCATCTGAGTTTGCTAGATCCATAATGGATTTCATATCACATAAAAAAACTCAAGCATTTTTAATATTCCTCCTCGTGTTCATTTCTACATTCATAGGTTGGAATGTGGGATACTGGGAATTTGGATTAGTTGCAATTTTCCTAGCTGTACTCTACGCTATTACAACCTAAAGGTAACCTTTTTAAAGGGGTAATTACAAAATTTATATGTGGAGGTAGCATGAGGCCAGAAACTGAAGGAAAAATAATTGTTGCTTTGATAATTTCCTTGATTGCATTTGGTTGTGGCTCAGGAGTGGGCATCGTAATAGGTATTTCGCAAAATGATACCAATTCCCCTTTTTCACTTAACTATACTCAACCAGATAATTCACAGCTTCCAACAGCGACCACAAATCCTGTTGACATTTCAAATACTTCTTCATCATCAGATTCTCAAAACAGTAATTCTGAAGATGTCTATGTAAGCAAATCCAACAGCAGTGGAACAAAGGAAAACAATAATAGTAGCAATCCATAATAATGAGTTATTATCAAATATTACCTAATTATAAGATTACAATGTAATTTTTAATCGTATAAATATTTAATAAAAGCTCCTAACCTTTCATTTAATTAATGTACTGTGTTTAAGACTTATTCTTAAATTATAATTTTAGCATGTATTATTCCAATTCTAAATATAATTCTAAAAATAATTAGAATTTCTATTAAATTATTCTTTATTTTAAAAATCTAAAATTTGTGTGATAATATGAAAATAATTAGTGGCGGTGTGTGCGCGGTTGAGGGAGTAATTGCATCTGGTGCTCAAAATGGTAAATATGGGGTAGGGATTGTTTTTAACAAAAAAAGCAATGCTGCTGCAGTTTTTACTTCAAATAAAGTAGTGGCGGCACCAGTTATCCTCACGAAAAAATCAATTGAACAGGGGAATATTTCAGCTATAGTGGCTAATAGTGGGAATGCAAATTGTTTCACCGGGGAAAAAGGTCTTTCTGACGCGGAATCAATGGCAGAAATGGTTTCTGGTTACTTAAAAATCGATTACCGGGAAGTAGGTGTAGGTTCCACTGGGGTGATTGGTCGGGAAATGCCCATGGATATCATAGCCCCTTTAATTGAAGATACATTAAAATCTCTGGAAAGTTCACCTGAAGGATCTTCCAGAGCCGCTGAAGCAATCATGACCACTGATACATTTTCTAAAGAATTTGCAGTAGAGACTAAACTAAAAGACGGTAATCTTGTTAAAATCGGTGGCATAACTAAAGGTTCAGGCATGATTGCACCTAATATGGGGACCATGCTTTGCTATATTACCACCGATGTCCAGGCATCACCAGAGGAACTCCAAAAATCACTCCAGGAGGCAGTGGAACAGAGTTTTAACATGGTAGTGGTTGATGGTGACGAAAGCACTAATGACATGGTGGTTATCATGGCCAATGGTAAATCTGGAAAAATAGATGAAAACTTCCAGCGAGCCCTTAACTTTTTATGTAAGGAACTGGCTAAGATGATGGCCAAAGATGGTGAAGGGGCTACTAAATTCATGGAAGTGGAAATCAAAAATGCGGCTTCTTTGGAAGATGCCCGTTTAGCTGCCAAATCTGTTGTAAAATCTCCTCTGGTTAAAACTGCTCTTTATGGCGCAGATCCTAACTGGGGCCGAATAGTGGCTGCAGTTGGTTATTCTGGGGCTGAAATGGATGAAAAAATTATTAGTGTTTCTTTAAAAGCATTGCAGTCATATTCAAACTCATACTTAACTGATAAACATTCTAAGATATCTGCTGCTGACAAGCAGGAAAATCTTGAGCAAAATAATGTCAAAATTGTTGATAATGGTATGGTGTTGGCCTTTGAGAATACCAAAGAATTATCTAAGGCAGAATCTATAATGAAAAGTAAAGATATTAAGATAACTGTGGATATTGGATTAGGAGATAGTTCTGCCACCGCTTATGGCTGTGATTTGAGTTACGATTATGTAAAGATTAATGCGGAGTATACAACATAGTATACACAATAATTAAATAATTCCTAATTAATTAAAAATTTTATTTAAAATACTATTAAAAGTTCCTATTTACAAATTACATGGATCAGATGATTTAGAAGGTATTAAAAATGAAAACCGTAAATATTTTGGTAGAAGCCCTTCCATATATAAAAAAATTCCACAAAAAAAAGATCATGATTAAGTATGGTGGCCATGCTATGATTGATGAAAACGCCATGGAATCCACAGCCCGGGACACAGTTCTTTTAAAATATGTGGGAATGGAACCAGTGGTAGTTCATGGTGGAGGCCCTGAAATATCCAGATCCATGAATAAAATGGGGAAAGAACCTCAATTTATTGAAGGACTCCGTATAACTGATGAAGAGACCATGGAAATAGTTAAAATGGTTCTTGTGGGTAAAATTAACACCAGCATAGTATCTAAAATTTGTTTACACGGGGGAAAGGGTGTTGGTTTATCTGGAAAGGATAGCGGCCTTATAATGGCCCGAAAAAAGGCCCCGCATGTGTTTAAAAATATTGAAACCGGTGAGGAAAAAAAGGTTGATCTGGGCCTGGTGGGCGAGATAGAATCAGTAAACACCGAAATAATTGAAATGCTAACTGATAACAATTATATTCCAATTATATCTCCAATTGGTGTGGATAATGTTGGCAATACTTTAAACTTAAATGCAGACACTGTTGCTGGTGAAATTGCTTCCAAGATAGATGCTGAAAAGCTAATTGTGCTGACTGATGTTCCTGGGATTCTGGAAGACCCTAATGACCCGGAATCATTAATAAAAAAAATAAGTATTGATGAAATTAGTGAGCTGGTCAAAGACGGTATAATAAAGGATGGGATGCTTCCTAAGACCCTTACCTGTATCCAGGCCATACAGGATGGAGTTTCATCTGCCCATATCATTGACGGGCGTATAGAACATTCTATTCTACTTGAAATATTCACTAAAAAAGGTATAGGTACTATGATAACTCGTTAGAGTTAGTTATATAACCTAAACTTAATTTATACAGATTCGATTTTTTGGAAAATAAATATAACAAATAAAAAATCATTATTATTGCAGTTATTATTACTATACATCAATAATCAAATATTATTAATCAAATATTTATTTTTTCCAGAATTTTTTCGGTCATAGTAACAGTTTTTGAACTTCCCCCTAAGTCTGGAGTTAAATATTTCCCTTCTTTAAACACTTTTAGCAAGGCATTTTTAACTATATTCGCGTATCTTTCTTCGCCGATGGTTTCCAGCATCATTACCATGGATAATATCATTGCTGAAGGATTTGCTATGCCTTTACCTTCAATATCTGGAGCCGACCCATGAACGGGCTCAAAAAGTCCGTTATCATCACCTATATTGGCAGAAGGACTCATACCCAGCCCTCCTACTAGACCAGCACCTTCATCAGATAATATATCTCCAAAGAGGTTAGATGTGACCACAACATCAAATATATGGGGTTTCGTAATGAAATACATGGCTGTAGCATCCACGTAATAGTCATTGGATTTAATGGTAGGATAATCTTCTGCTACTTCATAGAAAATGTCCTTAAACAATCCATCGGTTTTTTTTAGTACATTGGCTTTATGAACTGCCGTTACTCTCTTTCGATTATTTTTAAGAGCATATTCGAATGCAAATTTGGAAATTCGCCTTGAAGCTTTGCTGGTGACTAATCTAATGGCATTAGCACCTTCGGATGTGTATTCTTCTATTCCAGAATATAAACCTTCAGTATTCTCTCGAATTATGACAAAATCAAGGTCATCGTACAACGATTTAGTTCCTGGAAGTGATTTAATTGGCCGGATATTGGCAAAAAGATTTAATTCTTTTCTAAGGGTTATAATGGCACTTTTATGATCTTTAACAGTAGTAACTGCTCCAAAAAGAGTAGCATCCGTCTTTTTAGCAAGTTTTATTGTTTCTTCTGGAATGGTAGTACCATTTTTTTGGAAACATTCGTATCCTGCTTCTGCAAATTTATATTCTAAATTCAGTTCTAATGAATCTAAAACTAAAATTGCAGCTTCCATTACTTCTTTTCCAATGCCATCTCCAGGTATAATAGTAATTTTCTTCATAAAAACACCAATAAGAAAGATAAAACAATTTAATTTAATAACAATTTAAGTTAATAACAATAATTTGTGCAAAATATATATGTTTTATAAGAATATATTAATTATTATAATTTTAAAATTGGGGGATTATTTTAATAAGATTTTATTTAGATAACTTGATTTATTGCTCAATTTAAATTTTAATTAGTTGAAAAAGTTTAATTAACCTGTATTAATAATCTAAAGTTAATATATTCAATTAATGAATAAAAAACCCTTGATTGGATTAAATAAGCTTGGTTTAGCAATGTATAAATTTTAAGGGAAAACTTACAAAAGTTGAGAGAGGATAAATATGAATGATTTTCTGTTAATATTGGGATTTATGGATGCTTTTACCGGAAGTAAGAAAGGTTCTCTAAGATATTACGAGAAGAAACTTCATGAATTTCAAGAACAAGAAGCAGAGACTTTAATTGATATTGGCGTTCTTTATATGGAGAAGGATGATACTGAAAATGCTCTTAAAAACTTTAATGAAGCCCTTATTAGCTATCAAAAGATTGAATATGGGGAAGGCGAAGCCTATACCTACGATCTTATAGGTGACACTTATTTAACCACCCGAAATACATTAAATGCTCTTTCAAATTATGAAAAAGCTCTGGAAATCTATTCTTCTATTGACTCCTCATTGGAAGACGAAATGAAAGAAAAAATTGAAGAAGTAAGGCAGATACATGATTCAATGGAAATAGATTCAGATTCCAGTAATTTTGATGAAAATTTTTCACCTGATCGTAACTATTTTGAAGGTGATTATTTTGATGAGAGCACTTTAAGTGATTTAGATAAAACAAAAGAAATAACCGAGATTTCGAATAATTCTGAATGGATACCTCTGGATGAACTCGCTGATAAATTAAAAGATCCCATAATGCTTCTTGAAAATTCAGATTCTTATTCAACATACTATGAAGATTCAAAAGACATGGAATACCTTAAAGAAGCACTATCTGCGGCGGAGGTTATTGAAGATACTGGTGGTCAGGGAACCTTGCATTTAATGATTGGAGATAATGATTTAAGAAAAGAAAATACTTCTAAAGCATTAAATCATTTCAATGAGGCCCATAAAATTTTCAGAAAAAATAAAAATCAAAAAGGGGAAGCTGTTTCCCTTCTGTTAATGGGTGCTGTATTTTTTGTTATAGATGAAAAAGAAGAAATGTATCAGGTTTTTAAAGATTCCCTTAATATTTTTCATGAACTGAATGATAAAACTGGGGAAAATATTGCCATTGATCTTATTGGAATGCTTTCCAGTTAATTAACAAAAACTAAAAATTGAATTTTTTCAAGGATTTTCCGAATTTCATCGTATTTTAGAAAAATCTTATTATCAAAAAAGTCCATATAATATATTACATTATTATGTCGAGGTGAAGAAATGGAAAAAGTAGAAAATGTGGCCCGACTCATTGAATCATTACAGGAAGATGATGAACATGTTAGAGTGCAGGTTATAGAGCTTTTAAGTGAAATTGGAGATCCTGCAGTTGATCCACTAATAGATGCCCTGGATAATTCTGACAAATATGTTAGAATGGGAGCTGCTAAGGCTTTAGGTGAAATTGGGGAACCAAGAGCTATTGAACCACTAATTGAAACTTTAAAAGATGATAATAAATGGGTTCGAAGAGATGCCTCTGGTGCACTGGCTCGTATGGGCACTGATGCTGTCGAACCTTTAATAAAAATTCTCCCTGATGATGATTGGAAAGTCAGAGGTGCTGCAACCTGGGCTTTAGGAAATATTAAGGATGAAAGAGCTATTGATCCATTAATAAGTGTTTTAAATGATGAAAGTGGATTTGTTAGAGGCGGTGCAACCTGGGCTTTAGGAAATATTGGCGGCGAAAAAGCTGAAAATGCTTTAAAAGAAGTAGCAAAGGGTGATGGGACCTACACTAAAAAAGTTGCCTCCAATTATTTAAATAAAGATGATAAATGAGTTAATCTTATTTTTCATCTCTTTTTCATGTTAAAAATTCGTTAAATTTATATTCATTATTTTGATGGCCGAAATTTACTGGCTTTACATTTTTTACATATTTGATATTGATTATCCAAATTAATTATTATTAAAGAATTGTATTCTAACATATCATTATATTAATAATTAAGAAATTAATATTAAGAAATGAACATGATCAGAATATCCATAAATAATTAAATCATTTAAATTAAAATTTCGTTGAAAATAGGATAGAATTAATCAAATTATAATTTAAAAAGGTGTTTAATTGAAAGTTAGTGTAATTGGTGCATCAGGAAAGGTAGGAAGTGCTGCTGCTTTTTGTTTAGCAGAAGAGAATGCACTGAGAGAACTGGTGCTTATATCCAGAGAAGAGAGTCTAGACAAAATTAAGGGAGAAGCAATGGACATGTATGATGCTTTAGCCGCTAATGACATACATGTTGACATAAAATCTACCTGTAATATGGAAGATGTCGCGGGCTCAGATGTGATTGTTTTAACTGCAGGAATTGCCAGAGAACCAGGTATGTCCCGTATGGACTTGGCGATCCCTAATGCAAAGATAGTGGCTGAATATTCAAGGGCTGTTGCTGAATATGCTCCTGAATCTATTTTGCTCGTGGTCAGTAATCCGGTGGATGTAATGACTCATGTTGCTTTGAAAGCTTCAGGGATGGATAAAAATAGGGTTTTTGGATTAGGAAACCACCTGGACTCATTACGTCTTAAAACTTTTATTGCCCGGCATTTTAATATAAATGTTAGTGAGGTTCGTACCAGAGTTATTGGTGAACATGGGGCACATATGGTTCCATTAATAAGTTCAACTTCTATTGGTGGTATTTTACTTAAATATTTCTCGAATTATAAAGACTTTGACATAGTAAATATGGTGGAAAAGGTTAAAAGTGCTGGGGAAGAAGTTATTACCCGAAAAGGAGCTACAGAATACGGCCCGGCTTATGCAATTTCTAATATTGTAACTACCATCTTAAATAACGAAAAAAAAATATTGACTGTAAGTGCATACCTTGATGGGGAAATCGAAGGTATCGAAGGGGTTTGTCTAGGAGTGCCAGTTAAAGTTGGTGAAAATGGAATTGAAGAAATAATTCCGATTAAAATGAGTAAATATGAAATACACGCTTTTATCAAAGCAGCGGAAGTGGTTAAAAGTTTTACGGAAGAGGTTTTCAGAGCTGCAGAAATTTAATTCTAACATAACTGGTTAGATTCCGTGGTTAAATGTTGTTTAAACCAGTTTAGATGGAATTAATTGTATTATTCATTTTATTATTCGATTTTATCATTTATTATTTATTTTTGATTGTTATATTAAAGTGAAGAACTAAATTATCAAAATATTTAAATAAATTTTTTATTGGGTTATTGTTTAGGAAAGATCTTATTATTTGATTTTTTGCTAGACTTGAATTGATTTTTAATATAATATTGCTTTAAAACTTAACAAAATATTCTAACTTTGTTTATTAAATTTTAGGAAAATAACTGGAAAGATTTATATTATTGTTCAGTTATAATATAGTTAAAGTTTGTATTTCTGAACATTGTATATTAATAATGAAATATGGACCTCAAAATTCAGAAAATTAACGTTGTCGGCAATGATTTTCCGGTATATTTATATAATATAATTTAAATAATATCTCATTACCTAAGATTATGCTTTTTTTAAAAGGGCTTACCTAATCTTATTAGTATTAGGTCAACCATCATAATCTACACAAAACCACTAAAAAACCAGTTAAGTAAAAACCAGTTAAAATACAAGGGAGCAAAAATGATAAGAATTGGAATCTTGGATCTGCAAGGAGACGTTTCTGAACACTTCCAGATTGCTCAGAAGGCACTGGAAAACCTGAAAATTGAATATCAGGTGTTAAATGTGAGAAATGCTGAAGATGCAGCTTTGTGTGACGGAATTATAATTTCTGGCGGTGAAAGCACGGTCATTGGTAAACTGATGGTGGAAACTGGAATTAAAGATATAATAATCAGTAATAAAATCCCGGTTTTTGGAACCTGTGCTGGAATGGTACTTTTGGCTACCAAAACTGATTACGAACAACCTTTGTTAGGATTAATGGATATGAAAGTCAAAAGAAATGCTTTTGGGAGACAAAAAGATTCTTTTGAACAAAAAATAGAAATATTAGGTGAAAAATATACTGGAGTTTTCATCAGAGCCCCTGCTGTGGATGAGGTAGGAGATAAGGTTCAAATAATCTCTAAAATTGATGATATTATTATTGGGGTGAAACAGGGAAAAAACATGGCCCTGGCATTTCATCCGGAACTTACTGAAGATACTAGATTGCATGAATACTTTATAAAGGAGGTATTATAGTGTGTGGAATAGCAGGAGTTGTTTATAAAGACAAAAAGCTTCACCCCGTGGGAAGCGATATGACCAAAATGCTCGATGCCCTACAACACCGAGGTCCTGATTCCGCAGGATTCTCCATATATGGTGGTTTAGGCCTTGAAGATAACGAGTATTTATTGAACATTGAAACTAAAGAAAAACCAGGACTAATTGAATCTGTTAAAGAAAAAGTAGAATTTGTTAGTCCCATTAAATCTGAAGAAATAATCCCTTCTGTGGAAAATTACAGCATCTATCGATGTAAGATTTCTCTGAATGATTTCTCCCAGTTAAAACCTCTAATTATGGATATTGACAAACTGGAAGATGTGATGGTATTAAATGGAAGCCATTCTTTTGAAATGATTAAGGATGTAGGTTCTGTCTTAGAAATAGCTGAGAGATATGATACCTGGTCCAAAATGGGAACTCACGCTATTGGCCACACCCGATTCTCCACAGAAAGCCTGGTAGATAGATACCACGCCCACCCTTTCCAGACTTACATTATACCTGATATAACTGTTGTCCACAACGGCCAGATAACTAACTACTGGAAAATAAGGGACCCACTGGAACGTAAAGGACACATATTTGAAACCAACAATGATACCGAATGTATTGTACATTACGTAGCAGACAAATTAGACAATGGATATTCTTTAGAAGAAGCTCTGGAACAATCTGTTAAAGACATGGATGGGCCTTTCTCTTATATTGTAGGAACTCCAAATGGTGTGGGAATTGCTAAAGATCAACTGGGCCTTCGTCCGGGGGTAATGTCTGAAAACGACGATGTCTTTGCCATAGCTTCAGAAGAAGTTTCCTTGAGGGAAGTAATGGATACTCAGAATGTGGAACAGATTTCCCCTGGAGAAGTTAGGGTTTACGAGATTTAAAATTTAATTTGAATATTATCATTAATAGATAAAGGTGATTTCATGAGGGAAATAGAAATTGACGCTCAATCAAAAACTCCAAGGGAGATAAACCGTGCTATACGGGATATGAGTCAGGAATATGATAGAATTATCCTGAAAAATCCTGATGCCAAGCATTACCTTGCGGCTGGTCTTACAAATGATGTGGAACTGGTCATTGAAGGTTCAGCAGGATACTTTGTGGGTACCATGACTCACAATGCTCGAATTAAAATAAATGGTAATGCTGGATGGTTCCCAGCAGATAACATGACTGAGGGCGAAGTGATTGTAGAAGGATCTGCTGGAGACGGTGTAGGTCAGGGAATATACGGCGGCACAGTAGTTGTTCGACGGGATGTTGGATCACGTACCGGAGAAATAATGAAAAATGGAACCGTAATTATCGGTGGAAATTCTGGTTTCATGACTGGTATCTTTATGATGGGTGGTAGAATTATCATTCTGGGAGATCTGGCAGAAGATGCAGGAGAATCCATCATAAGGGGAGCTATTTATGTTCTGGGTGAAATTAAGAGCCTGGGAAAAAATGCTAAAATAGAAGAAATTGACGAGGAAGACAAAAAGGAATTGAAGGAACTTCTACCTTCTTATGGTTTTGAATTAGATGATTCCAAATATGATAACTTCCGTAAAATAGTCCCAAGAAGTAAAAGACCTTTCTATGGTCAGGATTCGGAGGAAGGATAATGAATAATAACTCTGTTAAAAATCAAGCTGAAATACAAGCGGAAATGGTTGCTGAGAAAATTGCAATGACTGGAACCCCCTGTCAAATCATGGCCGCTTCTATTATGGATGATTATTCTGGTTATCTGGGAGATTTACCAGTAGATTTGAAAATAGGCCTTTTCTGTATGGAAAACTTTTCCTACAGTTATTTAAAGGAACTTTTGAAAAAGCACGACATTGATTTAAAAGATGTGAACCAGTGTCGTATTGAAAAGGGCTATTTATGGTTATATCTCACTGAGGATCAAGTATTCAAAATATCTTTAGATGAAGCTAAAACCTGCATCAGAAAGAGCTGCCAGGTTTGTATGGACTTTACTTCTGAACAGTCTGACATTTCAGTCGGTTCGGTGGGATCTCCTGAAGGTTGGTCCACAGTTATTATTCGCAATGAAAAAGGTTTAGAGTTAATGGAAAATGCTGAGAAAGCTAATTACATTGAAACCAAGCCTATTTCTGATTCAGGGATAAAATTAATGGAAAGATTGGCCCTGAAAAAGAAATCTGAAAATTTAAAGGAAATCAAAAAAAGGGAAAATATGGCCCGCCCGGTTTTATACTGGAGAATAATGCCGGAAGGAGAGTACCTGGACGAAATTGCAGAAAGTCAGTTCGAGGACCTGAAAAGCGATGTTATTGACGTGGGAGCATGTGTTCTTTGCGGAGCCTGTTTACTGTCCTGCCCAGAGAATATTGTGGAAATAAATGGGAGAAAACCAGAAGTAAAGGGTAAATGTCCTGAAGGATGCAATGCCTGTTATGTGGCCTGTCCGAGAACTTATGTTCCTGATGCCATCGTAAGTCATGACGCAGAAAAATCTGCCTTTGGGGACTATATTAAAATAGTATCTGCCAGAGCATCCATGTTCCAGGGTCAGGATGGAGGAGTTGTAACATCTCTATTAAGCTATGCTGTTTCCAGTAAGGTGGTTGATGAGGCATTGATTGTAGACCAAAGTGCCCAGGACCCATGGAAACCAAAACCAGAACTTACTGGGGATGTGGAAGCTATTGTTAAAGCTTCAGGGACTAAATATTCTGCTTGTCCTATTTTTAAACCATTAAAAGCTGAAAAAAATCAAAAGGATAAATTATTAAAAAATAATTCACTAAAAGAATTAGAATCAAATAAATTAAAATCTAATGGGGGCCAATAATGCCTTTCAAAGTAGAAAGAAGTAAAGAGCTCTGTATGAGAAATTTTGACAGGCCTGGCTGCTGCTGGTACTTATGTGACAACCGGGACGAAAGTCAATGTAAAAACTGTTATTCATGTTATAACAACTGTCCCCACGACGTTTATGAAATAATTGGGGATCAACCTTACCCACTGCATCATGAAAACTGTGTAGGGTGCCGAATTTGCGAAGAAATGTGTCCTAATGATGCTATAGAAGTTAATGCAGTACCAGAAGACCGAAGAAATGTTTGGTCACTGGCGGATATCGTGGAAATTAACCGGAAGTCCAGTGAAGGATCTTACAAGGTTAGAGGATGCGGAGCAACCCGAGTTATACCCACCTTTGATGATCTGGTAATTGTGCCGGCCCAGGTTTCCCGACCACCTATTGACAAGTACCGGGAACCATGTAATACTAAAGTGGTTTTAGGAAGTCGATATGCTGAAAACCCGCTGGTACTGGACACCCCTATTATGATTGCTGCCATGTCTTTTGGTGCATTAAGTAAAGAAGCTAAAATTGCCCTGGCTATGGGGGCCACACTGGCTGGAACTGCCACAAACACTGGTGAAGGAGGAATGCTTCCAGAAGAGCGTAAATACGCCTCTAAATTAATTGCCCAATATGCATCTGGCCGATTCGGTGTTTCAGCTGAATATCTGAATAACTCTGAGGCCATTGAGATTAAAATTGGTCAGGGAGCAAAATCAGGTATGGGAGGACACCTTTTAGGTGAAAAAGTTACCGCTGAAGTATCTAAAATCCGGATGATTCCAGAAGGAAGTGACGCTTTAAGCCCTGCCCGACACATGGATATTGTAGGTCCGGAAGATCTGAGCATGAAAATTTCCCAGTTAAGAGAAATCAGTGACTGGAAAGTTCCAATCATGGTTAAATTTACCTCTGGAAGAGTCAGTGACGATGTGAAAATCGCTGCCAAAGCCGGTGCAGACATAATTGTAGTGGATGGTATGCAGGGAGGAACTGGTGCTGGTCCTGATGTGGTAACAGAACATTCAGGTGTTCCCACTATTGCGGGTATTGTAGAAGCAGACGAGGCCTTAAAACACATCAACCTCCGGGATAAAGTTAGTCTGGTAGCTGCTGGTGGTATTAGAAATGGTGCCGACGTGGCCAAGGCCATTGCTTTAGGTGCTGATGCAGCTTACATTGCAACTTCTGCACTTGTTTCTATAGGATGCCGTGTTTGTCAGAAGTGTTACATGGGAACCTGTAGAAAAGGTATTGCTACCCAGAACCCTCAACTTAGAAGGAGATTGGACTATGTGGAAGGCGGTAAAAAGGTGGCCCGTTACATAGAAGCCATGACTGAAGAAGTTTGTATGTTAACCCAGCAGGCAGGAAATACTGATGTTAGTAAACTGGAGAAGGACGATCTTCGCGCATTAACAGTGGAGTCATCTGTCATGACCGGTGTTAAAATGGCTGGATTGGAAGCACCTTTCACCAGTAAATAATTCCTTTTAATATTTTAGAAGGAATTTAAATTCTATTTTTTTAAAAGGGTCTAAAATTAATATTTTAATAGTTTATTTTTCTATTATTTTCTATTTATTCTATTATATTCTATTTTTTTTTGTTTTATTGAATTTGTATTAAAATCATAGAAATTATAAAATTTAAATTAATAATAATTAAACTGATTTTAACAATCATTTGGGTTGTTTTTTGGAATTAGCCTTAGCTTTACTTCCTAAGTTTAATCTATCATTGGGGGAATCATCTTTATTTTTATCATAAATATCAAATTCTTTTTCTTCTGGTTCAATACATTCTGGACAAATGGTTAATTCATTAAATGGATCCATTTCATCGGCAAAATGCCCAATCAATGATTGTTTGTATTTAAGATTAGAAAAATCTTCTTTACTAAAATTTTTTCCACATTTTTCACATTTTTTCATAGAATCAGCTGAAATGTTGTTTAAAATCTGTATTTACTATGAATTTCTTAGATGTAATTCCTAATTAATTTTATATTTTTAATTAATTTTGAATATATATTTTGATATAAAATAAATACTTAAAACATTATATGTTCTTTAATGCAATTTTATATATAATTCTAATATTTGTCTAGAATGAGTCTAACAATTATTATGACCACAATTTTAATTATTATAATGATGGGATAACCATGAAAATATCAGTAAAACATTATGTACTAATCATTGCGGCCCTCTCTTCATTTTTAACGCCTTTTATGGGTGCTTCTGTTAATGTGGCCCTTCCTGCCATAGCTGCTCAATTTAAAGTGGATGCCATCGTCCAAAACTGGATACCTGCGTCTTACCTTTTGGCTGCGGCTATTTTTGCCGTCCCCTTTGGTCGAATATCGGAAATCTATGGTATGAAAAAGATATTTACCTATGGTATGTTAATATTCACTGTTTTCTCGGTTCTATCGGCCCTGGCTCCTGATGCCAATTCTCTCATCGTATTCCGTGTTTTCCAGGGAATTGGATCGGCCATGATGTTCGTTACTGGTCTGGCACTTTTAACCAGAGTTTATCCTCCTCAAGATCGGGGAAAAGCTATTGGGATAAATATTGCAGTAGTTTATATTGGATTATCCTTAGGACCCGTTTTAGGTGGTTTATTTACTAACTACTTTGGATGGCCAAGTATATTCTGGTTCACAGTGCCCATTGGTATTTTAACTCTGGCTATTGTACTTGGAAAACTTAAAGATGAATGGGCCGATGCCCGTGGAGAAAAATTCGATTTCATTGGATCTGCATTTTATTCAGTGGCCCTTTTCCTGTTGATGTACGGTTTTTCACTTCTCCCGGATACCAATGGTATTGTGATGCTTATTGTTGGCGTTTTAATACTTTTAGGATTTGTAAAGTGGGAATTAGGTCAATCAAGCCCGGTATTTGAGATGAAATTATTTAAAAATTACACTTTTGCCTTTTCCAGTCTGGCAGCTTTAATTAATTACAGTTCAACCTTTGCCGTATCTCTCCTTTTGAGCTATTATTTGCAGTATATTAAAGCATTTGACCCACAGACTACAGGTCTGATTCTGGTGGCCCAACCAGTTGTCATGGCCATTGTGGCTCCTATGGCTGGTCGATTATCTGATAAAAGGGATCCACAGCTTTTAGCTGCTATAGGAATGGCTATTACTACAGTAGGATTGTTTATTCTTACCTTCTTGAATCAAAATACCAGTTTGGAATTAATCATAATTGCCTTACTTATTCTAGGCCTTGGATTTGGATTTTTCTCATCTCCTAACACCAATGCTATTATGGGATCTGTGGAAAGAAAATATTATGGTATTGCCTCGGCTACAGTTAGTTCCATGCGTTTAATAGGTCAAACTTTCAGTGTAGGGATTGTAACTCTGGTTTTCGCCTTTGTAATTGGTAGAGTTGCAATTTCACCTGAATCTTATGCCCTATTATTGAAGAGTATACCTATTTGTTTCACCATATTTACCATAATGTGTTTCATAGGCATTTTCGCTGCCAAGGCTAAAAGGAACAGTAATCATAATAATCCAGGTAAATAAATTTATATTACTTAATGATATTTGATAATGTTAATTATTCAACGAGGGATAATATGGCTACAGAAAAGAACAAAATGAGGATTAAAATAGTCAAAAATGGCCCATATATTGTAACTGGTGGAGTTCCACTTTATGAACAGAAATTAACTACCGATGAGGGAGGACATACTCGGGAATTGCAGGATATAAGACAATTCCCACCTCAAGAAAACTATACTCTGTGCAGGTGCGGCCAATCAAAAAATAAACCCTACTGTGATGGTAGCCATACTGAAGCGGGTTTTGATGGTACTGAAACAGCCAGTAAAAAAACTTACATGGAAAAAGCAGAGATATTTGAGGGCCCTGAACTCAAACTAACTGATGTATATGAATTTTGCGACCATTCCCGATTTTGCCTGCGAGCTGGAGGCATTAGGGAGAATATAAAAAAATCAGATGATCCAGAAGCTCGCCAGACAGCCATTGAAGAGGCCATGGTTTGTCCATCTGGTAGACTGGTGTTGTGGGATAAAAAAACAGGCCAGGCATTTGAAAAAGAATATGAACCATCAATTGTTCTTATTCACGATCCTCAAAAGAGCTGTGAAGGTCCTATCTGGGTAAGGGGTGGAGTTAACATTGAATCTGCTGATGGAACAGAATATGAAACCCGTAATAGAGTGACTCTGTGTCGCTGTGGTAAATCTGAAAATAAACCCTATTGTGATGGCAGCCATTGGATGAATGCCGAACAGAAATTAAAATTTAGAAAAAAATGGGGCCTTGATGAGAAAAAAGAGGAATAAATAACATTTTTTAATTCTCATACAGGCAATTTATTATTTTTTAATTTTTTTTAAACATATTTAACTTATTTAATCTATAAACTGTTATTTAAGAGATTTTAACCATTTAAGCGCGGTTTCTGCAATTTCTTCTGAAATATCATCTATAAGGTCCTGTTCGCTCCAGGTGCATATGCCTTCTTCGTCTATATCTCCCACAACATCTTCTATTTGATCTTCATCAGATAATGTACCGTGTTCTGATTCACAAAAACTAAATTTTTTATCTCTTTTTTCAAATAAAATATCCCAGTTTTGTGAATTTCTTAATTCCCAGTACCAGTAAAAAGTAGTGACGGTTTCTGCTTCAGGATCTTCCTCTTCAAAGTTCTCTTCTTTTTCATATCCCACAATTAAAACTTTTTCATCATCCAAATAAATTTTCTTTTCCCAGGTATCTTTGGTGCTGTCAATAATTTCCAGATCTGCTTTTTCTATTTGCTCAACCAGTTCTGCTTTTTCTATCATTTTAATCTCCTGAATAAAATCTTAATAATATGTTATTTGTAATCAGATTTAGATATAAATATCTCATTATTTAATAACAAATTATGTTAAGAATAAAATAATGAAATTAATTCATTTCGAATTTCTATTAAATTCATATTAATCATTGATTATTCAATTAAAATAAGGAGATTTGTCCTATAATGTCTGATAATATTCCTGAGAAAGGTGCTGCACTTCAAAGAGACATGGAAACATATGCTATTATACCCTACTTACCTGGTGGGTTTATTTCTGTAGAAGATTTGAAGAAAATGGTCATACCGCTGAGAAATACCATGCTAATGCATTCAAAATAACGCCAGAACAGAGAATTGCTATTATTGGGCTCCTGAAGATGATATTGATCAGATATGGGAAGAATTAGGCATGAAACCTGGTGGATTTACAGGTAAAGTAGTCAGGTCTGCTAAATTCTGTCCAGGCACAACCTACTGCAAAAAGGGAGAACAAGACAGTGTTAAAATGGGAATGGCTATTGATGAGAAGTTTCTTGGGAGATCTCTCCCAATAAGGCCAAAATTGGTGTTAGTGGATGTCCTAACTCTTGTGCCCAATCTGCCGTAAGGGACATAGGCCTTATAGGTAACAAAAAAGGCTGAACCGTTCTGGTGGGAGGTAACAGTGGAAGAAAGCCCATGATTGGTCAGAAAATTGCTAAGAATCTTTCTCATGATGAGGCTATTAACCTAATTGATAATATTTTTGATTTATATGGAAAATCAGATACCAAAAAACGTTTAGGATACTTTATAGAAAAAATAGGGTTTAAAAATTTTAAAAAAGGGTTGGAAACTGATTAATGTTCAGTAAGATTCTAATCAATAGATCCTAATCAAGTAAGATCATAAATAATTATTCTATTATATTTTAACTTTATTATTTCTCTTTACTTTTTTTTATTTATAATATCCTGGAATATCAAGATAGGTATTAAGTAGTCCTTTTCAAGGTTATTACGTATATTTGAGGCCGGGCAAAAAATCGCACTGGTGCGTAAACGGTTCCTATTCCATTGCTCACAATCAGGGTGGTATTATTTTCTTTTATAATTCCTGTTCGGTATTTATTTCCATAATCGGAATAGACAACTGGGGCCCAGATCCCGAAAAATGTCACCTGCCCCCCATGGGTATGGCCGGATAATACCAGATCCACCTTGTTTTTGTTTACCTCAGGGAAATAATCAGGGTTGTGGGACAATAAAATGACGAAATCCTGGGAAGTTACTGGCTTGATGGTAGCATTTTGAATTTGAACACCGTTGTTATAATCACCAACTCCACCTAAACGTATCCGAGAACCATTTATTTGTATCCATGTTCCCTTGTTACCAATATAAGTCATATTTGATTGGGGAATGGTTTTCAATGTCCAGTACTGGGGGTCGCTATTTCCTAAAACTGCATAAACACCTAAGGGAGCTTTTAATTTGGCCAGAGACGAAAAAACAGGCGCTATATAATTGGAATCACCACTAACATAGTCTCCCCCTAACAAAATAAGGTCTGGATTTAGATCATTCACTTGATTTACCAGAGCATCAACCCTATTTTTATTAAAAAAAGGCCCGTGATGAATATCACTAATGAAAACTATTTTTTTACCGTCGAACTGGGCAGGGATCTGACTGGATTCAATGGTTACTTCCTTAGTCTCAATCCAGTAAGGTTCAATAAACATATAGGCCACAATTAAAAATCCAATTATTCCCAATAGGCCTATTTTGGTTGTTAACTTCATTTAAATCTCTTTTTGTTATTATTATAATTATATTCAACTTAAGCTTTTTTTCCATAATTTTTAATTTATTTAAATTCTAATTTATTCTGAATTTGTGAATATTTAAGTTATTAGGGATTATTTTATTAAATGTAGTTCTTATTCTAAAATACAAAAAATTAATAATATTGAATGATAAAAGAGTATTTAGATATATTGGGTAGCATTAGTAAATTTTGGACATTATAATTAATTATCTAATGCATTTTAGTATTCATAGCAATCTCTATATTATAATTCTGGATGTGGTGGTATTATAGAATGTCACAAACCAATACCTTTGTTTTAATTATTTCAGGCATTATTATATTGATTCTTATTGTTTTAAGTATAATTAGCAGTGAATTTCTCTTTTGGATTAAAAATAATTGGATTGATCTTATTCTAGCCCTTATTCTGGCCATTGTTGCTGCAATAGTTGTTGAATATTTATATAAAAGAAGTTCGGGTAAATCGAATTTTTCTAAAACCACCATGGCCTTGAAACCTCGTAGACTTTTGGCTAAACTGGTTTTGTCTGGTGATAAAGAATTTATTATTAATGAATATCAACGTATTTTTGGCCGTGAGGATTTTATAGGCCTCCTGGTAGTGGATGATTTGCTTTATATTGGAAAACAGCACTTTAAATTAACTCGTTTAGATGATGGATTTTATATTGAGGATATGGACACCATTAATGGGACCGTGGTTAATGGAGAAGATATTACCAGCACCGGGAAAATAAAACTGTCAAACAGTGATGAAATTTTAGTAGCCAAAGTCCTTAATATACGTTATTTTGAGTTAGAAGAGCTATAATTTATACATCTGCTCCTTGGATAATTAATTTTTTTAAAAAATTAAGGTTCATGATATTTTGGGGCTCGGAGATACAATGAAATGTAAATACAAGGGATGTAATGAAGAAAATTTTGAAGAAAATGACTATTGTATCCTTCATTTAGATTTCCCTCCCAATGAGAATGACCCTGAATTTGACCGAATTAATATCTTAAAGGAAAAAGAAGTTGAACATAAAAAATCTCGTTTTGATTTTAATTTTAAGGGAGTTATATTATATAATGCCAATTTTAACGGTTTAAAAATTCAAAATGACCTTATTTTTGCTAATTCCCACATAAAAAACAATTTTAATTGTAAAAAATCTGAAATAGAGGGAGATATCTGGTTTGACGGTGTTAAAATTGAGGGGAACTGCTTTTTTGAACAATCAAACATAACTGGAACTGCTTCATTTTTTAAAGGCGAAATTAAGGGAAATATTAATTTTGATAAATCATCCATTGGCAAATATGCCTGGTTTGAAGAATTTAAAACAAATGGTGAGGCTTCTTTTAATCACGCAGCTATTGGGAGCAGTTTGTCATTTAAGAAATCTTTCATAGCCGATAATGTTTCATTTTATGGGGCTAAAATTGGAGGATATGCCTGGTTTGATGAGGCGAATATTGGTGGAAATACCTGGTTTGATCTTACTGACATTAAAGGCGGGTTAAGTTTTAAAAATACTATTTTTAAAAATATTAGGGGAAAAGAAAGAGCATATAGAAGTGCAAAAATCATTTGGGAACGTTTGGGTGACCGTGACCGTGCTGATTACCATTATTATCATGAAATGGAGGCAAAAAGGAAACAAAAACCATTTTACATTAGATACCCGGAACTCATTGTCCAATATCCATTTGGATATGGCGTACATCCATCCCGGCTTTTATTTACATTTTTAGGAGTTTTAATATTATTTGGCCTTATTTACTGGTTTATTAAGGGCAATTCGTCTATGAACGACCTTTTTGAAAATATGAGGTTTAGTTTCCTGACCCTTATTATTCCAGCTTATGGTGTTATAAATGCCAAATCTGGACTTTTAGGAATATTTATCATTATTGAGGCCTTCATTGGTGCATTTACCTGGCCTACCTTTATTGTGACTTTTGCCCGGAAATATATGCGTTAATATCATGATTTGAGCTGAAATTATTTATTTTAATTTATAATAAAATTTTTTCAATTATTTTTTATACGGAGAATTATTAATTCCTATATGAAATCCATTTGCATAACCATCTCGGTATCCTTCATTGAAATCATCATTTTCTTCATTAAAAGTTGTTTTTTTAGTAATATTGTCTATATATCCTATTTCTGCAGTCATCATATAGGCAGAATCGCTAATTGACCCAATATAAATTCCAATTTCATCATTTTCCTTATTATTAATTATAGAATTTAAATCAAATGATCTTATTTCTTCTCCACCCGGGAAAACATCTCCGCCATCACCCATTAAATCCATTTTGGTAATATGGAGTTTTCTGGCTTCATCTAAAGTTGCTATTTGTAATTCCAGTTCTTTTTTTCCATCTGCTTCTACAATGGTCACATAATAATTTTCAGGATCAAAATTGGGGAAGTTATTAATACATCTATTTTCATTAATGTGCCAGATAAGTAAACCATCAGCGGGTAAAAACTTGTCAAAACCTATTTTCTGGCGATTTTCAACCAGGAAATACTCTTCACCATTATTTTTGGGTACCTCTATTTTGAATATTATTTTATCGCTACTGATTACTTCAGGAATTTCAACTTTTTTTGGTTCATCCTTAATTTTAACGGGATCAACCCAACCTAATCTTACTTTTCCCCAGGCTCCAATATGTGCTGGTGTTCTACCTTCATTACTAAAACTTCCTGCTCCCATCAAACACCATTGGCCAACTACCATTGAAGTATCATAATAAAGGTCTGGTAATCCTAAACAATGTGCTACCTCGTGACAGAACCCTCCAAGATCATTAATGGGTAATTCATGAAATAAAATATAATCATCGACGGTAATCCCATTATCTAATTCTATTGGCTCTGATAATTGACTATAATGGGGATAAATATCACTAGCAAAATCTCCGGTCCTATCAGATCCCAAACCTGCATAAATCACTATTAACATCTCTATTTTTCCTTGGGGTGCGAAATCTCTTAAATGAGAACCGTATTTTTCTGCCGCGATATTTAAAGCCTCATTTACAAGTTTTTGAGCTTTTGGCATTTTCCAATCTTTACTATTTTTGTTTTGATTTTCTGCATCAACATAGTAATTATAGTCATTAGACATGGTCATCCAGTCTTTTATATCCCCTTTTATATCTAATTGATTCCATGAAGCTTCTAGAAAATAGTTTCGCAGGCTTGAAGGATTACTTTTACTGAATAAAAGTTCTTTAAATTTATTAACATCATTTTGAGCTTTTCTATCATTAAACTCAACCATCAATGTCAGTGAATTTTTTGTACCTGTGGCATTTAATTTTTTGCAAGCAGAAATACTTCTTAATTCCTCAAATTTTTCTTTATTAATACTATTTTTAAATTTTTCCAATTTCGCATACTGTTTAATCACTGAATCATGGAAATTTGTATTAATTTCTTGACTATCAAATGAATTTATATCTTTTTTCAGTTCTTCATCGCTAAATCCTTTTTCTATCAATTTACTGGTATAAAAGAATTTTTCATATAGTTTTGGGTCTAAAAGCCTTTTTGAACGGTATATAAAACTATTTTTAGGGTTTTCATCCCATAAGACGGTTTTTTTACACAAAATAATACTCCCCCTTTATATTATTGTCCAGAATTTTCATTATTTAGTAATAATTTTTATTTTTTGATAATGAAATAGTTTTTTATATGAGATATTACATATATTTAATAACAAAATTTAACAATCTTAAGCGATTGTTTTATATGGGGGGAATATTTTTGTCAGAAGAATTTAAAGAAGGCTATAAGCAAGGTTTTGCAGACGGATATAAAGAAGCAATGAAAGAAATATTTGAACTGCAAAAAGAACAGATGAAAAATGCTGATGAACAAGCTAAAAAAGAAATGGAAACTCCAGGAGTTCTACCTAGACCTAGGCCATGGCCTAGGTAGATTTTTTAAATTATAAATCAATTTTTGAGAGCATTCTTTAAAAAAATAATGAAATTTAATTTTCATGTTTTATTGTGAAAAAATGCTTGTAAGAAAAATTTTTTTAATACTTTTAATTTTTTTAATACTGTTAGTTTTATTTATATTGAATGAAATATTATCGGGCACTAATTTAATATTAGGTGTTTTATTGATTTTATTTTTATGTTTAATTGGTTATTTTATTTTAGAAAATTTCTCTAAAAAATCAACGATTGATCAAACTACAATATATCCTCTTAATACCAAAGAAAAATATCATTCTCAACTAATCCTTAAAAATCATAAAATTTCATTGAAAGAGGATTATTCTAAAATATTTGGAAGAGAAGATTTTTTGGAAATAGTTTCATTTAATGATTTAAGATATATAGGTAAAGATCACTTTAAACTTGTCAAAAATGACGACGGTTTTTATATAATTGATTTAAACACAAAAAACGGTACTTTATTAAACGGATCTCAGATTAAAGGAAAGGGAAAAATTAAATTAAAAAATAACGATGAAATAGTTGTTGCCAAAACTGTTGAAATGAGATATTTAGAAAAAGAAATTTAGGTGTATTAATGTATATTTTAAAAAACATATCCTTTAAAATTTTGTCTTTTTTGTTTGTACTATTCCTATTTTTGACATTATTTCCCACAGTATTTGCCGCGGATAACAATAAAGTTATTTTCGATGAAACTGGGCCCTATGGAAAATATTATACAATTTATAATGTAGGTCCTTATGGAGCATCAAGTTTCGCAAATTTACTTCAAAATAATGGGTTTGAAGTTTCAAAATTAAATCAACCCCCATTAACCTTTGATAAGATAAAAAATTACCGTGTTTTAATTTTGATGGCCCCTGCCCGTGATTATAATGATGATGAGATTAATTCTATAAAAAAATATGTAAATGAAGGCGGAGGACTGTTTTTATTAGGAGATGGTTGGGGTTTAGAAGATGGAACAGATGATTATGGATTTAATAAAATAGCTAGAAGTTTTGGTGTTGAATTTTCTTATAATACTTTATTAGCTGATCCTAATAATAATTTAGGATATGTAAATTATTTAAAGATTAGTAATATTAGTTCTCAAAATTTATCTTCTAACATCGATCAATTTTATTTCATGCAAGGTCCGTATTTAAAAAATACAGGATCTTCAAATGTTTTGGCTTATTCTGATAATGATTCTTGGGGAGATTCATTATTTTTAGTACCTGAAGGTTATTCTGTGGGCAATCAGAAAAAAGATTCTAATGAGACCTCAGGACCATTTCCAGTTTTTTCTGCACAAGAATACGGTAAAGGAAAGATAGTATTTTTTGCTTCAGTAACTACATTTTCTAATTCTTTTATATATCGTAGTAATGGTTGGAAGTTAGGTATAAACTCAGTCAACTGGTTGTCTAATAATCCTATTCAATCAAACTACAAAAGTGCAGGATTATTTTCATTTAATTTAGCTGATATGGAGTATAAATTCTTAGAAATTATATTGTTTGCATTATTTGTTATAATTGGAATGATTTACTTAATTCGAAAAGATTCAAAATCTTCAAAATCCATGAAAGAGATTAAAATAATCAAAAATTGGAAGTATAATATTTTACTTGCTATTAATTCGATTTTCCTTATTTTAGGAGCACTTTTATTTATCCCCATAAATTTGAGACTATTGGATAAAACTAATCCAGATTACTATGACCCTTATTTTGCATATATTCTGCTTGTAACTGGTATTATTTTCTTATTTTTCAGTGGATTGAATATTTATAGCATCTTTCATCGTCAAAGAATCGAAGCTAAATATTCTTACATTATAATTGCTTTAATCTTAATTTTTGTAGGAATAACCATTTTTATTGGTGATATTTTTCCTTTTGAAATGATATCGTTATTTACATTAGGTGCCTTGATTTTATTAATTTCTTCATTCATTAATTTAGGCACTAAAAGAAATTATGGAATGGATTTAATTATCGAAGGAAAAGAATTTAATCGGCTCTCTAAATTATCAAGTAAGTCTTTACCCCTAGAATTAAAGGCTTTATATACTGAATCTGCTTTTATTGGAGAAGGAGGTTTTGGAAGAGTATTTAAAGCTAAAAGAAATGATGGTAAAGAAGTTGCTATTAAGATTCCAAAAAATTTTGATAAAAAATCTGAGAAAATTTTCATAACTGAAGTTTCAAACTGGATTAATTTGGATCATCCTAATATAGTAAAACTATTTGATTTTAAGATTCTACCTATTCCATATATTGAAATGGAATATTGTGAAGGAGCATTAAAACATGATCTTAAACCTTTAAATGAATCCATTAGAGTAATTTATGAGACTGCCCAAGGTCTAAATTACGCTCATCACAAAAAAATTATACACGGTGATATTAAAGTTTCTAATATAATGATTTTGAATAATGTTTACAAAATTTCTGATTGGGGATTAAGTAAATTAAAAACACAAGATTCTATAACCCTTTCTGGTGCCACTCCTCAATATGCAGCTCCGGAACAAATATCAAGAGAATTTGGAAGGGCAGATGAGAGGACAGATATTTATCAATTAGGAATGGTTTTTTATGAATTGGTTACAGGTAATTTACCTTTTAAAGGCGAAATTTCAGAAGTTTATAGTTCTATTCTAACCAATGATCCTGTTTTACCTTCTAAAATCACCCCTGAAGCATATGAAATTGAATATATTATAATGAGATGCCTTAACAAAAATAAAGATGACCGTTATTCTTCAATGGAGGAGTTAATTAAAGATTTGGAGGAGCATTACACTCCTTCTACCGTAGATGAGACAATTTTATTCAAAAAATAAAAAAGGGGATAATATTTAAAATAATCTAGAGATCTGAACATATATTTTATGATTAATCCATATATTTAGCCATTTTAAGTAAATCTTTTCCATTTTTTATTTCTTTTTCTAAATCCAATTCCATATAAGTTTTTTTGCCTTTACTAAAACTTGATGAAACTATTAACAATTTTTTATCTATTAATTTTAGTCCTTTCACTGGGGTGTGGCCAACAATCATAGCTTTACATCCAACAGCTTTTAAAAAATTAGATAAATCTTTATTACTATAATTTTTTTCTCTATTCCACAATAATTCGATCAAATTAGGATTATTTACATATCCGTCCATTTTAATATTTATAATTTCATCAAGATCTTTTACATCCTTTGGAGGCCCAGCATGAGATATAAAAATTTTATTCATAGTTTTAACAGCTAATGGGAGTTTTTTAAAAAATAATATATATTCTTCTAATTTTTCTTCCCATCTATTTCCATATCTTTCTTCCAGCAAAATTTGAAAACTTTCACTTAAATTTTCAGTTCCTTTAAAAAGAATTTTTTTGGAAATTAGTGCCCATTCGTGGTTTCCTAATAATAAATGAACATTAGAAGAATTTTCGAGTTTCATAAGGGTTTCTAAAACGTCCAATGATTCATCTTTTTCTGCACCAATTCCATGAATAAAATCACCAGTAAAAATTAAATGATTATTTTCACTATTTATATCATTCCAAATTTCTAAATAATTATTTAAATCATCTATATTGCCATGTATGTCTGTTATTACCATGGCTTTGCCTTTCATAGGTAGAGTTAATAAACTACCATAAATATTCATATTATTAATTTTGACTTTTTTGATATTTGATAATTTTGGATAATTAATATTAAAGCTATTGAAAATAAAAAATACAATATATTGAAATATATTTTATATAAAAAATATTATCCTGTAATTTCATTATAGTATATTGGTGGTTTTAATTAATGAATAAAAACAATATAATATGTATTTTTTGTATAATCTTATTGTTTTTAGTCATTATTCTATATGCTTCATATCAAAATATTGATTTTGATCAAAAGTTGATAAAAGAAGTTAATGAAAACGTTCCAGCATCTATTCTTCTTTTGCAAATTGATAAAGAGAAATTATCGGAAGAAGAAGAAGTAAAAGGGCATTTAAATACTCATTTTATGGATATGCAGTGTTGGAACCATATTGAATGTATTGAAAATGAAATGCAATATGATATTGTTATATATAAAACAAAAATACAGACAATTTCAGATCGCACAGAGCTGAGAAAAAATTTTGTTAAAAGAAAAATTTCTGAAAAAGAATTTATTTCTAGATCTAAATATTTAGGTAAATAATATTTAGATCAGAAATTTTCTAATTAGTATTTTTATCGTTCGCAATCTTCAATAAAGCAGCGGATATGTCTACAGAGTTGTAACCAACTTCTATTAAACGCTCTACATTGTGAACACATTTACTTAGATCGTCATTTTCTATAGTGGTTTTAACTTTTTCCAGAATCATATCTGTTTTAAGTTTGTCCACATCTTTTAAAGAAGGAATTTGCCGCTGTTCGATTTTGGTTTTGGTAAATCTCTGGATATCTCTTAATTTGTAGATCTCTTTACCGGCCACAAAGGTGAAAGACTGTCCTTTTTTACCAGCTCGACCAGTTCTACCAATTCTGTGAACATAGTATTCATTGTCGTTAGGAACGTCGTAATTGAATACTGCTTCTACATTAGGCACATCTATTCCTCTGGCGGCTACATCAGTGGCTACAAGGATGTCTATTTTACCATTACGGTATTTATTCATAACCTTGTCCCTTTGGCCCTGTCTCATATCACCGTGAATACCATCTACAAAGTATCCCCTGGTTTTTAAGTCTTTAACCAATCGGTCTACTCGACGCTTGGTGTTACAGAATACTAATGCCAACTTAATATCGTGAATATCCATTACACGGGACAGCACTTCTGTCTTCATTTTTTCTTTTGCTTCAAAATAGACCTGCTCAATTTCTGGAGCGGTAAGCTGGTGATGAGCAACTTTAATTAATTTTGGATTTTTCTGATATTTTTTAGTAAGTCTTAAAATGTCCTTGGACATGGTAGCAGAGAATAGAAGTGTTTGCCTTTTCTTAGGAACATATCTTAGAATCTCTTCAATATCGTCCCGGAATCCCATATCAAGCATTTCATCTGCTTCATCCAGAACAACCATTTCTACACCCTCTAATTTGAGAGTTCCTCTCTGGATGTGGTCTATTACTCTTCCAGGAGTTCCAATAACCACATGCACTCCTTTATTTAATGCTCTAATTTGCCTTCCAATAGGCTGTCCACCATAAATTGGCAGTACTTTAACTCTTTCCATATGTGCTGAAATCCTTCCAACTTCTTCAGCTACTTGAATACATAATTCCCTGGTGGGACATAGTACAATGGCCTGTACTGATTTATCAGGTGTGTAAACTTTTTCTAGAACCGGAATACCAAATGCTGCGGTTTTTCCAGTACCAGTTTGGGCCTGTCCAATAATATCTTTTCCGGTTAATGCTATAGGTATTGTAAGTGACTGAATAGGGGTTGCTTCTTCAAATCCCATGTCTACAATAGCTTTTTTAATCTCTTTTGATATATCTAAATCGTTGAATAGTAATTGATCCATATTATCTTCCTTAATTCTTAAAATTCTACAAAATATGATAATTAATTATTTAAGGCTATTTTAAAATAAAAACAAAATTAGCAAAATAATCAAAAACCAGTCGTTATTATACTATTAGTAAGAGGGTACATTTAAAGTATCCTATTAATTCAATTTTTAAGAGTCAATTTTCACATTTCTAGGTGAAATTAATAGGAAAAACTAATTAATTGATATTAAATTTTTAATTCTTCTTTAAATTTATTTTTTCAAAATAAGCTCCAGTAATGGTATTATATCACATTATCATTGGGACTATTTATAGTTATATTATACTTAATCTATAATTGTCAGATTTATATAATCCTCATATTTTATTTAAACTCACAATAACTTCTAAAACGACATTTAGCGCATTTTCTAGGATTATTAGTGGGTAAAAATGATTTAGAACCATTGAATAATTCTTGCATGCGATTAACCAGGGATCTAATTTGATTTTCTGCCTTCTTGTCAAATTCAACGCTCCAGAATATATTATCTGTACCTCTTTCTCTTAAAGCAGCCCTTATTTTACGTCCATCATTTTCAAAAGCGTCATCTTTTTCCAGGGTATCTTTAAATGCCAGACAATATCCAAAAACCTGATTTATGGTTGAATGATATGCTATTGTTCCTGGTTTATCATCAATTATAATAAATTCATCAGGGGTAAGCCATATTTCATCTATAAAACCTCTAATACCATGTTCTGGTGAAACTACCCACAACTCCCGGGAAAGTATTTCCTCTTTTTGGGAGAGTTCCATCATTTCATTAAATGTTGTGGGAACGGCTTCTTCTTTGAACTTTTCCTCTAATTGCTGGTGAATATCCTGGCCTTTTTTCATTTCAGGTGTATCAGCGGTGCTTATCCCTTCCACGTATTCTAAAAATATACTATATTCACAGTAACCTTGCTGATTCAACCAGCTTATTGGAAAATTAACCTTTCCTTCAATTATTTTGGCCCCTTTGATTTGGGGGTGCGGCTTTGAGTTTTTATCCCACATATATTTCCTCTATAATTCTTTGATATAATTAATAGTTAATGCTTATTTAATAGTGTAATTGTCATTTAATTAATTTATTTAATTGAAATTAAAATGGATTAGAAATAAATATTCTTTTTAAGGTATAGTATTGGTCCATTTAAGGAAAAAAGTAATCAAAATCGCAAAAATTATGGCTATGGCTATTTCTTTCCAGTCAATTGATTTTAAAGACATTTATTATCTCCATAATTAATATTTTCATCAATTCCATCAATTCTTCAAATTTAATTTATTGAATTAATTTATCAATTTTTATTTAATATTTTTTTAGTAAATTTAATTAGTAAATTTTTATTTTAGTTTAGATTCATTATCTTAATAAACTATGGCCAGTTCTGGATCCTGAAGCAGCCTAATTACTTCATTAGGGGTTACTATCATGTTAATTTTTTGATCATAGGATTCCACGGGGACTTTGGTCACTATTTGCAGGGGATGGATAGTGGTAACAATAGGGGTACTGATTTCTATTGATTTTTGCTTAAATAATTCGCTAATCTCAATATCTGCATATCCTCCCCCTTTTCCCAGCCGGTTTCCATTTTTATCAACTGCAACAGAACCTTCTACTACTAAATCAACTGCTGGTAACTTATCCACTGTTTTCCCATATTTAAAGGCACCTTTAATGGTAGAAGCTGTTTTAGATTTTTCTTTTAAACTTTTTCCTTTTAATAGGATGTAACCTTGTTTTATTTTGGGGGTAGCCATAATCAGATCCTTTTCATGGTCCAAAGCAAGCTCTCGCACAGGTCTTTGAGCAGTATCTGGGCTGCAAAATATTAAATTGGCCTGGGACCATTCAATGGTTCTACTCAACCTCTGGGCTGCAGCTTTAGATCCTTTAAAATCTGGTATTTTTCCTTTGTCTCCCTCTGGTCTTTTAGAGAGGCCCTTTTCTTTTAGGGAATTCCAGATTTCATTTCTAAGATTATCTTTTTGTTGAGATAGTTTAAAATCCATTGAAACACCATATTTGTTAATTTCAGCCTAAATATATCCTAAATTAATTTAATATAGGGTTTAAAAATTTATTTTTTATATCTGTTGCAAATATTATTTACAAGAGTATTAGACAAATATTATTAGATAATTATATTTCTTTCTTGATAGTATATTAGTAGATAATATGTTTAACAAAAAAAATTTTAATAAATTGATAATATTGGTGTTAATACTAATTTCTGTTTTTTCTGCAGGTTGTACCAGCGGTGATTCTTCTAATTCTGATAATTATGGCACCAATGATAATTCTAATTACAATTCTTCTTCTAACAGTCTTAATGATTTAAATAATGGTTCTAAAAACTTAAATAGTAGTGATAAACCACCTCACTACGAGAAAAAAGGATACTGTGGCTATGTGGTGGATGGAGACACTATAGATGTAGAAGGAGTTGGAAGAATTCGTTTTGTGGGAGTTAATACTCCTGAAAGAGGTCAACCAGGGTATCAAGAGGCCAAAGACTTTGTAAAGTCATATTGTCTGGGAAAAACCGTTTATCTGGATTTAGATGATGCCAAAAATTATGATAAATATGGAAGAACATTGGCCATTGTTTATGTTGGTAAAACAAACTTAAATGCCCGTTTATTGCAAAAAGGATATGCTGAAGTGATGTATATTCCACCTTCTGAATTTAATCCATATAACTGGACCTGATAATTAAAATAACATTTATTTTTTATTATTTTTTTAAAATTCATTTACTTAAATTTTAATATATACCATAAAAAGTAATAAAAAAAAGTTTGAAAAGGATTAGAAACAATCCTAATCTTTATTCAATTATTCCACTATTCTAACTTCCTGGACAGCTGGTTTAGCTATAATTCGTGCAATCAAGATGGTGGCAATAACGGCAATTATAGTAATCACAATGGCATAAATTAAAAGCCCAGTAATTCCATTTCCTGTACCAATAAATTGTAATATAATGGCTTTTATGGCTTCGTTCCATGCTAATGCAGCAATTAATCCAAAAGCAGTAGTTACTAAAGTGGCAATTGTTTCTCCGACCTGGCTCTTCATTTCAGTTGCTTTATCTTTCATAATTTTTCCTCCCCATAGTTAATACTATTTTTGATTTTAGAATATATAAATTTTATATCAATTATTTTGCTTAGAGAGGTTTTAAAATTTAAAAAAAGATTATTTAGAATTCTAAAATTAAAAATGGATTAATATATTATATTGTTTTTAACAAAAATAAAAAAAATTTGAATAAAAAAAGAAAATATGAAATTGGAATTATCTTTTTTTTATTTATCTTTATCTTACTTTATTTAGGAAAAAATTGCAGGATATTTTAATCCTCTGAAACGACATAGGTTCCAGCGTACTTGTCCAGAAGTCTTAAAGAACTACTTTTCATAAAGTAAGCTGCTAAAAGGTCAATTAAAACAGGGAACCATAATATTTTGGATAAATTCCGGATAAAAGTCTTTTTATAACTTAAATCTCCATCAATGGATTTTACTTTAATATTCACGAGACTTTTGCCTATGGTTTTTCCTTTTGAGCCTTCTAAATAAGTGAAATATACAATAATTAATATGGCCAGTAACAGCAGCCAGTAATTAAATATGGAAAATATCCCTGTAACAATTGCTAATGGGTAAATAATAATACTTAAAATCCATATTAAAGCTGTAATAAATATGAAATCGATAATAAATGCCCAAAATCGTTTTTTAGTTAATGCTTCCATTTAAACCCCTTTCTTTTTAAAACTATTCTTAATTGCTATTTTAATAATACTATGTTATTAAATTAATTAAATTTTATTAAGATTTCTATAAGATCTTCTTAAATTATAAAAATAAAAAAAAGAAGGTTTTAGCAAACCCGTGGAACCGGATCTGCTATAGGGGCCTCTAAAATTCTTTTTCCACCTAAAGAAGTTTCCATCAGCACATGATTACCTTCAGTAACTTCTCCAATGATCTGAGCTTCTGATCCATACTTGGTCTTTCTTATGGCCTTTAGGATTTCCTCAGCATTTTCGGGTTTTACACCCATGACCACCTTTCCCTCGTTAGCCACTTCAAAGGGATCTATGCCTAACATCTCAGAAACTGCTTTCACCTGTTCTTTTAGTGGGATCTGGTCTTCTTCCAGCATTAAACCCACACCAGATTTACTGGCCAGTTCATTAACGGCATTGGCCAGGCCTCCTCTGGTAGGATCTTTTAAGGCAGTTACCCCACCAATGGCCAGAGCGGTTTCCACCATCTCCCAAACCGGTGCTACGTCGGATTTCAGGTCGGTTTCAAATCCAAAACCTTCTCGGTAAGCCATTAAGGCCATTCCATGGTCACCCACACTTCCACTGAGTATTATTTTGTCACCAACTTCCAGGCCGGAGTCTCTTTTGACTTCTCCTCTTTTAGCAATTCCAATTCCAGTGGTGGCAATGACCATCTGGTCCAGTTTGCCCTGTTCCATAACTTTGGTGTCTCCGGTGATAATAGAAACTCCAGTTTCCAGGCAAACTTCATCCATGGACTTTATAATGGTTTCCAGATCCTCTCCAGGGAATCCCTCCCGGATAATCATGGCATTGGCTATGGCTAGAGGTTTGGCCCCCATTACCGCTACGTCGTTGACCGTTCCTGCAATTGATATTCTCCCAATGTCTCCGCCGGGGAAGAACAAGGGGTCAACAGTGTGCCCGTCAGTACTTATAACTATTTCATAGTCGCCGAGAGGAATTGAGGCTCCATCATCCAGATCATCCAGACCTACTCCTCCATCAACCCGCTTGTTAGTTATATTGTTTAATATGATATCTGAGATTAAACTCTGCATTACTTCTCCGCCAGCACCGTGGGACATACCAATTTTCATAGAATTCACCCTTGAATGTTTTATTGTTACTAAAATAAGTTCTAAATTCTTTTAAATTATCCTTATTTTATTTTGATATTTATTTTTTAATTTAGAATCTCATTATACTTTAATTCTAATTTATGGATTAATGTGAATATCCAATTTCTAAATATTATTCTAGATAAATAATTATTTCAGATAAATATATTCCAGATTATAAATATTATATCAATATTTGATGATTGAGATTTGGAATATTTAAATGTTACAAAGTCAATTAAAAAATTATAATTAAATTGTTTAAACCTTTAAATAGGAGTATAGGTAAATTATAATAAATTACAATAAAAATCCATTTTATTGTATCTTGGCAGTTAAATAAACAAAAAAATCCTGATTTGTGGATTATTTATAAAAATAATGAAATGAAACACATTATTTTCTTTCAGGTTTATTAAATGAAGCCAGGCAAATCAAAATATTTTTAAAGCTTGATGGATAACTTAATTAAATACAAAATAAATAATAAGATATGATATTGAGTATTTATTATAAATATTATTAAAATAGATTTTAATAAAAATTATCAATAGATACCATCGTGTTTTAAATTTCAGTTTATGCTGATTTTGGAATCTTAGTTTAATGGTCTTTAGTTGATCTTTAAAGGAAGAATCCATAATATTATCCAGAAACGATAAATCAACAATCTTCCAGGATGATATTAATTACAAAAATAACGTTAACAAGGTGAAATAATGGCAATTTGGCAAGGAAAATCAATGAAAAAACCTAGTGGTGGACGAGCAAAAATGAACCGGGGAAAGAAAAAATGCGAACTCGGTAGAGAAGCTGCTGAAACCAAAATAGGTGAAAGGAAAATTAGAAGAATTAGAACTCAAGGTGGAAATGAAAAAATAAGGTTAGCCACTGATTCTAAAATAAATGTGATGAACCCTTCAAATAACAAAACTGAAACAGCTGAAATTTTAAATGTTATTGAAAACTTGGCCAATCCCAACTTTGTAAGAAGGAACATCATAACCAAAGGTGCCGTAGTAGAAACCAGTTTAGGTAATGTTCGAGTTACTTCTCGACCTGGTCAAGACGGTATAATTAATGGTGTCCTCATTGCAGAATGAACTGGAAGCAGAAATTCAATCCCAGAAGGATAAATTTTTAGAATTCATTAACCAGGAACTGCCAGAAGGTATGGAACTGGAATATGAAGGCTTCTATAAACGGGGTTTTTTTGTCACTAAAAAGAGATATGCTCTTATTGAAGATGAAAAAATTATAGCAAAGGGCCTGGAACTTGTCAGACGAGATTGGGCTCCTATTGCTAAAGACACCCAACAAAATATTCTCATGGCTATTTTAAAGGACGGTTCTCCTGAAAAAGCCAGAGAAATTGTAAAAAAGGTTATTAAAGATATAACCTCTGGTGAAGTGGCCATGAATGATATGGTCATACACACTCAAATCTCCAAAAATCTCAGTGATTACAAACAGATCGGGCCTCATGTGATGGCCGCCCAAAAATCAATTGCTAAAGGACGGAAAATAGAGCGAGGATCTATTATTCGTTATGTTGTTGTTAAAGGCAAAGAACCAATAAGCAAAAGGGCAATACCTATTGAGGACACTGATGATCTGGAATACGATCCCGAGTACTATCTTAAAAATCAGGTTTTACCCGCGGTTTCCAGAATTATGGATTCACTGGGTTACTCTTCTGATGAACTGGCTGAACTGGCTCAAAAAGAAAGACAGAGCAGTTTAGATGCTTTTTTCTAATTAGTTTTTTATTATTTTTCTTTACTAATTTTTAATTTATTCAGTTAATATGAGATATTTTTTTATTTAATGAATCATTTGTTTTTTAGTTTTTTTTTTTTTTAGCCTTTTCGTAATTTGGTTGATATAAATGCTCTAAAATAGATAATAACTCCGAAAAAGATTTAAATATATTTCTTATTTACCAATTAGATACTATTTGTTAACTCATAATCAACAAGCTTATTAAGATATGATGGCCCTATATTAAATTAGGTGGGATAATGCTAAAAGCAGTCTTTTTTGATATCGATGATACTTTGTATGACACTTCAGGTTTTGCCAAACTTGCCCGGAAAGCGGCATTAAATATGATGATTGATGCAGGTTTACCCCTGTCTTCTTCTGAAGCTTATGATCTTTTAAGAGAAATTATTGCCCAAAAAGGCTCTAATTATGATAAACATTTTAATGTACTAACTAAAACTGTTTTTGGTGAAGAAAAACCTCTTTTAATTGCACTAGGGATGATTAATTATCATAATGTAAAGTTCGCGCTTTTAAGGCCTTTTCCAGAAACAACTTCTACCTTAATAAATATTAAAGCTAAAGGATATCGTTTAGGAGTCATTTCTAATGGAATAACCATAAAACAATGGGAAAAATTAATCCGACTGGGCATATATCCTTTCTTTGATGAAGTGGTTACGTCTGACGAAGTTGGATTTGAAAAACCACACGGGCGAATTTTTGAGGAAGCTCTCAATCGTATGGGTTGCAAGGCCGAAAAATCAGTTATGATAGGCAACAAATTCAGCGAAGATATTATGGGTGCAGTTAATGCTGGAATGTCTGCTATTCTGGTCAATTCAAAACTTACACCTGAAGAAGAGAGCTATATTGAAAAAGAAAACCTTGATGTTCAGGTTATTTCAAATATAAGAGATTTAGAGAATATTTTGTAATTATTTAAATTAAATAATAATTATTTTTCTTTTTATTCAGCATTCAATTCAATTCAATTCAATTCAATTCAATTTATTTTATTTGTTTTAATTGCATTTTTAATAATAAATTACGTCATTTTGATTTTTTTTATGATCAATACCTCTTTTTATTTGATGCAATAAATATGAATTATTAACAATCTATTAATAAACAATCCAGCTGAGAATATTTCAAGTATTTTTAGATTTCAGTTTTTTATATAAGCATTTATTAATAGGATTACCAAATTATTATTATAATATTAATAATTTTTTCAATACACGGGGTTTTTAAATGAATTATTATCACGATGAGCAAATGCAGGAAATATTTGAAGAATTGAAACAACCAAAAACTTTGGAAGATCTTCGTTTATCTGATGTCTTTGTAAGAGATCTTATTTTAAGGATTATTTCTGCTTATGGGACGGTAAAAACCAGTCGTTTAAACGAAATGACTGGAATACACTGGGATATTCTGGAACAAACCCTACGTAAAATAGAAGAAGATGGCTTCTGTGCCCAGGTAGGTGGAAGTTTCCTATTTTCCAGTATTGATTACACCATTACCAAAAAAGGAAAGGAAAAGGTAAGCCGGATCGTTGAAGAAAATCCATACATAGGTATAGCACCAGTATCCTATGAAAACTACTGGGAAATGATGGAAAAGCAGTTAAATGACCGGCACCCTGTTGAAGTACCAAAAGAAGTGGCTGATAAAACTTTTAGTGATGTTGTAGGTCTTAGAAAAGCAAAAGAGTGCTTAATTGAATCTTGTACAATTGGAAAGGGCATCTTCGTATATGGTTCGCCAGGTGCAGGAAAAACTTTTATTATTAGTAAGACATCGGATCTTTTACCCCCTTTAATAATTCCCAAATATATTGAATTTGGAGGAAAAGTAATCCAGCTTTATGATCCTGATTTTCATAGAAACTGTGCTGAACAACCAGAAGATCCTAGATGGGTCAAAATACATGCTCCATTTGTTTTCACTGGTGCAGAATTGAGTTTAAATAAATTAGAAACTGTTTACAATCCTAATAAAGGTATTTATGAGACCTCTCCCATGATAAAGGCCAACGGTGGGATTTTATTGGTGGACGATTTAGGAAGACAACGTGATGACCATGAACTCATTCTAAACCGTCTTATTGTGCCTATGGAAAATAAAAGGGATGTTATATACGTCCGGGGAGTTCCAGTAATAGTTCACAGCCATTTTATTCCGGCTTTTTCCACCAACCTGGATGTAAGTATAATGGATGAAGCTCACTTGAGACGTGCACCCCTTCATATTTTCATGACCCATCCTCCAGTGGATAATGTGGCCACAGTTTTTAAAAGAAATCTTGACTTATTAAATGAAAATTACGACGAAACTATCATTGATAGATTTAAAAAGGTTTACACTCCTGTGGTTAAGGGAGGAGAAGGTTTAGAACCCAGTTATGCTCATGCGCGTGATTTAGCTCAGATTTGTCAGGCTGCGCGTATCATATCTGGAAAAGAAGTTATTGACATCGAAATTATTGAAGATGCCCTGGCAAAACACGTTTTGATTGCATTGCAAAGAATGAATATTGATATTGCCCAGGTACAAAATAAGATAAGGACTTTTAGAATAAAAACTGCTCAAAAGGAAGAGGCCTACAATGTGGTTTCTTTATTTGGTGCAGATGCCATATCCTGTGAATCAGATGGCATAATAGCTGATTTAGAGGATAGTGTTACTCCCACTCAACTGGCGGAGTACTTGAGAGAGAATGAAGTGGTATTTGAAAGGATTGAAATTCTTGCTGAGACTGAAAGAGAACTCAGAAGAACAATTATGGAATATGAGGAAGATTAAGGCCTGAGTATAATAAATTCTCCTTTCTTCATTTCTTTCTTTGTATATTTTCATTAATTATTAAATCTAATAAAAAATATTATTATAAGGATTTCAATTAGAACTTAATTTTATATTTCTATTTCAATCCCAACAGGACAATGATCAGATCCCATAACTTCTGATAAAATATAAGAAGATTTTATATTATTTTTAAACTCTTCATTTACAAAGAAGTAGTCCAGTCTCCATCCAACATTTCTTTCTCGAGCTCTAGTCCTATAACTCCACCAGGTGTATTTTTCAGGCTCCTGATTGAATATGCGGAAGGTATCCACATAACCATTTTCCAAAAATTTATCCATCCATGCCCGTTCCACAGGCAAAAATCCTGAAATGTTACTATTTTCTTTGGGTCTGGCCAGATCTATTTCATTATGGGCAGTATTAACATCCCCACATACTACAATATTTCTCCCTTCATCGCGCAGATTGTTTGCATGTTCAAGGAAAGCATCGTAAAAATCAAGCTTGTATTTTAATCGATCGTCTGACATCTTTCCATTAGGGAAATAAATGTTGAATAAAACAAAATCGTCATAGTCAGCGATTTGCACCCGACCTTCCATATCAAATTTTTTTATTCCAAATCCATTATCAATTTTTTTTGGTTCCAGAGAAGAATAAAGACCTACTCCACTGTAACCTTTTCTCTCAGCAGAGTTGAAATAACTTTTATATCCTTCTACATTAACCAGTTTTTTAGGAAGCTGATCCAGGTTTGCTTTAGTTTCCTGAATACATAGTATATCAGGCCTGTCTTCTGTAAACCATTCTAAAAATCCTTTTTTATGCACTGCTCGAATTCCATTTACATTCCATGAATAAATTCGGATTTTTTTCATAAATTCACTTCCAAAAAACCTGTTGATTAATAATATTTTAATATATTTTAAATACAATTTATTGCCACTAACTATTATTTATTTATTTATTATTTTTATTTATTATTAATTCAATATTATGTTCTAATTGATTAAAATAATTTAATTACGGATTTATTAATCTTTTATCTGATTTATTGCTTATTTTAGAGAATTATTAGAGAATAAATGGAAGTAAATGGGCAAAAATACCACCTACAATGAATGCGGTGAATAAGTTAGCAGTGGTTATCACACTGGACGCTTTTACTCCAAATTCCCTTAATAATATCCCAATTGTTGAAAGACATGGTATATAAAGCATTCCAACTATGGCCAACACAATAAACTGTTGTGAGGTTAAAGCCAGGCTTAAGTCGGTTCCAACAAAGGAAACCAGGGTTAAAAGAATAAACTCTTTTCTTACAATTCCCAGTAAAAGCAGGACACCAGCAAAGGCGGGTAAACCCAGCCAACCAACTGTCAGGGGTGTTAAAAGATTTCCTATGAAATTTAGAACTCCCAATACATATAAAACCTGTATTATGGCACCTCCAATTATAAAAATAGGAAATACCAGGTAAATTAAAGATTTTGTACGGTTCCAGGTCTGTTTAAATACCATTGATGCGGTAGGCAATCTCAAAGAGTGCATTTCCATAATAAGACTGGTTGATTCTCCAGGCATTGCTTTGAGGGCCAATTTTCCCATAATAAAAATTATTACCAGATCCAGCACGTATAATGCCAGAGCCCACCATATGCTAACGAAAATTGCCACCAGGCTCAAAATTATTATAGTTCTGGCTGCACAAGGAGCGAATGTTATGGCGAAAGCGGCTAATAGTCTTTCTCTCCTAGTTTCAAGAATTTTAGTACTGTCAATGGCCGGAACACTACATCCATACCCTAATATCAGTGGAATAAGGGCTTTACCATGCAATCCGATTTTATGCATGAAAGTGTCCATCATAAAAGCTACTCTGGTTAAAAGGCCTGAATTCTCAATATAAGACAAAAGAATGTAAAATGGGACTACAAAAGGAACAATAAGAGTCACTCCTGCTACAAAACCTCCAAAAGCCCCATTCCAAAGTATAACTGGCAAGGTCCCTGATGTGCTGACATCAATTGGTTGGAAAAAACTCAATGCATCGGTTATTATTCCTGAAATGAAATCCCCTATGAGGAATGTCCACAATAGAAGTCCTAAAATGACCATGGATGAAGTGATGTAACCAAAAAATGGATGGGTTAAAACATTATCCAGTCTATCCGAGAAAGTTATTTTAACGTCTGTTTGTATTTGAGCTCCTGAAGCTATTCTATTGGCCAGTGCATATCTTTCTGATGCCATAACCGCAAATGCTGGTTCCTGATGAATTTCTTCTATTCCCAATTCCAGTTGATAGGCAAAGGGAATTATATTGGGGGATTTTGAATTTACGAGATTCTTAATCTCTGGATCGTTTTCTAGTATTTTTATAGCCATCCATTTATTAGGGTATTCCAATTCCAGATTTTCAGAATCCATTAAATCTGTAAGCAATTTTATTCTATTTTCAATCTCCCCACCATATTCAATTGCTTTATAATCAATGGGAATTTTAGACTTTTCACGGTTTTCAGCGACTTCCAAAGTTTTTTTTATTAATTCTTGAAGTCCTTCTCCTCTAATTGCAACCGTGGGAATCACAGGGATGCCCAATGCTTTTTCCAGTTTTTCAGTGTCAATTACTATTCCTTTTTGTTTGGCAATATCCACCTGATTTATGCAGATTACCATGGGAACGTCCATTTCCATTAACTGGATTGTAAAAAATAAGTTTCTCTCTAAAACTGAAGCATCCAGCACATTAACAACTACATCTGGTTTTTCACTGGCTATGTACTCTCTAGATACGATTTCTTCCATAGAAAATGTAGAAAAAGAGTAAATACCCGGTAAATCAATCACGTGAATATTAAGATCATTAAATCGTAATCTACCTTCAGCCCTTTCCACAGTTTTTCCTGGCCAGTTGCCTACGGTCTGGTCTGAACCTGTCAGATGATTAAATATGACGCTTTTACCAACATTGGCATTTCCTGCCAGAGCAATTGTAAAATCAGGCTTTTTGTTTTTTTTATTTAATTTATCACCTGGTTCAAACAATTGTTTATCCATGAACTGCAGCTCCATCGCTATTATTGATATTTTCTGGAATAAGTTCTACAAAGACGTTGTTAGCAATTTCTCTTCCTAAAGCAAGTTTTGATCCTCTAACTGCTACTTCTACTGGTCCTTTAAAAGGAGCAATTTTCATCATACTTACTGTGGCCCCCATGGTTATTCCCATGTCCATTAAACGTCTGATGACTTTGTAGTCTCCTCTTATGAATGAAACCTTTCCTTTTTCGTGTTCATGTAGATCAACAATGGAAACTAAATTTTCTTTTCGATTCCCAACCTGTTCTACTTCTTCATTTTTTCTTTCCATACATTCTTCGCAGGTTTGAAAACTAAAATTACATGCGGGAATTAATTCTTCGTCATCTGGACATTCATCAGGCCTTTCTAAAAGATGACAAAGAGCTCTTTCAGCATCGTCGGAGAGGGTGTGCTCCATCTCACAGGCCTGGTCATGTACCTTTTCTTTTCTAATTTTTAAAATGTCGTGTAAGAATTTTTCAAGCAATCGGTGCTTTCTGGTAACACTTTTAGCTCTTTTAAGACCAGATTCTGTTAATATGGCCCCTTTGTAAGGAGAATATTTTACATAACCCATTCTGTCAAGTTTTTTTAGCATTTGAGTTACACTTCCAGGGGCTATGTTTAAATTTTTTGATATGCTAGAAGTATTAACCATTTGTTTTCCTTTACCAAGCTTGTAAAGAATTTCCAGGTACTCTTCAATGTTTTCACTTAAGGTCTCACTGACTGAATTTTTCTCTGACATTTTAGGCCCACCTAAATATAATGATATTTAATAATTAATTGTTATATAAAGTTTTTGCTTGCCTAAAATCATTATAATTCATTTAAAATTATCACCATATTAATCCCTAATTAAATTATAAAATTTTTTAAAAATATGTAAGATATATAAATATAATTATATTGGTATCAAACTATTTTAACAAAAGATTTTAATAAAAAAATCTAACATTCAAAATAAAATGAGAAATGGGATACAAATGCCGCTAGTAAAAATAGAAATATTAAAAGGTAATTCAAAGGAATATAAAAAAGCTATTCTTGATTCTATACATCAATCTCTGGTGGAATCCATTAAAATACCAGATTATGATCGTTTTCAAAGACTTTATGAACTGGATAAAGAAAATTTTGAAATTCCTTCCACAAAAACTGAAAAGGCCATTATTATTGAAATTACTTTGTTTCAGGGGCGTTCTTTAAAAGCCAAAAAAGATCTTTATAAAAACCTGGTGGAACGATTGGCTAAAAATCCGGGAATAAGCGGGGAGGATATCACCATAGTACTCCTGGAACCTCCATTGGAAAACTGGGGAATTAAAGGCGGAAAACCAGCCAGCGAAGTTGATTTAGGTTTTAAAATTCAGGTTTAATATTTAAATTTTTAAATCATATCTAACAATAAAAATTTCAAAATAAATCCAAAAGTTCATTCTAAAAATAAAAATAGTGGCCTGTATCTTGAAAAATCAAAATTCAAGCCATTTTTGACATGGAGGCGTCAAATTAAACTGTATTATTTATTATTATTGGTTTAAGTGGGTAATAATTCTTTTCCATAAGTTTCATTGAGAACCTGGGCTAATCCAACATATATAGCAGCGAAACCAGTGAAAATTCCTTCATAACCTGCTATAAGTGTTATTGTAGCATTTCCAGTTATATCTCCTAAGGCTAAAAGGAAGAATAACACCGCCAATGAGAAAAATACTACTTGTAGTCCTCTGCTGAGTTTAAGAGTTCCAAAGAACATTACTAAGGTGAATAGGCCCCACATGAATAGATATGCTGCCAGGGATAGTTTATCTGGTGCAACAGCTAAATTCAATTTAGGTAGTATAATTAAGAGTACAAAACTCCACCAGAATAATCCATATGATCCGAATGCTACTGTACCAAAGGTGTTACCTTTTTTGAATTCCATCCCACAGGCTAATATTTGGGCTATTCCACCATAAGCAATTCCCATAGCCAGTATCATACTGTTTATTGGGTAAAAACCTGCATTATGTATATTCAATAATACGGTGGTAAGACCAAATCCTAAAAGTCCAAGTGGAGCAGGATTTGCCGTCAAATCTTTTAAAATGACGGTTTTATTAGTTTCCATTTTATTATCCTCCTATTTATTATTTCACATAGTTTTTTAATCCATCTCCATTTTTAAAAAAATTTAAAATTTATTTTGATTCATTTAATAATAATTACCATATTATTCCTCCAATGTCGAGGTGTCGCCTAAATCTTCACCCATTTCCTGCGCCCTAAGTATTCTCCTCATTATTTTACCGCTTCTGGTTTTTGGGAGTGCATCTACTTGCTCTATATCTCCTATTACTGCCACAGGCCCTAATTCATAACGGATGTGTTTTTTAAGATCTTCAATAAGGATAGTGTTTAATTTATAACCTTCTTTTAGTATCAAAAAGGCTTTAATTACCTGACCTTTAATAGGATCTGATTTTCCAATAACCGCGGATTCAGCAACAGCGGGATGGGAAACAAAGGCAGATTCTACTTCAGAAGACCCTACTCTATGACCTGCTATTTTGAGAACATCATCAGAACGTCCCTGGATCCAGATATACCCGTCTTCATCTTTTCGGGCCATATCTCCTGCCCGGTAAACCCCACCTGGAATATCTTTCCAGTAAACATTGATAAATCGTTCTTCGTCTTGATAAAGGGTTCTAAACATGGCGGGCCATGGTTTTTTAATTACCAGATATCCTCCTTTTCCAAGAGGCACAGAGTTACCTTTTTCATCTACCACATCTGCATCTATTCCGGGAAGTGGTAAAGTTGCTGTTCCTGGTTTCAAAGGGGAAACCGGCAGTGGTGATATCATGTGCATTCCAGTTTCAGTTTGCCACCAGGTATCCATTATAGGTATTTTCTCTTTCCCTACATTTTTGTAGAACCACATCCAGGCCTCGGGATTTATGGGTTCTCCAACACTTCCCAGTATTTTCAATGAAGACAAGTTATAGAGATTTGGATACTTGCTTCCGTACCTCATAAGGTGTCTTATTGCTGTGGGTGCTGTGTATAATTTTGTTACACCGTATTTTTCCACAATCTTCCACCAGGCACCGGGATCTGGATAATCGGGAGCTCCTTCATATACTAATGTTGTAGTACCCAGAAGTAATGGCCCGTAAATAACATAACTGTGGCCAGTTATCCAGCCTATATCTGCAGTACACCACCATAAATCACCATTGTGGATGTCAAATACATTTTTCAAGGTTGTGGCCACACCTACCATGTAACCGGCAGTTGTATGTAAGACTCCTTTTGGTTTACCCGTACTTCCTGAGGTGTAAAGTATAAATAATGGATCTTCGGAATCCATTTCTTCAACCGGGCATTCATCAGATTCCCCTTCCACCAGTCGATCGTATAATATTTCTCTACCACTTAATTCAGAAACATTAATTGGGTTTTCTGTGTGTCTAACCACTACTACTGTTTCTATGGTTGGGCACTGAAGAATGGCTTCATCCACGATTTTTTTAAGATCTATTATTTTTCCCCTTCTAAAAGTTCCATCTGCAGTAATCAAAACTTTTACATCCGCATCGTTCATTCTTTCAACGAATGCTCCTACACTTAGTCCGGAATAAACAACACTGTGGACAGCACCAATTTTGGTACAGGCCAGCATGGAAATTATTAGTTCCGGGCACATTGGCAGATACATTGATACGGTATCTCCCTTTTTAATGCCTAAATTTTTTAGAGCATTGGCCATTTTATTTACTTCGCGGTAAAGTTCGTAGTAGGTGAGTTTTTTTTCATCTCCCCTTTCATTGGTATATAAAATGGCTACCTGGTTCCTTTTATCAGTTGAAATCCATCTATCAACTGCATTGTAGGTCAGGTTAATTTTTCCATTGGTGAACCACTTGTAAAATGGTTTTTTACTTTCATCCAGGACTTTGTCCCATGTTCTCAAACCATTCAAATTGTTCTGCTTTTTCAGACCAGTATTTTTCCAGGTCTTTTCCTTTTTCGATTTCAGCCTCCCAGTTTTTTACATGGGCTTCTTCCACAATTTTGTAGTTTGGTTTAAAAAGCCTTTTTTCATCCAGGAGAACAGAGGTGTCCTTAGTCATAATGCACCACCTTTCATTTATTCAGTGATATTACTAAGTTGAATTTAACATATATATTTTGCTATTATTAATCATTATAAATATTGATTAATCATGATAAATTATATTATTTGTATAATTTGGAGATAGTATGAAATTGGAAACAGGATTATGAGAACGAATTAATTTAGATAAATAGAATTAAAATAGAAAATGTTTTATTTTTAAATAAGGCTTAAGAAAAAAACAAAAAAAGTAATTTTAAAAGTAAATTTAAAGTAATTTTAGAAAAGAAGTAAAATAAAAAAATTTTAGATTAATTAAAATCTAGAAAATCTTTTTCTTACATCATTGGAGGCATTCCACCTGGCATACCGCCAGGCATTCCACCCATGTCTCCCATGTCGCCTTTACCTTCAAAGGCACCACTGGCAGCAATCATATCGTCAATTCGCAGAATCATTTCTGCAGCTTCTGCAGCAGATTGAATAGCATGCTTTTTGACTCTTTGAGGTTCAACCACACCGGTTTCTCTCATGTCCATGACTTCTCCCTGGAAAACATCTAATCCCATGTAGTAATGGGAATCTTCTTGAGCAGATCGCAAATCTACAAGAGCATCAATGCTGTCTAAACCTGCATTTTCAGCTAGAGTTTTTGGAACAATTTCTAAAGCTTCTGCAAAGGCTGCAACCGCGAGCTGTTCTCTTCCACTGATGGTGTCAGCGTAAGCTCTTAGTCCCTTAGCAATAGCTATTTCAGGAGCTCCTCCACCTATAACTACTTTTTTATCTTCTAAAGTAGCAGATACTACACCAATAGCATCTTCTAATGCTCTTTCGATTTCTTCAGCTACGTGTCTGGTACTTCCTCTTAAGATTATAGATACGGCCTTAGGATCTCTGCATTCTTCCACAAATATGAGGACTTCATCAAAGATTTTTTTCTCATATACTGTTCCAGCTTCTCCTAAATCTTCAGAACTTAGATCATCGATATTAGTTACTAACTGAGCTCCGGTTGCTTTTCCTAAACGGGTCATGTCAGATTTTTTGGCCCTTTTAACAGCGAGAATTCCAGCCCGGGCAAGGTAGTGCTGAGCTAAATCATCGATTCCTTTTTGACAGAATAAAACATTTGCTCCAGAATCAACGACTTTCTGGACCATGTCTTTAATCATTTGCTCTTCATTTTCAATGAAAGCTTGCATCTGAGCAGGGTCAGTCAATTTGATTTTAGCATCAGTTTCCAGATCTTTGACTTCAATTGGGTATTTTAATAGAGCAATTTTAGCGTTTTCAATCTTTTTAGGCATGGCAGGGTCAGCTCGTCCTTTGTCAATGACTACACCATTAACTATTTCTGATTCGTCCACGCTTGCGCCTTGAATCCGCTGGATGTTTATATTGTCTCTTTCGACTTCTCCATCTTCTTCAACTTGCATAACTGATCCAACAACAAGTTCAGCTAAAGATTCTTTTGCTTTTTCAGAGCCTTTACCGGTCATTGCAGTCATAGCAACTTTTAATAAAGTGTCTTTATCAGATGCATCAATTGAAATCTTTTCTAAGATTTCTTGTGCTTTTAGTGCTGCTTGTCTGTAACCCATGGCGATGATTGTTGGGTGAACATCCATTTCCAATAAGTTTTCAGCTTTTTTGAGTAATTCTCCAGCAATGATTACAGCAGTGGTTGTTCCATCTCCCACTTCGTCTTCCTGGGTTTTTGCTACTTCTACCAGCATTTTTGCGGCAGGATGGGCAATATCCATTTCTCTGAGGATGGTTACTCCATCGTTAGTCACCACGATGTCTCCTAAGGAGTCCACCAGCATCTTGTCCATTCCTTTAGGACCTAAAGTAGTCCTAATAGTTTCTGCTAATATCTTTCCTGCTAAAATGTTTAATCTCTGGGCGTCTCTACCCATAAAACGATCAGTACCTTCAGGTAATATTAATATCTGTTGGCCTTGGCCACCTAATTGAGCCACAATAATCACCTCAAATTTTTTCTTGTAATTTATCGATGGGTTAGAGGTTCTATAAATAGTTTCTTATTAAAATTCACAGTTGATTTATGTATTAAATTTTAATTTTCATCTTTTAGTCTGATTTTCTTCTATAATCCAAAACAAAGAATATTTTGTAAATTAAAAAACAGAACCATCTACCATTCATAAACTTTAAAAAATAAAATAAGCATTGGTAAATCAAGAAAATTTAAAGAAATATTATTTTTTATAAATATTTTTTACTTTTTTACCAAAAATTAAAGATTTTTGTATTCTTTTTGTTTTTAATATATATTTTTTATACATCAAAATCATTTAGAAATTATTAAATATTATTTTATGAAGTTATCCTATTTAAAAATAAGAATAATAAAATAAATATTACTAGTTTTAAAGCTCTTTAGATCGAGTACTGTCTTGCGGAAAAACCCTTGGCAAGAAAGTTTTGCAAAAATCAGGTGTTGTACGTTGCATTTCAGCTTCTAACTTGTCAATTATTTCTTCTTCTAAATCAGGGCTTTTAGTTGCTGAAACAGAGAAAAAATCGTCTTTTATAGAAACATTAAGTTTTTCATTTCCCATGGAAAGCTCAAAATTCACTTCTTCACCCTTTTCCATGGTTTTTAGAATGTCTTCCAGGATTGCATCGGAAAATTTAAGCAATTTATTTCCTTCTGGAACATAAGTCGAATTTGAAGTCTTTATTTTTTTTATACGAAATGGAGCACATCCTTCTTCTCGTATGGTCTTTCTATTGGTCCAGAATAATCCAACAACAAGTTTTTGTTTGGAATCTAAATCATTTTCTATTTTCATTGATTTCAAATTAATCCCTCCTTGAAAATAAAGTTGATAAGGCCCCAAAGGAAAAAAATTAACTCCTAAAGAATTTAACCTTCAAAAATTTAAGAATAATTTCTGAATTTAAAAAATATAATTGTTAAAGATTTAAACGTTAAATAAGGATTTAAATCTTTTTAATCTGCTCAGCAACAGATTTTCCAATGTCATAACATTTATCCAGATTTTCTTCTTTTGGAATGAAATCCACATCAAGAGTTTCCACAACTTCAAATCCGCATTGGTCTAATTCACTGGAAAGTTTCCTGGTGGCTCCTCCACCCCATCCTTTTGAACCAAAGGCCACAGCCAATCTTTTGAATCCTGTGCTATTAAATCTTAATCCAGCCAGGTAATACATTAAATCTCCTAAACTTGGATAAGCTCCATTATATATGGTAGGACTTCCAATAAGCACAGCTTTACTGTCTAATATGTCTTTAACAATTTCACTTCTTTCGTCATGACTTAAGAAATATGTAACGACTTCGACATCCTGTCCCATAGCTCCTTCGGCCATAGCATGAGCCATTTTTTGAGTGGAACCGTGCATAGTATCGTAAACAATTGTAATTTTGTCCTTACATTTTCCAGTGGCCCAGTCAGTGTAAGCACCAATCATCTTCAAAGGATCAGTTAAAATTTGTCCATGTGAGGGAGCAATCACTTTAATTTTGTCCAGAAGATCCAGTTCTTTAACTTCTGCAAATTTTCTAAGTACTAATGGCGATAATGGGGTTACCAGATTTGCAAAGAACTTTTGTGCTGCTTCCATGAGTACATTTTCTGGAATTTCGTGATCATATCTTTGAGTTAAACAGAGGTGCTGACCAAAGGCGTCATTGGAGAAAAGAATCCCGTTTTCAACCAGTAAGGTAAACATACTATCTGGCCAGTGTATCATCGGTGCTTCTAAAAATGCCAGTGTTTTTCCTCCCAGATCCAGAGTATCCCCGGTCTTAACAATTTCCATTTCCATACTCTCCAATGAAGTATAGTGATTTTTAAGTCCGTTTACGCCTTTTTGGGTGCAGTATACCTTTGCTTCTGGGAATTTCTTGCAAACTTCCACTAATGTTCCACTGTGGTCTTTTTCAACGTGGTTTTGAATAATTACGTCAATTTTAGGTTCTTTTCCTTCTTTTTCAAAAGCATCGTTAATTCTTCCCCATAGCTGACCAGAGGTTCCAGGATAACTGTTGTCAATTAAAGCGACTTTTTCTTCTCCAAATACTAGATAAACATTGTATGTGGTTCCTCCAAGGGTATATCCGTGATAATTCCGGATGTCCCAATCCATTACACCTACCCAGTAAACTCCCTCATCCATTTTTTTTGCATCTGCTTTCATATTTAACACCTGTAAATGAATTAGATTAAATTTTTACTCTAAGTATAAATTACATTTCAAGGTAATTATATTTTATTAAAAGTTAATCATGTCATGATTTAATTAAAAATAATTTCAATAATTTCATTAACTTAGTTTAAAACAATGAAATAATATCAATGACAAACGAATACTAAATTTTAACTGAAGAGGAATTCAATGGATTTATATTTCAAAGAGACTGGAAAAGAAAACCCTGAAACCATTGTATTTTTACATGGCGGGGCACTGGCGGGGTGGATGTGGGAGAAGCAACTGGAAGCTTTTAATGATTATCACTGTTTAGTTCCAGATCTTCCCGAACACGGAAAAAGCAGTGAAGTAAAACCATTCACCATTGAAGGGGCTGCTAACCAGGTTTTGGATTTAATTAGATCCCAGGCCCATGGGGGAAAGGCCCATGTTGTGGGAATATCTTTAGGGGCCCAGATTATTGTGGAGATGTTAAGTAAGTCTCCAGAACTTATTGGTCACGTATTAATAAGCGGGACGCTGGTTAGAAGACTTCCTGCAACTGATTTTTTATTAAAACTCTTAGATTATACAATAAAAGCATATACGCCTATAAAAGACACAGATTTTCTGATAAAGGCCAATATTAGAAGTTATAATATTCCTAAAGAGTATTTTAAACCTTTAAAAGATGCGACAGAGTCTATTAGCTCAGAATCACTTAATAGGATTTTACACGAAAACATGCTTTTTAAAATACCAGAAGGTATTGAACAAGTTAATAATCCTGTTTTGATAATTGCTGGGGGAAAAGAGTATGGAATTATTAAAGAATCCGCCAGAGACCTTACCAAAGTACTTCCGAATTCACAAAATTTTATCGCTGAGAATATGGTTCACGTCTGGAATCTGACTGCTTCTGAATTTTTTAATGAAGTATTGAGGGCCTGGATTAATGATAAAAAACTACCAGGAGGACTTATTAATGAATAAGATGAAAATAGGATTTATTGGATATGGAAGTATGGGAAGCATGATTCTCAACGGGTTTTTGGATTCAAATTCAATATATGCCAATGATGTAGTCGTTTCAAACCGTACCACATCTAAATTATATGATTTAAAGGCAGAATATCCTGAAATAGAAATTTCAGAACAAAATACTGACTTGGCCAAAAAATGCAATCCCATATTTCTTTTTGTAAATACTGGTGAAGTAAAGAATGTATTAGATGAAATAAACCAATATTTGATAAAAGATGCACATATAATCCATATCTCAGCTGGATTGAGCTTGGAAACACTGGAAAAAGTTTTTCCTCTTAAAATTACCCAGGTAATTCCCAGTTTAACTTCAGAGGTTAAAGAAGGAGTATCTTTAGTTTGTCACAGCGAAAAAGTTAATTCCCTTGAAAAAAAGTTTGTTGAAGATCTTTTTAACCATATTAGTCAGGTAAATGTTTTGGATGAAGAAGATATGGACATTTCAACTGATCTTACCAGCTGTTCACCAGCATTCATGGCGTTAATCATAAAGAAATTTGCTGATTTTGGGGCCCAAAGGAGCTCAATAAGTGAAAAAAAAACCGAAGAGATGGTTTTACAGACTTTAAAAGGCACAGTTAAACTTTTAACAGAGAAAGAAATGACTTTTGATGAAGTTATATTCAGGGTAGCCACAAAAGGGGGTATAACTGCAGAAGGAGTAAAATCGCTGGAAAAAGATCTTCCTGCCGTTTTTGAAAATTTATTTAATAATACTTCCAATAAACGTAAAAAATTAAAAGAAGATTTGGATAAGCAGTATAATTCTATTGACCCTGAATAAACGCCCCTAAACTGAAACAGATAATATCAGAAAAATATCTATCATATATAATTTAGGTAAATTATTTAGTAAATATTCTTCAGCAATCTCTTTAATCAGTCTTCTATTTCATATTCATCTATTTCATATTCAAATTCCCAGAATGGTTTTCCCTTGGTTTCTCTGTTTTCCAGATGTTCCATTTCATGAGAAACACCATAAGCACTAGGACCGGTAAACTCCAGAGGATGATTTATCTTTTTGAGTTTAATTTTGGATTCAATGGGGTCTAAGGTGGCCTCCAGAACATAGTCCCCCTCAACAGTTACTTTAAAAGGCCTTTTTACCATTTCACGTTCCTGTTTATTACTACATTTCTCCAGACGATAAACAGTACCCTCCTGTGATAAAACTTCAGGATTTAAAAACAAATAAACTCTTTCTAAAGTGTATCCTACCTTTTTTTCTTCGTCGTATCGAGTTAGTTTTTCTTTGATGGACATGACTTTTTTAGAATTTTTATTTAAACTCCAATCTCCACCAAATCTAATTGAAAAAATAAGGGGCAAAAATGCATCTTCAGGTATTTCAAGTTTTTTTATAACTTCTTTTTCTTTTAAACTAAATTTTAAAAGTTTTTTAAGTTCCAAATACTCCAATATATCACCTAATTGCATTAGTTTAATGGTAAATTCTGAACTTATTCGGCTTTTTTTACGGCATTATGCTATTATTTGATATTATTTGAGTTATTAAGAAATAAAAATATTAAAAAATAAAAATATTTTAGATGTCGTAGAACACCTTTCTTAATATTTTTTTAACTATTTTGAATTAAAGGCCTCTATAGAACTGTCTACTACATTAATAATGGCTTCAGAGAGGCTACCGTATTTTTCATCAATTACTATGGGTATATTATCACAATATACTACTTCCAGGCCTGCTTCCAGAGAATCTTTAGTGGCAACGTCCACAGCTGCGGCTTTCAGTTCAGTAAGCATCACGTCAGCTTCATCAATGTATTTTTCAATATCTTTTTGAAGTAGAGGCCTATTAGAAAGATGAGGGGTAGTTCCCACTACTTTACAATCGTATTTATTTTCTAAATGATCTACTAAGACGCTTTTAATTGATTCTGGTGCAGTGGTGGCAAATAAAACATTTTTTCCAGTTATGTCTGCCAGGGGTTTTGGTCTAAATACTGTAGGGATGACTTTTGCTTCAGGATTAACTTCTTTAACAAGGTCTTCCACCTGTTTTATTTTTTCAGCACTGGCCATAGGTTCTTCACACATGGTTAAAACAACTAAATCTGCTAATCCTATTCGGAACGGGCCAAAAAAGTTTTCTATATTCATTAAAGGTTGATTGACTCCTACTAAAACAATGTGCTTGTCAGTTTTAACCGGTGGAATTGCTGCCCCACTTCCTTCCATGATCACAAAATCAGAATCGACTTCATTGGCCAATTGAGCACCTTTTTTCATATTGGTAATGAAAACATCTCCTACCATTCCGCCACCACATCTGCGGCATCCAATAGTCAATATTCTACTCATTAAGGCGTCTTCCCAGTGGTCTGATGCGGCGTGAATTCCTTTATCAGATTGTTCCATTAAAAATTGAGGGGTAATTTCAATCTGGTCTCCACGTACTATTTCAGGTTCTTCAGGCCCTCCACGACCCATAGCTACCACACAAGGGTTATATTCATTTTTATGAATCAAACGGGCAGCATAAGCAGAAACTGCTGTTTTACCGATTCTTTTGCCTGTTCCAAGAATTTTTAAAGAGGGTTTTTTAAGGATTTCAAATTCGCTTAATGGTTGGAATTTAAAATCAGGCCCTTCATAAGGTACCCCTAATGATAATACAATTGATGCTATTTTGAATCGCTGGGAATAATCAACAACAGGTTCGTCTGATAAATCCATCACCACATCAACATCGTATTTTTTTACAGACTCGGCAATGAGATCATAGGGGATTTTATTTGTATGCGGCCCAAAATGAACTGGCCTTCCCATTTTTTTAGAGAAAGCTTCTTCGCTGGTTTCCCTTAGTTTTTCTGTTCCCCCAATAAATACCAGAGCTACTACTTCTAAATGTTCTAAACTATCTAATGTATCAATTGCAGATTTAGTTACGGGTAGATAGTGTTCTCCGTCAACTAAACACATCATTTTTTTTATAGCCTTCATATTAAATCTCCTTTAATTAAAAAAAAGTCAAAACCAAAGATAGTAAACTATTCAGTTATAATTAGATTGTTTTCAACATTATTAAAGTTTTTTGGTAATCAATATAATTCTTAAGAAATAATGGAAATAGAATTAATGAAAATGAATTAAAATATTTTATCTAAAAAACATGAAATTAAAAAACAAAAGTAATATTAGAAATAAAAATGAAATAAAAATTTTAATGTTAATAATATTAAATTAATAAATAATATTATTGAGTGATTAATAATTATCTATGGAAAAACTATTTTTCTAAATATATTTTTCTAAATATGATGAAAATATAGATTAAACTCCTTAAATAAACATTATTTAAATTATTTTTTAATAACTATTTTGCCAATTGTACATCAACTTTTATCAATTCTTTTTTAGATCTTTTTGCCAGTTCAGATAAACCATTTACCACATTGGAAGGTAAAGTTCCGGTGTTTTCTTTGGCAATAATTTCAGAAATTGCACTTGAGAGAACAAAGATCGCGTATTTATGTTCTGCTTTCGTCCTGTGAATATGGTGAGGGCTAATATTGAGTGAAATATAATCTTCGCACTCGCTTTTTATTTCATAGCCGTTTTCCAAATATTTTAAGACATATACCAAAAATTGGTGGAGTTGTATCATTTCATCCTTATACATGGGTACCAGCCTCATCTCCTATCTAAAATTAGATATTCGCATCATAAATAGATGCTTGCATTACCTGATTGAATGCATAATGTTACGAATCAAATCATGAAATTCAAATGTTAATATCATTATTGATGTTAACAATTTAGAATTATTAAAGTGAATAGTCTTTGAACATTACTTTTTTTTGATTTGACATAAGATAAGGTTTTCTCTTACTAAATAATTGCTAATTAATAATACTCAAATAATTTATATCAATTATATATTTTTTAATTATTAGTATTAGGTTCGATTTTCAAATAAAATTGATTTTCAGCCCTTCCTAGAAAAAATATATTCATTAATTATGGCCAGGAGTTTATTTTGAATATTTCAATATCAACAACAATCAAAATTTGATTAATATTTCAAATTATTTTAATTGAATTTAACAAAAAAGAATATAACATCAAGACCATAATTTATATAATTATTCTATCTAATTAATTTAGTAATAGTGGCAATGTTAATCAAGCTCGTATCAATTGATATTAAATTTATAATATCCTAATGATTATTGTTACGCAAATACATGATTTTAATTGATTTTAATCAAGTTATTCAATAGTGGATATTAAATTTCAATACTGTATATTAATACTGTATTTAATAAATACAGATATTAACTAAATAGATAATGGAATTAAATAGATATTTTGGAATAATAATAATATTGACTAACAAATTTTTACTGTGATATGATGGAAATTGTAGAATATAAACGTGAAATTGTTACTGAACTTGTTAAACGTTCTCAAATTGACGTGGATGATGTGTTAATTAGTGCGCAATCTATTATTGATGAAGTGAAACTTCAGGGAGATGATGCGCTTTTCAAATTTACAGAAAAATTCGACAATGTAAAACTGCAGCATCTCAGGGTTTCCCGTGAAGAAATTGAATCCAGTTACCGCAACTTAGAACCTGAAATTATAAATTCTCTAAAAAAAGCCGCAAAAAATATAGAAAAATTCCATCGTTCACAGCTTCCTGAGGAATGGTTCCAGGAAGTAGCACCTGGAATATGTGCAGGACAAATAATAAGGCCTATTGAAAGTGTAGGATGTTATATTCCTGGTGGAAGGGCTGTTTATCCTTCAACTATTTTAATGACGGTTATCCCAGCTAAAATCGCCGGGGTTGAAAGGGTGGTATGTTGTACACCTCCCCAAAAAGATGGAGAAATTGGAGATGCTGTTCTGGTGGCTGCAGATCTAGCAGGTGCTGATGAAATTTACAAAGTGGGTGGTGCCCAGGCTATTGCTGCTCTGGCATATGGTACAGAAAGCATAGAAAAAGTTAATAAAATTGTGGGCCCGGGAAATGTATTTGTCACCGCTGCCAAGAAACTGGTATATGGTGAAGTGGATATTGATTTTCCAGCAGGCCCTTCAGAAGTTCTTATAATTGCTGATGAAACCGGCAATGCAGAATATATTGCATTTGATATTTTGGCCCAGGCAGAACACGATCCTAATGCTTCATGTGTTCTGGTAACCACTTCCAGTGCTCTGGCCAATGAGGTTCATGAGCTGGTTCTCCAAAACATTAAATATATGGAAAGAAGCAATATTATAAAAGAATCTCTGGAGAAGTATGGTAAAATCATTTTAACCAGTTCTTTAGAAGAATCTCTGAATTTTACCAATGAATACGCAGCAGAACATCTTATAATAATGACTGAAAATCCAGAAGAAACACTTAAACACGTGAAAAACGCGGGTTCTATATTTCTAGGAGAACTAACTCCTGTCTCAGCAGGTGATTATGGCTCTGGAACTAACCACGTTCTTCCCACGGCGGGATGTGCTAAAATGTATTCTGGACTTTCAACAGAATCTTTTTTAAAGAAACCCACGGTTCAAAGGTTATCTCCAGAAGGTTTAAATAATTTAAAAGATGTTGTAGTGCCTTTGGCTGAATATGAAGGCCTTTTTGCTCACGCTGAATCATTTAAAAAGAGATTAGAAAAATAATTAATTTAATAATTAATAATTAGATTATGGATTCAATGAATCCTGAATTTGTATTGTATTTATTAGTTAAATGGAAATTATTGAGGTGAATAACATTGATGAATTCATTAGGCGATTTAAGAAGAAGTCATTATTCTAGCGAAATTAATCCAGACATGAATGGAGAAGAAATACTTGTTATGGGCTGGACTCATGAAATAAGAGATCTTGGCGGAATTATATTTGTTCTTTTAAGAGATAGGGATGGCTTGGTCCAAATCACAGCTCCCAGTAAGAAGATCGAGAAAGATCTTTTTGAACAATTAAGAAAAATCAAAAAAGAATCAGTAATTGCTGTAAAAGGTACTGTGCAGGAGTCTCCTAAAGCTCCTGGTGGAGTAGAAATAATCCCTACTTATTTAACCATATTAAATGAATCTAAACAGCCATTACCTCTGGACCCTACTGAAAAAGTAAGGGCTGAAATTGACACAAGGTTAGACTCAAGATTTTTGGATCTTCGAAAACCATCCATCAGTGCAATTTTCAAAATTAAAAGTACTATGCTCCATTCTGTACGGTTATTCCTTGAAAAGAATGGATATCTGGAAATAAACACTCCTAAATTAGTGGCCTCTGCTACTGAAGGTGGAACAGAATTATTCCCTATAACCTATTTTGAAAGGGAAGCTTTCCTTGGTCAAAGTCCACAACTTTACAAGCAGATCATGATGTCCGCTGGTTTTGACAGGGTTTATGAGATAGCTCCTATTTTCCGGGCTGAAGAACACGATACTCTAAGGCACTTGAACGAAGTAATTTCCATTGATATAGAATCTTCTTTCATGGATCAAGAAGATGTAATGAATGTTCTGGAAAAACTGGTTGTTCAGGCCATTACAGATGTCACTGAGAACTGCGAAGAAGACCTTAAGGTTTTAGGAAGAGATTTACAAGTTCCTGAAGCTCCCTTTGAAAAAATCGATTATGATGAATTAATTGATCTGGTCAATTCTAAAGGAGTTCCAATTGAACACGGCGAAGATCTTTCCAGAGCAGCTGAAAAGGCCATGGGGGAAATAATGGACGGGTATTATTTCATTACTGGCTGGCCTACTGAAATTAAGCCATTTTATGTAATGCCTGATGAAAAAACTCCTGAAAAGAGTCAGGCATTTGATTTGATGTATAAAGACCTGGAAATTTCTTCTGGAGCTACCAGGGTGCATCAGCATGATCTTTTAGTGGAAAGAATTAAATCAAAAGGATTAAATCCAGAGTCATTTGAAAGATACCTGGCTGCCTTTGAATATGGTATGCCCCCTCACGCTGGATGGGGATTAGGTGCTGAAAGATTCAACATGACTTTAACGGGTCTCAATAACATCAGAGAAACGGTTTTATTCCCAAGAGATAGGCGAAGGTTAACTCCATAATCTTCTAAATCTTTTAATTTTTTTAATTTTCGCTTATTTTTTCTTATTTCAAATATTTATATTAATTATTTCAATTAGAATTTATTCAATTAAAATTTTAATTTAAAGACCAAAAAAATAATTGCATTTAAAAATGAAAAATCATAACCACCTTAATAACAAAAACAGATTAAATTCTAATAAATTAAATGGCAATAAATCAAAGGTTAATATTTACAAAATTGCCGTTATTGGTGGGGGCCCTGCTGGAATAATGGCTGCTATTTCAGCTGCAAAAGTTTTATCCAAAAAATCACCTTCCAAAAAAGAACGAAATCATAATTCAGATCAAGAAATAGTTTTAATCGAGAAAAACGAAACTTTAGGTAAAAAACTATTATTAACCGGCGGTGGGCGCTGCAATATAACCAATGATTCGGATTTAAAGACACATCTAAATTCTTTTGGTCAAAAAAGCTCATTTTTAAAGCCATCTTTATATAATTTTGATAATAAATCTTTATTAAAATTTTTCATTGATAAAGGACTGGATTTTAAGGTAGAAAATCAGGGAAAAGTTTATCCCATTGATGATAATGCTTCTTCTGTATTAAAAGTACTAGAAAACTATCTTAAAGAGTATAATGTTAAATTATTAAGGGGTACTTTGGTTAAGGATATTAAAGCAAAAGATGGAGACTTTGAGATTTATATTAAGAGCTCTACTCAAAATTCTAAAAAATCCAAACAAATGGATCTAATAAGGTCTTCCAGAGTTATTTTAGCCACTGGTGGGTTGTCTTACCCTTCCACTGGTTCTACCGGTGACGGGCTTAAATTTGCCAAAAATTCAGGCCATAATTTAACTCCTACAATGCCCGGTCTGGTATCATTAAAAGTTCGGGAAGACTGGATAAAGGATCTTTCTGGTTTAAAACTGGAAAATATTGGCATTAGTTTCAGAAAACTTTCCAAAAAAAGAGTTTTTTCTACAGGAACAGTTCTTTTGACTCATTTTGGTCTTTCAGGGCCTGGAATTCTTGATTTAAGTCATGAAATTTCTATATTGAATTATAAATCAAATAATAAATCTGTTAATCATCCCAATTCGCATAATAGTTCTTATTATTCCCCTAAAGACTCAAAACAAAATAAAGTTCCCAATATTTTCCCAGTGGAACTTTTTTTGGATTTAATTCCTGGAAAATCAGCTGATGAATTAAGGGATAAGTTTAATTTAGAGTTTTCTAAAAGTGGTAAAACTCTTATTAAAAACTATTTAAAGAATATTCTTCCTAATAATTTTATAATTCCTTTTTTAATTCATTCTGACATAAATCCAAGCACGGAACTCAACCAAATTTCGAGAAAAGAGAAAAATCGATTAATAATAAACCTTAAAGATTTAAAAATTCATATAAATGGGTTAATGCCTTTTAAAAGTGCTATGATTACATGTGGTGGGGTAAATCACAAAGATATAAATTCAAAAACAATGGAATCAAAACTTGTGGATGGTATGTATTTTGCCGGGGAAATAATTGAGTTTTGTGGATTAAGTGGTGGATATAATCTGCAAATGGCATTTTCTACTGGTTACACAGCGGGAAATAGTTCTGCAAATTATTGAAAACAATAGAGGATTAATAATGATAAAATCCAAATTAAATCCAAATTAAATCCGTAATAAAATCTATTAAGTCATTTTTTATAATTGAAAATATAATTATAATTTTAAAAAGTTTTAACTATATTATGGCTTAAAAAGAAATAAGAATTAATTAAAAAATTTCAATTTAATTGGTAAATTATTTATTAATGGATTATTTAATCTTAAATAGAACTAAATAGGGTTAAATAGAACTAAATAGGGTCTTAAAATAGTATCTTAAATGTGATCTTATATCTTATAATATTCATACCTAATCGCGGTGATTGTTATGTTCATGGGTGCATCTACTAAACAGGGCTATGAAATTGCCCATAAAAGTCGGGAAATAGTAAGATCGTTAATCGGAGATAAAACGGCAGCATTATCTCCTGAAGAAAAATCTATTGTGGAAAGGATTGTTCACTCAACTGCAGATGTTGAATACGCTGATTTAACAGTTATAAGTGATGAATTCGTGGCTAAAAGTGTTAAATCACTGAAAAAAGACCAGGACATATTAACTGATATTAACATGGTTCGAGCTGGAATTAACAAATATTCTGGTAATGTTAATTGTTTCATCAGTCATCCTGATGTTATTAAAATGGCCAAAGATGGTGAAATAACCCGTGCCGCTGCGGCCATGCAGTATGCTGCAGATAAAGGATTTGAAGGTATTGTAGCTATTGGAAATGCACCTACAGCTCTTTATAAAGTTATTGAACTGGTTGAAAGCGGCCAAATGGATGTTAAATCTGTTATTGGAGTTCCTGTCGGTTTTGTCGGGGCCGCAGATTCAAAAGAAGCCCTTTATAATACAAATATACCTAACTTAATCACCAGGGGGCCTAAAGGCGGAACTCCAGTAGCTGTGGCGGCTGTTAATTCCCTTATTGGAATTAGTAAAAATGGCCAGGAATAATTTGAACCTAAAAAATTATTCTTATAATAGAATGTCTATATTAATACACTAAATTAACTCTAAAAATTGTTTTAAATTTCTATATTTTTAGGAATTTTGTTACGATTATTTATATATGTTTATTTATTTAAAAAAATTCTAGTGATTATTCAATATTAAAGATCTTAAGTGCTGTTGAGGTAAAACAATGAAATCTGAAGACTTATTTAAGGAATCTCAAAAATATTTACCTGGAGGCGTAGATTCTCCAGTAAGAGCTTTTAAACCACACCCATTTTTTGTTGAGAAAGGAATGGGCTCTAAATTATGGGATGTGGATGGAAATATTTACACGGATTATTGTTTGGGTTACGGGCCATTAATACTGGGCCATGCTCCAGAAGACATCATAGGAAAGGTTTACCAACAAATCCAAAAGGGAACTACTTATGGTGCTCCAACTGAAAAAGAGATTGAACTGGCCAAGATGGTTGTAAATAAAGTTCCCTGTGCTGAAATGGTCAGATTCGTTAATTCCGGCACAGAAGCAACAATGAGTGCCATCAGGCTTGCCCGAGGATTTACTGGAAAAACAAAAATTGTTAAATTTGAAGGATCTTATCATGGGGCCCATGATTATGTTTTAGTAAAGTCTGGTTCTGGCGCTGCTTGTTTACCAGATTCTCTTGGCGTACCTGAAGAAACTACTAAAAATACTCTTTCTATTCCTTTTAATGATGTTGATGCACTTTCTGCATTGGTAGAATTGGAAGGTGAAGAAATAGCCGCTATAATTGTTGAACCAGTAATGGCCAATATAGGTTGTATAGAACCTAAAAAAGGATATTTAGAGTTTTTAAGAAAAATAACTGAAGAAAATGATATAATACTCATATTTGATGAAGTTATCACAGGATTTAGACTTTCTGAAGGAGGAGCCCAGGAATATTATGGTGTTGTCCCGGATTTAGTTACTATGGGAAAAATTATAGGTGGAGGTTTTCCAATGGGTGCTTTAGCTGGTAAAAAAGATATAATGGAATTTATAGCACCTTGTGGCAGTGTTTATCAAGCAGGAACTTTTAATGGAAATCCGGTTTCTGTAACTGCAGGTTTAAACACACTTAAAATCCTTGATAAGAAATTTTATTCCGGCCTTAATGAGAAGGGTCAATCTTTAAGGGATGGAATTCGAGATGTTTTAGAAGACAATGATTATAATCTAAATATAGTTGGTCTGGCATCCATGTTTCAGATTTATTTCACAGGGAATGATGTAAAAAATTATAATGATGCAAAAACTTCTGATGTTGATAAATTCGCCATTTATTTCCAGGAACTAATGGAAAATGGAATTTTTATACCTCCATCACAATTTGAGTGCTGTTTTTTATCACAGTCCCACTCACGTGAAGACCTTGAAAATACGATTCATATGATTGAATCCTCTTTAAAGGCGGCTATGAAATAATTTAGAAATTATAGATAATTAACTAAAAGAATAATAAAGAATTAGTTAAATTAGTTAATAAATTGTTAAAAATTTTAAGAATTAAATTATAAAATAACTGATATTAATCAGTTATTTCTTTTTAAGATATTTTATGCTTTAATCAATAAAAAAATAAATAAAAAATCATTAAAAGCAAAATTAATGCTATTAAAGCCATAAAAGAAAGTCTTATTTTTAAATTGGGATCATTACTTAAAATAAATCCTTCACTGAATGAGAATGTGCTGGCTTCTTTTTCTCGCATTTTGGATCTTTTTTCATGAACGGTGGCCATTAATTTAGCTTCTTCCTTTTTCATGGTTTCCATAACGCTTTTTTCATCAAAAGGATAAATATTAGTATTTCCAGAGATATTTTCAAGTCGATTTCTTCTTATGTTGAACCTATCTGGAGTTTTCTGTTTATTTGGTTCCAAAGCTGTCCATTGGCTTCCTTTAATTTCATTCAAAAGCTCTTCTTGAATTTCAACTTTTTTTGAAAGCTCTTCAAACTCTTTTTTTCTTTTTTCAGCTTTATTCTTCAAATTAATTACCATTTGTTGCATTTCTTCGTAATCCAGATCTTCTTCTCCTGATTCAAAAGTATCTGAAGAATGGTTTTCAGAAATAACATCCATTTCTTCCTGGTAATTTAAATGACCTCCACACTCACAATAATCAAAATCAGATGGAGATTCACCGTCCTGTAGATGATAATATCCATTACAGTTCTCGCAAATAAGATATCCGCCAATTGACATAGTATCATTGCCGTTTTCAAACAATCTAAATTCATTTGAAACCAAATTATCCCCCCCTCTAAGGCCTCCATAAATAATATATTGTTTAAATGTTTTGTTATTAAGAATGTGGCTTAGAATAATGTTGATATAAATTAATATATTTTTTATTAATAATATAATATTAAGTTTACTATTTTAAAAAAAACATTAACAACTATAGTCATTTGAAAAAGAATAAAAATAAAAATTATTTAATTAATTAAAAAAATAAAAAGGGATGTTTTGATTAACTAATGGTTTTTTGAATTCCTTCAGCAATCATAAACTGGGCAAAAGCACCTTTGGGATAAACGTATATATTTCCCTGGTTGTATTGATTTACTCCAACATTTAGCAGGGTTAAATACTTACTTTTATCATTTTGGGTGGTATTCAGTATGGCGGTCATCATTCCCTGTACTGCATCTCCACGAGAAACACCAGTATTCTGTTCATCTCTGAGCAATTGCAGTGAATTTCCACTAACATCTCCCAGTCCTTCCACATAAATGGGACCAATAGACCTTAATGCTGCATCAACGGCATCAACAGTAACTACCAGTACCACGTCGGTTTTTTGCCCGGTATTAATTTCCACTATTTCTTGGGCCAGTTTTACACCTTTTTCAGAATCATTATCCCATAGAGAATCGTGTAAACGTAATTTTGATTCACCAATACTTTGTAAATATGCTGGAACCTCTGCAGTAGGGTGAATCATACCTCCGGGGTAAACAGGGGTTATTTGAGTTATATTTCCATCATTTAATTTAATTATGAATGCCATATCTACAGCACCCATTCCTGGCCGACCTTCACTGGGGTCAGTACACAAGACTAGCACATTATGTTCTCCGGTGGTTACATTTTGAGATGTGGAAACATAAAGTTGATAGGCACTTATGGACAGTCCAACAATGGCCAGAAACAATATTACAATAATAATGCTCTTTTTATCCATGATTTAACCTTCTTTTTATAAAATTCTATTTCTAATAATTTTTTTAATTTATTCTCTTTCTAGATTTATTTATTATTTATAATATTATATTTAAATATTATATATTCTTAAATAATTATTAATTAGAAATAGCTTTGAATTTAAATTGAGTAAAAATATATTAGACTTAAATTTATCTATTTAAATATAATTATTCTATAACTAAGTTAATTTGTCAGAATGTAATATAAATGTTATGTAAATTAAAGATTATATAATATTAGAATATCTAGTTATACATTCTTATATTTTTTCAATAAATCAAATTAAATGTTTTAGTGAAGATTAATTCTATTAAAAATGAGATTAAGATGGGATTGGGGCAAATGATAACAATTGTCGTGGGTATTGGTCAAAACAAAAATGTTGATGAGGCTGTAAAAATATTGAAGGCCGAAAACCCCGGATTTCAGCTTATCTCAGTTAATTCTGAAGAAGAATTTTTAGAAAAGTTTTTAGATAAAAAAGCGGATGCTTATGTCCGGGGATCTTTAAGTGCATCATTAGTAATGAAACACTTGAGAGAGAATGAAAATTTTAATCGCCATAAAACAGATTTAAAGAATGGTGAATCAGAAAATCAAATCAATCGGGCTTCCTATATAAATTTAAATGATCATGAATTTTTACTGGCACCTGTAGGTATTGATGAAGGCCAGAATAACCAGGAAAAATTTTTAATTGTGGAGCAGGCCTGCGATTTCTTAAAAAATATAGGCAAAGAACCTAAAATTGGGGTTATATCCGGTGGTAGATCTCAGGACGTTGGTAGAAGTCCCCAAATAGACAAATCTATAATTGATGGAGAAAAATTAACTTCAATCATAAAGCATAAATACTCTGTCAAGCATTACTACATATTAATAGAAAATGCAATTAAAGATAAATGTAATCTAATTTTAGCTCCAGATGGTATTTCTGGAAATTTAATATTCAGATCCCTTGTTTTGGTTGGCTCAGGAAAAAGTCATGGTGCTGTAACATTAGGAATCGATCAGATACTAATTGATACTTCCCGGGCTCAAAGTGTAGAGGGATATATTAGAGCATTAAATTTTGCACATTACTTAGCCAAATTAAAAATGTAGGAGAGTAAATGTCATCCTTAAAACCTGTTTATAGACTTTACGAATGGTATATTTCAAGAAATCTTAAAGAAGAAAATATGCCCAAACATGTGGCCATCATAATGGATGGTAATCGACGATATTCCAAAATTCAAGGTAATGTACCGGTTATTGACGGGCATAAACGAGGTGTTGGTACTTTAGAAAAAGTACTGGACTGGTGTGTGGATTTAGGAATTGAAATAGTCACAGCGTATGCTTTCTCTATAGAAAACTTCAATAGGCCAGATAAAGAAGTAGAAGGCCTCATGAAGCTTTTCCAGGAAAATTTTGAGGGTATTGCCAGTAATAAGAAAATTCATAAAAATGAAGTCCGGGTAAAAGCCGTGGGAAATCTGGAAATGCTCCCGGAAAATGTCCGGCAGGCCATAAAAGTAGCGGAAGATTCAACTGCTGCTTATAAAAAGCGTCAGGTAAATATTGCCATTGGTTATGATGGGCGTTTAGAAATTGTGGATGCCGCTAAAAAAATAGCCCGAGACGTTAAAGACGGAAAATTAAACCCGGAAGACATTGATGAAGATTTGATCAATAAAAATTTATACACTGCTGGTTTAGAAGACCCAAATTTGATTATTAGAACCAGTGGTGAAGAAAGACTTAGTGGATTCCTTTTATGGCAGTCTTCATACTCTGAACTTTATTTCTGCGATAGTTTATGGCCTGAATTGAGAAAAGTTGATTTCCTCAGAGCTTTAAGATCTTATCAACAGAGAGAAAGAAGATACGGAATTTAATTTTAAAATTTATTTATCAAATAAATTTTTTCAAATAAAAATTCTTTCAAATTCTTTCAAAAATTTCATTTTTTACTAATTTCTTTTATTCTATAAATTTAATTAAAAAAATAATCAAATAATTAATTAAGAATTTACTAATTGGGAGATAATCCATGATAGATACTCATTGCCACGTTGATTTCAAGGATTTTAATAAAAATCGTGATGAAATTATAAAGAGAGCACAGAAAAAGCTCACATGTATTGTAAATTCGGGAGTTACTTTGGGAGGTAACCGGAGAGTTTTAAAGCTTTCAGAGGACTATAAAAAGTTTATTTATCCTTCATTAGGTTTTCATCCTGTTAATTCTTCTAAAGCAGATCAATCTGTTGTAGAACAGGTTATTGAAGAAATTCATGAAAATGTTGAAAAAGCTGTGGCCATTGGTGAGGCAGGAATGGATTATTATCATGTTAAAGATTCTGAAGGCCGAAAAAGGCAGGAAAAAATATTTAACCAGTTTGCTGATTTGGCTCAGGAATATGAGCTTCCATTAATAGTTCATGCCAGGGATTCTGAGGATAAGGCATTTAAAATAGTAAAAAAATACAAATCACTGCCGGAAGTAATTTTTCACTGTTACAGCGGCGATTTAAAAACTGCTCAGAAAATTATGGAAGAGGGTTACTACACTTCTTTTTCCACCATGGTTTGTTTTTCCAGTCATCATCAGATGCTGGCCAAAGAATTACCACTGGAAAGGATTTTAACTGAAACGGATAGTCCTTATTTGTCTCCATTCAAAGGAAAGAAAAATGAACCTGCTTTTGTGGAAGAAGCAGTTAAAAAAATTGCAGATTTAAAAGGAAAAAAGATTTCTGAAGTGGATAAAGTTACAGAAAGGAGTGCAAAAAAGGTTTTTAATATTAGAAATTTATAATATATTTAATTTTTCTAATATTTTTATTTTCCAATTTTATTAGTTCTATTTTCTTGTGGTCTAATTTTCTCATTTATTAGTTGTATTTTTAATTATCTTCTATTTTCATTTTTTTATTATCTGGTTTTAATCATTGAAAACTCAATCATCCTCACCATCTAATTCTTCAAAAACTTCTTTTGCAGTCATTATTCCATTTATAGCTGCTGGAAATCCGGCATAGGCCACCATTTGAATTATTACTTCTATTATTTCGTCCCTGCTGCATCCAACATTTAATGCGCCGTGTATATGACTTTTCAACTGAAGTGGTGCTGTACCCATTGCAGTGAGGGCGGCTATTGTGGCCATTTCCCTGGTTTTTAGATCCAAACCTTTACGAGTGTATATATCGCCATAGGCAAATTCAGCAATAAATCTGGCCAAATCTGGAGCAATGTCGTCTAAATTTTCTTTTAAAATCTTATAAGAACCTTTATTCATTATTTCTAGTTGCTTCAAACCATTTTGATACCGATTAGACATTAATATTCCTCTATTTTTGAAAATTTTTATTCTAAAGTAAAATTTAAATATTCACTTTCAGTTATTATTTATTTATATAATTCATAATTTTATTTAAATTACTATAATATCAATAATTTCTAAAGAAATTCAATTAAGAACTTATTTAAGCTGCTGAAAACATTGAAATACTCATAACAACACAAAAATTAAATAACAACTAATTTTATATTTTCTAACAAAAGATTAAAAATAAATTTTAACAGAAGTTAAAATAAAGTTAAAATAAATATTTACACAAATAAATTAAATTCAAGGCAGGTCTGGTGATTAAATGAGAGATAAATTTATATTTTTAGCAGTTATTTTAATTGTTTTCAGTTTTATAAGTGCGGTAAATGCAGAACCGGTTACTAATACTATTGATAATATTACCAATAAAACAAATGAAGCTTTGACTAATGCTTCAGATATTACTAATCAAACTGCAGATGAAGTTAAACAAACTTTAGATCCTATTCAAAGCATAATAAATGAATTCAACTCAATTATGCAGCAAATACAACAAATTCTGCAGTCACTACAGTCCATTACTGGACAGTAGTTAAATTTTCATTTTTTTCTATTTTTAAGGTGATTTTTTGAGACCTCATGTAATTTTAAATGCGGCTATGACTCTTGATGGGAAAATAGCAACTCGTACCGGAAGTTCTGAAATTTCAGGGCCTGAAGATTTAAAAAGAGTCCATCAAATCCGAAAAGAGAATGAAGCTATTATGGTTGGTATTAACACCATTCTGGTTGATGATCCACGTTTGACAGTGCATAAAATTTCTTCTACAATATCAGATAATCCCGTAAGGGTGGTAGTTGATAGCAAGGCACGAACTCCTCTGGATGCCCGTATAATGAGTGAAGATGCCCCAACTATAATTGCTGTTTCAAAAAAAGCATTACCTGAAAATGTTGAAAACCTCAAAAAAAAAGCAGAAGTCATTGTTTGTGGTGAAGATAAGGTTGATTTAGTGGATTTAATGGAAAAACTCAAAATAAAAGGGATAAATAGCCTAATGCTTGAAGGCGGAGCCACCTTGAATTTTTCAATGCTGGAAAATGGCCTGGTTGATGAAGTAAGAGTCTGCATAGCTCCTATGATAGCTGGGGGTAGCGAGGCCAAAACTCTGGTTGATGGAGAAGGTTTTGATTACATGAAAGACTCTGTTAAATTGGAATTAAAAAAAAGTTATAATCTGGATAAGGACCTTATTTTAGAATATTTTGTTTTAAATAATTCTAAAAGTATCATGTGATCACTTTATCATCAAAAAATAGCTGATTTAACTGAAAAACTATTAACATTTTCTTAAATATTTAATTTTCACCTAATCGTATTATAAGGAGGATTAAATTGATGGATGATATATACGAGCGTTCTCTGGCTGGTAAGATTACCAAAAAGGATGCTTTGAATTTAATTGATTCCAACCCATTTCAATTGTTTGAGGTGGCGGATAAATTACGTAAAGAGATTGTAGGGGATGAAGTTACCTTTGTAGTCAATAGAAACATCGATATTACTGACCGATGTATGATTAAATGCGCTTTTTGTTCATTTAGAAATAGTATTGGGTATGAAATGACCATTGATGAGATATTGGATAGTGTTAAAGAAGCAAATGATTTTGGAGCAAAGGAAATATGTTTATTTGGGGGAATAATGCCCCATATGACTGTGGAGTATTACTGTGATATTATTAGTGCCATAAAAACTGATTATGATATTGAATTACATGCATTATCTCCGGTAGAGATATATCACGCCGCAAAAGCATCAGGAATGACTACGAGAGAGGCTTTAAAATCTTTAAAAGAGGCCGGTCTGGATACTCTGACGGGTGCATCAGCAGAAATTCTTGTAGACTCAGTTAGGGCCAAAATATGCCCAGAAAAGGTTTCCACTTCTGAATGGGTTGAAATTATAACTGAAGCTCATAATTTGGGTATTCCCACTACCTCGACCATTATGTATGGTACGGTGGAAACATGGGAAGACCGGATTGATCACATGTTATTACTGCGTGATATACAACGTGAAACTGGGGGATTTACAGAATTTGTGCCTATGACTTTTTTAAACCAGAATAACAAGGCAGGAAGCGAATCATTTGGTGTAAGTGGCATGGAAGACCTTAAATTACATGCCATTGCTCGAATAATCTTTGGCCGTGATATACCTAACATTCAAGTTTCCTGGATAAAAATAGGTACGCGAATGGCGCAAGTAGCCCTTTGCTGTGGGGCAAATGACATGGGAGGTACCATGATGGAAGATAAAATTTCCATAGCTGCCGGTGCATCGCACGGAGAGCATTTACCTCGCCCTGAGATGATAAATACCATAAAAGCTATTGGCCGCATACCTGTCGAAAGGACAACCTGTTATGAAAGAGTTTAGAAATGAATAAGAATTTATTATTTTTTTGTTTTGAAAATAATTTCGGAAAAAATTTAAAAGAAAATAAGAGGATTAAAACACTATTTAATCTTAATTATTTCTAATATTAATTAATTATTCAATTAAATTAGGGATTAAAATATTAGAAAATATAATATCCTTTATAATAATCCTTTTTTCTTTAAAATCATTTCAGGATTTTTAATTAAAGCCTTTTCAACTTCTTTTTCAGGTAATCCTGCACCTAAACCATAGCTGTAAGCTGTTTCATAAGAAATAATATCGCCGGGGGAGTGGGTGTCAGTATCAATGACCAGTTTGGCTCCTACTTCCATTGCTACTTTTCCTACGTGGCCATTTCCTAAAGAATGACCTCTCCGGGAACTAATTTCCAGAGCAATATCGTTTTCTCTGGCTATTTCTGCTTCTTCATGAGTAATAAGCCCCGGGTGTGCTAATATATCCACTTCTGGACAGTTTACGGCAGCCCAATTAGTTCCTTCAATAACTGGTTCTACCAAAGTTTCTCCATGAACCACGATTATCTCTGCTCCCAGACTGCGTGCCCTATTAGCTAATTTATCTATAATCTCGGCGGGAGCATGAGTAATTTCAGCCCCAGGGATTACAGTAAGTCCCCAGTTGTCGCTAATATCCTGGACTGCTTCAATTATACGGCTCACACAATCCATATTTGTGGCGTCAACGTGGTCAGTAATAGCAATTGCTTTATGATCTAATACACAAGCTCTTCGTGCAATTTCAGATGGTAAAAGCTCTCCATCACTAAAAAGACTGTGCATATGTAAATCTATTCTTTGCGTAATTTTAATTCCCCTGTTATTTTATATTGATATATTTAATCTTTTATAATTTTAAACTAATGTATAATTGGCAGAATTTACAAATTTTTGATAAATAATAAATATATTTTATCAATCAAGTTGATATATTCTTATCCTATTCATCATAAGGTCCTATATAATAATCTAAAATATATCCAACCATAATTAAATATAAATTAAAACTAAATATGGTAATTAAAGAAGAATTTATATAACGTGATAAAATGCAATGCTCAATATTTGTCCCATCCCATATAACTGGTTTTTTTCAGATTTTGGAAAATAATGATCCCTTAAAAAAAGGATCTAGGGGTGCTGGAGTGGTCATGGACAAAGGAGTCCTGACCAGAATTAAAACTTCCCAGATTGACAAAAAAATAGACATAAAAATAAATGGGAAAAATGATTCTTTTAATGATTCCATTACCAGAAAAACCATTGGATTATTGCAGGAAAAAGTATCTTTTGAAAAAGGATTTAAAATTGAGCATGAAATAAACCTTCCCATAGGCTGTGGATTTGGAACTTCGGCTGCATGTGCATTAGGAACAGTAATGGGCTTGGCCCGTCTTTTAAATTTAAACATGACCTATAACCAGGTTGCCAGTGTGGCTCACCAGGCTGAAGTTGAATTAGGTACTGGACTTGGTGATTTAATAGCAGAAACCTTTGGAGGGATTGTTGTTAGATTAAAAGAAGGCGCTCCTGGTTTTGGAAAAATTGACAAAATAAATTGTGAGCCTCTTTTTGTGATATCTAAGACTTTAGGTGATATTGATACTTCTTCAATTATTCAGGACCCTCTACATCAAAAAAGGATTAACCAAACCGGGGAGGGAATGCTTAAAAAATTATTAGCAGAACCGACTCCTCAAAATTTTATGTCACTTTCTCATAAATTTGCCCAAAAAACTTCTTTAATGAGTGGAGAGGTAAAAGAACTGGTTGATATATTAAATGAAGAAACAATTGGCGCTTCTATGGCTATGCTTGGAAATACTGCTTTTGCATTGTCCCGAACGCCAGATACCAGTTTGGAAAATACCATTATTAGTAAAATTGATGTTTGTGGAAGCAGATTTTTAGATTGAATTTTTTGAAAATTGAATATTTTTTTAAATTATTTTAATTATTTTTAATTAGTTTTTTCTATTTTTTCAAACATTAAGAATTATTTTAATTTATTTTTTTATTAAAATAGGTGAATTTCATAAACTTAATATCAATTTTACATTATTTATTTAACAATGATTTAACAAATTATATATTACTCCACTTATCTAATAAACAATTATAGAAAAGCGTTTCATGGCGAATTATGGTCAATGAACAGATTTGTGGATTCTATGATTAAAATTGTATATGATATGAAGGTTTACCGGGAAAATCTGGAGCAGATTATCCAAAAAAATGATGTTATAGTAGAATTAGGTTGTCATATTGGTAATTCTACCCGTATGATTGCAGAGATGGCGTCTGAAGGTAAAATAATATCCATTGATAATAGTCCCGAAGCCGGGTCAAGTATGGAACAGGTAATGGAAGATTATCCCCATGTAGAGTTTATTAATGGTGATGTGAGACTTCATGAAACATTAGAAGAGGTATCTCAAAAAATAAAAAAATGTGATGTATTATCTGTTGATTTAGGTGGTGGATATCATCCCGATACTACTTTCAAGGTATATTTCATATGGTCTTCCACCTTAAAACCGGAAAAAACTATTATCCGAAACAGGGGCCTGCTGGATTTTGTTCTTTCAGCAGAAACTCAGGAAGTCATAAAGTCACATAAAGGCTGGCTGGAGTCCAGTGGCGATGCGGGGATTCCCCCCAGACTTAAAGAATTTAAACACTGGTCACAAAAGATTTATCAGGAGGGTGTTAATGATAGGAAAGAAAATAAGGATTGAGAGGATTATTGACCGAAAAACAGGCAAAAGTGTAATTGTACCTTTGGATCACGGTGCTTCTGTTGGCCCTGTTCCCGGAATTATTGATATGACTCAAACTATTGATGATGTCTCTAAAGGGGGAGCAAACGCGGTTTTAATGCATAAAGGTATGGTTGGAACTGGTCATAGGGGGTATGGTAGTGATATTGGTTTGATTATTCACCTTTCTGCCAGTACAGGTCTTAGTCCCCACCCTAATCACAAAGTTCTCGTTACTTCTGTTGAAAAAGCCATTAAACTCGGTGCCGATGCTGTTTCAGTCCATGTAAATGTGGGATCTGAGAGAGAACCAGAAATGCTAATAAAACTGGGTACCATATCTGAAATTTGTGATGACTGGGGAATGCCATTAATAGCAATGATGTATCCTAGAGGAAAGCAGATTAAAGACGAACACGATGCAGAGGTAGTTAAAATTGCTGCCCGTGCTGGGGCAGAACTTGGTGCAGATATTATAAAAACTAACTATACTGGCGATCCGGACACTTTCAAAGAAGTAATTGCTGGTTGCCCTGTTCCACTGGTAATTGCTGGCGGACCTAAGGTTGAAACCGAGAAAGAGCTTCTGGAAATGGTTAAAAACTCTGTAGATGTAGGTGGAGCTGGTGTTGCCATAGGCAGAAATGTTTTCCAGGCTAAGTCTCCTCAAAAAACCACCCGGGCAATTTCTGAAATTGTTCACAACAAACTAGAAGTTGAAGAAGCTTTAAAAATATTAAATGGAAATTAATTAAAAACTATTTCAAATAGGATACTTAATAGATATTTCTCTATTTTGAATCCAATTTGACTGAAGAACTTAAATATTAACTCAGAAGGTAAATTTATGAAATTCGCTTGGATAATGCCACCAGGAAGGACCTGGGATGAAAAAAAAGGGTACATAACCACAGCCCTTGAATCGGGTATAGATCATGTTCTGGATACAGTGGAACAGGAAAATATCCATAAATTAGGGAATATCACTGTTATTTCTGACCAGGAAGAAGCAGATATAATTCTGGTTGGAAAAAATGGAGAAGGGGATAGTACTCTACACCTTCCCCTGGATCTGGAAGATTCTAAGGATCTGGCCGTTGCATCAAGTTTTAAGAGAAAAGGTAAAATAGTCGCTGCCTATGTAGAAATTGCCAGCAAAAAACACGAAGAACTCGCCCGAAATCTGGGTCGTGTGGTGGATTATCTAATCCTCGTTGGTAAAGATTGGACTATTATTCCCCTGGAAAATATAATTGCTGATCTTCAAAGTGAAGATGTTAAAGTAATTGCTGCTGTTTCTGATTATAATGAGGCTAAACTTGCTTTAGAAACATTAGAACACGGTACTGATGGCATATTGATTCAACCCAAAGATTTCTCTGAAATAAAGAAAATAGCTGAATTAATTGAAAAAATAGAATCTGAGAAATATGAGCTTCAACCAGCCACCATAACCCGTATTGAGCCTGTTGGTTCTGGAGATAGGGTGTGTGTGGACACCTGCTCCATGATGAATATTGGAGAAGGAATGTTAATTGGTTCTTATTCTAAAGGACTCTTTTTAGTTCATAGTGAATCATTAGAAAGTGAATATGTGGCATCTCGCCCATTCCGTGTAAATGCAGGCCCAGTACAGGCCTATGTGATGACTCCAGGTAATAAAACCAAATATTTATCTGAACTGGAAACAGGAGACGAAGTTTTAGTTGTTGATGACACTGGAAAAACTAAAGTAGCAGTTGTTGGACGTGTTAAAATTGAAAAAAGACCTTTAATGTTGTTAGAAGCTGAATTCGAAGGTATTAAAGTGAAAACTCTCCTGCAAAATGCCGAAACCATCCGTTTAGTAAATGATGAAGGAGAGGCTATTTCTGTTTCTGAGCTTAAAGAAGGAGATAAAGTAATGGTTTACATTGATAAAGGGGCCAGGCATTTTGGAATGTCCATAGAAGAAAGTATAATTGAAAAATAATCCCCCAATTTTCTTATTTTATTCCTTCTACTTTAATATTTTTTAAAATGTTTTTATAATTATTTTAACAATGTATTTAATCCAGAATTTTATTTTCAGTAGATATATTTACTTATTTTTTTATAGAATTTTAAAATAATACAAAAGAATCTACAAGAAAATTTAATAAATAATACGATTAATAATATTATTATATATTTATTTGTACTGGGGGAGTTTTGTTACCTATCAAGTAGAAATAATTGGCCCGGAAAGGAAAGATGAACTTCTTGCCAAATTCAATTTAGATTTTACTTTTGAGCGAAAAGCTAATATCCATGGGGCCTGTGTGAAACTTCTGACGGATAATCCGGATTTTAAAGAAGAATGGGAAGATAACTTTAAGTTCATGAATGAGGATATACGCCCCCATTCAAAGATTATTTCCATTAATAGTGGGGGAAATTTAAAAGTTCGGTACGAGCCTTTATCAAGAACCTGTGTTATTGAAAACTGTGATTATTATGGCTGGATAAAAAGTATAGCCCTGGCATCTGTTTCAGATTTTTTTGAGGAATATAATTCTGAAAACCGTCGTTATTCACTCCATGCATCTGCAGTAGATTTTGGAGGGCATTCTATAGGGATTATTGGTCCACCGGGTACTGGAAAAACAACATTGACTTATGGGCTACTAACTGATCCCAGGTTCAATTACATATCAGATGATTGGTTTTTTACCCGTATTTTTGATAATGGAATCATGATTTATTCATCTGAAAAGAATTCTTATATTCGGGATGATATAGCTGATGTTTGGCCTGTTTTTGCAGATAATTTAAACCGTGTTAAACTTGATAACCGTCAAAGGGGTTTAGCTGATGTTAAAAATTTGTTTAAGGGCCGTGTGCGTGAGTCTTCAACCCTCCATTCACTTGTTCTTTTGGAAAGAGATGTCAATAAAGAACCATTTAGAGAATTAGATGCTAATGAGGCTATTAATTACATGAAAGAAAACGACTTTTGCAACCCCCATCAGTTAATTCGAAATGAAAGAAAATATAATCTCAGGATGAATTTCTTCAGGGATATTTTTTCAAAAATGGATGTGTATATGCTCAATACAATAGAATCGCCCCAGGAAAGCTTAAAGAGACTAATGGGCATCATTTCAGAATAGAAAACTCAAATTATTTTATTTATCTATTATTCATGATTCATATTAATAAAAAGTGCTTAATAACTGCTCAATTATTTAATAAATCAAAATTTTAAAGGTGGTATAATGAGTAATTCTCAAAATATTAGAGCTTTTTTAGCTGTAGATGTGAATAGAGAATTAATAGGAAGAATTAGAGAAATTCAAGAAGAAATTAAGCTGGCAGGGGCCCCAGTAAAATTTGTAGAGCCGGAAAATCTTCACTTCACTCTTAAATTTTTTGGAGATGTGAATGAAGAAAAATTAGATGAAATAAATAAGATAATAGTCGATAAAATAGAAAATTTTTCTCCTTTTGAAATTTCTATTAGTGGGATTGGTGTTTTCCCGAGTTTAAGATATATCAGGGTTTTTTGGTTGGGTTCTGAAAATTTCGAACAATTTTCAAATATTCAAAGAGAACTTGACCTGGAATTTATCAAGATAGGTTTTGAAAAAGAAAGGAGTTATATCCCGCATCTGACCATTGGCAGATTAAAAGGAGCTGAGAATAAAGAGGTCCTTGTGGAGAAAATAAAGCAATTAAATGATGTGGAAATAGGTAGTACTCTTATAGATAGTTTATGCCTTAAAAAAAGTGAATTAACTCCCTTAGGACCAATATATACGGATTTAGAAGTATTTAAACTTTAAATTTTTTCATAAACAAAAAAAAAATATTTGTTGAATATTTACACTAATTCCTGATTAAAATATTTAATCTAAAATATTTCTAAATTGGATATTAGTGATTTTTATTAAGCTATTTATTTCAGTATAAGACAATATACCTAATTAAGAGTAGTTTCAATAGGTTTAATAGTTTTTATTTAAATAATAATTTTATATTAAAATATTTCATTAGATTAGAGGAAGATAAATGGATTTTGATGCTCTTTTAAATAAAATAAAACCAGATAAAAGTGAAAAAGAAAAAGTAGAATCGTTAGCTGACTCTATGATTGATTTTATTAATAATCTGGCTCTTGAAAATGGAATTTCTACTGAAGCATTTTTAGTGGGATCGGTAGCCAAAAAAACATGGCTTTCAGGTAATGCTGATATTGATATTTTCTTACATTTTCCATTAGAAACTCCTCTAGAACAATTAAAAGAGCAGGGTTTGTATCTGGGCCATGAATGTATAAAATACATGGCGGGAAAATGGGAAGAGCGTTATGCTTCACACCCTTACGTAACTGGCCATATTAATGGTTATAATGTGGATTTCGTTCCATGTTACCGTATAGAAAATTCCAAACAACTAAAATCAGCAGTTGACCGCACAATTTTACATACCCATTACATTAAAAAAAATCTGAAAGAAAATCAAATAAATGATGTACTCCTTCTAAAAAAGTTCATGGAAGGGGTTGAAACCTATGGTTCTGAGTTTAAAACAGGGGGGTTTGCAGGGTACATTTGCGAATTACTCATTTTAAAATACGGAACATTTAAAAATGTTTTAAAAGCAGCAGCTTCCACATGGAAACAGGGCCTAATCATAGATCTGGAAGATTATGGTACTGGAAATCTATTTTCTGATCCACTAATTGTGGTGGATCCTGTGGATAAAAAAAGGAATGTGGCCGCAGCATTAACCACTCAAAAAATGGCAGAATTCATGGTAGCTTCAAGAAATTTCTTAAAATCTCCTAAAATAGAATATTTTAATACTGTGAGCCATTTAACTGATATTAATACTGTAAAAAGTCAATTCAATAACAGAGGAACAAAAACGTTTCTTATTAGTTTCCAACCCCCTCAAATTCCTTCTGATGCCATTTATCCACAATTAAGAAAGACAAAAAATTCATTGGATTCAAAACTGGAATTGGAAGGATTTAAAGTCTTTAAAAGTTCATACTGGACTGATGAATCCAAAATAGCTTTTATAATCCTGGAAATAGGAGTTTGGTCTATTCCTCCTTATAAAAATCATGAAGGTCCCAAAGTTTGGGATGAATTACACCAGGAAAGGTTTTTAATCAAATATGGCCACGAAGCATGGGTTGAAAATGATAGATGGATGGTAAAAGTTCCCCAAAACAATAATTCTGTTGAGATGATGCTGGAATTCTTCTTAGAAAAGGAAAATATTCATAATTTAAGAATAGGAAAACATCTTAAAGATGCAATATTAAAAAACAATGAGATAATTGAAATTAATGGATTTTTAGAATCAAAAAAGGTTTCTGAGGAATTATTAGAATTTTTAGATGATTTTATAAATCCCGGAAAGAATTTGTGGAGATGAATTTATTAATTTTAACTTTTATTTTAAATTTTAAATTTACATTCCTAATTAATAAATTCTTCTTAATTACCTCTTCTTTCTGATACAAACTTGGGAATGGCCTCTTTTAAGGGATCAAAATTTTCTATATTTTTAACCTCCATACAACGCATGCTAACCTTGGAGTGCAAGGAAGTAGGCATTCTCAGTATTCTTTTAAGATCAATACTGACCTTAGCATCTACCAATCCCATGTTAAGTTTTGACATTCCCTCAACTAAATTTCTATATCTTTTAGGCCCTATTTTATCTTTAAATAGTCCCCAGTCGCCTTTTTCAACCAGTTCTCTGTGTTTTATGATATCTTTCATAAGTTTAGGATTCACATCCTCAATTTTTTCGGTTCCATTGAGATGCAAAATATCATATTTAATTCTACTGGTGAAAACAGCAGGATATCCCAGAGGTATGGAAAAATGTTCAATGGGATATGGTTTTTGACCAGGTTCACTATCCATAAAATACTTATTTTGGGGAGGTTCAGCCCCGGCCACGTATTTAAGTACCTGAGAACGCCCTTCGCTGTCCAGTTCCATGGCTGGACTGTCAAGTACTCGTATATGGTAACCTCTACCAGAATAAATTACGTGGATTTCCTTTAATCCTAGATCATGACTTAAAGTATCTATAAGGCCGGCCACTATTTGTCTGGCTTCATCCAGACAAATTTCGCAAACACTTTCACAACCACACGACCTTATAGGGAGATCTTTTGCATCAACATCAAAAACTAGCTCTGATTTTAGCCATTCACCTCTTTTGCGAGGTTTATTATAAAAGGCGACAGAACAATAGGCAGCAAATGGTGAACGATATCTCATGAACCTTTTTAACATGTCTGTAGTTTTGAAAACCCGGTATCTGTCGTTGGGGCCTTTTCCCAAATGATCAAAACCAAATTCTCTTTTATTAAGGTCTTTTTTAATGAAATCTGGAAGATCGCCCACATCCCATTCTTCCCGGTAGTATCTCCTGCGTTCTTCTAAAGTTGCGGGTTCAAATATAGAAAATCACCTTTTTTTATTTTAAAATTATCTCTTTATTTATTCTAATGATTCAAATAATAATCTTTAAATTATTCAGATTTAGAATCTGAAGATTCTGTTGCATTCCCTGAAGTTCGAAGTTCCCAGCATTTTCTATTGTAATATGAAAGGGGGTTTCCAATTTTTTTACAGGTAGCATCTGGTTTACACAGGGAAGAGAGGTGAATTTTGATTTTATCACAGCTCATGGGAGTGTACCATTTACTTTCTCCTTCATGCTTCAATTCAGGATCTTTATGAACTCCAAAACCAAGTTTGGCAATTACATTTAGTTTTTCCTGGGGATCATCTTCGAATAGTGGAGGATTACAGTTGTCTGCAGCCTCGAATATCAAAGGTATAATTTCATTTATGGTTATTTGTAAATCAGGATCAATATCTGAAATTTTTGTAGTTGCTTCATTTCTAAAAACAGTAGGATATAATCGGCCATATGATAAAAAAGATGTTAATAATAGTACTATAGCGTCGTTCCTGTTTCCAGATCCTACACCTTCTATAGTTTTCACTATACATGGTGGAAATGCTTCAGGCTGTAATTTAGTGGCCTTTATGTCTCCTCCGAAACCACCAGAACCACCAGGTCCTGAAAAATAGGACATGGATTTTATCTTTTCAGAAATCTGTTCCCCTATTTCGTCTAATGATGGGTGTGCTTCTATTTTTGAGGCCATTTCATGGACTTTTTTTAGATAATTCTCGGTTTTTTGCATTACCATGCGACTTATGATCATTTCTTTGATTTTCTCGCCAATTAGAAGATCATACATCTTTTCTGGACCCCTACCTACGATTTTATCTTCAAATCTTGCTAAAAAATCATCTTTTTCTAAAACAACTTCGCCCTGATCTAAAATCATGTCAGTTAGCCTTATTTTTTTAGTTCCTAAAAGCTCACCCAGTGATGTCCATTTAATATTGTCCTGGGTTATCATTTGATTGATTAGGGTATTAACGAGCTCTTTTCGTTCCAATGTGGCCAGTTTTTCAAAACGTTCTTCAATTAACTTGCCCTGTGATTCGATCAAAAGTCTACTTTCTCTTGAATTTGGATTGAATTTAATAGCAATGGCTTGTGCAGCAGTATAAAATGATATTACATCAAATTTTGCAATAGCCGGATTCAATAAATAAGAATAATCATTGTAATCAAATTTTTTATCATTTTTTTTCCTCAGATACCATTCGATTCTTTTTAAAGTTAAATCAGCATAATTCTTTGGAATATATGCATCATCGGAAATATTTTGATGGTCACTGTCTGTGACTATTTGCAGTAGGTCCGGGTTTATTTCAAATATGCCCTCAATTGAACCCTTTTCTCTAACTATTGCTTCACCCTCGCTGGAAAAAGGATTAATATATGAAATTAGAACCATGATTTTTATTAGTCAACAATAGATAAAAAACTAACCATAAAACTAAACATAAAACTAACGATAAAATTAACCATAAAGACTCCATTTGTATCGGTGAATTAGTTTAATAAATAATTGTTTTTATAAAAAATTTTCAAAAATTCCTTAAATATTACTTTTAATGATTTTTAATATGAAATGATCACTTATAATGAATTTGTGGCGAAATAGCTCATTCAAAACGATTTTTTGTATAATTTATTATTTTTTAGACTATTTTATTACTTAAAACTCGAAAATTGTTCTTTATTAAATCAACTGCATCATATTTATATAGTAAAATAACTTAAAATAGGATAAAATAATTCTAATAATTCTCTAAATCTACATAAATATAATATCAATTGAAAATAAATGTTGAACATATTTGTATGCTTATTTCATCAATTAAATTCTTATATTAATTTAATATATTTTGATGGGATGTTTTGTTAATCAGGATAATTTTAAAATCCTTTTTAGACTAATTGTTCATATTTTCAATCTAATCAATTCTAAATAAGATATAATTTCAATACATGTATATTCGGAATATTTCGAATACTGGTGAAAAATTAAATTCTATTGAGATTATATCGAGAAATTATTCAATAGGATAACATTTAAAGCTTATAGGCTTAAGGAGGGATAATATGAGTAAAATTCTTATAACCAGCGCACTTCCCTATGCCAATGGACCTACTCATTTAGGCCATTTAAGGTCGACCTACATTCCGGCAGATATTTATGCACGTTTTAACCGGATGAAAGGGAATGATGTACTTTTTGTTTGTGCTACTGATGAACATGGGACACCTATTGCTGTAAAAGCTGAAAGGGAAGGCAAGACTCCTTTAGAAATAGCTACCCGATATCATGAAATGATTAAAGAAGATTTAATGTCCTGTAATATTTCATTAGACAATTTTTCAAGAACATCAGACCCTGATCATTATGAAATAGCTCAAAATTTCTTTTTAAAACTGTATGAAAATGGTTTTATTTATGAAAAAGAAATTAAACAGCCCTATTGTGAGGAATGCGGTAGATTTTTACCGGATAGGTATGTGGAAGGAATATGTCCGAATTGTGATGCTGAGGGGGCCCGAGGGGACCACTGTGAAGTGTGTGGCCGGCACCTGGAGCCAACTCAACTTTTGGACCCCCAGTGTCTAATATGTAACAGCACCCCTGAAATTAGGGAATCAAAACACTATTTTTTCAAATTAAGTCATTTTCAAGACGACGTTTATAACTGGATAACTTCTAATAATGATTTACCTCCAAATGTTAAAAATTACGCTCTTCAATGGGTGAAAGAAGGATTAAAAGACTGGATATTGACCAGAGATATGGAATGGGGAGTTCCTGTACCTATAAAAGATGTCAATGGTAAAATTATATATGTTTGGGGTGAAGCATTTCTAGGTTACTGGTCTTCAGCCACCCAATGGTCTCAAAAAACTGGTAAAGACTGGAAAGAGTACTGGGATGAAAATGCCATTCATTTCATTGGAAAGGATATAATTTACCATCATTCTATCTTCTGGCCGGCACTGTTAATGGGCCATGAATGCACTCTACCAAAAAACATCATTGCTGGAGAATATTTGTCTTTAGAAGGGCAAAAAATGTCTACCAGTAAAAATTGGGTTATATGGACATCTGATTTCTTAAAAGACTTTGATGCAGATATTTTAAGATACTACTTGACCATCAACGCACCTCTAAACAGGGACACTGATTTTTCATGGGATGATTTCCAGCGCAGAATAAACGATGAGCTGGCTGATGTTTTAGGTAATTTCTTGCACCGTACTTTTTCATTCACCACACGATTTTTCCAGAGTACTATTCCAGAAACAGAATCTTTCACCGAAGAAGATCTGGAATTTGAAAAACTAATTAAAAAGGCGCCGGGAGAAATTGGAGATCTCATATCTAAATTTAAGTTTAGGGAAGGATTGGTTGGTATTATAAAGCTGGCCAAGGTCGGTAATAAATATTTCAATGATCAGGAGCCATGGAAAACAGTTAAATCCTCCCCTGAAAAGGCAGCAAACTGTATATTCTTGTGCAATCAACTGGCCAAGACACTGGGAATTTTATTAATGCCTTACATGCCAGTAAAATCCTCTGAAATATTAAAAACACTTAATTACGAAGAAAACCCTGAAAATGAGAATTGGGACTATGCCAGTATCTTCCTTGATTCTGGGCATCAAATTAACAAAGCTAAACCTTTATTTGCAAAGATAGATGATGAATTTATTGAAAAGCAAAAGGAAGAGCTTTATAAAAATTTAGAAGATCAAGAAAATAATAAGATTCAAGAAGAAGAAAATTCTAACAAAGAAAATACTGAAAACGACATCAAAGATTCAAAAAAGACAGCGGAGACCGATGACATGGAAATTATAAGTATTGACGATTTTGCTAAATTAGATTTAAGAATTGGGCAGGTAACCAGTGCCGAAGCTGTTGAAGGTTCTAAAAATTTATTAAAACTTAAAGTTGATATTAAAGACAAAGAATTGCAGGTTGTAGCTGGTGTGGCCAAAACGTATTCTCCTGAAGAAATTTTAAATCAGAAAGTAGTTATACTGGTCAATTTAGAACCTGCTAAGCTCTTTGGTATTAAATCTGAAGGAATGATTCTTGCAACTGGAAAAAGTTCCAGTCTTTTAACCTCCCTAAATGCTGCTGTGGGTGAAAAAATAAAATGAATGAAACCGTGCTTATTGGTAATTCTGAGAAATTTTTAGATCGCATTGCGCGAGAAAAGATAGATTTGGATGGAATTTCAAATTTAGAAAAATTTTTGGAAGTTTACCAGTGCCTGAAAGAAAACCTGGATGAATTACAGGAATTAAAGGACAACATGGAATCCAAGGGTTATAAAGCCCCTTACAGGTCTTTGACCCGTTATGGATCAAGTGTTCCAGGTGAGATTATGGTGGAAGAAGCTCACGAAGTGAACCGCCACAATCAATATTTCAGGACGAAAGCCGCGGCAAAAAAAAATGTTTTAGACAGATCCAAATCTTCCATATCTTCCCATAAAATTGCTTTAGGGAATTTAGAGGAATATGGATATTTGAAATGCAAATCATGCAGCAAAAGTTACCGGATTCATGAATTTTCTGATTTAAATAATTTAGAATGCAGCTGCAAATCTTCTAATTTTGAATTTGAAATAAATGATTCTGGTATTTCACGAACAGTAATTATACCTTATCTTCCTTTATCTGGAAATTACATGGTTTTAATGGCTGAATTAACCCCCTGGGGAAGAGAATCTTTTAAAAAGATTATGAAACTATTGAAACAGGAAAGAAAAGGTGTTGTTAAAACTGTTTCCCTGGTCATAAAGGTCATGGATTCTGGAAGATGGATTAGAAAACGTGTTACTTTAGATGCTGATGATAATCTTAATTATGAATCTGAGTTAAGGAAAAAATACGGTCCTAATGTACGTATTGATTTTTTACAGTTCCAGCGTAAAAAACCAACAATAATTAATGATAAACACACACGTACTGCTCTGGCCCTGGCTTATTCTCGTTTTGCAGAGGAATTCATAACTAAATTTCAAAAAGATATTTATAATGCTCGTTTAAATGATCTAAAAATGGTAGAAGTTTATGATGAATTATTTTTGAAGGCAGAATCTTATGATCCAGTTATTTGGGAAGAAGATGAAAATATTTCCAAAGCCCGTAAAAAAGAATTTAATAGACTTTTAATGGCTAATGATTTAATGGATGACAATGAAATAATTGATTCCAATCTAAAGAAAGATCTGCAATTAAGGAATGATATTGAGAGAAAAATTTTCACGAGAGTTCCAATTACTTTAATTTCATGGGATATCATTAAATATTATCTTTTAACTTCCTATGACCGAAGAACTAATTATTCAGGCCCTTTCCCACATTTAAGATATAATCTCGATCGTAATCAAATTAAGGTCTTCAAAGATTTTGATTTGGATGTAGTGGAAATTCTAAAAGGATATCTTAATGAGAAAATTGATCATATTCCATCTATCCAGAAAGTAATCCTGAAAAAATTTGAGATAGAACAAAAAATGAAAGGTCTGCACATGAAAACTAATTCTGTAGCCTTTGGTGCAGCTATTGTTAATTTAGAATCAAAATTAGATATAAAAAAATGTTCTGAAATATTTTCTATTAATATTGGTGATATTGAACTGGAAAAAGAGAATATAAAAACCATGGGAAAACCTAAAACCAAAAAGGCACAAAAATTCATGGAAATGATTAAAAAGTAATTGGATTATTTTTTAAGGGATAAATAGATAATCTGATAGTCAATTGAAATAAATAAAACTACATATAAAACTTTTATTAGTATATAATAACGGAAAATAACTATATTTCATTGTGATTTCATGTCATTGGAGAAAGTGTACATAAATCAACCACTAACTTCCAGGAAAATAATGGAAGTTCTGGAAAAGTACCCGGATTTAAAAAAAATAACATGCCCTGTTAGTTTGTATGAAAGGACTTCTCCAAAATATTTAGATGCCTTAAAGGAATTAGGCATTGAGGTTGAACCAGTGGCCTATAAAGGAAGGCCTAAAAAATATTATGAAAAAGATATTTTCATGATTAAAAGTCTTTTAAAGGATGGTAAAACACCAAAAGAGATTTCTCAAAAAATGGAAATTCCTTTGAAATCTGTTTATTATTTAAATAAAGATTTAAAATTAAAAAAAGGTAGGAAATCTAAATACAATAAAGATAAACACCTTAAAGTTAGAGAAATGGCAAAAAAAGGAGCTTCTAAAAAACAGATTTCAGAAAAGCTTCAGATACCTTTAAGAACGGTTTATTATATTTTAAAACAGTAAATACTATATTCGGTGATAATCATGGCATTTAATTTTTCAATTGAATACTCATCAATATTAATTGTTTCAGCCCTTTGCGGGCTATTGGCTTTTGCTTCCACTTATTTTGTAATGCCACGGTTAATTAACAAATTGGAAGGCGCAAATGTTGTTGGAAAAGATATTCATAAAGTTTCCAAACCTATAGTGGCGGAAATGGGTGGAATAGGAATACTTTTTGGGTTTACCATTGGGATGTTCATTGGAATTTATGCATATCCTTCCCTTCAATACGAATTGATTATTACTTTACTGGTTATTTTACTGGTGGGGATTGTCGGGATGGTAGATGATCTGGTAATGCTTTCATCTCGAGAAAAGTTACTATTACTATTTTTAGCGGGCCTGCCATTGATCTGGGTTGCCCCACCAGAAGTAGGGATCTTATATATCATTCTAATGCCTATTTCTGTTTCTATTGCTTCTAATCTGACTAATATGCTGGCTGGTTTAAATGGAATTGAATCTGGTCTTGGTGCCATAGCTATGACTTCTTTAACTGCTTCCTGCATTATTATGGGAAAATATGATGTTTCTATAATAACCGTTGCCATGTTAGGCGCATTACTGGCATTTTTATGGTATAACCGCCACCCTTCTCGTGTTTTTCCAGGAGATGTAGGGACTTTAATTATTGGAGCTACCATTGCTTCGGTGGCTTTTATTGGAAGGGTCAAGATTATCGCATTAATAGTTCTTTTACCAAATATTATAGATGGTATATTAAAATTTTACAGCGCAGGAGTCGTAGAAAGACAGAATCACGCACCTACCAGGGTTGGTGATGATGGAAGACTTCAAGCGCCGCCAGATGGATTTAAATCATTAATCAGGTGGATTTTAAGAAGGCCAATGAAAGAAAAAAATGTAGTTATCATTGTATGGCTTATTGGAGTCTTGTTTGGTGCAATAGGAATAGCTTTAGCATTCATACTGCCTTTAGACCCGGTATAGACTTCTTTTAAATAGTTTTTTAGTTTTTTTAGTTTTGAAAATACGAAAATTTACTTTTTAAAACAAAACTAAATAATTTAAATTATTAATAAATTTGTTAAAAATTACTATAAATGATCAATTTTAAATAATCAATTTTGAAAAAAAGAGTAATTTAATATTTGAATTAATTATTCATTGTACAATGCATTTAAAATGTCAATTGCCACTGATTCAGCATCAAAGCCGAAACGTAAGGGATGATATTCCGAGTAAATGGGAAACTCACCGAGATGCCATTTCCCGACCATGCAGGTTTTGTAGCCAACGTTCTTCAATGCCTTCGCTATGGTGACTTCCGTTTCAGGGATGCCGAGCGGCTTCGGCTCGTTGTTGTAGTCCATCAACCCGAGCCGCGTCAGGAACTTGGCAACTTCCCAGCGGGGTTGCCCCAGAAATCCTCCAAGCGTAAATCAACGGAGGCCGATGTCCGGCGAGTTTTTGCGCCGAGTACCCATCCCAGCCCCGCACGTTCGGGGTAACGTCCTGTCAGCAAGCCGAAACGGGATGGTGTGCAGAGCGAGTTGCAGGCATAGAACGAAGTGAACTTCACGCCGCCTTGCGCCAATTGATCAATATGCGGCGTGTTCATCACCGTGTTGTCGTATGGCGGCAGGTCACCGTAGCCGAGGTCATCACAGTTGATGATGATGATATTCGGCTGAGTGTTGCGTTTGGATGTGGATTGCTTTTTGCCACTCATGGTCATCTCTTTTTATTTCCAACCGCCAAGATTTCTCTTTCATGCTTTTCTGCCATTGCTGGAAGATTGTTTCCATCGCTTCTACGATATCTGGATGCCGCCTCAAGTTGTAACTCTCTCCAGGGTCAAGCTCCAGGTTATATAACCATGGGGCTTCGAGACTGTTCTCCGATTTCCAATGCTTATCCAGCGGGATGGGCCACGCCATGGTGTCAATATCGCGGATGTATTTCCACTTTCCCATGCGGACTGCTTCCAGTTCCTTGTTGTGATAAAAGAAGAGACAATCCTTCGGGTCACGCTTTCCATTGCTGGTCAGCAAGCTGAGGATGTTCTTGCCATCGATGACGCGGTCTTCGGGCAGGTCCACGCCCGCCAGCGACAGTAGGGTTGGAAACAGATCTATATTCATAGCTGGTTCTGAGCAGATACTCTTGGCTGTAATTCCCTTTGGCCAGTGGGCGATCATTGGACGGAAGCCGCCTTCGTAACTTTGCCCTTGCGTCGCGCAATCCTCCTGGACTGCCGCAGTATCCAGGACCGTTGTCGCTGGTAAAGATCACGAGTGTGTTGTCTGCTACGCCGTTTTCTTCCAGCGCACGCATGACTTCTGCCACGCTCCAGTCGATCTCTTCGACACAGTCACCGTATAATCCATCCTACCATTTGCCTCTGAAATTTTCGGATGCGTATTGGGGCGTGTGCGGTACGTGTGGGCGAAATAGAGAAAAAAAGGTTTGTCTTTGGATTTGGTAATGAACTGCACGGCTTCGCGGGTGTACAGCCCGGTGAGTTGATCCATTTCAGTGAAATCGGGTGAGAGACATTCTTCGTTCTGATACAGGGCGAAATCTCTCATGTTGTTGGCATGCGGCACGCCGTAAATAATCAAACCCATGCCGAAGCGGGTTGTATTGGATAGACTGGGAATTCCGAGCGCCATTTCCCTACCAGCCCTGGTGATATCCAACGCTTTGCAGCGCCTGACCAATGGTGATCTCTCCTGAAGGGATGCCGCGGACTTCAGGAGAGTTCCGAAATCCCAAAAATGTAATTTTGACAGGTAACTGACAAACCACCACCTGAAGTACTGGTCATTAATACCGGTTTACGAGTTCGCATTATCAATAGCGGTGGTTCGGGGACCGATATGTTTGGCAAGCAAGAGCGATCCTAATCCTGCCCGCTCCGGATACATTCCTGTCAGCAGCCCTGATCGCGACGGGGTGCAAAGTATTGCAGGCATAAAGGAGTCGAACTTTACACCGCCTTCTGCAAGTTTATCTATATTGGGTGTTTGGATTGATTCGCTCCAAACGAGGAAAGGTCACCATAACCAAGATCATCACAGTTGATGATGACAATGTTCGGGCGTGGAGCATGTTCAGGGTTCATTGACCAGCCTTGGGTCGTGTGAGGCGGCGATCCCTTCCGCAGTGCGTCATGTCAGTTGCGTGTGATCGGGTAGCGGAACAGGATTGGCACGCAGATCAGCATTGCCATGGCAGGGATGATCGCGTAGAAAAAGCGGATGCCAAAGAGAGCAGTCTCGTCTGGTCCGACGTTGGGAATGTAACCGAACCAGTTGAGCGCCCAGCCAGGGACGGCAACGCCGAGGGCGTAGGCGAATTTGGTCAGGAAGTTGGAGAGGCCGTAGTAGATCCCTTCACGGCGTTTGCCCGTCATCTTTTCGTCATACTCAATGACATCGGGCATCATGGCGTAAGGCAAAACCCATTGCGTGGAGAAGCTGATGCCGAGCACGATGGCGACCACGTAGACCCAGGGGGTGGGGTGATGCGGCAGAAAAAGAAGGCCAGCAAAAAGGTGATGGACGCGAGAATTAATCCAGGGCGTAGGTGGGGCCTTTGTTGATTTTGTCGGCGAGCAATTTGGCTGGGGCAGAGAATAAACCCGTCATGGCAAGTGAGCCAATCATAATGAACGTGAGTTGATCGGCCATTCCAAGCTGATATTGGATCAGGTATGGCAGTAGCGCCGCCTGTACGGTGAACGCAAATCCGCCCAGCATGAAAATGACCATCAGGATGACAAAGGGTTTGTTCTTGAAACATAATTTGACCGCATCCCATACTGGAATGCTGGTGGGTTCTTCAATCAGCTCGGTAGTCTCTTTGATGGAGAAGGTGGTGATGAGCAGGGTGACCATGGCGATCAAGCCGAACGCCGCGCCTGTGCCGCTCCAAGCGCCTGTGCGGCTCAGTCCCATGCCCATGAATAATCCCACCAAGGCGGTGACCAATCCTGCGCCGAGAATATACCCGACAACCGCGGTGATGCTTTTGTACCGCGGGGCGCTGACGTTCCTGATAGTCGTGGGTGACTTCTGCGATCAGAGATGCGTAGGGGACGACTGCGATGGTGACGAAGGTATCCTTCAGCCAGAAGTGAGCAGGACGGCGAAAAAGGCGGCGAATCCCGTTAGCCCTTGGGGGAGGAGAACGGATCCACGTTGCCAGGGCCAGCGGAACCGCGGCAATGAGCATATAGATGCGCCTGCGCCCAAAGCGCGAGCGGTGCGGTCGGAGAGCCAGCCAAAGAGCGGGTGGTTAAAGGCGTCCCAGGTTAGTTTCCCCAACAGGAGAGCGCTGGCAGCCGTCGCAGGGTTGATGCCCGCCACGTCGGTGTAGTAGAACAGCAGGAAGAAATCCATGGCGGCGTGTAGGGTGGGGAAACCCAACTCAGCCAAGGCAAAACGGAATTTGTAACCAGCGGAGAGTTTCTGATGCAAGGGAACCTTCTTTGGGTTTTGTAGGCTTACTACAAAAATCATAGCAGGAAGGTGTTTGGCTGTCGTCAAAGATTATAAATTTAGACGAATTGGATGGTTGACGATGGATGATTGACCACGGACGATGGACGGTTACTCACGGTCTATGGTCTTTCGTTGATTGTCGTCTTTCTATACTCCGAAGGAGTCGTTCCCGTCTGATGTTTGAAAATTGTGTTGAAAGATTGTTTGGAGCCAAATCCCACCTGAAACCCGACCATGAGCGTGCTTTCCTCAGGCTTGTTGACCAAAATCGTCTTCGCCTCTTCCACATGGTACTGGTTGATATAACTCGAAAAATTCATCCCCATGCAATCGTTGATGAATTCTGAAAGTTGGTGCGGTGTGATGAACAACATCGCCGCCACCTCATCCAGCTTCAAGTCGAACTGACGATAAATTTCTTTCCTTCCATTAATTCTCGCAGGCGGGCGATGATCTTGTCACGGCTTAACCCTTGGATCAACGACTTCTTGTAGCGCTCCTGTTTTTGCTCATGTGCGACAAGTTGATAAAATCCGGGTAACGACTCGAACAGCAGGTAGATAATGCCTGCATTTCCCATAAACAGAATGCCGAAGTTCATCAATCCGCGGTTGGTTGTGATCAAACCGATCGCAATCAAGATCATATTCACCATGTAAAAAATAACGATGGCGCTGAAAATTAAACAGGTTCACGTGTCGGCTTGTTTTGAACAAACCCAGTTTCAAGTCGCAGTAACATTCCGTATTGAACGAGGGCGACAACGACACCAGCCAGGATGACATAGGACGCCGCGTAACGTGTCGGGTTGGTGAAAACATCCCGAATCACGGCCTGACTTTGGGGCTGGTTCACAAAATAGAACCACGTCTCCCCGAGGAAGACTAATACTGCGGGCAGGATTTGAATTTTTATGCGTGTAGGGATTTGTCCACCGGGATAGAAAAACATGAAGTAGCGGATGTAGTTGAGATGTCCAGAAAGAACAGAAGTGTAACGAACAGATACAACAGGAATGGGTATTGCAGGTGCAGGTCTTTGGTCACGAAGTAAAGTTGCAGCGATTGAAGTCCCACCAGCAGGTCGCGGATGAGGCGGAAGATGTAGGAACGTCCCGTGTGTTTGCGCGTTAAATGCAAAAGCGCTGTGTAGAACGTCAACACCGCGGCAATGAAGATAACGATGGATGACAGACTCGAAAGTAGGTTCATTGATGATTGTAAATGTATCGCACAAGGGGGGAACGGGTCAAGGGTGGATAAATCTTTGACCATATGTTCCCAACTTTGGACGCTCGAAAGTGAAATGCCCTGTAATATCAAAAACTCCCCGGCTTGATAGCAGGGGAGTGTGGCATGACCGTTTAAGGAACTTAGGGCGAATACCCATAAACGAGTATTCCGCAAGATAGAGAAATTTATCCCTGTTTTTGGTGCTTCATCCTATATCTGGTGGCTATCCTGTGGTATGTAGTAGGGTAGGGCGAAATTTATACCCATATACCAGATATATAC
>CAVOPP010000008.1:0-487644 GCA_963698135.1 uncultured Methanobacteriaceae archaeon | reverse complement strand
CCTGGACTTCCCCGTCCACGGGAAACCCAATATCATATACAATCTCTTCTGCATTTTCCTGGGGGGTGGAGTAATATATGGCGAAAGGAGGTCCTGAAAGGGTTATTTTATTGTCTTCAGCCCAGGCTGAAATTTCATATATGAGTTTCCCCATATCTTCAGGGGCCCCTATATAATTAATAACAGCTAGTTGCTGTTCCTCCACTACTTTTTCTTCTATGTGCATAAAAATCACCGCCTAAATCAATTTTAATATCAATTATTGCATTAGTTTGAATTTAAATAATTTAACTTTAACTTTTTAATATTTGCTGAATATTCGACTTTCAAAAATAAAAAAAGATATTAAATTATTTTTTTTAACTGGTTATTTTAATTGATTTTAATACAGTTGAATAGGCACTTTCAGTTTCATTTTTTACTGAAGGCGGGCAAATATATTCAATCATGAAAATAGTATTTCCAATGCTTAGTGTAGTGATTTTATTGGCTACATCTTCTCCATTCAATGTGTACTGCATCATAGTGTAATTATTTATTTTTATGTTGCTCACGGTAGAATTAGTTGAATTAAGGATGGAAACCTGTAAATTCGTTGAATTGTATCCCTTTCCATTTTTTTTTCGCATTTGGAATGTGATAAAAGCTTCTTGATTGGCACCAGATTCATTTTGTATTTGTTTAGTGTAAACTACTTGAGAATAAACCGTGTTATTAAAATCACCTATGGCCTGGTTTTGAGTCCATCCCCCTGGTATTTGGAAAAAGACATCGCCCTGATCAAAGTCACTGGTCCAGTTGTAAAAATAATAAATACCTCCTCCTACAAGGACCAACACTATCAAAATTAAAACTATTGGTAGTAAATTATCAGACTTCATTTAAGCACCTCTTAAATATAAACTCTAAAGATATTTTATTCTTCAAAGTATTTATTTTAGATGCATTTATCAATTAAACTGGATTTAACACACAAAAAGAAAATTTAAATAATTATCTTCATTGGAAATATTGGAATTGCACTGATTTTAATAAAAAAATCATGAATAAAGATCTGGATAATTGATTCAATTGTAATTATTGAATTTAAAAATAAGAATATTTAATTTTCCAGACATTTATCGTCTGGAAACGTTTTTAATGGTTATAAATACCAGTAATAGCACTGGCCATATTTCTAGCCTCCCCATCCAGAAATCAACAATAAAAACTATTTTTACCAGCGCAGGGGAACTTGCAGTTATGAGTCCGCTGGAAAGGCCCACATTGGACAGGGCAGAGGCCACTTCAAAAATTACCTGGGAAATATCATTGTAATTAAGCAGCACCAAAATAATACTAACAATATAAACCACGAAGTAGGTAAATACAAAGGCCCCTGTAAGTCTTAAAACATCATCAGTTACCTTTAATTCACTCACGTGATGTATTTTTTTAGGTAAAACTGCTTTACCAGGCAATATAAATGATTTTACTTGCCAGACCATACCTTTTATCAGTATTCCGAATCTCAGCCACTTAATACCTCCTCCGGTGGAGCATGAACCGGCACCAATAATCATTAACAAGGTGATTAAAAACAGTCCCAGGCCAATCCATTGTTTTAATATTTCTGGATAAAAGGCGGTTTGCAGTCCAGTAGTAGTTACCGCAGAAACCACCTGGAACAGGGCAAATCTAAGGTTTTCAAGGATCCCAGTACCATAAATATGGTTTTTCAGGAGCATAAATGTAACCAGAATAGTAGAAATAATTATAAGAGAATAGGCCACTTTGGTTTCGATATCTCTAAAGTACTCTTTCCAGTTACCTTTTATAACTGTAAAGTGCAGGGCGAAGTTGGTAGCCCCAATCATCATAATAATCATGGCCACGATTTCGATCCACAAGTTATTATAAAATAAAACACTGGTATTGTGCATTCCAAATCCACCAGTGGATAATGCAGTAAAAGTATGGAAAACAGAATCAAAAATAGGCATCCCGGCTAAAATGAATAGAATTATTCCCAGGACAGTAAATCCTGCATAAATATAAAAAATAACCTGGGTGGTATGTTTTACACTGGGAAGAAGTCGTTCGTCACGACCTTCAGCAAGATACAGGCGCATGACATCGGCCCCTGTTGATCTTAAAAGAGCTAAAACCAGAAATATTATTCCTAAACCACCTAACCACTGGGTAAAAGCTCGCCAGAAGTTCATGGTATAAGAAACAACGTCTAAATTGGGATACATACTAAAACCAGTGGTGGTAAAACCAGACATGGCTTCAAAATAAGCATTAAGATAGGACAATTCACCAGAAAAATAGTAGGGTAGGGCACTCAAGGCACAGACAATAAGCCAGATTAAAGTGGAAAAAACCATGGCCACTTTAAGGGACATGTTCCCTTCCTTTTTAAATAGTTTTTTACTTAAAGCGCCACATAGCAGGGTTAAAATTGACGCGGACAAAAAGGGAATTATATACTGCGTTTCATGATAAATAAGCGATATTATAATGGGTATTAAAATGGCAATTCCCAGAAGAAGACACACATCGCCAGTATAATGCATAATTGTGCCTATTTCTTTTTTATTCAACCGATTTATTTGCTGCATTTCATATCCCCTTATTCATATCCCCTTATTTTCAAGTGATGTTGATCAGTTTTTAATTTTTAATAAAAATTTTATTAAACTGATTATAATTTTAGATTATTCTGTTAAAACTGTTCATTTTACTTATTTTTAACATAGAAGTGATTAAATTTCTTATAGGCCTCTACCTAATTCACATCATATGTATCTATCCACCATATAAATATTTTGGTGGCATCCATAAGTGAAATGGATTTTAAAAGACTTAATTCCTTAAAAACGACTAAATAAATGGTTAAAATAAATTTTAAATGAATTTAATTATTAAAAAAATGGTAGAAAAATAATATTGGGATTGATAATGGTTTGAGCTTAACGCACCACCAGAACAGGACATTTCGCGGATCTTACTACCTTTTCAGCCACGCTTCCCAGTAAAAAACGATTTAAACCATGTTTTCCAGAATTTCCTACAATTAATAGATCTATATTCTCTTCTTCAATAGTATTCAGAATGGTTTCTGCAGGATTGCCAATTTTTAGCTCTGATTTTAAATTAATATTTTTACAGGTGCCCTGGCATTGATTAATTTCCAACTGTTTAACGAAATTATCCAGATTTTTCTGACCCTCTTTTTTCATAGCGTTTTCCATTTTTTCTATGAGGTCGTCAGCAGTTATTGTTTGGAGATAAACGTTTTCAATCACACTTAAAACAGTGATATTAGCACTCATTAAGTTTGAAAGCTCTATGGGATGCTGACCTGCTTTTTTGGCATACTTGGAACCATCTGTGGCTATTAATATGGACTTGTACATTTTTTCACCTCTTAAATGAAAATTATTCTAATAAATAAATAAATCACATTAAGAAAATGATTACTGAAAGTGATTACTATAAACGGGGCCCGGTACGTACTAAAAAGCCAATAATAATAACTGTAATTAACAGGATAATGGCTCCCAGATGAGGAGTATATTTATGTCTCTCTCACCTTCTTTTTTCAAATCTTTTTTATCATCCATTATAATAAATTTGTTTAGATTTTATTTATAACTGATTAGTTCGAGAAAAGAGAAAAATGTGAGTAAAAATTGGAAAATAAAAAAATAGACCGTCTATTCTTTTGAACGTTCAGATTCACCATTTAAAACAATGGTGCTGTCTGCTGAGTTTTTTAAAGCAATACTAAAGCCCGGCTCAGCCCCAATAACTATGGTTTCTTTACCATTTTCTTTGGCTATATTTATGAGTGGTAGAAATTCAGCATTACGGGTCATAAGGGCAATTATGTCAATATTTGGGTTGTAAATCAATTCGTAGGCCTCTACTGCCATTTGAACATCTACGTCTCCAGCCACCATCATGGGGGAGAAACCCTGATTGACTATGGCTTCAATTAGTTTATCAGAGGCATATTGATTTAAAAGAACTTTGGCCACTTTTAATCTTCCACTTTCTTCCAGAAGTTCCTTAATAAAATCTAGATTAAGGCAGAATTCTTTTCTCAACATATTGGGCCCATCTACCAGGAGCCCTACATTTTTATCCCCGGCTTTTTTGGTTTTAATTGGTAAATATTCCTTAAATGAACCTAATCTTTCCATATAATCACCTTAAATTATTAAATAGTCTTTTGAGCTTCATTTAAGTGTTATTAACATTATAATTGCTGTTTTCCCATTATTAGGGATTATCAAAAATATAATTTAATTTTTATATCAGCGTTTATAGTAAATTCAACACTAAAATTCACACTAATTATTTTTATTACCTTTTGTAGTTTAAATAAATTTGCCAAAATTAATCCCAATTCTGTAAATTATATTAGGATTGGTTGAAAAAATTTGAAAAATATAAAATATAAGGCTTTCCAAATTTAAATAAAAAATATTATAAAAATAAATATTTAAATGTCTTTAAAAACATCTTTTGCCACATTAATCCCGTTTATAGCTGCTGGAAAACCTGCATAAACGCTCATTAAAATAATAGTTTCCACTATTTCATCTTTACTTAAACCGGCACTTAAACCAGCTTTTATATGAAATGCCAGTTGGGGTTTAGCAGTTCCCTTGGCAGTGAGGGCTGCTATGGTGGCGATTTGACGGTAACTGGCTTCCAGGTTTTCTCGTTGATACACTGAGCCATAAGCATAACCTATAATAAAATTTAACATATCTGGGGCAATGGGATCCAGTTTTTCTTTTAATTCCTGGATGTGACCTTCTTCCAATTTTTCTAACCATTTGGCTCCCACTTTAAAACGGTTATCTGCTGATTTTTCACAGGAAGGTTTAAATGAGATATTACTATCTGTTACTACTTCTTTTAAAACATTTATCCCATTAATTGCTGCTGGAAAACCACAGTATACTGACATCTGGAGCATTATTTCCACCAGTTCTTCCACAGAACATCCCACATTGAGGGCCCCATTTATATGGACTTTTAACTGGGGAGTGGCATTTCCCAGGGCGGTAAGTGCCGCAACTACTGCCACTTCCTTTTGTTTTAAAGAGGTTGTTTTACGGGAATAAATATCACCAAAAGCATATTCAATAATGTATTTGGCTAAATCTGGTGCTATTTCATTTAGACTATCTAATACAGCCTCTCCCCCTGCACCATCCACTTCTTTAAGTTTTTCCCAGCCTTTCTGGTATCTTTCAGTTTCCATGGCATTTCCTTCTGATATATTTTTATTAAATTCTAATAAGCATAAATTCAAGATTTTTTATCATTAGTTATTTTATACAGTAAAAACCGGCTTGTAAGTAGGAATACCATAAAATTTCTACAGTGGAAAATCCAGTGTCTCTTAATATGGTTAGATGATCTTCCACGGTTATGGGGAAGTATTCCAGGTCAAAACGGTTAAGGTGCTGGTTAATTTCTTCCTCGTCTTTGCCATGTTTCAGTTGAAAGTTCTTCCAGTAACTTTTACCAATTTCTATTCCCTTTTCTGTGAGAGGACGAATATTTTCAAAGGTTACAAATACTCCTCCTTCTTCTAAATTATCATAACATACTTTAATGGCAGTCAATCGGTCTTCAGGGGATAAATAGTGGTGGCATTGGATAGCGGTAATTATGTCTGGTTTATTATCCATTTTCTGATTAAATTCCTGAGTAGGGGACGGGTCAAGAAATTTCAGTCTTTTTTGAGGGGATAACTTTGCGCGGGCCTGTTTAAGCATTCCTTCCGATGGATCCAATAGCAGAAACTCGGTTTCTGGAAATTCAGCTGCTGCCTTTTCAATAAGCGAACCGGTTCCGCATCCAGTATCCAACCATAATTTTGGATCGTAAGGGAGTGATTTAATTAAATTAATGGTTTCCTGGTGATAAGAGTTATAATAAGGTAGTGTATTTTTTACGTGGGCATCATAGAGTTCCGATTGATAGGGGGTGGTGTTATCATTGTTTTTCATGCGAAATCTCCTTATTTATCCATTAATTATATTATCATTTTTTAATTTTTTTATAAAACACATTAATCATACAAATCTTAATCTTTCTGCATCTTATCTATATTCTGCATAATTAATATTGTTTAGAAGCAATATATTAAGCAATAGATTGTAATTAACGGAAACTTGTGTAATCATCTAAAATTTAATTAATTTACTCTGGGGATAATCACATGGAGAAAATTAAAAAATATTTTAAAAATGATAGATTTGCGGAATGGGCCGGTATAGAAATCCTTGAAATAAGAGAAGGTTGGTCCCAGGTAAAAATGAATATTACTGAAGATCATCTAAATGGGGTGGGAATTGTCCATGGCGGTGCTATTTTCACCCTGGCAGATATGGCCTTTGCTGCTGCGGCTAATTCTCATGGAAATGTTTCGGTGGCTATAAACGCCAGTATATCTTATATGAAGGCTGGAAAAGGAGAATGGTTACTGGCCGAGGCCCAGGAAGTATCTAGAAATCCTCGCCTGTCGTCTTATACTGTACGGGTTACTGATGATGAAGATGATCTGGTGGCTATATTTCAGGGAATGGCATATGTAAAAAAGGATAAAATTGAATTTAGGGATTAAGATATTATTGATAGAAACTAATCGATGATACGCGATTAACATTATCCAAATTAAGAGTTATCTTAATGGATTTTGATTAGGGGGTTATATCAGGGATTTCTGGGTTTCATTTTTTTTAAAACCTGATTAAGGAGTTCATGGGCTTCATTGAATTTTTTATCTTTTTTAAGTGCTTTTTTAAGTAGTTCTGATGATTTCTGATATTCTTTGAGATTATACAGGCTTTTGGCCTCTAAATACAAAGCAAATTTGTAAAAATCGTCTTTTTTGGTATATCGCTGTCTAAAAAGCTCAAAAGTTTTGACAGAATCCTGGTACTCTTCCAGCATTAAAAAAACATAACCTACATTGTAAAGGGCCATATTATCCATGGGATTTAATTCAAAAACCCTTTGGAAACATTTCAAAGCCTCATCATATTTTTCCAGATTTAGAAGTGCCACTCCCTTATTATTCCAGGCCGGTGAATATTGTTCATCTATTCGCAGCGTTTTATCAAAAAATTCTATGGATTTACTGGTTTCTCCCTGTCCTAAGAAAGACATGGCTTGATTATAATACATATCTGCTTCTTTTCCATTCATATAAACACTCCCCATTCTAATATAATTAGAGTAATTTAAGAGATATAAATTTTTATAAATTTTATAATTTTGTATTAATATTTTTAATCTTTCATATGGTGGAGCTAAATCAAGCCCTAAAATTTAAAAGAAAATGGATTGCATCTATTAAGGTTTTTAGGGTTTTTTGATTGGGTAAAAAACATTATATATGGAAATAAAAAGCTAATTTGATTACTTTAATGACTTAAAATTGAATAATAAAAATAATATTAATTAATAAATTAAAGATAAAGAAAATTAAGGATTATTTTTTCATCACCGGGAACTGGACTTCAGTTAAAAGTTCGCTTTCATCCAACTCATTGGGATCGTTTAGATAGACTTCAGTTATGGGGCCCACTATGTCATAACCATTTTCAATTGCATATTGAGCTACTGATTGAATAACCGGACCTACCTCAGTATAAGGGCCTTCATGAAGTGCCGCCACCACGTTATGTTCTGGAATTGTCTTAACCTTTATTTTTCCTTCCTCTTTCACGTCCCCTACCACTGAAAAACCTATTTCATATAGCAATTCTTCTTCTGGGACTTCATCGGGACTGTTATAATAGGTTCCATAAACCATGCCGCTCATTTCCAGGTCTTTATCAAGTATCCACATTTCTACTTCTCGAATGTAGTCTTTTATCTTCGAATAACTCCCTTTACATTCTATGTAGGCCACCTGGACCTCTTCAAATATCTTTTCTTTTATCATGATCCAACTCTCCAATTAATTATTTGTTGTTGATGGTTAATTATTGTATCCGTGATAGAGGTCATTGGAATGGTTAAAATATTCTTAAAAAAAACAAAAGAAAAAATTTTTAAATAATTTTAAAATATTATTTTTAATTAAATGACTGGAAATTGAACTTCCGTTAAACTTTCGGAAGCTTCTTTTGGATTGTTTAGGTATATTTCCTTAACCGGACCCACTATTTTCAGGTCATTCTGCACGGCATATTCATATAGATCCACGTAAACTGATGAAGCTTCTCCATAAGGACCTTGAAATACTGTGGAAATTACCTGATGTTCGGGAATGGTTTGTAACTGCACTTCCTGACCATTTTCATCTTCTAAATTCTCTATTTCTATTTTTCCTTCAAATCCGGCCCCTACCTCCCATTCTAATTCTTCAGGAGCAACTTCCAGGGGGGAGTTGTAGTAAAGGCCATAAACTGGGTCTTTAACCTGCAATCCTTTTTGGGCAATCCACTCAACAACTGCCCCTAAATATTCTGGAATCTTATCATAGATACCTATATGGTAAATATAGGCTACCTGGTGTTGTTTAATTGTTTTTAGTTCTATTTTCATTATAGGGACATCCATTTACTATATTGTATATTATTATATTATGGAGAATATTATGAATTTATTTTGTGTAAGAGGGCATGGTTAGTAATTTGAAAGATTAATTGAATATCTAATGTAATGTTTATTTTTCATGCTTTATTTTAATTTTTAAAATAAATTTATAATTTAAAAAAGTAATCTATAAATACTAAACTGACTAATCAGTCTATAATTATGAATATTATATTGCAAGGTGGAGAACTTGAAAGAAAAGGAACTGCAAATACTGAATGCTTCATTAAATCTCTTCGTGGAGAAAGGTTTTCACGGAACATCTACTGCAGAAATAGCTAAAACTGCGGGAGTGGCCACCGGAACATTATTTCACTATTTCAAAACCAAAGAAGACTTGATTAACCGGTTATATTTATATTCTAAGGAATGTATGCTCAACAAAATCAGTGGCCATTACAACAGTGAAAAATCATTTAAGGACAATGTAAAATCATTGTGGGTGGTAATGGTAGATTTTGGGGTAAATAGTCCGGAAATGTTTCAGTTTATTCTCAGTTTTCACTGTTCACCATACATAACATCTTTAACCAAAAAAGAGGTTGAAACAAGATCCGAAAGAGTTTTAGAAGCCTATTTGGTGGGAATAGAAGAACAGAAAATAAAAAATGTTTCTTACGAGTTAATTGTGGACTTCCTGTGGGGCAATATTGTGGCCACGGTAAACCACTTGGAAAAACACCCGGAAAAAAGGAATGGGAAAACCAGGGATATTGCATTTGATCTTTTCTGGGACGGAATTTCACTTTAACTACTTTCAAAGAAACGAATAAAATCTAAAATATATTTATATAATAGGATTTACTGGAATTATATTTTACAATTATGAATATATGGGGTGCTATTTTGCAAAAAAGAACTGTTAAAAAGACAGGAGATAAATTATCAGCACTTGGTTTTGGTGCTATGAGATTACCCACAAAAAATGGGATGATTGACAAGGAATCTGCCCGGGAGCAGATTTATTATGCTATTGACCAGGGAGTAAATTTTATTGATACCGCGGTGCCTTACCATGGTGGGGCCAGTGAATCTTTCCTGGGAGAAATATTATCTGGGGAATACCGGGAAAAGGTGAAAATTTCCACTAAAATGCCCCAGTGGTCCATAAAAAAATACGAAGACATGGAAAAACATCTGGAACAGCAGCTTCAACGCCTGCAAACTGATTGCATTGATTATTATTTTATTCACAGCATGGGAAAAAGCAGTTTCGACAGAATCCAGAAATTAGGACTTTTAGAGTTTTTGGATAAGGCCAAAAAAGAGGGCAAAATAAAATACACCGGATTTTCTTTCCACGACAGTAAAGATGCCTTTAAACCAATTGTAGACTCCTATGATTGGGATGCTTGTATGTTGCAATTCAATTATGTGGATGAAAACAGTCAGGCCGGTATTGAAGGTGCAGAATATGCACATTCTAAGGGCATGGCAGTTATAGCCATGGAACCTCTTAAAGGAGGAAAATTGGCAGGAAACATGCCTCTGAAGGCGGCTGAAATCTGGGACAAATCTGAAATTAAAAGGACACCTGCTGATTGGGCCTTTAGATGGGTTCTCAACCACCCTGAAATTACTTGTGTGATTTCCGGGATGAATAGTATGGATCAGTTAAATGAAAATCTGGAAATTGCTAATGATACGGTACCCGATTCCCTTACCCCTAACGAATTAGAACTTTACACCCAAGTAAAACAGGTTTTTACAGACTTGATGAAGATTAATTGCACTACCTGTGCTTATTGCCTGCCCTGTCCAGCAGGTGTTGATATTCCTGGTTGTTTTGATCTATACAATGACAAATACTTATTCAAGGATCGTTCTGCCGGGATTACTTATATTTTAAGGATGGGTGGTATTTTTAATGATGGTCAATCACATGCAGGGTTATGTAATGGCTGTGGAAAATGCGTAAGGGCATGTCCTCAAAAATTGGAAATTCCTGAACTATTGAATGAGGTTTCTAATGATTTAGGTGGACGAGGATTTAACTTAAAGGTTAAACTCATGGGTGCAGTGGCCATGCCGGTTATGGATGGTTTTCTTTCATTGAGAAACAAATTTTCCAGATCTTCTAAGAAAAATTAATCTTAATTTTTTATTTTAAAATATTTTTTATCCCCCGTATTGGAATAATAAATCCTATTAGACCGGATTTTCAGTAAATTTTATTAGAGCAGAATTTCTCGAAAAAATTTTCTTTTATTGTAGCGGTTTTTTAACAGGTGGCCGGAGTTCAGGGGGATTTAATGGTCACAATTTTTACTTCCATTCTTCTGATATCCATTGAGTTTTGCTGCGGAAGCCGTGATTTTTGTGGTCATTGAATATAGTATTCCCCTGTGCCAGAGGGAGGTCAACATGGATATAATGGCCATGGCTGCCATTGGGGGTTTTATGGTGGTGATGATATTAGATGTGGCCTAGGGATAAGCAGACAAAAAACAATATAATGCCTTTATAATCGTATTTAGACTCCCATTTGATTCTTTATTTGTTTTTAAATTCAGTAAATTTATTAATTTTAAAAATAATATATAATATTATTCTTGATATCATAATAATAATAATAATAATAATAATAATAATAATAATTACTAAAAAATTAGTCAAATAAATCCTCCCTTGAGTCTCTATTCTTAGAGATCAATTATTATAGTGATAATAATCTTTAGGGAGGTGAAAAAATGAATATCGACGATTTTTCCGACGAATTCAAGTGGCAAATCGCCACCAGATCTGCAACAGCTATGCCTTTTGCCTATGAAATGGTTTTAGGAGATATTTTAGGGGATAAAGGCGATGAGCTTTTAAGACAAATCTGGACAAATGGTGGTAAAGAAGCAGCTGATCTAGCCATGGTTTTAGGATTTCCAGCCAGCAATGCTCCTGAGATAAGCCAGGCTCAGAGTGTGGTTTTCAACATGCTGTATGGCCCTGAACTAAAATATGAAACAGTCTCTAAAAGTGAAGACCAGGTACTGGATCGTATTACTGAATGTCCAATGCTCAACCGGGCTACTGAGATGGATATAGCTTTGGATGGACTTTGTGAGTCATGTCAGGCTACTAATCAGGCTTTCATTGAAAACATGAATCCAAATTACACCCAGAGAACTACCAAGGCCATGTGCCTGGGTTCAGAATACTGTGAAATGTGTACCGAGTTGCGAAATAAGTAAATGAGTTGTAAGTTGGTTTTTTTATGGTTCCCGGTAATTTTTCAGGGAACTATAATTTTTTAATATTTTAATAAATTAATGGGGAGGGTTTTTTGTCAAAGGAGAATCAGATGAATATTGGTGAGGACTTTATCCGTTTTCACAAGGTAATTACCCGTAGCTTGGAAGTGGCCATTCGAAATGTTAAAAAGTTTCTTTCTGCTGGAACTATGGAAGAATCACAGCGGGAAGGATTCCTTAAATTTGTTCAAAGTTTTTCCTCAGTGGTGGAAGGACATCACTTGGTGGAGAATGAAAAGGTGTTTCCCTATTTCAAGGACAAAATACAGGATGTACCATATGAACTATTGATGGGTCAACACGAGGAGATTAAAAAAGCATTAGATGATATAGGTAGTGGAATTGAAATTTTAAGGTCTAATGGTAACGTATTAAATTCATTAAAACTAATTAAATCGGGGCTAGATTCGATAGACAAAATATGGCTTCCACACATCAATATAGAGGAAACAAAACTATATGGGCTGGTGGGCAGCTTGGGAATTAGTCAGGAAGAGATGCTTCGAATAAAAACTGATTTTGGTCAGTTCTTTCAAGAGCATAGTGGCCCTGTTTATTTGGTAATGCCTTTTTTATTGTATAATTTATATCCTGATGATCGTTCTATACTGGCCCAGGGATTACCTGAAAATGTGATAAATCAGCTGGTTCCCATTGATTGGGAAGAGGAATGGGCCCCCATGAAACCGTTTTTACTTTCGTAATTATTTTAGTGTTCATTGGAAAAAGAATATTTCAACGCCGAGACTGGGATTTGAACCCAGGACGAGCAATAGCTCAACAGGATTTCGAATCCTGCGCCTTACCAGACTAGACTATCTCGGCATATTTAAAGTCAGATTTATAATCTTTTTTCATTAAATAAAAACAATTGGGTTCAAAAGGAATCCGAAAAGAATTATATTAATAAATAACTTTGGAGTGGTCTTATTACTAATTATTTCCTTTTTTGGGCCAATAATTTGTTTATAAGATTTTAATTTTCATGGAAATTAATTAATTAAAAACAAAAAAACAATTTAAAACGCCGGGACTGGGATTTGAACCCAGGCGGAGAAACTCTCCACGAGATTTCCAGTCTCGCGCCTTACCAAGCTAGACTATCCCGGCATAGAACAGCTTATTAAGATTTGAGTTTATCTTATAAAAAGATTTTGTTTTTATTTGCTATTTTAAATTAAATGCTAATTATATGGATATTTTAAGAAGCCAAGCGCCTATTAAATTCACCTTTAAAGGTTTTCATTAATTTTAATCAAAATATTCTTTAAATCTTCTATTTCTTTATTTTCTAGGTTTTCTACCATTTTACGAATGATCATGAGCCCTTCTTCATCCATTTCTTCCAGTATTTTCCTGCCCGAGGGGTTTGATTCAATTAAAAGCTGTCGGCGGTCTTTGGTACCCACGGTCCGGTTTACCAATCCCTTTTCTACCAAACGGTCAATGGTTCTGGTGGGAGTGCTCACAGCTACTCCTAAGGCTTCAGCTATCTGTTTCATAGTCTTAGGCTCTTGGGTACCGATTACATAGAGGGCATTGGCCTCGGCCAGGGTTAGTTTTTCATAGTTATTCATGTTTATTTTGATTGATTTGAGAAGTTTATTATCTATTTCATCAAAAAGATTCATAATAAACCTTAAATCATCGTTATTTACCTTCACTTTCTATTACTTCCTTTTTTTAGTTAATTAGTCTTTTATAACATCTCTTTTATAATAATGCTTAACCAGGTGCTGGTTTATGAATTCAACTTTTTCACAATTAAACTTTAAATCACCAATTTTATCCCCATCCATATCTCCAAATAAGGGAATTCCCTCCCCCAGCAAGATCGATACGGTGGTGATTATCATTTCGTCAATTAAATCTTCTTTTAGAAACGATTGAATGGTTTTTCCCCCATCCACGTACAAATTGTTGATTTTTCGCATTTTAAGGCTTTTTATAATATCTTTCAATTCCCCTTTAACTATCTCTGCTTTGTTGTTCAATTCTTCAGGTAAGGTTTCCAGGGTGTTGCTAAGGATGAATACTGGTTGGGTATAGGGCCAGCTTCCAAACTCCCGCACGGCTTCATAAGTATTTCTACCCATCAAAACCCCATCAATTCTATTTATAAACTCATTATACCCAAAATCACTATTGGTGGGGTTAGGGATATTATTAAGCCAATCTATGTCTCCATTTGGTCGGGCAATAAATCCATCAAGGCTGGTTGCTATATAGACTATATTTGTCATATTATTTCCTCCCTTTAACTGGAAAAGGTCGCAATTAAGGCCAGAAAATCATCATGTTATTTTTTCTATCACTTTTTTGATTTAAATATTCCCATAAGTATATATTACATTATTCATACATTATGCTATACAAATAGTTTGCTATACGTAGTATTTTTAAGATAATTGTGGTAATTATTGGAGAATAATCATGGAACCAGAAGAAACAATAAAATCGTCTAGTGCAGGATTTAAACCAGTTATATCCACTAAAAAGAAGAAATTTTTATCATTAAATCTCTTTTTACTCCTTCAAGGCGAATTCGTATCGGTAATGGGGGACATGATCTATGAAATAGCTCTGGGTTTCTGGGTACTGGCCTTTACGGGATCTCCCGCACTCATGGGTATTCTCATGGCCACCTCTCTCTTACCTGGTGTTTTAATAGCACCCTTTGCCGGGGTGGTGGTGGATAGAACCAGCCGGAAAAAATTAATGATACTAATGGATTTAATAAGAGGATTCACCATTATCCTGGTGGCTGCTGCTGCCCTAATGGGTATTTTACAATTATGGATGGTTTTCCTGGCAGGTATAATTCTGGGAATAGGGGGTGCATTCTTTGGGCCCGCTGCAATGTCAGTTTTGCCACAAATGGTTCCTAAAGATAAAATAACAAATGCCAACTCTCTTTTTGGACTGTCCAATACGGGAGCAGATATTCTGGGAAATTCACTGGGCGGAATCCTCTACGTCCTAATAGGTGCTCCCTTAATGTTCTTAATTAACGGAATGTCTTTCATTATATCTGGAATTTCCATAAAATTTGCTAAAATACCTAAAAATAGAGAATCAAGGATAACTTCTGAGAATTTCATATCAGACCTTAAAGAATCCCTGTCATTTGTTAAAAAAATAAGGGGATTACTGTATATTATGATACTGTTTTCGCTTTTCAGCTTTCTGGAACACATCGCAGTTATACTTCTGATACCGCTTTTCCAATTCACTCCTGGCCTGGGAGCGGCTAAATATGGAATAGCCATGGCCTGTTTCACGGTGGGAATGTTTATGGGAATGATTGTGCTATCAGCACTTAATGTGCATCCTGGAAAACGATCTGCCTTAATGCTGGCATCACTTACCGTGTCCAACCTGTGCCTCATACTCTTTGCCCTTACCACCCAGTTCTATTTAATGGCATTTTTATTATTTATCTCCGGGTTGGCCGAATCAGTGGTGGGGGTATTTATTTTGTCCTCTATTCAGTGTGTGGTACCGGACGATATGATGGGTAAAGTAATGGGTCTGGTGGGAACGGTTACCATGGCCCTCACCCCACTGGCCATGGTTATAGGGGGATTACTGGCCGAGGTTTTCCCTATAAGGGCCATATTCCTGGTCTGTTTTGTGGCCAGTTTCCTGGTGTTTGTGCCCATTTTCTTCATTCCGTCGGTGCGTAAATTTGTTAATTTTGATCCAGAGACTCAGGATATGACTGATCTTACTTAGATTATCTCAAAAAATTCATATAAATGATATTCTGATTCAAATATGATAATAAAAAGGAGACTTTTCTCTCCTTTTAGCATTTATAAAGTCAAAAGCATCAAAATAATTAGATACTAGATCAAAATGATGTATTTTTGGGAATTAAATCCATTCTAAATCAGTATCAGTCATATCTGTAACTTTATCTCCAGTATTGACTGTTTCAACGGGTTCTATCAATAAAACATGGCATTCTTCACTGCAGGAAGGCTTATGCTCCACTCCCTGGGGAATAACTACCATATCTCCCTTCTTTAAATGCAGGGTTTTATCTCTTAAATCTATTTTTAAGCTCCCCTTTATAACCACAAAGACTTCGTCTGTTTCGGGGTGGCTGTGCCAGATGAATTCTCGTTTAGCTTTAACAATTTTAAAATAATTGTCGTTCATACGGGCAATGATCTTGTAGGAGTGAAGTTCTTCTAATTTAGAGAATTTTTCTTCAAAATTAACTATTTTAACATCCATGTAATCACCAGCATTCTAATTAACAAAATTATCAATAAAATTTTCAAAGTTTAGAACAGACGTAAGTTAAATAGTTCTGATCTTCCATTATTTTCGAGTCAATTGAAAACCCAGCTTTTTCCAATAAACCTTCTATAACCCAATCATAAGTGCTGAATTCCTCTTTTATATGGGTTATGGTTTCATCAACCATAGAATCACTGGCCATATCTCTCATATCTTCTATCATACCCTTAATAGAACTTTCGTGGTCCGATGGTTCGAAGGTAAATACCACATCGGATAGATATAGTTTTCCACCGGTTTTTAAAGTATTGGCCATCTTAAGGAGGGCTATGGATTTCCAAAAATCCGGGAGGTGGTGTAAAGCGAATTTAGAAACTATTTTATCCACTTTATCGCCCTCATGGTGGTAAGTTAAAAATCCATTGATATGGGTTTCTATATTGGTTATATTTTGTTTTATGGCCTTAGACTCTAAAATATCCAGCATTTCTGAGGATAGGTCTACACAAATGACCTTTTTACAAAAGGGAGTCAGGTTTAAAGCAATCCCTCCTGTTCCGCAACCAAAATCAAGAACCACGTCTTCTTCAGTTATTTTAAGCTTCTCTAAAATATCTTCTGCTTCTGCTTTAAAATTTCTAAAACTCTGGTGCTCCTTATCATATTCTCCAGCAATTTTAGAATCTAAATAGTCCACTCCTATCTGTTTTTCCTTAAAGTACCAGTCTGGATTTTTTTTCATTTTATATTCCTTTGTTTGATTTTTAGTAAAATAAACCATGAATTGAATAACTATTTTAAATCTGGTTATTAATTTTTATTTTTTTCTTATTTTAATTAAAAAAAAAAAAAACACAAGAGCCATGTTTTCTTTCCAAGAAAGGGAAAGAAGAAAAACAAACAGTTTAAATTTTTTTTTTTTTTTTCATTTTTTTTTTTGGTTTTTTTGTCATATTTTTTTTATTTTACTTCTTTTTTGATTTTTTTTTTTTTTTTTTTTATTTTTGAACCTAATACCAGGCAAATAAGTAGGATGCTTAAAGAAAAAAGAAAAAATAGGATGAAATAGCAATATCCTAAATATTAAAGTATTTAAATCAACTTTTTTTCGTCCAAAATATTAATCAGGGCCAGTATGGCCACAAAGACCATGGTGAAAACCGTAATCAGGGCCATGGATATGGTAATATCATTGTACTGGTAAAATACTGATAGTATGGTGCCCAGGGCAGTTATAGCGTAAATTAATGCTGCTTCCATCCAGTAAGGTTTATTGGATATTTTAGAAAGTTTTTCTGGATTTAGGGTATCGTATCGGGAAATATACAGGGCAAATATCTGGAAGAATAGGTAGACCACTAAGAACCAGCCAAAGAAGTTGGAAATAGGAACTCCGAAATATGCTCCGGGAGTGGTCCACACCCAGAGGCCCTGTAAAGTGGATGAAATGGGATCCACGGTCAAATCCCACATTACCATGAGAAAGGCGGCTATGAATGGAATAACAAATATTTGCTTTCCCTCCAGTTTTCTGGCGTACTGGCCGGTTAATACGTGGGCTAAGGTCCAGGCCAGGTAACCTATGGCAAAATAGGCAAATATTATGATTAAGGGGACTGTTAAAAGTCCCAGGCTGGGTGAATAATGGTAGAAACCAAAGGGGAATCCGGTGGCTATACTGAGGTTCTCAAAAAAGAAACTCACCGCCCAGGTAATCAGGAAAAATATGGTGATATTTTTTTTACCATAGCGTTCATTACCATGGAGAACTGCCAGAATGAAGAGAATGGCAGTGACTAAAAAAGAATCTATGGCCAGCAAGTTAGGGTTTTGATAGGTGAAAATCAAAAGAATATTGACAATTAAAAATACGACAATTAAAGACCACCTGAACTTATTGAAAGTTTTAAAATTATCCTTAAACATTTACGATCCCCGAGTAATAACTCTTATTTTTCTATTTAATTTTAAATTATAAAATTTTAGTCCCTAATTTTTCTTGATTTTTAGTAATAATAATGTTTTTTTGTTTTAAGAATTAATAATACAATTATTTCGTAACTTCTTTATGATATCAACCACATAATTAAATAACATGACAGGCTATTCTATAGAAGAAAAATCCCAACTTTTGCTTGACTTCGAGAGCTTTAACACGGATATTAAACAGATCCTTGGGGAAAAGTTTGGTGATAATTTTGCTAAAACTGCTGCTTTTCAGATAAAAAAAGAATATAGGTCTCTTCTTGAGGATATGCCTTACATAGGGGGTTCGGATAATCCATTTACTATTACTATTACCTCCACCACTAGATACCTGGCCGTTTATCTTGTTCTAAAAAGAAGAGGAAAAGATGTGGGGGAAATTGGAGAAATTTGCTACCAGTATGCTGATATGTTTTTTAAAAACAACTCTGATCAAATTATGTCCATGGATGACCCGGCGGTCACGGGATTTCTTAAATACCTGGCCAGTGAATCTAAAAATCACATATATACTGGAGATTTTGTTTTTGAATTTGTAGAAGGGGAAGATTTTGATTTTGGCCTGGACTTTGAAGAATGTGCTATCTGTAAGTTCTTCCAATCCAAGGGAGCTGACGAATTTGTTCCCTACATGTGTGCCACAGATATACCGGAGAGTAAATACGGTGGCTTGGGATTAAAAAGGACCAAAACTCTGGCCGAAGGTGGAGATAGTTGTGATTTCCGGTATAAAAAAGGGGCCCCGACGGAGATAAGTTCTACTGTGATTAATGAGGAAGATTTTGAATAAATAGATTTGTTTCTTGAGTTAGGGAAATATCTTAAAAAAAAACTAATATTAATTTATTTACTATTTTGTGAAGGTAGTATCGTAACTGCTGGTTGATATAAATGTATTAGGAATGAAAATAAGAAAAGTATTTTAGGATTTTTACGAATGGTGATTATATGATTGATAATGACATAATGAAAGAATTTGAAGCTACAAAAGAGTATGAAGCATGGCAAGAATCTTTATTTGCTATTATAGGATATACTATGGATGAAACACTTAATGATGAGGAATTAGCCGGGGAATTAATGGCCGATCATCTTAAGGCCAGTCTCGAATTAGGGAAAGGATTAGAAATGGCTAAATACGAATCAGGAAAAAAGATGAGTGATGAGTTTCAGCGGGAAAACCGTGGGGAATGATAGTAGATAGAATAGCTAGAAACTCAGAATAAATCATAATATATTAATTAGTATATTTTTTATTTTAAAAGAATATTATTTAATATTCTATTCTTATTCTATTCTTCTAATGTGCTGGACTATTGTGGAGGTAGAGATGCAGCTAATAGATGGGCCTTATTTTACGGGCACTCGTAATAATTAATTCAACGATCATTTAGTTGAATGGTATAGAATTAACTATTCATTTAATCGACGCTATCATTATTAATTAACGGGTGTTTTTTGATTTGAATTATTATAATATTCTTTTATTACATGAATTCTAGGGTTGAACTATTGATTCAATAGATAATTTGAAAATAGTAGATTAGTTATTATAAACAAATACAGAATAAAAATAATAATTATTTGAGGTTTGATTAAATGGACTGGAAAATTATAGGAATAGGTTCCCTGGTTAATGCCGCTTTAACTATTATCTTATCATGGATATTCTTACCCCTATTTGTTTTAGGCCCTCTTACCGGAGGATTATTAGCATCCTACCTTAGTAAAGGATTTGAAGACTATGCAGAAATGGATGCCAAGGACGGGGCCGTGGTAGGGGCCATGTCTGGGATAATTGGGGGTTTAATAATTGGTTTATTATTGATTATGGGCCTGGGAAATATGGGTTCCATTACCGGGTTAATTGGAATAGACAGTTTCATAATCAGAGGATACCTTATAATCCAATTATCTGTAATTGTAAGTTTAGTTTTAGGATTAGTAGGAGGAGTCCTGGGAGTTATTGTTAAAAAATAAATTGGGACCTCCTAAACTCTAAGATAAGATATTTTCTAGAAAAAAAAAGATATAAGGATAAAAAAGGAATTAATGGGCCTGTATTGGTCTCCACTGCCACTAAAAAATATGATTAATAAATGCACTATGGCAGTAGTTACATTGCCCTAGAAAGTTAAGGATGGTTGAAAGAATAAATTTAATATAAATTAATTTACTATAAATTACAAGAAATTGTTAAGAAATGATAAAATGCTAATCAAAAACAAAAAACTGGCAATTTTGGCCTCAATTTTAACTTTTATTGCGGCATCCCTCTTATTCACAGGCCTTATATTGTATATTCTCCAGATACCTCCTTCTGCCCTCTGGGAAGGCCAAAACCAGCTCTACTTTTTCACGGGAATATTGGCTGCTGTAGGCCTGGCATCCCTGGTTTACGGGCGGGGCAGCGATGAAAGGGCAGCGCGGGCGGTGAAAGTTCTGGATGAATCAATGGGAATAGAAGTTAAACAAAAAGACATGTGGAGAATACTGCGGGCCGTGGAGCAAATGCCACCCTTTGTGGTGGAAAAATATGTTTCCACAAATTTAAATGGGGTCGAATGGTTTGAAGATCAAGTAAGGGATTACCAAACTAAACTGGATGACGAAGACCTTTTAAAAATAAGGAAAGTCATGGAAACACCGGTACCTGAGCTTCAAAATCTAATGGAAAAGCTCTACGGGGAAACTAAATTGGAGCAGTTTAAAATACTTGCCGGGCCTGAGGCCCAGGATTTGATTGTTATTAACCTGAAGGAGCTTAAAAAGATTCTATTTGAAGAATAAATATTACTTATAGACTTTTTTAAGTTGAAAATTTTAAATTTTATTATATTTTAAAATGGGGTCAAACATGGGATTTTTAAAATGTAAATCTTGTGGGGAATGTTACCAGTTAAAAACCGGTGAATCGCCTGATGATTTTGAAAGCTGTAACTGTGGGGGAGAATTAGAATTCTATGATTCCTCTGGAGAAACATCAGATTATGGGGCCAGCTCGGGTTATAAAGGTCTTGTGATAAAATTAGTGCTTTTTTTAGTGGTTTCTTACATAGTTTACATGATTATGGTGCGGATTCTTGCTGGAATCATATATAATCTAGGGTGGGTGGGCCCTACTATAGGTTCTATTTTACTTCTTCTTTTTATAGGGACGGGAATTGCTGTGGTAATAGTTCTCTTAGGTTATTTATGGATAAAAAGAAAATAACTGATTTACCATCAAGAAAGATGTTATCCCTAACCAGAAAAGGCCCGGGAGATGCAGTATTCTAAATGATCCTGTTTTACAGGCATACTTAAAACAATAGCGTCTTCTGGCAGTTTTAAAGACTTATTTAAACAGTTTTTAATAAAAACAGTGAGGAAAATTAGGGGAATATGATAAAGGTTTTTTATCTTTTGGGCAGCTTCCACGCCACCCATTTTGCCTTTTAATCTTATATTGATTAGAATTAGATCGGGATTTAAATTTTCTGTTTTTTCAATGGCCTCTTCCCCGGTGGAAACTACGCCCACTACCTCATGGCCTAATTCTGATAGAGCGGATTTTAAATCAGAGATAGTGCTTGATTGATCTTCAACTATTAGGATATTCATAAAATCAACATTTTTACATTTACTTAAATTGTTTTTATTCAAATTAAACCACTATGATTTTTATTTTATTGAAATAAATTTTTAGAAGCCATGTGAATTGAATCGGGATTTTTTTAGGATTGTGTGTATATTAAAAAATCTTAAAAGCTAATAATAGGTTTTTTAAACAAATTCGAGATTAAAGCGTGAATTAGAGAAATGGGTATTAAAACAGTACCTAAAATCATACTGGCCTCATATAGCAAGCTGCTTCTTGGATCGGGCCTACCTCTCAGCCGGTTAAAAAAAGAACTCCAGGCAATACCATAAGCATTTCCCATCATGATAATCCGAACAGAACCGAGAATGCCCTGGGCCAGGGAAGTCCCATAGATTTCTACTATACGCTGCCAGGATTCCCAAGTAGGGTGGCCCCTGGTATCGGCATAATGCTGGGCAAACATGATGGCGGCAAGTTCATCATCAGGTATATCATCTATAATCCCGGCCAGCATATTGTGAATTTCTTCGCCGCTCATTCCACTCTCCAGGGCCCTTTTGGTGTGGGCATAAGAACAGATGGCACAGTCATTGACTTCAGTAACCGCCAGCATGATCCTTTCTATGAATTTTTGGTCTAGTTCCTGCTTCTTTTTGGCCGAAGATAAGTACTTCATGGTCCTTATTCCGTGGTAAAAGATCCAGTAAGATTCCCGCACGGAATAGAGTTTTTTACCAATTTTAGTTTCAGTTGGCATGGTTATAAGAATCTTCAGGGGAGTGTTTTTTTCATTATATTCTCAAATCGAGTTTTGCTAATGGGATGATAACTTAATATTTCACCTTCATAGATAAGACAGAATGATCCAAAAGCACAGGGTGAATTTTGAACATCAGGGGCATCCTTTAAATCAACCAGATTGGTTTCTAGTTTGAATTTATTTTTCGCAGTTTCTATAATAGCATTAACATTTTTTTCTGTGTAGGGACATTGTACTGAGCGGAGGATGGTCAATCCATCAGAGTATTCTTTTAAAGACTCATCCATGTCCTCCCGGAACTGGGGATCGGGTGATTTTTCATCAAATTTCTTTACCAGCAAATCAAAATCAGGTTTAACACTATCCACTATCTGAAAACCTTTATTCAGGAATATATCATTACCTACCATGAAAGGGCCTTTCCTGGTGACTACGGCCACTCCCAGCATGTCCTTATCCTGGGCCTCTTTAATACATTCATCCAGTAACTGGGAAGCCATTCCCTGACCTTTAAATTCTTTCCGGAAGCCTACAAAAATGCAGTGAATAAACATATAGCCGGGGGCCTCCACCGGGCGGTGAGCATATTCTCCTGGAATGTATTCCAGCATTCCCTGATAACCACCCTTTTTGGACATTACTATCTTAATTCGTAATCCAAGGGGATAGTATTCCTGGAACCACTCAACTTTTTTCCTTAACTCCACGTGTTTTTTCAGATCTTTATACCCGCAAACACCATACTCTGATATATTATCTGGATTCAGGTCTATTATCTCTATGTCGCCCATACTAATTCTCCTGGATTAAGTGTAAGAATTTACAATTGAATTTGTTTTGTTGTTATTAAAATATAATATTTATCTTGCTAGTGAAAAAAGAAAAATAGATGAATATTAACTCCAATATAAAATCAATTTAATTATGAACTGAATCAATTAAAATTAAGGAGATGAAAACATGCCTTTAATAACAATTGAAGCTGGAAAACTGCCCGATGATGTGAGAATAAAATTAATGAAAAAATTAACCGAAGTATCTTCTGAGATTACTGGAATACCAGAGGATTCTTTCTGGATATTTGTAAAAGAACTAGGCCCAGATAGTACCATGATTGGTGGAAAGACCCTGGCTGAGGTAGTAAAGGAAAGGGAAGGTAATTGATTAATATTTTAGATTTTTCTTATTTTATTTAATTCATTTATCAATTTCTTTTTTAAATAAATTAATTAGTTTAAAGGCATATACCATAAACATAGTTAAATTAATTATTTTTTAAGCAGGGAGATGGGGTTAAATGAGCTATAAAGAACAAGCAGATGTTTTTAAAAAAGTATTTGGATTAAAATATGAACCTATGGCTATTTCTTTTACTAATGATGAAGTTCAATCGGGCCGATATGAAAAAATATCCATTTGTAAAGCAATGAAGTTTGCCGCTGAGGGAGAGAGCTTTATAATTGACGAAGAAGTTTCCACCTGCCCGGGTGGTAATCACTACTGTGGTTTTAGCGAGCCTTTTGCTGGAAAACAAAAAAGAAAGTTGCAGAAATTTCTAACTAAGGGCGAAAAGCTTACTGGATCCATTGTTAGTTTTGAGAGAATGAGAAAATTAACCATACCACCAGCCACGGATTTATCAGATAGAATTGTAATGTGCCCCTTAGAAAAGGCCGAAATAAGGCCAGATATGATTTTATTTTTATGCAATGCTGAGGTGGCCTGTCGCCTTATAACCCTGGACACCTATTGGGATGGCCTATCACCACAACAGCAAATTATAGGTGCCTTATGTCATTCGGCCATAGTTTACACCATAATGAGTGGAAATACCAATATGACGGTGGGAGATTGGACGGCCCGAAGCCATCAAGGCTTTGAATCAGATGTGATATTTTTATCAGTACCCTATGAACGCGTACATAATTTAATAGCCGCTATACCTCATTGTTCGGCTGGAGATGCTGAAATAGTTATACCTGAAGAATTCCGGTCTGATTAGATTTTTATTTTAAAAAAGAGTAACTCGCAGGATGTTATCTGATGGGTAAAAAACAATCGTATACAACCGATTCGGTAACTTCTAAAGACGGCACTACCGTCGGTTACAGGAAAATGGGTAGTGGTCCTGGAATTATACTGATGCACGGTGGCGCAGATGCTTCACAGCATTTTATGGAGCTGGGTGAAGCTCTTTCTGATAATTTCACCGTTTATATACCCGACCGCCGTGGCCGTGGCTTAAGCGGACCATTCGGCGAAGATTACAGCATGCAAAAAGAAATTGAAGATCTGGAGGCCCTCACCACAAAAATAGGGGCCCATTTTATATTTGGTCTGAGTTCCGGGGCACTTATTACCATTCAAGCTGCCCTTAAATTGGCCACCATAAAAAAAGCTGCTCTTTACGAACCGCCCCTCGATATTGATGGTTCTATAATGAAAATCTTATCCTTCGTGCCACAATTTGATGAGGAAATTGCAGGGGGAAATATCTCTGAAGCGACAGTTACCATGTTGAAAGATTTCGGGATTTATTTTGGTTTACCTACCTGGATTACGGGCCTTCCACGTTCATTACTGGTAGGAATTTTCAAATTATACTATGGCATTGAACCTAAAACTGTTAAAGGTGATGATGTTTCATTTACGGTCCTGGTTCCAGCTTTCCATTATGATTACGAACTGGTCCGTGAAATGCAGGGCTCAATTGAAAATTTTAAGGAAGTAAAAGGAGAAGTCTTATTAATTGGAGGCAGTAAGAGCCCTCTGTTTTTGAAAAATACTCTCGACGCATTAGAAAAAGTTTTGCCCCACGAAAAACGGGTGGAGCTAGAGGGACTCAGCCACACCGGACCACTGGTAACTGGCAATCCTGAAAGAGTCGCGCAAGAATTAAAGCATTTCTTTCTGAAATAATAATGCCAATTTAATTACTAAAAAATTAGGATCTCCTTATTTTTTTATTTTAATAGAAATACTTGACAATCAAAAATCCCACTATTAGGCCAAGAATTAAAATTACTATGGCGATAATGTTTTTATTTTTTTGACTTACATTATTCATTTGCAGAATTTTAGAGATTTCATTGTCATGTTTAGCGTCATAAACATCCATTATAATCAATAATAAAAATAATATTGCTAAACCACAGGCAATTAACGGATTTCCAGAGTATGATGGTGATGATAGCTGAAAATAGGTTAATATTAAAGAAATGGCTAAAATTAAAGTAGCAATTGCCAGAAATTTATTGCTATTATTTTTTTTAATTTGAAATATGCCTGTTGTGACAGAATATGCACCTATGCCGGCTAAAATCATGTAATTATATTGTAAACACCATAATATGACCATGAGGCCTAAAAGGACATTTAAAGGGCTTTTTATTTTCATTTTAATCAATGACTATTTTATTTCATAGAACTATATATTTTCCGGAAAATTTCTTAAAAAATAATAGGTGATCATACCGCCTAAGTCATGGCCTTGTATAAGTTACATTATTTAGATCTAAGTGGTGAATCAAATCCTGAATGAAACTGGCTATGGTAATTTATCACTGGAACAATTGACTGGATTTCCCAACTCCCGGCATATCCAGAGATAAAATATGATAATTTTCTTTTAATAGAGCCATTACATCTACAAAGCAAACTCGTTCCATCAAATTAAAACTTTCTGGATTTTTTAAACTAAATATTCAGGGTGAATATCACTAAAATTAATTAATTTTTCTTGAAAAAATTATTCCAATTAATTTTGTAAGTTCTAGTTCGAATGCCCTACTTACATCTCCCGCACCACTACTTGCATGTCCAATTTCATGAATTAAAGTACCACTATATGCTTCAATATTCCGTAACTGGGTTCTTTTGATAATAATTTTTCCATTTGAAGGATCCCATATTCCGTTTGCTTCATTAAAAGAGCCTAATTCTTTTCGCATGGTTTCTGATATTTTAATTTCCTTAATATTATCCGGTCCGCCGCCAATTAATTCAAAAATCTTATTAGTATAAGAAAAGACCTTTTTTTCATTATCTGTTAGATCTCGAATTTCGACATATTTAAACTCAAAACTGTCGTCATATTCTTTGTAAAATTGCCCTAGGTCTCTAATATCATTACCATTAATATCAGTTGACTGTTTAATCTTTTCTTTTAAATTTATTGGAATGGTAATTAGATTATATCCTCCAGATTTAGCTTCATCAACCATTCTAGGGTCTTGAATTAGCTCCTCAGGAGTTAAAAAAATTACATCTTCAGATGCATTTAATATTTTGACTGCATGTTCTTGAACATCAAGCCATTTTAATTCATCATGCATTTCTCCAAGTGAGTAATTTTTTAAATCATTTATAAGTATTTTGGCAATTTCTTTATTCGTTGATGATAATAAGATTGATTTAACTCTGTCTGAGTATGCACTACGCCCAACATTTGTCCTTTCTCTATTCAATGCTTTTTTAATTTTCTTTGTAAGTGAAGTAATATTGTAACTGAACATGAAATTTTCTTCTTGAGCTACTTTAACTCCATTAATGTATATTCTTCCTTCATCTCCTTTTTTCTTTAGAACATCCCCATATTTCGTTTTTTCAACTATTTTCTCACCAGAAAACTTTAAAAAATAATCCTTAGCCATCTGAATATCTTCGTCTGCTAAATTTTCTAAAATAAACTCAGTACCGACAAAATTAGGATCATTAGCTGGTGAAATATAAGCATGTAGAGTCAACACATCTTCAAAATCGTGTTTTTGTGATTTATATACTTTAATATCTCCATAACTTGATTTAATTAAGACTTTCACCCCTTTTCGATCGAAAGTTGCTAGAGCGTCTTTTAATCCTATACCAAACTTACCAATAACTTGTGGATTTTTAAGCTTTTCATCATTTTCATTTTGAGTTAAATGCTCGTATTTAAGGCCTCTACCAAAATCACGAATATGCCAATTATTATTTCCATCTTTAAAAATTTCTATATCTTTAGTTCCAGTTAATATTTGTTCATCTATTGCATTGGCAATAATTTCTCTAACACCATGAGATACTTCCCAATTTTCTAAAATTTTTTCAATATTTAAATCAAACTTTTTAGTTGAGTTAAAATCTTCAACTTTTTTAAAATTATGAGATTCCACATCAGATCCAATGATGTTAGATGGAGATAATGTACTATTTTTGGTCTCTATTTCAATATTATTTTCTGTTTTTTCTTTAGAATCTTGAGAAGATAATTTTGAGCCACATTTGATGCAAAATTTAGCAGTATTAAGATTTATAGCACCACATGTTTCACATGAGATCATATTTTTATTTTTGGATTGAAAATCACTTTTTGCTTTGAACTTTCTACTTATATCCGTTAATCTCATAAAAATCACTTTAAAAATTATTTAATCGGCTTGATTGCATATTACTTGTTTTATTTTTAAGCATGGAATTTGCACCTTCCAAATCTCCCTTAATTGCTTGAATTAAATATTTAAATGATTCTTCTTTCGTAAAAGCGGCTTTTGGAAGTTTTAACTCATTAGCACAAGAATAATATTCTATTTCTAAATAATTATCATCTAAATTTTCAGTTAATTTAGTAATCTTGGGGATTAAACCTGGAGCTAATATACAAAATTCGGGGAAATACGCATTTCCATTGGATAATCCACTTAAATCAATATTAATTACTTTTAAATAATGTTTTAATGCTTCTAATTCATTGTTTTTATCCTCATAAATATAAGCTTTTGAGAGTAAGGAATTTCGATATAAACCCCAATCGCCTTTTTTTCGATGATTAATTGCATTTTTATCCATTAATTCAATTGCAATATCGTATTTTAGGTTTTTATTATCATTATTTTTATCTTTTAGTAAGTTATGATAATTTTCTAAAGAGATTTCACCGAAGAAATTTCGAGATTTGTGATAATATACAATATGATCATTTTCATTGACCAAATTGATTCCTTCATCGGTTAAAGAATAATAATTATTTGAGAAATCTATTTCAATTATATCTTCAGAGATATTATTGATTATACGTTCAATTAACTCACTTTTTCTCCCGGAAACTTTTAAACCATGCTTTTTTAAGCATTCCTTTAATTCTTTAACTGTCGCTTTTTCCAAACGATATAATAAATTAGCTTTTTTTAGATGATTATTCTGTATTGCTTCTTTTAATAATAAGTTAGGATCGACTTCATACTCGTATTTAAAATATCCCGGGAAATTATCCCCCATTCTATGTCCATTGGCCCTTTCTAAAAAAATAATATATTCTGGTTCAAAATTAAAGTTTGGTTTAGTAAAAATTCTTTTTTTTAGTCGAATTCCACATCCAATACAAAAATTCGCATTATCATCATTTTTAGTTCTGCATTCAGCACAATAAATCATAATACACCCCTATATTATGAGCATTGAATAAATCTTAATGATTAATCATAATACGTTACTGATTAAGAGATATTAATATTTAAATATTATGATTTGAAGGAGAATAGATATTAAAAAAAATAAAATTCAATATTTAGCCTAAAAGAAATTTAAATTAAAAATAATTTAAAGAATATTTTAAAAAACTAAAAAACAAAATAAAAAAATACGCCGGAACTGGGATTTGAACCCAGGCGGAGAGAGTCTCCACGGGATTTCAAGTCCCGCGCCTTACCAAGCTAGACTATTCCGGCAAATGAGAATAAAATTCAAAATAAGAATGTGGCCTAATATAATAAAAAATAGGGATTTAAGCTAAATTTAATTAGCTCTTTAATTCAATCTCGATACTCACGTTGTCAGGTACATTGACCTTCATGACCTGTCTCATGGCTCGCTCATCGGCTTCGATACCCACTAATCTTTTGTGGATTCGGAGTTCCCATTTTTCCCAGGTTGCTTTCCCTTCACCGTCTGGTGATTTACGGGTAGGCACTACCAGCTTTTTAGTTGGTAATGGGATAGGGCCAGAGAGATCTACGCCAGTTCTTTCAGCTATTTTTCTTAGCTGTTCGCAGACATAGGCCAATTTTTCAGGATCAGTTCCTGTGAGTTTAATTCGTGCGTTGTGCATTTTTTTAGTCTCCAAAAAATAAAAGAGTAAAAGGTTAATTAAACCTATTTAGCTTTGACGAGGTCAATACACATTCCAGCGGCCACGGTTTGACCCATGTCCCGGATAGCGAATCTACCCATGTGTGGAATGTCCTTGATTTTCTCGATAACCATAGGTTTGGTTGGTTTAACCTTTACTATTGCAGCGTTACCAGTCTTGAGGAAGTCAGGATTTTCTTCGTCTACTTGACCAGTTGCTGGGTTCATCTTGTTAACTAATTCTAAGAAAGTACAAGCGACCTGAGCGGTGTGACAGTGGAATACAGGGGTGTATCCTACGGTGATAACACCAGGGTGTTGTAATACAACGATCTGTGCGGTGAACTCTTTAGCTACACTTGGGGCGCTGTCAGGGTGTCCTGCAACGTCTCCTCTTCGTACATCGTTTTTACCTACACCACGTACGTTGAATCCTACGTTGTCACCAGGTTCTGCTGAATCGAGCATTTCGTGGTGCATCTCGATGGATTTAACTTCTCCGATAACTCCGGCAGGTTCAAAGATAACACTTTCCCCTTTCTTCATGAGTCCGGTTTCGATTCTTCCCACTGGAACGGTTCCTACACCAGTGATGGAGTAAACATCCTGGATTGGTACTCGTAGTGGTAAGTTGGTTGGTTTTTCTGGAGCAGTAAAGGTGTCCAGTGCTTCTACGAGGGCTGGTCCTTTGTACCATGGAGTGTTTTCACTCTTTTTGGTAATGTTGTCTCCTTCGAAAGCAGAGAGTGGTATGAAGTGGATGTCTGCTGGTTTGTAAGCTACAGTCTTAATCAAGTCAGAAACTTCGCCTTTTAGGGTGTTGAACTTCTCTTCGTCGTAGTTAACCAGATCCATTTTGTTAATTCCAATGATTAACTGGTTAATACCGAGGGTTCTAGCCAGAAATGCGTGTTCTTTAGTCTGTGGCATTACACCGTCGTCAATAGAAACTACTAATACTGCGGCGTCAGCCTGGGAAGCACCAGTAATCATGTTTTTAACGAAATCTCTGTGACCAGGACAGTCCACAATAGTAAATTCGTATTTTGGAGTTTCAAACTTAGCGTGAGCTAAATCGATGGTTACTCCTCTTTCTCTTTCTTCACCTAATTTGTCCATTATAAATCTGAACTTGTTTTCCCCTTCTGCTAGCTGTTGTTCAGCGATAGCTCCGGATTGGAGTAATAAGTGTCCCACAAGGGTTGATTTTCCGTGGTCTACGTGTCCAATAAACGCCAAGTTCATGTGTTCTTTTGTTTTAGCCATTAACAATACCTCCATTTATATGCGTTAGCAATCAGTTAATTTGAGCTTAGGTTAAGATTAGACTTAACCCTTTAAATAGGTAATGATGGTGGTACCCACTAGGGACATGCACATCATTTAAGTTTTTTAAATATAAAAGATTTAAATAGAAAAAGAAGGTTAATTTTAACCTATGTAGTGTTCAGGACCGTATGGTTCTGGATTCATACCTTTTCTTTCCCTAATTTCTCTTATTATTTGTTTTTGCAGTTCACGAGGCAGTCTTTCAAATCCTGCACTTTCAGTGGACCACAAACATCTTCCTTCAGCAGCAGAACGGATGTCGCCTGCAAATCCAAACATTTCAGCAACTGGAACTTTGGATTCTACGGTAGCCATATCTCCTTCCTGGGACATGTCCACAATTTGGCCTCTTCTGTTCTGTACTTCTCTGGTAGATGATCCCATGTAATCCTGGGGCACGTTGATGAATACCTTTTGGATAGGTTCCAGTAATGTTGGCTCGGCCAGCATTAAGGATCCATATACTGCTTTCCTGATGGCAGGCAGTACCTGAGCAGGTCCCCGGTGTACAGCATCTTCGTGTATTTTAGCATCCATGAGTTTTATTTTTATCCCCATGACTTTTTCTTTGGCAATAGGTCCATCATCCAGGGCGCTCTCGAAACCTTCCATTAAAAGTTCCTTGATTTCGTCCAGGTACTGGATACCTCTGGTCATGTTGACAAATAGTGATCGGCGGTAAACATTCCAAACTTTCCGGGCCTGGTCTTTTTCCAGACCTAACTCTACCAGTTTGGCAGTTAAATCTTTACCTTTGACACGGCCTTCTTTAATGTCTCCATTTTGGATGGCCTGGAATATTTCGTCTTCTAAGGGTTCAATTTCAATGTAGAACTTGTTGTGTTTGTTAGGTGATTTACCTTCTACAGGTCCGGCAGTTCCGGCAATGGTTTCCCGGTATACTACGATTGGTTCTGAAGTTTCAATTTCTACACCTTTTTCATTGATACGGTAAGTGATAATTTCCAGGTGAAGTTCACCCATACCTGAGATGAGGTGCTCTCCAGTTTCTTCATTGATTTCTACCTTAACGGTAGGATCTTCTTTACCTACTTGCCTTAAAACTTCAATTAGTTTAGGCAGGTCCTTGGTGTTTTTAGCTTCTACTGCTACAGTAACTACTGGTTCGGAGATGTGTTCTAAACCTTCGAAAGCTTCAATCTTTCGACCTTCGTTACATACAGTTTCCCCGGCGACAGCGTTTCTGGCACCAGTAATAGCTACAATGTTTCCGGCAGGTACTTTATCAGTGTTTACTCTTTCTGGTCCGAAGTAAACTCCTACTTGCTGGATACGGTTTTTACCGTGTGATCCCACGAAAAAGATTTCAGTTCCTTTTTCAATGGTTCCACCGTAAACTCGTCCCGTAGCAATTTCACCGGCGTGCTTGTCAATACTCACGTCAGTAATCATTACTGCCAGTGGCCCGTCAGGGTCAGTGTTGAGCATAGCCTGTCCTTCTTCACTGTCCAGATCTCCTGGCCAGATAGTAGGAACCCGGTAAGCTTGGGATTCGTCAGGGCTTGGCAAGTGTTCCACTACCATTCCCAGTAATACGTCAGCTAACGGTACTTTTTCAGCTAATTCTTTTTGCTTCTCTTCTTTACAGTAATTGAGGATGTCGTTAAAGTTTATACCAGTTTCCTGCATAATAGGCACGTTTATGGCCCAGTTATGGTATGCAGAACCGAAAGCGACACTTCCATCTTCTACTCTAACTTGCCATTTGTCTTTTAGCTCTTCAGGAGCCATGTTCTTAATGAGCTTGTTAGCGCTGGCAATGGTCTTGATAAACCGGTTTTGTAATTCAGTATCATCAAGTTTTAATTCGTTAATTAACCGGTCAACCTTGTTTATGAATAAAACTGGCCTTACGTTTTCTTTTAGAGCTTGCCTGAGTACAGTCTCTGTTTGGGGCATGATCCCTTCCACAGCACATACTACTACCACTGCACCGTCTACAGCTCTCATGGCACGGGTTACGTCCCCACCAAAGTCCACGTGACCGGGGGTGTCAATAAGGTTGATCAGATATTCATTATCTTCATATTTGTGAACCATGGATACGTTTGCTGCATCAATGGTAATTCCCCGAGCTTGTTCCTGTTCATCGAAATCCAGGAAACGTTGATCTCCCGCTAACTCGGAGGAAATCATACCCGCACCGGCTAAAAGGTTATCAGACAAAGTTGTCTTTCCGTGGTCGATGTGGGCCACGATACCGATGTTCCGGATGTATGTCGGCTGGTACATCAGCTCTTTTATCTTACTAATCATTTTGTCTCGTCTACTCACTAAAATCACCTGGTAAATATGACAAATCTCATAATTTTATTTTAATTATTCTATTATCTTTGAAATACCCTTCATGCTATTGTTAATAATAGCAGGCACCAATTCATTTTTTTAAAAGAGTTAATGAAAATAAAAAAATTTTCAAAATCATTTAAAAAAAATATGAAATGGTAATTAGTGGGCAGATCTGGCAATCCTTTCTTTTTCTTCTTTCTTTTGAATAGCGAAACTTCTGGTATCGTATTCAGCGGCAAGAAGAAGTTCATCGGCCAGACATTCTTCCATAGATCTTTTACTTTTGAATGCAGACTGCATAGCTCCTTTGGTCAAGAAACCAAGGGAAAGGTCCACTCTTCTTTGAGGAGCGATGTCCACTGCAACCTGGTATCCGATTCCACCGTATTTAATACGGGTGGTTTCTTCTCGAGGTGAAGTGTTTTCCACAGCTTTAACCAGTATTTGAACTGGGTTCTGTTTGGATCGCTTGTTTATAACATCGAAAGAACCTTGAACAATGCTGTGAGCTTTGTTTTTCTTTCCAGAGTTAATATGGGTTCTCATAATTTTGTTCATTAGTCTTTCCACGATGGAGACTTTTGACTTGGCGAACTGTCTTTTGACGTGTCGGCCCATGGTGTGTGGTACCAGAATCTCGTCCAGACACAGGTAATTAACCAGACCCATATCTTCTACTTTAACTTCTTCCAGATCCCACTTATCAAAAACTTGACTCATGAAATTACCTCACTGGTTTTTCTATTTTCCCTTTAACCATCTGGTCTAGGGCAACGTTGTTAACTTTAGTTACTTTCCATCGAACACCAGGGATGTCTCCCATGGATCTTCCGGAAGGTCCGCCGATACCGGCAATGAGTACTTCGTCGTGCTCATCAATGAATCCAATAGCACCGTCGCCTGGGGCGAAAGCAGTTAGTTGTTTACCGTTTTTAATGAGCTGTACTCTTACACATTTTCGTATAGCGGAGTTAGGTTGTTTAGCTTCAATTCCCACTTTTTCAATGACGATTCCACGAGCTTGTGGTGCACCTTCTAAGGGGTCAGCTTTTACATCTAAACCTAATGCTTTTCGTTTATATTCAGTATCTTTCCATTTGAAATGTTGTCTATTTTTTTTGAGCTTTTTAGCTGCGAAAAGTCCTGGCAAGTTAATATTCCTCCTTATAAATTTGAGTTAATAATCCCGCATTCGGTTATTAGCGTAATCAATATAAAACCAATATATATTAAACCATATAAATTTAGCTAATAAATTTAATGATAATTAATTAAAATATATTTAGTTATTTTACCAGTATCCCAGTAATTACTGGTATTCTGGTAATTAATTTATTTTATAACGATATTACTAATGTTATGCTGTCTTTTGGCCAGTAATCTGGCTCTTTCAATGTTTTGACCGCCTTTACCAATAGCGGTCCTTTTATTTTTACCATCTGTTTCCACAGTGGCAATTTTTTCCCCACTCTCTCTTTGCAGAATTCTGATACTGCGCAGTTGAGCCGGGGCCATTAAATTGGATATGAATTCAACTGGATCTTCAGAGTGCTCTATAACTTCAACACCTTTGTCCACTGTTTTTTGAACTTTGGTTACGGTACTTCCTCTCTTACCGATGGCAAGGCCCATATCTCCTTTTTTCACCAGAAAAGTAATTTTTCCGTTTTCATCATCCACGATACAATCTTTTACCATTGCACCAGTCATGCTCTCAAACAGTGCAATATATCTTATTTCATTGGTGGTGAATTTTATAGTCACTTGAATCTACCCCATTGCTTCTAATATAGTAGAATCTCCAGGTTCTTTGATGACCAGAGTGGCCACGGTAAATGGCTTACCACAAACAGAACCTAAATCTACACTGGTTCCATCATAGGTGTAAACAGGAATTTCAGAAAGTTTAGCATAGTATGCAACATCTTCTTTGATGTCGGCTGGGCTATTTTCAGCAACCACTACTAGTTTTCCTTTACCTAATTTCAAAGCTTGAATTGATTTTTCTGATCCTAATGTGACAACACCTGTGTCTACAGCGATTCGTATTCCTCTATCTACGTCCATCTACTGCCTCCTTATTTTTTTTGTTTCATTAAGACACCAACAGAACCCGTTCCTAACGGTATTGGTTGTCCGATAATAATGTTCTCAATGATACCAGTTAAGTGATCGATTTCTCCTCTAATACTGGCACGCAGAAGATGCTTTCCAGTTTCTTCAAAAGAAGCTCGGGCAAGAACACTTGCCTTTTCACCACTAATACCATGTCTACCTATGGACTTAATCGAACCATCAGCACTCATCATGTCTGCAACCAGCATAATATGTCTCACATCAACTGTGAGTCCTTGCTCGTCCATTGTACGTTGTGCTTCATGAATAATTGCGTTCCGGCCTGCTTCTATTCCCAGAACCTTCTCTACTTCATGAATATCATTGGTTGTAGTTCGGACTTTGTCCACACCTTCCATTTTAAGAACAGCTCCAAGGTTTGAACCTTCGGTGTGAATCACCCATTCGTCCTCTTCTTTTCGAATAACGACTTTTCCGATGTTTTTCACACCACTGATCTGAAGATCGCGTACTTTATCCGCTAAAAGTCTTAATTCTCTTATGCTGGATTTTGGCGGTTCAAAACTTAGTATGTTGTTATCTATCTTAACCTTCTTAAAAGCTTTTTCTACACGATTTATAATGTCTTCGAAGTCAAGTCTCTTGTCTTCAATTTTTGGCATGTCCAGTTCTACCACCACATTCATCTCAGCATAGTTAATGTGGAAGTCCTGGAGAATGTCGTTCATGGTACTTTTACCAATTCGATTGGCAATAGTCCTTACGAATTCTTCATCGCCTCTCATTTCTTCTTCAAAGAAAATAGCCATGGTAGGTGTGGATATCTTCTTTCTAGCATCCACAATTTCAATGAGTCTGGGAAGACCCAGGGTAACGTTAAGTTCTGCTACCCCTGCATAGTGAAAAGTACGCATGGTCATCTGAGTACCTGGTTCACCTACAGATTGGGCAGCTACGGTTCCCACAGCCTCTCCATCTTCTACTTTGGCACGGTCATAAGCTTTTTTAACTTTTTTTACTAATTCATCAAGTTCCTTGTCATCAAGGTTACGTTTTTCTACAGTTTCAGCTATCTCATAGATTAACTGTTCCGTAAAAATTTTCTGAGCCCTTTTCTTTTTAACGACTGCTGTAACCTTTTCTATTGTTTCCTGCACAAAATCACCTAAACCCGAACTCATAAAAAGATAATTCAATTATCTTAGAATTTAATCATCTTAATTAAATTAATCCAGATTAATTACTTACCTGTTTTTATTCTCATTTCGTCTACGAGTTTGTCCAGGTCAACTACTTTACCATAGTCACTTTTAGCTGGATCTACTCCATCTTCTCCGTACATGGTCTGAATAATAACGCCCCGGTTGTCAGTTACGGTACCGTCTTCATTTACACTTAGATCTTGCAGTGCATTGACCAGTCTTCTTTGCATGTAACCACTTTGAGCAGTACGGATAGCAGTATCTACCAGACCTTCTCTTCCACCCATAGCGTGGAAAAAGAATTCTATAGGGTCCAGTCCTTCTTTGTAACTGGAGTGCACAAATCCTCTTGCTTTTGCTCCCAATTCACGTTTTTGGAAGTGAGGTAGTGTTCTTTCACTGTAACCCCTGTCAATCCGGCCACCCCGAACTGACTGTTGTCCTACACAAGCGGTAATCTGAGTAAGGTTCAGCATGGAACCTCTTGCACCAGTTAAGGCCATTATTACTGCGTTGTTTTCGTTTATATCAAAGTAACTTTCTGCAATTTCCCCTGACTTGTCCCGGGCTTCCCCTAGAACCTGCATGATTTTCATTTCCAGGGTTTCTTCCAGACTTCTACCCGGCAGTGGTTCCAGTTCGTTGTTATCATAAGCAGCAACCAGTTTATCTACTCTCTCTTCAGCTTCATACAGATATGCTTCTATATCTTCTTTGGCTTCCTGAGGAATTTCTTCGTCATTGGTACTGGTGGTAAATCCTGCTTTCATAATACCAGAAACTGCCAGTTTGGTAGAGGCATCCAGGAATTCCCGTGCGCGGTCAGTTCCGTATTCTTTTACAATGTGATCCAGAATTTTTCCAGAGAATGCACCGTAGGCTTTCTCATCTATAACTCCAGTTAATAATTCACCGTCTTCGATAACCACGTAAGCGTCGTTTTCACATGCTTTTTCAGTACACTCGTCACATTTACGGCAGATTTCTGCTTTGTAAACCATGTTCAGATCGTCTGGTAAAAGAACACTGAAAATTTGTTTTCCATTCCAGGTTTCACCAGTTCTATCAGGTAATGGCAATTTAGCGTTTCTTAAAATCTGGAATACCTGGTCTTCATTGAAAATGGCTTTTTTACGGGTTAAGAGGTATGCTCCAGATATGTGATCGTGTATACCTCCAATAATTGGTCCTCCGAACCTCGGGGAGAGAATGTGTTCCTGTACTCTCATAAGGGACTTGGCTTCTGCCCGTGATTCCTCAGTTTGGAAAACGTGCATGTTCATTTCGTCCCCGTCAAAGTCCGCATTGTAAGGTGGACATACACAGAGGTTCAATCGGAAGGTTTTGTATGGTAAAACCCGTACTTCGTGGGCCATCATGGACATTCGGTGAAGTGAAGGTTGTCTGTTGAATAGAACAATATCTCCATCTTTTAGATGTCTTTCCACCACATAAAAACCTTTATTACCACTTTCACTGTGTTCGTGATAATTTTTTTCCAGGTTTTCAGCCACAGTTTCTTTTATTTCCTCGTAAATCCTGATTTTCCTTCCATCAGGCCTTATGACGTAGTTAGCACCAGGGTGTGCTTTAGAACCATTTAAAATGTATCCTTTTAACTCTTCCAGGTTCCATTCAGTTACCTTAATAGGAACAGTTACCTCAGTGGCGATTATTTCTGGTACTCCCACTTCGTTGATACTGATGTTAGGGTCTGGTGAGATAACCGTACGTGCTGAGAAGTTAACCCTCTTACCTGACAGGTTACTTCTGAAACGTCCTTCTTTCCCTTTTAAACGCTGAGCAAGTGTTTTCAATGGCCGACCTGATCTGTGTCTGGCCGGTGGTACACCTGATGCTTCGTTATCAAAGTAGGTGGTTACGTGGTACTGTAATAGTTCCCATAAATCCTCTACAATAAGTTGTGGGGCCCCTGCTTCCATGTTTTCTTTTAAGCGCTGGTTAATACGCAGAATATCCACCAATTTGTGAGTTAAATCGTCCTCTGAACGTTCACCAGTTTCCAGGGTAATGGAAGGTCTTACAGTTACTGGCGGTACGGGTAGAACTGTTAGAATCATCCATTCTGGTCGGGCTACCTGGTGACCGTCTTTAGCTTTTTCTGCATTTACTCCCAGTATTATGGCGTCAGAGTCTGGAATCATTTCCAGTCTTTCCCTTACTTCACTTGGAGTGAGTTTATAGTTACCTTCCACTATGGAAACAGGTTTATCTATTTTAACATCTTCCTGTTCTTCTTCACAGTGAGGACATTTGTCCCTTCGGGCTACAGTATAAACCTCTTTGATTATATTGGTCAGGCTTTCTTCGTTTCTTATTAAAGTATCGAATTTTTGCCGGTAATCAAATATTTCACTTTCTGTTAATAGAATCCGACCACAGGTGTTACAGGTAGATCGAAGTATTTTGTGAATGGTATCTGCAAATCCCACATGAACTACTGGTCTGGCCAGGTTTATACTACCAAAGTGACCCTGACAGTCTCCACCTTTAGAACCACAGGTTCTGCATTTCAAACTGGGATCTATGACCCCTAAACGTGGATCCATTAACCCGTTTTCAATGGGGTATCCGTCTTCGTCATAGGTGTCTGGAGTCACGATTTTAGTGACTGACATCTTCCTAATGTCTTCAGGAGACATCAGACCGAAGTTGATCTGGGAAATTTTCTTTATAATTCCTTCTTTTGAAGTCTCTTGCAAGGTTTTATCTCCTTTAAATTTCTCCTAATAAATTAAGTCCCTTATTTTAATCATATAATCATTTATTTTATGATAAATCATGAAATGAAATTATAAATGAAATTTGATTATGCTTTGTCCTCCATAACCAGTTTAGGGAATATACAAAGGCTCTTTAGCTCGTCCAGTAAAAGTTTGAAAGCATATGAAATTTCCACTGGGAATGACTCTGATTCTCCACAGATAGGGCAATATGTTTTGTCTCTTACCCGGTCGTGTACCGCTACCATACCACATTCACTGCATACAATAGCTTCGTATTTATCTGATTCGTCTAATAATCGTTCTTTAAGGGCTAAAGCTGCTCCGTGAGCAATTAAACAATCTCTTTCCATTTCTCCAAATCTTAAACCACCCTCTCTGGCCCTACCTTCAGTAGGTTGACGGGTAAGTACCTGCACAGGTCCTCTGGATCGAGCATAGACTTTATCAGTGGTCATGTGGTGAAGTTTCTGGTAGTAAGCAACCCCTACAAATATCTCGGCTTCTATTCGCTCACCGGTAATTCCATTGTACAATGATTCTACACCGGCAGTTTCATAACCGTTGGATTTAAGGGCATCTTTAATGTCGGCTTCCAGTTCTCCTGTGAAAGGAGTTCCATCTATTCTTCTTCCTTCCATACACCCTGCTTTTCCTCCCAGCATTTCCAGTACCTGTCCAATGGACATCCTTGATGGAATAGCGTGAGGATTAACCACTAAATCTGGCACGACACCATCTTCAGTGAAAGGCATGTTTTCCTGGGAAACTATGAGTCCTACGACCCCTTTTTGCCCGTGCCGGGAAGCAAACTTATCACCAAATTCAGGTTGTCTCTGGTCACGAACTCTTATTTTTGCTAATCTGCTTCCTTCAACGGTTTCAGTTAATAAAACAGCGTCAACAGTTCCTTTTTCCCCGTGTCTTACTGTAACAGAAGTTTCTCTTCTTCTTTCAGCTACGGTTCCAAATTCGTCTATTTCTTCTAAAAACCTTGGTGGAGAAGTTTTTCCAATCAATACATCTCCGGAAGAAACAATTGACTCTGGATTTACTACACCGTCGTCATCCAGGTGACGGTATGCTTCTTCAGATCGGTATCCCCGTACACCTTTTTCAGGTATTTCGAAATTATCTTCCTGTCCTCCAGGATATCTCCTTTCAGACGCTTCATAAGATCGGAAAAATGATGATCTGGAAAGTCCCCGTTCAATGGAAGCTTTATTTAGAATTAAAGCATCCTCCATATTGTAACCTTCATATGACATAACTGCAACCACGAAGTTCTGTCCAGACGGACGTTTATCATATCCAGTGGCATCAATTATTCTGGTTTTAACAATAGGTGTTTGTGGATGGTGTAAAAGGTGAGCCCTGGTATCAGTACGCATACCATAGTTAGAAACATATAGACCAAGTGCCTGTTTGGTCATTCCTGCTTCCATGGTGTTCCTTGGTGAAGAGTTGTGGTTAGCAAAAGGAATAATTCCAGCACAGATACCCAGCATGGTAGAAGGATCTATTTCTATGTGGGTGTGGTATTCATTTAAATCCGCCAGAGACATGGAAATATAGGCATTTTCCTCTTCTTCAGCATCCAGGTATTCAATAATACCTTCTTTCACCAGATCGTCCCATTTTATTTCTCCTTCTTTCATACCCGCAATGTGGGTTTCTTGAAGTAATGGTGCTCCTTCTTTAACAATGATTAAAGGTCTTCTTGCTCGACCGGGATCATTGAAAATATAAACTTCATCAGTTTCAGAATAATAAGTAATATTCATCTCATCAGAGATCTCTCCAGTCCTTCGTTTTTCCCTCATGTCATCTACGAAGTTTTCTGGATCGTCACAGGTCCCTATGAGTTTCCCGTTAATATAAATTTTAGCTTTTCTCACGAAATTGCCTCCCATTTAAAAATCAAAGAATAATAAAGAAGTTGGAGTTAGTTTAGAACCCCCATCTTCTTGATGATGTTTTCAATTTCTGCAGGGTCTGAACCCTCAGATATCTTGGCCATAAGAGCCAGATTTTTTACCAAACCACAGTTTGGACCTTCTGGGGTTTCATTAGGGCAAATTTTACCAAATTGGGTCGGGTGCAAATCCCTTGCTTCAAAGTGAGGTTGACTCCTGCTTAATGGAGAAACAACCCTTCTCATGTGTGATAATGTACCCATGTAACTGGTCCTATCCAGGAGCTGGCTTACACCTGCTCGCCCACCTACCCAGTTTCCGGTGGCTATGGCATGTTTAATGTTCTCAGTAAGTACATCAGAACGTACTGCTTGCTTAACAGAAGGTTCTTTACCTCTGGCAAGACTTCTTTCTAACTGATAGCTCATGTCTCGGGTTAAACTGGTAAATGCTACCCGGAATAAATCTTCCATTAAGTCTCCAGATACTCTCAGTCTTTTATTAGTGTAATGGTCCTTGTCGTGTGGGTCCCTTTGTTCAGAAATAACCTGAAGCAACATTTCAGTCATTTCAGCCAAATATGTGGCTTTTTCTGCCCGTGTCTCTGATTCTACACCCATGTGTGGTAAAAGATAACGGTCAATAACGTCTTCTGCCCTTTTAATCCGGTATTCTTCAGTCATACCCTTAGCGACTCTGTTTCCAATGTATTTAATGGCACTGGTCTGTAAGTATTGTCTCCGTTCTTCCTGAGACATCTCTTCCATTTCTTCTGGTTCCAGTTTAAGGCCCTGATCAGAAACCTGTATGTCGTCGGCTATGATCATTTGATAATTGAAATCGTCAGAAATATGGGTGATAATTTCTTCGTCAGTAGCAAGTCCCAGTGCTCGTAGTAAAACAACCAGAGGGATTTCTCCTGGAACGTAAGGGAATGAAATTCTTAAAAATACTCCGGTTTTTCTTGGTTTCCGGTATTCTAAAGAAATTCTTGCTCTGAATCCACTTTTTATAGAGGTAACAATAGCTCGAGCCCTTCGGTCTTCCTTTTCCCCAATTCTTTCTAAAATAATTTTATTAGGGGCTATTTCTTCCATAGTAACAATAGCTCTTTCAGAACCATTTACAATGAAATAACCTCCAGGATCCTGCGGATCTTCTCCTTTAGCCACTAATTCCTCTTGATTTAAACCATTCAAGTGACATATGTCAGATTTAAGCATCAGAGGTAGTTCTCCAATGTAAACTTTTTCAAAATCTGGTTCGCTTTCTCCTTCTTTCAAAAGACGCATTTCCAGATACATATGGGCAGAATAAGTTAAATTTCTAAGTCGGGCTTCTGTTGGAAATATTAAACTCTTGGAACCATCTGCTTCTTTAGTAAATGGCTTTTTAATTTCCAATTTTCCTGTTTCTACAGAGTATTCCCCTTGTTCTAAGACAATAGGCTCTGTTATATCTATTATGTCCTGTATTCTATGATTTACAAAGTCGTTATAGGATTTAACGTGGTGATCTACCAGGTTGTGTTCATCAAAAAACGCGTCTACCAATCCCCATGCACTCTTTTTCATGGACTTCCTCCAAAAAATAAATACCGCAAAATTTTTAGCTAAAATATTAGTTTAATATATGTTTGAAATTTTTAATACTCAGTTAATCACTAATCAAATCATACTAATCAAATATTTGTTTAATACGTTATGAATAAATTGATTTTTGAGTTATTAGAGTAAAAATATTAATTTAGAATCAACTTAAATGAACCCATCAATTAATCTTGCACCAGCCTATAAGTAACAAATTTTCCAGCAGTGGCGCTTTTTCGAGTTATTTCAAGTACATCTCCGGCTTTTGCTCCAATAGCTTTAACAACAGGATCATCTGTTTTAATTTTAGGGAGCTGTTCAGGATGTGCTTCAATTTTTTTAAGTACTTTAGAAACTTCAGATTCAGACAAAATAACATGATCGGGAACTAGTTCGTGCTTTAAGATATCTTTCTTCACAATATATCCTCCAGTTAAAAAATCCCAATAAAAAATCAGAAAACGGGCCCGACGGGAATTGAACCCGCGGCCACTTGGTTAAAAGCCAAGCGCTCTGCCAGACTGAGCTACGGGCCCTAATGGAACGCCCTGGCCGGGAATTGAACCCGAGTCGCGGGCTCGACAGGCCCGCATGATAGCCCCTACACCACCAGGGCAGGTTTCCAGAATTAGAGCATTTTAGAGTATTTGGTTACCTGCTTATATACTTTACTATTAAGAGCGAGTATTCGTACTATATATCATACTAATTCTACAGCGCTGATTAATTAGGGATGTTAAGATATAGATATATCTTTGATTATTTTTATAGTATTTAAATAGTACGGTTGGTTTTGTTCTCAAAAATTTTAATGTTCTAAATTGTGATTAAGATGGCGTTTTTTATCATTCATCTATAATCCAATTTAATTAATTAAATACACTAAATAGAATTTAGAATACTTCTTAAGATCAAAAGTCCCGCCTGCCGGACTTGAACCAGCAACCCTCGGATCTACAGTCCGATGCTCTGCCAAATTGAGCTAAGGCGGGTTTATTTTTTTACATGAAAATGATGATCCATTGGATATCAATTCATGAATTTTGTCTAATATTTATGATTATTTTATGATGGGACCACCCGGATTTGAACCGGAGTCTCAGGCTCCCAAAGCCCAAAGGATCGACCAAGCTACCCTATGGTCCCTTGATTTTTATTTTATTCAGGTCATCTAAGTCTATTTCTCGTACTTAGAGCCCCGGACGGGAATTGAACCCGCGACCACGAGATTACAAGTCTCGCGCTCCACCAGACTGAGCTACCGAGGCATTTTGATTTTAGGAAGTATTTACTTAAATACTTTGTGGTTATTGCACCACATTTTTGCCTGTAAATGGTATCTTAGTAAGATAAAGATATTTATTTATATTAAATATTTTTTTTAATACAATTTGAAGTATTTTTTCATCTAATACATCATATTAAACGAGATATCAATTCAGTTAGATGTTATTGCTTTTATAGTTTCCTATTTACACATGATTATTAGTTATATGTGGCTTTATATTTATTATTTAAAGTTATCCTGAAGATTTGTCCTTCAATTGGTGAAATAAAGCATTTAAATGTTTTAAAATTAAATTAATTCCTCCAGTGTTAATAAAAACTATGCAAATAGGATTAAAAATAAATTCAAAATCAAGTAGAAAATTAGCAGAACAAAGGGAATAAATGGAAAAATATGGTTCTTGAATGGGTAAGTGGAATTTTTAATTAATTATTTTTTTATTATCGAATTTAATTAAGGTCATTCTTATTTATAAATTCCACATTCTGGGGTCAAAAATTATTTTTTAATTTATTTCTTATCTGCCACTTCTTCCAGGACTTTTACAACGGGGAGTTCTTCGCCACCTAAAAGGCTTATACTGGCCCCTCCACCACTGCTTATATGGTCCATTTCTCCTTCAAAACCCATCTGCACTGCTGCTGCAGCAAGGTGTCCCCCTCCAATAATGGAAAATCCTTCAGATGAAGCAATGGCATTCAGTATGTCATCGGTCCCCACACTGAACTCTGGATTTTCAAACACACCCGCCGGGCCATTGGCAAATATGGTTTTGGCCTGACGTATTTTTTGGGCGTATAATTTAATGGTTTCTGTTCCAATATCGAATATGGGAAGATCTGGCATATTATTAACGGGAACATCCATTCTTTTATCATCTTTAGAAACGGCCACATCGACGGGTATTAATATTTTATCCTTAAATTTTTTAATTAGCCGCTGGGCAACATTTACAAAATCAGAATATCCTTTTTTGTCAATGAATTCCTTATTGGACTTGCCTATTTCAGCCTTGGACGCCATAAGGAAAATATTGGCCACCAGACCAGTGGTCAGTATTAAATCTGCACTTCCATTTTCCAGCACATTTTCCATGACCATTATGGAATCATCCACTTTCACCCCACCTAAAACGTATACACAGGGTCTCTGAACATTTTCAATGGCCCCATATAATGTTTTAAGCTCTTTTTCCATTACTCTACCTGCTCCTGATGGTAATTCAAAGGCAAATCCCACCAGCGATGGTTGCGATCTATGGGCAGTGGCAAAAGCATCGTTAATAAAGTAATCAGCAACTGATGAAAGTTTTTTCACCATATGGGTTTCTGCCTGTAAGTGAGGGTCTCGTTTTAAAACTTCTTCCGAGTAAAAACGTACATTTTCCAGTAACAGGATTTCGCCTGGTTTAAGGCGGGCAATTGTTTCCCGGGCAGCACAACCAAATATGTCTTCCACGTAAATTACCGGACGGCCTAATATTTTGGATAAGGCGTGGGCATGCTGCTCTAAAGTAGTAAAGTCTTTTTTTCCAGGACGGCTCTGGTGGGCTAAAATGACTGTTTTGGCCCCTTTGTCTGCTAGTTCACTGATAGTTTCTGCATGAAGTTTCATTCTGGTGTCGTCCAGTATGATCCCGGTGTTAGGGTCCACTGGAGAATTTATATCCACTCTTACAAGAACTGTCTTGTTGTTAAGCTGAAAATCGTCTATAGTATTGAATTTAAGGGACATCCATATCCTCCTTAAGTTGCAGCAACTCCCATTTCTAAATGTTGTTTACAAATAGAAAGCTAAATTTTACTTACCAGATCTAGCATTGCTTTCTCTGGGCTTTTAGCCAGTATTATTCCGGATGCCAGCAGAACGCCCTCTGAACCTAATTCCAGGGCTGCTTTCATATCGTCTCCGGTGGAAATACCGGCACCGCACAGGACCTTTACAGAAGGATTAATCTTTTGCACAGCAGCCACAGTTCCTTCCACAACTTCTGGCTCGGCCTGAGAAACAGGTATTCCAGAGCCTATAAGTTCAGGAGGTTCCACTGCTACAAAATCAGGACCTAATGAAGCAACAGCAGCGCTGGTTTCAATGTTATTGGTACAGACCACGCTGATCATTTTTTCTGCTGCAGACCTTTTAACAATCTCATCAATGTCTGCCAGTTTCATTCTTTTTTCTGAATGATTTATTAGAGTACCAGCGGCCCCGGCTTCTTTGGCACATTCTAATAAAATACTTCCGGTGTGGCCTCCTGCTGTAACGGAATCAATATGCTGGGCCATTACAGGGATGTCCACTTCTTGAGACAATTGGTAAAGATCCATGTGTTGAGGAGCTACAGCAATATTTACTCCAGTTTCTTTTGCTACTATCTCACAGGCTTTAGCTAATTCTAAAGCATTTTTTCCAGTTGATTCCAGGTAGGTCTTGAAATTCAATATTACAATGGGAGTTTTTGAAATTAGATTCATTAAAATCCTCCAAATGAGTAAATACAATAAGAAATTTATTCTACATTATTATATGGAATTAATATATTATAAAAATATTTGGTTTAAAAAAATCTTAATTTAAGGCTTTAATATATTTGTAGAAAAATAAGCTCAATATAATCCTAAAGAAGAAAAATTAGTAAAAAAATAAATAAATTTTATGAATATTAATCAATTGAGAAAATTTAGTTATTGAGAAAATCTTATTGTAGAAAATCATTTATTTATCTCAAAATAAAAAAATAAAAAAAGTAAACCTATTTAGAATTATAGGTTACTACTACCTTGCTTGCTTTAGCACAAGTAGATGTGTAAGGTTTACTTCCGTATTTTTTGGTAACCAGTGATGGCTCAAATGTTATCCATTTTCCATCGACTTTTACCTGTGTCCAGCGGTGTCGGGATGAATATTTATTGGCACCCTGTACCACTCTCACTGTGTATCCATTTTTTTTGAGTATCTTTGCAGTCCAATCTGAGAGTCCCCAGCAGTCTCCGTATCCGGTTTTTTCAACGCCAGAATAACTAATGGCTGCTCCGGATCTGTGGTTTAAGTGTTTGTTAATGTATTTTGCAAGAGTGCTTAATCCAGCTTTTCCCTGCAACTTGTTTAACTGTGCTTTCTCTGCTGCAGTCGCTTTAGTAATGGTACTGGCAGCGCTTACCTGTGAAACTGTTCCATCGATTTTTAAAGTTGTTTTCGAAGTTTGGATGTCTCCTAAAATAGCCCCTTGTGAAAAGGGCAAAAAACTCACTACCATGCATAACGCAATCAGTAGTGAATATCGCGAATGTCGCTTAATTGTACCGCCTCCATGTCTAAATGCCTTAAAAATGGCGTTTTATAGACTTTGGTAACAACATGTAGTATTCATTTTATAATCGTATATAAATGTTTCTCTGTCAAAATGGACAAAAAGGCTTAAATAATGCCTTTTTTTAGATTTAGGGCATTTTTAAGGGCTTTATAAAAACTCTTTAAATCTCTTTTTATAAGGTTTCTTATCTTGAAAGAGTCTTTATAAATAACTCTGCCTTTCAAAATCTGCTTAAATGTGCCTTTTTATTTTTATCTTCTATAAACTTCTTAATAAACACGTAATTAATTAAAAAATTACTAATTAGTGTTTAAAAAGGAAAATAATCTTTATAGTTTCTTTAAAATATATTATATTAAATTTTTTTCACAGCCCATTTTTTGCAGCGGAGCAATTAAAAGCAAGATATTAATCAATAAAGTTGTAAGTTATGTTCATTTATTTTCAAATTTAAATTTAAATATTAAATTAAAAAATAGGGACTCAAATATTGTATTAGCTTAAATTCTAAAATAATCGTCAAATTCATTAAAATAGTTTATTAAATCATTACAAAATTTGTAATTAATTAAAAAAATAAAAAAAGGAGTAAACAATTAACAGTTGTAAGTTTTTATTACAGAACTCACTTTTCCGCAAGTGGCGGTGTAATGTTTACTTCCATATCTTTTGGTAACCAGTGATGGCTCAAATGTAGTCCATTTTCCATCTACTTTTACCTGTGTCCAGCGGTGTCTGGAAGATGCTGATGTTGCACCTTGCACCACTTTAACTTGATATCCATTTTTAGATAGCTTTTTTGCAGTCCAATCTGAGAGTCCCCAGCAGTCTCCGTATCCGGTTTTTTCAACCCCTTCTGCGGTGTGTGCTGCTCCAGATCTATGGTTTAAGTGTTTGTTAACGTATTTAGCAAGTTTATTTAATCCAGCGGTTCCCTGTAAATGATTAAGTTCTTCTTTTTCCGCGGCTGTTGCTGGACTTATGGGACTTGTACTCTTGCTTTTTTTGTAATAGTGTTTTTTGTATTTTTTGTACTTGTATTTCTTGTAATAACTGGTTTTTTTGTATTTGTAGTACTTTTTCTTGGAATAACTTTTGTATTTCTTTTTGTAAGCAGCGCTTACTTGGGAAACGTCGTTATCCACTTTTAAAGTTGTTTTTGAGTTTTGTGTATCTCCTACAATGGCACCTTGTGAAAAGGGCAAAAAGCTCACTACCATGCATAATGCAATTAGTAGTGCATATATCGAATGTCGCTTAATTGTACCGCCTCCACGTCTAAATGCTAATAAAGGGCTTTTAGACTTTGGTAACAATAGATATTATTCACATTATGAGACTATATAAATGTTTTGTTGTAAGGATGTACGAAAAAGCTTATATATGCTTTATTTTTTCATTTAAAGCAATTAAATCAAATATTGGTCATGGTCAGTTAAATTACGAATTAAAGGTGGTATTTTTCTAAAAAAAGCCTTATTTCGGGATATTTGTGGTTAAAATACTATTTAATCGATTTTAATTATCAAAGTTATCTAAAAATGATTATAGTCTGATTAAATATAAAAAATAAAGTTTAATGTTTCTTAAATTTTAATCGGGGATTTTTAACAAGTTTTATTATCATGAATTCAAACTTCGTTAATAAACAAATTCAACTATTTACTACGGAACTAATCTGATAATATAACTAACCTGGTCTAATTTAACATGTCATTTTATGCAGCCTTTTATTTTAGTTTCAGTGACTTAAGGGTAAAAAAACAAATATTTCTCAGTTTTTCATGGATTTAACCTGATTGGTATTGGGAGTATTATTTAGAAAATAGGTCTTTAAAGACCCAGACCATAATATTGATAATCCCTTTCTTTATTTGCATTATCCATAACCATAATCATATTTTAATGGAAGTCTATTTTAATTAAAAACACTCTTTTTCATAATTAATATTTTATTTAATTATGCAAGTCGGAACCTTTAATTTTTTAATATTATCCACAATAATCCATATTTATTCAAAAAGAGCACGATAAATTAAAAATATATTAAAAATTCTAAAAATCATTTAATTTCTTATTTAGGGAAAAACTAAACTAGATTTTATAAAAATTATATGAGAATTATAATATTGGGTGATACAAAAAATTAGAGAGATACAAAAATTAAATTAAAATTAAATTAAATAATTAAAATATTCAAAATCATAAAAAACTAGAATTTACTTAACGGTTATATAGATAAATGGAACTAATTAATTTTAATTAATCATTTCTTTATAATCCCTGTAATTATTTATCTACATGTAACCATTGTAAATTTATTATTGTCATTAAATATTTAGTTGCAAATTGATTACAATACATAATAGCTAAGAATGAATTACAACTAAAAATATGCTAATTTATTTATATTATTAATATAATTCAATTTTGAATAAATTTAATTTTGAGCAAAGGATCTAAAATGAAATTAACAACTGAACAACGGCAAAAGCTAGAAAAAATGGGTTATCGTTTTGCAGGAAATAATTACCATGCGGCGGCCAAGATATGTCATTGGACCAAGAAGAGCATTCTCGACGAAGGAGTATGCTATAAAGAAAAATTTTACGGAATTGAAAGCCATAGGTGCCTTCAAATGTCTCCAAGCATTCCTTTTTGCCAGCAAAAATGTTTTTTCTGTTGGAGAGACCTTTCCAGTACTGATATTGGATGGGAAGGCCCTTATGATGAACCAAAAGAAATAATTGAAGACTGCATCCAGGCACAAAGAAAACTGCTTTGTGGATTTTTTGGTAATGAAAAAGCCAACAAAAAGAAGGCCCTGGAATCTAATGATCCTAAAAATGCTGCTATTTCTTTAGCTGGGGAGCCAATGTTGTATCCTGAAATCGGTGAATTAATTTCTGAATTTCATCGAAGGGATTTTACCACGTTTCTGGTCAGCAATGGTTTGACTCCATCTAAATTAAAGGATCTTCCTCAAGATCCTACCCAGCTTTACCTTTCTCTTGATGCACCAGAAAAGGAAACTCATCAAAAACTGTGCCAGCCCCAGATTGAAGGTGCTTGGGAAAAGTTGAATGATTCGCTGGAATTACTTTCCACTTTCGACTGTAGAAAGGTTCTCCGGATAACCGCCGTGAGGGAGAAAAACATGTTAGACCCGCAGGGTTACGCAAATTTAATTAAAAAAGCCCAACCAGATTTCATAGAAGTTAAAGCTTACATGTTTGTTGGTTATTCTCGTCAGAGAATGGCTCTGGATAATATGCCCATGTTTTCTGAGGTTAAAGACTTTGCCCGTGATATTGGGGAATTATGTGGCATGGAAGTTGTAAATGAGGCCACTGAAAGTAGGGTGGTTCTTTTAGGATGATTAAAAATTATTATAATCATTTCTAATTCTTTTTTTCTTGGCTTAAATTATTTTTACAGTTCCTTATTCTTAATTTTTAAAAATAAATTATTTTTATAGTTTTTTCATCATAATAAATACTTATTACCATAAAAAAGTATTTAATGAAGGCCGTTCAATTATAGTAATGAGGTGATGCTATGAAGAAGTATATAGCAGGTTTTCTTTTAGTATTAATGCTAATTACTCCATTATATGCTGTTTCAGGCTTTTCTATTACTATTGGGGAAGCTACCAATAACAATCCAGCATATAAAAACGCAATGCTTGATTATTTTCAATCTAAAACTGATAAAAACATAACTGACGCGGAAATAAAGGTTATAACCGCTTCAGAAGTGAATAATGTTTCAAAAAATGTCACTGGTTTGGTTTATCCGCCGAATAAAATATTTTCTTGTGCTATGGTTGATTTAAGTTACAACAATGGCATTAAGGTAATAGTGGATAAAAGCAAAGTAAGGGTGGTAACTCCCCAGATGTACGCCAATGCCCTGGAATCTTCTGGAATCGATCGGGGATATGTGGTGGTTTCATCTCCAGTTCCTGCTTCTGGAGAAGCTGCACTGGCCGGTGTTTTAAAATCATATGAAATTGCCGTGGGTAAACCTATTCCTGAAGAAGCAAAACAGGCATCAACGGAAGAACTTTATCTGGAAACCCAACTGGTTAATCAAACCGGTCAAAACGGGGACACGGTGGCTCAGCTTTTCAGTGACGTGAAAAATCAGACTGAAAGTCAGAACTTACAGGATCCGGCTCAGATTGAAGTCATTGTAGTAAATGTGGCTAATCAGATGAATATTAATTTGACTGATAACCAGACCCAGCAAATTGCTGATTCAGTGGCCAAATCCCAGCAAGTTCAGGCAAATCTGACGGATTTCCAGAACCAGCTTCAAAATGTTAGTCAGCAAGTTTCCAATCCTGGTTTCATGGAACAGATAACTGCTTTCTTCCAAAATCTTTTAAATTCTATTCAGGGAATTATTTCCGGACAGTAAAATAGTGGATAATCCTGGATTAATTCTGATTGGATTTAAGGTTGATTGGATTTAAGGATATGAGTTAGCAAGACTAAACAGATTTTAGTTTTCTAATAAACTAACTCTATTTTTAATTTTTTTAATTTTTAATTTAAATACATTAAATATATTAAATCAAGCACTGTTAGTTGATAATCCTCTAAAATCTTTTAAATTTTTTAAGACCATTAATTAACTTATTGTAACAAAAATAAACATAATCTTTGTTTTCATTTAACTCTAAAACAAATCTAGCACATAAATTTATATCATACTGTTTATTAAAGACTAATTTGATATCATGTTTATTGCTCAAAATAATCTGCAACTAATAATAGAGGTAGCACTTATCATTCATGTAGGTATTCTACTTCTTTTTAATATTGTGGCATTGCCCCTCAGTATGGTCTTATTTTTAGGGATTGTACTAACTTTTCTCATTGCCATGTTATTTAGTGTGGATGCAGTATTTCTACTACTTCCCTTTCTATCTCACCATGAATTCACCCACCCATTTGGCCCTTTCGCAGTTTTTGGATGGGTTACCGTGGCTGCAGCCGCCAGTTTACTTAGTGAGGTTGGAATCAAATCCACTTCTATTAAGACCCTGAGCATTATACTATTCTTTGTCATAGCAGTAGCAGGTGGAATAATGCACAGGTCTTTCCTCATTTTATGGTTCTTAGGATGGGCCCTGGGTTACATTATAATGTCCAAGAGCTTTAAGAGGAGTACCAACATAACTACCAAGTCGGTTTTAGGATTTACAGCTGCAGGTATTGGTGCTTTTGTATTGCTGGAGGTTTTATCAAAGGTACTTAATAAGGCTGTTTTAAGTCCTATGCTGAGAGTTTCAAGACTGGAACAGTACTCCATTCCCAGTTTAAAGACAGTTTTAACCAATACCAATCTTTGGGGACACGTACCGGGATCCTGTTACTGGAAAGCAGAATGTTTAGGTGGTGGTGATGGGTATATTACTCTTCCTATGACATTTATTCAATCTTTTGGACTGCCATATCATCTTTTTTACGGAGTGCTGGTGGTTAAAAAGGATTATATAGATTATATGCTCCCTGGAATATTTGCCGTGGCCTTTGATGCCGGTTATGCGGGCTTGATCTTTTTATTAGGATGGATTATGGTGGTCGCGGTCACCGGATTTTATGTATTGCGTAAATACCGGACTAAAAGAAAAGAAGGAAGCAGAGCATTTTTAGGAAGAGAAGCACTACTTATTGGGGCGTTAGCAGCATTTTTGGCTCAAAGTATAGTGGGACTTTTCATTTTTAATCGTTCATTTAACGAGTCAGCTCTTTTGGCGTACATTTTCCTTTCGGCATTAGTAATGGCCCATTCTGTAACTCTGAAAAGAACTATATAAAAAATAATCCATTATCAAATAAATACATTAATTCTATTTTTAAATTAATTATTAAATGTAAATTTTAAATTTATTTTCATTGATTTAAAATAATAATAACAATAATAGTAATAATAATAACTATAAATGGAAAGAATAATGAAGAAATTGGAAAATAAAAATTAATTAATTAAAGAATTTCGAAGTTCAACTGCTTTTTTAGCGGCATCTTCCATGGAGGTTTCAAATGATACTCCTGCTTCAGTAAGTAATCTCTGACCCTCTTCTTCATTGGTTCCGGTAAGTCGGATAACCAGTGGAATTTTCCTTTTAGATTCTCCTAAAGCATTGATAACTCCTCGGGCAACATCATCGGCCCGGGTAATTCCTCCCAGAACATTTAGGAAGATTACCTTAACTGGATCGTAATCTATTACCAAATCAAGAGCTTTTTTAATGATTTCGGCAGATGCACCGCCACCAATATCCAGGAAAGTTGCGGGTTCGCCGCCATTTAGTTTTATCATATCCATTCCGGTTAGGGTCAAACCAGCTCCATTTCCTATAACTGCAATGTCACCATCTAATTTAACAAAAGCAAATTCTTCTGATTCATATTCTTCCATTTCCATTAGTTCCCGGTGTCGGTAGAGGGAATCATCGTCCAGTTCAAGTTTTGCATCGGCAGCAATTACTCCCTTTTCGGTGACAACCAGAGGGTTAATTTCAGCTAACTGAGCATCATATTTTTTAAAAACCTGGAATAACTTCCAGATAATTCCTCCCACTGGAGATACAAGTGAGCTACCAACCCCCATTTTTCGGGCTATTTCCCTGCCTTCGTAGGGTAAAAATTCTTCTTGGGGATTCACATGATATTTAATAATCTTTTCCGGACTTTTTCCTGCCAGTTCTTCAATATCCACCCCGCCCTCGGCACTGGCCATAATCAGGGGTTTTTTGTTGGAACGATCAACGGCCACACTGAGGTAAAATTCCTTTTCTATGCTGGCTTTCTCTTCCACCAGTACGTATTTTACATTTTCACCTTTTATAGTGGTGGATAATAATTCTTCCGTGTGATTAAAAGTTTCCTGAGGAGTATCGGCGAATTTAATTCCACCAGCTTTACCTCTTCCCCCTACCAGGACTTGAGACTTTATGGCCACGGGCCGGTTCATATTTTCAGCTATTTCTTTAGCTTTAACACTGTCCTGGGCCATATAACCTTCAGGTACGGGTATTCCCTCTTTTTTAAACACAGCTTTGGCATTATATTCATAAAGTTTCATTTTTAAACCCCTATGCATAACTTCTTAGATTATCTTATTGGTAATATTTAATTTTCACGAAAAGATAATGAATTTTGAATCTCAATTTTAAATCATTTCGCCAGTGAAAGACCGGCTTCAAAAGCAGCCAAATTTTTAGCTTCAGTACCTGGGGGCACACTTTCAGATATGGCTTTTTCAGCAGCATCCACTGATATTACTTTTGTTATCTCTGTAATGGCACCGATCATTACAATATTGGCCACTATACTGAGACCTATCTCTTTTTCAGCTGTACGGGTCACGGGAGCTTTATAATAATTTATATTATGCTCTTTAACAAAGGGAAGAACTTCTTCTTCAATTATCATATCTGGATCAACAATTAGAGTTCCACCGTCTTTTAAATCACCTATGTAGGCCATTAGGGCCTGATGGGACATGGCCACCATAATATCGGGGCTCTGTACTTTAGGATAATCTATTTCCTGATCACTGATGACCACTTCTGTTCGGGAAGCTCCACCACGTGCTTCCGGACCGTAAGATTGGGTTTGAACAGCGTGTATATTGTCATGAAGTGCTGCAGCTTTTCCTATAACTATTCCGGCCAGTATTATTCCCTGACCTCCAAATCCAGCTATTCTTATTTCTGTTCTCAATTTAATCCTCTCGGTAAGCTGATTTTAATGCCTGAGATTTTTTGCCATACTTTTCTTCAATTAAATTGTAAAGCTCAGTGGAAAATTCAGGATGAGGTTCATTGGCAAATTCACCCACTACTATTTTTCCTTCAAGCTCTTCAGCACTCATCTGATCTGCTTTTCGCTTGTTTACACTGCTATCTTTCATCCAGCGCATCATATCTACGGGAGTTCTCAGTTTGTTTTTCCGACCAAAATAAGTTGGGCACTGGGAAATAACCTCAATAAATGAAAATCCTTTATTATTCAGGCCTTTTTTAATAGCATTGGCTAGTTGAAGGGCATGTGCTGTTGTCCAGCGGGCCACGTAAGTTGCACCTGCTGCTGCAACCAGTTCAGAAAGGTCAAAAGGCCTTTCAAATGCCCCATAGGGTGCAGTACTTCCGTAACTTCCCTGAGGGGATGTGGGACTTATTTGTCCTCCAGTCATTCCATATATGCTGTTATTGATACAAATAACTGTAAGATCAATATTTCTCCGGGCCCCATGAATAAGGTGATTTCCACCTATTGCGGCCGCATCACCGTCGCCTGTGAATAAAACCACATTAAGATCGGGATTTCCCAGTTTTAATCCAGTAGCAAATGATATGGGCCTACCATGGGTAGTATGTAGTGAATCGCACTTCACATATCCTGGTATCCTGGAGGAACAGCCAATCCCTGAAACCATAGCTATACTCTCAAAATCAACTTCTGCCATTTCCATACCGTTGAAAAATGTATTTAAAGCAATACCATTTCCACATCCGGCACAAAAAATGTTTGGAAGCCTATCCTTTCTTAAATATTTCATAAAAGGACTTTCATTTTTTTCTTCCATTTCTGCAACTCCTTAACTTGAGTTATAATTAGTAATTTTTGATAAATCCTAATTTCTTAAATTTTTGATATTTTATAATTCCATTGAATAAGCTGTTTTTGAATTAAAATTTATAATTCAAAATTTATAATTCTATTACAAGCTTTTTTCAATTTTAGACAAAATTTCCAGAGGTTTATGGATTTCTCCACCGATTTTAGGCATTAATTCCACTTCAGAATTCCCTGCAGCAACTCTCTGAACTTCATAGAACATCTGGCCTAGATTCATCTCAACCACAATTAGTTTTTTGGCAGTATTTGCTGCCCGTTCAATATGCTTTTCTGGAAATGGCCATGGGGTGTCAATCTTCATATAACCTGCTTTTATTCCTTCTTCTCGGGCCTTTTTCACTGCAGTAGCTACTGATCTGGATGGAGCACCGTAAGAAATTAATATAACCTCTGCATCTTCACAGAATTCTTCTCGCACCCGGACAATATCGTCTTTATTTTTTAATATTTTATCACAGAGGCGATTAACCAATTTGGAATGGTCGGCCGGGCTGGAAGCGTCAGGATAACCTTTTTCATCGTGTGTAAGTCCGGTTATGTGGAGATTGTACCCTTCTCCAAAGGGTGCCATTTTCGAGGTTCCATTTGCCTCTGCTTTGTAAGGTAAAAATTCAGCAGGATCTTCTTCAGGCATTTCCCGGGGTAATATTTCCACCTTTTCTGGAATAGTTATTTTTTCCCTCATGTGCCCTACAATTTCGTCACCCATCACAAAAACAGGAACTCTATACTTTTCTGCTAAATTAAATGCTTCCACAGTAAAATCAAAGCATTCTTGCACTGATGAAGGTGATAGGGCAATTATTTCGTAGTCTCCGTGAGAACCCCATCGGGCTTGCATCATATCACTCTGGGAAGCCATGGTAGGTTGTCCTGTGGATGGTGAACCTCTCTGGACATTAATTATTACTAGGGGAGTTTCGGTCATGGTGGCATATCCTATATGCTCTTGCATTAAGGAGAAGCCCGGACCGGAAGTAGCGGTCATTCCTTTAACTCCACCCCATACTGCTCCAATAACGGCTCCCAGAGCACCTATTTCGTCTTCCATCTGAATGAAAGCCCCTCCCTCCTTGGGGAGAAACAATGCCATGTCTTCAGCTACTTCTGTTGAGGGTGTAATGGGGTATCCTGCAAAAAATCGGCAGCCGGCTTTTATGGCTCCACGGGCACAGGCCTCATTTCCCTGAATGAAATATTGTTCACTCATCTTCTTCATCCACCTTTATGGCCTGATCTGGGCACATTAATGCACATAAATTACATTTAGTACATTTTTCTTGGTTTTTAGGAACAGGAATGCGTATTCCTCGTTTGTCTAATGTTTCTGAGTTTTCATAAACATTTTTGGGACAAAACTCAGTGCATATGCTGCATCCCTTGCATAATTTCGGGTCTAATTTAATCATGCCAATCTTCTTCTCATTTTTTTAAATTTACTTTAGATTAGATTTTTAAATTTAAATAATTTTTTTAAAATATGATATTTAATAAATGATATTGCAATTATTTAAGAAATAGTTACTGCTAAATCTTGCAGCAAATTAATGAATTTTAATAGTTATTTCCAAATATTTGAAAGATTTAAAAACTGAAAGAAATTCATAATAGAAATCTTAATAGAAATTCTAATATTAATAATAATTTTATGTTTAAAATTTTAAGGATTTATTTTTGATTAATTCAATTGTAACATGATTTTTAATATCTAGTTATATGTTTATGGTTCTATTATGTCCTCAATGTACATTAGAGGGTATTTTAGATCTTCAATAAATTTCATTCTTATATGGGCCTGCAATCCATTAAATTCCGATAAAATCTTGACATCTAACATGTCCCCACCAAGTGAAACATAATCAAATTCAGTGTTCACTTCTTTTAACTTTTCTAAATCTATATGAACACTCACACTTTTGATGCAAGGTTGCAGTTCCAGAGATTTCTCTATGGATTCTTCCAGTGATTTAGCGCTTTTGGGACTGACCGGAGTACCTATAAACTGATGAAAAAGGGCCCCCATACTTATGCCTCCTTCAAATATTGCTCTTTCCCTGGGAGAAATATTGCTGAAGTATTTTTGGTCAACGTCCATTTTTTCAGGGCTTTCCATCTTTAATCACCTTTATTTAGTTTTTTTTTGAAAGTTATATCCCAAAAATATTATTTATACTGGATAATTGGGATGAAATAAAATCTGCAGGAATTGGAAACAGATATCCCATTGTTAAAAATAGAGTTAAACCTATGGTGGCCACCAGAAGGATTATTTTATCCTCTTCCACGGGATATAAATATGTCAGGGCCAGTCCTCCCAGTAAAAATCCCAGGATTATTAATATGCCATAGTAACTCTGGGGATTATCGGTGTTGGTGGTTGTTTGGAAGGGAGATATTTTTTTCAAATCAGTTTCCACAATTAATCGCTGTTTGTCTGATCCAATGGGCTGACAGGTTATTAAAAACAATTTTTCGCCCTGTTCAACTGAAATACGATATGAAGCAGATACTACAAATGACCTATTTACTACATACTCTGCCCTACCGATTCCTGGCCAATCCAGATACACTGAATTACCTTTTTTAAGTTTATCTAAACTGTAAAAAGGCGAACCATATAGTGTTCGGTGGCCAAATACAATTACAGTTCCATTTCCTGGTTTAAATGATGCCGGCTCGTGATATACACCATAAGATATGGATTTGTTATTTATTTTTTGATTTACATCAATGGAGGGCATGGAAACAACGGGAACACTGGTTAGGTTGTTTTCAACTTCTATTTGTGATGCATAGTAACTAACATCAATTAAACAGTAAAGGGAGATTATAAACATTCCCGCTATGATAAATAGAGTTGATAGTTTCATTTAGAATTTTCCTGTAGTATATATTATTGAATTATTATAGTCCTTTAATTATTCTATTATTTAAAATAATATTTAATATAAAAATTTAATTAAGTTCAATCTGTTTAACTTTAATTTGAATTAATATTCTAATTAATAATTAAACTGGTTTTATTAAATTATAATCAATAATACCTAAGATAAATTCAAAAATTAAAAAAAAAATATAGAAAATAAAAAATTAAAATAGTTTTTTTATCGCATGAATCTGGCGTAAGCAACTCCTGCTACCGTAACCAGAGTACCCACAATGAACAATCCATAAGGAACACCAGTCTGTTTACTTGGCACGGAAGGATTAGATCCAGAGCTGGTGGTTAGTGTTTGTGAGCCTGCTTGAGCTGTTGAAGAACTGCTGCTGGTTTTAGGCCATACATAGGTGTATGTGTAAGTTTGGGACTGTCCTGGGTTTAATATCACATTCCAAGCCGCAATACCGGTGCTTACCATGGTTTCATCATCAATAAATGCATCTGGATTACTGGAGGTTAATTTGGAATTTACTGGTGCGATAGGTGCTCTTACTATTCCATAAACTTTTTGATCATCTATGTTGGTTACACGGAATGAGAAAGTTCCGGTCCATTTTTTAATATCCAGAGTTGGATTTAATACTTCCAGTTCATTAGGGGTAAACCAGGATCCCATTAAACCAGGTTCATTAATTAATGGCCAGTAAGTTTTATTGGTTGAGTCAATATTAATGATATATGATGGAATTTCTCCCATAGGCCCCACAGCATTCAACTTGAACCAAACAGTCTTGGTTTCACCGGCTTTAATAGGCCATCCATAATCCCCACCTAATTCTGGTGATCTGGATTTAACCATTTTAACTGCAGTTGGATTTGTATCATCAATAAGCCATTGGATAGTGCTGTTGTCAGCTAGACTTCCCTGATAAACCTGGCTCATTTTAAAGTACTGCACATGGTCGTTCGTATTTTTTATAGTTACTTTTATACTAGCAGTCAAATGAGTAATTTTGTAACTGGTAGCGGTAGGATCTTCAGAAACCCATGTTTCGGCTGAAGATACCTCTGACGAGATTATACCTGAAAAAGCAACAATTGATATTATTAAAATTATTGAAATTTTATCTAGATTCATTTTCATGACCCCTTTAATAATCTTTAGTATTAATAATATGCTTTAAAAAAATAAATAAGTTTTGGTTTTTAGAATAATTTAAAAAAAATATCTTTTGGTTGAAACCTCCCCATTTCAACCAAATTTCATGGAATATTCTATCCATAAATTGTTTGCAACTCTTTAATCATCCAGGTAGGTGCTTGCTGGGTTGGAACTGTGAGAATAATGCTGTCTGAGCTTTGTATTAAGAACAGAACATCTTCTCTTGGCACTTCCAGAAGAACCAGGTAGTTAGCATCTAACTCACCTAAATTAGATGATCTTTCGTAGTCAGAAAGTTTTATTCCATAGTTTTGCAACAGTGCTGCAGTTTGAGCCTGATTAAATCCACCAGAAGCTGCTGCCCTAAGTAGCTGCTCTACATCTGTTGCTGAACTTTGCTGACTTTCACTAGTGGAACTAATGTCATTTATAGTCAAAGACTGACTATTTACCAAGCTGGCATCAATTGCACCGCTGTCTTTAGCCCTTAAGATGGCTAATACAGTTGCTCCACTTATTTTTGGAGTGTTTGAAGCTTCAGTAGCTGTTCCATTAGTTGTCCCGTTTGTTGTGTTATTGGTGGCTGCTGCTTCTCCTGATGTTTTAACATAAACATCAACCATGTTCCCAACACTAATTAATCCACCTGCAGCCTGCAATCTGGAAATCAAAATTGGCACCGCAACGGTGTCAGGGGTTTCAATTACCATATTGGCCAGAACTGTGGCATCAGCCTGATTAACAAATGCTTGTGCATCACTTACTTTCATTATGACATCTTTTTGAGATGCAGTTTGCGGTGTAGCAGTTTGATTTGTAGCAGTTACTGATTGACTGGAGTCAGTGGAATAAACAACCATGACTCTTCCAAATTTATCTTTTTTAGTTTTTATCTGCTGCGTCTGATAGGTTCGCCACGAAGTTGTGGCAGGACCAAGCACATCTATAGCTAAAACTTCTTCTGGTGTTGTTGCACCGTCAATTTGTGCTAAAAGAGATTGCTTTTGCGGATCAGTTGCTAAAGGCCCTTTGAAATAGGCTTCAACTTCACCATATTTAACATCTTTTGCGCCGGTGAGCGTTGTTTGATATGGTTGATAAACCAGGAAATAATACAGAGAAGCAATTAAAACAATTAAAATAACTGCAAAAACAACCGCACCAATAAGAGTCTTCTGATCATCATCAGGTATTCTCCTACCAAAACCACCGCCCGGACGACTTGGTGAAGAACCACCAGATCGTTTAGGTACTGCCTTAGGCTTCAGTTTCGGCTTACTTTCTGCCTTAGGCTTTATTTTGGGTTTGGGCATCGGTCGAGGCATTTTCTTGGGGCCTCTGCTTGACTCTGCCGCTTCCTTTTTCTCACCATTTTTTCCAGACATTTTTCCAACCAGACCTTTGATTTTGCCTCCCACGTCAGCCGACTCTTTTTCGTCGGGCTTCCTCAGATCTGGAGGACTATCCTTACTATTGTTCTTGTTACCTTTCAGCTTATCTAACATGTGGACCACTTTTTAGATTTGTGAATAAGGCCATAAACGGCATAAATATGATGTAAATCAAACTTAAGATGAATAACACCTTTGCGGGGATGTTCATCAGGTAAATTTGAATGTTTTGAGGCAAGCAAACCATCAGTATTAAAATCAAAATTATTCCCGCGGTTTTTACGCTTGTTGGCTTGAAATATTCAATAGAACTTATCATCAATAAAGATGATATGGTCATGATTATTAGGCCAATGTCTGTTGTAAAAAGGCCGCTGAGATAAAATGATGACAACACCAATGCAGTTGCTGGTATGGGCAGTCCCACAAATTTATCTCTTGTGGTTCCAATATCTGAAATCACGTTGAACCTAGAGAGCCTCAAAATACCACATAATACTATTAGGAGACTTACTAATATATTAATGTATCGAATATCACTGGTTAAAGTGGCCGAATACAAAAATATTCCCGGCGCAACACCAAAGGATATCACATCACATAATGAATCCATATTTTTTCCAAATCCACACTCATCATCTCTATTTGTTTTCCTTGCTACCCAACCATCAAGTGAATCAAAAATTACTGCAAGCAATATAAACTGTGCTGCAAGTATCAATTCTCCTTTTATGGCTAAAATTATCGATAAAAAACCAAAAGAGGCATTCATGATGGAAAAAAGATCTGGAAGAGATATATAATCTCTCATTCGAGTAGTATCTAAACTCATTTTTCTTGCCTCATCTTTTTATATATGAATATTACATTTTATTCAATATTTAATGAAAATCGATATTTAATTTGAAAAATTCTTAATATTTTTAATTAGTATTTATTTTAATAATATATTATAAATTAAACTATCTTTAAAATCTATTTTAATTACTCCTGGTTTAAATAGATGATTTCTGAAAATTAGAATTATAAAATGAAAAGAATAAGGAATTTTATTTTAATTTGATGGATTTTATTGATGAACTATAATTCTTAAAATTTAATATTTATAAATTTATTTTGTAATCGTATTTTTATTATCAATAACATTAGAATTAATCAGCTTAGCCATTATGGTTTCACCTGCTTTGGGTCTTCCACCTACTTTTACCATGACTTCAAAGTTCTTTTCAGGAAGGATTAAGTCAACCCGTGATCCGAATTTGATCATACCTAATTTACTTCCGATTTTTATATTATCGCCTATATTCACGTATTGAACAATTCTACGGGCTACGAATCCCGCAATTTGAATAACTCCTACTTTGCCATAATCGGTGTCAATCACAATCAAATTCTTCTCATTTTCTGTTAAAACACTGTTTCGGGCTATTTTAAACTTACCTGGACAATATTTTGTTTTCACGACTTTTCCAGAAATAGGAGATCTGTTTACATGAACATCGAAGGGTGACATGAATGTGCTGATAAGAATTCCTTTTTCGCCTTTTTCCAGTAAATTATCCATTAGGGGATCGTCATGCTTTACGGTTTCAATACGGTCTATTTTTCCGGTTAAAATTCTACCATCGGCAGGAGCCACAACAAGACCCTCATCTAAAGGAGTTTTTCGATTGGGGTCTCTGAAAAACTGCATGAAGAATGCAATAATGGAGAATAGGATAAATGTAACAATAAAATATCCTAATAAAAATGGTAAAATTGAAATTGTAAGTAGAATACTAGCTTTTTTAACAGTTCCTTTAACGAACATTACATATCACCAATAAGTGTGAGAATTCCTAAGAATTAAGTTAAACAATATAATGTATGTGATTAATTGATATTTTTTCATATTAACCAAATAATTCTTCGGGTATTTTTATATATCTTTAATTATGAGAATTAATTTATTTAATATCTTGGAGTATTAAGATTATCAATAAATTGACTAAGAATATGCAGTAATGAAATCATGAAACAAATTCATTAGATTTTAACATATTAATTAAATTGAGTTATAATCAAAAGGTAAATAGATTATTGTAGAATGAATTAATCAATATCATTTATTAATTCTGTATCTAATTTTATCGTAATTCCACTAATTATTGTTAATTACTCAATTCTTAGGAATCAATTTTATTTTTAATCAATTAAATTTCTGTTAACTGATTATTTTTAAATATTAATTATAACTATAACCTATGATTTCGTTGGGATCAAATCGCATAAATTTTCGCGATAAATGATTGGATATAAACGATAGAAATATTTTTCAGGATTATAGGCAGGTTATTAAATACAATTAAATTATATGCTATCACATTAAAGTATATATAATTATACATTGAATATTAATCAAACATTAACAAAATCAATTATATGGTTCTGGAGAAAAAAAATCCATTAGATTTATAAAATTTGACAAAAAATAAATCAGATTTATTGTTATTTAATTGTAAAAGTATATTTGTTGTAAAATATATTTCAGTAAATTAGGTTGATAATGAAAGATAATATCACATGATTTGCAATTTATTAAAGACATTTCCAGACGTTTTTTAGTATCAGTATGTTTAAAACTGAATAAGATGTAAAATTGAAGATTAATATGAATTATAACGACATTAATTAGATAATTAATTGGTCAATTATGATAACCGATAAGGAAATTTATTGATTACCATGAACCATAAGACGTGGTAGTAATGATAGAAAGTAAAATAAAAGTTCTCCGAAAAGCAGCACAGGTTTCCACCACACAGAGTTCTGATAAGATATGGTGTGTTATTGCCGGAAATGAGGAAATGGTTAATAATGTAGCATATTCTGCTATTTCTTCAAAAGAAAGGGTTAAAATTTTATTCAGAGAACATGTGAATTTAAAAGAGTCATTCGTAAGAAAAAAATTTGATTTTATCATGTTATACGGTGACACTGATAAAATAAGGGAGTTAAGTTTGATTTGTAAAGAAAATGGTGGGGCATATCTTAAAATAGCTCCTTATTATGTTAAAAATGAGTCAAATCTCCTGTTGCTGGTGGCACCAGACAATGACATTAAAAAATTTGCTGGTGACGCAGAGAAAGGCCAAATACCGTTTTCTTTCATTTTAGAAGATACCACAACTGGCTTTATAGAAACTGACGTTTATTTAACTGACCATCTGCCTCAAATTATTAGAGACATTGTTGATCCACTATTTAAAATGACTGATGTTGTTCTATCTACAATTCTACTTTCAGTAGAGGAAGAAAACATCGCGAAAATCAAAGAAGTGGCTGAATCTAACAAAGTATTCGTGGTAGAATTTAATGAGATTATAGAGGAGGAATAATATGTTTTCATTTGGAAAAAAGAAGGAAGAGCAAGAAGATAGAAAGCAAGGCCTTACCAGTACTTTGGGTATTGATTTAGGTACCCTTAACACGGTGGTTGCTAAACCATCCGGTGATAAATTTGATTTGTATAAAATACCTTCAGTAGTAGCCGTTAAAAAGGACGACCCATCTTACGTTCTTGCAGTGGGTGAAGAAGCAAAATCGATGCTGGGAAGAACTCCAGAAGACATTGTAGCTGTTAGGCCACTTAGAAAAGGTGTTATTGAAAGTGTAGCTCAAGCAGAAGCACTTTTAGTTTATGCTATGGAAATGGGATCTGCTGAAGATACAACCAGTATTGATAGAATTGTTATTGGTATTCCTGGTGATGCTTCTGAAGTGGAAAGAAATGCGGTAGAAGAAATTGGCCGCAAAGCAGGGGCCAGCTATGTACTGGTAATTAGTGAAGGACTAGCTGCTGCTATTGGTGCCGGTTTACCTATTGCTGAAGCTGCCGGAACCATGGTAATCGATATAGGGGCCGGTTCCAGTGACCTGGTTGTTATATCATTAGGTGGAATCACTGATATTGAAACCATCCGCTGGGGTGGGGATGATGTTGATGATAACATTGTAGACCAGGTAAAACAAAAATACGAAGTTGAAATTGGTATCCACGAGGCAGAAAAAGCTAAAATAGAAGTGGGTATGGTTCACTCTAATGTTGACATGGAAATAGAAAAAACCAATTTGATTGGTAAGTGCATGAAAACTAACAAACCTAAAGAAGTGGTTATAGACTCTACTATGGTGGCCAACGCTGCTGAACCAATTATGGTTAAAATCATAGAAGCTTTAGGTGTTGTACTGGAAAGATTGTCTCCTGAGTTAATTTCTGGTGTTTACAATAAAACAGTGGTTGTAGGTGGGACTTCTCAATTGAAAGGCCTTAAAGAGCGAATATTTGAAGAAGTAGGAATTCCAGTGGAAATATCCAATGACCCTATGACTGTAGTGGCCAAAGGTGCTGCCATTGTTGCTGCTGAACCTCGTGCATTAGAGCCTGAAGTCAGATTAAAGGCCATGAAATAAATTTTATTTAAAATATATTTTTTAAAAATGAAATAATCGGTTTAAATCTTATAGGAATGGCTTTTAAGGTTATAAACGATTTTAATTCATTTTAAAATCATTATTTTTAATTTTATTTTATACTATTTTAATAATTTTTTTAAATTAAAATAAATCTAGATTACAATATTTTTAAGAAATTTTAAATTTCAATTTAATTTTACCATTAAACAGTTAATTAATGAAACATAACAATTAATGAACATGAAATGAAACCTAAATTAAATGAACCTAATAATCTAAAATTTATCCGGGAGTTTAATTTGTAATAAATGGATTCAAAATTGTATATTTAATTCTATATTAATATTTTAAAGCAGATGGAACAATGAAGATTTTAGGAATTGATGAAGCAGGAAGAGGGCCTGTATTGGGCCCATTAGTTGTTTGTGGGGCAGTTATACCTCAAGATATGATAGTCATTCTTGAAAGAATGGGAATCAAAGATTCAAAAAAATTAACTCCTAGCCGCCGAAACGTCTTGGCCCGTAAGATCAGGAAGATGGCCGATTGTCATGTGGTAAAAATCACAGCTCAGGATATTGATAACCTCCGGGCCAAAGACGTGAATTTAAATGAAATTGAGAAAATTGCCATGATTAAAATTATTAATATGGCCGATGCAGATTCGGTTATTATTGATTCGGTAGATGTGGTTCCTGATAGACTCACTCGCCAAATAAAAGAAGTGGTGGGTGGTGATATGGATGTCAAAGCTGAGCACGGAGCAGATGATAAATACATACCTGTGGCGGCTGCTTCTATTGTTGCTAAAGTGGAAAGAGATATCGAAATTGAAAAATTAAGCCGCCAATATAAGAAAATAGGGGGTATGGGTTCCGGATATCCCAGCGACCCACGAACCAAGGCTTTCTTAGAGAAATTTGAATACCATGAACTACCTGACTTCGTTAGAAAATCATGGGCCACTGTTGAAAAGCTTAAAGAAAAAAAATAGTTTTCATGAACTATAAATTCTAAAAAAATCTAATATTAAATTTTTAAAATTATTTTTAAATATTTAAAAGACTTAAAAATAGAAATTAGTTTATATTTGTGAGAATTTTTTACAACTTTAAAACACTATTTTTAAATACTAATTCATTATAGCATCATCTAACATTAAATTTAGAGCATTACCAATAATTAAAATTTTAATAAAATAATTTAGAATTATAAAATTGACTAATAATCAAGAATTTTATTTCAAAATTTATAATTATCTTAATTTTATTAAAATTTAATTTGATTAAAAAATACAAATTAAATAATAATTAATTAATTGGGATTAAATTAATCACGGAATAAGAATACACTACAAATTATTGATTAAAGATCATCTAAACTCATATAAGGGAGATATTATGATATTCGACTTTTTTACCAGTACTTTTGGCACTATTTTAGAGATGTTCAAGAATGGAGGGATTATAACTTATATAATTGCCATAATTGGAATTTATGGTCTTATAACCTCTTTTGAGAAAATACATTATTTGCGAAAAATTTCTAAAGTTAGCACTCCTCAAATTATTAATACAGTCAATGATTCCATGAAAAAAGGCGGATCCCTTGAAGCACTGAAATCTATTGGCCATTACCAAAACCCGGTTTCCCGTATTATTTCTGAGGCACTTAAAATAGGTTACAGGAACAAAACTGAAGTAGAAGACGCCATGGAAAGGGTTTTCATTGTAGAAATGAGTAATATGACCAAAAATTTGAGCATGTTACGAACTATAATTGAGATTGCTCCGCTTTTAGGTCTCATTGGTACAGTAATAGGTATCTGGTACACTTTCAAGGCCATGGGGATTGGTGGAAACTCTGCAGGCATGGCTGAAGGAATTTATATTGCTTTAATTACCACCATAGCGGGTTTAGCAGTTGCTATTGTTTTATTGCCACTTTACTCTCATATCACAGGACTTATTGAAAAAGAAATGGATAAAATAGAACTGGCCAAGAAAATGACTAATTGGGGATATGCTACCATGAAATTAAGAGTTGATGCAGATATCCCCTGTGTGGTAGAAGCTCTCCGGGATTCTGAAGGTATAGTTAATGTTAAGGAAATTAATGAGCCTGAATCAAACATATGGGTCGCTTTTAAACCCAGTATGCTGGAGAAGAGTATTAACAACATTATTCTGGAAAAATGTAACACCAGTGCAGAAATTGTGGAAAGTAAATTAAAACAGTGATTAAAAATTCAGGGAACAGATTTAATGGAAAATAAAAATAAAGATTATGAATGGATATTAGAAGTTCATGCTCTTAATTTTATTAGAATAGCTTAAAAAAAAGCATACATTCCAATTTATTAGTTAAAGAGGTTATATAATGGCTATGGACGTTGACAAGTATCGTAAAAAGTTAAAGGGTAACACTCCGCGCTTTAATATGGTGCCTTTTATTGATATTCTTTTTACAATTCTGATATTTGTAATAGTTACCAGCAGTTTTCAGGCAGCAGATACTTCTGCTTCAGGCAAGCCCCAGCAAACCGAAAGCATGGGGCCTTCAGATTATTATCTGATTCCCGTAGCTGGTTTAGAAAAAGTAACAGTGAATGGGGTCGATATGTCTAATTTAATTAAGAATAGCGCGATTGCAGTACATACGCGGGTAATTGATGAGGGGGAGATTGTGATACAGCCTAAGAACAAAATGATTATCATTACTACGCCTCCAGGTATGTCAGTGAACGAAGCAGTAAAATCTCCAAACGCTATATAATTAATTAAATTTAATTTAAATTAAAATTATTTTAAAAAATATTAAAATTGAGTTAAAATAATATTTTTTAATTAGTTTTAAAATTTAATTACCTACTCTTAGTTGGATTTAATGAGATTAATTTAATCTTTAAAAAATTCTTTTAAAGAGTTTTTCATAATTATTACTTAGGTTTTAATGTTAATGCAAAGGTGAAAAAAATGTATCTTGGTAGAATTTTATCAGTGGGAAATAATGATAATGGATCATACGTAGCGTACCGTGTTTCAAGCAGGTCTTTTCCAAACCGAATGGCCAAATCTTTTGATAATAGGATTTCAATTATTCCTAAAGAGGGACATGAAAAGGATGTTTTTTTAAACCCTTATATTGCCTATAACTGTATTCGAATTATTGATGATGTGGCAGTGGTTTCCAATGGATCCCATACCGACGTAATTGCCGATAAGATTGAGGTTGGTATGAATATTAGAGACGCCATTGCCTTGTCTTTGATAGCCATGGATTATGAGAAAGATGATTTTAATACTCCAAGAATAGCCGGAGCAGTAACTAAAGGGGGCGATGCCTATATTGGGATTGTTACTCATGAAAAAGTGATTGTGGAAAAAGTCCCAGAAGGCCAGTCCTGTTATATTTCTACTTATGAACATACTAATCCTATTAAAGTTGAATTTATAGCAGAAAACTCTAAAGAAGCTGCAGAATTTATAATGAACAAAGGAAAATTCCAGGAATTTACAAACCCTGTAACTTCTGCTGCGGCATTTGCTGGAGACAAATGGGAATTGAGCTCTATTTAATGGGGTTTAATTATATCCAAAATTTATATTTATCCAAAATTTATATTTTAAAATAATAATTGATTAATTATTCTGCTAAAATAAAGAAATATTATTTATGTAATCAACCTAAAATCAACCTAATATCAATCTGGATCAATTAAAATCAATTAGAATAATGTGGAATATACTAAATTTAAAATTTTTTTAATGGTGTTTTAATGGAAATTAAATTAATAGGTCTCACTGAAATTCCTCTGGTAAATGAGGGGGACAACTTAAGCGATTTAATTCTTAAATCTGCCCAAATACAGCAAATTTCTCTGCTAAATGGAGACATTCTAATAGTAGCTGAGACATTAATTTCCAAGGCTGAAGGGAACTTTATTGATTTAGAATCCATCAATCCAGGTAAGGAAGCTGTTGAGCTTGCTAAAAAAACTGGTAAAGATCCGAAACTGGTTGAAGCCATAATCAACCAATCCCGAGAAATTGTCAGGGTAGGCCCGGATTTCATTGTTTCTGAAACTAAGCACGGTTTCATCTGTGCCAATGCAGGAATCGACGAATCTAATGTAGAATCTGGAAAAGCGACACCGATGCCTGTTGATCCGGACAACAGTGCACTAAAATTAAGAAATAAACTTGAAAATAGCACGGAAAAAGACTTAGCTGTAATTATATCTGACACCCAGGGCCGCCCATTTAGGGAAGGCGCAGTAGGTGTTTCTATTGGTGCATCAGGTATGGATCCGGTCTGGAATCGCCAGGGAGAAACTGATTTATACGGTAGGGAATTGCAAACTACTCAAATAGCTGTTGCTGATGAATTAGCTGCTGCAGCATCATTAATTATGGGTCAAGCCGACGAAGGAATACCTGTGGTTATTATTCGGGGTTATAGTGGATTCGATATTCTTAGAAATATTCAAAACGGGGCCAAATCTTTAATAAGACCCAAAAAATTTGATGCATTCCGTTAAATTTGTCATTAAGGATTATCATAATTAAGATAATTAATGATATTAAAATTAAAGATAATTAAATACCATCTTATATTATAAATTATAATGAAGATTAAAAAATTAATTTCAGTTATTCATAATTTTGAATAAATTTAGAGAATATTTGAAATTTTAATAATCTTGAAAGTAAATAAACAATAAAATAAACAATAACTTTTATATTGAATTCAATTGCTATTACAATATACGATTAGTAATTTATAATGGAATTGATTTTATTAAATTTTCACACATTTAATTCATTATTATGTAGTTAAAATTTCAATATTAATTTAATATTAAATTTAAATGAGAGATATAAATGATCACAGTTTTATCTGGCGGAACTGGAACTCCTAAACTTATTCAGGGGATAAAAGAAGTTATAGATCCTTCTTTTATTAATATAATTGTAAATACTGTGGAAAACGATTATTTTTCTGGAGTCTATGTGGCTCCAGATATTGACACGGTACTTTACACCCTGGCTAATTTAATAAATCAGGAAACCTGGTATGGCCTGAACAGTGATACTTTTATTACTCATGATAAATTAAAGGAACTGGGAGCTCCTGAGCTTCTAAGGATAGGAGACGAGGATAGAGCCTTTAAAATACAAAAAACAATGCTCATGAAAAATCATTCTCTTTCCCAGACAGTTGATATCCAAAGAAAAGCCCTTAAAATTAAATCAATGGTGCGACCTATGAGTGATCAGCAATCTGAAATAAAAATTTCAACTCCTCACGGAGAAATGAGTTTTCACCAGTTCCTTATTGAAGAAAAAAGCGAGCCGGATGTATTAGAAGTACTTTATAATGATGTTGATCCTGCCCCGGGGTTAATTGAATCCATTGAAGATTCTGAAATGGTAATTATTGGGCCTTCTAATCCTATAACATCAATAGGCCCCATTATGTCCATGAAAGGTGTTAAAAAAGCACTTAAAAATGTTTATGTGGTGGGAGTATCTCCCATAATAGGTAATTTGCCTGTAAGTGGGCCGGCAGCTAAATTTATGGAAGCAACAGGTCTTTCTGTTTCGGCAGAGGGTGTTTGTTCCATTTATTCAGACTTTTTAGATAGGTTTGTTATTGACCAAGAGGATGCACTTTTAGAGAATGAAATAGAAAAACTAATAAAAGAGGTCACGATAACAAACACCAAGATGAGAAACATTGGGGATAAAGTGATGTTAGCCAAAACAGTATTGGGTGGAATATTATGATACAAATGACTCTAATTCAAATTGACAACTACGGCCCCTGGACAGTTACTCCAACTCCCAGAGCCGAGGCAGATCTTCAGATTTTGCAATCAGAATTATATGCTGATTTGCAAAGACAGTTTGCCGCTAAGCAAGGGCTGGTTTTTTTCACCCGCTTTGACAACATGCTTGCTATTACTAATAATGTTGATGTAGAAGATCATCTAAGAATTCAAAAGTCTATTGGTAACCGATATCCGGTAACTATCAGTATGGGTGTTGGTGCTGCGGAAACTCCTTACGATGCTCAGCGTAACGCTACCAAAGCGCTTCAAAACTACGGCGGAGCTCAGTCTGAAGAAAGAAAAGAAGTACTGGCTATAGATGGTTTGGCTAATAAGGAAGACAGCTTTGTGCAGATAGCCCATATAGATATTAATGGAATCACAGATTCTTTAACTGACATCATACCTGCTTATGATACTTCTTTTATTGTAAACAGAGTTCAACACTTTTTAATGAAAAAATTGATTGAAAAAGGATCTCTTCTTTTCTTTATAGGTGGAGACAACTTCATGTCACCTTGTAATGGACTGGAACCTGAGGGATTACTCACCATAATTAAAGAAATTGAGGAAGAAATTAACGTTGCTTTAAAAGCAGGTGTCGGAAAAGCACCTACTGCAGAAAAAGCGGCTAATCTGGCTGATTTAGCATTAGAAGAAATACGTGGTGGATTCACTGATCTGGTCCATGTTATGAATGAGTAATTAATTTTTAAGAACAATTAATTGCTCCAATAATCTGAATTTTCACTAAACTATTATTCGGGCTATTAACTGTTATTTTACTAAATTTTATTTGATGAATTATTGCAATATCCTATGCAAAATGCAATTTAAAGGGCATTTCAATGTTTTATTGGATGAATAATACTATTTAAGCTCATTATTGGACAATATTGGTGTTTTTAAACTTCTAAAAAATAAAGATGGTGGATCCTATAAAAGTACTGGCTCCTATGGCAGGAATAACTGATGCGAAATTCTGTCTTAAATTAGTTCCTTTTGGTTTTGAAATGGTTACATTAGGTGGTTATAACATTGATAAGGCCACTATAGATGCAGGAGTAAAAATCCTTCAAAGAGGAAGGCCTGAATTTAAAATAAAAGAAGAAACTTATTTCGATGTTGTTAAAGAGCAAGCCATCCAGCTAAAAGAAAATTGGGAAGGCAATGTTTCTGTAAATTTGCGATCTATTAACCCCGATCCAATTATTGAGATTTCAAAGATTAAAGAAATTGATGTGGTGGAAATTAATGCACACTGTCGCCAAAAAGAGCTTACGGACATTGGCTGCGGTCAGGCCATGCTGCAAAATCCGGAACTCCTGGAGGATTTTGTAAAGGAAACGGTGAAAAAATCTTCAGCAAAGGTTTCAGTTAAATTCAGGGCTAATGTAACCAATATTGATGATGTGGAAATAGCTAGTATAATTGAATCCACCGGTTGCGATTTTATCCACTTAGATGCCATGAAACCCGGGTTTAACCATGCAGATCTGGATATTGTCCAAAAAATAAGTCAAAAAGTTGAAACTTTTATAATTGGCAACAATTCAATCGTTGACATCGAATCAGCCCGTAAAATGCTAAATGCTGGAGCAAATGGTATATCTATTGCCCGAGCAGCAATGGGTGGTCAGATAGGTTTCGATTTGTCAAAAATTTGAACTAAGTGCTGTTTAGAGTTTAACTTCTAAAACAATTTAATTCTGAAAAATTTCAAATTAGGTTTTCTCTGATCTGAATTGGTCAGAAAAAATAAAAAATTTCAAAATCATTTTAATAAAAGTATATTTAAATAGATGAACTAAAATTAAATGAACTAAAATTAAATAATTGAATATATAAAAATTAAATAATTGATATTTACTTGAATGTGATGGAATTATAAGATTGATAATTATTCTATTACTATTATTAAAAAGGTGGTCGTATGTCTTTTATAGTGCTGGAAAACGTTAGAAAAACGTTCAATGACGTCGATGTTTTAAAAAACTTAAACATGACCATAAATGAGGGTAGTGTCCTGGGTATTTTAGGTAGGAGTGGTTCAGGAAAGTCTGTGCTCATTAATATGCTCAGGGGAATGAAGGATTATAAACCGGATGCCGGAAGGATAATTTATAATGTAGCTATTTGTCCAGATTGCTTACGGGTTGAACCACCTTCGTTTGCGGGTAAAAATTGTGCCTGTGGTGGAATATTAAAATTGGAAAGTGTTGATTTCTGGAATTGTGATAGAAAATTCTTCTTGGCAATTAAAAAACGAATATCTATCATGCTTCAGAGGACATTTGCTTTATATGAAGATGATACAGTTATAGATAATGTATTAAAATCCATTATAGATGGGGATTATGAAGAAAATACTTATTTAGCTCTGGAATTGCTGGAAATGACTCAGATGACTCACAGGATTACTCACATTGCCCGTGATCTAAGTGGTGGGGAAAAACAGAGAGTTGTTCTGGCCCGGCAAATGGCTAAAAAACCCATGTTGTTCCTTGCTGATGAACCTACGGGAACTCTGGATCCTAAAACCGCAGAGTTAATTCACCAGGCTCTGGTTGAAGGAGTGAAGGAAAAAGGAATTACCATGGTCATCACTTCTCACTGGCCTGAAGTTATGAGAAAGTTATCTGATTATGTAATCTGGCTTGAAAAAGGTCAAATTATAGAAGAAGGATCTCCTGATGAAGTAGTGACTAAATTCATGGCCCAGGTTCCTTTACCTGAAAAAGCTGAGGAATTCCAGGTTGGTGGCCCTATAATAGAGATGAAAAATGTCAAAAAACATTACTACTCTATTGAAAGAGGAGTAGTCAAAGCTGTTGATGGCATTGATCTGGAAGTTGATGAAGGGGAAATTTTCGGTGTAGTGGGATTAAGTGGAGCAGGAAAAACCACCCTTTCTCGAATACTATTTGGATTAACTGAACCCAGCAGTGGGGAAATAATAGTAAAATTGGGTGAAAACTGGATTGACATGACTCAAAAAGGCCCTCTGGGTAGGGGAAGAGTAATGCCTTATTTAGGAATACTTCACCAGGAATACAGCCTTTATCCTCATCGAAATATTCTGGGAAATCTTACTGAAGCAATCAGTTTAGAATTACCGGCAGAATTTGCCAAAATGAAAGCGTCATATGTCTTAAAAGCTTGTGGCTTTGATGAAGATTATGCCATGACCATATTAAACAAGAATCCAGATGAGTTAAGTGGTGGAGAAAGGCACAGGGTGGCACTCGCTCAGGTTTTAATTAAAGAACCGAATGTGGTGATTTTGGATGAGCCTACAGGTACCATGGATCCCATTACACGGGTTCAAGTAACAGATTCAATTATAAATGCTCGTGAAGAACTTAATCAGACATTTTTGATAATTTCCCACGACATGGAATTTGTTCTGGATGTTTGTGACCGGGCTGCTTTAATGAGAGGTGGGAAGATACTTCAAGTTGGTGATCCTAAATCAATTGTTGAAGAATTAACTCCTCATGAAAAAGAGAACATGCTAAATGAGGATTAAATATTTATTCCTCTTAAACTAATTTTTTATTGATATGCACTTTTTTTCATTGATGTAACACAAAAGAATTAGTTAATAGAAAAAATAAGTTTAATATTGATTAAAATTACAATTCATTAATTATAAATAATATTTATTTAAATGAATTTAAATCAATTTGATAAATTAATTTAAAAATAGTTATTAAAAATACATTGGAGGATATTAACATGGTATGGGATGATGCACCATCACACGTATGTAGAGGAGGCGACAAAAGGGCGCTAAGTTTTTGTTGCCCACCAGTAAAGCCGTGTCCCATCTTATATGCACTAGAAGATGCCGGTATTACACCTCAAGATTATATTGAAATTAAAGAGCAGTTTGGAAAGAAATCAAGATTAGGAGAAGGTGAAGGGACATGTTTCGGTTCATTAGTATGGTGTTGCAAGCCTTCAAAACCCTGTCCACTCCGAGATATGGTTATGCGCCGTATCGATATGAGTACCGATGAATTTCTGGAACTAAAAAAACAACTTTCTGAAGAACTCGTTGGCAAATCTGAGTTTTTGGATGAAGATGGTGTCAAAACACTGGCTGATACATTTGGTGTTACTGAAGAAGACGCTTTAAATGTTCTTCAAGAATGTGGTAATGACCTTAGGACTGCCATAAAAGTTCTTAGAATGAAAAATGTGGAATAATCTAATGATTATTTCGTAATTTTTCTTAAATTTCAAAATGGAATTAAATCAATAATAATAACAATACCAATAACAATAATTTGGTTTTATTAAACAAATTTCACTATTACACTTTATTATCAAGTATTTACCTAAATGGAGATATTTCATGGGTTGGACGCCCCTTTTTATTAAAACGGATAAAATGAAGGTTCTTATTCTAGGTGCCGGTGAAGTTGGTGAGAGAAGGGCATCTAGATTTATCCAGGCCGGTGCAGAAGTGATTTTAACTGGCGGAACTGTTTCCAATAATCTCCAAAATATGGGTGCAATTTTTAAACCACTGGAAAAAATCGAAGAACTGGTTGAATGGGCTGATCTGGTGGTTATTGCCAGTGGTGACAAAGAGCTGAATAACAAGGTGGCCCATCTGGCAGGAGAAAAATTACTTAACCGGGCTGATGATCCATTAGATGGTAATGTAATTGTTCCCACAACTTTTTCCGTAGGTGATGCTCAGATATCTATTTTTACTGGTGGAAAAAGTCCTTTAATGGCCCGTATGTTAAGGAAGAAAATTCAAGCATCTATAACTCCTGAAGATATTCTACAAATTGAATTACAGGATCATGCACGCCTAAAATTAAAATCTTGCATCGGAAATCAGAAACTAAGGCGAGATTATCTTTATCAAATATCACAGGATCCGGAAATAAAAAAATGTCTGGGTGAAAATCGTCTGGAAGATGCGATTTCACTAGCAGATTCCTTTATTAATAATCTTGATTGTTCAAATTCCAAAATTAAATCTAAATACGAATCTAATGATAAAAAAGAGAATTTCAATGGGTTTATAAAAGATGAAAAACCTGAAAATCACAAGGAGGAATCTTTTTGATTTTAAATATTAGAGTTGATCACAAAACAGCAGATATTCAAACTATGGAAAGTTCTGTATCTTCTCTTGATGATTTATTCTATTATTTAGATTCAAATTACTCTGTTAAGGAGTTTATTTCTATTAAAACCTGTAACCGGGCAGAATATTATGTTATAATCGATGATTTGCTCTTTGAAAACTCTTTATTATGTAATCTACCTGATGAATTGAAATCCGGCCCAATAATGAAAGAAGGGCTGGTAATTGAAAGTGATGATAATGCTCTGGAACATCTTTTGAGATTATCTTCTGGTTTAGAATCCATGATTATTGGTGAAGATCAGATCCTGGGTCAGATTAGGGATGCTTTAAGAAAAGGACAAAAAGAAGGTTCAGCGGGCCTATATTTAGATACTATTTTTACTAAGGCCATTCACGTGGGTCAAGCAGTTCGTAAAAAAACCAATATTAATAGAGGTTCTGTTTCAATTGGTTCTGCAGCAGTAGAACTGGCGGAAGAGGTTCATGGAGATTTAAAATGCAAAAAGGTCCTGGTTGTGGGGGCTGGAAAGATGGGAACTCTGGTGGCCAAGGCCCTTGTAGAAAAACACTTAAAGGCAATTGTTGTTGCTAATAGGACTCATGATAGGGCGGTTGAACTGGCTAAAGAATTAGGTGGTTATGCTATCCATTTTGATCTTTTAATGGATTCTATGGTCGATGCTGATGTTATAATTAGTGCTACTGGTGCACCGCATGCTATTTTAACTTATGAAAAGGTTAGGGATTCCATTCCTCCTGAAAGAAGAGAATCTGTGGTAATGGTGGATATTGCTAATCCTCGGGATATTGAGGATAAAGTTGCTGAACTAGGAGTTAAAGTATTCAATATAGACAATTTGAGGGGAATAGCGGATGAAAACCGCAAAATGAGAGAAAAAGAGGCTGAAGAGGCTGAAAAAATTGTCCGGGACGAATTGATACTTCTGGAAAAATCCCTAAAACACATTGAAGTGGAGCCATTAATTTCACAAATACGTCGTGAAATGGAGTTAATTAGAGTAAATGAAACTAAAAAGGCACTTAATATGCTAGGTGAACTCAATGGCAATGAAAAAATAGTTGAAAATCTTACAAAATCTGTTGTTGACAAAATTTTTTATGATGTGGTTTGCAATATTAAAGAAGCTGCAGAAAATCACGATAAAGACGTTATTAATGCTTGTGAGATCCTTTTTAAAAGAAATATTTGATTTTATTTTATCTGCTAAAAATCTCTTTTTAATTTCAGTGCATTAATTAAATTATTTTATTTAGAAATTAAAATTAGTTTGAAACTGATTTATTTATTTTTAAAATTATTTTTTAATTTATATTTGCTATTGGGACATTTTATTGCCTTCGCCCCATTATTCCCAGGAATCTACTGGTTAAAATGGCTAAATATGGTGCAGCTATCATTTCAATTATTGTACCTCCTACCGAATCCGCAGAACCATGTATATCTTCTAATATGAATGGTTCTACAATTAAAAATATTAAGGCGGTTAGAAAACAAACTATAAGAAATTTTTTAAGACCAACATCTCTGATTTTCCCGATCAAACTTTTAAAGTCAAAAGCTGCTCTAAATTTCCCATTATTATGGGCCATATTTAAAATTGCACCCTGTAAAAGTGTAAAAAGAAAAATTCCCAGAATTATTGAAATGAGAATAATTTCCAGGGGAAATTTAATTGAACCATTATCTCCAAAATAGATCAGGATCAACCCTGTGGAAACTACTAGTAGCATCAAAGGAATAAACATATAAATGAAAACTACGGTAGAATCTTTGACCCCGTGTTTAAATAATTGAAGCAGGTTATTAAATGGGGGTAATTGATCTGAGCCATCTATAGATGTTTCTATTATTCGGAATAAATAACCAGTTGAAATAAAAAATAATATAATTATTAAAACTATTAATAAATACCATACATAGTCAGGCATTATAGTTTCGGCGGTTTGGTGGTCTAAAAGATCAATAGCAACGAAAATTATTCCCAAAAAAATAAATTTTTTCCAATCTGATGCTGCATATTTGCTGGCTTCTAGAAATAGTTCTTTAAGCATTACTTTTACATATTTTTTAGACTATAAAATATTTTTTATATAATTAAAATATTTATTAATCATTTTAAAGTCCGTAAATTTTAAAATAGATTATAAAAAAGAGTAAAAAATTGAATAGATAATTTATAATAGTATTTTATAAAAAATAAAAAATTCAGGGTTGTTTTAAGCAAACATTCCCTTCGGCTCATTTTTCTCAGTCTGATAATTTTTAAGTGCGTATTCGATGTGCTTCATCTCTACTACTTCTTCATCGTCTGATATGGCTTTATGAAGTGAATTTTTCAGTAACTTCTCTTTTATATCTCTTCCAGACATTCCTTTAGATAATTGGGCCAGTTTTTCCACAGAAACCTGGACTTCAAGGGGCATGGATTTAATATTATTTTTAATTATTTCCTTTCTTTCAGCCTCTTCGGGTATTTTAAATTCTATTTCTTCTTCAAAACGGCTTCTAATTGCATAATCCAGAAGGGACGGATTGTTAGTGGCTCCAATGGTAACCACTCCATAATTCTGTTTTATACCGTCCATTTCAGTTAAAAGAGCATTTACCACTTCAGAGACATCTCCTCTTAGGGATTGGTATTTTCTATCTAATCCCACGGCATCAATTTCATCAATAAATATCACTGAGGGAGATGTTTTTGATGCAAGATCATATAATTCGTGTATTTGCCTAGCACCATCACCTACGTGGTCTCCAATAAGAGTAGTGGCCTTTATGAGATATAATGGAACTTTTAGCTCATTGGATAATGATTTGGCCAGCATGGTCTTCCCGGTACCAGGGGTTCCATAAAATAGCACATTCCGGGGGGCCCATTCCTTGAATTTTTCAGGGTCTTGAAGGTACTTCATTATAATTTTGCATTTGGTTTTGGCCTGTTCCTGCCCTACTACATCTTCAATTTTCAAGCCGGTTTCTATCTTCTGGAAGTCGTCTGATTCTTTTAGAACTTCTACCAGTAGTATTGATGTGTCGGGAGTTATCTTTGACTCGTCTGGATGTGCTTTAATCACTTTAAATGCGTAATCTGGAAGTAATTTCTGATCAAAAAGGTAAGAACCTTCTTTAGCAGTAAAACCCTCCCATTGTTCCTGAGCATACAATTCAAATAGCTCCTTATCAAAAACTTCTATTTTAGGAGTTTCTACTAGATTGCAAATAAATGGATATCCTACTGGTTGTAATACAACCACTTTAGCCTCTTTTTTAGGCTCATTAGATGTAATTGGTATCTTATTTTCTATTATATGTGAATCATAAACTATATTGTTAAATTTCACGGCATCACCTTTATTTAAAAAAAATTGGTAAAAATAATTCTAAAATTAATTTATTTTGTTAGTGTTGAAATTAATTGTTGAGTTTGAAACTTTAATAAAATCATTATAGTCTTAAATACATATATTCTTTTGGAGTCATAAATTTTTATTTATTATTAATATCTAATTTTTTAAGTATTTCCGTTCTTTAAAAGAATCATTACGTATTAGATAAAAATTACGTATTAAGATAAAAGATTTAATATTATTCTATATTAATTCTTATTGATTAAAATTTTCCTAGAAATATATTATAATAAAAAAAACCTGGAATTATATTTATATTATATTTTTTAATAAACTATATAATATTTTTAAAACACGATTTCAACCGTAAAGCATCCTGGTCTATCAGAGGTGTTTCACAAATAATAGTGGATTTCCAACCGGCTTCAATTAATGTTTCCAGAAGTGGTTTAACTGGTGGCCCGTATTCTTTTTCTTCCAGAGTGTGGTGTTTCCTCTCCCCGGCGTGAGTGTATTCAATCCGGGTGAAGTGACAGTGCAGTCGTTCTATGGACAGTTCTTCCTCTAGATAATCCAGTATTTGGAGGTAATCATCTGCATTTTTAATACTGCCCTGACCACGGGCGTGTAGGTGGGCAAAATCTATGGTGGGGGCAAAGTGATCAAAACTCTGGCATATTTCCACAATTTCTTCCAGATTTCCCAGCTGAGACTTTTTACCAGTGGTTTCCGGGGCAAAAGTGAATTTTTTGATCCCCAAACCTTCCAATTTTTCTAAGATATCCCCTATAGCCTTTTTACAGATGTCCATGGCTTCTGATGGTGTGTACTTGGTATAAAATCCCGGATGAAAAACAATTCGATAAGCACCCAACCATTCTGCGGCCCGGGCTGATTGCACCAGTCGTTCAATGGATCTTTCAATTACTTCTGGGTCCTGGGAAGATAAATTGATGTAATAAGGGGCATGCATGGAGACCCTGATTTTATTTTCCTCAGAATTTTTCTTTAATTCCCTGGCAGAATTTTCACCTATGCGCACACCGTAAGTGGCCTGATATTCGTAGGCATCCAGTCCTTCCTGGGAAATATAGCTGCAAACCTGGGTAGTTTTTCCTTTAAAACCAATAGGATTACCGGCTGGGCCGAATATGATTTTATCATTCATTTAATCACCTTGATTTTATTAATTTATGTTAATTGATTTATAATCAAGAAAAAATAAAATATGGATTTGATTTTTGTAAAATGTAAAAAAAGAATTAAAAAAGGTATTATGGATTTATAAAATACCCATAGCTTTATTGGTTTTTTCAATGGATTTATTATTATCTTCTTCCATTTCGAGCATGGCTCGTATAGCATCCACATTTTCTGGAACAACATCGGATTCCTGGTGAACGGCCTGCATGTAATATAATTCGCCGTCAACTACATTAAGGGACTCTTGCCAGACTGGAATTTCAAATAAATCGTTTCTGGATCGGCCTAACTCCTTAGCATATTCCATTACTTCGGCGGTGGAGCCAATACCTTCACTGGCCTTGACCAGAAGTACACGAGGTGTTGCTTCTAATTTAGCAATTATTTCATCAACTTCCACTGGATTTTCCAGTTCTACCATGAGGTTGTGCTGGTGCATTAAGGTTGTAGGTACCAGTAAGGCCACAGTATTAATATTAACACCATACATAACGGTTTTAAGGTCAGGACCGTGGTGAGATGGTACTGTGGGAGGATTAGGGACTACGGCATTTATGGGTCCTTTATTAATCTGGGAAGGATCTCCGCCCCGGCGAACCATTACTGCTCGAACCTTTTTTATTCCACAAAGATCATCAATTGGCTTTAAAGTCCGTGTGAGTCCAGTAGTATTACAGGAAACGACCCGGGCATAGTCCTTACCAAATGAGTCAGAGTAATTAGCAAAGGAATTGAAGGATAATCCGATGTTGTCGTGTTTTTCTCCACCCTGGAAGATGGCTTTTAATTCTAATTCTTTGTATTTTTCCAGATTTTTAGCTCCAATGCCTTCTGGTGTACAATCAACTACTATGTCAGATTCATCTAACATTTCGTCTACAGTACCACTAATTTCTATTCCTGCTTCCTGGAAAAGTTTTTCTCTCTCAGGGATACTTATGTAAAGATTGTATCCCTTTTCCACGGCCATCCGGGCCTCAAAGTCAGGCTTTGTTTTGGAGACACCTACTATTTTCATGTCGTCCTGAGCAGAAACTGCATCAGCAACTCTTTTTCCAATGGTTCCATATCCATTCACTGCAACAGATTTCATTTAATTTACCTCCCTCTAAATTAAATTAATTTTAACTTGTATTTAATGGAATCAAATTATAGATTCTTATATATTCTTGCACTTAATTACCCTTAAAAATCATGCCTAGGGGCTTCAATATTCCCTTTAAAGTTAAAAAGGTGCATAATAAGTTTTGTGTACTAAATAAGTTTAGCTATAAGAATATCTTATATTGTAACTTTAATAAACTTTTTTAATTGTTTACTCGGATTTCAAAAAAAGAATTTACTTTTTTCTTAATTGTAAAATATTCTTTAAAAATATTAAAATTTCTATTTACATTTTTGAGATATTTTAAATAGATTAAATTAAAATTATTAAATTAAAATTAATTAAAAACCCGATTATATGAAAAATAAAAAAATTAAAAATTTCAAAAAAAGAATTTGCTGGCCATTTAAGGCCAAAAAACAAATTAATGCAAAGTAATGAAATCAAATCAAAAATGATTTGATCATTCCAGCTGGTCCAATTTTTCCGGAAAATATGTATCCACTACATATTCTAATCCATATTTGGAGAAAGACTGCTGTTCTGCTTTTTTCCCGATTTTGAGCATTTTCTTAATCTCTGTTTTCCAGGTTTCATCCCGGTAACGGGGATCTTTAAGAAGCTCTTTTAATCTTAGAACATCTATGTCTTTTAAAGGGTCCGTAGGAAGGTCGTAGTTAATTATATCGCTGGCAGTAACTCCCAGGAACTTGGCATCAGGGGTGGCCAGGTCATGGTTTACGTGGGCCAGTTTGGCACTTCCAGAGATAATAACCTGGGCTATGTGGAATCCCCAGGGGTCTCCGTCGTTACAAATGTAAACAGGGAGATTTAATTCATCATTCACTCTTTTGAGGAACCTTCTGGTTGCCCGAGCTGCCTGGCCTTTTAATCCCACAATTAAAGTGTCGAATTTTTTGTATGCGTTTTCCTGAACCATTCGGTGGAACATTCCCATGGTTTCCACTGCAATGACCCTTTTTACGTCGTGATCAACAAATTCTACTTCATTTATGGTAGGAGAAATAGTATAACCTGATTTTCCGGATCTAAGTGCGTTAATTTCAAGATCGTCTTCTTTTATAGTCAAATCTCCATAAACAGAAGCACCATCTTCTTCTGGCATCAAGCCCAGATCTTCCCGGGTCATTCCTAAGGTTACTTCCAGGTCCTCACCTACAATGTTAGATTCGTCCTGGGTTCCAAATTCAACGTCCCATCCTTCAGAAACATAATAGAGCTCCCTTAAAGTAGCTGTTTTTTCTCTTTCCACTAACTGTTTGCAGAAATTGGCCATGTAAACCATTTGTCCAATTTTTTTAATCTGCTTAACATTTCCCAGAGAACGTTTACCATAACGGTCTCCCAGAACATAGTGCCTTTTTGTTTCGTCGTAAACTATGTTAGATGTACCTCTGGAGGGTACCTTAACTGATGGAACCTTGTTTTGAGCCACGTCTTCTACAATGGTTTGTCCCAAACCTTTTAGTTTATTAATGGTGATTTCTTTTCTAGTCGTCATCTATGGGTTCCCCCATTAATTCTGCCAGTGCTCGGCGGGTAACTTTGGCCAGAACTGGTTGGTATTCTGGTACTTCAGTTTCTGCTAAAAGGGCTGCTTCTTTTAAAATGACTGGTACGTATTCTTCAAAGATCTTAGACCGCATGGCCTCTTCTTTTTCTGCTTTTTTAGCCCTTAGATATTTTTGTAGTTTTCTGGCCACGGTCATGGCTGTTTGGCGAACCTCGTGTAAGATTTCTGGTTCAGGGGCCACGCTCTGTTTACCTGTGGAGAGGTAAGGCACCTGGGTAGAAATAATATTCACAAATATGGTTATAGGGGCGCTTTCCATGTCCCTTATTCCGTATCGTTTCCAGTCAATACTCTTTAAACCTTCGGTTATAGCACAACTACCTTGATCAAAGGTTAGGGGCACCCGGTTAGCAAAACGCATAATTTCTGCTTTTCTCTGATCCCCGACCATTCTTCCAGAGTCTCCACCATAGGCAATTCCTGCTTCTATGATAAAGGCCACCCCTCCTCGATAAGTAACCGGTTTTCTACTGATAGCTGATACAAATTCTGGATTCAGTATTTCTACAACACCTTTTTCAATTTGTTCCTGACCAATTGGTATTAAACCTGAGGTTGGTGGTGCCATAAAGTCCATTTTAGTAAACAAATCCACTATTTGTTCGGCTTCCTCCCATTTCATATCCTTAGGTCTTTTATTAAGGTCAATACCAGTTATTTTCTGAATTTCGTTTACCCGTTTGGTGGACATTCTGGAGAGTGAGCTGGTAAGTAAGCTTCTAAACCTTCTCTTGTCGGTGTGTTTGGCCATGAAAATTAGATCATCGGCAGTTACACCTTTAGGGTGGGGAAGAACTTCTTTTGGTAAAGGAGGAATGACAGCGGAAGCCCGGTTAAATATGTATTTATGTCCGGTAGGATCTCTAAATATGATTTTTGCGTGTGGGTTGGCAATCATAGTTCTTCTTATGTATTCAAAAGCTCCCTGTTCTGATAAAGAGTAAGAAACATCTTTAAAATGCAGTTCTAAACAAACACCGGTGTTTTTAACTTCTACCTTCTTTTTATCCAGTATAAGTCCCTGATTTTTTTTCACATCCATCTTAAGGGTCATCTGAACTCCTTTGAGTCCATCTTTGTCCTTATAACCTGAAATGATACGTGCAGGTTTACCAGTAGTCATCTGGGACAGCAAAACACATCCACTGCACCCTAAACCTTGCTGACCACGGGACTGGATATTTCTAAACTTAGAACCAGCAAACATGGTACAGAATACCTTGGTAACGAAGTCTTCAGGTATTCCAGGCCCATTATCTGTATGCCTTAGAATATAGTGGTCTTTGTCCAGTCTTTTAAGGTCAATTTTTATTTCAGGGAGTATTCCCGCTTCTTCCGCAGCATCAAAACTGTTGGTTATTAATTCGTGAAAAACGATGGTAAGGGACCTTATCTTACCAGAAAATCCAAGCATCTGCTTATTTTTTCGGAAAAATTCAGATGCGGTTAGTTCTTGAAACTCTTCAAAGAGTTCTCCAGCTTGTCTCTCCAAAATTACCCTCCTTATAAACTATTTATTTAGGATTATTTATTTAGAAATTCTCAAGATATTACTTAGAGATTTGGATTAATGACTTATTTTTACAATGTCATAGAATAGTTTTAGATGTTATTCAAATTATTTTTTAAAACATATTCACTAAAAGATGTATTTCTGAGTATTAATATTTTATGTATAAATCATATCATCTCTTAAATTAAAATATCTCAAAAAGTCATTTCATTAAAATGTATAGTGTATAATATTCCATTTGTTACATATATACCAAATGGTTCAAAACTTAATAAATTTGCTATCTATAAATAAAATTATGGTAGATTAATGAAATTAAATCGACCATTTTGTAATTATCTTATTTTAAATTAATGGTTTCATGAAAATGTTTAAGTTTCATGTCCTGCTTTTTCTTTTCCAGGAAACCATAGACAGACTTATGCCGGGCACCATTTAAGATCATTTCAACTGCTTCTTTGGCAATTAACAAGTTCTCGAGGTCTCCAATGATAGAAACAGTCTTTCCATACACAGACATGTCTACACCAGTCATTTCATGAATAATTTGTCTGGTTATACCGTCTCGACCAATTATACGGCCTTTCTGTCTCGCAAGAGCCTTTTTAGATTTTCCCACATATTCTGTGAGTTTTATTATGTCCAAAGCCACGTCATCGTCCAGTAATCTCAGGGAAATCTCTGGATTGAATCCTCTTCCTATGGCCTTCACGATACTGCGAGTTTTCCATGGTAATAAAGGATCTTCAAGGTCTTCTTGGGGATTTATGGTCACTGTTCCGGCTTCACTATCTATGTCCAGCTTTGTTTGAGTTAATTTTTCTATATGTTGTTTTACTTCTCCTTTTTTCCCAATTAAGACTCCTACTCTCTCTCGGGGTATTTTGAGATATTCAGTGGTGGGCATAATTTCACCTCGTTTCGTTTTATGGGTTTCTATGTCTTATTTTATTAAAATAATTTTTAATTAGTAATTAAGACCATTTTAACGCTATTTTGCAATTAAAAATTGTTATGGCCGAAATTATTATTCAAATAAATCTATTATAAAGTTTTCTAAATAATGACTGAATATAATTATTTTAAAAATATGTAAAATCTAATAAATAAACAATGTGTTGAATTAATTTAACAAATAATTGAACTTACTACTTTAATCTCAATTTAATTAATAAATATTATTCATGAAATTTTAGCCTGTAATTTCCTTTTTAACGTCTTCAAAGGATGCAGAAACACCGAATTTACTAAAATCTTTTAATAAAGTTTCTATATCTCTGTTGAGAAGTTCCATTGATATGGGATGATCAACCACCACAGATTGGGAAACATCTATAATCACTGGCTTTTCATTGTTATTGAGAATATTATATATGGAAAGATCGCCATGAACTAATTTGGCATCTTGATACATTTTTTTCATGCTTTCAATCAGTTCTTCCAGCATTTTTCCTGGATTCTGGGGGCCATGGTCTCTTAAAGTAGGAGCAGGATTCCCTTCTTCATCTCCAATGAATTCCATTATTAAAACGTTATTTTTGGCAATAATCGGTGTGGGAACATCCATTTTGGCTTCTAAACATCGATTTAAATTTCTGAATTCTTTATTAACCCAGGCATGGACCAATTGTCTTTTATTGGTGGTTCTGACTCGGAACCGGGGGTCGCCTTGAATATAATACTGCATTTTTTTAAAATCAGAGGTAGAAATACGATATATTTTAACTGCCACAATATGCCCATCTTCATGGATACCTTTAAACACGTTGGCCTCTTTACCTGTGCTTATGGCCCCATTCAAGATGTTAAGATAATTACTATTGGCCAATTTATACAGGGTTTCCAGTGTTTTCTGATCAAAGACTTCACTACCAACTCTTCTGTCTTCTACACTTTTAATTCGCTTTTCCGCCAGCATTTTCTGTAGATCGGCATCGGCCCGGGTGACTTTAGGATCCATTAAATCATCATCTATCGTTTTTTTCATTTTTGTCCGAAATTTAAAAGTAATTATTTTTAATTAGAATTAAAGCAGTATATGGCATTATAAATAAATAATCTGAATTTAAAGTATAATTAAAATTAGTATTAATATTTCAACAGATTTAATCTGTTTAATTAGGATATAATGGGTTTAGGGAGCTCCCTAAATTCCATCAGAATGTTCCTTAATTAAAGGTTTAAATAACCTCTTTTTTCAAGCCAGTTAGCTTCAGTTCGAGTATATCTCCACACAATATCGGCCTTTTCGTCACTTTGAAATTCCCAAGGCTTTATAAGGACCACGTCACCTTCTCGAATCCAGATTCGCTTTTTCATTTTCCCCGGGATTCGACCCAGTCTAACCTTACCATCTGTACATCGGACTCTTAATTTACCGTGACCCAAAATTTGTTCTACTACTGCAGGAATTTCTCCTCTACGTGGAGTTCTTACTCTTCTAACTTCTTGTGGTTCATATCCTCTACTCAAATACTCTCCTCCTAAATGAAATTTAATTTGTTATTTTTTAATAAAATCTTGTTGAGAATTAGATTCAAATTAAGATTTAATTTAATATAATAGATATAAGGTGTCAACCTTTATATAATGATTTATAAATTTAAATCATCCACAGTTTTATATATTTTATTTGTAATTATTCACATTTAATAATTCATAATTTTTATAAATAATTTGTAATTAGTTTAAATCCTTGTAAACAATCAAATGTTTCAAATTAATAAGATTAATATAATATTTTTAATCTTACCTTAAATCTTACAGTTTTTAATCAAGGAATAATTTATAAGAAGGATGTTTTCATGGTCAATGAATTTTTAAAGATAATGGAAGTTTCAGAAGCTGAAAAAATATTACAAAATCTCTTTAATGACATATATTCTCTTCAAAAATCAGAGAAGGTTGATTTAGAAAGTTCTCACCACCGGGTGCTGGCGGAAGACGTTTATGCTACTTTGGATTTACCTCCATTTGATCGGGCATCTAAAGATGGATATGCGGTACATGCAGCCGATACTTTTGGGGCCAGTGAGGAAAACCCCAAGGTTTTGAATTTGATGGAAGTAATTGAGGCTGGTCAAAAACCTCAAAAAAAGATCAAGCCGGGTTTTTGTTCTGCAATAAATACTGGTGCTCCTTTACCTGAAGGAGCCAGTGCGGTGGTAATGGTGGAATATACTGAAATTGATGGGGAAAAAGTTTACATTCACCGGCCTGCTCCTCAAGACCAGTTCATAACCAAACAAGGGACTGATATTGAAGAAGGTGAACTACTTCTTTCTAAAGGCACTTTCATTAGTTCTGACAAGGTTGGTGTTTTAAGTGCCATGGGCCTGGATGAAATCCCAGTATGGGAGAAAATAAAGGTTGGAATAATTTCTACTGGAAAAGAACTGATTAATTCTGGTGAGAATTTGGAATATGGTCAAATATTTGATGTTAATTCCTATTCTTTACAAAGTGCAGTGATTTCTTGTGGTGCTCAACCACTGTGGCTGGGTGTTGTTCCAGATAATTATGATGGGCTGGCTGGAGCCATAAAAGAGGCTCTTAAAGAATGTGATATTGTTTTAACATCAGGCAGTACCTCTGCAGGTACGGGAGATGTATTAAAACAAGTCATCGAAGATATGGGTCAGGTTTTAGTCCACGGAATATCTGTTAAACCAGGTAAACCAACCCTGATTGGAAAAATTGGAGAAAAGATTGTGGTTGGCCTTCCAGGATATCCTGTGGCTGCTTTAATGATATTTCAAATTTTTTTAGCCCCATATATTCGTCAGGCAGGACATATGGGATCTAATATTTCTATTAGAACTGAAAAATATCCACTGGAAGGAAGATTCTATTCTTCCCGGGGCAGACTTCATTATGCCCTTGTAAAAATAATAGATGGAAAAGCAAATCCAATATTAAAGGATTCTGGTGCCATTACTGCACTGGCTGAGGCCCATGGTTATATCAAGATTCCTAAAAATGTGGAAATTCTTACTGAAGGGATTGATGTTGAAGTTACCTTTTTTGATAGGATATAATCCATATTTTTTTTTAAATTCTAATTTTTTATCATATTTAATTTTAATTTTTTATAAACTAAACTTAAAAAATAGCGGTTTGAGACATATTTATTATTTCAAAAATTGGAATGGGTAGTGAAATAAAATTAAAAAAAAAGTTTGACAATCTTCTACTACTTTAAAATCATGAACTAGATTTAATTAACAATTTAAATTCTATTTCAAATTCTCTTAGACTGTTAACCACTAATTCATTTTTTAATTCTTTTATTTCAGGCCGAATAACCAGTATTACTTCCAGGCCAAGTTCAAGAGCAGCCTCTATTTTATCTGGAACTCCGCCGGTCTGACCACTTTCCTTGCTGATAATGACTCCAGCGTTATACTCTCTCATCAGAGCTTTATTAAATTCTTTTGAGAAAACACCCTGCATGGCTATCACATTTTCACCAGAAAATCCTAATTCCTGGCATTGACCAATAGAAATAGTATTGGGAAGTACACGAACTACTAATTGTTCCGGGGAGACATTTTCTAGAACTGGTTTGATGGTAGAAACGCCTGCCAGATGCATAACTTTTTTTTCTGATTCTATTCTAACTTCTTTTTCAGTATTTAAATATCTTAATACTTCAGAAGCCAACTTTCCGGCTTCTTTAAACGACTTTACTTGTTGAACTCCTTCTATATGGGAATAGTCCAGTGAAGGTCTTTCATATCTCAGGTATTTAATGGAAGTTTTTTTTGCAGAGATAATGGCATTGGTAGTAGCATTAACTGCGAAAGGGTGGGTGGCATCTAATAAAAGATCCACCTCTTTTTTTTCAATCAAATCCTCCAGTTCATCTGAGGTAAGTGGTTTTGATATTACTTCATCTGCTCCAGCTTTTTTGGCTATATCTGCGCCATAGCTGGTGGTAGTGGTGGCCAGAATTTTTAATGGACTTTTATCGGTAGAATAACTTTTTTTATTTTCAGAAAGTTGTTCTATGATTTTAACTGCATCCCTGGTACCGGCCATCACCAAAATATTCATCTATCCAACCTCACCATTATTTGCTCGCTGATAAGAATTATACTTGCTACCAGGAATATTAAAACCCAATCAACTGCGCCAATAGCTGTTGTTTTAAATATTTTTTGCAGGAATGGGATGTAAATAACCATTAATTGTAGTAAGAATGAAGAAGCAACTGCAATTAACAAGGACTTGTTGGAAAATCCAGTTTTGGACTTGCAATTAAATACATTGAAAATCTGAAATATTACAAATACGGTAAAGGCAATGGTGGTGGCCTTAATAACGCTAACTCCCATTGAAAGCTCATATATGTAAAGGGCCAGAGTTCCTATGGCCATGACTATTCCGGTTAATATGATTCTTATGAGGTTCTTTCGAGGTATAATATTTTCTTTTTCAGGTTCTCTTAGCATAATACCTTTTTCAGGAGGTTCTACTCCTAATGACTGGGCAGGAGGCCCATCCATAATGATATTGATCCATAGTATTTGTATGGGGTTGAATGGTATGGGTAAACTCATGATTGACGCAGATACGATGGTAATAATGGCGCCTACGTTGGTAGAAAGCTGGAATTTGACAAACCTTCGAATATTATCGAATATGGTTCTACCTTCTTCAATGGCATGGACGATGGTGGCGAAGTTATCGTCCTGTAATATCATGTCCGAGGATTCCTTGGCCACATCAGTTCCAGTAATGCCCATGGAAACACCAATTGATGCTTTTTTAAGTGCTGGCGCATCATTAACCCCGTCACCGGTCATGGAAACCACGTTGTCTTTGTTTTGAAGGGCCTCAACTATACGAACTTTTTGTTCAGGGAATACCCGTGCATAGACATCTACATCTTCCACAATTTCTGCAAATTCTTCATCAGAAAGATTTTCCAGTTCGTCTCCAGTTAGAACTTTACCCTCTTCTAAAACACCTATTTCTCGGGCAATGGCAGCAGCAGTGTCCCGGTGGTCTCCAGTAATCATCACTACTTTAATTCCTGCTTTTTTACAGGTAGACACAGCTTCAGCTGCTTCTTTTCGTGGGGGATCCATCATACCGGCCAGTCCCACTAATATAAGATTACTTTCCAGGGTTTCTTTATCTTCTAAATCTTCATCTGGTGCCACCTTCCGGTAAGCCAGTCCCAGAACACGGAGGGCTTCCCCAGTCATTTCTTTTAGGCTGGTCATGAAGTTTTCTTTATCTGAAGCAGTTAATTCACGGGCCACTCCGTCTTCTTCGATGTATTTACACATGCCTAAGACTATTTCTGGAGCACCTTTGGTGTAAAGATAAACTTCTTCCCCTTTTTGATTTAAGGTGGTCATTCTTTTACGGGTACTGTCCAGGGGAATTTCCATTATTCGAGGATAAGTTTTTTCGAGTTCTTCTCGTGAATAATCTTCCTCTTCAGCATATAAAAGCAAAGCACCGTCAGTAGGGTCTCCAATAACTTTTCCATTGGATAAACTGGAATTGTTACATAATGCACAAACTTCCAGTGCCCTTTCTGATGAAGATAAACGGGCATCTCTAACAGACATTTTGTTTAAGGTCAATGTCCCGGTTTTATCAGTACAAATCACGCTACATGATCCCAGGGTCTCCACTGCCAGTAGTTTTCGGACCACGGCATTGACTTTAGCCATTCTTTGCATTCCCAGGGCCAGAGTAAGAGTTAAGATGGCAGGAAGTCCTTCTGGAACTGCGGCCACAGCCAGAGATACAGCGGTCAAAAAAGTTTCAACCAGTGGAACTCCCTTGGCCAATTGTAAAATGAATACGCCTACACAAACAACTACTGCAATAAGCCCTAGCATTTTTCCCAGTCCAGAAATCTTTTCTTGAAGAGGGGTGGCGGTATCTTCGCCCTGGAGCATTTCTGCTATTTTTCCAATAGAAGTTTGCATTCCTATTTCAACCACAGCACCAATTCCCCTTCCAGATATAACATCTGAATCCATATAAGCAATGGTTTCCCTTTCATTTTCGGCCTTTTTTTCATCGTGGGTTTTAGAAACTGGTAAAGACTCCCCAGTTAATGATGATTCGTCTATTCGAAGGTCGTAACTTTCAATTAAACGTATATCGGCTGGTACATTATCTCCTTCTTCTATAACTACTATATCTCCTCTAGTAAGTTGAGAAGCAGGGACTTTTCCTGTTTTACCATCCCTAATTACAACAGCTTCACTAGATATGAGATTTTTTAGTTTTTCCATGGCTTTTTCTGCTTTGTTTTCTTGCAAAAATCCAACGGAAGCATTTAAAATAACTACGAATAATATGACTGCGGCGTCAATAGCATCTCCTACAAAATAGGCGGCTATAGCTGCAACTATTAATAAAATGATTAGTATGTCCTTAAATTGCAACAGGAACTTTTTGAATGGCCCGTCTTTTTTTTCTTCTACCAGCTCATTAGGCCCATATTCGTGGGTCCGTTTTTGAGCCTCGGTAGAACTTAAACCGCTTCTTGTGGTATTAAGTTCTTTTAATGTTTCTTCAATGTTCTTTTTTTCCCATTTCATGATTAACACTCTTTAATTGGGGATAAATGTGTAATATTCAATTTAAAAAAATATTTATTGTTTTTAGTTATATGATTTTCAGATTTCTTAATTATTTACTTATGATGTTTATATAATTAATTGATGGTAATTTTATCTTATTTAATATTTTAGGGTGCATTTGTATTAATAAATTATGGTATCTACAATAGCTTGAAAAAATAGTAGAAAAGATAGCTAGAAATTAATTAGAAAAAATAATAGTAATTAGAGTATTATTCATTTTATTCTGTAATTTCATATCGTTATATTCATTTATAAATTAAAAAAATCAAGGATAAACATAAAAAACGGCCTTTTTATAATTTACAAGGCGCATAATCTGTCTGGTGTTTATATCATCACCAGTTAAAGGTTTAATAATCAATATGGCACCTATATTTTGGGCCAGATCCATTATTGGTTGGTGCAGTTCCATGGGAGGTCTGACAGAATAAATAATACGAGCACCCTCATAAATTGTTAAGTTTGGTTGGGTTACATTGTCTTGAAGTACTCCTTCATGGGAAGGTTTAATATCAGTTAAAATAATATTCATTTTAGAATGTTTTTGCAAGTTGTTGGCAACTTCTAAAAATTTGCCAGCCCCCACTTCCACTACTTTATCATAGGGAGTGCAATGGTTTATAATATATGTTGCAAGGTCTTTCCACATGCTATCACCGGAGATAGAAATGATTATAAGGGAATTCAGACTTTCAGACCTCAGAAGGGTCGTAGAGATCGAGGAAATGTCTTTTGATGAGCCATATCCGCCAAGTATTTTGAAAGATGTTTTCAATCTAGGGGCAGGATTTTTAGTGGCTCAGCAAGATAATATAATATTAGGGTATATTATCTTTTGGATTAGATTTGAAGATGAGGGTCATATTATATCTCTAGCAGTGGATAAAAAACACCGCCGAAACAGTGTGGGAAAGAAACTTTTGGGTATGGCCATACAAATGTTCCAGAAGTTTAAAATGAAAAACATTAAATTAGAAGTAAGATCTGAAAATAAAGGGGCTATAAAATTTTACAAAACCATGGGTTTTCATGAAGATAAAATAATGCCCGGGTACTATGAGGATGGTGAGGATGCAGTGGTAATGAACTTTCCACTGGAAGAAGAACCATTAAATTCAGAAAATAACCCAGATATATGGTTGGATTAATGTATTAAATCTTAACAATCATTGAATTTACGATAGAATTTATATTATTTAATAAAAATCAGAATATTTAACTTTAAATTATGGTGATTAAATGGTAAAAGAGGCAAAGCTTGCTTTAGAGGACGGAACTATTCTCACAGGAGAAAGTTTTGGTTATGAAACAATTAAAACAGGAGAAGTGGTATTTGCCACTGGAATGACGGGTTACGTGGAATCTCTTACAGACCCTTCTTACAAAGGCCAAATTTTAATGCCAACATATCCTCTACAGGGTAATTATGGTATAAGCTCTGAATGGTACCAGTCTGAAGGTATCAAGGCCGAAGGATTTATTGTAAGAGAAGAATGTGTTCATCCTTCCCACAGTCTTTCTGAAAAGGGATTATCTGACTTTTTAAGTGAATTTAAAATCCCAGGTATTGGTGGAATTGATACCAGGGCATTAACCATAAAAATAAGAGAACGAGGAACCATGAAAGGTGCTCTGGCCACCACGGAAGTTTCTGACAAAGAATTATTGGAAATGGCTGTTTCTCAAAAGGATATTACGCAAGTGGATCTGGTGGATAAGGTATGTGTTAAGGAACCGAAAATTCTGGGAGAAGAATTCTCTGAAAGAGTGGTTATTATTGACTGTGGGATAAAAAATAACAGTATAAATGCTCTATTAAAAAGAAAAGTGGGTGTAACGGTTTTACCATACCATACTGATCTTAAAGATATTATGGATTACGATCCAGATGCCGTACTTATCTCCAGTGGCCCGGGAGACCCTACTCGTGTAAAAGAAGCCATAAATGTTATTCCTAAACTTGCCCAAAGGCTTCCTGTCTTTGGAATTTGCCTGGGCCAACAGTTAATTTCCCTGGCATTTGGGGCTAAAATTTATAAAATGAAATTCGGTCATCGGGGAACTAACCAGCCAGTTAAAGATCTAAAAACTGGAAAAGTATCTATAACCTCTCAGAACCATGGTTTTTCTGTAGATCCAGATTCTATAACTGATAAACCAATAAATGTCACCCAAATTAACTTAAACGACGGCACAGTTGAAGGAATAGAGCACGAAGAACTACCTGTAAGTAGTGTGCAGTACCATCCAGAAGCTGGACCAGGCCCGAATGATACGGACTATGCCTTTGATATGTTTGTTGAATCAATGAGGGATTATTAGGATTGAAATATCTTAAAACCTTCTGATTTAAAAATAAAATTATAACTTAATCACTATATTCTAATAAAATTCTAATAAAATTCATAATTCTATTAAAATAATCATTAAAATAACGGTAAAAATTATAAAAACGGGGATAGTAATGCCGAAGGATCAAAAAATAAAAAAAGTACTCATAATAGGTTCAGGACCCATTCAGATAGGTCAGGCTGCTGAGTTTGATTATTCTGGCTCTCAAGCGTGTAAATCATTACAAGAAGAAGGTATTGAAACTGTTCTGGTAAATAGTAACCCTGCTACCATCATGACTGATATTGACATGGCAGACAGTGTTTATGTGGAACCATTAACACCAGAAATAGTGGCTAAAATCATTGAAAAGGAAAAACCAGATGCGATCTTACCAACTATGGGTGGACAAACTGGACTCAATGTGGCCATAGGACTGGAAGAAATTAATGCTCTGGAAGGAGTTAAATTGCTTGGTTCTAATGTAGAGACCATACGCAATGTGGAAGATCGGGACTTATTTGACAGTTTCATGAAAGAACTCAATGAGCCTGTGCCTAAAGCCAAAGCCGTAAAATCGCTTGATGAAGCATTAGCTGCGGTTGAAGAAATTGGTTACCCTGTTATTGTGCGGCCAGCATTTACCCTGGGGGGTACTGGTGGTGGAGTGGCCTACAAGGAAGAAGAACTCATTGAAATAGCCACACGTGGTCTGGACATGAGTTTTATTAGCCAGGTACTAATTGATCAATCAGTAATGGGCTGGAAAGAGTTCGAATACGAGGTAATGAGGGATAAAAACGACACCTGTGTCATTATCTGTAACATGGAAAACATTGATCCCATGGGAATTCACACTGGAGAAAGTATCGTTGTGGCTCCTTCTCAGACCTTAAGTGACGTGGAAAACCAGCGTTTAAGAAATGCTTCCATCAAGATCATAAGGGCCTTGAAAATTCAGGGCGGTTGTAATATACAGTTTGCTGTGCACCCGGAAACAGGTGATTACAAGGTAATTGAAGTAAACCCCCGTGTGAGCCGAAGCAGTGCCCTGGCTTCTAAGGCAACTGGTTATCCTATTGCCAAAATCTCAGCAAAAATTGCCATTGGAATGACCCTTGATGAAATCCAGAACGACATCACTAAAGAAACACCAGCTTCTTTTGAGCCCACACTGGATTATGTAGTGGCTAAAATACCTCGATGGCCATTTGACAAGTTCAAAGGCATAAGCAAGAAAATTGGGGTGCAAATGAAGTCCACTGGTGAAGTAATGGCCATTGGACGTACTATTGAACAATCTCTGCACAAAGCCATACGTTCTCTGGACATAGGCCGATACGGTTTTGAAGAGGTTTCTTTCACCCGGGACGATCTGGCCAATCCTACTGACGAGAGAATGTTTCAGGTTTACACGGCCTTAAAACAGGGAACCAGTGTAAATGAAATTCATCATATTACTCAAATTGACAAATTTTTCTTATACAAAATATTGAATATAGTTAATTTTGAAAAGCAGCTAAACGCTGAGTCTATTCAAGACCCCAAATTAATGCATAAGGCCAAGAAAATGGGCTTTGCTGATGCTGAATTAGCTGTCATAACTGGTATGGAAGAATCAGAAATTCGAAAACTGCGAAAAGACGCCGGAATAGTACCTACTTATAAAATGGTTGATACTTGTGCTGCAGAATTTGAAGCTAAAACTCCTTATTATTATGGTACTTATGATCTGGAAGATGAGGTGCCGGTTTCCAATGAGCGAAAAATTGCTATTATTGGTGCGGGCCCTATAAGGATTGGACAAGGTATTGAATTTGATTACTGTTGTGTTCATGCCTCTCTGGCCCTTAAAGACCAGGGTATAGAAACTATAGTCATTAACAACAATCCAGAGACTGTAAGTACTGATTATGATATATCAAGTAAATTGTATTTTGAGCCACTGACCCTGGAAGATGTTATGGGAATAATAGACAAGGAAAAACCGGAAGGTGTCGTGGTACAGTTTGGAGGACAGACTTCCATTAATCTGGCGGTTCCTCTGGCCGAAGAAGGTGTTAAAATCATGGGAACTCCTCACGAGAGCATTGATCGGGTGGAAGACCGGGAACAATTCACTCAAGTGTTGGAAAAACTGGACATACCTCAGGCACCTTATGGGATTGCTAAATCATTTGAAGACGCTAGAAAAGTAGCTGAAAGGATTGGATTCCCTGTTCTGGTGCGCCCATCTTATGTTCTGGGTGGCCGGGCCATGCAAATTGTTTATGATGATGATGAGCTTCGAGAATACATGAAAGAGGCGGTTAAAATCTCTCCAAAACACCCTATTCTCGTGGATAAATTTTTGGAAGAGGCCATAGAAGTGGATGTTGATGCTCTATGTGATGGAGAAGATGTTTTCATTGGTGGAATCATGGAACACATTGAAGAAGCAGGTGTCCACTCTGGAGACTCGGCCTGTGTTATTCCACCTCAAAGCATTCCTGAGGACATTTTAGACACCATAAAAGAATATACTCATAACTTGGCCCTGGAATTAGGGGTTGTGGGATTAATGAATATTCAATACGCAGTTAAAATGGATGTAGATAACGAACCAAAGGTTTACATTCTGGAAGCCAATCCTCGGGCCAGCCGTACAGTGCCTTTTGTTAGTAAGGCTGTGGGAATTCCACTGGCTAAAATTGCAGCCATGCTAATGATTGGCAAAAAACTGGCTGACCTAGGACTTACTGATGAAATAAAAATAGACCATGTTGCTGTTAAAGAATCTGTATTCCCATTCATCAAATTACCGGAGTCCGATTCGATTTTAGGCCCTGAAATGAAATCAACTGGTGAGAGTATGGGTATAGACGAGAACTTTGGATTGGCTTATTATAAGTCCCAGCTTTCAGCTAACATGGATCTTTTAACTGAAGGAAAAGTTTTTATCAGTGTCAGAGATGCAGATAAGGATAAAATCCAGGATATTGTTCAAAAAGCAGATGAACTGGGATTAAAGGTTGTAGCCACCAGAGGAACAGCCAGGGCAGTGGAAAATGTGGCAAATATTGAAGTTATAAGGAAGGTAAGTCAGGGATCTCCAAATATAAGGGAATCAATTTTAAATAAAGAGATTGGTCTTATAATTAACACTCCATCAGGTAAACAATCTGCTGATGATGGTTATCTTATTCGTAGAATGGCTGTAGAGCTGGGAATACCTTATGTGACCACACTGGCTGGTGCCAGGGCTGCTTTAAATGCTATTGAAGAAGTAAAAAATGGTAAAATCGTGGTTAGATCTCTAAACGAATACCATAACTCTTGAATTTTTATTTTACTTTCATTAGCTTTTTTAATTCCTTTTAAATCACAAATTCTTTTTTATTATTTTTTTTTAGAATATCAATAATGCCTTGCATTGCTTTATTTGTGAACATGGTCACGGTAAAGTTTTAAAATATATTATATTAGTGAAACTAAATAAATTCTATAAGTTTATAAACTATTAATTTAAAAATATGAAGATAAAGAATTCTGATTAATGGAATTTTAATTTAGACGTACAACAGAAATTAAAATTTATAAGTCAGAGAGGTATTATTATGAATGAAAAAGGAAAAAAATTAAAGGGTTATTTACTTTCCTTAACTCTTCTGGCATCAATTTTCATCTTTAGTATGGGCATTATGCCTTCTGCCCAGGCCCAAATAGTTATTATTGGATCCCCCAGTGATGATTTACCTGGTGACTATTTATCAGATGCTAAAGCAATAGCTGAAAAGTTAAAAGCTAAAGGATACACAGGAAACAAACTGATAGAGCTTTATGGTAAAAATGCAACCTCAACTAATATTTTAAAGGCCATGTACAATGCCGATGCAGTAATTTATATTGGCCACGGTGGATATGAGTACGGGCATTATGATGGAAATGGAGGAACAGCCACTGCCTCCATTCTCTTTAGTTGGATATGCTTCAAGTGGTGATAACTCTGGTAATGAGTTTATTTGGGGTATTGGTGACAATATGAGGCAGGGATGGTCTGGTAGATTTATTCACTGCTCCTTTCAAATCTAACAGTCCAGTTTTCCTTTCCATGCTTGTTTCTCTACAGGAGATGTAGGTGGACAGCAAGTTAGCCAATCCAGTGCCAACAATATACAACTTTGCATACAATGTTTACTGGAGCCGGAGCCAATTATTATGCTTCTGCTTTTATGGTGGAGATATAATCGATGAATTTTTAAATGGTGCTAAAAACTTTACAGATGCTAACAGTAAAATTATTTCCATTGAAAAACTCACAACACCTTATTATTATACGGATAATAATGTATGGAGGAGTAATGATGGTTCTGTAGCATTTATGGGTAACTGGGCAGATAAATTAGCCAGTCCTAATTCAACTACGGATTATGATGAGTCTGCTGCCACAGCTTGGTATAATTCAAAAGCTCCTACTGCTAGTTTATCCTACAATCCAGGATCTGGTATTAAAACTGGAACTATGGTAACATTTACGGGCACAGCTTCTGATCCAGACAATGACCCTAATTTATCATACGCCTGGAACTTTGGTGATGGTTCTACTGCTACGGGATTGACTGCAACCCATAGTTATGCTTGTAATGGAACTTACAAGGTTAGATTTAAAGCAACAGATAGCTATGGAAAAGCCAGTACACCTCTTCTAAATCAATTACGGTGGGAACTCCACCTAAACCTGACCTAGTAGTATATAGCTTTGCCAAAGATCTGGTACAATATCTATGTTAAAGTCAAAAATCAAGGCTGCGCTGCACTTCTAGCAGGTTCTCATGTCCGTTTATGGAATGGTAAATATTCGGGATAAAATTACAAAAACATATGTAAGTTCCCTAAATCCAGGCGCTTCTATAAAGTAGTTAAATTTACCAATTCTAGTACATCATGGAAACGCCAAAGTAGACTACTACAACAAAGTGTCTGAAGGTTCTGAAACCAATAATGTAAAAAGCTTCTAGCTTTTTATTTTTAATTTCTTATTCTTTTTTAATTTTTAATTTTTTAGCAAAATTCTAATTCAATTATTTAGATTTATTTTAAACGATTTTAAATAAATTTACTATTCGTTGATTCAAATTATTTAACCAGAAGAAAACATAATATCTCTAAAATCATTTAATTTAATAATAATTTAATAATCATAATTAAATAACAAGGTCTAATTAATTTTTAACTGGTTGGATTTTCGATGTTAGTGATAGAAAATGGTTTGGTACTTACAGGAAGGAATTTAACCCCTGAAAAATTCAACCTGGTAATAGATGATGGCATAATACAAGAAATTACTTCTAAAAAAGTTTCATCTGACAATAGAATAGATGCTAATGGTTGTATTGTTTTACCTTCTTTCATAAATGGTCACACCCACATAGGGGACGCGGTGGCCATGGATGTGGGGGATGGGAAGTCCATTGATGAAATTGTAAAACCTCCTCATGGCCTAAAACACAGAATTCTTGACGAAACATCTCCTGAAGATTTAATACAATCCATGAAAAATGCCATGTGGGAAATGCTGGAAACCGGGACCACAACTTTTGTTGATTATCGTGAAGGAGGTTTGCCGGGGATAAAACTTTTGGAAAAGGCCTCTAAAGGAATTCCCATCACTAAAATTGTCCTGGGAAGAGATCCGATAATTTTTGATCCTGAGGCGGATGAGAATGAGATTCGAGCAAAGGTAAAGAATCTCCTTAAACACTGTGACGGGATTGCACCCAGTGGCTTTGGGGAAATAACTAATGAAACAGCCAGTATAATTGCTCAAGAGTGCGAAAAACAGGGAAAAATAGCTTCTATCCATGTGGCTGAACACGAAAAGGTTCAAATTGATTCTATAAATCGTACCGGAAAAACTGAAGTTGAAAGGGCCATTGAAAGCAAATTTAGACTTCTGGTTCATTTAACCTATCCTCAAAAAAGAGATTATGAGGCCCTATCTGCTACAAATGCATCTGTGGTGTGTTGTCCTCGATCTAATGGTATTCTTTCAGTGGGTATTCCACCAATTGCTAAAATTTTCAGCAATAAAATTAACACCCTTTTGGGAACTGATAATTTAATGTTTAATTCGCCCAATATGTTCAGGGAAATGGAATATGCCCTTAAAATTGCTAGAGGATATAGTAAAGAATATTTTTCACCTTTAGAAATAGTTAAAATGGCCACTACCAATGCTGCTAAGGCACTGAACATAAAATCTGGTATTATACATGAAGATAAGTCCGCGGATATCATGCTGGTTAAACAGATATCTAAAAACCCATGGCTTTCCATTATCAATAGGACTGAATCGAAAAATATAATATGTTTAATTAGGAAAGGTAAGATAGTATATATGAGGTGAGCCAATGTATAAAAAAATTCTACTGCCTACCGATGGTTCTGAATATGCTAACAAAGCTGCAGAACATGCTCTATGGATTGCTAAGGCGAGTGGCGCTGAAATAATTGCTTTAAGCGTGACTGATACTTCCTCTTTAATAGGGCTTCCTTTAGACGATGTAATTGTACGTATTAAAGAAATGCTCCAGGAAGAAGCAGCTAAATCATTGGAAAATGTGGCTAAAGTTATGCAAAAAGATGATAAAGATCTGAAAATCACTTTAAAAACCGAAGAAGGCTCTCCTGCAGATGTTGTTTTAAAAACAATTAAAGAAGAAGGAATTGATCTGGTGGTTGTGGGAACTTCTGGTAAACATGGACTTGACAGATTTCTGCTGGGAAGTGTGGCTGAAAATGTTGTTAGATCGTCTATTTGTCCGGTTTTAGTTGTTCATTAAAAAAATGATTCGATTTTTTTTAATAATTTATTTAATTTATAAAATGTAGTTGGTGTTATGATGCTGGTAAAAGACATTATGTCTGATGAGATTCACTATGTAAAAGTTCCAGGTAATCGTACAAATGCAATGAGTCTTATGAGAAAGACCAATGTATCTGGGGTGCCTGTAGTTAAAGAAGGAACTAAAACGCTTGTTGGTATAGTAACTCGTTCTGATCTGGTTGGAAATCCAGACGAGGAACAAATAGCTCTTATAATGTCGAGAGATCCGGTTACTGCTTCTCCTGATGAAAATGTAAGGGAAGTGGCCTCTAAAATGATCGAGAATAATATAAGAAGAGTTCCTGTATTAGACAATGATGAACTAGTAGGCATTATCACAGCATATGATTTAATAGCACATGCAATATCTAAAATTGAAATTAAAGAGCCAGTGGAGACTTACATGGTAAAAACCATTCCCACTACTTGGGAGATGACTCCATTAAATATTGCTTTTGAAATTATGAGATTTTTCAATCTTAAAGTTCTCCTTTCTTTAAATAAAGATGGAAAGCTATCTGGAGTACTAACTGAAACTGATTTTATAAATGAAAGTGAAGTTGTATCTGAAAAAACTGTTCATAACACTTCTGTGGGTACAGAAGGGGATAAATGGTCGTGGGACAGCAAAAGTGTGCTTTATGTCATAAAAAACCACCTTAAATTTTCTGATAAGTTAGTTAAAGATGTTGCAACTTCAGATGTGGTGCGTGCTAACACCAGAACTTCTGTAACGGACTGTGCATTAAAAATGAAACAGAAAAACATTGAACAGATACCAGTTACCAATGTGGAAGGTGAACTGGTTGGTTTAGTGAGAGCTACTGATCTGATTAAGGCTTTAACTGATTAATATGGATAACCAACCTACATTGAGAATAACTGCTTCCCATAGTGTTATAAAAATAGCGGCCAAAAATCAAGGGGAAGTTTCCATCAAAGACATCCAACTAAAACTTTTCTGGGGTTATTGCTGGTGGAATGGCCTTCCTGAAGTTGAAACATTCATTGAATTATTTGAAACTACTCTAAAAAGAGTTATATACGATGTTTTGCCACACAAGGAACTTTTTATTGATTATGATATTGAAACCAATGATCTTCTGGAAAAATCTTCATTGGTAATTCTAACTTTCAATGAGATTTCCGCAGATCAAGTACCTGTAGAACTTATTGGTGACATTTTACTATTAGAGGGTCTGGATGATAGAGGTGCCTTCTCTAAGTTAACTAGTTTCAGAAGAAAGATTAAAGATAATGTAAGAAAGGCCCTATAATTATATTTACAATTTCATTTACTCTTATTTTATAAGGCCTAATTTGGCAAATAAATAATTAAACTTTTTTTGAGATTTTAGATTTGTAATTAATGAATCCAATTATTGTATTTTATTAATTTTATTAAATTATTTTTTTGATTCAGATTCTACTATAGTTATAGGATCCGCCTAATTTTGGGCAAAACTTTAATCAGAATTTTTTCAGCATCTTCCTGGTCCTGAACTTTGCGGGCCACAATCTTACCTTTTTTAAAAACAGTTACATTTCTGCCTTCTATTTCGCACATAGCTATGCCCATAGAATCAGAACACTTTAATTTACCCAGGCTCTCCATTTCTTTACATGTATTTTTTATATCGATTTCATAAGGTAGCTCAGTTTCAAACATGATTTTATTTTTTTCATCCTTGCAAGGTTTATAAACTACCAGGTCCTTTTTTACCTTTTCAGAACTTCCAATATCCAGGGTAACTTTTTCAAATCCCACGGCTTTCAATTCAGCGTCTATATGTTTTAAAACATTAGAATTTAAAAGAGGATCAATTTCAACAACTTCTATCTGAGCTATGCCTTTGTGATCCCTAACTCTTACAATATCGTTTTTAGACAGAGTTTTTACCAGGGATTCTGCATAAGAAATCCTATTTATTTTTTTTGTGGTTATTTCCTCTCCCGTAAGTATTCTGGTAGCCATGCAAGTGGTGGAAGTGGCATAATTAATCCCTTTTTCTTTTAAATATCCCAGTACTTCGTCCTGGTTTATCCCTGCCCGTACCAGAGGACTAATAATATTTTTTTGGTAATTCACCATCAAACCCGGACGATCTTCTAATAAATCGCTTATGTTGGTGCCATCAGCTATTAACGGAAAATTTTCCTGTTTTGCAATCTTTTCCAATTCACCATACATTTTATTTTTGCATATGAAACATCTATTTGCATTATTTTCTTTGAAATAAGGGTCTTCCAGGAAATTTTCTTTTAATACTTTATGTGGTAATCCACTTTCTGCTGCAATTTTTTGGGAGATAGTTATACATTCCTTAGGCATTACTCCATTGTCCACCGTAACAAGAAGAAATTCACCATTAACTTGTGAGGCAATATTGGCCAGCAGTGTACTGTCAGAACCTCCTGAAAATGCAATAATCATTTTTTGATTTTCAAGTTCTTTTTTAACTTCCTCAATTTTTTTTTCCATTTCCATGGGAGCACCTTAAGTCTTATTTGAAGCATTTGTATTAACATCATTAAAAATCAAATTGATTTGAAGTTTATTCATAGTAATGAGAATAATATTACTAATTTATATTACTAAATATTAAATTAAATAGTTAAAAATTATTTTTTATGTAATTTAAAACTTCCAGAGCATCATTTCTTTTAACATCGCAGCCATGCTCTTGAATAAACTTTTTTAGCTTTTCAATCAAAGCTTCATCAAGATCAGAGTCTTTGAAAATCTTATCATAGGTCCTCTTAGGATAAAATATTGATTTTGAAACGTCTGAGATATTTTTTAGTTCTTCTTCAGATAAGATCCCTGCATCCCTGGCTTTTTTCAGATTGTAATCTATACTAACCAGTGCATCTGAAAGTTGCTCGTGAGTTTGGGGATTTAAAATTATGGCTACATCGTCATCAGATTCAATGGCCCCGGTTTTATATTGTTGATAAACATAACCTATTCCAATCATTCCCAGATCATCCAGTTCTGATGCCCTTAAAGCACCCATACTGGAACCTCCTACAACTTTAATCCCTTTTTTAAGGGCTTCCAATATTTCACGATGCGATACTGCAGGCTGTTGGTGGAATACACCGTCAATTATTCCAATAACCTCTGGAGAATCTTTAATAGCTTCTAAAATATCTCCCCTTTTAATAGGGGCCCGGTAATCAGCTTCTAGAATTTGAGAGGCTTCTTCAATACTCAAAGAGGGACCGGTAAAAACTATTATTTTCTTTTTTGAATTCATCTTTCCTCTAAATATTTATTTAATTGAATAGAAAATTTAAAAAATTTTTATTAAAAAGTTGGAAAATTTTAGTTATAATATTCAAAAATTAATGATTAAATAATTTTACAGACTCTAGCACCGGCTCTTTCAGGATCTACAGAAAATACTTCCATGCCCGGTATAACTACTCTTACCACCGGAATATCTAATTCTTTTCGGGTTAAATCAACGAAAAAAGCGTCTTTAATTTTGCATTTTTTAAGCTGTTTCATGGTGGTTTCAATGTCTTCTTTAAATGAAGTGGAGCACCTGTTCTTCACATCTTCCAGGTTCATTATCTTTTCTGAATCTTCAAACCAGTGACTATTTATCCGTTTCATCCTTTCATATCCTGCTTTGCGCATGAAAACTGCACGTGATGTATCTTCCCTGGTACCGTGTATTTGGGTGGCTCTACTTTGGGCCACTTCAGTAAGGGCCCGTATTGCTGCAATTTCTGGATCTAAATGAGTTCCTACACCCATTGTTAAAAGGGCAGGGTCTTTCAAAACATCATCATCGGCAGATGCGGCTACCGTAGGAACTTTAACATCAGCCGTCAGGTCAATGAGTTTTATTCCGATACCTGCTTCTTTAAATTTATTTAAAAGATCAACAATTATAGGGTTTGCACTGTTCGAAGCGTCTATTTCAACTTTATCTTTATGGGATTCGAAAATACTCCAGGCATCTCTTTCAATTACTTCAGTCATACCATGGAAAACGGCCTCTTCAATAAGATTACCTGATGCAAGCCCATTAGTATTTGATTTAAATATGCTTGAAGTAGTTTTTGACCTATAAGGGTGATATGCTGCATTTGCAGGGATCAAAACTATCTCATCAGTTTTAATATGAACCGCTTCCACCCACTCCAGTTTAGTGTGGTGGGGATTGCTTTGCAATCTTCGTGGCAAAATAAGTGAAGATGGTTCTAAGGCATTTTCTAGCTCTTCATAAGTTCCTCTAATAACCTTTTCATCATCAAATTCCTGTTTTTCTGCAGAATATCTTTCAAAGGCTTCCATCATAGCTGAAGCTTTGGCCTGTTCTGTGGTAGCTCCTTTGCCTGCATAAATACTCACTGCGCCGTCCTGGGCAGTGGGCCTGATGGCTGAGAATACAGGGATTCCCACACGGTCCAGGTGAGTGATTTCAGTCACACGGGTAACTCCTGCTAGCTTTAATTTACTTTCAACCTTTTCAATGGTTTGAGAAGGGTTTATAGCACGATGGGTGCAGCTAAAATACTTTACTGGTACATCTAAGAACATAAAAGATCACGTGATTGAAATTTTTATTATATTAATTGGCTTATAAATTGGTTAATAGGACCTAAAAATTGATTAAAAGTCATTAAAAATGCTACTATGGCCGTTAATGCCCAGACTATGGGATTCCATCGGAATATTTTGGCTCCATCAAGTATACTAAATGGAATTAGATTGAAAAGGGCTAAAAAACTGTTAATTGTAAATCCTATAGAGCAAATCGCCAGTAGAATTTCATTGCCGGCAAATAATGGTATTAATCCCAGAAAAATCAGTGCCAGGACAATATTGGTTAAAGGCCCGGCTAGGGATATCTTTCCGTTTTGTTCATCTGAAATATATTCTCCATGTATATAAACTGCGCCTGGTGCTGCAAATATAAAATTACTAATTACAGATATAACAACAGCCAATATCAATCCTTGCACCCACAGTTTGTATTCTGCCCAGAATCCGTAATGGATAGCCACAAATTTGTGAGCCAGTTCATGGAGTACAAAACCAAGTCCCACGGCTATTAATGTAATGGGGAGATATAAAATCGCTGGAATTGATGTTTTTTCCACTATATATGTAAGCAAATATTCCAGCTATTACCAGCATGGAAATTAGAATATCTCTTACTTCGCTTGAACTAAATTTTACCATAATTATAAAGCCTAATTTTAAGCATATAATAATTTCTATTGTAATAATTATTTCAATATAATTTAATCATAAAAGTCTTAATAATTTATTAGGCAATTTTAAAGCTGTTTTTTCTAGAGATAATGATTTAAAGAAGATAATTATGGATAAAGGGATAAAATAACTTGTATATATTCTTTAATATTCTATTTTTATAAACTGTTCTTTTGATTAAATAGAAAAACTGAATGAGTAATTAAAAAATTTTATCATTAAAAATATGAATATATATTATTAGTTTATAATTGAAAAATTATAATGATTTATAACTAGATTATAGGGGGATTTCCCACGAAGGAATGTGAATATTGCTCAATAGATGGGTTTTACGGCCAAAAAATCCAGGAAACAGATTATTGGATAATATTTTTGGCCCCCAGTCAAAGATATTTAGGGACTTGTGTAGTGGCGCTTAAAAGACAGTGCAGAGATTTAATGGAATTAAAAGGGGAAGAATGGGAGGAATTTGGCAAAATAGTTAAAATCATGGAAAAAGCACTATTTGAAATATTTAAACCATCATTATTTAACTGGAGCTGTTTTAAAAACGCAGCTTTTCGTTCTGAGAACCCTAAACCTGAAATTCACTGGCATTTCATTCCCCGATACAAGGAACCGGTTAAATACAATGGAATAACTTTTGATGATCCTGATTTTGGTCATATTCCCCGTCCAATTACAAGAGAAATACCTTCAGAGGCCATGGCTGAATTGTTTAAATTAATTAAATTGGAAATGGATAAATAATACTATTTAAAGATTAAATAGAATTGAATCAATTTATTTTTATCATCGAACTATAATCATACGAACTATCAATTTCAATTAAAATTAATATCTTGAATTAATAATAATCTTCTAATAATCTTATAAAATTAAACAGAATTTCTGGAGTTTTAAAATGGATTTTAATGTTATTAAAAGCAAAATGGATGCAGATGATATTCAAATATCTTTATTCTTTAAAAGTTCCAATATCTATTATTTGTCTGGTTTCAAACCTTCCAGTTTTTCCATGGTGGTTTTTAATGATGAACCCGTTCTTTTTGCCTCAAAAATGGATTTGGAAGAAGCTAATAATATTTCGAAAATTCCTGTGGAAGAATTCAAATCCTTTAAACAAATAAAAGAATTTCTTCAGAATTCTGTTCCCAAAAAAATAGGTCTGGAAAGCACCCTTTCTTTAGGTATCTGTAAAAAAATTAGGGGAGATTGGAAAATAACCCTCAGTGATATAGTTGATAAACAAAGAATGATTAAAACCCCTCTTGAAATAAAAAATATTGAGAAGGCTAATGAAATCGCCGAGAAGTCCATTAAATCCTTAAAAGTTCAGGGAAAAGAATGGGAAGTGGCTGAAAAACTTAACCATGAAATGAAAATTAATGGTTCTCAAAAGGAGGCTTTTGATACTATTGTTGCTTCTGGATCAAGATCCAGTCTCCCTCATGCAGAAGTTTCGAAAAATAATGTGGAAGGCCATGTTTTAATTGATTGGGGCGCTCAGTGGAATGGATATTGTTCTGATTGCACCCGTACTCGCGTTGAAACTGAAAAACAAGAAAAAATTCGTGAAATTGTTTTGGAAGCTCAAAAAGCAGGCATTGCAGCAATTTACCCTGGAATTCTTGCTTCTGAGGTAGATAAAATAGTCAGGGACGTTATTTCAGATTATGGATATGAAAAAAACTTTATCCACTCCACAGGCCACGGTGTTGGTTTAGAAGTTCACGAAGAACCTTCTTTATCAGTAAAGGGTGATTTAAAACTTGAAAAAAATATGGTTGTCACGGTTGAGCCGGGTATATATCTTGAAGGTCAATTCGGTGTCAGAATAGAAGATATGGTTATGGTAAAGAATAAATCTAAGGTATTGACTAGATTGCCTGGAAAATTCAATTTCAATGGTTAATTATGTATAATGGTTAATTAGGTATTATTACTAAGTTATTTATTCAATTTTTTAAATTCATCATCAGAGCATCTACTTAAGCATCTAATTTTTTAATAAATCTTGAATAAACATTGATTATAAATATTATGTTATCAAAAAAGATATTTATATTAAATTTACATAAAATTATGTAAATCATTTAGGATTTATTCAAAATAATTGTATCCAAAATAAATTGTATCAATAGAATAATCATTATATAATTATCTTAAATTTAATACTGATAAAATTATAATAAATATAATTAATTAATATTAAAGGTGTATAAATTGGCTATTATCCCCGCAGCATTATCACCGGTTTCTAATATCGTTGACACTATAGTTCCTGACAAATTCCAAATTAGAATTCAAGAAATGTTAATTAGAAGTGGAATGTATGTTAAAGCTTCTGATATGATAACACTGGCAGCTATGGCCAGTATACTTTTGGGGTTAATTGCTTTTGGTTCAGCTGTTTTAATTGGAGTTGACCCACTTATTTTTGGTATAGCTGGATTTCTGGTACCTCCATTATTAATGGGGGGTTACATATTTTTAATGATGGAGCGACGGGTTGATGCTATTGAACAGACCACTCCTGATTTTTTAAGACAAATTGCATCTCTTTTAAGGGCTGGTGTTGGTTTAGAAACTGCTTTGGAGGATGTTTCTAAACACGGGGGCGGTCCCCTTAATAGTGAACTTAAAAGGGCCGTTATTGAAATTAAAATTGGACGTACTTTTGATGATGCTATTCTTTCTATGGGAGAGAGACTCAAATCTAAAAATTTAGATAGAACTTTCCGTATGATATTAGAAGGTAGAAGAGCGGGTGGTAGTCTGTCTGATGTTATCGAAACAGTTGCCGAAGATTTAAGAGCAGTTTTGGCACTTAAAAGAGAGAGAAAGGCCAATGTAATGATGTCAGTCATGTTTTTAATCATCGCGGCCATTATCGCAGCTCCATTTGCTTTAGGTATGATTAGTGTTTATTCCAGTTTTATTGAATCACTGGGAAAAACTAATCCTCTACTAGGGGCCTCTATTATCGCTTCAACGGGATACATTATTATTCACTCTATTATTGCCGGATTATTGATTGGTATTATTATGTATGGAAGTGCTCGTAAGGGTATTAAGTTTGCCATACCTCTTGCTCTTGCTGCTTATGGGATATATTATGTGGTGGGTAAATTTGCATATCTTATTGTGGGAACTTAAGGTGTTAAAAATGAAAATTATTAATGATGAAAAGGCACAGGGATCTGCAGAATTAATATTACTCTTTGGTGGAGTTATTGTAATAGCGATTGTGGCAGCAGTTTACTACAAAAATTATCTAAGTGGTTTGGGCAATCAAATAAAAGATAATGACTTGAATAGACTTACCAACTCTATTAAGAATCTTAATAACAAATTCTAGTCATTTTAATGTATTTTATATTTTTACATTTTAACCAGATTATTTTAGAAATTATAATTATTTTTTTATTTTTACTAAATATTTTTAGAATTAAACATTTTAGAGGAATCAACATGCAAATGTTAATTAATGGGAAATTTATCGACTCTAAAGAAAAAATAGATGTTTTAAATCCATTTAACAATAAAATAATTGATCGTGTCCCAGCAGGGACTCCTGAAGATGCTAAAAAAGCTATTAATTGTGCATATAATGCAAAAAAAGAACTCCAGGATTTTTCAGCTAGAAAAGTCTCGGAAGCTTTAACCAGATGTGCTGAAGACCTATCTAATAATTTAGAAGACTTTGCTACTTTAATTACAATGGAAACTGGGAAACCTATTAATGCTGCCCGTGATGAGGTTAAAAGATCAATTGATACAATTAAATTATCTTCTGAAGAGTCTAAACGTATATATGGTGAAACAGTACCTCTTGATGCAGGTATTGGTGGAAAAGGCTTCATGGCATTTACCTTAAAAATCCCACTGGGTGTAGTGGCGGCCATAACTCCCTTTAATTATCCTCTTAATCTAGCAGTACACAAAGTAGCACCGGCACTGGCTGCTAAAAATACGGTTGTTCTAAAGCCATCTGTTTTAGCCCCCTTAACAGCTTTAAAAATGGCGGAAATTATTAATTCTCATTTCCCGGATGGTGCAATGAATGTGGTCACTGGAAAAGGAAGCATAATTGGTAATGAATTGGTTAACAGCGAAAAAATAGACAAAATTTCATTTACGGGTAGTGTGGAAACGGGAAGAATGATATCCCAACAAGCGGTAATGAAAAAAGTTACATTAGAGTTGGGTGGTAATGATCCTTTAATTGTATTAAAAGATGCTGATCTCAAAAAAGCAGTTGAAGGAACTATCAGGGGATCTTATCTTTATACCGGCCAGGTCTGCATTGCAGTTAAGCGCTTAATAGTGGAAGAAGAAGTGGCCGATGATTTTGTGCAAATGCTCATTAAAGAAACCAAAAAACTCAGAATGGGTGACCCTCTAAGCACTAAAACTGATGTAGGGCCTTTAATTAATGAAACTGCTGCAATAGTTGTTGAAAGAATTGTATCCAATGCACTGGATGAAGGTGCTGAGTTATTATATGGTGGAAAAAGAAATGGAAATTTCTTTGAACCTACAGTTCTGGACAAGGTCACATCTCAAATGAAAGTGGTCCAGGACGAGACATTCGGACCTATTTCTCCAATTATTAGGGTTAATGGAATTGAAGAAGCTATAAATGTGGCTAATGATACACGTTATGGATTACAGGCCAGTATATTCACTGAAAATATTAATAATGCTCTTAAGGCAGTTCAAGATATTGAAGCCGGTTCAGTCATGGTAAACAAACAATCAACTTTCCGGACTGACAACATGCCTTTCGGCGGCTTTAAAATGAGTGGAATGGGAAAAGAAGGAGTTAAATATGCTGTAGAGGACATGATCCGAACTAAATTGGCTGTGCTAAACACCCGTTAGTTTTGCTCTTATTTTTTTTATTAATAATACAAAAAAATATAATTAAAAAATTATTTTAGATTATTTTAGTATTTTTATTCTTATTTTTTTATTATTTCATCAATTATCCTTTCAAAAAAGATTCAATTAAATTTCTAGTTTCATTTAAAGCTTCAAGAGGTATTCCATGAGGCATTTGTCCTAGTTCTCCATGAACATCTTTTAAAATTCCCTCACCAGCACCTAAAAACATTCCCTCACTGGTAATTCCCATGAATGTGCTGGGTGGAAGCATGGAAATGGCCACGTGATTCCCTTCTTTAACATCCATATCATTGGTAACTACAGTAATGGCTTTCTCTCCCAGATTTACATTACAAATCATTAAACTATCTGCTTTAGGATGTTTTCCCACACTCATTATTTCTCCGGTTACAATATCTATTCCAATTATGGGATCATTTATAGGGCCCAGTGAAATCCTTTTTTTAAGACCTCCAAAGGTGTTGAGGAAAAATCGGACTTTGGCTACACTTTCTTCTGTTTTTTCTTTCTCATCTTTGGTAGCCAGTTCCATGAAATTTTTATTCCAATTTTCCCCACCTAAAAATTCAATAACTTTTAAAGTTTTTTCATTAATAGAGGCAATTTGGGGAGATAAAATGAGATCCTGAGGTTCCATGTAAGAATAAGCAATGGCATGTAATTCTCTTCCCATTTCCAATGCGATGTCAATGGCCGGTCGCTTTTTCCAGTGCCCTTTAAAATTTTTTCCATCAACAGTTCTTACAAAGAGATCAATTGATTTTTCTGCTACTAATAATCGGTAATCTTTGCTTGTATCCCACATAATATCACTTTTTATAAATAAATTAATTTTATAAAACTAATCTAATTCAATGTTAAATATTTCTTAATTTCAATTTATTTTTGAACTATTAATAAATACTCATTAAAAGTTTCTAACAATTTATATCTTCTTTTGAATACTAAAGTATTTAAGTTATTAAATGATAAAATATCTTATAATTAGAAATTTAGCATTGAACAGCCTTTCTTATTAAAGCAAAGTAAATTTAAAAATCTGGCGGTGGAAAAATGGTCGAATTGTCCAATCTTTATGGTCTAGACATATATACAATTAGGGGAAAGTACGTGGGAAGAGTTCAAGATGTGGTTCTCAACATTAAAAAGGGCCGAGTATCCAATCTTAAAGTTAGAGCCATGAGCCCAGATAAAAAGAATGTAGGGCTTAAGGAAGTTATAAAAACCAGTATAAGGATGGTTCCCGAAGCTGATGAAATCAGGCCTCTTAAAGAGGAAGGGGTAATGGACATTGCTTATGACCGGGTACAAGCAGTAGGTGATATATTGATCATAAGTCCTGACTTGCCTGTTGAAAAAGCTCCGATTACCCAATAATTTTATTTATTTTTCATTCAAAGAAATAATTAATTAGTAATATCTATTTTTTAATATTTTTATCAAAATTAACAAATTAAGATTTATAAAATCCATTAAGTTTACATAAATTTTTTAGGAGTACAATTAGATATACTTATAAAGATAGTAATATTCCGTTATTAAAATCACAGGTTATTCAATGATTGTTGGAATAGTAGGATGCGGAGCCATTGCAAATATAATTACAAATTATGCTTTGGAAGGAAAACTTGGCGTAGATTTAAAATATTTTTATGATCGGGATGTGGAAAGGGCTGAAAATCTAGCTAATCAATTGAATGGTACTGCGGTTCTAAAAATTGATGATATGCTGGATCACGTGGATGTGGTTATTGAAGCAGCAGCCCCTCCCGCAGTGGCTGAAGTGGTTCCCCCCATTCTTAAAAAAGGCAAAAATGTAATTATAATGAGTATTGGGGCTTTAATGGATGCTGAGGTTAAAGAAACTCTGGTGAATCTGGCCAAAGAGAATAAAGTTCGAATATTTGCTCCTTCAGGGGCTATTGTGGGTTTGGATGGAATTAAAGCAGCTTCAATTGGAACTATTAGAAAAGCCACTTTGACTACCAGAAAACCTCCAAAATCATTGGGCATAGACATTTCTGAAAAAGAAACTCTTTACAAAGGTAAGGCATCTGAAGCAGTTAAAAAATTTCCAGTAAATATTAATGTGGCTGCTGCACTCAGTATTGCCTGTGGAATGGATGTTGATGTGGAAATCATCGCCGATCCTGATGTTGATCGCAATGTTCACGAAGTTGTGGTTGAAGGTGACTTTGGTGAATTCAGCACTACAACAAAAAATGTAAGATGTGCGGTAAATCCTAAAACCAGTGTTTTAGCTGCTTATTCGGCTATTAAATTGCTTAAAAGCTTAAATGAAAATTTTATTGTCGGTACTTAGTCTTGAACCTAAATTATCGACATTAATTTTATAATTAAAAATTCATTAATTTTTAGCATCAAAATGTTATTCATAAAAATATATTAGTATTTATTTAAATCATTTATTCATATATTGAAAAAGCAATTAATAAACAATGGATGTTCAGTTTATGAGGGAATGTGAGATTTTTTCCAGTTTGAAGGTGCCTTGTGGCTCTAAAATATTGCTCAGGCTGGATGGTAGGGGATTCTATAAACTATCTAAACAGATGGATCTTGAAAAACCTTACGATCCACTTTTTGTAAATGCTATGGTTAATTCCGCTGTGGAAATCTTTAAAGAATTTAGCCCGGCATTCATTTACACTTTTTCAGATGAGATAAATATTCTACTGGCTGATATTCCATTTTCAGGTAGAATAGAAAAGTTAGATTCTGTTTTTGCCAGCTTTACTGCTAATTCATTTTTCAAAAATTTAATCGATGCTAAAATCCGTGGCAGGGATGATGAAAATGAAAAATTGAAAAAAGTTGAATTGGATATATTTAAACAGGACTTATTTAAAGATATTAAAACTATTTCTTTTGATTGCCGTATTATTCCATTATCTTCTGAAATGGTCTTTGAATACTTTAAAGAACGTCAGGATGAGGCCTGGCGAAATTGTATTAATGGATATGCTTACTGGACTCTTAGAAATGAAATGGACCAAGAAGAATCCATGAAAATATTAAATGGCCTTAAAGCAGATAAAATTCATGATATTCTATTTAAAAGGGGCATTAATATTGGGGAAGTCCCGGTCTGGCAGAGAAGAGGAGTGGCCCTTTATAAAGTGGATAAAAAAGTGAAGGGATATAATCCATTTTCTCAAAAAGAGGTGGAATCTGCCCGGAAAGTCATATATGCTGACTGGAATCTTCCCAGATTCACTACGGAATTTTTTGATAATATTTTCGATTAATTATTTTTAATTAATTACCCTTAATAAAGAGGCAAAGATGAGTAGAATTGATAAATTTTTCAGTTACTTGCTGGGCAATGATAGGCAAAAATACGAAGAAGTAAATATTGACCAGGAGGTCCTGGATGAAATCATGGAAATTTCCAGGGAATCTTATCCCAACGAATTTGTAGCCCTTTTGCAGGGTAAAATAAGGGATTCAATTCTCCATATAGATGGTTTGATTTTCCTACCGGGAGAAACATCTTCAGAAGGGGCGGTAATGAAAGTATTCATGCTCCCTCCCATGTCTGGATCAGTTGGTTCAGTTCATTCCCATCCGGGTTACAGTAACCAACCATCTCAAGCAGATTACCATTTTTTTGCTAAAAATGGACTTTTTCACATGATTATTGCTGAACCATATACAAGGGATAGTATTGCTTCTTTCAATGCTTTTGGAGAGGAAATAGATTTTAATGTTGTTTAATTCTAAATAAATACTTTTTTTAGAATATTAAATTAATTAATAAAAATACAAATCAAAAAACCTAGTAAATACTTATTAATAAATTATTCATTAACTTTATAAAGTTGAATCAGGATTAAATTAGAATTTTTATTTGTAAAAAAAATATTATCTGAAAATAGATTAAAATAAAATAATTAAAAAAAATAATGTTAAAGATGGAGTGAAACTGCGTCTTCTACATTATCCAGTTTTATTACTTCTGCTATTACTTCTTCAGGAACATTTTGATCCACTTTTAGCACCATAACTGCTTCTCCACCAACTTCCCGGCGGCCTACTTGCATGGTAGCTATGTTTATTTCGTGTTCACCTAGTTTGGTTCCAATAGCCCCAATAGTTCCTGGAAGGTCTTGATATTTGGCAATGAACATGTTTCCTTCTGGTTTAACATCGACCCAGTAATTATTTATTTTTATTATTTTTGGTTCGTCGACGTAGGTTCCTTCCACACTGAATTCACCCTGGTCTGTTTTAACGTTTAACACAATAATGCAACGGTAACCTTCTGATTCAGACCTTTTTGATTCAGTAATTACCAGGCCTCTTCTTTTTGCAATGGAAGGGGCATTAATCATATTCACAGGTTCATTTAAAATAGGATTTAGGATTCCCTGGAGTATGGTTCTGGTTAAAATGTCCTTTTTAGGAATATCGGCCAGTTCGCCGCAGTAAGTGACATTCAGTTTTTGTATAGTTCCTGGGGCGGCCTGTACCACAAAACTTCCCAATTTTTCAGACAGATTCAGATAAGGTTTCATGCTAGTATAGGTTTTAGAATCTAAAACAGGCATGTTTAAGACGTTTCTCGGAGATCCACCTTGAAAAACAGTTATAATTTCATTAGCTACGATCAAAGCTGCGTCTCTTTGGGCTTCTGCTGTAGAAGCTCCAATATGTGGGGTGACTACGATGTTATCTAGGTCTAATAAAGGGCTACCTTCTGGAGGCTCATTTTCAAATACATCCAGGGCCGCACCACCAATTTTATTTTCACTCAAGGCAGTGTAAAGGGCATCTTCGTCAATTATTCCACCTCTAGCACAATTAATAATGAAAGCACTGTCTTTCATCATTTCAAAAGCGTCAGTAGAAACTATATGCTTAGTTTCTGGGGTTAAAGGCACGTGAATGGTTATTACATCAGATTCTTTGAAGACAGTTTCCAGATCTACCACGTCCACGCCCAGATCTTTGGCCACTTCTTCGCTGATGTATGGATCGTAGACTATGGCGTCCATACCAAATGCTTTGGATCTTATGACTACTTGAGATCCTATTCTACCCATACCAATAATTCCCAGGGTTTTGTTATTCAGTTCCAATCCCATGAATCGACTTTTTTCCCATTTACCTTCTTTAACAGACTTATCGGCAATGGAAATTTTTCGGGAAAGGGCCAGCATCAACCCCATGGTCTGTTCAGCCACAGTAATGGAAGTGGATTCAGGGGCATTTACCACCATGATTCCTTTTTCCGTGGCGGCTTCTACATCCACATTGTCCACACCTACACCTGCTCGAGCAATTATTTTAAGCTTGGGGGCGTTTTCAATTACCTCTCGGGTTACTTTGGTTCTACTTCTAACTACAATCGCGTCAAAATCTTTGATAGCTTTAACCAGTTCTTCTGGTGTAATACTAGTATCAACAACTACTTCAGCAACTTCTTTTAGGTCGGAAATTCCTTTTTCGTTAATTGAATCAGCAATAATTACCTTCATTGGGTCCATAATTTCACCATTATATTCTCTTATAATTTGGTATGGTTTAGACTGCATTTAAATATGGTGCTGATGGGTATCTTGTAATGTTGAAGATAGTGATATTGTACGGCTCCTGAAGCTACTTGCCCTAAATCATTGTTATAATTAATTATTATTTTTCAGATAATAATTTTTGATAAATTGCATCTGAATTCATTTTAAATAGTATTTTAAGAAATTTCAAACCTTTTTTAGAAATAAACCAAACTTTTTCCTGTTTTTATATTAATTAGGATTAAAGAGAAAATAATAAAAATAAATAAAATATAATAATTAAGAATAATTATTATAGAATAATTGAAAAATATCATGATTTAATCATTTCATAGTATAATTAGAAATTCTGTGGAGGAATCATATTGAGAACCGAGGAATTCATAATATCCAGTGCTAATCACGTGCCTGGATTTGAGATTTTAGAAACTAAAGGATTTGTGTATGGGCTTACTGTCCGAAGCAGAGGTCTGGGAGGCCAGGTAGGTGCTGGAATCAGGTCCATGTTTGGTGGGGAAATTAAAGAATACGTTAAAATGATGGAAGAATCACGAAACGAAGCTCTTAATCGTATGATTGCCCATGCTGAAGAATTAGGTGCAAATGCGGTAATCAGTGTTCGATTTGATTCTGATGAGATATCAAATGTCATGCAGGAAATTCTGGCCTATGGAACTGCGGTTATTGCTGAGAAAAAGTAATTACTTCTTTTTTTAAAATTTATCTTTTATTCATCTCTTATTTTTATTTATCAATTTTTTTCATAAAAATAGATTAATTTAAATTCAAAATTATCAAATTCATTATTATTCATCATTTAAATTATATTATCACTTAATAATCCAATAAAATGGTAAAAATATGTTCAACGGTTACTTAAAAATTAAAGATAAAAAAATACCTCAGGCCTCTCTGGGTACGGCCCCATTCATTGGTATGCCGTATTTTGGTCATAGGTCACGTTTATATCAGCTGGACTTTTCTAATAATCCACAAAATATTCTAAAAATCATGAAAAAATCTCATGAAATGGGTGTTAAAGCTATTCAACTAATTCCCGAAGAAAATGTGGTCAAAGCTCTGGTGCTGGCCCAGGATGAAGGAATAGAATTTGATGTATGGGGGACTGTTAGAAAAGATCACCTGGAAGAAGATATTCAAATTTTATCCACTATGGGTGCCAGTATGATGCTTTTAGATGAGTGGGTAACTGATAAATCTGAAATGGAATTTATTGAAAATGCATTGAACAAAATAAATGATGAAAATGCAGTATCAGGTCTCATAACTGCTTTACCACAGGAAACCACTCCCAAACTTATAGATTCGGATATTAAGGACTTATTTGATATTTACCTGGTTCCAATCAATAAACTGGGCTACATGATGGATTACAATACTTTTATGCAAGAAGAACGAGCTGAACTAAGAGATTTGCTCAAAAAACTCGATAAAGTAGTAATGGCCAATAAAATTCTGGCCGTAGGAATTTTAAATCCAGAGGAAGCTCTTGATTTTCTTAAAACTCTGGATTATGTGGATATGGTTACTTTGGGGGTAGCCTCAGAAAAAGAATCAGAAGAAACATTTAATTTGCTTTTTAATAAATAATCCTTGTAGTAAATAACTTTAAATTTATATTAAAGAAACTATTGAACTATTATGTTATATTTTTAAGGTGTATAAATGATAAAATATCGTCAAGAAGAATATAATGACCATTCAGCAATTTTTGAAACTAACCAGCTTGCATTCCCTGAAGATAATGAGGCCCGTTTGGTCGACATGCTCAGAGATTCAGAAAGCTTTGTAAATGAACTTTCTATAGTGGCTGAGAAAGATGGAGAAGTTGTGGGTCATATATTATTTACCAAATTAACTATAGAATCTCCAAAAGGAGATCATATTGTTCTTTCCCTAGCACCTATAGCTGTTAAGCCAAATTTTCAGCGACAAGGAATTGGGACAGGTTTAATTAAGGAAGGAATAAAAGCTTGTAAATTGCTTGGATATGGTGCTATTGTGGTTTTTGGCCACCCGGAGTATTATCCACGATTTGGGTTTTCTCCTGCTCGAGAAAAAGGTTTAGAAGCACCATTTCCAGCCCCAGATGAGGCGTTCATGGTATATGAAATTCTCCCAGGATATTTAGATAATATTCAAGGAATGGTGAAGCTTGCCCCGGAATTTGATGAATTTATATAGGCAGTAATAAAGATTTAGGCATCAACTGTTAAATTTTATATAAATAAGATTAAATTATCTGTTAATAGTTAATAAAAATTAAATAAGATATTTGGAAATAACTAATTAAAGAAATTTAAATGTTTAATTACATTCTTTTCTTTCTTTAATTATCTTTAAAAATTCGGCAGGAGTTTCCATTTCTCCCATTTCCCAGCCGTGAACCACTGGTATTCCATCTAAAGATTCTTTAATCTTTTCGTTATCCAGTATAAACACTGAATTTGAGCCGGTAATAAGTGAAAGATCTTTTAGAGTTATGGCCATTTTTTTGAGAGTTCTCTGGTTCCTGTTTTTCTCTAAATTGGCAATAAGTGGGTTTTCAGTATTTTTAGCACTTCCGGCAGAAACTTTTTTATCCATTTCCAGTTTAGCCAAAGCATCGAAAGGGGTTTTCTGGGTTGGAATAACTCCAAAACCTAATTCAATTAGTTTTTGACGTTGAAATTCGTTTATATTTATTTTACTATCGTCTGAATTCTTTTCACTCAATTTACTCAGGTCTAATTCTTTTAATGAATCCGGAGTTTTGAATAAATCAATGGAAAGTGTGATTTTAAGATTTAAAATATCTTCCAGCATCATAGCTGTTTCCGGACAGGCCCGTACAATACCATGTTCGTATTTGTAAATGGTTTCCCTTGATACATGGGCTAAATCGGCCAGATCTTTTAGAGAAAGATTGTTATCTTCACGAACTTCTTTTAAAACTTCTCCGTTTATCTGAACGTAATATCCACCACGGTCGGCCAGAATTTCCGGGTATTCTCCTTCAACAATCATGTTTTTAAGGGTTTCCAGACCAATAACTGGTATTCCGTGTCTTTCATATACCACATCTTCTTCTAAGTATTCACTTTTTGATTTAAGGCCTACAATCAAGGGGGAGGCCATAAAGGTATGTGATATTTTTCTTATTTCCTGGGCCTGGATCCCATTTATCCCATCTATATTAACTAAAACTTTTAATAGTAAGAGCAATAACTTTCTTCGAGCAACCATGTCAAAGCAACTTCTTTCGTATATGTGAGAAGTTTCAAATCCATTATTGGCTAGAAGTTGGTTAATTTCTTGAAGGACGTGGCCCCGTTTTACATTAGTCATAAAATCACCGGTGAAATCGATGAATGAATTATATGTTGGTATTGATGATACAGATTCCCCAGAAGGAATGTGCACTACTTATATAACTTTTGTAATTATCAATGAACTTAAAGATTTTGGTTTTGAGATTGCAGGTTATCCCAGATTAATTAGACTTAATCCATTTGCTAGATTCAAAACCAGGGGTAATGGTGCCGTTTCATTTAAATTAATTGTTGATTCTCAGTCAAAGAAAGATGAAGCTAAAAAAATAATTTTAGAATCGGTTAAAAACCTGTCTGAAATGGATAATGAAAATACAAATCCTGGCGTGGTATTTTACGAGGGAAAAAGTATTAACGGACAAATGGTAATGGATAATCGCCTACCAGTCTTCTCTATTCGAGCAATAAAAGAAATTTTAACTATAAAAGAAGCTGAAAAACTGGCCGAAGATGTTAATGCTGAAATTCATCAGTTTAAAAAAGGTAGGGGAATTATTGGGGCTCTGGCAGCCATCGGGTGCTATCTCAGGGAAAGTACCTTTGAATTATTGGCCTACCGCCTGCCTGAAAACTATGGACTCCCCAGAAAGATTAATCCAGAATCGGTGGTCATAATGAATGAAAAAACATATCCTCAAACCTTTGATAATCTTGATGAAGGCTACATGGCCATAGAACCTCACACTCCCTGCCCTATTTTATATGGTATCCGGGGAGAAAGCCCTGAGGCAGTACTGGAGGCTCACAATTTAGTTGAATCACTGGAACCCATTGAAGGATATTTTATTTTCGAAACTAATCAGCATACCGACATGCATCTTCAAAAAGTTAATAAAATCACTGATATGAAACAATTCGGCTGCTATATCATAAATGGTGCGGTAAAAGACAGCCCTCGCGTCATAGAGGGGGGACATATCTTTTTCACATTAGAAGATTCCTTTGGGCAGATAGAATGCGCGGCCTATGAGCCTACTAAAGGGCTTAGAAATATAGTTAAAAAACTAATTCCTGGTGATAAAGTAGAAATCTACGGCGGAATTGGTGCTCAAGAAACTTTAAACATAGAAAAAATTAGAATAATGGAGTTAGCTCCGCTTTTCAAAGAAGAAAATCCTTTATGTGATTGCGGGAAGAGAATGAAATCCGCAGGCATGGATAAAGGATTTAAATGCCCTAAATGTAGCAATAAACTAAGAGATGGTCAAAAAATACGAATTGAAATTCCAAGAGATATTGATAGGGGATTCTACGAAGTTCCACCTTCTGCCCGACGTCATTTATCTAAACAATTAATCCGAATGGCTAAAAAATCTCATGATCTTATTTATTAATTTCTAAGAATATTTATTTAATTTTTTAATCATTAGCATAACTAATTAATTATTAAAAATATTAAATAATAAAATCATTTTAAATATTTTCTTTTTTTCTTCTTTCTTTCTTATTTATCTTTCACTAATAATTCTCAAAAACTAGAAGAAAATATAGTAAAAATTATATCTACTCACTCAGTTACCTAAATCAATGATTACTGAAGAACTAGCAAATTTTATTGTTTCCTTAAAATATGAAGACATACCGGATTCTGCAATAGAAAAGGCCAAGTTATGTTTTCTGGATTTTTTAGGAGTTTCTCTTCGAGGTTCTAAAGAAAAAAGTAGTTTAATTGCTTTTGAAGTTTTTAATCCTTATAAAAATCCTAATTTTCAATTTAATTCAACCATAATTGGCCATGGCATGGGGGATGCCTTGAGTGCCGGTTTTTTAAATGGAATTTCCTCCCATTGTCTGGATCTGGATGATGGGCACAGTTTAGCTCAGCTCCATCCAGGATGTACTGTGATTCCAGCGGCCCTTTCCCTAGCAGAAGAAAGGGATAAAAGTGGAAAAGAATTTTTAGAAGCAATAGTAGTGGGATATGAGGTGGCCATAGCATTGGGAAAAGGAATAAACCCTTCACATAGAAATCATGGTTTTCACAGTACAGGAAGCATAGGAAGCTTTGCTGCTGCTGCTGCATCAAGTAAAATAATGAATTTAGATTTTAAAGAAACTGTCAATGCTTTAGGTCTCGCTGGAACTCAGGCCGCTGGTCTACTTGAATCAGATCATGCAGGTACTATGGGCAAACACCTTCACGCCGGTAGGGCAGTTCAGTCCGGGATGATTTCTGCTATTCTTTCACAAAAGGGCTTCACTGGTGCCGCAAGCATAGTGGAGGGTAATGAAGGATTTTTAAAGGCCATGTGTGGGAAAAAAGTTTTTGAAAATTCTACTGAAATAGAAAATCAGATTAAATCAGATTTAGGACAATTCCATATTATTAACTGTTTATTTTAAAAAATATCCTGTTTGCAGGCATCTACATTCTACCATTGACTCTGCAGTAGATATTTTGAATGAATTAAATATCCAATCTATTGAAAATCAAAAAATCAAAAAAATAACGGTTCAAACCTATAAAACAGCGGCGGAACATGATAATTATTGTCCATCTTCCATTGAATCCATTCGTCAGAGCTTACCTATTAGTTTGGCTATTGCACTAAATAAGGGAGAACTCATACTGGAAAATATTGAAGAATTTGAAAATAACTCTCAATTTAAAATGGAGATTTTGGAAACTGCTAAGAAAGTTTCGATTGAAATTAATAAAGATCTGGATTGTCTACAACCTCAAAAACGGCCATCAAAGGTTTTAATCGAAATAAATGATTTTAATGATCAAAAAACCTTTGAAAAAATCACATTTTTGCCCAAAGGAGAACCCGAAAATCCATTTACTAAAAAAGAGATTATTAATAAATTTTTATCTTTAAATTCTGAATTAGATCCTTTTAATTTAGATTTAATTAATGTAATGGAATTAAAAAGGGTAAATAGTTTTATGAAAGTCCTTAAGAATAAATAAGTAATTCATTAATATATTGATTATTAATTATCTAATATTTTTGAATCATATTTTAATGAATAATACTTTAAAAATCGTTTAAATCGGCATCAAACTTTTTAAAGAGGTTTTAATCATTTCAAGTATATGATGAACATGTGATGAACTATTAAGAGGATTATTACAACCAAATATTTTATATAATATATAATCAAAAATCCAATTTCCTAATTACAAAATTTCTATTTAATCTGATATGAATGGTACTGTTTCTGATAAAAATATACTTTTAGATTCAGGTTTTATCATAATGTTATAATTCATAATGTTAATACTTAATTATCATCATTTAATTGGATATAAAAGAATGGAGGTGGACAGATGAAGGATACCAAGAATTTTTTAGAAAAACTGAACATAACGGGAGATATTGATAATTCTTTCGAATCAAAAAAAAGATTTGAAGACGGTGCCCAGTACAGGTTTGAAGTGCCTGGAATTCAAAAACCAGGGGCCATGGGATCATTACTTGAAGCCATGGAAGAATTTAATGTTCTGGTACATAGAGTGACTCAGACTAAGGGAATCATGCTTTTAACTGATTCTGAAATTGAGGAAATGACTGATCTTGCACGTGAAGCCAAACTTGAACTTTTTTTAAGTGTGGGACCTCGTGCAGCATATGACACCAGTGCTTCAGCACAGACCAAGGAAGGGGCCAGAATTGGATATAGATTAAGAGGTTATAACAACCTTTTATATGCCATTGAAGATGTAAAACGGGCTATTTCTATGGGAGTTAGGGGAATTGTAGTTTATGATGAGGGGCTTCTATGGGCCCTTAATCAGATGAGAAAAGAGGGAGAAATTCCACGGGATGTTCACTTTAAGATATCTGCACACACTGGCCATGGTAATCCTGCTTCTGCTAGACTTTTAGAAGAAATTGGGGCTGATTCATTCAATCCTGTCCGGGACCTTCAAATTCCAATGTTAGCATCTCTGCGTGAGGCCATAGATATTTCTATTGATGTCCACACGGAAAACCCCAAGTCTTCCGGAGGTTTCATACGTCATTACGAAGTTCCAGATATTATTAGAGCAGTTTCCCCAGTATATCTTAAAACGGGAGGTGCGGTGGCTGGCCATCATGGATGGGACACTACTGAGGCCCAGGCCCGAGAAAGAATTAGACAGGTGTTTCTGGTGCAATCTATGATTTTAAGATATTACTCTGAAGCAAAAATGTCTGGTAAAGGCCCATCTGATCTGGCCATTCCAGTTTTGAAGTAATCAAATCCGGATAAAGTATTTTAAAAGTATTTAAAAGTTTAATTAAAGCCGAGGGATAAATAACTAATATAATTTAATAAAAATAAACCGACAGCGCTATTTTATAATTTTTTAGGAACCGATTACATGGAATTGATTAAAGAAGTGAGAGATGCAGTCATTGAAGCCAGCACTACTTATCGAAAGGACCAGCTGGATGCTTATAAAAGAGCTCTTTCTCAAGAAACCAATGAAAATGCAGCATGGGTTTTAAATATTCTTATGGAGAATGCAGAAATTGCTAAAAGAGAAAAAAGGCCATTGTGTGATGATACAGGCATACCTCATGTTCTGATAGAAGTGGGAGACAATTCTTTTATTCCAGCAGGTTTTTATAATGATATTAAATCTGGGATTGAACTGGGCCTACAAGAGCTACCGGCAAGGCCCATGGCGGTAATAGGAGATAGTATACAACGTATAGAACAGAGCCAAGGTCTTTTTGAAGATCCAGGGAAGCTCACTTCTCCAGGCTTTTTAATTGATTCTATTCCTGGAAAAAGCACTAAAATACATATTTTGATGCTGGGTGGTGGTCCTGAAATAAGGGCCAGTACTTATAGAGTTTTCCATAAGCGTGATAATAGAAAAGTATTTGAGGAAGTTGTAACATGGTTCAAATCAGAGGTTCCAATGTTGGGGTGCACTCCATGTATTCCGGCAGTGGGTATTGGTAGGACTCATTTTGAAGCTACTTCCTTAATGATTAAAGCGATGGCTTATGGAGACTTAAATAAACAGTCTGAACTTGAAAAATACATTACATCGACTATTAATAAGGAAATGGTTGGTCCGCTGAGCTTGGGGGGAAATTCCACAGCTTTAGGGTCTTTTGTTAATATAGGGCCTCAAAGAGCAAGTGGGGTTAGAATTGTTTCCATGCGTCCTTGTTGCTGTGTAGAACCAAGAAGGGCTTTGATAGAGATTTAAGTTAAATAATTAAGTTAATTTCAAATTAATACTAATAATATTTCTTTAAATCATAATAATTGATTAAGGACTATTGTTTTGCCTTTATACCTATTTATGTAAACTTAAAATATTAAATAATTAATCAAATAATGATTTGGGGCATTTGGATTATTCATGATATAATCAGCATTCCACTATTATCATCATTAACTTTCAAAAAGACCAAAAAACGCGGATTATAACGATATTCGCCACAGGTGAGTGGTAATCATGGCAATAGGAAGAGAGTCACTAGAGAACGTTTTCAAGGTAAGCAACCCAAAATGGAGAACTTCCATAACAAAGGTGGAACCTAATCGTATAATAACCAGAGGATATTCCCAGGAAGATTTAATTGGCAATGTATCTTTTTCAGAGATGGTTTATTTGCTTATAAAAGGTGAAATGCCGTCTAAAAAAGAGTCTAAGATGTTGGGTTCAGTATTAGTTTCATTTTGTGATCATGGAGTAACTCCACCCAGTACTCAGGCTGCAAGGATGATTGCTTCGGCTGGTTCACCAGTTCATGCTTGTATTGCTGGTGGACTTTTAGCTTTTGGAAAAAATCATGCAGGGGCTATTGAAAGATCCATGAAATCTTTACAAGAATTTATTCAAAGATCTGATCTGGAAGAAGATATTTTTACCAACGCCAAAAATTTTGTGGATGATTATTTAAAAAATGGTTCTAAAATACCCGGGTTTGGCCATAGATATCATAGTGAAGATCCTCGTGCGGCTCGTTTAATTGAAATGGCTAAAAAGCATGGGTGTATAGGTCCTCACACTAGACTGGCCCTGGCCGTTCAGGAAATACTATTAGAAATGAAAGATATTAAAATGAATATTGATGGAGCCAATGCTGGTATACTCTCTGATATGGGTTTTGACTGGAGGACCGGTACTGGAATATTCATGATAGGTAGGCTTCCGGGATTAATATCACATGTTTATGAAGAAAAGGTGCGAGAACCTGATTTTAGAAAATTCTTTGATATGGAAGAAATATATTATGATGGCATGGAAGAAAGGAAGATTTCTTACATACATGAATTAAAAAAGACTTTTTAATTTGCATATTACCTCAATTCTAGTATTATCAATTAATGTCATGATATGAACTAAATTCAATAAAACCTCCATTAAAAAAAATCAATGATTTCTAAAATAATTCCTAAATAAATATATTTACATTGCGGGAATCTGATAACCTCTAAAATCTTTTATAAAAATTATTTTATAAAAAAAAATTATTTTATAAAATCTTATATAACTCCCTTTTATATAATTCCAATATAAATTTCACAAGATTTCAATTCATATTCATTATAAAAAAATTCCAAGAAGTGATAAAAGAAATTTTGAGATATCCCTATTTTATTGAGTGAATTAATTGAGAAAATTAAATAGTAAAAGATAAATATATCTGCAAATAGACTTTGCTATACCATGGTGGTTCAAATGATAACGATATCGGAAGCTATTACTACGATAAAGAAAGCTGAAAACGATGCTGATAAGCTAATAGAAGATTCAAAAGTAAAATCATCTGAAATGATCGATGAAGCCAAGGCAAAATCCATGGAAATGATGGAAACGGCCAAAAAAGAAGCTCAGGCACAATCTGAGACTATTATTTCTGATGCAGAAACAAATGCGAAGAAAGAAGCCGTCCACATATCTAATCGTGCTCAAACAGACGTGGAAAAAATTAAAACACAGTCTGCGGGCAATGTTGCCGAGGCGGCAAATATTATTGTTAAAAGTGTTTTGTAGTGTGTGAGTACCATGTTCTTGCCAGCAAGGATGCGTAAATTAAAAATAATAACATTGAATCAGTACGCTGATTCCACCGTGCGCTCGCTGCACGAGGAAGGAATCGTACAGATTCATGATATATCTGAACGTATTCAGCAAGACGCAGAATGGGCTCAAATTCTAAAACCTTCTAAAGCAACCCCTCAAACTGGTAAAATAGCCTCTCTTTTAATGAAAACTACGGGTATCGCCGATTTTTTAGGAACAGTAGCTCCTGAAAAAAGCATGCTAGAAACCGTTAAAGGATTTATTAATCCTCCTATTTTTGATAAGAGAGAAATTGAAGAACTTGATTCAGAAGGAATTATTTCCAAGGCAGAATCAGTTTTAAGCCAGGTGGAGTCGCTTACTAAGGTTATAGAAAATAAGCTCGCTGCTCTTGATACTGAAAAAAATGAGATCGAAGCGGCACTTAATGTTTCTGAAAAGCTAATTAATTTTGATGTGGATTTTTCAGAACTGCAAAGTTCTGACTATGTTTCTGTAATGGCAGGTAAAATTTCTCTGGAAAATTATGCTAAGCTCCAGGAAGAATCTGCTAATGTTACTGATGAATTAGTTATTTTAGAAGCAGATGAAGATGCCAAAACAGAGAAAACTCTTATTATAATTACCTTAAAAAAATATGCTGAAGAAATATCTGGAATTCTAAGAAGAGCAGAATTTGAAAAATTCGAAATTTCTGGCTTATCTGGCAATCCAAAAGATATTATTAACAGTTCTAAATCAAGGTTAGAATCAATATCCCAAGAAAGAGAATCTGTTACTGTTGAATTACAGAAAGTAGCCTCTAAGTGGGAAGATGAGCTTCTAGTTTTAAAAGAAGAACTGGAAATTGAAAAACAAAGAAATGAAGTATTTGCCTCTTTTGGTGAGACAGATAAAACCGTAATGTTTGAAGCATGGGTTTCAGAAAAACAGCAAGATAAAGCCTTAGAGGCTATAGAAAAATCAACTGATGGACATTCTGTGATTGAATCAGAAGAACCTGATGCTGATGAGGTACCTGTTAAGCAGGATAACCCTCGTTTTGCTAAACCTTACGAGACTTTTGTGGAGATGTATTCTCCTTTAAAATACAATGAAATTGACCCCACTATATTGATGGCCATAATATTTCCATTTTTCTTCGGTTTCTGTCTTACAGATGCCGCTTATGGTATTATAGATGCTTTACTTGGATTGGTGCTTTACCGAGGACTGGGTAAGGTTAATCCATTTATGAAAAACTTTGGAATCATTTTAATTGCATGTGGTGTATGGGCATTCATTCTGGGAATGGTTACCAATGGTTTCATGGGAGATTTATTCCCAAGATGGTTCCTGGATGGTGCACCGCTCCCTACTACTATAGCAGCAATTGATGCATTTGTTAACCCGCAGAACATTCTGATATTTGCCTTAATTGTAGGACTTATACATATCAATATGGGTCTGATTATTGGTGCCATAAATAACATAAGAATGGGTGATACCAAAGAAGCTCTGGGAAACCAGATAGTATGGATTATTTTAGAAGCAGGTATTGTTTTGTATGTATTTGGAGGCCTTATAGGAGCACCATTAATCGTATTAGCATTATTAATGCTTATCTACTTTAATGGCCTATTCGGATTACTGGATATTTCCGGGTTTTTGGGTACAGTATTATCTTATGCCCGTCTCCTAGCACTGTGTCTTTCCACAGGGGGAATAGCTTTCACAGTTAACATTTTAACTGGATTAAGTTATGAAATGCTACCTGTTATTGGAATCATACTGGCTCCAATAGTGTTCATTGGAGGACACATAGCAAACCTTGCTTTCCAGAGTTTAGGTGCATTTATTAATTCATTGCGTTTACATTATGTAGAATTCTTTTCCCAATTCTATTTGGGTGGTAAAAATAAATTTGAAGCTTTTCGCGCTGAAAGAAGTTTCACGAAAATAAGGAGGTAAAAAATATGGTTGAAGTAGCTTTAGGAACAGCTTTAGCAGCAATAGGTGCCGGTGTGGCCGTAGGATTTGCTGGTTTAGGATCAGGATTAGGACAGGGTATAGCAGCAGCAGGAAGTGTAGGTGCAGTTGCAGAAGATAACGACATGTTTGCTCGTGGTATTATTTTCTCTGCATTACCAGAAACTCAGGCTATTTACGGGTTTTTGATTGCTATTCTGTTACTGGTATTCTCAGGATTATTAGGTGGAGGAGAACCATTAAGCGTAACTGCTGGTTTAGTAGCCATTGGTGCCGGTGCAGCTATAGGATTTGCTGGTCTTGGTTCCGGTATGGGTCAAGGTATCACTGCCGCATCATCTGTTGGTGCTGTAGTTGAAGATGAAGACATGTTTGCTCGTGGTATTATTTTCTCTGCTCTACCAGAAACTCAGGCTATTTACGGGTTCTTGATTGCTATCCTGCTTATGGTATTCGGCGGAATCTTAGGATAGGAGGACAATTAAAATGAGCTCCGGGGCAGATAAAATTGTCTCCAGCATATTGTCCGACGCTCAGAGTAAAGCTGATGTTGTTATCCAGGAAGCCCAGAAAGAATCTGAAGTGGTTCTAGAAGAAGGCCAGAAAAAGGCCCAGGCTGAAAAGGAAAGAAGGCTGGACGATGCTAATAAACAGTCCAGCATGAAATATCAGCAATTAATCTCAGAAGCAAAAATGAATGCTCGTCGGGCAGAATTGGAGGCAAGAGAAGAAGTTATTGAAGATGCATTTAAAACTGCAGAAGAAGAACTCAAAAAAATTGCATTTTCTTCTTCTGAAGAATACAAAAATTCACTGATTGAAATCGTCAAAGAAGCAACTTTAGAAGTTGGTGGCGGTGAAGTGGTTTTGCATCTTAAGGCTGAAGATGTTGATAAAATAAAGGACTCGATCGAAACTATTGCAAAGGACGTTGAAACCCAAACTGGTATTAAAACCACTCTAGAAATTGGAGAAAGCATCAATACCCTTGGTGGGGCAGTTGTTAAAACCAAAAATGGAGAAATTGAGGTTAATAACACAATAGAGTCTAGATTGTCAAGGTTTAAGAAATCTCTACGTTCAGAGGTTGCCAAAGTTCTATTTAATTAATTAGGGGAGATACAGTATGGCTGAAAACATAACTGCAATTGTAACTGCACTAGGTTTCCCCTCTGTAGATGCTTTTATTGGAATACTACTTCTTGGTTTTTTCATTATAGGAGCTATTGTTGTAATAGCTACTATTAGACCTCTCCTGGATATGTTTCCATATGCTTATCCCAATGCCAGAGTTAGGGCCCGGGTTGGACGATTATTCTCTGAAAAACAGATTACTGAAATAATAGAATCTGATAATGTGGATGAAGTCCAAAATTACCTTCGGGGATTCCCAGAATATGCTAAATATGTGGATCAATATCCTCTGGAAAAGGCACTCGACTCCCAGCTGGCAGAAACTTATGATTTAGTTGCTAGAATCGCACCTGGTGATATAAGGGATGTTTTCCGAGCATTACTTAAAAAATGGGATATCAGAAACATTAAAAGTTTGATAACTGCTAAAGAAGTTGGTTTAGACTCTGAAAAGACTATGGAATTATTAATTCCATTTGGAGATCTTAAAGAAGATTTAGGAAGATTATCTGAAGTAAATAATATTACTGATATTATCACCGGTCTGGAAGGCACTGATTACGCTCAAATTTTGGAAGATGCTCTTCCAGCTTATGAAAGTTCTCAAATGGTTCTTCCATTAGAAGCTGCTCTTGATAAATACTATCTTGAGAATTTATTAAAGGCTTCTGCTAATCCAGCTGATGATAATAGTAGTTTAATTCACACATATATTGGATCTCAAGTTGATGTAACCAATTTAAAGATAATCTTAAGAGCTAAGGTGGATGGTTTAAAATACGATGACATCAGCCCTTACATGATTACTAATGGTTATCAAATTAGAGATTGGAAACTTAAAGACTTAATGGAAGCTGAAGATGTAGCAGCGGTTGTAAGCTCCATGGAAGGTACGGATTATTCCCCTATCCTTTCTGAAGCATTAAATAAATACAATCAGACTGGTTCCATAGCTGCTTTCGAAAAGGATTTAGACGCTTACCTTACAAAAATGGCAAGAAACTTTGCAGTTAAAAAGCCATTTGGCGCAGGCCCAATGATTGGATTCCTAAATCGAAAAGAGAATGAAGTAAGGAATCTAAAAGTTATTGCCCGTGGTAAACGGGAAGATAATTTCCCAGTTTCTATGATTAAGGAGATGTTAATATGAAATCGTCCATTGCTGTGGTTGCAGATGCAGATACCGTAACCGGCTTCAGATTAGGAGGCGTTAAAGAAGGTTACGTTGTTGAAACGTCACAAGAAGCAGAAGAAACTCTGGAAAATCTCATAAAAGGAAAGAAAGTTTCCATTATCATAATTACTGAAAAAATTGGTGATGAAATAAGAGATTTCATTGAAAGATTTACTAAATCAAGTGCATTACCTATGATAATAGAAATTCCAGATAAATCTGGCCCGTCTGATAGGGCTGTCGACCCGATGAGGGATCTGATTAAAAGAGTTATTGGGGTTGAGATGGTAAAATGATTACTGAAGGAAAAATTATTAAAATCGCGGGTCCTGTTATCGTCGCAGACGGGATGAGAGGAACCCAAATGTATGAAATGGTTAAAGTGGGTGACGACAAGCTTATTGGAGAAATCATTGAGCTTGAAGGAGACACAGCAACCATTCAGGTTTACGAAGAAACTGCCGGCCTAAAGCCTGGTGAAATGGTGGAAAGTACTGGAGGACCTTTATCTGTAGAATTAGGTCCAGGTATCATTGGATCTATTTTTGATGGTATCCAAAGACCTCTGGAGACTATTAAAGCTCTTACTGGAGATTACATCGAAAGAGGGGTAGATGTTCCATCATTACCAAAGGACAAAAAATGGACCTTTAAACCACTGGCCAAAGCTGGTCAGAAACTTCAAGGTGGAGATGTCCTGGGTGAAGTACAGGAAACATCTGCAGTTGTTCAAAAGATTTTAGTTCCTCCAACCATGGCAGGAACTTTAAAAAGCATTGTTGCTGAAGGGGAATACACAGTAGTAGAAGATATTGCAGAAGTAGAAACCTCTAATGGAACTGAAAAAGTTCAAATGATGCAAAAATGGCCTGTAAGAAAAGGACGACCATACAAATCCAAACTCGACCCAGACATACCTCTAGTAACTGGTCAAAGAGCACAGGATACCTTTTTCCCAGTTGCCAAGGGTGGAACAGCTGCTATTCCTGGTCCATTTGGATCCGGTAAAACAGTTACTCAGCAGCAACTGGCTAAATGGGCCGATGCAGACATAGTTGTTTATGTAGGATGCGGTGAACGTGGTAATGAGATGACTGAGGTACTTAAAGAGTTCCCAGAACTGGAAGACCCAAAAACTGGTAAACCACTCATGGACCGAACGGTTCTAATCGCTAACACCTCTAACATGCCTGTGGCTGCAAGGGAAGCTTGTGTATACACTGGAATCACTATTGCAGAATATTTCCGTGATCAAGGTTACGATGTAGCTCTAATGGCTGATTCAACATCCCGATGGGCAGAAGCAATGAGGGAGATTTCTGGACGACTAGAAGAAATGCCTGGTGAAGAAGGATATCCTGCATATCTTGCTTCCAGATTAGCTCAATTCTATGAACGGGCTGGACGAGTTACTACAGTGGGAACTGAAGAGAAAATATCTTCTGTTTCTGTTGTTGGTGCTGTATCTCCACCTGGTGGAGACCTTTCTGAACCAGTTACTCAAAACACCCTACGTATATGTAAAGTGTTCTGGGCACTGGATGCATCTCTAGCAGATAAACGTCACTTCCCTTCCATTGACTGGCTACAAAGTTACTCCCTTTATGTGGATAGCGTACAGGGTTGGTGGGCTGGAAGTGTAGGTGATGAATGGAGAGCAACCAGGGATCAAGCAATGGTACTGCTCCAGAAAGAATCTGAACTACAGGAAATTGTGCAACTGGTTGGTCCAGATGCTTTACCTGACCGGGAAAGAATTACTTTAGAAACCAGCCGTATGATTAGGGAAGATTTCTTGCAGCAGAACGCATACCACGAAGTGGATACATACTGTTCCCCTGCAAAACAATTCCAAATGCTCAAAACAATTGTCATGTACCAGAATCAGGCAACTGCTGCTCTGGAAAGAGGTGCACCTTCTGCAGACATCATTAACTTACCAGTTAAAGAGGAAATCGGGCGTATGAAATACATCGCCGAAGATGAATTTGAAGCTGCAGTAAAGGGAATCCAGGATGAAATTGTCAAACAATGTGCTGAGGTGTAAAAATGAACGTAAACATCAAAACAAGGGAATACACCACAGTTACTGAAGTGGCCGGTCCTTTAATGATAGTTGAAGGTGTAGAAGGCGTAGCTTACAGTGAAATCGTGGAAATTGAAACACCAAATGGTGAACACAGGAGAGGCCAGGTTCTGGAAGTTAGAGAAGATCTAGCTGTTGTTCAGGTTTTTGAAGGTACCAGTGACCTTAACACCTCTACTACTAAAATCAGATTCACCGGTGAAACTGCTAAAATTGGGGTTTCTCAAGATATGATGGGTCGTATCTTTGATGGTACGGGTAAACCAATTGATGGTGGACCAGAAATCATACCTGAAAAAGAACTGGACATCAATGGTAGCCCAATGAACCCTTCTGCCAGGGAATTCCCTGCAGAATTTATTGAAACTGGTATATCCACCATTGACGGAATGAACACCCTGGTAAGAGGACAAAAACTACCTATCTTCTCTGGATCAGGTTTACCTCACAATGCACTGGCTGCTCAAATCGCCAGGCAAGCTAAGGTACTGGCTAAAGAAGCTGAAGGTAGTGATTTTGCCGTAATATTTGCTGCAATGGGTATTACTCACGAAGAAGCAAACTACTTCATGAGGGATTTCGAACAAACTGGTGCATTAGAAAGAGTAACTGTTTTCATGAACTTAGCAGACGACCCTGCTATTGAAAGGATCATTACTCCTCGTATGGCTTTAACTACAGCTGAATACCTGGCTTTTGAGCATGATATGCACGTACTGGTTATTTTAACTGATTTAACCAACTACTGTGAAGCTCTAAGGGAAATTTCAGCTGCTCGTGAAGAAGTACCTGGACGAAGAGGTTACCCTGGTTACATGTACACTGATTTATCCAGTTTGTATGAACGGGCAGGCCGAATTGTCGGTAAAGAAGGTTCCATTACTCAGATGCCTATTTTGGTAATGCCTCAAGACGATATTACTCACCCTATTCCTGACCTGACTGGTTATATTACTGAAGGTCAGATAGTACTCTCCAGAGAACTCCACAGAAAAGGTATTTACCCTCCAGTAGACGTACTTCCATCCCTATCTCGATTAATGAGTGGGGGTATTGGTGAAGGCCAAACTCGTGAAGATCACAGTGGTGTATCTGATCAGCTTTACTCTGCTTATGCAGAAGGCCGTGATTTAAGAGATTTAATGGCGGTAGTAGGTGAAGAAGCTCTTACTGAAAGAGATCAAAAGTTCTTGAAATTTGCTGATGAATTTGAAAAACAATTTATTACTCAAACTAGGGATGAAGACCGTTCTATTCAGGAAACTCTTGATTTAGGATGGGCACTTCTAAGTCTATTGCCTCGTGCAGAACTTAAAAGGGTTCGGGAAGAACATATACCTAAATACCTTCCTGACAACGAATAACCCCTTTTCTATTTTTATAGAGGGATAAAATGGCACAAGAAATGATTGAAGGGATTAACCCAACCCGTATGGAGCTCCTTAAGCTTAAAGATAGGGAAAAACTTGCTGTTAAAGGATACAGTCTTTTAAAAGAAAAGCGAAACGCCCTGATTATGGAGTTCTTTAACATATTAGAACGGGTAAAAGGATCCCGTGAAAATGTGGAAGAAAAGCTGAATGAAGCTTTCGAAGATTTAACTGCAGCTCAGGTTATTATGGGTGATTTATCAGTTAATAAAGCAGCGCTATCTGTAAAAGAGTCCATTGAAGTGGATATCGACTCCCGAAGTATTATGGGCGTAGTAGTTCCTGTTGTAGATTCTACTACTTCTCCTGAGAGAACTGTGGTGGAGCGAGGATACGGTTTTGTGGATACATCAGTTAAACTTGATGAAGCTGCTAAAAAGTTCGAAGAGTCCATTGCCCTCATCATTGAACTGGGAGAAATAGAAAAAACCATTATTCTCCTGGCCGGTGAGATCGAGTCTACTAAACGTCGTGTTAACGCTTTGGAACACATTATAATTCCAAGACTTAAAAACACAGTTAAATATATTGAAATGAGACTCGAAGAGATGGAAAGGGAAAACTTCGTGCGATTGAAAATGATTAAAAAATCCATGGAGATGGAGTAATGGTTAGAATACTAACCCGTTTAGGTGAAGTCAAAAAAGAAATGAAGGAATATAATGATGAATTGGTAGATTTTAAAATCGGCAATATCTCTGGAGATCTAAGGGCTATTATTTCAGAAGATGAAGTTGATTTTAAAGCTGGTGAATCTATACCTTTGAAAATTAAGAAGATTCACATTCCGGCTAATTATATCTTTTTCCTTTCTGCCTACGCCTCTAATCGACAGGGACATGCTCTGGCAGTTGGCGAGGAAACCCCTCTACCTATAAGCATGGATAGACATGTTGATCATGCCATGTTTGTTGCCGCAGTTGATGGATCTATTAAAAAGGACGATCTTATTGGAGTAATTATTCTTTTACCGGTGGAATTAACCCACCCTTCTCCTTAAGTCTCCTATTTTTTTTAAAAGTTTATTTTCGATGATTATTTTTTCAGCTAAATATAATATTAATTATATAAATTTTAATTAAAATAGATATTAAATCAAAAAATTCCTTTAAAATTAACTAGCTTAAATTATTTATGCTTAATAATTAATTAATAGCTTATTTACCACTAAAATGTATTTATTAAATACTAAAAAATAATTTTTTTCTAAGAATTAATATTCTGTGTTTCCCAGAAAAGATTTCATTGATCCATAGACATCTACCATAACTTCTTCTATTTGCTCCACTAAATCTTCAATAGTTAATTTCATGTCTTTATAAGATTCAATTCTACCTTTTCTATCAGATTCAAGCTTTTTCATGGCTTTTGCTCTCATTCGAGCTGGAGAATTATTTCCTTTAAGAAATTTCTTTCTTCTAGAATTGTCCGCATTTTCGGGAGAAAATTCCTTTCTAATTGAAGTTCTCATGCTTAAATAATTAACTTCAACAGATCTTATATCTTTATTAACCTGTTCTTTCATCTTCAACAAAATTTCTCTTTTTTCTTGAAGTTTTAAAAGTGTTTTTCTTGATTCTGCAATAGAAGACATTTCTATTTCAAAATCTATTAAATCAGTAATGATTTTTTGATAATCATCAATATCCATTAAATCCCCCAACGAAGTTACTATAAATATAGTTGTAATAATTAAGATGTATTAAATATCCATAATTCCAATCCATTAATCCATTAATAAGTTCAATCATGATTTATGGGGTGAAAACTATTTAACTGATGCCCTATTTTCTATTAAATATTGATATTAATCACAAGATGAAATAATTCATCTCTGACTTCACACGCGGTTGTAATTTCCTCATTTTCCCGCTCCATTTCTCTTAATTTATATAAAACATTTGTAAGAGAAGTGGTATTAAAGTGACCTGTTTTATTTTGGGGTTTTGAGGATATTAATATTATTGAAACCTTTATATTTTCAATTAAAATATTATAATTTAAGGCATTCAAATAAATGGAATCAGAAAGTCTTAAAAGAATTTTCATGTATTTTATAGGGAGATTGCTAGTGCTAATTATTTTTTTAATCTTGTCATTCTCCCTGCACTGTTCTATGTCAATTTCCACAGTTCCACCATGCATAGATTTAGGTTTAATGACATATAAAATTAATTAATCTAATAAAACATAATATAATACATGAGTCCAGATAGGTCAGATAAACTTTTGAAAAAACAAATTTTTAGCTTGAACAGACATATTCCTCGCCAAAGAAAGAATCTTGGAGATTTACTACAAGAAGAGCGGCCTCATGTGGTAGGTGCTGATGGAAACCGACACCGTTTTAAGAGGGCCGAGTTGAAGGAATTATCTAATTTAATCCCCACCCCGGATCATATAAAATTAAAATTACCAATTTATATTGAGATAGAATCCATGACTTCCGGGGCGAGGATATCAGGTAATCTGGAAACCAAAATTGTAAGTTTAATTCTAGAGAAAGAAGATGAAAGTGGTGAAATGTTTATTTACCGACCTGAAATCCAGATTCTAAGAAAAAAACTTCCAACTACTACTCAATACATGTTTTTAGTTAGATGATTAATTGCTAATTTATTTTATATAGAACTTGAAAAATCGGGATGATCAATTTAATAAATTAAAAAAACATTAAATAAAATAAATATATCTCGACTAAAGTACAATATAAACTAAGTATAATGATAAAAATTCTTGATTATATACGGTTTAATATATGTAATATAAGATGGATTTGAATTTTTCTTATCAATTAATTAAACAGTATTTCAGTGAGTTGATTAACAGTGAGCAAAGACCCAATAAAAGAATATCTTAAAGATCCAGACAAAAGAGCAAAATATTTCCTTTTCATAAGTGGAGCAATGATTTTAACTACAATTTTGATTGTGGTTGGAACTATTGTATTTATCTTACGCCTTTTACACATAATTTAATTAAAATTACAAGTTATATGGTCTCATTAGTTTTCTAACTTTTTCAATAAGATTATTGGCCTCAAAAAAAGCTTTATTTGGGACTGTTCCAGAACCAAGCACTGTTACGACAGGTTCTCCCTTTTCAATAATTGTATTTTCCAGGGGAATGTCATATACTCCTGGAAGGTTTATTTTACCGATTAAAGACCTCTCCGGAGCATAAAGTATCTTCTTTACACAGTATTTCTGAATAATAGGAGTTTCAATTAACTCGCCCTGGCAAGCTTTAATGTGGGCATCTATCATATTTATACCTAGAGATGATTCTGCACACTCAAAAGTTCCCTGGAAACGGGGATTAACTTCAATTACATTAATTTCCCCTTCATTTATTATCAGGTCTACTCCATTGGATCCAATTAAATGAAGCTTTTTAATGATATCTTCAGCAGTTTTTTTTATTTCGGAATCATTTCCGGGTAGGGGAGTGAGATTTCCACAATAAATAAATTTTTCATCTGATTCTTCAGCACCGGTAATTTGGGAGCTGCTGATTATGGATTTTGCTTCTTTCATGGTGGAGATAACAGAAGAACTTACATTTTCCCCGGGTAGGTATTCCTGTAATATAAAATTTTCACTTACAAGGCCTTCTAAATAATCATTTTCATCTTCAATAGATTTAAATGCGTTAAATTTAAGCTTAGACCTTAAATTAAAAATACCGTAACCTCCAGAGCCATATAATGGTTTTACCATATATTCTTTTTCTGGATTCTGGGTTTGTATTTCACAAGCCTCTTTTAGGGACGATAATAAAAATGTTTCTGGAACATTAAAACTCTTTTTAAGAGTTTTATAAAGTTTAAATTTATTTTCAACCGATTCAACATTTTTATTTCCTAAAATCTTGGACGAGGGGAATTTTTGCGGTGAAACTCCAGTATATGGTATAATATAATCCATTTCATCTATCCAATCCAGACATAATTCTTCCAGTTCGTGTGGCCTATATAATTCTTGGAAGAATCCACAAGAATAATAAGGTTTTTCCTTTAAGATGCACTTTTTATGATGGTATGAATCAAAATCTGATGTGCAAAAATAACTTGCAGAATATATCTTGTAACCTAACTGAAATGCAGAATTTGTCAGGGGTCTGGTATTAATTCCTACAATGAGTAAATTTTCCATAAAATCAACCTGGAAGAATTGGCCTAAATATTTAAATTTATAAATCTATGAATTATAATTCTATAATAATTTCCTTCATGATCATAGTAAAATTGATTATTATAGTTTAAATAAATTTAAAAACGATTAAGATTAATTGATTTAATTTAAAAATTTATTATAAATTTAAATTTCTATATGGAATTTATTGGAGATTATTGCATAATAAACAAATAGATGATTAAAAACGCGATAAATTGAATATATTTGGGATTTAATAAATAAATCAAAAAATAGTATATAACTAATAAAATGAATTAATTCTTGGAATTTAATAATTCTAGGAATTTAATAAAATTATATTCAAATATTCTCAAATAAGTTATAATAGTGATAGTCCCGAGCGGAGTCGAACCGCCGTCTCCGGTTCCAAAGACCAGAAGGATTACCACTACCCTACGGGACTATACGGGTTTTTGGTAAAAACTGCCCTTTAAATAGGGCAATCTCAATGTTTAATGGACTTCATATTTATACTTATCGGTCCAGGGGCCTATGAATAAAATGTTTTATTTGTGTAATATTTATTTAAAACCTTTATAATTTTTAATTTACTTTTTTGATAGAATATATGGATTTAATATTAATATTAACTCATTATGGATTTTTATAATTATTTTAAACAAATTTTAAAACTTATTTTGAATTTCACTGTTTTTATTTCAGAATTCAGACTCTTTAAAAATCATATTCAAAAAATAATTTCAATTATTTTAAATAATATCCTAATTAAAAATGCATATATGTTTTTCACTAAGGAGGCATCATAATGGACATATTTTTTACTTTAGGCGGTTTGGCACTTTTGATTGTAGCAGCACTTCTTATATATACTTCAAATAAACTTCCTGAAAGTAGAAAGACATCTGGATATCTGGCAGCTAGTTTCTGCGCGATAATTGGAATAATTGCATTATTCCTGGCGTTTAGGTAGTTGTTATAACCTATATAGTATTATTCTACCCATATTATTATTATTATTATTATTATTCAAATCTTCAAGATTTTAATTTATTAGTCAGTTTAAATTCATTAGTCTAATCATTCAGCACTAATTAAGAAATGAAAAAACTGATAAAATGACTTCTAATCCTAATAATCCTGTTAGAATGAAATATGCAGTAGTAATGATTAGAAGGCCATATCCAGTTAATATGAGATAGCCGTCACATTCTAATGAACCCAAAGCCAGAAATACTATGCTGTAAGCAGGTAAAAAATCTGTTAAAGGTATTGGAAGAGGCATGGTAAGTAAAAGTGAGCAAAATGCAATGGCAACTGCATTTATTTTGTCTATTTTAGGCCCACTACTTAAAACCAGACACCGGGGATTAATATATCGTTCTATACGTTTCATAATGGGAATAATCCCATTTAAAATTTTTTCAATATTTTTTTTAGAAATTTTATAATTGGTAATTCTTTGGGGAAGCAAAACATGGCTGTTGAACATTATGCTTAAAGAAATTAAAAATATGGCCAGACCAAAAGGAATGCTACTCCCTGGAATGGATACGGGCAATAAAAAAGGCCCTGTTAAGACAATACATGAAAATAATTGGCCTTCTTCCCCAATAATGTCTAAAAACTCCTTTAAAGTTAATCCTTTATTAGGAATTTGAGCAGGAATTTCTGAAATTCGTGAAGAAAATGTTTTTCCGCATTGTATTTGTTCTTTCAACCTAGTACCTCAGATTTAACTAATACAAAAATAGTTAATAATTATTCAATTTCAATTTTTAAAATATTCATATAAATCAAATAATAAATTTATTTTCGGCATATTTTAATTATTCATTCTTCTATTCGCTAAACTGGCCTATAACGAACAACTGGTCCGATTAAATTAACATTAAATAATAGCAATTTTAGTGATTGTAAGATATGTTATATTAATTTTTTAGAATATAAAACAACAATTCAAGGCTCCAGTCCATAAATCAAAAGGCCCAGTACGAAACCAATTATTCCAAAGCCTGCAAATGCGATTAATGATGAATAAACAACTTCTGAAAGGATAAATTCATTATTTACCATACCCCAAATAAAAAAAACTAATCCTCCCAGAACTGCCAGTAATAGTCCAGTTTTCAATGAATATTTTAAACGCCCAGACATGATATCTCCTTTGAGAAAATAAAATAAAAAAAATAAAAAAGCAATTAATAAATAATTATTTTAATTTATTTAGAAGGTTTTTTCTTTAAAATAGTGGCTCTTTTGGTCAAATGAGCAGTTTGATCAGTTAAACCAACCATTTCATCTGGAATCTCGTCCAGTTTTTCCCCGTATTTTAGGTTATCAGTAACTGTTTTTTCCTTCCTTATAAATGTTCCAGCGTAAATATCAAAGCCAAATGGAAGATGAGGCTCACTTAATTCCTTCACATTCTCGATTACAGATTCGTCGCTTATTTCTATTAATATACGACCAGTTTTTATCTGTAAATCTATTTCCTGACCTTTAACAGTAATTGCTCTACGATCTGGATGCCCGGATTCTTTTGGAGGTAAGCGTTCACCTTGTAAAACTATTCTTTGCACGCCTTCAACCTCATCAAGGTCTCTTAGTAAGTTTTCAGTAGTATCAGCACTTAATATTCGGTATGGGAAAATTTGTATATCCATTGTATCGCCCCTATATTTTTTATTAAATTTCATTAAAGTTTTATTTAATTTTCACTACAGATTATCTATGAAGAATTTAAGATATAAGCTATTTGATAAATTTTTGTCTGATTATTAGATATTTTTCATATATTTTTAAATAATAAAATAATTTTGGAAAAATCTTAAAATTGATTTTTCCTGGGAACACATTTATATTCAATTATTTAATTTTGAACAAGATTCTCTATTTTATTTAGTTTTAAATCACTGAAATAATCATTTATCATTTTTATCGTTTTCAAAAGTGTCCACCACTTCTTTTAATTTTTCGGTGATGGGGATCATTTGGGGACACATCTTCTGACATTCTCCGCACATTTTGCAGGAAGAGGCCCTTTGTTTTTCAGTTAAAAGGGACATATATTGCATTTTAAGGCCATTAGGGTCGTTGAACATGTAGGCATTATTTAAAATATTGAAATTTTTAGGAATATCTACCCCTTCGGGGCAAGGCATACAATAGCCACAGGATGTGCAGTCAACAGCTATATTTTCACGATAGGCCATTTTAACCTCTTTAATTATTTCCTTATCATTTTTTGTAAAGGAATTTGTTAAGCCGCTTTCAGCAAATCCTATATTCTCTTCGATTTGTTCCAGGGTGGACATACCACTTAAAACGATGTCAATATCTTCATAGTCCCATAGGTATTTAAAACCCCATTCGGGAGGTGTTTTTGGTTCATCAGCCAGATTCCAAATTTCTTGAACATCTTCCGGAATATTTCTTGTTAAAGATCCCCCTCGGAGTGGTTCCATTATTACAGTTCCTAAATTCTGGCTTTTAGCATATTTAAGACCTTCAACTCCAGCCTGATGGTTTTCATCCATGTAATTTAGTTGAATTTGACATATGTCCCAGTCATAGGAATCAACAACTTCAAAAAAAAGATCTATTTCGCCGTGGAAAGAGAATCCAGTATATTTAATTTTTCTTTCTTCAACTGCGGAGTCTAAAAATTCGAAAACATCATTTTTAAGCAAATTTTCCCAGTAATCTGGTTTTAAAGAGTGTAAAAGATAAAAATCAATTTTTTCCATCTTTAAAGAATTTAACTGCTGTTCTAAATAGTTATCCATGTCTTTTTGACTTTCAATTAACCAGCTGGGCATTTTTGATGCTATAAATGCATCTTCCAGATACAAAGGATATTTTTCAAAAAACCTTCCCAGGAATTTCTCACTTGCCCCATTATGATATGGATATGCTGTATCAATGTAGTTTATTCCATTATCCAGGGCATATTTTAACATTTCCGATGACTTTAGTTCATCAATATCTCCATAATTTTCATTTTTCACAGGCAAGCGCATAGCTCCCATTCCTAAAATAGAGACATTTTCATTGGTTCTACCTAATTTACGATAAAGCATTCTTTTTCCCCTTGAATCATTTAATAAAACTGTTATAAGAATCAAATTTATGAATTATTTTTATTAACTTTAGTTAATTTTAGGAAATAATAATAGTTTCAAATTTGATTAATTGATTAATTTGACTATTGTTAATTTATTTAATTAATTATAATATAATTTTTAAAAATTTTTATAATTCAAAAAAATTACTTAAAAAAATAATCCAATCGATATAAAAAGAATAAAAAAATGATTATTTCAAGTTCAAATAAAGTAAACAGGTGGTGTTCCAGGAACAGGGGCCGCAAATTTTCTTTAAATCATCTAATCTGATGTTTTTAATTATTTTATCTTGAATATTATCAAAAAAATATTCTTGACCACATTCAAGGCCTAAAACATTCATGGTCATTAGGTCCATGTTTTTAATCCTGTTTTCAGCACCATCTGACTCAGAACAAATGTTTTTTTCAAGATGGGGACAGCTGGAACAGATTTCATCCCATTCATCAGTGATCTGCACCATTTTAGACGGATTATTCTTCAGAAAATCAATTTTTTGGCGCATATTTTCCACAAATTCTGCGCTGTAGCCTTTTCCTTGAAATCCCTGGATGCATAGGAGATGATGTGCCCTGATACGAATTGTATCAGGATTGGTACCTCCAATTTCTTTACTTTTCAATCTATTTCTCCTGAATGCTCCTAAAATGGTTCTTTAGGCATAACTGCTTTGGTAAATGCAGAAGCTCCTGCAATTTTTATTAGATCTCCTGCAATGAATGGAATTAACCCCATGGCCAGTAATTCCCAGATGGCTGGGAAACTACCGGTGGTTGCAGATATCCACAATGCCAGTCCAATTAAACCGGGTACGTAAATCAAAACAAAGCTGGCAAACAACATAAGGCCGAACATAGGAGTGAAACTTCGGGCTTTTATGTATTTATCTGCAAAATGTCCCAGGAACAGAGAAGCTAAAACAAATCCCAGTAAATATCCTCCAGTGGCACCTAAGGCTACGCCAAACCCACCAGTCATTCCAGCAAACCAGGGAACTCCTATTAATCCTATAGCAATATAAATTACCTGACTTAACCCTCCCCAGTATCTTCCCAACAATATACCGGCGATTAAAACCGCAAATGTTTGGGCAGTGATGGGAACTGGTGTCCATGGTAGTGGTATTATTATTTGGGCCATTATACCAGTAATACAAGCCATAAAAAGTGCCATAACAACTTTGTAAGCCATAGATTGTTGACTTCTCCATTTAAACAAGTCAAAACGTTTTTTATAATAATTATTTAAAGTTACATTCAATTTAAATCCTCCAAAAATTTTGGATGCTTGATTTTCAAGCCAATTCAATCATTATCTCATGATTAGTCAAAAATTTATCAAAGATATTTAAATGGAAGAAGATTTCATATTTTCTTCCCTAATTAATTAGGGTATCAATATTATAAAAAGTTTTTTTTTAAAATTAAAATTTTATTAAAAAAATCTAATATTAATCTAAGAAATTCTAAAATATTCTAAACAACTGAAACATATTCTAAATAAGTCGTATAATTTATTCATAATTACAGCTGATTAACCCGATCTACGTAATTATCTATTTTGAATTTTCTTTTCAATCCCTTGTCATTCATGTAGCGGACTTTTCCAAAGATTTCTCTTTCCTTCCAGGCCCGGTCATGTTTTCCAAAACACCAGGCAACTCCGGTATATCCATTGGGATCTCTACCATCAATTTCGTATTTGTCATTTAGATATATGGCAATATTATATGCATTTCGTGGATCGTCAGTCCATTCCAGAATTTTTTTCCCCCAGTACATTCTCATGTAACCGTGCATTTTTCCAGTAATAACCATTTCTTTTTGCGATGCATTCCAGTAGGGGTCGTGGGTTTTAGCATTTTCCAGTTCTTCAAGGGTGTAATTATATTCTCGTGAGTCATTACGGTGTTCCAGAAGGGTCTTTTTAGCCCAGTCAGGCAAACAATCAAATTTATTGTAATCATTATTGTAATGGGCCAGATTCATGCTTAACTCCCTTCTTATTATTAATTCCTCCAGAAAAGCATCTTTTCCAGGACTATTTGTTTTTGAAACTTCCAGTGCCAGAAAAAGAGGTGAAATCTGTCCAAAATGAAGATATGAGCTCATATTTGAAAGATAATCTTCAGATGGATCATTTCTTAAATCCGCAAATTTATCTAACTTATTATCCAAGAATACCCGAAATAATTCTAAGGCATTTCTTGTTCCACCTTTAAATATACACGGACTAAGGTTTTCATTCAATTTCAGCCTTTCAACTGATTTTTTAATATTTTCCAGATGGAATTTTGGAAAATCCATTTCTAAAGAACTTTTTTCTGGTAAATTTTCTTCTAAGGGAATCATGAAATAATCTAATTCCTTCTGAATCTTACGGCGAATGGTTCCAGCTGAATATTCTTCTTTAGGGGATGCAGTTTCTACAGGAACCACTACATTGGTTTCTACTTGAATTAAAGGACAATTTATAGCTTCAGCTGCTTCCACTCGCCATTCTCGTTGAATTCCTAAATAACCCCTGTCGGTAATAGTTAATACGGCATCATGGGATAGTTCAATTGCCCCTTGAACAGGATTTTTTTCCCATATAACCATATTTATATTCTTTTTTTCTAAGTCTGATGAAGTTTCTTTTAATCCCTGGAGTAAAAAATGATAGTGACGGGAATTAGAGTTTGGAAAATCACCAGTAATCCCAAAATAAGCAACTAACGGTTTTTCCAGTTCATTAGCTTTTAAAATGGAGTATTCTAAAGCATGATTACAGTGACTTCTGGGTGATGCTTGCATCCAGTAAAGAACGTAATCTCCATTTTGGATCTTTTCAAAATTTAGATTTTGAATCCTTTCTTGCTGAATCAACATATTACCAACTTACATATTTAAATCAATATCACTAATCCATTCACAAATTCAGATACCCTATCTTTCAATACTGGTTACTGGCATTAATTCGGGAGGATATGGTTGAAAAAATGTTTGCTGGGATAAATATTCCTCATCAAATCTAATCACCCATGATTTTAACAAATTTAGGCATACTAAAAGTGGCATTACGCCCTGACGGTACTGCTCCATGGAATCCAGGAAAAATGACTTTTCTTCATGGGTTAATTTGTTTGATAAATGCCCAAAAGCATGCATCATCATATTAATATTTGATGGTGCTTGAGGAGGGTTTTTGAGGGTTTTACCCAGTAAATCATGATATTTTTGGAATAATTGGTTCTCAGAATAATTATTTTGATCCCCAATAAGCTTTCCCAACTCTTTCATTAGATTCTGGTTATAGGCCATGAGCAAATATTTATTTTTTGAGTGGAATTCAATTAATTCACTCAATTTCTGACTTTTTTTAACAACTCTGAAGTCTGAAAATGTGTATATGCTTGTTAAAAAGTCTTCTCTAATTTGTAAATTTCTTAATCGACCTTCATCTTCTACAGGAGCATATGGAAATTCATTAAAAACTGATTCAGCAAAAAGTCCAATTCCATCAGTCCTTGGCCTGGAATTTCCTGGAGGATAAACTCTAACGGCTTTAACACCACATGAAGGGGATTTATTCTTTAAAATAAAACCGTCTATGTTTTCTACTGAACTTAAAAATTCTTTGGAAAACTCATTCATTTTTTGCGTTAAGTTTCTATCGGTAGATGGCTGTATGAGATTAATTTTATCTTCAATATTAACTAGCCTTATGGGGTCACGGGGTATTCCCAGCCCTATTTCCACTTCGGGACATATGGGGCTGAATTCCACATAATCTTTAAGAGTTTTTACCAGGGGACTGGCAATTATAAGGCCATTATAACGGCAAGATTCGAACTCAATACATTTACTAACTACGATATTAGGTTTTTGATATCCTCTCAAAATAACGCCTTCTCGGATTTATATATAATAATTTGTTGGACTTGTTATTTAATTATTTAAAATAAATATTAATAAATAAAAAGTATATAATTGAAACGGATTCAAATGAGTTTTTTGTTATTCATCCCAATTTTTGTAAAGATATTATTTAATTACTAGATTCAAATCAATGTAAATATCATTTATTAAATTATATTAATTCGCTGCTCTTGTTTATAGTTACAATCATAGAATGCTTGATCCTTTTAGATAGACATTTAAATGAGAATATATATAGAAATCCGAGAGCATGAAAATCTATAACATTTTGATCCTGGAAGATGTTCCATTTGATGTGGAGTTAATGGAGCGTGAAATTAAAAAATCAGGTATAAATTTTGTATCTCGTACTGTTGAAATCGAAGAAGATTTTTTACGAGAAATAAAAGAATTTAAACCGGATTTAATTTTAGCTGATCATTCTCTACCCCACTTTGATGGTCTTTCAGCCATGGAAATTGCCAAAAAGGAGTGCCCGGACGTACCATTTATTTTTGTAAGTGGGACTATTGGGGAAGAATTTGCTGTGGATGCCCTTAAAAACGGGGCTAAAGATTATGTTCTAAAAAGTAATCTTTCTAAAGTTGTTCCCGCAATTAAAAGGGCTTTAGAAGAGGTTAAGGAACAGCAAAAACGCAAAAAGGCCGAGGAAGCTCTTATAAAAAGTCACTGGCAGTTAAGAGAGGCTCAGAAAATTGGTCATATTGGAAGCTGGGAATGGGATATTCACTTTGATGTTATGGATTGTTCTGATGAATTTTATCGAATTTCTGGAATTGATAAAGAAACTTTTAATCCGAATTATAATTCTTTTATGGGCCGTGTTCACATTGAGGATAGGGAAAGAGTTTCAGAAAATATTAATAATTCTTTAGATAATTTGAAACGTTTTTCCGATGAATATAGGATAATTAGGCCTAATGGTGATGTTAGATTCGTTTATTCACATGGTGAAATAATTCATGGTGATAATGGGGAAGTTTTAAGAGTTATTGGAACCGAACAAGATATTACCAGTCGTAAAATAGCAGAAGACAAATTAAAACAATCTTTAAAAGAGAAGGAACTACTTCTGCAGGAAATTCATCATCGTGTGAAAAACAATTTACAGGTTATTTCCAGCTTATTAAGGCTGCAATCTTATCATATAAATGACCCTGAGGCTTTAGAAATTTTCAGAGAAAGCCAGAACCGGGTTAGTTCTATAGCTCTGGTACATGAAAAATTGTATCAATCTCAAGATAGGGGATGTATCGACTTTGCAGACTATCTGAAAAGTTTAACCGGGGACCTTTTCCACTTTTTCCCTACAGATGCCAGTAAAATAAAACTAAAACTGGAATTAGATTATGTTAAACTCAATATTGAAACTGCTATTTCTTGTGGCCTTATTGTAAATGAATTATTAACTAACTCTCTCAAACATGCATTTAATTCCACAGAGAATGGGGAAATATATGTTGGCCTTAGCAGGGATGAGGAAAACAACAAAATCGTGCTGGTTGTTGCGGACAATGGTCCTGGACTCCCTTCTCAACTGAATCTTGATAAAATTGAAACATTTGGGCTGGAACTGGTCCATCACCTCAGCAAACGGATTAATGGTGAAATAGAAATTGACAGATCTCAAGGAACTCGCTTTAAAATTAGCTTCCAGGAGTTAAATTACAGGGGAAGAATACCAAATGGTGAATGAGAAAATTATTATTGTGGAAGATGAAGAACTGGTTGCCCAGGATATAAAAATGATTCTGGAAGGTCTGGGGTATCATGTTCCTGCTATTACTCCCTCTGGTGAAGAAGCTCTTCTAAAAATAGAAGAATACTGTCCAGATTCTGTTTTAATGGACATTATGCTGGAAGGGGAAATGGACGGGATAGAAACAGCCCAGAAAATTTCTGAAAGATATGATATTCCTGTGGTTTATCTGACCGCTTACAGTAATCAGGAGATATTGCAGAGGGCCAAAAAAACAGAGCCCTATGGATACATATTAAAGCCTTTTAAAGAGAGGGATCTCCAAATTAACATAGAAATGGCTTTATATAAACATGAAGCCCGTAAAAGCCGTCTTCAGCTTTTGCAGCAAAAGGCCGTAAATAAATACCTGGAAAAATCTCTAAAAGAGAAAGAGACTTTGATGCGTGAAATTCATCACCGGGTGAATAATAACCTTCAAATAATCATTAGTCTATTATCTTTACAGTCTAAATATTTTAAAGATGAAAGAGTCCATGATTTCTTTAAAGATTACGTTAATCAGCTTAAATCAATGTCAATGATACATGAAAGAGTTTATCAGTCTGATGATCTGGCCAGTATCGACTTCAATCATTATTTGATTGGGCTGGCTTCTCAGCTTTCAAGTTCTTACAAAAAAGATCCGAATATTGAAATAATAATTAACTCTGATGATATTTTTCTTAATGTGGAAACTGCCATTCCATGTGGATTAATAATTAATGAAATCCTGAGTAATTCTCTAAAACACGCTTTTTCAGATGAATTGTCAGATAAGGGTAAGGGTGAGATACTGGTGGAGCTTCACTCTAACCAGAGAGGTAAATATTTACTTTCAATAAGTGATAATGGTGCTGGAATTCCAGAATGCGTTGAATTTCCTTATAAGGGTTCCTTTGGATTCAGAATGGTTAACACCCTTATTAAACAATTAGGTGGCACTGTTAAATTTGATGGAACTGACGGAACTTCTTTTCAAATACAATTTGAAGAATTGCGATACACGGAAAGAATAAAATTAGATTCCCGAGGTAAAAACTAATTTATTTATTTTTTCTTTAAAATATTTTTCAATCATTTTTTCCCAGACATTAAAAATTTTCTATATTATTCATTTTTATTTTTAATTACTAAAAAATAATTTAAAAAATAATAATCTATTAAAGTAAAAATCAATTCAATATAGTTTTTAAAGCCATAATATTTTAAAAAATGATATTTAAAGAAGTTTGGCTCGATCATAAACATTTCTAAGAGTTTCCATATCTACACTGGTGTAAATTTGAGTTGTAGAAAGATTTGAATGGCCCAATAACTGTTGTATGGCCCTAATATCCACACCATTTTTTAAAAGATGTGTAGCAAAGGAATGGCGAAGAATGTGGGGGGTAACTTTTTTGTTTATCCCGGCCATGGTTGCATAGTTTTTTATCATCATCTGGATATATCGGGGAGTTAATGGATTTCCAAAACGATTTAAGAACAAGTAGTCGCCCTGATGAAATCTAACTTCAATGTAATTTTCAATCAATGTTCTGGTTTCTTCATCGAAAAGTACAATACGATCCTTTTCTCCTTTTCCACGTATTCTCAAAGTTCTATCGTCAATATCAATATCATCAATTCTCAAAGAAACAAGTTCAGATACTCTGAGGCCTGAAGAATAAAGTAGTGCCAGAATAAGTCTGTTTCTAAGTTTATTACTGGTTTGTAGAGGTGAATCTCCTTCTTTGGGACCATCACAATTAATGGCATTAATTAATTTGATTACTTCGGTTTCATTGAGAGATTTTGGGAGAGATTTTGTTCTTTTAGGGGTTTTAACATCCTTTAAAAAATCAATATCATTAAATTCAAAGAATTTTTTAACCACTACTGTTACTAGATAAATATAATTTTGAGAAACATTTTTTTCTCTTTTAAGATATTGAATGTATCTTTTGAAGGATCTAAGCACTCTCCTATCGTCATAAAGATCCTTTTCTTTAGATAAAAATTTGTAAAAATTATTAACAATGGATTTATAAGTTTTAATTGTATTCCTGGAATAATTTCTGATTTCAAGCTCTATAAGATACTCTTCAATCATATCTGGAAAATCAAAAACCTCTAAAACTGTTTTTTGTTCTCCATTCTCAGATTCTGCCGGAAAATTTCCATGAAGACTTCCGGAATCTGCATTAGATGTTCTACCAATTTGTTGGGAATAAGGGGGATTCATTATATCATACATTTTAAGGTGACTTACAATATCCACAAATCTTATTTGAAATATTGAATTATATCAATCAAAATTTCTAAGAAAATTCTGAAACTATTTCTTTTGGAAATGCTTCAATTAAGAAGTGTAATAATGGACTATTGTAGTTATATAGGTCTTTATATTATTTTTTATAAATATCTTTGCCTTAAATGTTTATTGGTGACTCTACATGTAACTGCGGTCAACATTTTCATTTTGATATTCTTTGTGTGGATTAACTGATCTTTTTGAACTGGACAAATCCTTTTGTAATGCATTTTCATAGGTTTCATATCTTTGAATAATCTGGTCCTCAATAGATATGGCCTTTTTAGTGGCTATTTTCATGTGATTTTGAGTAATACATGGACTTTTATCCATAACTGCTAAATCCCCGGCCATTCTAATTACTCCCCCTAGATCTCTTAGTCTGAGAGTATATGAATCGTTTTTATCGTCTATAATCTTGGCCCTTTTCATGGCTTCTTTAATAACGACTTCCACAGCATCCAGGGTTGCGTGGGGGATTTTACCGTCAAGTTCAATTTCTTGAGCAACAAACTGGGCTAATTTGGCCTCATTTTTTTCATTTGCTGGCATAGTAGTATTCATCAGAATTTCATAGCCCTCACCCTGGATACGTGACCTTAAAGGGGGAAGGATGTATTTCAAATCGGCTATGTTACAAGCTCCCACAAAAATAAAATCACAGGGAACGTTTTCTAACTTAACCGAGCTTCCTGCACTTTGTGGATTTCTCCCGACGATGGGGAAAACCTTATCTTGCATGGCACTAAGAATAAACCTTTGTAAATGAGAGATATGGACAACTTCGTCAATAAACAAAACTCCTTCGTGTGCTTCATGGATAGCTCCGGGAACTACTCTTTCGTAGGGTTGTGTACCCAGATCGGGGTGTCCTCCATATGGATCGTGCCGGACATCTCCTAATAATTCGGTTTCGCTGGCTCCAGTGGCCTGAATAAAGAATTTTCTTTTAAGAGGTACCACTACGTGCATTGGTTTTTCCTCTACAATGGCTCTCCTTTTTTCCAGCGCTTTCTGATCAAGGACTTTAATCCGGTCTCCACCAATTCTTTCGTAAATAACTACCTCTTCTCGACCACTTATTATTCTGGTGGTGGTTACCCTATCTTGAGGAATGTTAACTGTCCCGGAACTCATCTCGAACATTCCTAAAAGATCTCCCAGGTGTTTTCGACGGGCATTAATATGTGAAAATTTATCCCCTCCACAATTAGGACATATACTTTCATAAGCACTGTTATAATTTCCGCAATGTATACACTTAAATCCTAATCTCTCAGAAACAGCATCAGGAACATTTTGGGGATCTAATAATTCACCTTCTGCTTTTTCAAGGTCAAGTAATTCGGCAGCAATTTCTTTGTGGGTCTTAATTTCAACAAAAGGGCGTTCTGGTCTTTCGGGATTATGCACAGCACTTATCTCCTCAGAAGGATTGGGTAAATGGAAAGAAATAGCTTGAGCAATAAGCGACTTTCCAATTCCTGGAGGACCTACCAGTAAAAGATTTCGTCTTTGTTTAGCTGCAATTTTAACAGATTGAATAATGTCTTCATGCCCAATTACCCTTTCCAGGGGATCTTTAGGAATGAGAATATCTTTTGTCGTTTCAATATTTTCTAATCCGTTTTTGATATTGATGTACATTTTAATGCCTTCTTTTATTGATTTGGCACAATATAGATATTGTATTATAAATATGGATTTTTCATTTTATAAGATAAATGGATATTATAGAATTTAGAGTATATTTATTAAAATATTGTTATTTTTAATCGAAATAATTATCCATTTATTTAACAGTTTATGGATAAAAATGATAATATTCCTAGTAAAAATTTTACAGTATTTGGAATAAAAATTAAAAAAAGTAGAAATGGAAGAGTTCTCTTCCATTTGGTATCTGGATAATATATATTTCAAGTGAATAACTCCTTTAATCAGACTAATCTGATTTTTAGGAATTAATTAACGTGTAATTAATTTCACTTTTTCTGGCCTTTTGACTATTTCACCGGTTCGAATGGCAACAATATGTTTTATGCCTTTCTCATGAGCGATATCAAGTAGTCTTTGGCTCACTACTCCGTCAAAAACAACGGCGTAAGGATGGTTATTTATTCTCTTTAATTCATCGTAGAGATTTTCTACTTTAACTTCTTTCAAGATGTTTAAAGCGTCATCTAATATCTCAGCATTCCCTGAACCTTCCAGTTCGGTCAGGATGTTTTTGAGAACCACCATTTTATCTTCACTCTTAGGTTCTACTTTAATGCCTAAATCATGGAACATTTGTTCTATTGGCATTTTATCTCTAAGAGCAACCATGATCTCGTCTTTGCCCAAATCTTCCACTTCTTTACCTTTAGGAGCTCTGGTAACGTAATCTATTTCTCCTACTTGAAGAAGTTCTTTTAATATTAGTTCTCCACCTCTATCACCGTCAACAAATGCGGTAACGGTTTTTTTACGGGTGAGTTCGGCCACTGTTTTAGGAACACTTACTCCTTCCACAGCAATGGCATTTTTAATTCCGTGTTTTAAAAGGTTTAGAACATCAGATCGACCTTCTACTACTAGAATAGCGTCTGAAGTGTGAACGTTTGGACCTGCAGGAAGTTTTTCATCACCGAAATCAGTGATTTCATGAATACGCATGGCTTCTTTCACTTCTTCAATCATTTTTAGACTTTCAGGAGTGACTTCGTCCATCATTCCGGCATATATTTCTTTTGCCCGATCCACTACTTTTTTCCTTTTAACCGCACGAACATCTTCTACTTTTGAAACTTGAATATAGGCCTCGCAGGGCCCTACCCGGTTTATGGTCTCCAGAGATGCAGCTAAAATGGCTGTTTCCACCCGATCTAGGCTGGATGGTATAACTATCTCTCCTTTTGATCGACCACCCCGGGAGGTAATGTTAACTTTAATCCGGCCTATTCTTCCAGTTTTCTGGAGTTCTCTGAGATCAAGATCGTTACTTAAAAGTCCTTCGGTTTGGCCAAATATGGCACCAACCACGTCGGGCTTTTCCACGATTCCATTAGCGTTAATTTGAGCGTGAATGAGATACTTAGTTGTACTTATTTCTTCTGCTTTTCCCATGTTAAGCCTCCCTAATTACTTAGATACTTGCAGGGATAATTTAGTTATCAATTATAGATGATCTGTAAAGTTTGATACTAGAAAACCATTACAGATGGATAACAGTGATCACCAACAGCACCTATAAGGATAAACCTCAAGTTCCAGCCTATTAATATGTTTAGGAAGACTCTGAATGTCTTTGATATATTTACGGGTCATTCCCATGATTTTGCGCCTTATTTGCATATCTGGATATGAACCCAAACTTTGAATATCTTGTGACAATCTTTTAGCTAGTTGATTTCCTTTTTTATCAAAATCGGTAAGAATAATTACCTTGGGTGATGATTCTGCCGCTATTTCGGCAATTTCAAAGAGATTTAGGGGAGATCCAGAAACTTTCATGAAATCACCTTCAATTCCCAGTTCTCTAAGGGCTTTTTCGTCCTTTTTACCCTCTATTAAAATCGGTACTCCTTGTTCACCATAATATTTTAATTCCTCGAGTTCTTCATTTAAACGTAATAATTTCCTAAAACTCATATTAAGTAAATCCTTTGATGACTGTAATAGTATCTATCAAATATTATGCCTAAACTCATATATAAAATTGTAGATGTGTTACCAAAACATAAAAAAAAGATTTAAGAGCGTTTTTAACCTAAATAGACTTATATATTCTTTAATTAATTATTTAGGCTTTTTATAGACCTGTATTCATCATAAAAAATTTTTTAATAAAATTCATCATTAAAATATAATACTTATTGTCAGTATTTGATGATATGATTCAAATTTGTATTTTGAATTATTCAGCATTAACTTTATAAGTAAAAATAATAAAGTAAAATTTTAATAATTTTTATTTAATTAATTATTAGAGCACTTTATTAACAGTAAATTAAATAATACAGAGTAATTAATAGAATTATATAATTATAAAATATTATCAAAAATATTTGGAGGAACCATAAGTGGCAAAAGGCCTAATTAGAATTGTTTTAGACATATTGAAACCTCATGATCCGATCATTCCTTATTATGCTAAATATTTAAGCGAATTGGGCGGTGTAGAAGGTGTTAATATTACTTTAATGGAAATTGACAAGGAAACAGAGAATATTAAGGTTACCATTCAGGGTAATGACCTTGACTTTGAAGAGATCTCTAAGGCCATTGAAGATTATGGAGGATCTATTCACAGTGTTGATGAGGTTGTAGCCGGTAGAACAATGGTTGAAGAGGTTACTACGCCTCAGGACTGATTTTAAATGTCTTTGAAAGAAAAAAAAGACAAATCTGAAAAATTGTCCCCCCATTCTTTATTAAAGAAATTTTCATCTAAAAAAGGGGATAAAGAACCAATTAACCAGAAATTTGATTCTGAAAAAGTAGCTTTTGCTTCTAAAACTGATTCTAACAAGGAAAATCCTGTTTTTGAAGATTTTTTGCACAATGTGAAAAAAGCCTGTACAGACACGAATTTAGCGGAAAACATTGACCTTCTTTCTACTCCTCAACTTTCAGATGCATTACAAAAATTAACTGGATCTAATGGAGTCATACCCTTATTAAAATCAGTAAACGGACAAAAGGTATTTGGAAAAGTTTTTACAGCCATAACACACGAACTTGATTGGGGAACGTCGGTAAAGGCTATTGACTCTGCTTCTGAGGGACAAGTGATTTTTATTTCTGTTGATGGAAATGAAAATGCCGTTTGGGGAGAGTTAACATCTAAAACTGCTCAGATGAAAGGAATTTCTGGCACAATTATTCATGGTGCCTGTAGAGATTTAGGTGCTCTCAAAGAAATGGATTACCCTGTTTTCTCAACAAATATAGTCCCAAATGCTGGAAAACCCCTTTTAGAAGGCGAAATTAATGCTAAAATTAATTTGGAGGGAATTGCAGTTAATCCTGGAGATTATATTCTGGGAGACGAATGTGGTGTTGTATTAATTCCCCAGGATGTCTTTGAGGATGTAATAAAGAGTATATGGGAAATTAAAAATTCTGAAAAGGATATAATTTCTCAAATATCTAAAGGAAGATCTCTTTTAGACATTTTAAACATGGATTAATAATCTAAATTTAATTAAATAAATAGTTTTTAACCAAAAGGTGTTTTTATGTCTTCCATCGAAAATAAAGTAGAAAAAGAGGATGCACTGGATTTTATCCGGCAAAATAAAAAGTCAATTATCATCACTTTTCTGATTGGTGCGGTAATAGTTTTTATTGTAATGTTTATGGCAGGATTAGAAGACATAATAAATGTTCTTGAAAAAACTAATTACTGGTTATTGGGACTTAGTTTTGTTTTGGAAGCAGCTATACTTTTAGTATGGACTTTAAGATGGAAGATGATACTGGATTTAATCGACGAATCTCCCAAGTTCACCAGTTTATTGTTAATGCTGTTTGCCAGTTTATTTGGAAATAATATAACTCCGGGAGCTGCTGGAGGAGAACCTTTAAGGGCTTACATACTTAGGGAAGTCAAAGGAACGCCTTTTGAAATAGGTTTCGCATCTTCTACTGCAGACAGAGTTTTTGAATTTTTACCTTTTGTCATTATATCTATTCTGGCAGCGGTGCTTATTTTAACCTGGAGTATTTCTATATGGACTCGAATTTTTGTCACGTTATTAATTATTTTATGTATTATGTTTTTCAGTGTGGTAATTTATGCCGGTATAAATAAAGACATTGCGCAAAGGATTACCTTGTCTGTGGCACGTTCAGTATTTCCCTTTGCTTTGAAATTAACTCGTAAAGAGGTCCATTTTTCAGATATAAGTGAAAAACTAATATTTTATATTAATCGATTTACCACAGGCTTTGCCATGGCCTTGAAGGATAGAAAAGTACTTTTAATTGGATTTGTACTATCATTTGGTATGTGGGGTCTTGATATAATTCGTTTTTACGTTTGTTTTTTGGCTATAGGAGTTCAACCACCTTTACTTCCTCTGGTGATTATTTATACTGTGGGAATTTTGATTTCTCTTCTTCCACTCATCCCGGGGTCACTGGGTATCAGGGAAGCTACACTGGTGGGACTATTTGCAGTGGCTGGAATTTCTGCCGATGTCGTTGTTGCTGCCAGTGTTATTGACCGGCTGGGAAGCTACATCATTCCTACGATTATTGGAGCATTTGCAGCATTTTACTATGGAAAAATAATTGTCAGTGAAAAGAAACCCAAATCACTTGAGTAATGTATTTATAGTGCTTTATTTTTAATCATATTAACTTTGGGGTGTATTAATGATATTAAATCTTTTAATCACCAACCACAAGGTTTTTAAAGGGAAAATTACTTTTAATATCAGAAACCTTCTTATATATTTCTATCGAAACATTTATATATAACTTATGAGGAAAAGAATAGTTATAATACATATATAAAATTTTCGGTTTTAAATTATGAAGATTTTGGGAACTATTTCGCATATCTCCAACAAGGGAAATATTATTGCAAGATCCAGCAGTACACCTGCTCTTGGATTAACTGTTTTTACTGAAGATAAAAAGCGAATTGGCAAAGTACATGATGTTTTTGGGCCTACAAAAGAGCCTTATATCACTATTAAACCATTCCGCAGTAAAGATTCTAAAAAGCAAGTTGATAATAATATTCATTTGGATAACCGCGTTGGAGCAGTTTTGTATATTTCATCAAAACCTGTGAAAAAATGGGGGCGTAAAAAACGAAAGAAAAAATGAAAAGTGATGTTTCTGAAGTTGAAAAGGAAACAAAATGCCCAGAATGCGGCTCTGAAGATCTAATTGGAGATTATGAAAGAGCAGAAATAGTCTGTGGTGGATGTGGACTAGTTATCGATGATAATCTGGTAGATATGGGTCCTGAATGGAGGGCATTTGATCACGAACAAAGAGATAAACGTACTCGGGTAGGAGCACCTATTACTTACACAATCCACGATAAAGGTCTTTCTACCATGATTGATTGGAGAAATAAGGATATCTACGGTAGAGATATTCCTGCCAGAAACCGGGCCCAATGGTACCGTTTGAGAAAATGGCAGAGAAAGATCAGAATTTCTGGTGCTACTGAGAGAAACCTTGCTTTTGCACTGAGTGAGCTGGATAGAGATTCTTCTCGTTTAGGACTTCCTAGGAGTGTAAGGGAAGCGGCATCTGTGGTTTACAGAAGTGCTGTGGAAAATAAACTCATCAGAGGAAGAAGTATTGAAGGTGTAGTTGCTGCATCTTTATATGCTGCTTGCAGACGTTGTAATGTTCCTCGAACCCTGGATGAGATTGCTGAGGTTTCTAGAGTAAGTAAAAAAGAGGTTGGAAGAACTTACCGGTTCTTAACCAGAGAATTAGGAATAAAACTCCCTCCAACATCTCCTGTGGATTATGTGCCTCGTTTTGCCAGTGAACTGGGATTATCTGGGGAAGTACAATCCAAGGCCATTGAAATTATTGAAAAGGCCATGGAAAAAGGCCTTACATCGGGTAGGGGTCCGACTGGAGTGGCAGCAGCCGCTTTATACATTGCCTCAGTTCTTTTAGGAGAAAGAAAGACTCAAAGAGACGTGGCCGATATTGCGGGAGTTACAGAAGTAACTATACGTAACCGGTACAAAGAACTCACTGAGCAACTTGATATGGGTGTAACTTTATAATTTCACCCTAAATTTATTATTTTAGTTTTTATTTGCTTTTAATAAAATTTGAATTAATAATTCCATCAATTAAAGAATTTATATATAATTCTATAATATAATTCTATTTGGCATATTTTTCAATAGAATCTTCTAATTCTTTTATTAATGCTTTATTGTCTCCGCCATCGTAATTTTTGAGATTTTTCTGGTATTTGGAGATATTTTGAAGGAAATTTTTTAGATTCTTTTCACTAATTTCCTCGTGAAATTCCCCATAACCTAATCTATCGAGATAAACGGCATTTAAGATCTGTTCAAACTGACCTTTGACCGGAATGCTGTAAATTGGCTTTTTTAAGTATAATGATTCACTAATGAGCGTAAAACCGCCGTTAGTGATTACAGCTCTTGCATTTTTTAAATCATCAAAGAATTGATCTTCATTAAATGTTTTAAACTCCAAATTTCCATCTTTTTCGTTTTTATCAAATCCATAAATAATGAAATTATTTTTAAACATTTTTAGAGTTTGAATTAATTTAATATTGGATTTACTTGTCTGATAAACCAGAATATGCTCCCCATAACTGGGTTTTAGATCCATAATCTCTTTTCTTAAAACAGGGGGATAAATAACTGTTTTTTCAGGATTTTTTATTTCAGGATGGAAATAACTGATAATTATGTAACGTTCAGGCCTTACAATAAATGATCTAACCACTCCTTCTGCTTTTAACTTTTCCTTTTTGTATTTATCAGGATATTCGATCCCGCATCGTGTTATTACATGCATATTATCAATGCTTATCAGAGGTATTCTAAGTAAATTGCTTAAAAGGCTAGCATAAAACTCGAAATCAGAGACAATCACATCGGGTTTAAAGTCCCGGGCCAATTTATAAAGAAGGCCTAAACTGGCTTTTAAATCGTGTGGTAAACCCCGCATGGCTTTAACAAATGTTCTTCTATTTTTAACAGTATTGTCTTCGTAAACGGTATTAAAACCATAAATTTCATGCACATTATCAAATTTTTGGGAAAGGTAATTGTAGGCCCGGTCACTGGCGAAAATAAGGATTTCGTATTTTTTGCTCAGTTCTTCGAGGATTACTGCACTACGGATAGCATGGCCCAGGCCTTCTCCACAGACCGAATATATTATTCTTTTTTTGGCTGTTTCTGAATTTTTTACAGAATTAATTCCAGATCCATTTGGTTTCGATTTATGTAAATCAGAAGACTTTGGATTATTTAACGAATCGATTTTTACTTCTTTTTCAGGGTAATAATCATCTTCGGTTTGTTTATCGTAGCCAAAGGTGTAATCCAGTTCATCAGCTGAAATTTTCTTTCCCATGAAATCATAAACAGTACTCTTGGTATACTTGTATGCAAGAGTTTTTAATCCTTCTTTTTCTAAACGTCTTATCGATACCAAAACACGAGGTTTTCTAAGTACTTTAAATGAACTTATTTTTGCAATTCTTTCGATGTAATCGGTATCCTCCCCAAAGTCCATTGACTCATCAAAACCTTTTATTTCATCGTGAAGATCCTTACGTGAAATTATTCCATAACAACCTGCTCCATGGGGTTTAATTGATTCAACCATAATCATAAATCGGTTGGCGAATTCGTGAAGTACTTTGTCTCTCTTTTTATCAGAAAGTGGAATCATCTGGGTAATTCCTATGCCCAGTTTTTTGTCCTGGAACTCTTCTACAGCATCCTTTAAATAATCGTCAGTTAAAATTAAATCAGAATCGAGAAACAAAAGAAGTTCGCCCCTGGCTTCTGCCGCACCATTATTTCTTCCAAGTGCTGGAAGGCCTCCTTCAACAACTATACAGCCATAAGATTCTGCGATTTCTCGAGTTTTATCTTGAGATTGGGCATCAGCGATTATTATCTCGTAGTCTGTGTAATTCTGATCTTTGATACTGTCTAAAAGCTGTGGTAAGTATTCCTCTTCATTGAATGTAGGAATTATAATGCTGATTTTTGTCATTTTTATACATCTCAATTTAGTATTAGTATTAGTATTATTATTGATTAGTAAATTTAATAATTTATTATAATTAATTTCTACTTTTTTGAAATTAAAAAATTTTAAATTAAAATATTAAGATATTCCCGTTTTAGGAGGCCCAAAATAAGAGAAAAAATTCCATGATATAAAAAATCCGCTGGCTTTTCCTTCTAGAGACCTCGAAAGATCATTTAGAAGAATCATCTCATTATATTTTGGTGATATGTGAATAATAGTTTTTTGACCTTTTTTTTCTACTGATAAAACCTCATAACCACTCAAATCAATATTTTCAGGGGCATCTATTATGGTTACTTCATAATATTCTGTATTAGAGCCAAAAACTCCGAAAATAACTCTAATTATTATTAAAATGGCTATGATGGCTGTGGGTGTTATTAAATTACGGGGAGAGAACGGCATTTTAAGTGAATACATTCCTAAAATCCCAGAAAGCCCAACCATAGCGGGGGTGGAGAATAAACCACCATCTATCAATCCAATTAGGGTAGTTGAAATGGCAAACATTACAATTACTTTGTGATAATCCCTTCTTTCTCCTATTGAAAATAATCCCAGTACATAAACTAAAGGAAACACTAAAACGATTAAAAATCCAATTGGAGGTACATACTGCAACAGAGAAGTCCCAGTATGGACGCCAGTGGGGACCATCATCATGGAAGAAACATAGGGCCCAACTACAGCTTTAAAAATGTGGCTGTGGAGGATACTGCTTGATGTGGGGCTAGGAATCAGTGAAACAAATGCGGTAAGTAGAGAAACTCCGAATTGCATTCTAAGCCATATTTCAAGAATAATTCCCACAATATAAGTGAATACAACTAATATTATGACTATTTTGAGAAAATCATTTCCTTTCCAATCTTTAAAATAGTTAAAATAAGATAATTTGCGGCGTAAAAGACCTTCGCTGCCAAATAAAGGACTTAAAAGTAGCATACTTCCCATTAACAAGAAAAACAAAACATCTTTTCCTTCAGAAGACCCCATTAAGAAAATTTGGGTGAATGGCCTGATATAAATATCCAGAGATTCATATTTCAGGATAATAACTCCTAAAAATAATAATATGAGGCCTAAAAGGCTAATTTTGTTTTTATACAGGAATGATTGGAGTTTCAAGATTACACCCAAATTATTTACAAATTATTTTGATTAAATAGTACCCAGTTTGGGCAATTCTTTCTATTTTAAGTTTAGTTAAATTTTATTGTCACTTTAAAAGGAATAAGCAATTTTTTCTTTATTAGATTAAAATAAATGATTTAATTATTTTTGCTTTAATTACTTGATTAGTTTGTTTATATTAACTTTATTCTTTTTATCTTTAATTCTTTTTTTACTTTATCATTTTTCAAAAACAGATCAACTTATTTTAACTTATTAAAATAATTATTTGGAATTTTTAATAAAAAGAGATTAAGAAATATGTATATTCTCTTTAATTTAAAACAATAACATGGAAATTAACATAATTTATATTTTTATTTTAGCTTTAACTGGAATTGGCGTCGGATTTGCCACAGGCCTTCTGGGAGTAGGGGGAGGATTCATCCTGGCTCCAGTACAATTCTTCTTACTTCAATCCATAGGCCTTGATACTGATACTGCTATTAGAATGGCATTTGGTACAAGTCTAGCAGTAATGCTTCCTACAGCCATTAGTGGGGCGTATACACATCATAAAAATAGTTGCTTACTCATTAAACCCGCTATTTATTTGGGAACTGCGGGATTCTTCGGTGCGATTTTAGGCGCTTTTATTGCTGTCCACACACCCGGTGATATTTTAAGGATTTTATTCGGGATTTTGATATTTTTAGTGGTTATTCAATTTTTAAAGTATAGTAACCCAAAAGGGTCTGAAAAAAAGGTTTTGGATGTTTATCACCTTTTATTTTATGGTTCTATGGCTGGAATTTGTTCAGGACTTCTGGGAATAGGTGGGGGGATTGTTTTAGTCCCTATAATGGTTATTTTACTTGGATTTAGTATGATTGAAGCGGTGGGAACCTCTACAGCAGTTATAATTCTAACATCTTTAGGTGGGATAATAACCTATTCTTTAAATGGCATGGCCATTCCGGGATTACCCGCATATTCAGTTGGTTATGTGAATTTACTACAATTTGCTGTTTTAGCTGGATTTAGCATACCTATGGCTCGCATTGGTGCTAACGCAGCCCATAAATTACCTGAAAAATATTTAAGATATATATTCTCCGCAGTTTTGATCTATATTGGCTTAAAGATGTTGGGAATTTTTGAATTTTTGCGAATTCCATTATAAATTGCAAAAAAAATTGGATTATTATTATTATTATTATTATTATTATTATTATTATTATTATTATTATTATTATTTTATTATTATTATTATTATTATCTTGATTTAAAGGGCATTAAATCGGATTTATATGGGTAAAGTTATTATTTTATAAGGTTATTTTGTCTAAAAACATTAAATTTAAAAAGTAAATTGTTAAATGTATATTAAGAATGATGGAATGTGTATATTGGGAGTGATTGAATGCCGGATAATGATAAAGTTGCGTATGGGTCAATAATAATTGGTATCATTTTAATTATTTATCCATATCTAGGGCAAGATACACTCAGTAAAATTTCAGGTCTGATGCTGTTGGGCTTGTTTATTTTAATTTTCTTCAATGAATTTAAGCAGAACTCTTTAAATGACTATATGGGTTATAATATCCGAAAAAACTTATTATGGCTCGCTGTTGCAATATCTGCGCTGTTATTTGGTGTTTCTTTGATACTTCAAATGTTTTTATATGTTTTTATTTCTCAAATATGGCTTTTAATAGTTGGAATATTATTGGGAATTTCTGGAGTGCTCATTTTCGACTCAGATAACAATAATAAATTTCAAAATGATATTAAGTTTATTTTAATTGTTCTGGGATTAGTTTACATTCTCATGGGCGTTGGAATTTTTAATCCTATTTATTTAGGAATTGTAATTGGCCTGGCAATGGTTGCATATGGTTATTTCTCAATGAGATAATGCGTTTAAATTACAATATACCTCTTTAACAATTTTTATAGGAAAATAAAAAAGCATGAAATTTAAGAAAAAGAATATTTTTTTTATATAATTAGTATAAAATTAGTAAAGTATTAATTACATTTTACCTAACAAGGTTAATCCTAACCAAACGAGGATAAATGCACCAAATACGATGTATAAGATTGTTTTTGTTTTTTTAACCTTTTTCTGGTTTTCAACAAGTATTTTCTGACATTTATCGGAACATGTTCTTTCTTCTAATGGTATAGGAGTACTGCAAACTGCGCAGTGTCTGTGTGGTTTAGTCATTTTTACACCTCTATCTAATCTAATTTAATCTATAAAATCTATTCAATCATTCATATTTTAATTTTAAATATTAATTCAAGTGGGGTTCGTTAAAATAAAATCCAATAATAATTCTATATATTTAATCTTATTTCATATCATTAAAATTTTCTATATTAATTATTGAAGAACAATAAAGTTATTCTGGAATTATAATAGTACCTATATTTCCATTCAAAGCTTTTAAAAGGTTTTCTGGAGAATTTCCATTGGCAATAACTGTTTTAATACCTGATCTTTTTATCATTTGAATAGCAGTCATGTCAAAGAATTCATAGGTTCCTGCTTTAACTTCTTTGTCAGCCAAAAATTCCATCATTTTAGTGGCAGTAACATTTTCATAAAGCTGTGCGTCATCGTATTTATTTGGATCCTTATCATAAAGGCCGTCTACTGATGTTAAATTTATTAGAAGGTCTGCTTTAACAAATTCTGCCAGAATTGCCCCTACAGCGTCTGTACTATGGGCCGGTTCAGTACCACCCATTACAACTATCCTATTGCTGGTAGAATACTCTAGTGCCTGGTGGAAATTCTCTGGAACTAAAGGATAAGCATTACGTCCAAGGGCCATAATAAATAACTTGGCATTCAATCTGGTTACATCTATGCCAATATCATCGCAATGTGCCTCTCCTCCATTTAGGTCTCTGGCTATTTTAATGTAATCTCGGGCAGGTTGACCACCACCTACAACCACAAATATCTCGTGCTCGTCCTTTAAGGAACCTAAAATTTTTCCATAATCTTCAAATTTCTGGTGGTCATATTCTTTTATTATAATGGATCCGCCGATAGTTACTACAATTCTCATAATGATCACCTGGTCTTTAATCACAATTTTAAATGTTTAAACTGTTATTAAAGCCATTTCAATATCATATAATTAATTTTACCCAATTCTTAAATTTTTAGCTAATTTAAATATTCAATATTTCAATATTCAATACTCTTAGGTCTAAATTAATTAATCAAAATCAATTGAGGACATTTAGTCCCGATTTTTTTTATTTATTAAATATGAATTTCTATATATAAATGGTAATGCAATTTTCAATAAAATCAGATGATTTACAATTAAAATTAATTTAAATAATTTTCTAATTATTGATTTCTTAATTATATTTTGAATATTTTCTGATTTTAAAATGATTTCAATCATCAGATGCAATTAAACTATAACTTTTATAACTTAAATAACATAGTTTATATTTGTTAATTTCAAATATTATGAAATAATATGATAATAAATTAATTAAATTGCATTAATTGACATATTTCATAAATTAACTGATTATGTTTTATTAATAAATCCTGAATTATCTGAATCAATTATAACTTCAATTTTTAAAATTGTTTCAGAGAATTTTGAAATCATTCGAAATTCTAATTCAGAATCAAGAATTTATCCAAATTTATAATAATGAATTAATATTATAGTTTCACAGTTCAGGAGTGATAGTTTTGACTGAAATATCATCAACAGATCTTTACGAGTTTAAAAGAACTCTGCAAGAGCTCTCAGATAAAAAAGGCAGAGGAACTGAACTTGTTTCGGTTTATATTCCACCAGATAAACAGGTCAGTGATGTTGCAAAACACATGAGGGAAGAGCTTAGTCAGAGTGCTAACATTAAAAGTAAATCAACTAAAAAGAATGTTCAATCGGCAATAGAAGTTATTGTGCAGAGGATAAAACTATTTCCAAAGCCACCAGAAAGAGGCCTGGTTCTTTTTGTAGGCATGATACCTCGAGGAGGGCCTGGAACCGAAAAAATGGAGACTTATGTGTTTGAACCACCAGAACCCATCCAAACTTATACCTATCATTGTAACTCTGAATTTTATTTAGAACCTCTTCAGGAAATGCTGGGCGACAAAGATGTTTATGGATTGGCTGTTCTAGACAGAAAAGAAGCTACTATTGCTATTTTACGAGGAAAAAGGATTGACATTGTCAAAACCTTAACCAGTGGAGTACCTGGAAAGCATAAGGCAGGGGGTCAATCTCAACGAAGGTTTGATAGGGTCATTGAACTGGCTGCCCACGAATTTTTGAAAAGAATAGGGGAACATATCAATGAGGCGCTACTACCGTTGCCTGACTTAGAAGGCGTGGTATTGGGTGGACCGGGTCATACTAAGGAAGAATTCCTTAAAGGAGATTACCTGAATCACGAAATAAAGAAAAAGGTTATTACAACTGTTGATACTTCATACACTGGTGAATTTGGTATCAGAGAGGTTATTGACAAGTCAATGGATGTATTGAACGAAATTGACGTTATGAGAGAAAAAAAACTGGTCCAAAGGTTTTTACATGAACTTGTTAGTGATGATGGCCTGGCTTCTTACGGTGAAAAGGAAGTTAGAAACAATCTTCAAATGGGTGCCGTCGAAATTCTTTTATTATCCGAGGACATGAACTCTCAAAGAGTAACCTATGAATGCTCGGTGTGTGGCCACACTTCTGAGTACACTTCCAAAAATTCAGAATCAGATTCTGAAGAAATATGCAATAACTGTAATGAAAAAATGAAAATCACTGAAACTAAAGATGTTATCAATGATTTTGTGGAAATGTCAGAAGAAGTAGGTTCTGAAGTGGAGATAATATCCACGGAAACTGAAGAAGGAATGCAACTTCTGCGAGCTTTTGGTGGAATAGGTGCTATTTTAAGGTACAGAATTTAATTATTAGTCCTTAATTTCCTAATTCCATATTTTCTTATTTTGTTATCCCCTTACTTCTATCTTCATTAGCTTTTATTATCATTTATTATTCTTTTTTCAATATTTTTCCAAATGTTCGGTTTTTAAATATTTAATACCAATTAACCACCTAATATCTTAATTGAAAACAGTAGTGCTGGATAAAGAATGGCCTCTATATCTGCTATAAAAGATTTATTTGACAATTCTCCTTGATTATTATAGCCTACTTGTAAATAATGGGAGGTATACACATAAAAAAGGGTCAAAAACAGGGCTAGTGGTGGTAAAATATTTAATAATACTCCTAATAATAAAATAGACGATGTAATTATATTCAGTCCTTTTAGAAAAGATACTGTGTTTTTAATTCCTAAAACTGCGGGCATAGTTTTTAAACCAGCTTCTTTATCTGATTTTGCGTCTTTAAGGTCAAAAAATATGGTGTTTACTATTACTTTAGCATATATGAATAGGAATAAGAAAATAAAGCTGGGATTAAGAGCAGATTTTTGGTAAAGTGCGATTAGAAAAGTTCCCCAGGATCCCCAAATTAAAGCTATGTAAAAATTTTTAAAGGCAATAATTTTTTCGGTTACTCCTTTTAAAACTCCAGTATAAAGGATTCCCATTACAAATAGTGCAATTACGAATACTATAATAGCAAAATTAAAAACCCAGATTAATAAACTCACCATTAAGGTGAGATAGATCATGGTTAACTGTTTGCTTCGTTTCTTATCTAAAAAATTTGCTCTTTCAGGATTTGTTTTGGCATCTTTTTCTATATCCTCGTGATAATCGTGGCTATAAACAATTAAAGGAAGCAAAAAAGAAATTAAAAGTATTCGAAAATCTAAAGAAATATTTAAAATAATACAAACAGTTAAATTCAGTGAAGGCCCCCACAACGCAGGTAAATAACCCCCATAAATAAACAATTTTTTTATAAACTCAACTACACTAAAAAAATAAGTTAAGACTTTTTTTGGAGACAGTATTATAAAAGCCCTGTCTCTATGGACAACTGGACTCTCTGGTGACATTATTAAATATCTGAATTAGATAAGAAAAATAGTTTTTTATTTATTAATAATATAATAATCATTTATTTTCTTAAAGTAGGACAGATATTACTGATTAATAATTAAATTAACATATAAATAAATATTTAAAAATAGAAGAAAAAAAGAATTTTTATTTATAAAAAATGAGAACTATCCAAGTCTGCTGACCTGGATTAATGATTCGACCGGCACATCTTCTACTTCAGAAATTCCCTTTTTATCAATTAAGACAATAACTGCAGTAGGCACGGCGCCGTGATTTTTCAAGACGTTTATAACTTCTTTTATGGTCCGACCACTGGTAATCACATCGTCGACAATTACCACTCTTTTACCAGTTACTGAAGCGAAATTACTACTTATGGCTCCTTCAGCATCTTCTCCCTTTCGGTGTTTTATGGGGTGAAAAACAGCAATTGATGTTTCCAAACCGGATTCAACATCCATAACATCGGCCATCATAGTTGCAAATGGCACTCCACTAACTGCAATACCTACTACTACATCTGCAGTCCCATATTTTAAGGCCATGTCTGCCATAGCTGCAGATACATATCTTAAACGGGCTGAACTACCACCTAAACTTTTCCAGTTAATTGCAAAATCTATAGGAGCTTTTTCAGCGTCTTCTTCGACTTTTTTACCAGTAGTTTGTAAAGTGAGCCATCTGGCGGTGTCTTTAGAAACATTCAGTTCGTCTGCAATTTCACCTGTAGTAAAACCTCTGCTTCTCAGTTCATGAGCTTTTTTAATAAGTTCCTGATTCATTTACACGCACCTATGGTCATTTTTCATGATTATTTTTCATGATTAATCTTACGATTCTTATAATTTTAATGGATTTTCAATTAAAAAATTTATTTAAAATATTTTTTTTAATAAATTAATTAAGTTTTCATTGTAGTTTTAATCACCATTTAATTTAACTGGCCGGTGTTCTCTGGATGATTTCATGGCCGCTAGAACAGTTCGAAGGGCGTAAATACCATCATCTCCAGTGATTTCTGGTTCTTCGTCATTAACAATTGATGAGAGGAAAGACTTTATTTCTTCTTTTAAAGGTTCTTCATGATTTATTTGAACGTCCTGGGCAAATTTTCCATATACATCAATGCTTTGGTCGATGTAGTCAATTGAGATTATACCATCAGTTCCTGTAATTTCCAGTTCTCGTCTTTTGTAAGGGGTAAGCCAGTTTACTTCTAAAATACCAGTTATTCCACTGTCAAATTTGGTCATAATTTCTGCATGATCTTCAAACTCGCATTTTTCAAGTATACTTCCCATGGTAGCATAAACTTCAGCAACAGGTTCACTGAATAAATAATACATTACATCGAGATCGTGTATGGCCAGATCGATGGTTACTCCAACGTCTTTAATTCTTGGGGGAAATGGGCCTACTCTTTTAGCCGAGGCAGAAACCACATCACCAATAACGTCATTTTCAATGAGTTCTTTTGCCTTTTGAACGGCGGGATTAAACCTTTCTACGTGTCCAGTACCTAATTTAACGCCTTTTTCCTTAGCAGCTTTAACCATCTCTTTAGCTTCTTCCAGTGTAAAAGCAATTGGTTTTTCCACTAAAACGTGCTTTCCGTGATCTATAGCATCCATTACAACATTATAATGGTGGGTAGTTGGGACACATACACTAACTACTTCTATTTCTGGCATTTCCAGAATATTTTCATAATCCACAAATCCTTGTGTATCATATTTTTTTGAAACTTTTGCCAGGGTTCCCTTGGTTATATCAGAAATTGCCATTAAATTGGCTTCTTCCAGGCGATAGTAAACTCTTGCATGGTTATAACCCATTGCACCTACGCCGATTACTCCTACGTTAACTTTATTCACATATAATCCTCCATTTGATTTGCAGCTTTTTCGCCTAACTCTTTGGCTTCTTTAATTGATCCATTTAAATTGATTTGTGAAAGAATTTCCCCTTCTTTAGTTAAAAGAACGGCATAAAGGCATATCATGTCCTTATTTTCTCTTGCAATGGCCCCTAATGGCCACTGGCAACCAACACCTAATTTTTCAAGCACGGTTTTTTCTGCTAGTACCTCTTGAAACGAAATGTAATGATTTAATTTCTCAATAATATTTCTTTTAGAACTGTCTTTTCTAGTTATTACTGCCAGAGCGCCCTGACCGGCAGGTGGAGTTAAATATTTCAGGGAGAACCTATCTTTGATATGTTCAGTTAAACCAAGGCGATTCAAACCTGCCTCTGCCATCAAAGTGGCGTCACACTCTCCTTCCATCACTTTTCTAATTCGGGTTTCTATATTCCCTCTTATTGGCTCTAACTTAAAATTCTTTTGGTGATAATTACAAAATGCTTCTCTTCTTAAGCTACTAGTTCCTAGTCTTGAACCTGGAGAAAGCTCTTCCCAGGTCTTTTTGGAAACGAGAACTTCGTGAGGTGATTCTCTCACAGGGACTGCAGCAATTATTAGATCATCATCAAGGTCAGTAGGGACATCTTTTAAACTATGGACTGCAAAATCTACTTCTTCGTCCAAGACAGCCCTATCTAATTCTTTGGTAAAAAGCCCTCTAGAATCCATATTGTAAAGCTGGGAAGTGGTTATCTTATCGCCCATGGTTTTAATAAAGCGGGTTTCTATTTTTTCATCGGATATTTTTGAAAGCTCTTTTATAATATATTTAGTTTGTACAGTAGCCAGCATACTTCCGCGAGTTCCAACAATCAACTAATCATCTCCAAACTTATAAAGGAGGACTTTTTTTATTTTAAGTAATTATATAAATTCTTTATTTTATAAATTTATACCTAAAATTAATTCTTAACTACCAAAAATAGTTTATTTTAAGTTCATTCATGGTTTTTAGGCATTATTATATAACAACATGAATTAAGATTTTTCATTATTATAAAACTTTCATTAATTAAGGCCTCTTAATAATAATGAATTAATGATTAATTAAATGATTCTAGTTATTACATTAGGATTTTTCTAACTTAGGAGTAATTTAACGAAGCTCAATATTAGAGTAATTTGAACGGTAAATGAATACCACGTTTCTTGCACCATTTTTAATGGCCAAATCCAATGCTTCCTGGGGATCAAAAACATAATCAACTTTGTTTTTCATTTTATTTTTAATTCCCTTACCCAGTTCATGGGTTAGTAGTAAAACTGGTTCTTTTTCAGGGGTTAAGTTTAATTTTTTAGTATCATAAAATAATTTTTCCAGAAGTTTGGCCGTTTTAAATTCGTCAATTTCTTCGCAGGTTATTCCGTATTGACCCCCTAAAATCACCACGGAATTTTCCTGACCAATTACCATATTTATAGCATTTTCTATGGCTGAAACATTAATTCCCGGGTTTATTTCTTCTATAATGGTCGTTTCTCCCATTATTTTCAAGGAACTTCTTCCTTCCAAACCAGAAAAATTTTCCAATCCCTCTTTAATGGTTGAAGGACTCAAGCCTGCTGTTAAAGCACAAGAAACTGCGGCAAGTACATTTTGGACTTGATATGGGGATGGTGCAAATGTTTCAATTGAAAAATCACAATTTAAAACTTTTGCATGGATAGTTTTCAAATTATGGGTCTTTATTTCAATAAATGTACTTTTAAGACCGTATTCGATGTTTTTAATGTATAAATTGGAGTTATTTAAACCATGGAAACTGAAAATGTTGATTTTATTTTTTAAATTATCTTTAAAATGACTGTAATACTTAAAAAAGGCGTCATATTCGCAGCAGACCATATTGCTCTGGAATATCTGTTCTTTAGCTATACTGGCCTTGCTTTTATTTTGAGCAATGGAATAATCTTCAACAATGTTGGTTAGTAATCCCACATCAGCCATTCCAGTAGCTCCTAAAGAGGTCTCAAATATGCAAGGCCCATAATCGTAATCTTCTGCTAATTTTACAGTTTCAATTATGCTGGCTGGAGTTATGCTTATATTTTTTTGGATAATAACTGATTCCTTTTTTTGGCCGATATCCTCAAAAATTTCCGCACCTAAACTACTTAGTATTAATGGCCGGTATGGTGCAAAAATCTGTTTAAGCATTCCCATAGAACTGGTTTTTCCTTTTACTCCAGTAACTTCTATTATAAGATTTTTAATGTCTTTTGCTGACAAATTTGGGGATGAAAATTTTTCAGACTGACCATCATTGTTTTTTGATTCTTTAAATTCTTTCAAGATTAATTTAATTGCTTTATGATGGGTAAAATCGGGTTTAATATTTAATGGACAGTGGACTGGTGATATTAACTTTAAATCACTGTTAATATCAAAATCAGGATTTTTTGGCCTGATAAATAACTTTAGATCATTAATTTCCGTCAGATCTTGAATTTCATTAAGTGGAATATTTATTAATTTAATTCCTTCACTGTGCAGAACATCTTTTTGTTCAGGAGTAGCAGTTTGATAAATATCCCAGACTCCTATTTCGTTGAATAGTCCTGATTTTGCCAGTTCCCTTGCAATAATCAATCCTCCGTGTGTAAGATCTATTACCAGCGCATTCATGGATATTCACCAAGTAATTATTCTATAATATATTTATTTTTAATTAATATTCATTTGATAATTTAATAAAAAAAATGAAAATTAAATAAAAATTAAATAAAAATCTATTGGAAAACATTCGCGGATCTAAGTATTAATTATTTTAATATTCTTTGATTTAAGAATTAATTCCGCCTTCAGTAAGCTTTTCCCTCACTTTTTTGTAGAAGTCTTTATTAAGTCTTACAAAATAAGCATGATTATCTGATTTTTTAAATACCAGCTCTTCGGGATATGTGAATTCCTCTTCAAACTGACCATCTATGACTGCAACTGCTTTTTTACCTTCTCTTAATAATTTAACTTTTATCTCACTTTGATTGGGAACTACGATTGGCCTCGCGCCGAGTTTGAATGGACATATTGGGACAATAAGGAACGCTTCAACTCGGGGATCCACAATAGGCCCTCCTGCTGACATGGAATATGCAGTAGATCCACTGGGTGTGGCTACTATGATACCATCGGCCCTTAATTCTTCCACAACCTCTTCATCAACAGATATTTCTATATGGAGCATTTTAGCAGGTTTTTTAGTCATCATAACCACTTCATTGAGTGCAGATGGTAATTCACGCCCATGATAAACTCTTAATAAAGTCCGTTTTTCTATGAAGTAATTCTTTGCTAATACCTCTTCTAATGCGCTAAATGTGTTTTCTGGATCTATTTCTGTTAAAAATCCTACCGTACCTAAATTTATTCCAAAAATAGGTATTTTTTTACTATTAACAAAGCTTTGGGTTCTTAATATGGTTCCATCACCACCAATGGCAATTATCATATCTGCTTCCATATTTTGAAGTTCAACCCCCATTTTTTTAAATTCAGGAATTTCCTGGGTTAAATTATTATCAATTGAAACCTGGATTCCTTTGTTTAAAAGAAATTTAACCATTTCTTTAACTAATTCAACTGATTTAGGAATGTCTAATCGGGCCACAATTCCAATATGCATTTAGATGACCTCCATAATTTTCATTATTTCTTGATGAAGGTTTTTATTGCCTGCAGCAATGATCGAAGTTCTTGCATTCACATTTAAAAGGCCATTTAATGATTTTCCTTCTTGATCAGTGACAATTCCTCCTGCTTCCTCCACAATTAATTTGGCGGCTGCGATATCCACCACTCTAAGGTTTCCTCTTAGATCCATAAAAGCGTCATATGCTCCATTTCCTACATATGAAAGTTCTAAGGCCACAGAACCCAATATTCTCATTCTGCGGATAATTTTGCAGATGTTATTGACCTGGCTGAACTTGGTACCATAAATAAAAGCACCCATGGAGGATTGATTTAATTTATCCTGTACTGATGGAAAAACTCTTTCACCATTTAAAGATGACTCTCGTCCTTCAATAGATTCATAAAAGTCCCCTGTAGCGAAATTTTTAACAAAACCCATTTTTACATCGCTTAAAGATGGTAAATTTGCCCCAGGGATGTATTCCGCTACGGCCACTGATATTCCAAAAGCAGGGATTTTTTTAACGGCATTACTGGTTCCATCCAGAGGATCAACTACAAAAATAATCTGGGGTTCGGGAGATGATTTATAAAACTCTTCAGGAGGTTCTGAATTTTGGGTTTGGACATTTCTAAGTGCTTCTATATCAATATATTCGTCGGCACTGTAATTTATTTTAATAGTCCCAATTTCTTCACTTATTAAAATTACAGGCCTGCGAGATCTCAAAAGAACTTCAATTACTTCATCTTCAGCAACAAGATCTATTAGCTTGGAAGGAGTACCGTCTGCCCCCATTTTTATTATTTCACCGGCTTCTTTTTTACCAACTAATGGAGAAACAGCTTTTTCGACCTGTTCTGTCATTTTAATGGCAATACTTCTCCAAAATTGTAAATCTGATTCATCCATCTAACCATCCCCTTTAATAATTTACAATACTAATTTATAATATTCCAATATTCTATTTTTCGTGAGATATTATACTATTTTAAGAATCACTGTTAATATTTTGATTTATAAAAAGATAAATTGATGGTAAAGGGTTATTTTAAAACATTTTTATAAACATTTTAATAAAAGAATATGCGCCGAAAAAAATATTTAAAGTCTTTTAATTCTTATTAATCTCCTAAATAAACCAACGAGGCCACTACTGCCCCTAAATCAATTACTTTGTGATTTATTTCTTCCACAATTAATTCTTTTATTTTCAGGTTTCGCACTTCCATCATGTATTTAGCCATAGAAATAGCTTCTTTTCTAATTTTTTCCGGGTCTTCATTAATTCCTCCGTGTTCTATCACGCATCCAAAATCAGAGGATGTGGCCACGGCTATTGCTGCGGAAATAAGATCGTCGGGATTATTAGAACTTTTATAAGAGAGAACACAATTAATCATGTCCCCAGGAGTCAACTTGGTAAGCTCTACTATTCTGGTATTAGCTGGTATTATGCTGGAAACTTTGATTAAATTCACATCTCCAATTCCTGCATCTAAAAGGGCGTTATCAAATGCATTTAGTTTTGTGGGTCCTTCTGATTTTCCAGTGGTTATTGCAACTTTCATTAATATCACTTAATTGTAATTTAATAATAATTAATTTATTTTAGTTGAATTTTATTTAATATGTCTAATATGGTATCACATTTTCAAATATTAATTCATTGAATTATTTGACCTTTATTTTGCTTTAATATGTTTTTTAAATATTTTATTCATGTCTAATGGAAAATTTATAAATCATTTATATCATTAAATAAACTAATATATGGACATAACTAATAGTTAATTAGAAATAAGTAATCTTAAAAAGATGTTTAATATAAATAGATAGTAAGACATATTGATAACATCTAGTTTAGTTACCATTTCATGATTTATTATAAATGTTGATCTGGTTAAATGAGATTAGAATTAAATCAATTTTTCAACTGGTTATAACTAATTAAGGATTGTTTAAATTAATAACAAATCCTGATTAATTGCCAGTGTTATATATCAATTTATTAAGCGGCTGAGTATTACAAGCTTTTTTGCTATTTGATGGAATATTCAGCAGTTTTATAATTAAATTGATGTTTTCTTACATTATAGGAGGTAAAATAATGTCAAAGAAAGTTGTAGAAGTTAAAACTTTAAAAGTCGGTAAATATGTAATTTTAGGCGGTGAAGCATCCAAAATCACCAGTATTTCAACATCATCTCCAGGTAAACACGGTTCTGCAAAAGCTCGTGTGGAAGCTGTGGGTATTTTTGACACTCAGAAAAGAAGTATTGTAAAACCAGTAGATACCAAAATAGATATACCAATAATCGACAAAAGAACTGGTCAGGTGCTGGCTCTTATGGGTAGTGACGTTCAATTAATGGACCTGGAAACATACGAAACCTTTGAAACTCCTATTCCAGATGAACTCCGTGATCAACTCATTGAAGGTGTTGAAGTAGAATACATCATGGCCATGGGTAACAAAAAACTCATGAGAACTAAAGGATAACCACATAACGTTTAAATTAGTTATCAAGGGCTTATTAATTAATCATATCAAATTTAATTAAATTTTAAAATTAATCATTTTGATAAATTTTTTAGAATTTCATTTTCTTGATTTGAGGATTAATAATCTTAAATTTTTTGATTAATTTTATTAGCTCATTTAGCTCATAATTGCCAAATTTAAACGATTTAAATAAGTAAAAACATTGAATTAAAAATTAATATATGGGAAATGAGGTCATGCTATTTTTTACTCATAACCCTTCAAAATTTGCTTTTTCCAGGGAAAAATCAGAAATAGAATCTCTTCCATCTTCAATTTCTGAAAATAAGAGAAATAAGCCAGTATTCGGTTTAATCGGAGTTCCCTTAGACAGCACCACTACTTATCGTCCTGGGGCTCGTTTTGGCCCGGCCGCTGTTCGAGAAGCTTCTTATAATTTTGAAAATTATAATCTAACCTTTGATAAAAGTTTGGATGCTATTTTTTTTGATTTTGGAGATTTAGAAGTTGTGCATGGTAATGTTTCAAAGACATGTGAAAATCTTAAAGAAACGGTTTTAGAACTTTACAATTCTCAGATTGTTCCCATAATTGTGGGCGGGGAACACAGTGTAAGTCTGGGAGTTTTATCTGCGTTAAAAGAACATAGGGGTCTTGATGATGTGACAATAGTCCATCTTGATGCCCACATGGACATTATTGACGAGTATATGGGCGAAAAATACTCCCATGCTACGGTAATGCGCAGAATTTTTGATTTAAACCCCAAAAAAATTATCCAGCTGGGTGTGCGTTCCGCATCGTTGGAAGAAAAAGATTTTGTGCATAAAAATCACGAAAAAATTAATTATCACACTCCTTCAGATATTAATAGTAATATGGAGCAATTAGAATCTATTTTAAATCAAATTAAAGGCCCAATTTATATTTCTATTGATATGGATGTTCTAGATCCAACTAGTGCGCCTAGTGTTGGCAATCCTACTCCCTGTGGGTTGAATTCATTTCAAATTGAAAAATTCATAGAAATACTGTCACAAAAAGAAGTTTTAGGTTTAGATTTAGTTGAAATTGCTTCTAAGGAGATAGGTGACATTACTTCAATTAATGGGGCCAAAATTATTTATGATTTCCTTTGTTTAAATGGATAATGACGTATTTTAATTCAACTCTTCAAAATATTTACTAAATAAAATATTTACTTTAAATAAAATAATTATTAGTTTTTTATCATTTAAAAAGCAAATTTAATTCAAATTTAATTCAAATTTAATTCATTAAAGATAAAAAAGAATTAAATAAAACTATCTTTTAAAATACATATACTAATTAAGTTAAATAATAATTAACAAAATCATGAATCTATTTTGATTATGGTTTAAAATAATATTATCATTATTCGTTGAGATTTTTGAGGTCATAGAATGAATATGCGAGAAGTAGAGCTTTCTGGTCACATTATAGACAGTCTTATACTCCCAAAAACCATGGATATTATCATGGACATGGGTGGGGACTTTAAAATACTGGAATTTGAAATTGGAAAAAAGAAAACTGATACCAGTTATGCCCGAATTTTAGTTTCTTCTGAAACTCCAGAACACTTGAATGAAATTTTGGATGAATTAAGTGAAATTGGGGCTTCTATAGCAGAAATTAAAGAAGTTAAATTGGTAGCATCAGAAAAAGATAAAGTTTTACCTACTGATTTTTATTCTACCACCAATCACCCCACTTTTGTTTATTACCAGTCGGAATGGATAGAAGTAGAAGAAATCGAAATGGATTGTATGATTGTAATTGAACCCCGGGATAAAAAGGCCTTCTGCAAACCAATAGGTCGTGTTGAAAAAGGAGATTTAATTGTAGTGGGGCGTGAAGGCATTAAAGTAACCCCTCCTGAAAGACCAAGGGGTAAACAGGGTGTATTTGAGTTCATGGGAAGCGATGTATCCTCTGAAAAACCACTGATGTCTCTAATTAAAAAAATTGCTTCTGAAATTAAGGAAATCAAAGATAGGGGTGGAAAAATTGGTATTGTAGGTGGCCCGGCCATTGTACATACTGGTTCTGCTCCTATTATTGCTCAAATGATTCGTGAAGGATACATAGATGTTATATTTGGTGGAAATGCTCTGGCAACTCACGACATTGAAAACGCTCTGTATGGGACTTCGCTGGGAATCTGCGTGCGCAGTGGAGAAGCAGTCACCCGAGGTCATCGCCACCATATCAATGCTATCAATGAAATTAACAAAGCAGGTTCTATTAAAGATGCTGTGGATGAGGGTGTATTAAAAAAAGGTATAATGTACGAATGTACTAAAAATAGCGTTCCATTTGTTCTCGCTGGTTCTATTCGTGATGATGGACCTTTACCAGATGTTATAACTGATGTAATTGAGGCCCAGGATGCCATGAGAATCTATGCACAGGACGTAGATATGGTAATCATGATAGCCACCATGTTACACTCCATAGCCACAGGAAATATCTTACCCTCAAAGGTCAAGAGCATATGTGTGGATATTAACCCGGCAACAGTCACTAAACTGGCAGATAGGGGAAGTGCTCAGGTTGTAAGCATTGTTACTGATGTAGGTGCTTTTTTACCAATATTATTTGACGAGTTAAAATCGTTGGAATAAATTTGATAAAATTTTATACTATTTTAATTTTTTAAATTTTTTTATTGAAATTAGAAACCAATTTCAAATATATCTAAGTCGATTATTCTAAGTCTATCAAATAAACAATCTGAAATTTAAGGGGAATTATTATGATTAGGGGAAATATTCTAAATGTTTTCACAGAAGAAATTTATCCTGCCGAAATTGAAATTGAAAATGGGATTATAAAATGTGTAAAAAAGATAAAGGGAGATTTTGAAGGAATTATACTCCCAGGTCTAATAGATGCCCATATACACATTGAAAGCTCCATGCTTACACCTTCTTTTTTTGCTCAGGCAGTGGTTCCCCATGGCACAACCGCGGTAGTGGCCGATCCTCATGAAATAGCTAATGTAATGGGTCTTGAGGGAATTAATTTAATGCTAAAAGATTCTGAAAATGTTCCCCTGCACATATTTTTTACGGCACCATCCTGCGTACCGGCCACGTCTTTTGAAACTTCTGGGGCCATAATCGGTCCAGACGAAATTGATATGTTATTGGAAAAAGAAGAGATAGTGGCCCTGGGGGAAATGATGAATTTTCCTGGTGTTATAAATGAAGATCCTCAAGTAATAGCTAAAATTATCAGTGCTCACCACCAAAAAAAACCAGTTGACGGCCATGCACCTCTTTTGTCTGGTCAGGAACTTTGTAAGTATGTTTCTAAAGGCATTTCTACCGACCACGAATGCAGTTCTATGGCAGAAGCATGTGAAAAAAAAGAGCTGGGGATGAAAATAATGGTTCGGGAGGGTTCTTCAGCAAAAAATTTAGAAGATTTAATCCTGGCGGGGGGAGAATTTTTAGTTTCTGATGATAAGCACCCTGGTGATCTTTTACAAGGCCATATGGACCATATAATCAGAAAAGCAATATATTATGGCATGGACCCCATAAAAGCAATAAAAATGGCCACTATTAATCCTTCTAACCATTATTCTCTTAATATGGGTGCTATTAGTCCGGGAAAAGAAGCAAATTTTGTTTTAGTTGATGATCTGGAGAATTTTAATGTTAAAAAGGTTTTTATAGGGGGTAAGCTTGTTGCTGAAGACAAAACTGCACTATTCCATCCCAAGCATATAGGTAGTGAGAATACTATTGTCCTCAAAAAAACAAAACCTTCAGATTTTACTGTTTCACTCTCAGGAAATGAAGTAATTGTGCGCAGTATTGATGTTTTCGATAAGCAATTAATAACCTCTGAGTCCGAGGCAAGGCTGCAAATAATTGATAATGAAATAGTTACTGATGTTGAAAAGGATATTCTCAAAATTGCAGTAATAGAAAGACATGGGAAATCTCGTAGCAAAATCAACAATCATTCCAAAAACATGCAAATTAGTGAACTATCTGAAAATGAGGTAGTTGGTGGAAAAACAAAAGATATGTCCCTAGCTTTTGTAAGGGGTTTTGGAATTAAAGAAGGGGCATTTGCTTCCAGTGTGGCCCATGATTCTCACAATATAATTGTGGTAGGTACAGATAGTAATTACATGGCTCAAGCAGTAAATATTTTAATTGAAAATAAAGGTGGCCTGGTCGCAGTTTCTAAAAATAACCATAAATCGCTGAAGTTACCTCTAGCTGGTTTAATGGCCTCTGAAAGAGCAGAAATAATTTCATCTAAATTAGAAGAGCTTCATTATATGGCTAGAGAAATGGGATGTTTACTAGAATCTCCTTTCATGACCATGTCTTTTATGGCGCTCCTGGTAATCCCAAGTCTAAAAATCAGTGATAAAGGCCTATTTGATGTTTCTAAATTCGAATTTGTGGATTTAATTAAAAAAGTAATTAAAAAATAATAATGATAAATTAATTCATACATCAAAATAAATAAATTAATCAAGATCTTTAAAATTTTCTTTAATATTTGTTATTATTTCTTGAATGGCTTTTTTTTCTGGAGGACTACCTACTTTTTGTGCCACCCGATTCATTTCTTTTATGCGCTGCCAGTAAATGTCTTTTGTTTGTTTATCGGCCAGCTCTAACCGTGTATAATGGATTAAGGATTCAATCACTGCATATATGCCCCGGTTCAAAGGCATAGTATTGGATTTGATTTGTACTATTTCTTCAACATTTGCCGTGACAATTGACATTTTGGAAGATCCAAAACCATTTTTTCGGGTTATTTCTTTTGTATTTTCAATACGAGCAACAAAAAAAGCATCAGTATTTTTAAAATAAGGAATACCTTTGTAATTTTCAAAATAATCTTCATCAACATCTCCTAAAGTAGATTTAGTAAAAATAAGGGGATCTTGAGTTATATTAACAATAAATTCTCCTTGCTCATGAATATTTTTAATGGTATGGGTGCCTTCGTACAGATATAAAACAATCTGCTTTGGATTTTTGCATAAAACACCGATGGGTGCTGCATTATTCATTTTAACTTTATTTTCACTATCGAATGAATTTGCATCAATAGATGTTCTTGTAGTGATAATGGTCTCGTACAACTGTCCTTTAGTCATATGCAGCGAATTTAAATCATCTAAATTGTTATAATAATGTTTATTTTCTTCTGAATACTCTTTTGACATGTTAATTCCTTAATTAATTTTTAAAAATTCAAAATTTTTTTAATTATTTATTGATACCATTAATGAAACACCTTAATACGCAATATATCAATACGATTATATTTAATCAAATAAATATTTGATATTATGGAAATTGAAAATCTTAAAGAGGCTCTGGAGATATTATCATCTTCTGAGGATTTCGCCGCCATTGTTCCAGAAGTTAGAACAAACCTGGTTATGGCCAGAATAGATGCTAAAACTGAAGAAGATGTGGCAGGAATCCCAGGAAGGATAACCACGGCTAAAGGTAAGGTATTTGCTTGCAGAGAACCTGAATTCGGAGCATCCTCCCATATGGCGCGTATGGTATTAAATGTTCGAAAATTTGACATGGAGAAAAGAAGTGCCATAGATCTCAAGTATCATCCAAAAATAATTGAAATATGCCATAAACTGGGCCTCAAGGTCTCTTCATATGACAGAAACATGGAACCTGATGATGTTAAAAATAAAGAAGGTGGAACCATCCCCTGGGGAGTTAATAAGGCTATAAATAAAATTGGAGAAGTTCCAGATGTTATTTATCATTTAGGGGCCTGGGGTAAGGAGCCCATTGTATGTTTGCTAGCTCCTGATGCGGTAGAAGCTGCCCGAACTTCTGTTTGTATTGCTAAATTATTTACTTCCTTGAAAGATTGAATAAAAAATTTTTGTAGTATAAATTATCCTATTGTTATATTATCATTAGTATTAATATTAGAATTATTATTATTATTATTTATTATTATTAAATTTAAAATTTTATTTATTCTAAAAATGTGGTCCGAAAACTTAATATTTAATTCATTCAGGAATTACTAATTTGAATTAATGTCCGTAAAATCAGTACAATTTAAATATTAATATTGTCTAATTAAGATAATAGTCTATGATAAATAGTTAAAATAATTAATTATATTTAATCAATATCTATATTAGTGGTCTATTAATGTTTTAATAAGTTAATGGATCATATTTTCACAATTATTATATCATGAGGGATCATAATGAAGTACGACATGTATTACGAGCTCTTAGAACAGCCCAAATCACTAAAAGATACTTTAAATGCAGAAAAATCACACATGTCCGAGATTTCCAGTGAAATTTCAGATATGGATCGTTTATATTTGGTGGGGTGTGGAAGTTCTTTATCAACCTGTTATTCGGCCAGAGATGCTATCAATATGGTCCATGACACACCGGTAGATGTTTTCACGGGTTATGAGTTTCTTTACCATAAAAAAATAGATAATAAAAATGCAGGACTTATAGTAACTTCCCAATCAGGCGAAACAGCCGATACTCTCGCTGCCCTTAGAAGGGCCAATGAACTTGGCATTAAAACAGTTTCCATAACAAATGAAGAAGAAAGCAGCATGATGAAAGAAGCTGCAAGTTCTATTTTAACTCGATGTGGTAGGGAAAATGCCATACTGGGAACTAAAACTTATGTTACTCAGTTAATGTGCCTTTATCAACTTCTTTTCGACGCGTTTGATACTTCAGAATCATTACAAGTTCTAAAACAGCTTAAAGATCTTCCTGAAATCACTGAAAATCTCATTAAATCAACTGAAGCTGAAAATAAGGACCTTGCTCAGAAATTTGCCAATGAAGATATTTTTTATTGCATGGGCGGTGGACCTAATTATGGTCTGGCATATAAGCTGGCCATGACCATGTTTATGGAAGGGGCCTTAAAACACGCATGTCCTCTTTATTCAGCTGAATTCAGGCATGGGCTCATTGAAAGGGTGGAAAAAAATGTACCCACGATATTTTTAGATGCAGGATATCCCGGTGATGAATTAACTGAAAGAGCAATTGAATTCTGCGATAATATTGGTGCTAATAATTTAATATTCAGAATGAAAGACTATGCTGATGTTAATTATTTATTATCTCCTTTCGTACTGGTAGTTCCTCTGGAATGGTTTGTTTATTATTTGGCCCATTTCAATGGCGAAGATCCAGGCAGTACCAGGCATATAGGAAAAGTTAGATATTAAATTACATCTATTAATCAATATTAGAACAAATATTTATAATTTAATTTAATATTATAAATTTAATTTAGATTCTTTTTTAATTAATTCTTCTTCTATTTTTAAATATTTTTTCAATGTTAAAAAAACAAGAATATTATTTTAGTAATTTTATTTATTAAAATTCTCAACAATAAAATCAACAATAAAATCAACAATAAAATAATATTGCTCAATAATTTAAAAAAAACCAATTTAATTTAATAACAAAATATTGGGGTTAAATTAGGAAAAAATACCCCAAGAATTTCTGGAATTATTGAATTTCTACATTAAATTTCTTTTTGACTTCTACTTTAGGAAGTTCAACTTCTAAAACGCCGTTTTCGAACTTAGCTGATGCTTCTTCTACAATTACTGCCGCGGGTAGTTTAACTCTGCGTACAGCTTCTCCGTATTTACGCTCTTTTTTAATGTAGTTAACATCTTCAACTTCCAGTTCTTCTTCGAATTTAGCACTGATGGTTATTCTTTCTTCAGTGAGTTCTATGTTAATATCTTCTTTATTAACTCCTGGAAGATCCGTCTTAACCATTATTTTTTCGTCGGATTCAATAACATCAATAGTGGGTTTGGCTGGAACATTTTCAGTATATTCTGAGATTTTTTTCTCCAGGTCGTTCTGCATTTCTTTAATGCTTTTTACCATGTCATCCATCATTTTTTCAGCTGAAGATTTTCCCTTTTCCAGTTTATCCTTCTGCTTGTCAATTTTCCGTTCCAATTTTCTTTTATCGTTCACCAAATTCCTCCAACCGGGTTATTATTTCTTCTACTCCAGTTCCATGGAATGCAGAAATCATTAATGGCTGATCAATCTTATTAATATATGCATCTAAATACTTAACATTTTCTGCTAAATCCATCTTATTGAAAAGACAAATGACTGGAGTTTTGAAAACTCTTTGAATTTCCTGTAAAAGGTGATATTGGCTTCCTAAAGGATAACCACAGGTTTCTGAAGCGTCAAATATAAATAAAATTACATTGGCTAAATGTTCCAGTGCTACCATAGCCCTTAATTCAATATCATTCATATCCAGTATGGGCCTATCTAATAGTCCTGGAGTGTCTATTATCTGGATTTTATTCCAATTTCTCTCTAAGTGACCTATTTGAATACCTTTAGTGGTGAATGGGTAATCAGCCACTCTTGGTTCAGCAGTAGTCAATCTTCGCAATAGGGTTGATTTTCCAACATTGGGAAAACCGGCAATTACCACCGTGGTGGCATTAAAGTCTACTGTGGGCATGTTCCTTAGTTTAGCCTTGGCAAAATCAAGAAAATCAAGGTCCTTTTCAATTTTTTTCACAACTGATGCTATTCTACCAAAGGCCTGGCTTCTAAGCATAGAAGATTTATCTGGGGTAGATCTCCTTATACGTGAAGTATAATCTTTTTCTAACTGGGTTATTATACCTATTGACCAGTTTAAGCCTCCTAAAGATTGCTTCATTTGATCTACACCTACTGCTACGTCTATATAGTCTTGGTAAAACTCGGGTAGTTTTTCAATCTCTGGCACCCGGTCTAATATTAGCTGTATTCTATCTCTTATGACCTGGCAGGCTGTCTGAACACGAGCTTCCTCAATACGTTTAGATTTTAAATTTCTAGGTATCTTGGAGCTTCTTACTTTGGCAGCGGATTTTTTTGCCCTTCTAAAACCCGTGTCAAGGAGTTCGTCAGGAGTGGGTACGGTTGGTATTATCATAAAAATCACATTTTAATATTCTAACAATTTTTTAATGAATTATTTTTATTTTCAATATATTCCAAATCCATTAATTTAAGTTAAATTTACTAATATATGGTAAATTAAGCTTAAATCAGGTGAAAGCCACCAATTATCTTATAAATTTTTAAATAATAATTTTTAGATTAATTTTAAAAAAAATTAGATAATAACAGCTTAATGAGAATGATATGTAGTAAGTAATTTTATAAAATATATGATTTGTTGTTTATAAAATTTTTTCTTAAAAAATCATAAAATTCGTTATTAGAATTATTCTAATTAATTATTAATTCTAAATTAATTATTAAATTATATAATTAACTATATTAATCATTTGGTATATGATTGTTGAGTTAAAAAATTGAGAATTATTATTCTGTAGAATAATGATCTTGATTATAAATCCTTTTATTAATTATTTTAAATCAAGAGTTATTCATGGAATATTTGGGCCTGGAAATTGTAAATTTGAGTATCTTTTTCATACCAGCAGTCAGCGGGCAGCCCCGCTTTCATGCAGGTGTTGCAGAGAAATTCTTCTTCATCCCATTTCCATTCAACAGGAACTTGAGGTAGGAGAAGGCCTTTATTAAATCCATTTTCTACAATTAAACCATCTAATCCTACTTTAATCTTCTCTAAATATTCCTGAGGATTTTTAACTTCCACTAGCTCTGGTTTACTTAAGACACTAATTTCAAGGTTTATTTTATCCATTTCAGATAATTTAACTGGTGGAAACCGTGGATCTGATGTAGCTGCGGATATAGCAACTTCAATAATGGCATTTACCAGTGGTTTTATTGGCTCACAATATCCAATGCAACCTCTCAATTCACCTTTGCCCCTGATTTTTCCCCTTTTATTTAATGTTACAAAGGCCCCCATTGTTTCTTTTAAATATTCAGGAGTCTCTAATGGTGGTGACAAAATATTCTTTTCTTTAAGATAAATGACTATTGATTCCCTGGCTAATTCCAGTAAAAATTTTCCGTCTTCTTCGGAAATCATTTACATGGCACCTCCTACCATAGCATCAATAATTCTAATGTGAGGTCCACCGTCTCCCACAGGTGCTGTTTGGCCGGATTTACCACAGAACCCCATGCTCATTTTAAAATCAGAACCAACTCCATCAACTTTTGTCAGGGTTTCCATAATATCCCCTGATAGTGAAACATCTCTTAATGGTGTTTTGACTTCTCCATTTTCGATTTTAAATGATTCAGCAGCATTAAATTGGAATATTCCTTTTCCAGTATCTACCTGCCCGCCTCGAGATCCTTTAAGATAAATACCATCACTTATATCTTCTATCAACTCATCAAATTTTAATGCGCCAGGTTTAAGATAAGTATTACTCATACGGACTATGGGTTGTTCACTAATTATAGACCGGGCATTTCCTGATGATTCGATATTTAATTTTGAGGCAGTTTCCCTGGAACTTAAAAGAGATTTTAGAATTCCATTTTCTACCAGTACGTTTTCTTTTGTTTTTGTTCCTTCTGCATCATAGGCATAATATCCAAAAGCATCCATACTAGCGTCATCGATTATAGTTACCATATCAGATCCAATTCTAGTTTCCATTTTATCTTTTAATATTGAATCGTTCTGTAAAATTAAATCAGCTTCGGCTGCATGTCCTAATGCTTCGTGAATAAACACCCCGGTCAATTCACAATCAGTAACCACTGAAAATTTTCCAGATGGAGGTTTTTCTGCAGAAAGTAGTCGCACGGCCTTTTCTCCAATTTTTCTACCAAATTTTTCAATATCTGCATTTTTTAAAACTTCAAATCCTTTGGAACCACCTAAACTACCATGGCCAAACTGGATCATCTCACCCTCAGATGCAACTGCATTTAAGAACATTCCAACCCTGGTTTCTTCCATGGATATGGATGATCCTTCTGAACTTAAAAAAACACTGTTAATTTCACTATCAACATAATTTACAGTGGTACTGACCACATTATCCAGGGTGGCTGCTTGATTGGCTTCTTTGATAATCTCTTTTTTTTCTTCAGTTGAAACATCAGAAGGATGTATTTTTGCTGAAGACTTCACCTTATCATTAACTGCATGTGATGGAGTTAATTCAACGTCACTTTTCAGGGACTTAGATAGTTTAAGGGCGTATTCTGCCATTTCATTTAATTTTGAAAGGTCAGTGGTAAATGCAAACCCCCAGGCCCCTCCATTAAGCACTCTAACCCTGCCTCCATTGTCAAAGCCAGATTTTATTTCCTGAATTTTCCCATCTTTCATTAATACAGATGTGCTGTTCCCATTACCGGCCCTAATATCTACATAATCGGCTTTATTTTCTAAATTGTGAATTATTTTTTCAAATGAATCTAAATCAAGAGTATTTTTCATTATATCGCCCACTTAATCTTTAGGAGTAAATAAAATTATTATATGTACAAATTTAATTTAAAATTTCAATAAATATTTAATATAATGTTATTTGTGTCTTTTAATTAATAAAATATTGATTATAAAATAAATTAAAGAATTATGATAATTAATTATAAAATTAATGATCAAAAGAATTATAGATTTTAATCATATTGTGTTGAAAATTAAAACTAATAAATAATTTAAGCAAAATATATTTATTATAAACTCTTAAATATTAGAGTTTGTATTTATTAGAATTTATTATTAGAATTTGTAATTATTTCTTTTAATCTACTTATATTAAAGCACCAGGTGGTAATTTGAAAACAATTCAGGAGATAAACCAGAAAATAAAGAACGGGGATGCAGTTGTGGTGACTGCCGATGAAATGACCCGCATTGTGGCCCAGAGAGGAACCAAAAAGGCAGCAGAAGAAATTGATGTGGTAACTACAGGTACATTTGGTGCTATGTGCTCTTCTGGTGCTTTCTTAAACTTTGGACACTCCGATCCACCTATAAAAATGAGTAAAACATTTCTTAATGGTGTCGAGGCTTATTCAGGCCTGGCAGCCGTTGATGCTTATTTAGGTGCAACCCAGCCCAGTCAAAACCCGGAAATTGGCCTTGATTATGGTGGATCCCATGTCATAGAAGATTTAATTCGAGGAAAAGAAGTTGAATTGATTGCAGATGCTTATGGTACTGATTGTTATCCTTTAAAACGTGTGGAAACTTCCATTACACTGGATAAAATTAACCAGGCCACCATGATAAACCCTAGAAATTGTTACCAGAATTATGCGGTAGCAATAAACTCCACTGATGAAACGCTGTATACTTATATGGGCACTCTACTCCCCAATTTAGGTAATATAACTTATTCAAGTGCAGGAAAACTTTCACCACTAATTAATGATCCATATTTCCAGACCCTGGGCATGGGAACTAAAATATTCCTCGGTGGTGCAGAGGGTTATATAGTTTCTGAAGGAACTCAGCACTCCACTGATGCAGAAAGAAGGAATGGAATCCCTATGGGTGCTGCAGGAACATTGATGCTTCAAGGTGATATGAAAAAAATGGATGCTGACTATATTCGGGGGGCTACCATGCCTAAATACGGCCCTACATTGTATGTAGGTGCAGGAATCCCTATTCCTATTTTAAATGAGGATATTGCTGCCAGAACGGCCATATCTGATGAACAAATTGCATGTAAAATTATAGATTATGGTGTTCCTCGCCGAAGCCGGCCAGTTATAAAAGAAACTAATTACAAGGAATTAAAAACTGGAAAAATTGAGATAGATGGTGTAGAAATTCCTACATCTCCTCTTTCTTCTTATAAACGGGCCAAAATGGTAGCTGAGGAATTAAAAGAATGGATTGAAAAAGGAGATTTCCTACTCACAAATCCAGTTAAACCATTACCGAACAAGGGGCATGTAGTAAATCCATTGGAAATAAACAAACCTTCAGTTCTGGTCAGAGATATAGAAAGTAAACCGGTGATTATGGCTTATCCTGGTGATAAAATTAATGATGTGGCTAAAAAGCTGGTGGAAAACAATATAAACCATTTGCCTGTTGTGGATAATGAAGGTAAATTAAAAGGTATTGTAACTTCATGGGACATTGCAGATGGTGTAGCCAAAGGAAAATCTAAACTGGATGAATTAATGACTAGAAAAGTTATCATAGCTCGTGAAGACGAATCTGTGGATATTATTGCCCGTAGAATTGATAAAAATAACATTTCGGGATTGCCTATTGTAGATAAAGAAAATTTAGTTAAGGGAATGATTACTGCTGAGGACATTTCCCGATTAATTGGAGAAAATTTAAAAAATGAAAATGGGGGAGAGTCAATATGAAAGCATGGTTAAGATTTTTACCCAGTATTGTTAACAAAGCTATCATGTCAGATGCTATCAAGATTTACGACATTGATTTTAACATTTTAAGGGCCCATATCACACCTAGAGGCGGTAAAATGCTGGTAGATATCAGTGGGCCTCAGGAAAATGAAAGTATTCAATATATGGAAGAGCAGGGTATTCAGGTAACTCCTATAATGAGAGTTGTCAAGAAAGACTCTGAAAAATGTGTTGACTGTGGTGCTTGCGTTTCTTTATGCCCCGTAAAGGCCATATGTGTCCAGGATGACTGGGGTGTGGAAATTGACAATCAAAACTGTATTGGCTGTGGATTTTGCATTAATTCCTGTCCTACTAAGGCCATCAGTCTAATGGAATGAATTAAATATTCTTTTTATTATTTTTTTGATTATCTTATATCCTTTTTTATCCTTTTTTTAAATAAAAATTATTAATTACTAATTGCAGATAAGATAATTACTTGGATAATTATAATTTAATTGTTTGATAACAATATTTTATTAATTATATTACATTTAAATTAATTTACCCGGATTAAATGAGTTCTAATAAATTATAAAGGTGGTTTAATGGTTATTGTAGTGGGTTCTGGTGCTGGTGGGGCGACTGTAGCTCGAGAACTGGCCTTAGCAGGAAATTCAGTAAAAATTATTGAAAAGGGGCCAGCTATTCAAGCTAAAAAAGCTTTTAATTATTATGATCCTTCTGAAGAAGGTTTAGATCTTCTAAAAACATCCTGTGTGGGAGGATCCACATTAGTAGCTGTTGGAAATGGAGTTAGGGTTATTGAAAATGAATTAAAGAATATGGGCCTGGATATTTCTCTAGAACTTGACGAAATTGAGAAAGATCTTGAAATTGGCCCAATGCCAGATTCTCACATTGGAAATGGTACTAAATTACTCATGGAATCTGCCCAATCAATGGGAATAAATATTCAAAAAATGCCTAAATTTATTAGAAGTAAAGATTGTAGTCCTTGTGGCCAATGTTCTTTTGGATGTCCAAGAAATGCTAAATGGTCTGCTGCAGATTATGTTTCTGAGGCTCAAAATGCAGGTGCTGAATTAATATCAGAAACCGAAGTCACAGAACTCATAGTGGAAAATGGTCGAATAATAGGAGTCAAAGCATTAAAAGATTCTACAGAGATCAAATACTTCTCAGAAATAGTCATTTTATCTTTGGGTGGTGTTGAAACTCCAAGATTACTCCAAAAAGCGGGAATCGAAGCAGGGAAAAACTTTTTCATGGATACATTCATTACGGTAGGTGGAATAATTGAAAACATTGGCTTTAAAGATGAAGTTCAGATGAATGCCCTTATTATCAAGGAAAATTTTATTTTAGGCCCTCATTTTTCCACTTTTTTGTCTGCACAACTCAAAGAAAAAGGTGCCACTGACAAAGATATTTTAGGTTTTATGGTTAAAATTGGAGATGAATCATCGGGTTATGTAGGTCCAGAGGATATTGTTAAAACCAATACTCCAAGAGATGTTCGTTTTTTAGCTGAAGGTGCTGCATTGGCTGGTGCCATTTTGGTTGAAGCAGGAGTTAATCCAGATACGATTATTTCTACTCACCCTAGGGGTGCACATCCTGGTGGAACTGCAGCTATAGGTGATGTGGTTAATGAAAATCTGGAAACTTCTATAAGTGGCCTTTATGTAGCTGATGCCAGTGTTTTACCCATTGCTCCGGGTGCTCCTCCTATATTAACCATAATGGCCCTCTCTAAAAGACTTTCTAAACATATTATTTCTAAATTGAGATAATCCCGGGTAATTTTCTACTAATTTTAATATTTATTTTCTATTTTTGCTCATTATTTACTTATTATATTTTATAATAATTTTAGGTATATTATGTCGAAAATTATCATTTATTTAATTGATTATATCTTTTTAATTCATTTTTTTAAATTTTAGGTATTTTTAAAGTGTTTAATAATCATTTTAGATGTTTTTAAAAGCTTTAAATATTCACAAGGTTTATATAAAAATACTTATTAAATTTAGAATTAGTCATTATTCGTCTTTTCTTGAAAATATTGACGAAAAACATTTTAAATTGATAAATATAGATATTCAGTGATTTAACCTAAGGTAATAAAGGTGAAACAAATGAATCAGAAAACCATTAAAGCATTGGTATGCTTTTTAGGTATATTAATTGCATTTTCTACAGTTTCTTCGGCTTCAGCAGCTCAAGTTCAAGTTATTTATTCTGGAAATGGTGGCGATTTAACTCAAAATAAATTGGTGTATAATAATATTCCTAAAACTACACTTACCAGTCAAGTAATCTCAGCAGCAAAAAAAGGAACCCCCATGGTGACATTTGGTGATGGGAGTGGTCCTAAGGTCATGATTGTAGCAGGAGTTCATGGAAACGAGTTACCTGCTTCTGTGGCAGCAATGAGACTTATAAATTATCTCAATGGAAAATCAATTAAAGGAACTATTTATGTTATTCCTTTCGTATCCCCCTACTCAACCTCCAAATCAACCAGATACTGGAATGGCCAAAATTTAAATAGTGTGGCCAATAAGGCTGGTACTCCTACAAATAAAATTTTATCACTGGCCAAACAGTATAAAATTAAAGCTCTAGGGGATTTCCATTCTACAAGGCCTGGTGGAGTCCCAGGAAAGACTAGTATCCTTTGTACTAAGTATCCAACATATGAAAGTTATAGGATTGCTTCATATGTGAGTAAACAAACTGCTTCCTCTTTAATTTCAGAATATAAGGCCGGTGCATCTTATCCTGGTGCATTAGAAGATGTTTGTAATTTGGCGCGAATACCTGCAGTGACCTGTGAGGTTAAATCTGCCCATGGAACTCTTGCTTATGGAAGTACAACTAAATCCTATACTCAAATGATGGCCTTTTTAAAATATGAAGGGGCTCTTTAGAATAAATTTAATTTATTCAATTTTTTATTTTTATTTTTATTTTTAATGATTATCCACTTTGATTAAAAAAGAAATATGGTGTAGCTAAATTTCACAATAATTTTATTAAATCTAATGAAATTTAACTAATTAAACCCTGTAGATAATTTATGGTGCTATCGAGAATGGATACATTAACCGTAACTGAATCTGAGAAGGTCATATATTTCTTTTCGGTGTGTTTGTAGATTATTTGAGCACACATTTTATTGTAATCATTGATATTGAGTATTTTTCCCTTAACACTAACAGTGGATGGAACTTTTTTATTAATTTTAATGTATTCATAAACTCTTTTAGCAGCATCTTTGTATTCGGTCCTGTTTAATGTTCCACTAAATGTGCTCTTAGACGAAGAACTGCTATCACTGATTGTTGTCGTGCTGTTAGTTATGGGTAGTCCTGCGATGTATTGGGATGTTAAATAAGTCCATTTAGCTCGATTTATGTTGGTAGGTTGTCCATTAAGTATTTTCTGAGCATCACCGGATAGGGTGGTAGGATCTATCTGGTGTTTAGCCACCAGGCCGCTGGTTAGAGATGAATTTGTAGTGCTCAAATGCTCTTTATTTGAGTAATAAGCATAATATATTAGTCCAGAAGCTATTTTATTTACTCTCTGATCCTCGGTAGTTGTGTTGACTCTGGGTTCAATTAGTGCTATTCCTGAGGATTGGATATATTTGGAAGGGTTGTAAATTCCTGCAAAATACACACTTGAGAAGTTATCATCCCAGGAACGTCCCAGATAACTGGTATTGGCCAGATTAGTTTTTCCATAGTTAATAAAAACAATTCTATTTAGATCAGAAGCATCATTTTTAAGATAACCTGTTTTTACGCCGGTTACAATATCATAAATAGTACCGGGACAGGATGCGGCGATGTAAGCTGCCGTACCATTTGGAGCATTTTTAATGGCTCTTACGGCTTCATTGGGTCTTGGTGAACCTGGATCAATTATAACATTGGCCGATCCAGAGACGGCCTTTTTAATTTTATCCATTAATGTTTTGTCTGCTGAAGTTCCGGTTATACTATCTGAAGACAGATAAATATTTGGTAAACTTTTTTTAGCATATCTATTCATGGCAATACTGGTAGTGGCAGTATTAGGAGTCCATATGCTGGTACTACCATTCACTGTTACCTTATCAGATATTTCAAAACTGGCGTTTTTCCAGGTGGTCATGGCCACTGGAAGAAGTGATTTCGGTGCAGTAATTTTAATATTACTGGAATAAGATTTCTGTACGGTGCTTAAAGTACTACTATCGCTTCCATACCATATTCTAGTTTTTTGCACATTTTTTATAGAACTTAAAGAAGAATCCGGTATTGATGTGGTTGATCCACATATTATTATTTTTTTAGGTTTTAATCTGGTAATTTCGGTTTTAGTAGCTGAAGGCAGGGTTTTTCCAGTAATTAATAACGGTGCATTGTTTTTTATTGCTAGATATGTTGCCGAGACATCATTTCCGGTTGTTAAAACTATAACATTGCTTTGGGACCAGTATTTGGCCAGTGAAGATGTTCTGGAAGATATTTTAGTACCGCTTATTTGTAAATCTCCCACTACGACTACAGTTTGTCCACTTAAATAATTTAAAATAGACTTTTCAGGAGTTATAGAACTTAAAATCAATTGATTATTGGTATAATGGGCTGCCGGGGCAGTCATTATCCCGTGGGATGAATCAGTAACAAAAACTTTGGCAGAAACAGGGGATAACACTAAAAAAATGGTTATAAGAAAAATAAAGAGTAAATAGAATTTTTTATAATTATCTGGATAAAAATTTATAAAATCACGATCATTCAAGGAGTATTCCAAGATTTTGTGCATTTTAGAATTGAGACTCAATTTCTTCCTCCTCCATCAAACGCTCACAGTAGTGACATCGCAAAATAACTGGTTCTTTGGCTATTACATAAAATCTTCCAGATACCGGTTCTATGGTATTGGTGATGCAGTTAGGATTTGGACACTTTAAAAGACCTTTAATTTCATTCAAAAGCCTTACTTTTCCTTTTCCAATAATCTCATAATCTCGTATAATATTTATAGTTGCTTTGGGCGCAATTAGGGCTATTTGGTCTACTTCACTTGAGGCCAGTTCCCTTTTTTCAATTTTTACAATATCCTTGCTTCCCATGTGGGATGATTGTACATTCATGGCAATAGTTACTTTACTTTTGTCACTGGGCAGTCCTAAAATATTTAAAACATTCAAAGACTTGTTGGCAGTGATATGATCAATTACCGTACCATTTTTAATAGGTTTTACCTTTAATTCTCTCGGTTTCTTCATGAAACAACCTTTCAGTTTTTAGATAATGAGTGGATAATGATATCTTCTTAATTTATTGACAATTAATGTGTAATTTTTCATATAAGTTTTTTTGGAAGAAATAAACAATTTTTAGAATAATATTCAAAATTAACCCACTAAAACCAATATTAAAAAATCAATTCTTAAAAAATATCATGGTTTTCAATAAAAACTTTACAAACCTAAATGCCAAATCATTCAAAATAATTTAAAAAAAAATTTTCAAAAAAATAAGTTATTAAAATTAAAGAAATTGTAAGATTTCTAGAATTTTAAATAATATTATTTAAATTATAGTTCCATCAAATATAACAGGTTTTTAATCCATAAGATCTTCAATGAACTTAGCATAAACTGGTCTGGTTATAAATATTCCGATTAGAACACCTAAAATGGTTGTAAAAGCAAAACCCGATAAAATACCGATTCCAGTAGCTCCTCTTGAGAATCCAACATACGCTAATGGGAGCATAGCTGCAATTAGAGTTCCTGCGGATGCAAATATGATGAAGAAAGCGTTTTTAATTTTAAATCGAGTCCGTCTACTTCTTCTATCTTTCAGGCTTTTCCCTTTAAGTACTTCATCAGTAATGATTATCTGATCGTCTACTCCCGTTCCTATGGCGGCAATAATCCCTGCAATAGCTGCAAGATCTATGTTCCAGCGTATAATGGATGCTACACCAAGGATAAGTATTAGCTCGGCTAGTGTGGTTAAAACAATAGGGATAACCAGAATAGGGCTACGATATCTTATTACGATAACGGCTGAAATAGCTAAAATAGCTAATAATCCTGCAATTAATGCCCCTTGGACAAATTCTTTACCTAATTCTGGAGAAACACTACTTACACCCACAATTTTAACTTTAACTGGAAGTGCACCTGACTTAAGCAGGGTTTGTAGTTCTTTACCCTGTGCTTCGGCAGCCTCTTTACTTTCTGCACCTCCACTAATCTGCACGGATGTAGATGGATTTCCTGAAGCTAATTCAGCTGAAACCTCAGGGGAAGTTATAAGACGATCATCCAGGTACATATTCACGGGCTGACCTGCTTTTCCTTCAGCTATTTTTGCAAAATTTTCTGCCCCGGTTACACTTACCTTGAAAGGAACGGCATACTGGTTATCAGTAATTATAGGTGCTTCGACACTGACAATGTCTGCTCCAGTTAAAACAGTCTCATTGCCTATTTTAGCTACGAATTTCCCAGGCGTTCCTACAATTTTGGCCACCTGGTCTGGTTGCACCCCGGCAATCTCCACTATGACATTTTGATTACCACTCGCCCTTACTTTCACGTCTTTTACACCAAATATGTTCAGACGCTTGTCAAGAACACTGGTAACCACATTCATAGTGTCTTTATCAACTGGTTTTTCCAGCTGGATTTGTATTAGGGATCCTCCTTTTAAATCAAGTCCTTGTTGAATTCCAAAAGCTGAAATGGCCAGTAAACTTCCTATGGTGAGAACAATGAGCAATAAAACTCTTCGGTCTCTTATAAAACCTTTAAATCCTTTTTGCTTCATTTTTTCGCCTCCAGATACCATCTGAGAATTCCAAGGTTCATGAGCCAGGTAGCTATTATGTCAGCTGCCAGACCAATGATTAGAACTGCTGCTATATCACTTAAAACGACTGCTTGAGGAATTATAAATATTGTAACGAGGTAAAGTGTACCCATTGCAGCAATTGCTGCTGCAGACATTGTTAAACCAGTTTTCATGGCATCAATTGCTCTTTCTGTAATAGTACCTTCTTTTCTTTTAAGTAATCTGGTGGTTAGGAGGATATCAGTATCTACACTGTAACCTATTAACAGCAAAATACCCCCTACTGATGCTAATGAGAGGGGAATCCCAAATAAAGACATTCCACCCAGTGCAATAATAATATCGGATAATGCAGCCAGAATTACTGCTGCAGAAGGGACAAAATCTCGGAATATAATAAATACAGTAATGGACATAAACAAGAATGCAAAACCAATAGCCCAATATACTTGATTGAGTGATTCTTTACTTAAAACAGGCCCCACAGAATTGTAACTCACTATAGTACCTGTTCCTTTGATTATATCTGCAACTTGCACTATATCTGCTGCACTTCCTATTTGAACAGTTGCTTTGTTGTTATCTACAGATAATACTGTAACATCACTGGTATTAAGTCCATCTTGAATCAATATCGTCAAATCACTTTGACTAATGGGTTTTTCTAAGTTTATTACAGCTAATGATCCTCCTTTAAGATCTATACCTTCATCTAAACCATTGGTGGCCAGTAACATTAATGATAATAATGTAATGATCACTGGTATTGCAATCAATGGTTTATATGATTCTATTAGTTTTTCCAACATTGAATCACCGTTTTAAGAGAGTTATCTGAAATTTTGTAATTAATCAAGTATTCGTTGATAATTATAAAAACTGTTTATGGATTAATTTTATATCAGATTATTTTTAATTAAGATTTCTCCATTATTTTTTTATAAAATATGTAAGTATATTATATTCTTTTTAATTATTCTTCAATTATCTTCAATTTTAATTATGTACTATATTATCATAAATATAGTTAATTCAAAATTCATGAATAAATGAATATTAGGTAATATTAATTCCTGAACTTAATGGATCCCATTATGACACAGATTAAATTTTAGTTAAAACAAATGTTTTCAAAAATTATGAAAATTAATTAAAAAGAAATTAGACTCCGTAAATTTTTAAATCTAATTCCTCAATTTTTTTCCAGGTTTCATCTTTGATTTCGATTAATTCTTTACCGCCAGTTTTTATGCCAAATGAATTAACCATTCTTGCGCCTCTGGCTTCAACTTTTTCTTTCATTCGTTTAATGACGTTTTTAGCGCCTTGACTACCCATGGTAGAAAACAGTATAACGTCCTTTCCTTTTAAGTCGGCCTGGTCAATAAAGGTTATTATTGCAGGGGCAGGTTTCCCGGCCCAGGTAGGAGAACCAATATATATTATTCCATAATCGTCCAAATTTAAATTTTCAAGATTAATTCTGGTTTTATTCTCCCTGAATGCATCTACTGAGGCCCCTAAGTAGTTTAAAAATCCTGATCTTTCTTTAATATCTTTTATTTCCTGAATATCAGCGGATAATTCTTCTGCCAGGGTCTCAGCTACAGTTGCAGTTTTTCTACTTCGGGAATAGTACAAAACAATAGTTTTCATTTAAACACCTATTTATTCACGAATTTGGGGATATTAAATAATTTTTAAGCTATTTTCATCATAATTCTATCTTAATTCTTTTAATAAACATTAATCCATTTTTGGGAATTTAAACTAATGATGATGAAAAATAATTTATCTATCCAGAATCGCATTTTAAACAATTTCAATTCTATAATCATCTGTAATATGAATATATCGTTTCATTAATATGATTTTATTTAATTATAATTTTTGGGTTATTTCATTCTAATTATATTAATTCTCTCTATATTGTTCACTTTATAATATTATAAAAAATTTCTAAAAAATATTTTAAAAAAATTATGGTGTAATTGAGTATATTCATTAATTAAGGATGCATTCCCATGAAATCCAGGGACTCTTTTTCACTAAAACCAAACATAAGATTCATATTATGTATGGCCTGACCCGAAGCACCTTTTACTAGATTATCAATGGCTGATACAATTACTACTCTTCCGTGCTGATCTATCTGGAAGCAACCAATATGGGCATAGTTGGATCCTCGAACAGCACTTAACCGTGGCATTTCTCCTTCTTTTAAAACTCTAACAAAAGGTTCACCATTATAAAATCCTTCATAAAGCTCTTCCAAGTATTCTGAATCTATAACTTCTTTTAATTCATCTTTTAAAAAAGTGTGAACTGTGGTTGAAATTCCTCTTATTACTGGGACAAGATGGGGAGTAAAACATACCTTAACCGGCCCTGCTTTGTTAAGCTCTTGCTCTATTTCACTCATATGCCGATGATTGGTTACATTGTAAGGCATAATATTGTCACTACAGTTAGGGAAATGAGTAGCTGGAGTTGGTTTTATTCCAGTACCGCTTACACCACTTTTGGAGTCTATAATTACAGTTTCAACCAGTTTTTCTGATATTAATGGCATACATGCCAGTATGGCTCCTGTAGGATAACAACCAGGATTGGCTACTAAACTGGCTTTTTTAATTTCTTCTCTGTAAAATTCTGGAAGTCCATAAACTGCTTCCAGAGGGTTAGTGTGTTTAAGATCGTACCATTTTTCATAAGTTTCAATATCGTCGTAACGATAGTCTCCACTTAAATCAATTACTTTAGTACCACTTTCTAAAACCTCCGGGACAATATTCATAGAGGCCCCATGTGGGGTTGCTGTAAAAACGAGATCTGCATCTATTTTTGATGCATTAATATCCTGAAAAACTAAATTTGAATCCCTTAAGTGTGGATGTACCTTATAAACTGGTTGCCCGGCGTATTGACGGGAAGTAATTGCTGAAACTTCAACTTGAGAATGATTATGTAAAAAACGGAGTAATTCTCCTCCAGTATATCCACTGGCACCTACTATACCTACCTTTATCATATTTTTCACCATTTTTCATTGTGTTGTAAGTTAAATAAATAATTAATTGAAAGATTGTTCATAACTCATTTTAGATTCATTTTAATTGATCCTAATCTATTTGAAAACTATTTAATGAGGATTTACTTTAAAGAAGATTTATTCTATCAATTCGAAAATTGTATTTAGTCCCGTTTTATTTCTTTTTCATATGAATAAATGACGAGAAAATGTTTTTCTGAATAAAAATCATTATAATTGCTTGATTAAGACAATGGATGGTAAAATTCGTTTTTTACGATATTAATTGCTTAATAAGTTTTAAATTAGAATTAAACTCTTATAGGTCTCCTTTACATTGCATTGAACTTTGGTGAAGATTTAAAAAACTCTCATAATGTGTTTATTTTTCATGAATAGGCATTAATTGCTCCTTATCGGTTAAAAAAAGATACTAATGTGTGATATTGCGATTAAGTCAATTCAATAATTACTCTGTAAGCCTTATTTAAGAAAAAGAGTTCTAATACTCCTTTTTTTCGAGATTTAAATCAAAAAGTTTATATGCTATGCAGTAGTGAAAAGTTCATGTCTAAGATAATCACGACTTAATTTGTGAATAAGGGAATTACAAAAGGTCTTTAGAGAAATGATTTCATTTCTCTATGAATTAATTGACCCTTATAAATATCTGATTTTCTTGACATGGAGGCGGTAAAATTAAGCGAAAATCGCTTATTGCAGCACTTTTGTTGCTATTCGTAGCTATAGTGTTGCCTATTGACGATGTTAATGCTGTAGATCCTAACGCAGCAAACCAAACGTCTAATTTAACTTCAAACTTGACCCAATCAAGTTCTACTGCAATCAATACTCAAAACATTACTAAACAGAACTCTACTAATTCGACACTGAATTCCACAGTAAAACAAGTATCTACGAAATCAGGAACTGCTGATACGCCAGTAAGTTATACTTACTATGTAAAAGTTCCATACAAGATAAAAGTCAGGGTAGCTTACTACAAATCTTACAAATTGAAAGTCAGAGTAGCAGTAAAAAAGAGGTACTATTGGAAAGGTAAATATCGTACCAAGTATACTTACAGGTATAAATACGTTACCAAATACAAAAAATACTACAAATGGGTATATAAGACAAAATATAAATCCGTTGCAAAAACCGGTTACAAAAACGTTTCTGAATATTTAAAAGAAACTAAAAACTGTCAGGTTTCAGACCCAACCATAGTTGCATTTGCAAACAAATTAACCAATGGTACTAATAATACTTATGAAAAAGCTTTGAGGATATTTAACTGGGTGCGAGACAATCTGGACTACTCTTTCTATTACAACACCAAGTATGGTGCAGTAAACACATTGAAAGGAAAAGTAGGTAACTGTGTGGACCATGCTCATTTAGTGGTTGCACTTTCCAGGGCAGCAGGTATCCCAGCAAGATATGCTCACGGTGATTGTACTTTTAACAGTGGAAATAATTATGGACACGTTTGGGCACAGTTGTATGTGAATGATAAATGGTATAGCGCAGACGCAACAAGTTCTAGCAACACCTTAGGGACAATTAAAAACTGGAATACGGCAACAGCATCTATGCACGGAGTTTATTCCGAAATATCATTTTAAATTCTTTTTTTTTATTTAATTTTATTTAATTTTATTTCTTTTTAGTAAGCATGATTTTTATTATTTATTTATTATTTAATCAAATTATATTTAATTCAAATAATTTCAACTTAAAATTCCCCTATCCTTTTTTAGTTTATTAAATTCTTTCTAATTGCTTAGTAGAGAATACAAATAACTATTTTTTTCCATAAAAAATATATAGTTGTTGTAAACAAAGCTAGTCTTACCAGATAAATTCAATTTTACTGGTAACGGGGAGGCCTATAATGGAGCGACGCAAGTGGCTTGCAGTGCTTCTCATTTTGGGAATCGCACTGTTAAGTATAAATAACGCGTGCGCCACCTCGACAAATCTATCTACAGAAAATGTGAATAACTCCTTTCCAGTAACTAACAATACAACTGCTATTCAAAAATCCAATAATTCAATAATTAACCAGTCTAATGCCTCAGTTAAAGGACTGTGGATCAAGGCTGAAGATATAAACAGTATTAACACCACGGCATTGAAAAAATCCGGCATTACTGATGTTTACATAAAATCCAATGATTTCTTATTGTCATCATATACCAAAACTCTCAATGGAATACTAACTAAGTTCAACAATTCTGGAATAAGAGTGAATATTTGGATTGCATGCTTTAAAGATGGGAGAGGTCAATGGATCGATCCCCAGGGTAAATACGCATATACAGTAAAAACACCTTACACAAAAAAGGTTAAAATACCATACACTGCCAAAGAAAAGGTTTTCTACACGAAAACTATCAAAACTCCTTACCAGATACAGGTCAAAGTGCCTTACAAATCCTGGTATGAGGTTGATGGAGTATGGAAGTACAAAACCAAGTATAAATGGACTTATCAGACTAAATACAAGTACACTTACAAACAGTCTTACAAATGGATTTCTAAAACGCATTATAAATGGGTTGAAAAGACTTACTATAATACACAGACTCGATATGGCTATAATACAACTTACAGAGACCAATTGGTGTCTAAAATAGTTAATACCACTAAAAACTTTAATATTGATGGAATCATTCTGGATGACATTTGCTATTCGGGAGTTGGTGAGGGAGTCGCTTCCAAGAATACAAATAGCACCGAAGCCATTACATCCTTTGTTAAAAAGATATTTTACGAGGTAAATTCTATTAAACCAAATGTTACTCTGTCGGGAACATTAATGCCTAGTACAGAAAGTACTAAATACTATGGACAGGATTATAGAAAACTTTCCAATTATCTTGATTACATGGTCCCTAAGCTATTAAAAGGGATTAATAATAAAGATTCTAAATGGATAGGATCTATGACTCAGTTTATAGTTAATCAAAGCAATGGAAAACCAGTACTGGATTTTATCCAGACATATAAGTCAGATAAAAATTTAACACCACTAAACTCAACGGAATTAGGGGCAGACTTGCAACAAACCCTTAAAAACGGTGCTAAAGGATTTATACTTTATCAATACGGATTAATAAGCCCTCAAATCATTAATTGCACTTCAAAAAATAGCACTTCAGATTTATCAACTGTCATTCAAATCATTAACGCTGCTAATACTCTAAAGACTTACATTGAAACCAACCACCGACTTCCAGCACAGGTTCAAATTTCTAACAAACAGATTTCAACATCACAGTTTCTAAAAATAATGGCAGATACAATATCTGCTATAAATATGGGAACGCCTATCCCTGCATTTGATATAAATGTTAAAACACCCTCCAATACCTCTGGAGATTTAATAAATGGCAACTTAAATCAGACCGAATATTTGGATATTATTAAGAAGGTAAAATCTTATATTGAATCTTATGGAACCGCACCCGGTTCAGTAACCAGTTCAAAAGGGAAAATTCAGTACGATTCATTGATTTACATATTATCTAAAATCACCAGCTTCTATGGCGAAAACGAGCGATTACCAGGTTACATAAGTATAGATTCATGGAAAATTAGTTTTCCACCTTCCAACTCACAGAATTATCTCAAAGAGACAAAAAATTCGCAATCCACAGATATTAGCATAGTCTTGCTTGCTAAAACCATTACTAATGGTACAGGTTCTAACTATGATAAAGCTGTGAAAATATTTGAGTGGGTAAGGGACAATCTGGAATATTCCTTCTATTATAACACTAAATACGGTGCTGAACAGACCTTGATTGTAAAATCAGGGAATTGTGTTGACCATTCTCATCTCGTGGTGGCTTTGGCCAGGGCAGCAGGGATACCGGCAAGATATGTGCATGGATCATGCACATTTAACAGTGGAAATATCTATGGACACGTTTGGACTCAGCTGTTGATTGACAATAGATGGTACGACGCAGATGCAACCAGTTCTAAAAACAAACTTGGCGTTATAAATAATTGGAACACAAAAACGGCTTATATAAAAGGCAGTTACATTGAATTGCCTTTTTAATTTCTTTTTTTTTATTTTACTAGTTAATATTTTTTGTTAATTCTAAGAAAAAATATTTGAAATGAATACCAATTCTTTAAAATAGAAAATTGTTCAAAGGGATTTTGAAAAATAAATCTAATCTTATACTTTAAATTGGTTTAACAGTTTTTAAAGGCACTTTCATCAAATTCCATTTCTTTTATTTTCTTTATGATTTTACAGGAACTGTCTAAATTAGATTTTTTGTATTTGGTCACTCTTTTGACTTCGCAGTTTAATCCCCTATTTAAAAGATCAGTTTTTAAGGTTTCCAGATCAAATTTCTGGTCAGGGCCAATGGCAATAATATCGGGCTTGATTTTTTCCACTACCTCAAACATGTCAGTTTCACTGCCTAAATACGCCTCGTCAACTGGTTTTAGTAGTTTTATCATTTCTAATCTCTGAGCTTCGTTTATAATAGGAATTCTCTTTTTAGAACGTACTGTTGAGTCCCTAGCCAGCACTACAACTAATTTAGCCCCATCTCCACCTAATTTCTTGGCTTCTTCGAGGAATAGGCCGTGGCCGGGATGAATAAGGTCAAAAGTGCCGGTTGCCATTACTATTTTCATGGTTTCACCTGTAAATGGATTATTTTAAAAAAGACAGTAATTCATAAGGGTTTAAGGAAGTTTTTCATACTGCAGAGCCTTTTCAAAGTCTATATTTCCTTTATATATTGCAGAACCCACAACAACACCATTTACACCAGTATTTTGCAATTTTTCAAGGTCATCCAGGGTGGATATTCCTCCAGAATATATTACGGGTATATTAACTGCACTGACTAATTCTAGAACTGGATCAATATAAAAACCCTTTAATAAGCCTTCAACATCCACATTGGTGAATAATATTCCTCCAGCACCATTATCTTCTAAAATTTGTCCCATTTCTGGGGCGGTTTTGGAAGTTTTTTCTGTCCAGCCTTTTATTACAACTTTAGAGTCTTTACTATCCAGAGAAACCATTATTCTTTCTTTTCCATATTCATCAGCAAGTTCCTGAACTAATAATGGATTTTCTATGGCCATGGTTCCCAATATCAACCTTTCTATTCCCATATTCAGTAGTTTTTGGGCATATTCCTTGCTTCTAATTCCCCCACCCATTTGTATGGGGACTGATACTGTATCCAGAATTTTCTCCACAACTGAAATGTTTTTTTTATTACCAAAAGCCCCGTCTAGATCAATTACGTGTATGGTACTGGCATTTTTATCTTCCCAGCTTTTTGCTACTTCTGCAGGGTTTTCTATGATAATCTGTTCTGTACCAGGTTTACCCTGCACTAACTGGACACATTTTCCATTTTTAATATCTACCGCAGGGATGATTAACATTTTATTCTCAGGAAATGACATTTTAACACCTTTAATGGTTTTTTAATAATTTTAATCTAATTTAATTCTCATTTAATCTAATTCTAAATTAATTCTAATCTAATTCTCGTGATTGTTAAATATGTATAATGATAATTTTTAACTGATTTTTTACTATAATTTTCACTTATTAATATACTTATTAAAATTTGATTTATTGTTAAATATTAATTTTCAATTCTACGATTATTTTTAATACAATTCTTTAATCCAATTCATCAAGAGCTCATATCTGAAGAACTTTTTGGATTCCAGTAAAGTATAAAAACACCTATTAACATTAATAATCCGAATGATAGTTCCATTAAAGTTAAAGGTTCCCCTAAAATCATAAATGCGAATATTGCTCCAAAAAGAGAGGATAATGGAAAAATAGCCCCGACTTTGGTGGCCCCTATTTCTCGTATGGCAAAATAAATCAGAATAAATGCGCTTCCAATACTAAAAATTGCCACGAATAAAAGGAACGGAAGCATATTCCAGGGAACTAAAAGACTTATACCTAAAAATAATGTTACCACAAGAAGAATTATTCCACCAATTGAACTTTTAAGCCCTGCTATCCATATTAAATCTCTTTTATTGCTTAGGTACTTACTCAATACGGTGTCTATGCTCCAGAAAAATGAAGCTGCGATAATTAAGAGACTGCCTACAAAACTTTCTTTAAAAAGAATGTCCACGATTTCTCCTTTAGTAGCCAGATAAACGGCCCCTATCACCAGTAGAATCATTCCTAAAATATCTTTTTTTCGAAGAACCTCTTTAAATAGAATCAAGCTCATGCTGATAATAAACAACACTTCTATATTTATTAGCAGGGACGCATTAACTGCTGTTGTCTGGTTGAGACCGTTTAAATAGAGTATGGGTGCTATAACTGAGCTAGAAATTGCAGTTATAATCAAAATTATGTAATCTCTTCGATTAATATAATTCTCAGAGTTATTTTTTTTATTTAAAATGTTTAGAACTTTTTCTTTAAGAGGAGATTGTCTGATGGAAAATAAAAAAACCCCGGCAATACTATAGGTTAAAGCAGCAATGGCCAGGGGATCCATTTCCTGAAGCATGATTTTGTCAAATGTGGCTGAAATACCAAAAAATAGGGTGGCAGTTATTATGCTTAAATATCCCCAGATTGGTTTCATACTCCTTCTCCATATAAACTTCTTGAATATAAAAATTAAGTAAACAGTACGGGTATAAATGATTTTAATTATTTCTATGTATTGATATTCTTAATCGTAAATAATAATTAAATAGTATGCTTAATCAAGTTATACTTCATCTATTTAAATCAATAATTAATTTATAAAATTGCAAAATGTATTAAGAATTGCTTTTCAAAAGAATGAATTATATTTTAATTATTTAATAAATTAAGCAAGATGGTATTTTAAATGAAAAAAGTCGCTCTAAAAGTTGCCTACATTGGAAATAACTTCCACGGTTTTCAAAGACAACCAGAACATCGCACTGTTGAAGGAGAGCTAATTTACGCCTTAAAAAAAGCGGAATTTATTGATGATCCGAAAAAATCTTATTTTTCAATTGCCGGCCGTACAGATAGGGGAGTTCATGCACTGGGTAATGTAATATCTTTTATGAGTGAAAAAGAGGTCATAATTAATCAAATTAATGATAATTTGCCTAATGACATTCAAATTTTGGCGAAAGCTTCGGTTCACTATGGATTTAAACCAAGATATGCTTTAAAGCGCCATTATAAGTATATATTATTGGAAAGTTCCCAAAGGTATCCTGCCACATGGGAACTTGACGTGCCTGTAGAGAATGGTTTCGATTTGGAAAAAATGAGAGAGGCCGCTTCTTATTTTGAAGGTACACATAATTTCATTAATTTTTCCAAAAGAAGCGAAAGAAATCCAGTTAGAACAGTTGACGAGGTTAGGATTAACAAAAATAGTGGGATGGTAACTATCGATGTTATTGGGGAGAGTTTTCTCTGGAACATGGTTAGGAAAATGGTTAAAACAATTTTAGAAGCTGGAAATGGGAAAATAATCCCTTCAGATATAGTTAAATTACTTAATCCTGAAAATAATATTCCACTAAAACCTATGGCCCCAGAGAACCTGATTTTAATGGATGTAACCTATAAGAATCTCAAATTTCACTATGATGATTATGCATGTTTTCGCTTTCAATCCACTTTAAGAGAAGAACTATTTAAACATGAATCAGAAGTTCTTTTAGAAAAAACCCTGATAAATGATTTAGATTCTTTAAAAAGTTCAGATTCATTTTAATGATAATCATTTAAAGTTATTTATAAATAATTCAAAATAGATTAAATAAAGAATAAATGCTCCTTCTAAATTAATTAAACCTTCTAAAAAATTTTTTTAATTCTTTTATTCAATATAAAATTTTTATTATTTTCTTTATTTTCTTTATTTTCTTTATTTTCTTTATTTTTCGAATCAATTAGAAAAATAATAAATATTATTTTATTCAAATTAGTATTAGCATTAAAAACTGCAATTACATTTTAAACGATTTAAAAAATCAAATTGTCTTTAAAAGTTCAAAAAAAGTTCCTAACATATCATAATCTTTAAATCTTATTTCTTAAAGGAGGAAATTACCTGCTTTCCCAGAATTTTGAAAAAAATAAAATTGACAAATCTAGATGCGATTTAGATATTTCAAATAAAGATTTTGAAAAGCATGAAAAAGAAAAAACCCATAAAAAATGGGTTATTGTAGGTTATGACCCTGGATTAACAGTTGGAATTGCTATCATTGATTTAAATGGCAATATTATTTCTCTAAAAAGCTTTAAAGAGGCTTCTCATTCTGATATAGTTCTTGAGATAATATCTCGTGGAAGAGCAATCATTGTTGCCAGTGATGTTTATCCTCCGCCTAAAATGGTAAAAAAACTAGCTGCTTCTTTAAATTCAAAAATTTTTTCTCCTCCTAAAGTTATGACTATTGAATCCAAAAATGAAATGGTTGACGAATACATAAGGGAGATTTCTTCTAATTTAGCCCCAAATAATGCTCACCAGCGCGATGCACTTGCTGCGGCCATAAAAACTTATAAAAACTACGAAAAAAAACTTAATCAAATTGATAAAAGAGCTCATGAGAAAAATTTATCATTTGAGGAAAAAGAAGAGGTTAAATATCTATTTATTGAAGGTACCGCTATAACCAAGGCCCTGGAAATTGTTAAGGGGTCTAAATCTTCTTTAAAAGCTGGAAAATCCAGTTCAAGTGATATTTTTGTCAGTGAAGAGGTAGTTTTAGATGAGAATTTTGATAATGAACCATTAATAAAGCTAAAAAGAAGGGTAAAACGTCAGGAAACTCAAATTAAAAATCAAGAAGGGATTATTAAAAATTTAAGGGATAAAAACAAACTATTAAAGAATAAAATTCAGAGGGAAAAGAGAAAATCATCTAAAATCAAATTTAAAATGGAAAAACTTCACCTGGAATATGAAAATAAAGTTTTACAAGAAAAAGAAATAGCATCTAAAATAAATATTATTAAAAATTTACAGGCCAAATACAGTCAAGAAAGGGAATTAAGAGAGAAATTAGAGGAAAAATTGAAAACTGCTGATAAAATTAAAACTTTTGAAATTTCACATACGAGGGTCCCGGTTAAAATTATTAAATCATTTACCCGGGAAGGAATTCAAGAGGCAATTCAAAATTGGAACTTGAAAAAAGGAGATGTTGTTATGTTTTCCAGTTCCAGGGGCGGAGGTTCTCAAACAGCTTCATTATTAGTAAATTTATCATTAAAAGCAGTAATTATTCCTGATAAAATGCCTCATCAGGCTAAAGAAGTATTAGAAAATAATAATATTCCTGTGATTTCCTCTTCAAAAATAAAAGTTGATCTTAGCGGGGATTTTGCCCTGATTAAATCTGAAAATTTAAATAATGAGATCGAAAAATGGAAGATTAAAATTGAAGATAAAAGAAGTGATGAAGAAAAACAAAAATTATGGAATGTTATTGACGAATATCGGGCCAAAAGGAAAAGGGATCCCTTTGAATGATTTGTATTAAAATATTTTCACCCTAATTAAAGCAAGGATACAGTTTATTATTATTAATAATAATAATTTTCAATTGTTAACAATATTAAATTAACATTATAATATTAAATAGTTTAAACTGCGTTAATTAGTGTAAAAACAGCATTAAACAATTAATAGTATTAAAAATTTAATCTAATTTTAATCAATAATAAAATTGATTTTTAAAATTAAATATAAAATTAGGAATATATCCAAAAATATCCAATATTAAAATTTAACGGTTGATAAACCATGAAAATCGTAATTGTAATAGGAACCAGGCCAGAAATAATAAAAATGGCCCCTGTAATTGATGAAATAAAAAAAAGAAACCTGGATTATGTTTTGATACATACTGGTCAGCATTATGATCATGAAATGTCAGATCAATTCTTTCTGGATCTGGAATTACCCACTCCCAACTATAATATCGGCGTAGGGTCTGGCTCCCACGGTGAACAAACTGCTGAAATGATGAAAGGAATTGAAAAGGTCTTTGTAGATGAAAAACCAGATCTGGTCATGGTACAGGGAGATACTAATGCTGTTCTGGCGGGTGCTATTGTAGCATCCAAATTACATATCCCTGTGGGTCATGTAGAGGCTGGATTGCGATCCTTTGATAAAACCATGCCTGAAGAGATAAACCGAATGGCTGCCGATGTTTGTTCCCAGCTTTTCTATGTTCCTACAGAAGAATCAGCCGTAAATTTAATTGTAGAAGGTATTAATCCTAAAAATGTAATTATAACTGGAAATACAGTAGTGGATGCCTGTTTAAGAAATCTTAAAATTGCTCAGAATAAATCGGACATTCTTTCTCAATTCAAGCAATATGAAAACATTTTAACCCTCACCATGCACCGGGCAGAAAATGTGGATAATGTGGAAAGACTCACTCAAATCACTGATGCGTTAATAGAACTGGATGAATTAACCATTATATTTCCAGTCCACCCCCGAACTTTAAAAAACCTGGAAAAATTTGGCCTTTATTCTAAACTGGTAGAAAAAGACCATATTAAAATTATAAAACCCGTAGGCTATCTTGATTTCCTTCTTTTATTATCAAACTCCACCATGATCATGACTGATTCTGGAGGACTCCAGGAAGAGGCTATTACTCTCGATGTCCCTTGCATGACCCTAAGATATAATACTGAACGCCCGGAAACTGTTACAGCTGGTGGAAACATTCTAGTGGGATCTGATAGAAATAAAATTGTCGAGACAGCCCGGCTTATTATGAATGACCCCCAAACCCGGGAAAAAATGAAAAAAGCAGTTAATCCTTATGGTGATGGCAAGGCATCACAAAATATTTTAGAAGTATCTTTAAAGGAATATGAGAATGGAAATTTAGAAATAAAAGCCCCTGAAGATTTAATGAATCAATTTAAAAGGAAATTTGAATTATTAGATTCTAATATTACTGTTCTTGAATTTGAAAAAAGTAATAATGCTTTGATAAGAGTAGTTTATGATAAGGGGGAAGCAACATTTCCTCATGAAGGTCTAAACTTAAAAAATAAGCTGGTTTTGTTTGACCATTACTTAACTAGTAATTAATTTAAAAAAAATTAGAAGCAATTCTTAATTTTTTTATTTTTTATTTTTTTAAATTTTTTTTTAAGTAAAATATTTATAAATCAATCACTACATTTATTTAATTAATTAAATTCTATACTTATAATGTGTTCAAAAGGAGTAAGATTTTGAATTACTTAATTTAGTAATTTATTACTCTGTGCTATTTGATAAAAATTATTCAAATAAGTTTTTAGTCAAATAAATTTAACAATTTACTAAATCACAATTCTAAATTATTTTTACTGATAGAAGGAGATAAAATGACGGATGAAATCTGTAAAATAGCAATATTTGGTTTAGGTCACATAGGGCTTCCTACTGCGGCATTATTTGCAAAAAATGGATTTAACGTAGTGGGCATTGATATAAACCAAAATGTTGTTGATAAAATCAACAGGGGTGTTTCTCCAATAATGGAACCGGGATTGGATGAACTGGTGAATGAAGTTGTCACCAGTGGTAATCTAAAAGCTACTAATGAATTTTCAGAAGTTTTAAAAGATTCCAATGTTATGATAGTCATTGTACCCACTCCTGTAGATGAAAGTAAATGCTCTGATCTTTCTGCAGTCATATCGGCCTGTAAAATGATTTCTGACGGTCTTAAAGAGGGCGATCTTGTCATAATTGAAAGCACAATCCCCCCGGGAACCTGTTTAAATGTGGTTATTCCTTTGCTGGAAGATAGTGGCCTTAAATCCGGAAAAGACTTTAAAGTAGCCTATACTCCAGAAAGAGCTCTTCCTTATAATACAATATATGAAATGACCCATAATGCCAGGGTTATTGGTGGTATTGACTTAGAAAGCTCAAAAAAAGCGGTTTTTCTTTATGAGAAAATTACTGATGGTGAAGTAATCACGGTGAAGGATTTAATAACCGCAGAAATGGTTAAATTAATGGAAAATACCTACCGGGATACTAATATTGCTTTGGCCAATGAAATGGCAATGGTTTGTGAATCTATGGGAATAGATGCTATTGATGCTATTAAAGCTGCTAATTTCCATCCAAGAGTTGATATTCACACCCCGGGTCCAGGTGTGGGGGGTCACTGTCTTTCCATAGATCCCTATTTTATTGTAGAAATGGCTGAGGAAAAAGGAAATGCCGCGCGGCTGATTAAAACTGCCCGGGATATTAATGAGCACATGCCCTATCACGTAGCTCACATAATTGAAAAAGCCCTTAAAGAAGTTAACAAAAAACTTAATAATTCCACAGTTGGTATTTTAGGTGTTGCTTATAAGGGTAATGTAGCTGATGCTAGAGAAACACCCGCTGAACCTCTCATTAAAGCACTTTCATTGGAAGGGGCCAATGTAATGGCCCATGATCCGCATGTGGATCCACAGATGATTAAAATAATGGGTGCACAACCAGTATCATTTGAAAAAGCTTTAAAATGTGACTGTGTGGTTTTAATCACCGATCACAAAGAATATTATTCTATTACGCCTGAAATGATTGAAAAATCGGTTTTTGTTTGTACTCGACCTATTTTAGACCCAGAAAAATTCAAAAATCAGGGGGTTATTTTCAAAGGGGTGGGAAGGTCTTGAAAGTTCTTATTTTTGAATATGCCACGACCATGGGAATAGAAAATCCTGATTTTTTATTTGAAGGTCTTGCCATGCTTGAAGGCCTTTTAGATGACTTTAATCAGATAATAAATCAAATAAATATGGAAATTGACTCCCATAATGGCCCAAATTTTTCTCAAAACTCTTCTAATTCTATTAATTTTATTAAAAAAAATAAAGATAATAAAACCTTTTTAAAAGATTTTCCGGATTTTGAAGTCAGTTATTTAATTTCTGAAAAATTTTTAATGGAGGAATACCTTCAAAAATGGGAATTATGCCATCCGCTAATTTTAAAAGATTTAAAGGATAGTTCAGATTTAGAAAAATGGTTGGAATTGAATTCCTCTTATTTTGATGCCTGTATTTTTGTGGCGGCCGAGCAAGATTTGGAACTGTATAAATTTACTAAAATACTGGAGAATAATGGAATAATTGTAATGGGTTCAGATTCGCAAGCAGTATTGGAATGTTCGGATAAATTAAAAACTTATAAATCCCTTAAAAAAAATCTTAAGGATAATTTACCACTTATAAATACTTATAAAGTCAGTTTAAATGAATATAAAAAAGAATCCGATGGAAAATTATCTGATTTCAATCAGAAAGGTTTCTCTGACAAGTATTCTAGATTTTTTGATAATTCCCAAAAGATGGTTATCAAGCCGGCGGATGGTGTGGCCTGCCAGGGAGTAAAACTGTTAAATTCTTTTGAAGACTTCAAAGAAGAATTAAATTCAGTAAAAACTTCATTAAACCATGTTTTACTCCAGGATTTTATAGAAGGTCAAGCATGCAGTGTCAGTTTAATCTCCAATGGTACTAAAGCAGTTCCTATAAGTTTGAATCTTCAAAAAATAAATTTTAACGAATTTGGTTTTGAATACGGTGGTGGGCAGGTCCCCTGGGACCATCCTTTAAAGGATGAAGCCATGCAAGTGGCTAAAAAAGCTGTTGAATCTATTGACGGCCTTAAAGGGTATGTAGGTGTAGATTTAATTCTTGCAGATGAAGTATATCTTTTGGAAATAAATTCTAGATTAACCACGCCCTATGTTGCTCTTAGAAATATAACTGATTTCAATCTGGGTTTGGCTATTATTAATTCTATTTACGGACATCTTCCTGAGGAATTTAATCTTTCAGGATGCATGGAATTTCAAAAAGGAACTCAAAAATTGGATGTAACCAAAAAATTTTAACAAAAAAAACCATATTATTTGTGAGAACTAATTAGGGATTATAAACTATTATTGATATCTCAACTTATAAACTCAAGATTTATAACAATTAAAAATTTCACTAAAAACTTATTAAGGTGACTATAATGAAAATAGCAGGATTTGACATTGGTGGTGCAAATACAGACCTGGCGATTATTGATTTTGATCAGGGAGGCGACATAGAAAACATAAAATCTGATTTTAGATACCTCCCCATGTGGACGAAAAATGAAGAACTGGGGAAATATTTAATAGAGTTAATTGGGGATGAAATAGAACAGCTGGATGCTGTAGGGGTTTCTATGACTGCTGAGTTGGTTGATGCTTATAAAACCAAAAAAGAAGGTGTTCTGGATATTGTCAACAAAGTAGAGGATACTTTTGATATTCCGGTAGCTTACGTAGGACTTTCTGGAATGATGGATGCATCTCAAGTAAATTCAGACCCCCTGCACGTAGCTGCAGCTAACTGGGTAGCTACTTCACAGATAGCATCTATCATGTCCAGTGATTGCATTCTGGTGGATGTAGGCAGCACTACCACAGATATAATTCCCATTAAAAATGGATCAGAGTGTGCCCTGGGCAGATCAGACCTTGAAAGGTTAGGAACGGGAGAACTGGTTTACACGGGAACTTTGAGAACCAATGTGGCAGCTCTGGTAGACAAAATACCCTTTGATGATGGATGGTTTAGAGTTTCTTCGGAACTTTTTGCCATATCTGCGGATGTACACCATGTTTTGGGTAATATAACTGCTGAAGAATACAGTTGTGATACTCCAGACGGCGCAGGCAAGGATAAAAAAGAATCTCTGAGGCGCATTTCAAGAGTACTATGTGGAGACCTGGAAATATTAAGTACTTCTGATATTGAATCAATTTGCGAGTACATTTATAACCAGCAGGCCCTCAAAATATCGGAAGCCATCCTGGAAGTTGCTGAACGTAATTTCCTGGATGAAGTAATTACTACTGGTCTGGGGATGAATATTTTGGCTGCAAAAGCTGTGGATATGTCAGAACTTGATTTTACGGGAATGGATGAATTTTTAACCCCTGAAGAATGTGTAGTGGCCCCGGCCGTGGGAACGGCTCTTATGATGGATGATTATGTGCGGAAAGACTGAATTTTAAAAAATATAATTATTCAATAATATTATATTCTATAATCAATTCTAATCAATAAAATCAGGGATGGATTAAATGCGCTTAAAAAATCTTTATGTGATGATTATATTGCTGATTGCCATTATAGTGGTCCCTTTCATAATTTTAAATTTAAGTGACCATACGGAAATTGGTTCAGATGATAGGGGATATGTCACTAAAGATGTTTACTCTCATTACGGATCATCTAATGTTAAGATTGCTCTCGTTACTGGAATTCACCCCCGTGAAGCAATTTCCATAGCTCCTGAACAGTGGGCCGCCCGATTTTTCGCTCTTTTGACCCCAGTGGAAATAATCAATTACAATATTGTGGTGGAAAAAAACTCTCTGGACTATACATTAGGCCGGAATAATGGAGAAGGTCTGGCATCGGAATACATTTTGCCTGATGTAAAAAAATCAGACTATAATCTGGTTATTATCTCTCATGCACATCAACCCGGCTATGGATCTGGATATTATGTGGCCACGCCTCAAATGGACAGTGTTTCGGTTAAAATTGCCCAGATAATTAGAGGAAGTGGATCTAATTTCAATTATTATCCCGCAGCTAAAAATGCCAAATACAAAAGTTCTTCAGCCATTCTCTTTTCTAAACCTCTGGCCATAGCAGGATATCCTACTTTGGTTTATGAGATTCCAGAAAATGTTAGTTCCTATGAATCGTTTTACATGACCTACAAATTATTAGAAATTAGTTATAATTCCTTGAATTCATAAATTTTATTTTACAAATTTAATTTAAAAAAAATAAGTTGTCTTGATAGGATTTAGTTAATACCAGACATCTTTCATGCCCAGTACGTATCCTATGGCATTGGCTGAAAGATGTAAAATAGGGCTTATAATTAGTGCCAGTGCTATAAATTCTAAGCTAGGATTAAAGAATAGTGATGAAAGCAATAAAGCACCTACAACAAAATCTAACTGATCTAAAATTGGGGCCGGCCTACCTCTGCCAATATTAAGTCTTCTTTTTATAAAACTACCTGCAGCATCTCCAAGTAAGGCACCTAAACCTAAGCTAAAACCTAGTAAAATACCTGAAATGATATCTCCTGCGATAATTCCTTGTAAAAGGCCTACAGCAGTTCCTATACAAGTTCCAACTATGGTTCCTTTCCAGGTTACTCCATCTCCTAAAATTCGGCGGCCATCTTTAAACTCTCGACCAAAATCAAGGGGAACTCCCCCTCCAAATGTTAAAGCAGTGACATTAGCTAGATATGCTGGCAGCATAAAGTATATTACATAGGCAGATATATTTAAAACATTGATAATATCTGAATTCATTGTTTACCTCTGGATCATTAAAATTGATATAATTATCAAAGCAATTGTATTATAATTTTTTTATTTGCATTGATATCAAAGAAACTAGTTTATAAGATTTATAATTTTATGTTAAATATATATGGGTGAAATTTATGGTTATCAAAAAGACAAAAAGCCTTTGTCCTGAATGCTTAAAGCCTTTAGACGCAGAAGTTTATGAGGAAGATGGCAAAGTCATGATAAAAAAGGAATGCCCAGAACATGGTACTTTTGACAATGTTTATTGGAGCAGTAGCCAAGCTTATGGCAGAGCGGAAGAATGCAATTATGAGGGAGTGGGCATATCAAACCCTCAAACCTCTAATGACAATAATTGTCCAATGGATTGTGGTATTTGTCCAGATCACGAAAGCCACACTATTTTAGGACTTATAGATGTTACTAATAGATGTAATTTAACCTGTCCGGTTTGTTTTGCCAATGCAGCAGTTTCCAAGATGCTATACGAGCCTTCTTATGAAGAAATACGGATAATGCTACAAAATTTAAGGGCTAACCAACCAGTAGCGACTCCAGCTATCCAGTATGCTGGTGGTGAACCTACTGTGCGAAAGGATATAGTGGAATTAATAAAACTGGCTAAAGAGGAAGGTTTCAGCCACACCCAGATTGCTACAAATGGGCTGCGTCTGGCCAGAAAACCAGAACTGGCTAAACAACTTAAAGAAGCTGGTTTAAATACAATTTATCTCCAATTTGATGGAGTAACTGAAGAACCATATATGGAAATCAGGAATAAAAATTTACTCCAATTCAAATTAAAAGCCATAGAAAACTGCAGAAAAGCAGATTTAGGTATTGTACTGGTTCCAACTGTGGTAAAAGGAATAAATGATCACCAGATTGGTGATATTATTAAATTCGCTGTTGATAATCTGGACATTATACGTGGTGTTAATTTCCAGCCAGTTTCTTTTGCAGGAAGAACTCCTGCTGATCAGGTGGAAGAACAAAGAATAACCATACCTGACTTCCAGAAGCTTGTTGATGAACAGACTGATTCCAAGATAAGTGTAAATGATTTTTATCCGGCTTCATCTGTTAGACCTATTTCAGAATTTGTGGAAGCAATAGAAGGCGAGCCTCAAGTTACCTTCACCTGTCACCAGCACTGTGGTACTGCCACTTATGTATTTGTGGAAGAAAATGAGTTGATTCCTATAAATAGATTTGTAGATGTTGATAAATTCTTCGAATTACTTGACAAAAGTGCAGTAGATATCAAAGACGGTGGATTTACCGGTAAAGCAAAAACCCTGGCCCGAGCCACAAGGGACTTGCCAAGGACTATTAATCGGTCTGAGTCTCCAAAAAGTGTTGACATAAAAGGCATACTGACTTCTGTATTTAAGGATAGGTCTTACAGTTCTCTGGGTGATTTCCATCATAAAACTCTTCTCATATCTTGTATGCATTTCATGGACCCATGGAATTTTGATGAAGATAGGGTAAAACGTTGTGTTATTCATTATGCAGTTCCAGACGGTAGAATCATTCCATTCTGTACCATGAATTCCATTTATCGTTCTGAAATTGAGAAGGAATTCTCTGTTCCATTTAAAACTAAATAATAATGTAAATAGGGTTTTCTGGAATTAGCAATATACTCTAATATAAAAATAATGACTTTATTAACTGAGGGTTTTGAATTGATAATCAATACTCCTTCCCGACTCCACCTCACTTTAATTGATTTAAATGGATCATGTGGACGGATTGACGGCGGCGTGGGAATCACTATTCAGGATCCGGAATTAATATTAAGGGTAGAACTTGCTGATTATAAAAATAATGGGATTAAAATACATTTTAATGATTCAGAGAATCTTTCTGAAAATTTAATTTCTGATTATTCCCAAAAAATTAAAAAATCTGCAATTAACACTTTAAAATACTTTAATATTGACTCCAGTTTTGATTTTTTTGTTGAAAAATCGTATCCAGCGCATGCTGGGCTGGGATCAGGCACACAACTTTCACTGGCCACTGCTAAATTAATAACTGAGTTAAATGGTCTGGAAGTGGAACCAGCTACCTTAGGCCATATTGTGGGTCGAGGGGGTACTTCTGGTATTGGTGTAGGTGCATTTCACCATGGGGGTTTTATTGTTGATGGGGGACATAGCAAAATCGAAAAATCCGATTTTTTACCTTCATCTGCTTCTTCAGCATCTCCCCCTCCATTGCTAGCCCATTATGATTTTCCAGAGGATTGGGATATTGTACTGGCCATTCCTAATTTACAAGAAGGAGTTTCGGGAAAGAAAGAAGTTAATATATTTCAAAAATACTGTCCCATACCTCTTTCTGAAGTCCAAGAGCTTTCTCATTTAATTTTAATGAAAATGATGCCTTCCATTTTGGAAAAAGATATATCTGCCTTTGGAGACTCTATAAATCAGATCCAGAGCATAGGATTTAAGAAAAGAGAGATGGAACTTCAGGATAAATTAATTGGAGATATATTAAATACTATGCGGGAAGCTGGCGCCTCAGGAGCTGGAATGAGTTCCTTCGGACCCACGTTATTTGCAGTAACTCAGGACAATTCTAAAGATGTTTTAAAAGCTGTAGAAGAGTCCATGTCTGGTTATGAAGGAATAAGTATTATAACCAGAGCCCAGAATACTGGTGCTAAAATGAAAAAGGATTAATTAATGATTAATCGCGGTTTAATCATAATGATTAATTATAAAAATGCAATTCGTTTTCAATCATTTAGATTTTAAACTTAATAACTCTAAAAAATAAGTATATTTTAATAGGAAATTAATAGGGAGTAAATATCATGAAGGGAACCTTTAAAGGAAAAGTATGGAAATTTGGGGACAATATTGATACAGATGTCATTATTCCTGGCCGATATCTAAGAACTTTCAACCTTGATGATCTTTCTGCCCATGTAATGGAAGGAGTAAGCCCGGATTTTGCTAAAAATGTTGAAAAGGGAGATATTATCGTAGCAGAGTGGAATTTTGGTTGTGGTTCCTCTAGAGAACAGGCCCCGGTAGCCTTAAAACACGCAGGGGTTTCAGTAATAATTGCCCGGTCATTTGCCAGGATATTTTACCGGAATGCAATCAATATTGGGCTCCCGGTTGTTGTAGCAGATATTGAGGCCGAAGAAGGCCATCAATTAGAAATTGATTTAGAAAGTGGTTCAATAAATAATTTAAACACGAATAAAACATTTAAAATAGAACCTTTCAAAAAATTCATGATGGAAATCTTACAAGACGGTGGTCTAGTTGACCATTATCTTAAACAGAAGTCTGAAAGTGAATAATTTTGGGTTAAGTGTTTTTTAAAGATAATATTTAAACTATTTAAAAATATTTCAATTTTTAATATTAATATCATTAATATTTTTAAGATTTTTTATTTAATTGAAATAACTATTTATCATATCTAATTCATAATTCTTAGATATCAAATTCCAAAAAAATGATATTATAAAATGGATATACTTATTCTCAAGCAGTAATGATAATGAATTGATAATGAATTATTATAATCAAGAATATTTAATCAATTATTCATCTAAAATTATTTAAATGAATAAATCAATTTTATGAATTATTTTGATATAAAATTTTTTAATGAGGTATCAAAAAATGAAATGTCCCATTTGCGGATCTAATTCTATTGAAGTTCTAAAATCTAAAAAAGAGACTTCAAAAACTCAAGAAATAGAAAAACTTGTTCTCAAGTGCGAGGAATGTCAAAATGTTTTTAGAGAAACTTTAAGCTATGACAGACCAGTTGATTACAGGATTATTATTAGTGAACATGAATCATCCAGAAAAGAATTTATAAAAATTTATCCAGATGATATTTTATCTACAGGAGAAATACTTAAAGTTGGAGATGAATCTGTTGAAATTACATCTTTAGAGAATAAAAATGGTGCACGTGTAAATAAGAGCGTTGCTTCGGATTTAGTAACTATTTGGGCTTCTTCTCTTGATATTCTTTCCAGAATAGGCATTTCCATAGATTATCATGGTCGGGTTCTTTCTTACAAGGTTGATGTGGAAAGAGACTTTGTCATGGCTGTTGGTGATGTAGTTAAATTGGGCGATGTATTCTTCAAAATAAGCTCCATTAAAACTCTGGAAAGAAAAATGAGAAAGGGATCTGCGGTTGCTTCGGTAATAAAAAGAATTTATGCAAAACCATTAGATTTTAAAGTTCCTTACAAGTACAATTTAACTAATAATATTAGTAAATCACCTAAACTTTATGAAAGGAGAAAGAAATAAGGAATATTAAAAACGAATTTTTAGATTTAAGTCAAAAAATATAATATTTCTACTATCTAATAAAAATTAGTGATTTTATGGATGATCTAAACCTCCATAAAAAGAATATATTTCAGAAAAGACTTTCAGAACGTCAAAAACTTGTAAAACAACTTTTTAGTCAGGGTCATATAAAATCAGATATAGTTAAACGTTCTATGGGAAAAGTCCCTCGGGAGGAGTTTTTGCCCACAGAACAGAAACCATATGCTTATATTGACCGGCCACTACCTATTGGTGAAGGCCAGACCATATCGGCGCCACATATGGTGGCTATTATATGTGAAGAACTTTCATTGAAAGAAGGAATGAAAATCCTGGAGATTGGAACCGGTTTTGGTTATAATGCAGCGGTTGTGGCTGAAATCATTGGAGAAACCGGGGAATTATATTCTATTGAACGTGTAGAAAGTCTTTATAACGTTGCTAAAGATACTTTAAAACGTACTGGTTATTCTAATGTTAATCTGGTTTTAGGGGATGGCACTCTGGGTATTCCAGAAGCTGCCCCATTTGATAGAATTTATCTTACTGCAGCTGCTCCTTACATTCCTGAAACACTTAAAAATCAGCTGGCTATTGGGGGAAAAATTTTAGCACCAGTAGGTGAAATTGATCAATATCAAGAATTAATATTACTGGAAAAAATTTCCGATAATGAGTTTAAAACCACTAATTTAGGTGGAGTTGCTTTTGTACCACTTATTGGGGAGCACGGCTGGTAATATATGATTTTTAAGGAAATTATATTTCTTTTTCTTAATCATGTTTGAAATAAAAAAACAATTAAAAAACAATTAAAAAATATAAAAGAAGAATTAAGAATAAATTTTTTTTAAAAGAAGTCAAGTTTATATATTATATTTCTATAAACAATTGTTAATTCAAATTATAATTCTTAAATGTTATTCTTGATAGGATAAAATTCTTAAATTAATCGTTATCTATCTTAATTTAGGTATTTAAGAAAAATTAATAATAAATCAATCTACTGAAGTTTTTAAATTAATTCTATCAACTTCAAAATTAAAATAATGAATTTAAACATTTACCGTGATAATAATGAAAGTTTACATTGAGACTTTTGGATGTACATTCAATCAAGCCGATTCCCAAATAATGGCTGGTTTACTGCAGGAAAGTCAGGCAGAAATCGTTGAATCCATAGAAGAAGCTGAAGTGGCCATAATTAATACCTGTTATGTTAAACATCCCACAGAACATAAGGTTATCAATAAAATAAAAAAATTCAATCAGGATTATCCAGATAAGAAACTGATTGTAGCCGGCTGTATGGTGGAAATTGAACCAGAAAAACTACATCAGATTGCACCAGAAGCTGGATGGATTGGCCCACATCAGGTAAAAAAAGCTCCTGAAGCAGTTGAATCTGCATTGTGTGGCGAAAACCTGAGATTTACTGGTTTTTCTCGAGAAGAAAAAGTGGGACTTCCTAAAATGAGATTTAATCCTTACATTCACATAATTCAAATATGTGAAGGATGTCTTGGTAAATGCAGTTACTGCTGCACCAGATTTGCTCGAGGTGGCTTGCAAAGTTATCCTTTAAAAGCCATTAAAGAAGAGGCCCACCAGGCCCTGAAAGAAGGCTGTGTGGAAATCCAGTTAACGGCCCAGGACACGGCAGCATATGGAAAAGAGACTGGAGAAAAGCTTTCTGACCTTATTAAGGAAATTTCGTCTTTAGATGGTGATTTTAGAATTCGTGTAGGAATGATGCACCCCAAAAATATGATGGATGATGTGGATGGCCTGATTGAAGCTTTCAAATCAGAAAAGGTTTATAAATTCCTCCATATTCCTATTCAAAGCGGAAACGACCAGGTGCTCCAGGATATGCACCGGGATCACAATGTGGAAGAATTTAAGGAAATAATCAATTCTTTTAAAGAGGAGATTCCAGAATTATCCATTGCCACTGATATTATTGTAGGTTATCCCACTGAAGATGAAAAGGCTTTTGAGGATACCTGTGAACTTTTAAAAGATATAAAACCTAATTTTATTCACCTTTCTAAGTATAAACACCGTTATGGTACAGAATCTTCTTCTCTTGATGAAATTCATTTCAGCGAGCTTAAAAAACGTTCCAAGTACATAGAAAGCATAAAATCAGAGATAACTCGCGAAGACAATCAAAAACTTATTGGAACAACTCAGGAAGTTCTTGTAGTGGAAAAAGGTAGAAAAGGTGGATTTATCGGAAGAACTAATTCCTACATGCCTGTGGTAGTTCCTGATGCGGAAATTGGTTCTTTTAAAACAGTTAAAATCAAAGAGGCCACCAGTACTTACTTGAAGGCCCTGGAATAACCATCTTTTTATTTTTTACTTTATTTAATTTAGAAAATCTAATGGAATATCTTCAAGGAACCTATTTTTATCTATTATTTATTGCATTCCCGCACAATTATTCGCTATATAATAAAATCTTTTAGTAATATTTTAATACTATTTTAAATAATGATTTAAATGAATTATGAATATTGGGTGGGATAATGGGATACATAATCTGTGAAGAGTGCGGTGGTTATTACGAACTCCAATCTGGGGAGTCTGCTGATGATTTTGAGAATTGCCAGTGTGGTGGTAGTTTAAAATTAGTTGAAGATCCTTTAAAAATATCTGAACATGAATATGATCCCAAATATATTTGTTCTAATTGTTTAGAAGAAAATGAACCTGATATTTTTTGTTCTAAATGTGGTGGAAGATTAATTTCTATAAATAAAGAAGATAAGGAAACAAAATCAAGTAATTCCTACGATATGGATCACATTGAAAGACTTGCTAGAAATTCTAAAAACGCTTCCCGGAATCACAAACCTAATTATTCTTATAACAAAGGTGACGCATATAAAGGACCAAAAAACCTCTTAGAGAGGATTAGTTGGTTGGGGGTAATTGTTGGAGTGTTCTTTTTTGTAATAGCTGCGGTTATCACAGTTTTAGGTTTGGTTCTGATAGTATTTGGGGAATATAGCTCGGGGTCTAGTTTTGAGTATTATTCGCCTGGAATTTTATTATCGGCTGTTATTTTCATTTTAATATTGCTGGTTATAGCTATAATTTCTGGTGCTCTAGCTTCTTTCATTAGTAAAAGCAGAGATTTTAAAGATGGTGCCTTAAATGGTGGTTTAGTAGGTATTATTGTTTCATTACTGATGGGGATTACTGGCGAGTTTTCAAGCCTGGTTATTGGAATATTCTTTTATGGTGGCCTAACAGCATTTGGAGGTGCACTGGGAATATTTTTGAAAAATAAATTGGATAAATAATTTTAAATAACTTTTCTTCATTTTAATTAGCTTTGGGTTATTATTACTTTAGATGAGTTGAAATTTTTAATCTATATTAAAATGAAATTAATGAAATAACTGTAATCATAACAAAAATAAATTTTGACATTATAAATAATACTCTCCTTATAAAATAATTTCATTAAGTGTTCAACTTATCAAAAGGATTACTATTTCTAATGTAGACAAAAAATATGCGAATCTCTATAACCATATTAAGAAATAAAGCAAATAATAGCAAATAATTATATATTACTTTAACAATAAGATTCACATAAGTAATTTTCAGGTGATTTGATGCCTTTTTTAGAATGTGATGACTGCGGAGGATACTATGAATTGGAAGATGGCGAGTCCATCGATGATTTTGAAGTCTGTCAGTGTGGGGGAGAATTAAAATATTTCAATTCATTGCAAGATTTTTTAGAAGACAATCCTGCTTTTTATCACCAAAATTCATCTAAATCCAGTAAAAGTAAGAGTGGCTTTGGTTTAGGAAGTTTTGGAAGTAGCACTCAAAAAAAAGAGCAGAATGGTTATAGTTTAGGGGCCAGCAGTTACCAAAATAGTTTGAGCAAAAACAGCCAGAGTTTTGGTTATGGGCATGTTGAGGAATCCCATCAAAGAATATCAATATCTAAACCTTCATTTCTGGGAAGAATTAGCTTTTTAGGCCTTTTCGCCGGATTGTGCATCACTTTATCAGGCTGTCTGATTTCCTATGTTTTATTCTTTAATTATCTGTATTCTACTGCTATTAATGTGTTTAGCTCGACTGGTAATTTAATTACCACTATATCCGTACTTGGTTTTGCTATTTATGGAATTTTATTCGTTATTGCTGTAAGTGCAAGTGCAGTGGCCACATTTATCAGTGGCAGCCGGAGTTACGGGGATGGTCTTTTAAACGGATTATTAATAGGATTAATAATTGTCTTGGCAGGGGTTTTATTTGTGGATTATAAAACCGGAATGTCGCTGGCTCTTATGACAACATTTGCTTTGGGTTCAATATTTATATCTTTAACCTCGTTTGGAGGATTTTCAGGGATAGCAATTCGAAAAATGTTGTTCAGATCTTGAATTTTTCAAGATTATGAATATTTTTTGAATTTTTAAACTATTTTTCAATAAATTTTTTTATAATAATCAAATTCTTCCTCTTAGAAGTTTTTTCTGGAGTTTTTCCATTTTCCTGGCTTCTTTTAATTGTTTTAGATCCGGGCCTTCTACAACCATACTTCCAGCATATCCACATTTTTGACATTTCCAGGTTCCTGCTTCAGGATTATCCCATTTTATTTTACTTGAACCACATTCTGGACAGGATTTTGTTTTTGCCATGATTTCACCTAGATTTAATATAATTATTATTCAATTTATTGTTTTTTGATTAATAGCTGAAAATGAATAAGAATAACAGTTTATATGTTTGAAAAGTGTTTTTTATAATTCTTAAATTAACCACAAAAGCAATAAATCAAAAATTGATAGGAATTAAAATAGTATTTAGAATTTTAGTTAAAACAGGTTAAATTTAAAAATTATTTAAAAAAATTTTAAAAGTAAGTGCCGTGGGCCGGACTTGAACCAGCGACATCCAGATCTTCAGTCTGGCGTTCTCCCAACTGAACTACCACGGCATATGGGCCGGACGAGATTCGAACTCGTGATCACCTCCGTGTCAGGGAGGTATCATACCCCTAGACCACCGGCCCTAAGGAGCGTCCATCTTCAATATAGTTGTATTCCTATATAACCTTTTCCATCCCAGTTTGATTTTTCAATCTTAAATTGTCTTAAATCTTATATTTTTTATTAAAAAATATAAAAACCTTATTAGAATTAATAATAGAATTTAAATTTAATATTTAAGTAGTTTTTGGATTTAAAAAACAATGAAAAATATTTCTCAACTATTTTTAGATAATTATTTTCTTCTATTAAAATAAATATAGCTTTTATTAAATAGGTAGTTATCTGAATATTTTTAATTTAAAATCTCGACATTATAATTAAACAATAGTAATTCTTAAAACTCAAATTATTTAATTCATATATACACATCTAGCAAAGCAATATATCCAAAGGAATTCCATGGCCAGTTTGAAAATTAACTTAGGTCGGGATATGAATTTTTAAAAATATTTTTCCTTCGTGTGCATAAAAAATAAAAATATTAAAAATAAAAAAAATTATTAATTAGTCTATTTTCAGGAATTGTGCTTCAGGCGCTCCACAAATTGGGCATTTTTCAGGAACATCCTGTTCTAATACGGTGTTTCCACAAATCTGACACACGTAATAGGTAACATCTTCGTTATTATCCATGTTTGCTAAAGCTTCTGCATATAACTTGGCATGGATCTTTTCCACAGCATTAGCATTGGCAAAGGTGATAACAGCAGCTTCATTACCCTCTGCATTAGCTTCATCTATGAAACCAGGGTACATTTCTTCGAACTCTTCGGTTTCCCCCTCAATTGCTTCTTTGAGGTTTTCTTCGGTGCTTTTTATGCCTTCCATTACTCTTAAGTGGGCGTGAGCATGTACAGTTTCTGCATCGGCGGCTGCTCGGAATAATTTTGCAATTTGAGTGTATCCTTCTGCATCTGCTTTTTTAGCAAAGGCCAGGTATTTTCGATTAGCTTGAGATTCGCCAGCAAAGGCTTCTTTTAAATTATCCATGGTACTCATTTTCATTTCTCCTTTAATATATCAAAATTATATTGATTTAGATATAATATTAATTTTTGGATAAAATTGTATAAATTATGGGTTGTAATTTTTTCTGGAAAATAAGCAATATTTTGAAAAGCTATTTAGTAATTAATAAGTTCATAATCTGATTTTTTGAAATAAAAACCATAATATTGAAAACTCAAAAATAATGATATAATCGCTGTAAAATAAAAAATAAAAATAGAAATAAAAAAATTCTTAAAATAGAAGCTAAAACTTATTGTTTAGCTGCCATTTCGATGTCATTTGCCTTGACGGTTTTTCTTCCAGCGTGTTTAGCAAGTTCGACGGCTTTTCGGGAAATTTCCTCACCTTTCTCTTCAAGAGCTTTGGCTAAAGCCTCCTTTGCGTCGTCGCTTATTCTTTGTGCACCGGCATTTTTGATTATTCTGCCTACTGGTGCAATAGGTAATTCGGCCATAATTTCACCTCCAGATTAACCTAGGACTCTAGTATATTTAAATTTATCGGTATTTATGATGTCTGGAACCACCAGTAACGGCATACTGTATAGGGTGTTGAGATATTCATAAAACCAAAACTTTTAAAGATATAGACTAAGATATCAAATCGCATGTTTGGTAAGTTGAACATTAAACCACGCACCGAGCAAATTTTGGAAGAGGCATTTAAAGGGCCAATTTCTGCTGAAGATGCATTATATTTAATGAATACAACAGGCAATGATTTAAATGCATTATTAATTACAGCAGACCTTCTAAGACAGGAATTAGCTGGGGATGAAGTTACATTTATTAAAAATTGGAACATCAACTTCACTAATATTTGTTCAGGTACATGTGGTTTTTGCGCTTTTAAAAAAGATTCAGAAGACTCAGATTCTTATTTCTTAGAAATATCAGAACTGGTAAAGAGGGCCCGAATTGCGGCAGATAATGGCGCTACTGAAATTTGTATTCAAGGAGGCCTGCATCCCCAGGTGGATGCCTATTTCTACGAGAAAATTCTGCTCGAGGTCAAAAAAGAACTCCCTGATATTCATATACACGCTTTTTCCCCTATGGAAATCTATTTTGGGTCACAAAAGGCTGGATTATCAATAGAAGAAACATTAAAAATGCTCAAAGAAGCAGGTTTAGGGTCTATGCCTGGAACTGCTGCTGAAATATTAAATGACAGTGTCAGGGAGGTTATTTGCCCTGGAAAATTAACTACCCAGCAGTGGATAGATGTTGTGGAAACCGCTCATCTTAATGGAGTACGCACCACCTGTACCATGATGTATGGTCACGTGGAAACTCTCAAACATCGAATTGAGCACCTGGAAATTTTAAGAGATATTCAAAAGAAAACTGGTGGCTTTACTGAGTTCGTTCCTCTCACTTTCATGCACCAGAATGCTCCCATCTATCACGAAGGAATTTCAATGCCGGGAACCACAGGGGCCCAGGATTTAAAGCTTTATGCTATTTCCCGTTTAATGTTCAATGATTTACTGAAAAATATCCAGGTTTCCTGGGTTAAATTAGGATTTAAATTTGCACAAACCTGTTTAATGGCTGGTGCCAATGACTTAGGTGGTACACTGGGGGAAGAAAATATTTCAAGATCAGCGGGTGCTTCATATGGTGTCAGAACTGAGGTTGATGACTTAAAGATGGTAATCGAGGATTTAGGAAGAATCCCTGCTTTAAGGAATACTACTTATGAAAAAATTACATAAATTAAAATAAATATAAAATAATAAATAAAAATAATAACGGGGTCTGTTTCGGAGGTTTAATATGGTGAATAGGTTATCTGAACCATTTAGTGCTAATTAATTCTAGATCTTCTTTAATAGGATTCTATCCCCTTCATCCACCTTAAAAAAGAGTTCTAAATTCTCAGTAATCCTACCAATGTGATTGACCTCAGAATAAGGCTGTGTATCTCCAAAAAAGATGCAAAATGCATATCCTGGTGGCCAGTAAGATATATCTCCAATTTCAGCCATCTTAGAAGGGTTTTCTTCTTCTAAAGTAACTGGAATATCAAAATAAATTTCTTCCAACCATAACAAGGCCTTATTTTCCAGAGGAAGACTATCATAAATAGCTTTTGCTGATTGAGGGTTCCGATTATCTAATTCGGCAATGGCCTTTCCTTTTCCTTCCACTTCAATCTCTATTTTCATTTTATCACCAGAAAAAAATTGAATAATACATGAAGAAAAATCTTAAAAATTACAATAAAATGGTATCATTCTTTTTAATCATTTCTTCTATTATCTGAACCCCTGTGGAAGTTCCCAGCTTGTCTGCACCTGCTTCTATCATGGCCAGAGCGGTATCGAGGTCCCTAATCCCACCAGCAGCTTTAATTTTAATATTTGGACTGACAGTTTTTCGCATTAACTTTACATCTTCCACGGTGGCCCCGGAAAGTCCTCCATAGGCAGTTGAAGTTTTAACATAGTCTGCCCCGGCTTTCTCTGATATAAGGCAGGATATTATTTTTTCTTCGTCTGTTAAAAGGGCAGTTTCTAAAATGACTTTTACTACTTTTCCAGAGGCCGCTTCTACCACCGCAGATATATCTTTTTCTAAAAGATCTTCCAGACCAGATTTAATGGCTCCAATATTCATTACCATATCTATTTCATCAGCCCCATTAGATATAGCTTCTGCTGTCTCAAAGGCCTTGGTTTCAGGGGTGCTAACTCCCAGGGGAAAGCCTACCACTGAACAAACATTCACCTCGCTTTCATGGAGAAGGCTACTGGCCAGGGACACATTAGTGGCCGTAACCACGGCACTGGCAAAATTGTATTTAATTGCTTCATTACAGAGCTTTTTAACGTCATTCTGAGTGACATCACCCTTAACACTGGTGTGGTCTATCATTTTGGCAAGATCTTCAGGCGTTTTAATTTTAGATAATCTTTTTGCCCCATTTTCACTACCTTTGTCCTCATCCATTATTTCACCCTCCGGTATTATTCACGTATTGGATATCTTTAAATTAATTAAATTAACTTTTTGGCCATGTAAGGCCCTTCTCTTTCATATCCAAACTTACGATAATAATTTCTAGTTCCAATACCACTGATAATAATCATTTTGTCACGATCATATTCTTCCAGGGCTATTTCCTCAGCACGGGCCAGTAATTCTTCCCCATAACCAACATGTTGCCCTACACCAGCTTTTTTCTCTCCAATTGGAATTAATGAACCATAAACATGAAGTTCCCTTACCAAAGCTGTATTTTCATCAATTTCCACTCGATGAGCTTTTATTGATGGAATCCTCAGCCTCAAAAAACCGGCCAGGACGTCTGAAATAGGATCTTCCTGTGATAAAAATATTTCCTTACCTTCCACTGCTGAGTAGCGTTCTTCCATGAGTTGTATTTCATCTAAATTGGCTTTTATCCCTCGAGAAGCTTGATGACCCACTTCACGGCACCTTATACATTGACATTGAACTCCTTCTTCCTCTAGTCTGTTGTAAACCAGTTCTCCTAAATTGGATTTTTTAACACCTGCTTCAATCAAGGGCGATGGTATATCGCGCTGGATGCGCATGGTTCTCACCCATTTAGGCAGCATTTTCTTAATTTCTACAATTAAATCAACAGCTTCTTCGGTGGTATAGGGTTCATATTCTCCTCGCTCCCACATTTCATGCATTTCACTACCCTTAGTAATTAAACAGGGATATATTTTTAGCATATCTGGTTTAAAGGATTGGTCAGAAAATAAGCGCTTGAATATCCTTAAATCTTTCTCAAAATCAGAAAAAAGGCCAGGCATGAGGTGCATGGCAACTTTGATTCCAGAATCTCGCAGCACCATATTGGACTCTATAACATCTTTTACACTGTGGCCACGTTTTATTCGTTGATATATGTAATTATAAATAGTTTGAACTCCCAGTTCAACCCGGGTGACTCCCATGGTGAGCATACGATTCACATCTTCTACTTTACAGTAATCTGGTCTGGTTTCAAAGGTAATTCCCACACACCTTACTTTAGAGGTTTCATTGGCTTTCTGGGCATCATCTAGAAGAACGTAATTTTCCGGGCCATAGTGAGTTACCGGTGAGTTTAGCAGGGATGGGTTCGGTGAGGTTCTTTGATTGTGGTCTTGATGAAATTCAGTGCAATTGTTTTTTACATTGACTTGGGATTCCTTTAAACCAAAGTCAACCATTGCTTCCAGGCATTTGGCAACAAACCATTCCTGATAACATAAAAAATGAGCAGGAAAAGTTCCACCCATTATTATTAATTCTACCTTGTCCAATGGGTGTCCTATGCTGTTTAGCTGGCTTAAACGGTTGAAAACCTGTTGATATGGGTCAAAATGGTACATTCTTGCCCTGAGCGCGGCTGGCTCTTCTCCAGTGTAACTGGGAGGGGCATTGTCACTTTCCGGGCAGTATAAACATCTACCGTGGGGGCAGTCCTGGGGCTGGCACATAACAGCTACAATGGCCACACCAGATATGGTACGGGTGGGCTTTTTAATCAAAACATCACCCAGGACCTTTTTTTCTTCAAGAGTGGCATATTTCAGAATAAGGGAATTACTCATGAATTTTTCCAGTTTAAAGTCACGGCAGGCCTGATGTTTTGCTTTTTCTAATTCTTGCTTAGAATTTATTTTTCCCTGAATTATCTGGTCAATTATGGTTCGACAGGCGTTTTCCATGAATTATTCTCCAATTATTTAATTATTTTATGTTTTGAAAATTTAAATTTAAAATGGTAAAATTTATATCAAGTCTTTAATCTTGTTTCATAATTATATTATTTCATAAATTCTATGGAGTTGGTCATAGAGCTGATTAATCTAATTTTTGCTCCTCATTAAATTGAGGACTTTAATTATATCTGTTTTGGATATTATACCCACCAGTTTATCATCTTCTACCACGGGTAGACGTCCTAGGTCATTTTTTTGCAGTTTTTCCAATGCAATAATTACTTCTTCAGAAGGATTGGTGGTAATAAGATTTTTACTCATAACATCGGATACCACTAAACTTTTATTTCCTTTTTCAACAGCTGACAAATCCTGGAAGGTTACAATGCCCTGCAAATCGTTTCCATCAGTAACGGGATAACCCATGTGTTTGTATTCAAACATTTTTTCAAGTGCTTCCTCTACACTTACCTGGGGAGAAAGTGTTTTAACTTCAGAGGTCATTATATTTTCAACTTTAATGCCTCCTAAAAGTGAAGAGATCATGGTTGCTTTGTATTCTTGATTAGCACCAATGTAAATAAATAGGGCAATTAATATGAGGAAAAAATTCCCAAAAACAAGAATTCCTGAAATGGCCATGGCTATGGCAAAAATTTTACCAATAGAAACTGATAATTCGGTGGCCCGAAGATAATCCATTCTTTCTGCCAGTAGAGATCTTAAAACTCTTCCTCCATCCATAGGGAAAGCTGGTAATAAATTGAATACTCCTAGAATCAGGTTTACCCAGGCAAATTGGAATATGAATGCGGAAATAAACAATGGTAGATATGATCCAGCTACTAAAAACAGCAGATAAGAGAGCAAAGCAATAATCATATTGGTTAAAGGCCCCACGGCCGCAATATAAAATTCCTGGCGGGGTTTTTTAGGTATCTCCCCCATCTGGGCCACTCCTCCAATGGGAAGGAGTACAATTCGTTCTATATCCACCCCATAACGCTGGGCCACATAAGAGTGGGAAAGTTCGTGTATAACTACCGTAACAAAAACCAGAGTTATTAAAACTGCCAATTCTAATGGTATTACATTCAAAATAACCATAAAATAAATAAAAAGTATCAATATCAAAAATGAGATGTCCAGTTCAATTGGAATTTCAAATACAGTGAGAATTCTCAATGAGGTTTTCATGTAAATTTATTTGTTTTATATACTCTAAATAATTTTACTAAAATCTTTAAATAATTCAAGCAAATTAAATGAAGCTAAAAAATGATGTTTTTAGAATAAGAAAAATTTAATTAATTGACTAATATGATAATTCAAGAATTTAAAAATAAAATAAGAAAAAGCTAAGTTATATTAACTTAACTTCAGATTTACAAAATATCATTAAATTTGTAAATTAACTGATGTCTACTTTGAAGCGTGGTTCCTGTATTTTAGGAAGTTCAACTACCAGTACTGATCCTTCAAACTTGGCTGAAACTCCTTCAATGTTTATTGGTCCAGGAAGGGCCACTGAACGCTCAACTTTTCCTTTACTTCTTTCTTTTATTAGATATTTTAATTGTGGTAATTCCTCTACTGCCTCTTCTACTTCTTCTTTAATTTCTTCTATTTGTTCCTCAATATCAGCCTCGAATTGAGCAGTGATTTCCACACTTTCTTCTGTAACTTCTAAAACCACGTCGTCTTTTCCCAGATTAGGCAGATCCACTTTTAAAATAAAGGTTTCTTCAGTTTCAATTAGATCCAGCAGAGGATGTTCGGTGATGGTAGTGTAACTGGAAATGGTTTTACCTAGTTCTTCCTGTTTTCCTTTAAAAGTGGATATTATGTCTTCCAGCATTATTTGTGCCTGGGACTGAACTTTTTCGGCGTTTTCCTTGATGTCATCTTTGGTTAAATTGGATTCTTCCATTTTATCCTTAATTTTTCCCTGGGTTTCCAGACTTTTTTCTTTGACATCGTTTTTAATTTCGCTACTTTTTTCTAATGCCTTTCCTGTTAATTCTTTAGTTTTTTTCACCATTTTAAAATCCCCTTGATTAAAAAATATTTATTTAATGCTCTTTAATATTATTTTAACCTTTAAAACCGGTTAATTTTGCATTTATGCTCATTTTTTACATTAAATATTATCAATTTCTTCATTTATATATTTGTGTTCAGTATTTTTTTATTCAAATTTTTATTCAAATAATATAACAAGATATATCTTTTTATAGTTACATAGTAAATTACGGTGTTTAAATGAAGGTAACCGATTTTTTAGGTAAGAAAGTTCTGGATAAAAATGCAATGGAAATAGGAAAAGTTTCTGAAATGGAAATTGATCCACTAAAAGGTTTAATTAAAACTATCACAATTTCTAAAAGTGATATTTCTCTTAAAACAAAGACTTTCATGATTTCAGTAGAAGAACTGGATAAAGTAGGTGATTATGTCATTATAACTTTGGCCAGTGAGGATGCAGAGCATAAGGAAGATGATTCTAAAATGGAATCTGTTTCTATTTCTCTGGAAAAAGATGAATAAAAAAGAGGAATATTTCTTTTATTTTTTAATTTAATTGAATATTAGGGGAGATTAATATGGAAATTCTTGATGGCCGTGGTAAACCGGTCAATGTAGGATTAACAGTTAGATATCTTGGAACTGGAACTAACGGTGAAGTATCTGCTGTTAAATTAGAGGAAGATATGGGGTGGGTCCAAATTGACCATTCTGAGATGTGGTATAATAGTGAATCCATGGAAGTACTGGGCAAAAACAACAATAATTCCCAAAAATCCTCAAAAAATTTAAATGCTGATGATGCTTTAGAAAAAGTTAAAAAGAGTAAAAAAGATCTTTCTGATGTTGCCATGGGTACCGGTACTTGTGATGGCGGAGGATAGATTTTAAAAATATTTATTTTTTTATTTAAGGTTTTTTATGCATTACATGGCCTATTTTTATTTATTTAAATTCAATTTTACTAGATATTTATTTTCATTAAACATTTTTAAAAATAATTCATTATTTCTTCAAAATAATAAATTTAATTAACTATTTTAATAACTAATTAATAAGACTATTAAAATTCATTAAAAAATCATGATTTTAATTAAATTGAATTTTTAATTCATTGGTCCAGGATAAAAAATAATTTAAAATTTTTAAGGTTTTACCCATGACAGAATACGATAAGCAAATTTTAGAATCAGAAGATGTCTGGAAATACGTTTTTGATGCCTTACCCGATCTAATTGCTATTCTTGATAATAGCCACAAGGTTGTTAAAATCAATAAGGCCATGGCCAATCGTTTAGGTGTTTCTCCAGAGGAGGGTGTTGGTTTAAACTGTTATGAGGTTGTTCACTGTACTGATTCTCCCATATTAAATTGTCCGCATTCTAAACTTATTGAAGATGGATCAGAGCACACTGAAGAAGTTCAGGAAGATAATCTAGGGGGATATTTTCTGGTTACTGCTTCTCCTATCCGAGATGTAGATGGGGCTGTCTTGGGAAGCGTACATATTGCCCGGGATATTACCCAACGGCGTGAAATGGAGAAAAAACTGGAAAAAGCTTTAGAGGATAAGGAAATACTCATGAAAGAAATCCATCACAGGGTTAAAAATAATTTAATGATGATTTCGAGTCTTTTAAATATTCAATCTCATTACATTAAAGACCCGAAAGTAAAAGATATTTTCACTGAAAGTCAAAACAGGGCAAATTCAATGGCACTTCTTCACCAGGAACTCTATGAATCCGGGGACATGAAAGAAATTGAACTTTCTGAATACTTAAGGTCTCTTTCAACAGATATTATGCACAGTTACAATTCCAAAGATAATTCCGTGGATTTAACACTGGATCTGGAACAGGGAACCATTGATGTAGATCGGGCTATTCCCATTGGTCTTATAGCTACAGAGACTATTATAAACAGTTTTAAACACGCTTTCCCCAATGGAAATGGAAAAATTCTGGTTAAATTTTATAAAGAAGATGATTCATTTGTATTAATTATTTCTGACAATGGGGTAGGGTTTCCAGAAAATTTAGATTTCAGATCACAGGGTAACATGGGAATGATGTTAATTAACGGTTTAATTAATCAAATAGACGGTTCTATTGATATGAGACGTGAAGAAGGGACCAAATTCATAATTAAATTCAAAGATGAATTAACTAATATTTAATTTTTTTTTTATTTTTTTAGAGCTTTTTTGCTTATAAATCGAGGCTTTAAAATCAATTAAATTGGATTTTGTGGTTTAATTTTCCAGATATGCAGATATGAATAGTAATAATTAAAATAGAAGAAATAATTAATATAAATAAATAATTCAAGAGGGGATTAATTGGAGGTGAAATTATGAATACTCTTTCAGGTATTTTAGCGATTATATTAGGTATTTTAGTAATTGCATTCCCTTTATTCTCTGTATTTACGGTCAGTGTACTGGCAGGATTAGGAGTTATATTCATAGGTATATGGTTATTATCCCTGGGTTTTGGAGCATGGGGCCAAAGCAAAGGACTGGGCATAGCCTACTTGATAATGGGTATCCTGGCCATATTTGTGGGAATAGCTCTTTTTGGTAATGTCCTGGCACTAAGCTTCCTGGCCAGCTTCTGGTTATACTTTGGAGGTTTCTTCTTAATCATTGCCGGGGTCATGGGATTTTTCGCCCGGGATCACAATGTGCACAAAGGATCCAATGCCTTAATCATTGTAATGGGTATTCTTTACATAATCTTGGGTGCTTATGCATTAAATCCTTATTATCTGGCACTAATAATTGGTATCAGTCTAATTATTGATGGAATTGCATTATTCTTTGTAAATCCTGCTGAAATTGCTGGAACTCCAGCAGAATAATTTAATAAAACCCCTCTTGTTTTATTATTATTTGAATATCATTTTATTTTTATCTCATATTATTAATTGAATCTTTAATTTGAAAAATAGTCATTAGTATACTATTTAAATGATTATGGGTTAAAATAAGTATTTAAAATTAATATTCCCTTAATTTAATTAATTTAATACTTTCTTAAAAACAATATAAATGACTTAATATCTAAAAAAACTAAAATATAATAAAAAAAATAAAAGGAATATTAGGCGTTTTTATTCCTTTTGATGTTTATTTCCTCTTTTTAGAACCAAATATTCCACCAAGAACCATTAAAAAGGCTACAATTGCTGCAGATATAGGAACTCCAGTATGTTGCATTCCCACATTACTGCTACTTGATTGGGCATTTACAATTATGCTTTCGGTACTGTTAGCTAAATCCGGGTCGTAGGTTAGTGTGGATAAGACTGGTGAAATGGCATAGGTACCTTTTTCCAGGACCTTGGTCCAAACATTGAGATAAGGATCGACCACTCCTAAATCGCCCAGATACCAGGTAATGGTACTGGTAGATGCATCGTAAGTGAAAGTTCCACTCTCAGCTATGGCTTTAATAAATTGAAGGCCTTTGGGTATTTTTAAGGTCATGGTGGTATTGTATGCAGTTCCAGGCCCGTTATTTCCCACTTTGAAAGTGATTTTAACGGTGTCCCCTACTTTAGGATTTTTATTGTCCACTATGGTCTTCAGATACAGGTCTGATTGCTGACCCTGGATGGCATGTAGAGAAGAAGTACTTTCATAATCTCCAATACCAATGTAGAGTGTCCCGTCATTGTTAATGGAAGGTATTCCATAGACTGGATAGTTATATTTCCATTTTTCGGTTCCATCGGGATTAAGAGCAATTAAAGGGCTTCCTATAGATGCTAAATAGATAGTACCATCGGTTCCTATGGCCTGGCTACTGAAATCTTCACTCATAGCTTGATAACTGTAGTTCCAAAGTTTGTTTTTTCCATCTGGGCTAAAAGCATACAGATTGTTAAAATATTCTTCTTCAGAAGTCATGAACATGGTACTGAGATAGACCACGCCGTTGGATGCTACCGAAGGAATACCCATCACATAGTTACGGTATCCATCATTGAGGGTTTGGTTCCATTTAACACTTCCGTTTGGATTGAAAGCATATAAGTTCACCGAACTGATTTCATCGATTACTGAGGTTACTGCAGCAAATATTGTTCCGTCAGGCCCTACTGCTGATCCCCAACTGGCTGATCCTATACCCCATGACTTGTAAAGATTTTCAGTAAAGGTATAGTTCCATTTCAAGGTTCCGTCAGGATTAATGGCATTTAGAACACCTTGATAATTGCTGGGCCTACTAAAGGTTGTTTCAATATTTTGTGGTTCAAATTTTCCTGTTTCAAAGTAGGATCCCACATAAAGGGTTCCATCCTGACCTACTGAATTAAAAAATGTGTATATTGTATCTTCTACTCCTCTATGGATTTTGTAAGTCCATTTAAGGGTTCCGTTTGGGTTTATAGAATATATTTTGGCAAAATCATTGTCGTCGTCGTATATGTTTAATCCTATATTGATGCTGCCATCTTTGCCTATAACGGGGTAAGATGCCACATTAGATTCATATTCTCTAAAAGTGTATTTCCAGCGTATAGTCCCATCAGGATTAATAGCATTTAGCACAGGCACTTTGTAACTTCCTAGGATGTAAAGGACGCCGTTGTCACCGATTACCGGGGCAACTGAATTATCAATGTCTTCAAGAGTAACATTCCACTTAACAGTTCCATCTGGATGGAGGGCATATAAAGTGGCCTTTTCTTCATTTGTACTGGTGAAATATATGGTACCATCTGATCCTATGGTCTGACCACCAATTCCATAATCGCTACTGGTGTTAAAAACCCACTTTGTAGTGTTGTTTTGAGGTCCCAGGTTTTTAGATTGGCCATTACTTTGATTATTGGCCAAAATACCAGGCCAAATAGGATTGGATTTGCTTAAAGTATAATTGGTATTGTTGTAAACTGGATTGGTTTCATTTACTGGTGCAGGTATGGCCATGGCCGGAGATAATGAAACAGTACATATAATGAAAATCAGAGCAAAAATGGCAATATTATTGGCTTTTCTTTTTTTGTCTATATTTTCACCTCCTTTTTTTTATCATTTTAATAATCAGGAGATTTAATCAAAAAGAGCATAGATGTTTAATCAATTTAATGATTAACTAAAAGGCTTATAGCCTTGGAAAAACTGTGAAATAAACCCCCAATCATTATTACAATTTATTAACTTGAATTTAGATTAATATATAATTTTTGAATTGATTTTTAGCAAAAATTATAATGTTTTAGGCTTAGTTTGACTTTTATTGAGGGTTTTGACCTTAATAACGCCTTAAATATTATTTTAATAATAATTTTTTTTAATTTTGATATAAAAATTTGAGAAATATTTATATATGAAATCTACACTATTAGTACATACCGACCGTCGGTTTTTAAGGAAGATATTATGTCAAAAAGAGAACCTAAAGAAAAGCGTATTAATGATATTATTGCGGCAGCCAGGGAGGTTTTCCTAGAAAAAGGATTTGAAGGCACCACCATGGAACAAATAGCTCAAAAAGCAGGGATTAGTAAAGGGGGCCTCTATCATCATTTTCAAAGTAAAGACATGATTTTAATGGCAGTAAATCAAAAAATTAGTGAGGAAATTGAAAAAATTATGCTTAAAGCAGCCCAATGTCCCACTATTAAAGAGGGGTTGCTATTTTATATTGAAAATTATCTATGCTTCTGGATGGAACACCCGTCTGAGACAAGTTTTTTATTTCTTTCAGTGGCCAAAATTTTAGATAACCCTGAACTTTTAAAATATTATCAGGAATTTACCGTTGATTATATGAAATATTTTGAGGAATCATTTGCCATGGGAATTCAAAATGGCGAGTTTAAGCCCCACAATGTTAAAACCAGTGCCATAACGCTGGTTGGGGCCATGGATGGAATTTTGAGCTACATGATTCTGGATGAGAACCTGATTCTGGAGGAAGTGGTGGAACATTTCCAGGAAAAGTTTATCACGCCAGTTGAAGTTGATTAAGGTTTTAGTTCAATTTTATAAGAATTCAGATTGATTTAAATCGAATAAAATAGTGGAAGTGAAAAAATGCCAGGGGAATTAACAGAAAACCAGGATATAGATCTTTATTATTTTTCAGGAACCGGAAACACGCTTTTAGTTACCAAAAAGATGGTGGAAACTTTTAATGATAATGGAATTAATGCCAATTTATTCAAAATTGAGGATTCCCATCCCAAAGAGATTAATTTAGAACATACCATTGGTTTAGGATTTCCAGTGGCTGAATTATCCACTTACGACTTTGTCTGGAAGTTTATTAAAGCCCTGCCTGAGGCCAATGGAACCAATATATTCATGGTTGACACTTTAGGAGGAGTTTCGGGAGGAATAGTGGGCCCAGTAAGGGAAATAGTTAAAAAGAAAGGATACAATCCTATTGGGGCCAAAGAGATTATCATGCCTCCCAACATATTTTACATCCAGGAAGAAGACGTTAATAAGAAAAAAATAGAAGAAGGTCTTATTGAAGCTGAAAAATATGCCCAATCCATAATTAATGGCGAAACTAAATGGGGTAGGGTACCTATACTTTCAGATATTGTTTATTATACTTCCATAGTTGGTTTAAAAATAACTCACTCGGATTTAAATCAAAAATACTTCCACCTGGCCCCTGACGAGGAAAAATGTAATAAATGCGGCCAGTGTGTTAAACTGTGCCCTATAGACAACATAACCATGAAAGAAGGAGAATTTCCGATTAATTTAAAGGAATGCGTCTATTGTTTGAGGTGCACTTCGTTTTGCCCTAAAGGTGCTATCCCATCACCTTTCAATTACAAAGGAAAGACCTATCGTGCGGTGAAAGCCAGGGAAATACTGGAATAATTTCTACCTATTCAATTCTTTAACAAAAATAAATGAAACAATTTCTTTTCTCATTTATTTCCTTTTTAAACAAACAAAATATTATTAATCAATTATTCATCGAAAATATAGGCCCCCATACCTAAATCACCAGCATACCAGCTTTTATGGGCAACTTTTCCTTTTTCATTGTCAGCCGCACCAAAAACAGTTAAAAGAGGCATTAAATGGTCTGGATAGGGATGGGCTCTCTCGGGGTAAGGGGATATTCTCCTATAATTAAGAAGAGATTCTTCATCACCACTAGTAACGGCTTTAGTTAGCCAGGCCTCAAAATCAACGGCCCACTGGTCAGGTTGGGCACCAAACCGGAAGGAAGCATAACCTAAAGGATGCACGGCCCCACCACTCCCCATAATAAGTATTCCCTCGTTTTTCAATTTACTTATGGCCTCCCCTACCTGCATATGCTTTGCTGGATCCATGTGGTGCTGTATGGATAGTTGAACAACTGGAACATCAGCTTCCGGAAACATGAGCATCATAGGGATCCAGGTTCCGTGATCCAGACCCCGGTCATGATTTTTCAAGGCTTCCAGGCTCGCATCTTCTATCAAGTTGTAAGTTTTCCTGGCCAGTTCAGGAGAACCCGGGGCCCAGTATTTGATTTGATAGAGTTCTTCAGGAAAACCGTAAAAGTCGTGGATGGTATTGGGGGATGGATTAGTGGTTAATTCAGGTACAGCCGTTTCCCAATGGGCTGAAATACATAAAACAGCCTTTATATTTTTATATTTTATTCCCAGCTCTTTAATGAAGGTTCTGGCCGGGATGTCTTCCAGGGGCATGGAAGGGGCCCCGTGTGATATGAAGATAGGTGGGATTGGTTTGGACATGGTATTTCTCCTTTGAAAAAATAAGACAAAAATTGACAAAAAATTAAATATCAACCATAAACCCGATCGTGATGGTCATAATCATCAATCACAATACCTTCAGGTCCTTCATGGTAAATCAAGACAAAATCACCCACATGGACACGTCTTTCACCAGTGAAATCGCCTCTTAATGGTTTGTAATGGCCTGGATTTCTTATTATCTGCCCGATCTTTTTTTCCACGTGCTGGTACTGGCCCTGGTTTTTGCGAGATAGTTTTTCCAGTTTGTGGTGGGCAGTGTGGGATATTAATACGTTTTTATTATGTTCTTTATTCCACAGATCCTGGATTAGAAACAAGCATTCTTTTAACTGGTGACAATTACCTTTTTTAACTTCTTCTTTTATTTGATCCAGTTCTTCCTGGTATTCGTAACTTATAGGGGGATATTTTCCTTTTTCCATATTTTTGGACATCCCTTAAATTAATTACCATTAATTAATTGTATTATAATTTTTATTGACTATTATAATTAAATTATAGTTAATTATATAACCTTTAAAAACAATCATCTATTTCAGGTAAATCCTGGGGGCCCGCACCCTTTTTAGGCTGCACACGAGCTCACGTTCCGAGGGCCCCCAGGTACTGAATTATTCTTATTTTAATTAAAAAGTTAAACAATCTCATCCTGCACACTAACACAGAATCTACACAGGGCACTGGGGGTCTTTATTTGTTTTTCCTTAACCGGACAGTAATAAACCCCTTTTTCATAGCGTAAAACAAAACCACCAGGGAAGCGGGTTCCCACCGGGTGAATGGACTCTTCCCGAACAAAAGCGGTGTAGGTGGCCACTATACGGGCAATCTTGTGAAAGCACAGTTCGCTATGGCTCTGGGCCTTGTTTTTTTGCATTTCCAGGACCATTAAAAAGTCTTTTAATTTATTAGTGTCCACTAAACCAGGATAATCATTTTTATCTTCTTTTATGTCCTTTATTCTGATGAAAAATGCCTTGGTAAATCTTTCAATGTAGTCTTTTTGCTCATTAGCCGGCATAAAACGGGCATCTTCATTCAAATAACCGGTAGCATCCATAATATCTTTTATATGGATGTTGGAGGCCTCTTTTTTTAAAATTTGCAGAAGATCCATTTTAGTGAGGGAAATGGAAAAATCAATACAGTCAATTTCAGGTAGCATATGATCACTATTATAAATTTTGATATTAAAATTTTTTTTAACTTCTTAAAAAACCTTATTAAACACTTTCGTCCTGTTGAGCAATACAAAAACCACAAACGGCCCCGGGGTTGTCCTTTTGACTTTCTTTCACCGGACAATAGTAAGTCTCTTTCTCTAACTTAACTTCAAAACCTCCAGGAAATGGTGTTCCTATGGGATGGATTGGTTCTTCCAGTACAAAAGTGGTGTAAACTGATATTATCATGTAAATTTTAAAAAATGAATGGTTAAAATCCTCATTTATGTCATTAGTTGCTTTTTGTTCTTTTAATAAATCAAGGGCAAATTTTAATTCGTCCTGGTCTAATTCTCCTTGATAAAGAGTATCATCATTTTTTAAATCCTTTATGCGCAGGATAAATCCATCAATATATGATTTTACGAATTTTATCCTGTAATCAGCCTGTATATAGCAGGCATCCTCGTGAATAAAATTACTGGCAGCAATAATCTCCTCTATGCCAATGGAATGGGCCTTTTTTTGCAGGGCCTTTAATAATTCCTCTTTAGAAATCTCTTTTTCCAAATCTAGATCCAGCATAAAATCACTTTTTTTATTTTAAAATTAATAAATAAACTATTAATTAATCCCAGGAGTTTACTCGCCTCGGGCATACCTCACAATGGATGCCGAGAGTTTAGGTCCAATACCATCCACTTTTTGGAGTTCTTTTTCAGTAAATGGTCTTAAATCTTCTCCAAATGTTTTTACCAGGGCTCGAGCACGCTTCCTTCCCAATCTCTTAACTCCCAGTACCAGAGGTATAAGTTCGTTCTTTACTCCATAATATAAACGGGCAGATAACATTTCCAGATCCCGGGAATGAGCATAAATTCCAGATACTTCACAGATGTTCTTAAAGAACTTCACCATGAGTGAGGCCTCATAGGCGGCTCTTCTTGTGGTGGCGGCATAGACGTGGAAAGCGTTTTCAATCTCATATTCGTTTCGCTCGTCAATCCACTCCATAAGGGATGCTGTGGTGGCCTCTTCGTTGCGCATGTCCACGGCAAATATGCCCTTGGCTGATAATTTCTCCCGGACAGGGTCCTTGCTTTTACGACCTTTAAAGGATATTAAGGGCATGTCAGGAGTGCGGCACATCCGGTAAATTAACTGGTTGATGTCCAGTTCTTCCATCTGAGTGGCGTACTCTTTTAATTTAACCGCGGTCTCCACGGTATAATTCGATTTAGCTATTAATAAACCATAAGCAGTAGCTTTCAGTCCTTCGGGAGTGGCCTGTAAAATACCGTTTTGCATTAGGAAGCTTATAGCATTGTTAATTTCAAATTCCAGGCTATCAGCAGCAAAAGCACTCATATATGGATTGTTTTGCATCTGGTAGCCGTAAAATGTTTTATTAAAGAATTCTTGAATCTCCACTGGATTTTTGGCCAGGGTAGAGGCCACTTGAGCAATAATCTGTCTGTAAACTGCGTCCTTGTTTTCTATGAGCTTGGAATTGGTTGCTTCCACTTCTCCATTAACATAGTACTCTTGCAGGTTATAGGCCTCATCCAGGGTTTTGGCAATCAAATATGAATATCCCACGTCGTCGTACTGGGGCCTACCAGCCCGACCAGACATCTGTTCATAATCAAAAACTGGTATGTTTTGTGGTCCCTGGGAGGTCCAACGGGTGTAATCCCTGATAACCACACTCCTTGATGGTAAATTAACTCCGTACATTAAACTGGGAGTGGCAGTAATCATTAATAAATTCCCTAAACGGAATTCATCCTCAATTATTTCTTTTTGTTCATTAAAAAGCCCGGCATGGTGGAAAGCTACTCCGTTTTCCGCACTTTCTGCTAATTTAAGACAGATGGAAGTGGGTCGGGTTCCTTTCTTTTTAGGAACCTCCAGAATTTTTTCAGAAACTTCTCTAAATGCTTTCTTCTTATCCCTGGGAACTTTACGCTTTATTTTACCAGAAACGAACTTGGCCAGTGATTCAGTGAAAAGACGGGTGGATACAAAGGTCAGGGCCTGGGCATTATCTTCAATGGATTTTTCCAGAATTTTCACAATAACATCGTTCTTATTTTTGGTATTGAACATCTCAGTATTGAGAACTTCCTTGTGCAGGGGCACCGGACGGTAATCATGTTCCACTACTTTAGCGTCCAACCATCCGCAAATCTCTTCCATGTTCTTTAAGGTGGCTGAAAGGGCAATTACTCTCATACCCGGGTTTATAATGTTGGATCGGGTTATGGCACATTCAATAGTGGGTCCCCGGGAATACTCCCCAATCATGTGGAATTCATCTATTATCAGGAGATCCACTTCCCGCAGTGTGTTCCATGAAAACCTGGTAATGGCATCAAATGATTCAAAAACCATTACTGAAAGATCAGAAGAGTTAGGGTGACGTCCTACCTTAATTCCATGCTCTTCAAAGGCCTTAAACTCCTTTATCTTTTCATTCTGGATGGAAATTAGAGGAACAGCGTAAACTACCTTTCCTCCATCCATGAGGGTTTTTAAAGCAGCCATCATTCCCAAAAGGGTTTTTCCACTGGCTGTGGGGATGGCCACAATGAAGTTTTTATTCTCTTCCAAGTATCCTGATTCAAGAACGGCCTTTTGAGCAGGATTTAATTCTTCAATATGTGGATAACAGCCCTGTAATATTTCTCTTAAAGAATGATCTAGTGTTTCCATGGTAATCAGTGTGATTATCTAATTAATTTTTAATTTATTGTTCTATAAATTCTATTTAATTAATTCTAATTGTTTATTTTAAAATTATCTATAATCCTGCCTTAAATTAATTTATTTTATTATTGAAAATAAAATAAATGCAAATGAATTGATACAAAAAAATGAATAAAAGTTTTTGCACTGATTTTAACCTTTTATTTTTTCAACTACTTTTATTTCTTCTATCCTGGTAGTGGGGTACTGGCCGTTTTCATCCTTTTCCACGCTTTTTACCATATCCCAGATGGTTAAAAGGGCCACACTGGCCCCTGTCAGTGCTTCCATTTCTATTCCAGTTTTTCCAGTACACTTTACACTCACTGTGGTCTGGATACTGTTTTCATCCACATCAAAGTCTACTTCAATCCCGGTAATGCCCAGTGGGTGGCACAGTGGAATAATGTTAGAAGTATTTTTAACGGCGTTTATAGCTGCAATTTGGGCTGTAGTAAGCACATTACCTTTTTTGATGGCCTGTTTTTGAATTAAATCAATTGTTTTTTGATTTAAAAATATTCTGCCTTTGGCAGTGGCGCTCCTATTTACAGATGGTTTTTCTCCCACTTCTACCATATGCACGCCCTTAGAAGTAAGGTGATTAAAGTCTTTCTTTTCCATAATATCCCTTTAGAATTTATTTTCAAGTTCCTTAACTAATTAGTATTTCTAATTAGTAATTTATTATATTTTAAATTTGAATTTATTTAATAAGATTTTAATGAGGTTGATATTAGACTTAGTAAGGAATTTCCACTTGAGCAAATTCTAGAGCTCTTTTTCGGGCCATTTTCCCCATTTTTTCTCGCATTTCTGGATTTTTAATCATTTTATCCAGGGCATCGGCCAGGGCCACGGGATCCTCTGGTTCTACCAGAATTCCTACATCTTCATTAACCAGTTCGGGAATTCCTCCCACATTGGTGGCTACCACTGGTTTTCCACTGGCCATTCCTTCTAAAAGGGCTATTCCAAAACTTTCGCTAATAGATGGCAAAACCATTATATCTGCATCAGGAATTAACTTATCAACATCACTACGGGGACCGGTGAACATAACATCTTCCATACCTTCGTACTCGGCCATACCTTTCAAATCCTGAAGCAAGGGTCCTCCTCCAACAATAACCACCTTAGCATCTTCTTTCATGAGTTTTTTGGCCCGGAGGAGATGTTTAACCCCTTTTTGGGCAACCAGGTTTCCCACAAATAGAATTATAGGCTCTTCACTTTCAATTTCCAGCTCTTTTCGCAGATTTCCGGTGTTTTGAGGATTGAATTTATCAGTATCCACTCCATTCCAGGTAATTTTGATTTTCTTTTCTAGATCAGGTATTCCCATCTCCAGAACTTTTTCCCGGACGGCTTGGCTCACCACAAACACCCCAATAGCATGGGAGAGTATCAACTTAAATATGGGCCTTAAAACACGATTGGAGGACAATAAAAAAACATCAGAACCATGCAGAGTCACGCAAAATGGTACTCCTGTGAACATACCGGCCATTAATCCAATTAAACCAGGCGGAGAAAGATAATGGGCATGGATAAGATTTACATCGTACTCCCGTACAATCTGAATTAATTTTCTGGTTCCATTAATGGAAAATACTAATCCCCTTAGGCCTTTGATATTGGGGGCTGATGCAGATTCTACATGTATCCCTTGCAGGGACTGGACATCTTCATGGGGATAAGTAAGTACATATACTTCATCTCCATTTTCTATCAATTTTTTGGATAATAAATAAACATAAGAAGAAATTCCACCGATATGCGGCGGGAAATGGCCAACCATAGCTATTCGCATCTTTTCACCTGTAAATCAGTTAAATTAATTAAATGATTAATTAATATTAGCTTATTGTTTTATTAAAATTAAATATATTGATTTCAAAATGATTAAAAATTTATAATTAATGAATTTTATTATGTTAATCATAATGGAGAATGTATCTTAATGATTCAAAATGGTTCCATCCATTCTAACAATAATCACTTCCACTTCTAAGTGGTATCGTTCATTAATATTCTCTTTAATGGCTGTGGCAATGCTTTCAAATACTTCTTTTTCTTTTCCAACTTTGATTAATATATCCACCATATCTTCGGTGGTTTTAGAATAAAAGATTTCCCTCAAAGTATCTTGGGAAGCGCCAGCCAGAGCGGCATGGGCAGTTATTATTTCCCTGACGGCCGTCAGCCACGCTATGCTTGGTATTAAATATGCCCCCAGCAATTTTAACCAGTTTACCGGCATGGCCAAAAATTATAATCTTTTTAACTTTTTTTTCAAGGGCCTGTTCCATCATGTAGCCCACATAATTACTCATGTGGATTATCTGGTCTTTTTCTACGTCCATAGATTTAAGGGCCAGTTTTTCCCCAATATTTCCAGGCACAAATATTAATTCTTCGTAGCCCTGGCCCAGGGCCACATCCAGCTGGCAAGAATTTGCTTTTTTAAATGATTCCAGAGACATGGGACGGGCAATTCCAGTGGTACCCAGTATGGAAATACCATTAATAATTCCCAGACGTGGATTCATGGTACGGGAGGCTACTTTTTCTCCTTGAGGAATAAATATGGTTACTATAGCCCCTTTTCCATGGGGTAAATGTGGCTCAAGGTTGTCCCGGATCATTTTTTGAGGTACGGGATTAATGGCGGGATGGCCCACTGGTATTTGAAGTCCTGGCTTGGTAATGGTCCCTACTCCTTTTCCTCCTTTAATAACAATTCCTGGTCGGGAGGTGATTTCCACTTCCGCCCAAATTTCCAGGTTGACTGTTACATCCGGATCAGGATAAGGTCTTTTTATAACTGAAGCTTTTCCACAGGTTTTAGAAATTTTTTCAGCACTTTGAATTTCTATCTCCAGTTCCCCACCAGGTATGGAAATTTTAGTGAATTCCGGGATATTATCTTCGATTATGGTTATGATGGCGGCTAATGCAGCTGCAGTCGCAGCACTGCCTGTGGTAATTCCAAAAGGTGCGCCTTCATCTTTTATATTCATTAAAAAAGTCCTTAATTATTTTTAAAATAAAAATAGTAAATATTTAGAATAATGTTAAATTATTCTTTTAATTCTTCTTTTATAGCAGCCATAAGTTCTTCTTTACCAGGAGCACCGACGAACTTCACTACACCATTCATGGCAATGGCTGGAACCGCCATGAGTCCATAGTTCACTGCTTTTTCTCGATCTTGCATTATATCCACTTTTTCTATTTCAATAGAATCTCCAAGATCTTTTTTGGCTTCTTCTACAACTTCCACTGCCATAGGGCAGTAAGGACATGTAGGTGATGTAAATACTTCGATTTTAACAACCATGTTTTAACCTCCGTATGAGAATTGTAATACCCATAATTTCTACTTATTCGATACTATATTTCTATAAACTATGAAATATCTCATAATTTATAAAATAATTCTATAAAGAAATTTAAGCAATTTTACATGATTATTAAGTTATAATCATTTAATAATTCCTTTAAAGAAATTTTGGTACTTAATTTATGACATGTTTTTATAATTCCAATAGAATTATATATTGATTTTATTTACTCTTTTTGAATAAATACTTATCTTTAATTTGATTTTATAATGCTTTTTGATGATTTAATTTGATAAATTTATTTTTTAATTGATTTTTCAGTTTAATTTTGAATTAACTTATTCTTTGTTGTATATTCTATTTGTTTAATTATATTCTATATTCATTTTCGAGAAATTTAAACAAAAAAAGAATGGGGAATTAAAGGTAACTGGCCGCTGAACTGTTTCCATTGCTATTACCCATTCCCAGACCCATAGAATATCCTAATTGGGAAGTAATCCCACTTAAAATTCTTTCAAAGGTAGTAGGTGGGGACATGCTAATTACCTGGTAAGAATCCCCTATTCCTGCCATATCTGCTGCTTCTTGAATGGCCTGATCTTTACCACCAAGTGAATCAACCAGCTTAAGCTTTAATGCCTGTCTTCCGGTGTATATTTTTCCCTCAGCTATACTTTTCACATAATCTTTTGTTAAATTCCTGTTTTGAGAAATGATGGAAATAAAGTAATCGTATTCTTCATCAACCATACTCTGCAGCATTTTCTGTTCATCAGGTGTAATATTTCTGTAATCGGCTCCCATGTCCTTGTATTGACCGGCCTTAAGAGCATATTTATTTACTCCCATTTGTCGGTACATCTCAGAAAGGTCGGTTAATTGTAAAATAACTCCAATACTACCTACCCATGAAGAGGGACTGGCCACAATTTTGTCTGAAGCAGAAGAAGCTAAATATGCTCCTGATGTTCCAGTGTCACTTATCCAGGCAACAACAGGCTTTTTTGAATTTTTAATGGCCTGCATGAGTTCTTCGCTGGCCACAGGAGTTCCACCAGGACTATTTACATCAAGCACTATGGCACTAACAGACATATCATCGTTGGCTTCCTGAATAAGATTTTTTATCTCGTCAGGATTAGTATATAAGCTACTATCTCCGGTCCCGTAAGCTATCTCACCATAAATTGGTATAACTGCTACAGTATCGCCCAATGCAATATTTCCTGATCCCATAGTTGCAGATCCTAACAAAGCAGATGCCAGAATTAATATCATGAAAACTGATACCAGCCCTACCAGGACTCCAATGATTATCTTGCTGTTTCGGTCCATTTTATCACTTAGGAGTTTTTTAGTAGTAATTTTTCATTATTGGTTATTTATTAGTTAGATTGTCCATAAAACATAATATTGGGATTATCATGCTCAATTATTTATTTAATCATTAATAATTAATCCTAAATCCCATTGAATTTTTAATAACAATGATAAGGTATCTTTACTAATCATATATAAAGCATGAGATAGTGATATAATAATTCCATAACTTTTCCCTGATACTATTCTATTGGTTATTAATATGGAATATTGAAACATGAATATTGTCAGAACCAGGTGATAAATTTGAAGAAAACAGTGAGATCTCCAGGATCTGCTACAGTTATCAACGCTATATCAACCGGCAGTGGATCGGCTTTCGGTATTAAACTTTATGTAACTGCTGAAGTTGAATTAACTTCATCTAAAGTTGAATGTACTTCAGAAAGAATAGTCAATCCTAAATTGATGCAAATATGTGTAAATAAAGTGATTAATCACTATTCCGTGGATACTGGAGTTAAAGTTCACACAGATTCTACCCTACCTGTAGCTTCAGGCCTTTCCAGCAGTAGTGCAACTTCCAATGCAGTGGTAATGGCTACTTCTGCTTTAATTGCAGAAGAGTTTGACCTTAAACCAATGAATGACCTGGAAATTTTAAATACAGCCATTGATGCCTCACTGGAAGCTGGTGTTACCATAACTGGTGCATTTGATGATGCCAGTGCCTCCTATTTTGGAGGACTGACTATAACCAATAATATGGAGCGGAAAATTATCCAGAGAAAGGATATGGAAAAACATAACATATTAATATACATGCCTGACAGAAAATCACTGACTGCACAATCTGATGTTGAACGGATGAAACTTCTATCCCCCTGGGTGGATATGGCCTATCAAAAGGCAGTTCAGGGAGATGTTTATGAAGCTTTGACTTTAAACGGAATATTGTATTGTGCTGCTCTTGGATTCGATTCAAACATCGCAATTGATGCTTTGGATGCTGGTGCATTGGCATCAGGCTTATCAGGAACCGGCCCTTCTTTTGTGGCAGTGGTAAATGATAAATGTCAGGATAGGGTTCATGAAGCTCTGAATAAGTATCCCGGAAGAGTTATTGCTACGCAAGTAGATAACACCGGAACCAGGGTGGTATAATGGACGAATCCCACGCATTAAAGCTTCTTCAAGAATCAAGAGAAAAGATTGATATCATTGATACAGAAATAATTACTCTAATCAGTAAAAGAACTGATCTGGCCAAAAAAATAATCGATGCCAAAATTATTTTAGGTATGGAGATTCAAGATAAGAAGCGAGAAGAACATATTCATGAAAAAACTCGCAAAATTGCCAGAGAATTTCAGATTGATGAAGATATGCTCAGTCAAATAATGAAAATATTGACCGACATAAATAAAAAAAAACAAGAACAATTACTAAGGAGGAAATAAAATGGGAAATATAAGAACTTCACATGTAAAAAGATTGTCTAAAGAACTAATCGAAACTCACGAGGGTAAATTTACCACTGATTTTGACGAAAACAAAAAGCTTGTAGAAGAGTATTCTTCAGTAAGTACCAAGCACTTACGAAACAAAATCGCCGGATATGTAACCCGGTTAGTTAGAAACGAATCAAGACAAGCTTAATCATACGTTTTTGCTGTTTTATATTGTTATTTGTGTTGTATTGAGTATTTCAATTCAAGCAAATATCATTAAAACATTAAATTAACTTAATATGATCATTAATAATTTTTTTAATGGTTTTAAAATATTTTTAAGCTTTCAATAATGTTAATAATTAAATTTATTTAACATTCTAACTATATTTAACATATCTAACGAATTTTATAAATTTTTATAATATTTTACAAATTTTATTAATAATAAATAATTATATAGTCACAAAGGTTGTGAAGGTTAATGGAATTAATAGTGGCCAAATTTGGAGGAACATCCATAGGAAACGGTAAAAAAATAAAACAAGCAGCTCAATCAGTAGTTAACGAGTATATGAAGGGAAAGAAGGTTGTGGTAGTTGTTTCTGCCATAGACAAAACTACTGATGAACTGCTCCACATAGTTGATGAAGCTATGGAGGATGCCGTTACTGAGAAACAACTGGCAGAAATTGTTTCCATGGGTGAAATGACCAGTGTACGCATATTCTCATCTGCAATTGAATCTATTGGTGTAAAATCTGAATATGTGGATCCTTTTATGGACCAATGGCCTATCATAACTGATAATAATCTTTTAAGTGCTAAAGTAGATTTTAAAGCCACGGAAGATAAATCCCAGGAACTTATGAAAATGATGGATCAGGGAATTATTCCTGTGGTCTGTGGATTTTTAGGAAAAGATCCGGAAGGTTACATTACTACTTTGGGAAGAGGGGGAAGTGATATAACTGCTTTCCTTCTGGGACATTGTCTGAATGCTGATGATGTGATCATAGTTACTGATGTTGGTGGTGTCATGTCCACTGATCCTAATAAGCTGCAAAGCGCCCAAAAATTAGATAAAATTTCAGTGGAAGAAATGAGGGATCTGGCCACTCATGGGGCTCAGGTACTCCATCCACATGCCCTGAAATATAAAGATCCTAAAATAAATGCTAAAATTATTGGATTTGATCACGGAGACCTTTCTGCTCACGGAACAGTAATCATAGGTCCTTCAAAAAATAAAATGCTTAAAACGAGCACTTTAAGTTCGGATCCAATTTCTGTTATAGCTGTGGTTGGCGAAAAAATTCTTAATAAACCCGGTGTTTTAGCAGAATTAACTGATATACTGGCAGAAAATGAAATCAACATATTTGGGATTTCCACCGGTCAAAATTCAATTACAGTTTTTGTTAACAAAAAAGATGCTGATGAAGCCCACCGTATACTGCACGACGTGGTGGTAAAAAATGATAACTTGAGTTCTCTATCACTGGGAAGAGAAATAGCAATGATTAGTATTGCCAGCCCGGATTTTATTGATACTCCAGGAATCATATCTGATATTACAGAGCCCTTAAGAGCTAACAATTTGAATATTGTTGAAATATCATCTTCACAGACATCGGTTGTGATTTTTGTAGAGTGGAAGGATGGCGAAAAAGCTTATGAACTTGTAAGGAGTGTCTTGGAATGAGTTTTGAAGGTACTATTGTGGCCATGGTGACTCCATTTACCTCAGAAGACGAGGTAGATGAAGCTGGCATGCGCGAAAACATAAATTATCTAATTGAAAACGGCGTGGATGGTATTCTGGTTGCAGGAACCACTGGTGAATCAGCAACCATTACCCATGAAGAACAAAGGAACATGATTGATGTTTTGATTGATGAGGTAAATGGTAGAGTTAAAACCATTGCTGGTGCAGGAAGCAACTCGACCAAAGAAGCCTTAGGATTGGTTAAATACGCTGAAAATTCTGGAGCAGATGCTGCTCTAGTTATTACTCCTTATTATAACAAACCACAGCCGCATGGTCTGGTAGAACATTACAAAATCTTAGCAGAATCCACAGAAGTTCCCATAATTGTTTATAATGTCCCATCACGTACTGGAACTGATATTGATGTGGATTCTATTGGCCAAATTGCAGGAATTGATAATATAGTGGCTATTAAAGAGGCCAGTCCTGATATGGATAAAGTTTCCATGATTTATAGAAAATTACTGGATCTGGGTTTGGAAGATCAATTTAACATTCTATCTGGAAATGACAATTTAACTCTTCCTATGATTTCTATGGGTGCTAAAGGTGTTATTTCTGTAGTAGCCAATGTAGACCCGGCCAGAATGAGCCAAATGGTTAACCAGGCTATGGAAGGCGACTTTGAACAGGCCGCCCAGTCTCACTATGAGTTATATGGCCTTATGAAGGCATTATTCGTGGAAAGCAATCCTGTACCCACTAAAGAATGTTTAAATTTAATGGGAAGGCCTGCAGGTCATGTTAGAATGCCTCTTGCTCCTTTAAAAGAGGAAAGCAAACAGAAACTTGAGGCTGTTTTAAATGATCTAGCCTTAATTTAATCATTTTTTATTTTAATTATTTTTATTCAATTTTATTTTCATTTTAGTTTTGCATTGATTTTTTGCTGCCTTATTTATTAAAATCTATTTTTAGATTCTTAAGAAACAATTTAAATTGAATTAATTTGCAATAAATTATAATAAAACTTTTTAACTAATATTCTAAAAAATATTAAGTATAATAGTAAATTATTTTGAAATTAGATAATCGAAATTAATTGAGTATTCGAATTATAATTATTCGAGTTAAATCTACATTAATTAAAGATAAAATACTCCCGGATTTATAAAAAACAGATTTAAGTGAATTTAAGTAAAAATAATACACAAACTATTTAAAAAATTATTTACCAAATCTTATTATTAATTAAAATGGGAAAAGATATGGAATAAAAGATATGGAATAATTTGAATAACTGTTTTCAATTACCATTATCTTCATTGGAGTGATAAAATGATAAAAGTGGCAGTAACCGGTGCATGTGGAAGGATGGGATCCGGAATAATAAAAACCATTCTTCAACAGGACGACATGGAAGTAGTAGCAGCTATAGAAGCTCCCCAAAGCCCTTCAGAAGGTAAAGATGTGGGTGAAGCTATAGGGGTTGGCCCCCTGGGTGTAAAGATCACCGCAGCAGAAAATCTTGCCCAAGCCTTAAAGGAAAGCAAGGCCCAGATCCTGGTGGACTTCACCATAGCCACGGCAGCCATTGAAACTATTAAAACTACTACTGATTGTGGAGTTAATCTGGTGGTGGGTACCACTGGTTTTAATGAAGAACAGCTAAAGGAAATTGAAGAGTATGTATCTAAAAATAATGTCAAAGCTGTGATTTCTCCTAATATGGCAATTGGAGTCAACGTATTCTTTAAAATACTTAAAGACCTGGCTCCGGTTCTAGCAGATTATGACGTGGAGATAATTGAGGCCCATCACAAACACAAAAAAGATGCACCTTCAGGAACTGCCGTTCGGGCATTTGAAATCATTTCTGAAGAAACTGGTAGGAATTCTGCAGAAGTAGGAGTTTATGGAAGGCACGGTATGGTAGGAGAGCGTACTAATGATGAAATAGGAGTTCACGCTGTTCGTGGAGGAGACATTGTAGGCGACCACCTGGTTCTTTTTGCAGGAGATGGTGAGCGGCTGGAAATTGTCCATCGGGCCCATAGCAGACAGGCATTTATTAGTGGTGTCGTAAAAGCTCTGAAATTTATCCCTACTGCAAAGAATGGAAAAATTAATGACATGGCAGATGTTTTAGGTATTAAATAACAAATTATGAAAAGAATCAGTAAAAACAATTTTTAAAATTGAATCAATAATTGAATCAATAATAATGGTGATAAAAATGGTAAATGTAGGTATTCTTGGTGCAACAGGAATGGTCGGTCAAAGATTCATTGAATTACTGTCTGAACACCCTAAATTTGAAATTACAGCGTTGACTGCTTCTCAAAGATCAGCAGGAAAAAAATATGAAGACGCTACTACCTGGTATTTAGACAGCAGCATGCCTGAGTCTGTAAAAGATATTACTGTGGTGGATACTGATCCCTCACAGGTAGATGACGTTGATATAGTTTTTTCTGCCCTTCCTACAGAAAATGCAGCGATTGTTGAGCCAAAATTCGCTGAAAAATTTATCGTGGCCTCTAATGCCAGTGCCATGAGGATGGAAGACGATGTTCCGCTGGTTATTCCAGAAGTAAACCCGGAATACTTGGATTTAATAGAAACCCAGCAGAAAAACAGGGGATGGGATGGATTCATTGTTACCAACCCTAACTGTTCTACCATTGCCCTTACCATTACTTTAAAACCACTTCACGATCAGTTTGATATTAAAAGGGTCTATGTGTCCACCATGCAGGCTGTATCTGGAGCAGGATATAATGGAGTTCCTTCCATGGCCATTGTGGATAATCTGGTTCCATTCATTGGTGGGGAAGAAGAAAAAATGGAAACTGAAACACAGCATCTTCTGGGAAGTCTGGAAGATGGGGTGGTTACTCCTGCTTCTTTCGGTGTTAGTGCTTCTTGTCACCGGGTTGCTGTGGTAGATGGACACACGGAAGCAGTTTTTATTGAAATGGAAAATAAATGTGACGTGGATGAAATACATGCAGCTATGGATGAGTTCCGAGGATTACCTCAAAAATTAGACCTTTATTCTGCCCCGGAAAAACCAATTGTCATCCGTCCCGAGGACAACCGCCCTCAACCTAGAATGGATCGTAATCAGGATGGTGGAATGGCCGTAACTGTAGGAAGACTAAGAGAAGATGTTGCATTTGAAAATAGTTTTAGATACGTATTAGTGGGCCATAATACTATCCGTGGAGCAGCAGGTGCATCTATACTCAATGCAGAACTTATAAATGAAATCATGTAGTGATGAAATCATATATATTGATTTCATACAATTTTTTTTTAATCATTTAATCAAAGTATTTCCGGGAGAATTCCATGTTTGAGGCACTAGGAGCTAATTTGTATAACATGGATCTAAATTTATTCTACTTTTTCAATATAACTATACATAATCAGTTTTTTGATGTTTTAATGCCTTTAATTACCTACGCTGGAACTCAAATATTTTGGATTGTTATTTGCATTGGTTTATATGCTTTTGGAGGCCAAAAGGCAAAAGAAACAGCATTAATATGCTTATTAGCATTGTTTATTGCTTATTTTGCTAGTGAAATATTGAAATTTATTTTAGCAAGGCCAAGGCCCTATGAAGTTCTTGCAGGCACCCGACATTTAATGGATGTAGGAGGGTATTCTTTGCCTTCCGGCCACACTACTGCTGCTTTTGCCGCTTTTACAGTCATCGGAGTCAAATATGGACACTTGTTTATTTTTTTAGGACTGGCCTGTTTGGTTGCAATTTCCAGAATATATATGGGTGTTCATTATCCTTCTGATGTGCTGGCCGGGGCCCTTTTAGGAATATTTTGTGCATTTATAGTTTTGAAGTATGAAGGAAAACTTATAAGAACTAAAAACAAGATATTAAATAGAAATAGTCATTAAAACTTAAAGAAATTCTTATAACCGCTCAAGTGATAGCATGCGATTTATGAAAGACTCAGAAAAGGATCAATTGAAACGTCTGGTAAAGGCATGCATGTTAGAGATTAGTAAACTCAAGATGGATCTCAAAAAATGCCAGGAGACCAATTACGATTGTAAGAAAGCCGAAGAGTTGCAGAAAAAAATTGAAATCAAACAATCAAGAGTTAAAGAGCTGGAAGGGTTTCTTAAAAACAAAGATGAGACTATTCTTGACCTTAAAAATGCTTTAAATGAAAAAGACGCTTATATTAAAGACCTTGAAGAAATAAAAAAATATTTCGAAGCTTTAACAACTAAACCTAAAAGAGATCTTACTTCTTTCCAATCGCAAGTCTACTTATTATTACCTTCAGAAAAATCAAATACTCAAAAAATGCACTCTTTTATTAAGAAAGTAGGTTTTACAGAGCTTTCTTACGATAATATGTTCCATGTATTGCGTAACTTAGAAAGAAAAGGTTATTTCAAATCTCACCAATTAGGAGAAGAGATTTTCTGGGAGAAAATACAGAAATAAACATGTTATAATATAATATGTTAGAATAAATATATTAGAAATAATTATTGATTATCAGCATAAAATTTCTATTTCTCCATTGATTAATTATTCAATTTAGTGATATAAACTACTTTTTTAACAAGTAATCATTCTTTTATTCTGGCGAAAGCTCTTACAGGTGATGCTTCTGATTTAAGAGGGAGCGGAATTAAGAAAAACTCCAATGAATCATTATTTTTATTATAATTCTCATTAGAATCTTTATTTTCTGACTGTGGTATTAGTTCCAGATTTTTCAGGTTTTCCACTATCCAAATGTCATTAAAAAGAAGTTTTTTGTGAACTGATGTTTTTCCAAACGGATCTACACTGGGCCCGTCAATACCCAGCCCTCTTATTTTCCTTTCCACTAAAAAATCAGCCGCTTTTGCTGATAAGTAAGGATTTTCGGTAAAATAATTATCTAAACCCCATTTAAAGCTCCAATCGGTCTTGATTACGACAATATCTCCTTTTTTTATATTTTTAAAATTAGAGGCCTTAATCTCAAATCCAGGATCAAGTATTTCCAGTTTTGAGTTTGAGTTTGGCTTTGAAACATAAGAATGATCTATCAAACTAGTTTCAACATCGATTATTTTCACAGGCCCCATTAATTCATCCAGGGGGATTTCAAGAACTTTTCGTCCAGAAGCATAAAAATGGTAGGGGGAATCCAGGTGAGTACCGGCATGAAGTCCTATATTCAATATGGAAAGAGTAAAATCATCTTTTTCACTATTTAAAATTTCCTTTAATAAAAAATCAGGGTCCTGGGGAAAAATAGGCATTTTACAGGATAATTCTTGACTCAAATCTAATATTTTCAATTTTTAACCTCATAATATCTTGTAATTTTAAATAGTTTAATCTATGCATATTTGAAAATCATAATATACATTTTTGAAAATTAAAAAAGAAAAAAAAGATTTTTTAAGAAGGTTATTAAAGCGAGTATTCGATTAGTGTTCCTGATATTTTTGATTTTGCAGGATCCCAACTTCTAATAACTCCAAAAGAGTTCCGATAATTTGTAGGATCGGCGGTAACCCAACCTCTGCCCTTAATCCATATCTGGGCCCAAACGTGGCTGTAGGTGTGTCCACTGACTACGAATTTACAAGTTCCCCGCACATATCTCGCTGGAAGGCCCGATGTCCTTGCCAGAGCAACTATTAAATGGGCCTGGTCCACGCAGTTACCCAGCCGGTATTGCAGGGCTTTAGAAGCTCCGTACTTTGTTCGGTAATAAAAGGAGTAATCCAGATTATCCCGCACCCAGTTGAATATATTGAGACCGGTTTCGTAAGGTGTATTTCCTCTTAAATTCATGGCCACATAAACTACATTTCCATTGGTTAATTTAATGTACCGGGTTTCTTTCAGATATTTTCGCATACTATATGGAACATACCATGCAGAACTTCTCAAGGATTTATATCTACTTAATAAAGAATTTAGGCTATTATATTTTGATTGAAGGCTGTTGAATTGATTTTGAAGTTTTTTAAGAGTGGTCAGGTTTTTAGTTTTCTTAATGGTAGCAGCTAACTTACTCATACTGGTTCTGGTTGTTTTTAACTGGGAAGAGAGACTTGATATTCTCTGATCAACATAAGTGGAGCTAAATAAGCGGGCTGTGGAAGGTATTTGACTTTCTAATGAAACACTAACTGGCATTTTACCATATTTATCGTAATACCGGGCTATTTTAGAAAACATGTATATCATATTGTAATAATCAAGGTTTCCATGGGCGGAACTGATGTATGGTAACATGGTTTTATAATTGTACATGTAATTTTTCGTTCTTTTTGCCAGATCAGTGTACTGACTTAATGTATAACTGGTAGAAAAACGAGAAACACTGTATATTTTCCCAGATACATCAAAAAGAGTTACATTGTCGGATCCAGATATGAAAGAAGTCACAGCATATAGATACTGAGAAATGGTGAATACTTTATCCCCCACACTCACTGTATTAGGCAATTTTTTATTTCTTTCAATAAAATTAGCGACCTGGGTACCAGAATTAAGTATTTCAGATTTATTTAGAACTATGCTATTGTTTTCACTGGAACTAGTATCATTAATATCGTTGGTGCTATTGGTGTCATTATAACTGGTATCGTTACTGGAATTTCCTATTACTTCTTCTGCTTGAACGGTATCTATTGAAGAAGCACATAAAATGAATAATGATAATAAAAATAATATAATTATGGATTTTGAGTTTTCGGAGGAATTTTTTTGATTATATATAAAATTAACCTTTTTAATTTCTTTTTTTAGTGTAATATCAATTTTTGAAGTCATTTTACCAGGCATCACAGATTATCACAAGCATTAAACTATAATCTATCCCCCAACTAAAATCTATTTCTAACTAAATAAATATTTTTAGGTATCATTTTTTTTAATTAACCTTTCCCTAACTTTAAAATTAAATTATTAAATTAAGAATACTGATTTAAATAAATATAATATCCATAAATATCTTTAAAAAACAGATTAAATAATATATAATTGATTATAATCTTTTATAATCTAGATTTCCTCAGATTTAATCAAGATTTAATCTGAATTTTTATTCTTCATTATTATTCATGAAATTTCTCTTGAAAAAGTATTTATAGAACCTCTAACCCAGTTATAATTGCACAAATTAATAATTTTAGAGGTGATTATTGTGGCACAATACAGTGGCGCAGGACAACCTATTTTAGTACTACCTGAAGGTACTAATAGGTTTATCGGAAGAGACGCTCAAAGAATGAATATATTAGCTGGAAAAGTCTTAGCAGAGACTGTTAGAACAACCCTTGGTCCCAAGGGAATGGACAAAATGTTAGTTGACTCTTTAGGTGATATCGTTGTAACCAACGACGGTGTAACTATCCTAAAAGAGATGGACATTGAACACCCTGCTGCTAAAATGTTAGTAGAAGTGGCTAAAACCCAGGAAGACGAAGTTGGAGACGGAACCACCACCGCGGTTATTATCGCTGGTGAGTTACTCAAAAAAGCTGAAAACTTACTGGACATGGACATCCACCCTACTATCGTAGCTATGGGATACAGACAAGCAGCAGAAAAAGCTCAAGAAATCTTAAATGATATCGCTATTGATGCTGATGACAATGACACTTTAATAAAAGTGGCCATGACTGCTATGACTGGAAAAGGAACTGAAAAGGCCCGAGAACCACTAGCAAGACTCGTGGTTGACGCAGTCAAACAGGTTGAAGAAGACGGCGAAGTGGAAATTGACCACATCAAAATCGAAAAGAAAGACGGTGCAATTGTAGACGATTCAACTTTAGTACAAGGTGTTATAATCGACAAAGAACGAGTACACCCTGGAATGCCTAAAAAGATTGAAGACGCTAAAATAGCTCTCTTAAACTGTCCAATAGAAGTTAAAGAAACTGAAGTGGACGCTGAAATCAGAATCACCGACCCTACTCAAATGCAGGCCTTTATTGAGCAAGAAGAACAAATGATCCGGGACATGGTTGCTTCCATAGTCGACACTGGAGCTCAAGTTGTATTCTCTCAAAAAGGTATCGATGACCTGGCACAGCACTACCTGGCTAAAGCTGGTGTAATGGCTGTTAGAAGAGTCAAAAAGTCTGACATAGAAAAATTATCCAAAGCCACTGGTGCTAAAGTGGTAACCAACATCGAAGACCTCTCTGCTGATGATCTTGGAGATGCAGGACTTGTATCTGAAAAGAAAATCTCTGGTGAAGAAATGATCTTTGTAGAAGACTGCAAAGAACCTAAAGCAGTAACCTTACTGGTTAGAGGATCTACTGGCCATGTGGTTAGTGAAATCGAAAGAGCAATTGACGATGCTATCGGCGTAGTAGCTGCTACCGTTGAAGATGGTAAAGTTGTTGCTGGTGGAGGAGCTCCTGAAATCGAAATCGCTAAGCGGTTAAAAGACTATGCTGACGCTATCAGTGGAAGAGAACAACTCGCAATTACTGCATTTCGCAGAAGCTTTAGAAGTTGTCCCTAAAACCTTAGCTGAAAACGCAGGTCTAGACAGTATTGATTCCCTGGTGGACTTAAGAGCTGCTCATGAAAACTCCATTTACATGGGATTAGATGTTTTCGAAGGAGCTGTCACTGATATGAACGATGCTGGTGTTATTGAACCCCACAGGGTCAAAAAACAAGCTATCCAATCTGCATCTGAAGCCGCAGAAATGATCCTCCGAATCGACGATGTCATAGCATCCAGCGGTGCTGGTAAACCTGACATGGAAGGTATGGAAGGTATGGGCGGTATGGGCGGTATGCCTCCAATGATGTAAATTTAAAGGTGAAAACCTTTAAATACCTTTTTTCTTTTTAAATCGAGTTTTTTTGCATTGAATTTCTTAATTACTATCTTGTTCCCGTTTTTACTGAAATCAATTTTTTTTATAGCTATTGTGCATAGTATTGTATTCATTTTAAGATTTTTTTCAAATTTCATCTTTTTATATCAATTATTAGTCAAAATAATAAAGAAAATAGGATATTGTGAAAATTAACTAAATAATGACTAACAATATTAAATCAAAAATACAAAATAATTATGTAAGAATGGATTACACTGGTTGTGTAATTATCAAAGAATACAAGTATTTTGTTCAGAAAATAATTTTGGTGGGTATAACCAATATTTTAGTCAGTCTAAGTCCGCTTATTTTACTTCCGATTCTTTCTAAAAACCTTGGAGTTCAGGAATATGGTGTATGGAACCAATTTACGGTAACACTCACTTTAATTCCTGCTATTGCTGCTTTGGGACTACCTTATACATTAGTACGATTTTTTTCTGCTTCTCGAAATTTAGATGAAATAAAAGAGGCTTTTTACACAATTGCTACCCTGATCATGTTGGGGTGTGGTAGCATTGCTATTTTATTCCTGGTATTTTCAGGTTTTATTTCGGACATTTTATTTAGTGGAAACACCTTTGTAACGCTAATTTTGGCATTAACTCTGTTCATATCAGGATTAATTTTATTATCTTTTGATTATTTCCGTACCTTTGATCAAATGAGGACATATTCTATTTTTTCATTCTCCCAGGCCTTTTTGACCGTGCTTATTGTAGCATTATTTATTTTTAATGGAAGTGATATTTCAGGGGCGGTGCTGGGTATTTTAATAACTCAAATTATCATTTTCCTGGGTATGTATGTCCTTATAATTAAACAAATAGGATTTACAGCACCTAAATTCTACAATATCAAAGAATATTTGAATTTTGGCCTCCCTACCATCCCTAGCAATATCTCATTCTGGATACTGGATATTACCGACCGTTATCTAATCGGGATTTTACTGAGTTTATCATTTGTAGGGTATTATTCTGCAGGTTATTTACTGGGAAGTATAATTTCAATTCTCCTCTCCCCTTTCTACACTATTTTACTACCCATTTTGGCCCAGTACCATGTTGATAATGAAGTTTTTAAAATTAAATCACTTTTAAACCATTCCATTAAATTTTTTTTAGTTGTGGCTATTCCGTCGGTTTTCATTTTAACTATTTTATCTAAACCCATTTTGACTATTCTTTCCACCCCCAGTATTGCAGAGAATGGTTACATAATTACACCAATAGTTGCCATTGGTGGTTTATTCTTTGGGGTTTATGGCATTATTAGCCAGATTATTGTTTTGGAAAGAAAAACTAAGATAACGGGTAATATCTGGTTGTTTTCAATCTTCATAAATGTGCTAATGGACATTGTTTTTGGATTTTATTGGGGTATCGTAGGAATTGCTATGACCACATTGATTGTTTACTTATTTGCCATGCTATTAACTATTTACTACTCATTTAAATTTATTAGATGTAATTTTTATTTTGGATTTTTGTCGAAAACCATAATTTCTTCCATAGTAATTTCATTAATTCTTATTATTATATATCCGACGGAACCTCTAAAGATAATTCTATCAATTTTTGCATCTTTTATTGTTTATTTAATAATTTTATGGGCATTAAAAGGTATAAAAATGTCAGAAATCATTTTATTCAAAGAAGTTTTCCAGGATATTTTCATGATGATTTTCAAACCACTACCCAAAAAGAACTTAAGAAAGAAATTAAGTAAATTTAGAAAATATAAGGATAAAGAAAAGAATGGTGGTTGAAGTATATTTTTTTTCAATAATTAATCATAGCACTTATTATCCATTAGAAACAAAATAAAAAGCATAAATGAGAGGTGGATTTAATGGTATCTGTTCAAAGCATATTTAAAGACGTAACTCCTCAAGAATCCAGTAAAATGATCATTGAAAATGTGGATAATTCTGAATTCGTTTTGTTGGATGTTAGAACTCCTGCAGAATATCAAAGTGGCCATCTGGAAGGGGCCATAAATGTAGATTATCAGAGTGATTTCAAAGCCGAAATTGAGAAGATGAATAAAGGAAAAAAATATTTGCTTTACTGTAGAACCGGGATTAGAAGCGATAATGCCATGCAAATAATGCGTTATTCTGAATTTAAAGAAGTTTATAACATGTTAGGTGGTATAAGTCTTTGGGCTGATGAAGGTTTCCCTATTGTTAAATAAATTTCAGTGGATTATCCTAATTTTTTTAAAAAGTAATCTAAAAAAATATAATCGAAAATCGAAAAAATATAATATAAAATATTCTAATAATCATAAACTTTAGAATTAATTTTATTTTATTACTGGGGTTTTTTCTCTCTCTAATTCAGGTGATAATATGAAACAATATTTAATAACTCCTTCTGCCGGAAAACGTCTAATTGCCAAAGCACTAGCCCAAACTCCATCTGTAGTTAAATCTCTTGAATCAGGAACAGTGGTTATTATTGCCGGTACGACCAACGGTTACCTTGCAGAAGAAATTTTATCAAATATTGGTCAGAATAAAGATTTTTCCAGAAAAAGATTTTTCAGAGGCATTGTTCTACCTCCTTCAAAACCTCGAACAGATGATGGCCGGCTCCCTGACGCTAAAGGATTTCCTGGAGACGTGATAATTAATAATGGGAAATGGCAGAAAGGAAAAACCATATTTGATGTGGCAGATGATCTTAGAGAGGGCGATGTTATTTTTAAAGGTGCTAATACTTTAGATTTATCTAGCAATCAGGCGGGGATTTACATTGGCCATCCACAAGGAGGCACCATTGGTGTGGCCTTACAAGCTCATGTGGGCCGTCGTGTAAAACTCATTTTACCCGTGGGATTGGAAAAAAGGGTAAATGGTGATCTTAATGAAATTGCTAATAAATTAAACCAACCAGGAGTTATTGGGCCCCGATTGCTCCCAGTTCCTGGTGAAGTTTTTACAGAAATTGATGCCATTAAACTACTCACTGGTGCCCGTGCTGAATTGGTAGCTGCCGGAGGTGTTTCCGGAGCAGAAGGCAGTGTTTGGTTATTAATTAGTGGAAGTAAAGATGAAATCAATTCTGCTGATGAATTGATAGCTTCTGTTTCCAAAGAACCCCTTTTCAATTTATAATTTTCCTTAAATGGATTTTTACAGTTATTAATTATTTTTTCACTTAATTATAATTGTTAAAAATTAATTTAAAAATAATATTCACTTAGAATAAAAAAAATGTAATTTAATTCAATAAAAAAATAAGAAAGTTCTTGAATAAAAACTTTAATTTTAAAAAATTAAAAAAAAAATTAAATTAATTTAAAAAAATTTTTTAACAAGAGTTACATTTGTTAACTTAAAAAATTAAATAAAAAAATATTATTTTATTATCTGGATAGGATGTGAACAGCTGCAGTCCCACCGGTTCCACCGATGTTGTGGGCCATACCCACTTCCGCACCTTCAACCTGGCGTTTTCCTGCTTCTCCACGTAATTGCCATACTAGTTCCGCTGCTTGAGCAATACCAGTGGCTCCCAGTGGGTGTCCACGGGCTTTTAATCCACCAGATGGATTTACCGGAATTTCACCGTCGATTCGTGTCATTCCATCTTCTACGGCCTGACCACCTTTTCCTTTTTCCACAAATCCTATATCTTCTATGGCCAGAATACCGTTAATACTGAAACAGTCGTGTACTTCCACCATGTCGATATCTTTAGGAGCCATGTTGGCCATTTGGAATGCTTTTCTTGCGGCGGTCACAGTGGCATCAATAGTGGTTAGACTTCTTCGATCATGCAAGGCAATGGATCCTGATGACTGGGCCGAGGCCTTTACATAGATCGGGGTGTCAGTATACTTCTTAGCATCCTCTGCAGGACACAATATGGCTGCAGCAGCCCCATCAGATATAGGGGAGCAGTCCAGTAATCGCAGTGGGTCAGCTACCATGGTAGAACTCATTACCTGTTCCACACTAACTTCCATAGGATACTGGGCACGGGGATTTTTAGCAGCATTGGCATGGTTAATTACTGATACCATGGCCATTTGTTCTCTGGTGGTCCCGTATTCGTGCATGTGACGGCGAGCCATCATAGCGTAAAGTGAAGGGAAAGTAACTCCCTGTTGGGCTTCCCATTCTTGATCAGAAGCAGTAGCAATGGCTGGGGTCGGATCCACCACGTCAGTCATTTTTTCCACGCCTGCAGATATAACAATATCGTGATAACCGGAGGCTACGGCCATAATTCCAGTTCTTAAGGCTAATCCTCCTGATGCACAGGCTGCTTCTATACGGGCACAGGGTATAGGAGTAAGTCCGGCATGATCTGCTATGAGGCTAGCAATGTGTTCTTGCTGTACAAAAAGACCTGCAGACATGTTACCTACGTACATGGCTTCTAGATCTGCTCCTTCGATCCCTGCATCTTTAATAGCACCTAAACCGGCGTCGGTGATTAAATCTCGGAATGATTCATCCCATAATTCTCCAAATTTGGTTTGTGATACTCCAATAATCGCAACATCTCTCATATTAATCCCCTCTTAAGCCATCCTTATTTTATCTTTAAATTTAGCATAAACGGCATAATCGACGTAACGCTTTTCTTTAATTATATCTTGAACTGTAGGGGCTAACTTCTGTTTTTCTTCAATTTTATCATTAACCGTAATGCTAAAAGCATCGCTTCCAGCACCAGAACCATAAGAAACGGCCAGTATTCTATCTCCAGCCTTTGCTACATCCAATATGGCGGCAAGTCCCAGTGGAGTGGCTCCAGAGTAAGTGTTTCCGATAACTGGGGTTAAAAGTCCGTGTTCTACTTGTTCTTTGTTGAAACCTAATTTTTTAGCTGCTTTTAAGTAAAATTTACCATTTGGCTGGTGAAATACCGCGTAATCGTAATCAGATGCGTCTGTTCCCATTTTATCAAACATTCCATTGGCTGCAGATAGCACGTGTTTAAAAAATGCTGGTTCTCCAGTGAAACGGCCCCCGTGACTTGGGTAAGGCATTCCTTCCCTCCGATAAAAGTCAGGAGTATCGGTGGTGAAACTATAAGTGGATTCAAAATCAGCTATGGTATCTTTTTTACCTATGATGTAAGCTGCTCCCCCTGCTGATGCAGTATATTCTAAGGCATCTCCAGGTGCCCCCTGGGCGGTGTCAGCTCCAACAGCCAGTCCGTATTCAACCATATCAGAATCTACAAGGCCCATACAAGCTTGTATGCCCGCAGTTCCTGCTTTACATGCGAATTCCATATCTGCTGCAGTTAAATCAGGTGCTGCATCCACTGCTTCGGCCACTATGGTTGCAGTAGGTTTTACTGCATATGGGTGAGATTCAGAACCTACATATACGGCTCCGATTTTTTTTGGATCTATTTCTGCTCTTTGCATGGCGTACCTTGCAGCTTCCACTGATATAGTAGCGGTATCTTCGTCTGGGGCGGGTACAGATTTTTCTGTAACAACCAATCCTCTGGAAATAGCTTTAGGATCATCTCCCCATACTCTAGCTATTTCTTCAACTTTTATTCTGTATGAAGGCACATAAACTCCATATCCAACTATTCCTGCCATTAAATCACAACCTTAATTACAATCCTTTAATTCTTTTTTAGGATTGTTTAATTTTTTAAAATTTAAAATTTTATAATATTTTAGTTTAATTCGATAACTATTTCAAAGTTTAAAAACTTTTTATAACCTTGAACATTAATTATCTATTTTAATTATTTAATCTTAGTAAAGAATATCTTGCTATCAAACTTATACTTTTTCTTATTTATAATTTAGGTTGAAATCCCAAATTTATAATTAAAATTGAAATAGATTATTAATAATGCTTTTTTTCTATAATTTTAGAAATAATTTCTTTCAATTTAATTCATGATTTATATGATTTCTCATATCCTATTTTAAGAGATTATTTTCATAAAAATTTGAGTTAAACTGATTAAAAATTGGATAGTAAATCTAATATTTACTCTTATAATCGAAAAATCATCAAAAACAAAACGATAACTAAAAATGTAACAGAAAATGCGGCTGCCGGGATTTGAACCCGGGCTGTAGGCTTGGAAGGCCCAAGTACTAACCAGACTATACTACAGCCGCAATGCGGCGTCCGGGATTTGAACCCGGGTCACTGACGTGGCAGGCCAGAGTCTTAACCAGGCTGGACTAACGCCGCATGTTCGCATACCAACATTTGAGTTTATCCTATATAAACTTTTAGGTTGAATAAGGTCATTAACGATTTTTTAAATGATTTCTGCGATTTCTGCCTTAATTATTCTGATTTATTTTCATAAAAAAAATTTTTAGATTTAGAAGTTTCAATATCAAAATAAACTTTTCATAAATACAACAATTAGTCCATTAATTATATATGCTTAAATTTTTACATTATCTTGATGATATTTGAAAACTTTAAATATTTGAATAAGGAAACTTAATTCGGCCTAATAAATTGAAATAGTATTGAAATAGTTATTAATTGCAAATATTAATTGAAATATTAAAAATATAATAAAAAATATAATTAAATAAATTAATTACCTAGTTAAAATAACTTTACAGTTTGTTTACATCATTAGGTCAAAATTTCTTCAAATATGGATTAAATGATTTTTAAAAATATATGGGGGTAATAAAACGAATGTTAAAAAAATTGGACTTCCTCTGGCGATTATTCTAGCGATCATAGTGATGTTAATTCCCCTACCAGGTTTAAGTAATGCAGGTCACGGTGCTATTGCATTGTTAATTTTTGCTGTTATTATGTGGGCTACGGAAGCGACCCACTTAGCTGTTACTTCTCTTATTATTTTATTTATTCAACCTATCATTGGGGTAGAGAGTTTTGAAGCTGCGGTAATTGGATTTGCAAATCCTATACTCTTTTTAATGATTGGTGGATTTATTATGGCCGAAGCAATCAGAAAGAGTGGACTTGCCCAGCGTTTGACATATGCTATGCTATCTAAACTGGGAACTTCGCCAAAAAAGGGATTATTTGTTAGTGTATTTTCTACAGGTATTTTATCGGCCTGGATTGAAAATGTGGTTGCTTTTGCTATGCTTTTACCTATTATTAAAGAGATTGTAGTTCTTATGGGTGCTAATGATCCAGAAAAAGGTAAAAGTAATTATGCTAAAGCCATGATATTAGGGGCTTCTTTTGGTTCTCTGGCCGGAGGATTTGGAACAGAAATTGGAACTGCACCAAACCTGATGGCTGCTGCTTATACTGGCATTCCATTTGTTAACTGGATGATATTTGGATTTCCACTGGCCTTTATGTTAATGACCGTTATATGGTTTGGCCTTGGTCGGATCTTTCCCAGTGAAGTTAAGGGTATAGTGGGAGGAGACTCAGTTCTGACTGAAAAACTTTCTAAAATGGGGAATATCAGTAAAAACGAAAAAATAAGTATTGGTATACTACTATTTGCAATTACTCTATGGGTCACTGCAGGTATAACTGGGATTGACAGTTATTCCGTAGCATTAATCGGCGCGGTTTTATTTATTTTATCTGGAGTAATCACCTGGCGAGATGCTCAGAAGAATGTTGACTGGGGATTAATTGTGTTCTTTGGAGGGGCACTATCTCTTGGAGCTGCACTTCTTAACACCGGAGCTGCCGCATGGCTAATCAATGATTTAATCAGCCTAATGGGTAATAATCCGGCTACTATAGCAGTTATGCTGCTTTTAATGGTTATTGCAGTCTGTATTACTCAGGTAATGTCTAATATTGCTCTTTCTGCAATACTGATACCATTATCTGTGATTTTAGCCCAATCACAAGGTTTAGCAGTGGGTACCTATGCAGTTCCTGTGGCTATTGCATGTTCTTTATCATTCATGTTCCCTATGGCTGATCCAACAGTGGCCATGGCCTATGGTTCAGGGTATGTGAGTGTGAAGGAAATATTCAAGGCAGGATTGCCAATGGTTATAATTGGAATTATCCTAACTGCCCTTGTAATGCTGGCTGTTTTGACATTTGCTCCGTCTTTGTTAGGTGCTTAAATAAATTGGAACACCAAAACCAATTTATTTATTTTTTTATTTTTAAAATCAAATTAGATTTAACATAGAATGATAATTTATTTAACAAAAATTGAATAGAAATATTGTTAGAGGGTATAACATGTACAAAAGAATATTATTGCCTACAGATGGATCTGAACACTCCAAAAAAGCTGGAGAACATGCCATTATGATTGCAAATGCAGGCCTGGCGGATTTGGTCGTTTTAAGTGTTGTTGATGCTGGATATCTTGATGCTTTAACTGAAGATGATTTAAAACAAAAACTTGATAACTCTTTAAAAAAAGAAGGCAAAGAAGCTGTTGAAAACTTTTCTGCCCAATTAATGGATAGTAAATGTCAGGGTGTTTGCCAGCAAAATGTTAATCTAAAAACAGAGATAAAAGAAGGAAACCCAGCAGATGTCATTCTGAAAACTATTGAGGAAGATGACATTGATTTAGTGGTAATTGGAAGTTCTGGAAAACACGCCTTGACCAAATTTGTTTATGGAAGTGTCACGGACAAGGTTGTAAGGTCTGCCAAGTGCCCGGTTCTGGTTATAAAATAACTATAAAAAAAATAAGATTTTTAATTTAATCCACATATTTTTTTAATTTTTTTTAATTTTTTGTCTATTCTTGAAAATTTATTCTTTAAAAATAAAAAAAAGTATAGATGAATAAACAATTTTAATATTTATTTTCCAATTAAATTATTTATAAAATCCATATCCACATTTTCTTCTACAATCTGGGCCAATCTATCAATAGAAAATTGTTTGCTGGTTTCAAATGGATCTTCACCAAATCCTAGAGGTTCTAAACCTTTCATAATCCGTAATTGGTCGGTAAAAGCCCTTCTAAAGTTAAAATTGTGGAAAATTCCGTGGAAATATGTACCAAAGGTCATTCCTGAAATGGCCCCGTCAAAATGAGTTTCTGGAGCATTTCCACAGCCCTTGGTCACCTTAAAAAGAGGTTTAGTGTCTTTAATATTGGTAGTTCCTTCGTGAAGCTCGTATCCAGTTACAGATTTTCCAGAAATAATGTTAAAGAGCTCGTTATGTTCCATTTCACCTTCACTTTGGGTAATAATCTTGGGTATGGTACCAAAAGTAGTTTCTATATCTAAAAGGCCCAGTCCATCAACGCTACCATATTTAGACTCTTTATTATTTTCATCAAATATTTTCTGGCCTAACATCTGGTAGCCACCGCAGATACCAACCACAGGAATCTCTTTAGATAGTTCTCGAATTTCATCCGCAAATCCAGAATTTTCCAGTTCAACCATATCATTAACGGTGTTTCTGGTTCCAGGTATGATAATTGCATCTAAATTATCCAGACTTTCACCAAATTCAATTAATCTAATTCCTAAATCCTCTTCATATTCTAGAGGGTCGATATCAGTGAAATTAGAAATTCTAGGAAGTCTTATTACACCGATATTAATATTGCCCTGTCCCCGGTATTTTCGTTCAGATAGGGATGCAGAATCTTCTTCAGGGAGTTTTAAGCTGGGATCATAGGGTAAGACTCCCAGAACAGGAACTCCCACAATTTTTTCTATCTGTTCAATTCCTGGCATTAAAATGTCTAGATTTCCTCTGAACTTGTTTATAACAATTCCTTTGATTCTGCTGCGGTCCTTTTCATCTAAGAGAGAAAATGTACCGGCAATGGAAGCAAAAACTCCTCCACGATCAATGTCAGCCACTAAAATTACATCGGCATCAGCCAGGTGGGCTATTTCCATGTTGGCCAAGTCCCGGTCCCTCATATTTATTTCAGCAGGGGAACCGGCCCCTTCAATCACGATTATTTCGTACTCTCTTTTGAGATATTCCAGTGATTCTTCAATGGCTTTAAGGGCCTGGTCCCTGAAATTTTGCTGGTAATGATAGAAATTCATGTCACCGGCAGGCTGGCCATGAACTATTACCTGAGAGACAAAATCTTCCTTTGGTTTTAAGAGTATAGGATTCATGTGGTATGATGGATCCACACCCGCTGCTTCGGCCTGTAAAACCTGGGCTATTGCTATTTCTGCATTTTCTTTGGTTGTATAAGAGTTTAAGGACATATTCTGTGATTTGAATGGTGCTACTTTATAACCCATTTTAGAGAATATTCTACACAATGCAGCTACCATAACACTTTTTCCAGCATTGGAAGATGTTCCTTGCACCATTATACATTTTGAAGATGTTTGGGACATTTGAAGACCTCAGTTTATTATGATGTAATATAATTCAAAATTCTAATCAAAATTCTAATACAAAATTTCTATAATTTTTTGTTAAATTAAATTTAAATTTTTCTTATTATACTGTATTTTCATTGCTTATATTATATAATAAAATAAATCTTAAAAATCATTAATTTTCATCAAAATTTTTATATAAACAAAATTTTTCAATTATTAATTAATAATAATTAATTTTATATTTTCGCAATAAATAGGCAGCATTTTAAAGTTTTAATTTTTTAAAATTTTTTTTAATCATTAATATCAGTTTTTAAGCCTAAAAATTTAGATTGTGAGGTTTTGAATAATTTATTTAATAACAAAACTTATATACAAAATATTAAAATAAGTAAAGGTAAGTAAAACATTTAAGTAATGAAAGTAAAAGAATAAATCCTCAGAAAACATACATATATAAATATATTACATTAGATTAAAGCAAATTAAAAATAAATAAAAATGAAAATCAATTTTATTCAAACAAAATTTTATTTATTAATTCAAGCCAATGGAGGCACTGGAATAGAAATGACAACCACCATCGAAGCAACTGACCTAAAAAAGTCTGACAAAGAAAAGACAGAAATAGATGAAGTTGTTTATAAAACCTCAAAAGATATTGAGGTTCCAAAAATGCTTATTGATCAAATTATTGGTCAAGAAGAGGCTGTGGAAACACTAAGAAAGGCTGCTAAACAGCGCCGAAATGTACTTCTGATTGGAGAGCCAGGTGTAGGTAAGTCAATGTTAGCTCGGGCTATGGCAGAACTTCTTCCTCCAGAAGAATTACAAGATATTTTAGTATACCCTAATATTGAAGATTCAAATAATCCATTAATAGGTGCCGTCCCTGCAGGTGAAGGTAAAAAAATTGTAATGAATCATAAAAACAAGGCCAAAGGCCAGGACGAAAAGAAAAATCTACTTATGATCCTGATTATTTCTTTCATCCTGATAATCGGTTTCATGTTGAAACAATATTTAGCAGCCATTATTGCTGCAGGAATTGTTTTCTTGGCATTACAACAAATGAGGCCTAAAACCTCAGTAATGGTTCCCAAATTACTGGTTAACAGTGAAAATAAAAGAACTGCACCATTCATTGACGCTACTGGGGCACATGCCGGTGCTCTTTTAGGAGACGTGCGTCACGACCCTTACCAGTCTGGCGGACTGGGAACGCCGGCCCATGAAAGAGTTGAATCTGGAATGATTCATCGGGCCAACAATGGTGTTCTTTATGTGGACGAAATTGGAACAATGAAGATGAAAACCCAGCAAGAGCTTTTAACTGCTATGCAGGAAGGAATGTACTCCATTACGGGTCAAAGTGAGACCAGTAGTGGAGCTATGGTCCGTTCACAGGCTGTACCCTGTGATTTTGTGCTGGTAGCATCTGGTAACATCCAGGTTCTGGAAGGAATGCATATTGCTCTGCGATCACGTATCCGAGGATATGGTTACGAGGTCTTCATGAGAGATTCCATGCCAGATACGCCGGAAAACAGACAAGGACTGGTGCAATTTGTGGCTCAAGAAGTGGAAAAAGACGGAAGAATACCTCACTTTGATAATGGTGCCGTAGCTGAGATAATTCGAGAAGCACAACGTAGATCTGGTAAAAAAGAGTCTTTAACACTCAAATTAAGAGATTTAGGTGGTTTAGTACGAGCTGCTGGGGATATTGCCAAGGGAGAAGCTGCAGAATTTGTAACAATGGAACACGTGGTAAATGCCAAAAGACTGGCCAGAACCTTAGAACAGCAAATAGCTGATAGATACATTGTTCAAAAGAAAAAATACAGTGTATTTAAATCTGAAGGTGGGGAAATTGGTCGGGTCAATGGTTTAGCCATAATTGGTGATAGAAGTGGTATTATACTTCCAATTGCTGCTGAAGCTGCCCCTGCTCAGAGTAAACAAGAAGGTAGGATTATAGCTACTGGTAAACTGGGAGAAATAGCCAAAGAAGCCGTTCAGAATATAAGTGCTTTAATTAAAAAGCACACTGGAACGGATATTTCCAGTTACGATATCCACATACAGTTCTTACAAGCCTATGACGGTGTTGAGGGAGACAGTGCCAGTGTTTCTGTAGCCACTGCCGTGATTTCGGCTTTAGAGGAAATTCCAGTTGACCAGTCTGTAGCTTTAACCGGATCTCTCAGTATTCGTGGAGACGTTCTACCAGTAGGTGGAGTAACTGGAAAGATTGAAGCTGCTGCTGAAGCTGGAATCAAAAAAGTACTTATTCCTTCATCTAATATGGATGATGTTTTACTGGAAAAAAGATATGAAGAACAAATAGAAATTATTCCTGTAGAGACATTAGGGGACGTTATTAAACACGCCCTTATTGGTAAAGGAAAGAATGGTTTAGTGGATAAAATGCAAAAAATCAGTGAAATGGTGCCTAAGGGTGGAATTTTAAAAAACCCTACCACTCACTAATTTTTTTTCTTTTTTTTAATTAATTAATATTTTCAATCAAAATCTTTTTTAGCATTTTAAAGCTTTTTAAAATTTATTTTAAAGATCATTAATCGATTATTTACTTCAAATTTAGTTATATTTATTTTTTATATTTATTTTTTATATTTAAAATTTAAAATATTGATTTTAAATATCTTTAAAAGTTATAATCAGTTTATAACCTTTAATTATCACATCTAATTTAATCAACTTGCAGAATTGGAAATTTCTTTTGTATAAATGCTATTTTTTAAAATAAGAGAATTAACTAAAAAAATAATAGAAAAAAGAAATATAAAAAGAATTAAAAGAATTATCAGTCTATTTTTTTATTTCTATTTTAAGGCATCTGCAATTAAAGGAGCAACTGATATTGTGCTCACCTCAGAGGATAAAGTGTCTGTTGCTAAAACATCTTCCACTCCCGAAGTAAAAATCTTTAAAAGAGCATCTTCCACCAGAACTGGGTGCACGCAAGTCACGGTAACACTTTGGGCCCCGTGTTCTTTCAAAATGTTAGATGCATTGACAATGGTTCCTCCAGTACTGATAATGTCATCGATAATCACTGCCTGGCGACCTTCCACATCCAGACTTTTAACCCGTGTTTCTACGGTATCTGGTGAGAGCCGGGTCTTTTCCATGTGGTCGCAGGGACAATCAAGAATACTGGAAATTTCCTGAGCATGGGACAGGGCCCCTTTATCAGGTGCAATGAGCACGGGATCATCCAGAACCTGGCTTAAATGTTCGGCAATAAGGGACATGGCTGAAAGTTCTTTAACTGGAATATTAAAAAAGTCAGCAACTTTATTTTCATGAAGATTAATTGAGAAAACTTCTGTTGCTCCAGCAAATTCAATTAGCTCTGCTGTAATTGATGCAGAAACTGCTTCCCCGCTTTTAAAACGCATTTCTTGGCGACCATAACCAAAATAAGGAATTACAACTTTTATTTCTTCTGCACCCAGGCTTTTTAGATTTTTTAAAATAAAAAGGAGTTCCATTAGATTTTCGTCTTGAGGATAACCCGTTGATTGAACAACTACCACTTCTTTCTCTATTTCTCCTTTAAAACGAAGATATCGTTCTCCATCCGGGAACTTTCGAGTTTCAACAGGACAAAGATAATCATCAAGTTCTTTTGCAACTTTAGCTGCTAGTTTTTGAGATGCTGAACCACCTATTATCAAAATAACCACCCATAAATAATATTAGAATATTTTTTTTAATTAAATTTATTTAAATAATTAAATAATAATTATTATATTAAAAACTCTTGAAATTTATTCTACTTATTTTTATTTATCAAAATATATTGATTTTTGTATTGATTAGATTATCGATATTTTAACCTTCTAATAACCTAATATATAACTTATTAAGATTTTAAAATGGATATAAATAATAAATTCTATTATTTTATCATTGATAAATTCTGTTCAATCAAAAATTTACCACAATTTCATTAAAACATAATTTATTTAACAAAGTTTATATTTGTTAACTTTATTAATAAGCATCTTTAATAGTTACATGTTTATTAAGATTTTAATGGGTTTGAAATAGCTTTCTAGGCATATATGCTGATAAAAAAGTATTATCAAGTTTTTATTTGTTATAAACTCAATAAGATTATCATATATTATTTAGGGTTTAATCCAATAGAGGTGTAATCATGCATGAATTATCCATGGCCGATGCTATAGTGAAAACGATAATTGAAGCTGCCGAGAAAAATGACGCAATTGAAGTACTGGAAGTAACTGTTGAAATCGGGCAGATGACCATGCTCAACCCTGAGCAAATCATGTTCATGGTTGAAGTATTGAGTGAAGATACCATTTTACAAGGTGCAAAATTCATTATGGAAGAAATTCCTATTGAAATCGAATGTGAATCATGCGGATTCAACGGAAAAATAGAATTTGAAGGAATAGATCACTATGCACCTATTATTAACTGTCCCCAGTGTGAAGGGAGAGAGATCTCGATCACTGCCGGGAGAGAATGTAATGTAAAAAATATTAAAATTGAACAGAGGGAAGAAGATGCACAAGATAGCTGAAGTAGAGATACAGCACGATATTATGGTGGCTAACAAGAAGTTAGCCGAGAAAAATCAAAAAATCCTTGATAAATCTAATGTTTTTGCCGTAGATGTTTTAGGAGCAATTGGCTCTGGTAAAACATCTCTTATAGAAAAATTGATTCAAGAAATTAACTATCCTGTGGCAGTTATTGCCGGGGATGTGATAAGTAAGTATGATGCAGGACGATTTGAACAATACGACGTTCCTGTTGTAGGATTAAACACGGGAAAAGAATGTCATTTAGATGCACACCTGGTGGAACACGCTTTTTATGATTTACCACTGGATGACGTGGATATATTGTTTATTGAGAACGTTGGAAACTTAATATGTCCCGTAGACTTTGATCTAGGGGCCCACATGAGAATGGTGGTCATCAGTGTTAGTGAAGGAGACGACACAGTTGAAAAACATCCTCTTATATTTAAAGAAGCAGATCTGGTTGTTATTAATAAGGTGGACATTGCAGAAGCTGTAGGTGCAGACCAGGATAAAATGGTAGCTGACGTATTAAAACTAAACCCGGATGTCCAGGTAATTAAAACAAGCTTAAAAACTGGTCAAGGATTTAATGAAATCATGGTGGCTCTGGAAAAAGCTAAAAACGAATAATTCGTTTTTAAGAGCATTAAAGTGCATTATAAAATGAATAATAATTCCAATTATTCATTTTCAATTATTCATAAATTTTAAATTCATAAATTTTAATTTAAGTTTCTATATTCATAGTATTTTTATAATTCTTAAAATAGATAATAAATTGAAAGGATGTTTTCTTTCAAGTTTTTTAAACTTTTTTAACTCAAATGGTGATTTAAGTGAAAATCTGGATAGATTTAACCAATGCTCCTCATGTAAGATTTTTTAAGAATATAATTGAATATTTCCAGAATCAGGGAGAGGAAGTAATTATAACTGGACGCAAATTTGGGGACATACATAATCTTATGGATTTATTCGGGTTTGAATTTATTTCCATTGGCAAGCACGGGGTCACACTTGGTCAAAAACTTGAAGAGAGCACTTTAAGAGCACATGAACTTTCAAAACTTATTATAAAAGAAAAACCAGATGTAGCTATTTCTAAACATTCTATAGAACTTCCTAGAGTTACTTTTGGACTGAATATTCCCAGTGTATATGTTCTGGATAATGAACACGCACTGGCAGCCAACAAATTAACATTGCCTTTATGTAATCGGATTATTATGCCCCAGGCCATTGACATGTGGACCTTGCTGAGAGTAGGGGCAGACCCTAATAAAATTATCAGTTACAAGGGGACATCTGAAATTATCCACTTTAAAAACTTTGAATATAATGATAATATATTCGAAGATCTTTCTTTGGACTTGAAAAAAGAAAAAACTATTTTAATGAGACCAGAACCATCTTTAGCATCTTATTTGGATGCTGATTGTAAAAAATCAGTTTTAACTCCAGTAGTTGATGTTCTGGAAGAGCACGCTAATATTCTGGTAATTCCCCGGTTTAAAGAACAGGAAGAAATATTTAAGGATTATAATAATGTCACAATTATTAAACCGCCAGTGGATACATTCAGCTTAATGAAAAAATGCGATCTAATGATTGGTGCTGGTGGAACTATGAACCGTGAAGCGGCAATTGTGGGAACTCCTGTAATTTCATGTTATCCTGGACAAACACTTTCCGTGGATAAGTTTTATATTGATCAAAAACTCATGTTTAGATCCAACAATGTGGAAGAAATAATAAACATGGCTTTGAAATTAATGTTAAACAAGGATAATTCCAGGAAATTAGAAACCGATGACCTTTTTGAAATGATAATAGACAACGTATATGACGTTGCAAGTAAAAAAAGGCCTTAGTGATCAAATTTCATTTAAAAACATTTCTATTTTAAAAAGATTATAAAAATCAAAAAAATTATTTAAAAATTAATTATTAATGGAGTGGCCGGGATTTGAACCCGGGGCCTCCGCCATGCCAAGGCGACGCTCTACCATCTGAGCTACCACCCCAATGTCCATTAACATATCAACTTAGATTTCTTCCTATTTAAACTTAATGCTTTATTATATATTTAGAATATTTTGTAAAATGATACGATTTATTATAGATTTTAAAAATAAGAAAATTCAAACCATAGAATTTAGAAATTATTAAATCATTTAATTTAACCTAATGATATTCAAATAGAAATGGATTAAAATATATGGGGATGTTTTTGTGCACAAAATTGAAATAAGGAATTCAGAAGAAGATGATTTTCTTCCCATATCTCACATCGCCCGCAAATGCCGCCCCATGGTCACAGAAAGAAATTCCATTTATCACCTCTTTACTAAATTCTTTCAAAATACGGTATTTGTCGCTGAAATCATACATAATGGGCATAAAATAGTGATAGGCTTTTTAATTGGATTCATTTCTCAATCTAAAAGTGATGAATGTTATATTCATCTTTTATGCGTTGATCCAGAATTTAGGGGGAGAGGAATAGCTTCAAACTTAATAAAAAATTTCTGTGATGTGGTCACTCAAGAGGGTTGTAAAAAGATATATTTAATAACCAAACCTATTAATCAGAAAGCAATAAATTTTTACCAAAAAATCGGTTTCAATGTTGTTTCCGCATCAAAAACTGTAAAAATTAGAGGTATGGATGTTTATGAGGATTACGATGGTTTTGGAGAACACATGGTTGTTTTAAAAAAAGAATTGGATTAATTATAGAAATTTTAACTGAAAAATCTAAATTTATTTTATTTTAGAGATAAAAATCATTAAAATCTATTATCCATTTAAATTTAAAAAATATTTTAAAAATATAAATATAGTTTTTATATATTAAAGTATAATTAATTTTAAATCGTCATATAATTTAATATTTAGATTATTTAAAATAAAATTTCAAATTAAAATTTTATAATTTATTTAAGTACTTTCAAATTAATTATCATTTAATCAAATTTATCTATTAAATTTCTTATGGAGGCATAAATTGGCTTTAATAGCTCAAAATCATCTTCAATTAATCATAGAATTTGGCCTGGTACTATATTTGGGGGTTATTTTTATTTTAAGTTTAGCCCCTATTTCTTTAAGTGCAGTACTTCTATTTTCACTATTATTGGGAATGGCACTATCTGTTTTGTTTGGAATCGATGCCATTTTCCTTTTTGTGAGTTTTGGACAGAGTGAATTTTCACATCCATTTGGGCCCATAGCCCTTCTGGCAATAGTAACTGCACTGGCTGCACTTCCTATGATGAAAGAAGCAGGAATTGGGGTGGGAAGACTTAAATTATTTATTTATTTAATTCTAATACTCCTGACTGTTTTCGGTGGTTTGGTTCACAGATCATTCCTTATTTTATGGATTTTAGGTTTAGTAATTGGATATTGGATATTATCAAAATCCTTCCGCCAACAATCAATTTTATCCATAAAAAAAGTGGTTGCGTCTATAGTAGCGGTTTTAGCAGCTTTTGGGGTTTTGGAACTTCTTTCAAATATTCTTCAAATGCCTGTTTTAAGTCCTTTACTTAGAATTGCCAGAATCGAATCCAATTCAGGGCCTGGTTTGAATCTGGTTATTAATAACATAACCCTACTGGGTCATGTTCAGAATTCATCATTCTGGGGATCTTCTGGTCTGGGTTTTGGTGATGGTTATATAACCCTCCCCATAAATTTGATAACCAGTTTTGGTTTACCATTCCCAGTATTTTATGGATTATTGGTCAACAAGAAGGATGTTGTAGATTACATGCTGCCTGGAATATTTGGGTGGGGGTATGACTTCGGGTATCTTACATTGTTCTTCCTTTTACTCTGGTGCGTTGGAGTAATTATAATAGGATTTAAGATGCTGGTCATCTATAGGAAAAAAAGAGAAAATGGTAGCCGTAGATTTTTGGGCAGAGAAGCCCTACTCATAGGTTCGCTTACTGCATTTATTGCTCAGGCCGTAGTTGGATTGTTCTTAATGAATCGTACGGTCAATGGGATGGCCTTACTAACCTTTATATTCTTGAGTGCACTGGTTGTTGGTCATATAATTACGCTTAAAAAGGATTAAAAATGGATTATAAATATAAAGAACGGTCATCATAATTAATAATGGGGAAAAATCATGAAAAAGGCACTTATACTTTTAGGATGTCCGGAATCTCCGGCTCAAACTCCTATGGCTCTTTATGCATCTCACAGGCTTAAAAATGTGGGATATGATGTTACGGTGGTCAGCAACCCTTCTGCCATGAGACTACTTGATGTTTCAGATCCAGAAGAGAGATATGTACAAAAAAAGATTGATATTGAATCATGCATTGAAAATTTAAAAGAAGGAGATTTTGACCTTCTTTTAGGTTTTGTCCACAAGGACGCAGCAGTAGCATATTTTGTAACGTTTTATCACATGCTAAATACAAAATCCATTGCCTTAATCTTTGAAAAAGATTCTGAACTACTGGAAGACTTTGAAAATCAGGTTAAGGAAAATACTGAGGCCCAGATTGTGTCTGCCAGGGCTTACCATAATCCAACGCCTATCCGGGTTAAACTGGATAAAGCAATAAATCAACTGGAGGATTAACCATGTCATTTTGTCTTGAAACCCATCTTCAACAATCAGATGATTATGATATTCTCCTAAAACAGGCTGGATTTAAGGACTGTGCTAAACTAATTAAAGAAAAAGCTAAGAGTGTGGTTTATATTAAACCCGGTGAAAAAATACTGGGTGCCCGGATTATTGGCCTTCCGCCGATTCCTATAGGGATTGATGAGGAGAATGTGAAGGTTATGATGCCTTATACCAAGCCTTGCTATGGTACTGCTGTGGTAGAATTGCCGGTGGAAGCTGAAGAGATTGATAAAATAAAAGCAGTTGCCATAAAGAAATAGGATATTAATCTATTTCTTTAAAATTTTTACTTTTGAGATAAAAAAATTGTTAATGGCAAATTAATTTTATTCTATTTTATTATATTTTATTCTAATTTTTTATCTATTTTAATTCTTAAAACCATACTTTTCTTTTGGTTGAGTGTATTTAATATATTTAATATTTAGAAAATCACTTAATGCATCACATTTAAAGCTTTAAATTAAGTTTTTTTAATAAAAAACTAATTCATTCTATTTTTCCTGTATTATCTGGCTTTGAGTTTTTGAATATTATATAAGCATAAACAATAACCCAGACCATAAATGCAAATATGGTAATGCGCTCAAAGAGTCCCCCGTAACCAGAATTATTGGCCACACTCATGGCAGCCAGGCCTCCAGAAGCTAAAATCACTATAAATGAAACAATGGAATAATTAGCAAAACGTTTCATCGTGGAGTTTTTCCTGAAGTTTATTCCGATTAAAATAACAGAAATCAAAGTTAGTAAAGATGTTATTCCGGCCAATGTAATGTGGATGGTACCGGTTAATGTAAATGCTACATTTCTTGGATCTTGAGGGAAGAAAAGCAGCAATACTCCTAGAAAACCAATAATAGCAATCATCAAATTAGCTGCTTTAAATTTTTTTGTTTTATCAATTTCATGGTCCAAAAAGGCCCCGGTACCAAATATCAAGAGAAAAATATTGTAAATACCAAATAATAAGCTCATTAAAATTAGATTGGGAGCATTGGCTGCAGTTAGTTCACTTATTGTATTATAAAGGAAACTATAATCACTACGCAAAGCACCTCCTATAATAACCGCTAAAATATAAATTATTGGTCCAACAATACCAAAAAGAGGATAAATTTTTTTCATATCAAAAATATATTTTTTTATAGTTTATAATTTCCTAAAATAGGGGATTATGATTTATAGGTAATAGGATAGGCAATATAAGATAATATGAATAGAATATATAATTAAAATATAAATTAATAATGCATTAATATTGCTAATAATGATTAATATTGCAAATGATATCAAATAGATATAATTCAATGAAATTAATGGTTATTTTAAATAATAGAGGCCAATCATGCTAACAACAGTTGTGGGAAGTTATCCTGCACAATCTCAACCTCCAAAATCTATGGGGGAGAAAATATCAAACTTTATGGGAAATTATGATGAATACCGCCCGGCCCTGACCAAAGCAGTATCGGATCAGATAAAGGCCGGGGTGGACCTGGTCTCCGACGGCCAGGTACGGGGTGACATGATTGAAATTTTTGCCCGTGCTATTCCTGGAATGGTCATAGAGGATAATACATGCAAAATAAGAAATAAAATCAGCCCTCCATTGAAATCCATAGGTGCAGAAGACCTGAAATTGGCCATTAAAACTGTGGAAAACACTTTAAAAGAAATGAATTTTTCTGAAGAAGAAATGGCCCAGAAGGGAGTAAAGGGAATTATAACTGGCCCCACTACCATGGTGTACTCTTCCCGCCTGGATGGTTTTTACAGCAACGAACAAAAAGATAAAGCCATTCTGGACATGGCTAGCGCCCTAAAAAAAGAAGCACATTATTTGGAGGAGGCTGGAGCGTCGGTTATTCAATTAGACGAACCTTTTATTTCCACGGGCATGGTAAATGTGGCCACGGCCCGTAAAGCAGTAGAAATCATTGCTAAAGATATAAAAATTCCAGTAGCCATGCACGTTTGTGGGGATGTGGAACTGGTATTTGATAAAATTCTACAATTCAAAGTGGATATTATTGACTGTGAATTTGCCGGAATTGCCAAAAATGTCCAGCTTTTAGAAGGTCAAAAAAGTTTCTATGGGAAAAAAATCGGTTTTGGAAGCGTGGATACTAAAAAAGAATCTATAGAAACAGTGGATGAAATCAAAAATTTAATTAAGACTGGAATGGATATTATTGGCCCGGAAAACATGTTAATCGATCCAGACTGTGGAATGAGGATGTTGACGTATAAATCAGCCTATTCCAAGTTGAAAAATATGGTTGAGGCTGCTAGAACATTATCTAATCCCAAATAATGATTTAATAATAATGTATTCAATATTTTATTAACTATAATACACACAATAGAACTTCATATTATAGAAAAATATAATTGGATAATAGCAATACATTTATTTTATTGGAGGAGAACTAATGGCGGAGTTAATTGAAGTTTCAGAGATTGCAGACGGCTGGGAAAAATTGGTCCGGAAAATTATGGAAGAAGGGGCCGATATCAAGGATGAAAGGGGTTCCCTCACCAAAGAAATTTTAAATGTCATGGTTTCCATTAAAAATCCGTTAGGAAAATCTAAATCCGATAATTTTTATCTTAATAGCTTAACTGATAAATTAGCGGGTATTAAGGATATAAGAGTTCCTGAGGGCTATTTCTGGAATGGGGAAAAGTTGGAAAAATACTCGGAACAATTTATTAGCAGCGATATCCAGGGTTTTGTATATACTTATGGTAATCGGCTTAGAGCTCATTTTAGTGACGTTGATCAAATTCAAGAAGCCATTGATCGCTTGAAAAATTGTCAAGAATCCAGAAGGGCCATTTCTGTGACCTGGGATCCAGTTGCTGATACCAAAAGCGACGAAGTACCCTGCATGATTCTGGTGGATTTCAAAATCCGTGATAATAAACTTTACACTACTGCTTTGTGGAGATCTCACGATATTTATGGGGCCTGGTTCCCTAATGCCGTTGGTTTAACTTATTTGGCTCAATATGTGGCGGGTGAAGTTGGTCTTGCTTTAGGCTCCATTACCATTCATTCCATTAGCGCTCACATATATGAGGTTAACTTCAGTGAAGCAGAACAATATTAGAGTCAAATTAATTATTTTCAATAACTCAAATTCTCTTTTTTTCAATTTATAAAAAATCAAATAGTAAACTAATTAAGATTAAAATTCCTAAAATCATTGAGGATAAAATAATGTTTATTTAAAATTCATTATTGAGGTGAATTTACATGGTTAGTGTTAATTTAGAAGCAAAAAAAACAGTAGACGAAATGATTGCAAAAGCTGACGAGCTTAACATTAAAGTAGAAAAAATTGACAACGGTTCAACAGTAATTGACTGTGGTGTTCATGTAGACGGTAGTTTGAAGGCAGGAGAATTATACACTAAAGTATGCCTCGGAGGACTGGCCGAAGTAGGAATATCCATCCCTGGAGACCTATCTGAAAGCTTTGCCTTACCATCAGTTAAAATTAAAACTAATTACCCGGCAATTTCTACTTTAGGAGCACAAAAAGCCGGATGGTCTGTCAGTGTAGGCGACTTCTTTGCCTTAGGTTCTGGCCCGGCCCGTGCTTTAGCCAAAAAACCAGCTGAAACTTATAAGGAAATAGGATACGAAGACGATGCTGATATAGCTATTTTAACTCTAGAAGCTGACAAGCTTCCCGGAACTGATGTTACTGATAAAATTGCTGAAGATTGTGGTGTATCCTCAGAAAACGTATTTGTCTTAGTAGCCCCTACCTCTTCCCTGGTTGGTTCCATCCAGATTGCCGGAAGAGTTGTGGAAAATGGTACCTACAAAATGCTGGAAGCATTACACTTTGATGTTACAAAAGTGAAATTCGCCGCAGGTATTGCTCCTATTGCACCAGTTGACCCAGATGGCCTTAAAGCCATGGGAAAAACCAACGACGCTGTTTTATTTGGTGGAAGGACTTACTACTACATCCAATCTGAAGAAGGCGATGATATTAAAGAATTAGCAGAAAAATTACCATCTTCTGCCTCTGAAGGGTATGGAAAACCATTCTATGACATATTCAAAGAAGCTGAATACGATTTCTACAAAATTGACAAGGGAATGTTTGCTCCTGCTGAAGTAGTTATTAATGATCTACGTACTGGAGAATTATTCAGGACTGGATACGTTAATGTGGAACTTCTCAAGAAATCCTTTGGATTATAATTTAATTTTTTATAATTCGTTCGGGACAATTTAAAAATAGACTAATTCGTTTATTTTTATCTTTTTTTTATTTTAAAAAATACTTATTTTAATTAAATTTTTTCATTATTTTTGCATTGATCTGTTAAAAAATAAGATATTAATAAATTAATAGAAAATAAAGGATTTAATGTAATTGTTTTAGTAAACAGCTTGATTTATTTTTCCCATACCATTAACCTGTTTAGTCAACTTTGGATTTCCAAAGTATACTACTTCTCCACCACCGTTTATTATAGCATTTAAGATATCAGAGACTTTCACGGTTGTTTTACCAGCACCATTTATAGTCACTGTTGTATTGCTGGTGTTTAAAGAAGGTGCTGAATATTCACCTGCTCCATTAATTGTTATGGTTTGAGCATCGGCCTTTCCAGAAGCATTCAGATTACCGGCTCCTGAAATGGTTAAAATCAGACTTTTTAATTGTAAATTAGTTAAATTACCTTCTGCAGCCCCATTAAGAAAAACATTCAGTTGGTCCGATTTTAAGTTCACTGCATTCATTTTTGCAGCTCCAGATACATCAATGGAATTTAAATTTTTAACTGATAAATGAAATATTACTGGTTTAGTGGGTGTTGGTGTGCTGACATTGTCATATGAAATTTGGAGCTTATTATTTTGCACGGAAGTTTTAATATGAGGAATCACATTATCTTCAGCTTCTATAATCAATGATTCATTTTTACCTTGAGTTATAATTAGAGTTCCCATGCCATCCAGTGCGACCTGGTCAAACCCAATTACTTTCACAGTTTCATTAACTACTTTTCCAGATCCAGCTCCTCCGCTACCAATACAACCTGATGCCGCTACTATTATTGCCATTAGAATAATTAATAGTAAATATTTTTTCAAAAAAACCCTCCCCTTTAATTATTTATATTTATGTAGTAATAACAATTAAATTTTTATCTTCTTACTAAACTTCAAAAGAAATAACTGCAGATAGACAAAATAATTATTAAAGAGGTGGTTTTATGAAAATTATCAGCAATGAAATTGATCTTCAAACTTCTAAAAGAATGGAAATTGTAGATATAACATCTAAAGTCCGTGAAATTGTAAAATCAACAGGAATTAAAAATGGAATAATAAATATATTCACCAGACATTCCACTTCTGCAATAGTAATCAATGAAAATGAATCTGGGCTTGTGAAAGATTTTGAAAATCTTTTAAAAAAAATTGTCCCTGAAAACAATGATTATTTGCATAATGTAATTGATAATAATGCTGATTCCCATCTTAGATCTTTTTTACTTGGTGGCAGCCAATCCATACCAGTTATTGATGGTCGGATGGACTTGGGGACCTGGCAAAGTATTTTCTTTGTGGAACTGGATGGACCTAGGAGTAGGAAAGTTAAAATCACGGCAATGGGTTAGTAAATTAATATATTGATAAATAAGAAAAATTAGAAGCTGAAAAATACTTTAAAATCAAGAATGAAAAAATAATGGAGATAAATATAGTTATTTATCTATTTTTCAATTTTCTCTATTTTTCAATTAATTCCAGCTCAAAGGCCACTACAGGATACTCCATATTGAAGTTAGTAATTACTTCGGGATGTATTTCCCCAAAGAAACCTTCGATGCTGTTTTTCCCATCAATTAATCCACCATTTACTCGAGCACACCTTCCCGTGATGAAAGAAGGATGGTCGTGTGGCTCTAAATTTAGATTATAACCTGTATTTTCTAAAAAGGCAGCTACTGTAGATTTTATTTCAGTAAAATTAGCATGGGAATGAGTAATGGCTCCGGCAATCTTTTTACTCAATTTAGTGCAAGTTTCTGCATCTTCATCAATGTATATAACGTCACCTATCTCAAAAATTCTTTGAGGGAGTTCTTCGTGTTTATTATCTTCTAAAAATTCCATTAATCCATTTAAAAGACTTTTTCGGATCATGGTTCTGTCCTGAGAGATGGGTTGTGAAACCTCCACTCTTTCATCCTCTTCTAACCTTAAATGGTGGTAATGTTTTTCTTCGCTGGTTAACATTAAACTCATGATTTCCTGAAAGCCCAGGCCAACCATAACCTCTCTCAAGAGATTATCCGAGGTGTACCACTTATTTTCCTGGGCAATAGTAGCTATGTCTGGTAAATATGATTCTATATTGTTGAAGCAATACTCCACGGCCACATTCTCTATTAAATCGGCCTCGTGTAGTATATCAACCCGGTATGCTGGGATATTAACCATTAATTCTTCTTTTGAAATTATTTCAGCGTCCATACGGGCCTTTGCTATTAAATCTTTAATTTGTTCGGCATTAAGATCCAGTCCGGTGTATTCACAGGTTTTGGCCACGCTCAATTTTTTCTGTTTGGGAGTGAAATCAGGAGTGGTAACATTTTTATCAGGATAAATAATCTCCAGTGATTCAATTTTCCCATTAACTTCTCCAAAAGAGGCACAAATTATATTCAGTGCATAGTTAACTGCTTGTTCATCAGTCCCTGTGACATCTACTAATAGATTAACAGTATTTTCTGTGAGTTTGGTAAGCTCACCATTTATTATGGGAGGCATGGATAGTACATTGCTGTTTTTATCCATAATTACAGGATATGCATCGAATTTTTCAACTAAATGGGCGTATTTTACTCCTTTAGGGTGTTCCTCGATTACTTCCTGCAGGGTCATATCTCCATTAGATTCCAGAGGAGTGAATTTTATAGAATCGCCGGCCATGGCCTTGTAATAGAACGGTCCTTCTATAACATCTAAATTATGAATTCCAATTGCCACTTTTTTCCTATCTCTTCCTATAACCCAGTGAAGATCTTCTTGAAATTCCATGACTTGTTTTAGACCTTTTTCGTCCATTTTAACATTTTTTATAAGGGCAAAACTAATGAATGGTCTAATCTGAGTAATTTCTTCATCTACAAAAACTTTTAATCCAGAATCTGTAATGGGGTAGTATGGCATTCCTTTTTCGATACCCAGAAATCCCTTTAAGCTACGGGCAACACCTTCCACAGATAACTGGTCAGGCCGGTTAGGAAAAAATTCAACTTTAATGCTTTCATCATCGAAGTCTTCGATATCGCTTCCCATCATGGGTAAAATGTCAATTAGTTTTTCTTTGCTTATTTCAATGCCTAATTCCTTTAAATCTTGATAATCAAATGTTATAACTGGCATCTAATTTCTCCTTATGAAATCATAATATGATTTTTGAGTTCAATTAATTTATTATTTTGAAAATTATTTTTTAAATTTTATTGTAATAAATATAAAATCAATTAGTAAATCTCTCTAATTAATCTGTTAATAATACCTCAATTTAATCCATTAAATCAATTTTCATGCTAAATTTGGATTTCATCAAATAAAATGGGAGTATCAGACCATTCCACCAATTCCGGCAAATATCATTATGAAGAAAACAGACTCTATAGTAAAGTGCAGTGCACGGTGATAAAGCCAACCATAATCTGTTCCTGCAATTTCATGATAAATATCTACTACCATGTGTATTAAAGCTGCTAATATTCCTATTTCCCATGATAAAAACACCAGTGAAAGCACAATAAAGTGAAAGATGGCCTCCATACTTTCGTGTACCAGCCACAACTGAATATTGGATCCCACCGTTTTTCTTATAATCCCGGCTAAAAGAACGTAAAAATCAAAAAATACTCCCCATAATACTCGGCTATGAATTTCATCACTGATAGCCAGAAACAATGCTAAATAAAACCATAATAATTCCATATTTTTCACCAGGGGGATTAAAAACTGTAATTAAGATAATTATTTGACAAATTTAAAATGCATATCCTTCAAGTATACATATTAATTTAAAGATTAAATAATTCTTACTTCAATTTATTATAGTTTAGTAGTTTTTAAATATAATCTTTAAGTATTTCTAATAATTATTCTAATCATTAAGTATAAACTTTTAAATTATAAACTTAATCTAGACTAAATTATGGATTAAAATTAATTTAATTTATATTCTATAATAATAAATTCATTAGAACTAACAGATATTAGAAAGAAAGTAGATATTATGTAAAATCATAATAGCTCTATATAATTAGGTTTGGATTTGCATTAAACTAAAATATTTTTAAATCAAGTTAATTTAATCAGGCCATATAAAAATTTTAAAGAATATTTTAAGCCTATTGACTTAAGCTATTTACAAATTTAATTAAATACCTCAGGAGCGAGGAAAATGACCGTTGATAATATTCCAAAGGATTACGACCACAAAAAAGAAGCACAATGGCAGGAAACATGGCAAAAAAATCAACTTCACAAGTTTATCGGTGATGGAACCCGCCCACGTTATGTAATTGATACCCCGCCACCATATCCTACCGGATCCATTCACATGGGACATGTTTTAAACTGGGTTTACATTGACATGAATGCCCGTTTTAAAAGAATGAATGGTTTTGATGTAATGTTTCCACAGGGATGGGATTGTCACGGCCTTCCCACGGAAGTAAAGGTGGAAGAAACTCACAACATTAAGAAAAACGATGTTCCTCGAGAAGAATTCCGAGAAATGTGTATAGATCTCACCAGGGATAACATTGCCATGATGAAAGCTCAGATGCAGTCCATGGGATTTTCACAGGACTGGAGTCGGGAATTCGTGACCATGACTCCAGAATACATGTATAAAACCCAATTATCTTTCCTCAAAATGTTTGAAAAAGGTCTGATTTACCAGGGAATCCATCCAGTTAACTGGTGTCCCCGATGCGAAACTGCCATCGCATTTGCCGAAGTAGAATACCAGGAAAATGAAACTTATTTAAATTATCTGGAATTTGCTTCAGAAGATGCTGATAAAGGGGTTATGATAGCTACCACCCGCCCCGAGCTTTTATCTGCATGTGTAGCAGTAGTGGTACATCCTGACGATGAACGGTACCATGAACTGGCCGGTAAAAAAGTCCAAGTCCCTATTTTCGGACAAAATGTTAAAATTATAACTGATACGGACGTAGATCCTGAATTTGGTACTGGAGCAGTAATGATATGTACCTTTGGAGATAAAACAGATGTTTCATGGGTAAATAGATATGGTCTGGATATTATTGAGGCCATTGACGAAAAAGGAATAATGACTGAAGCGGCTGGAAAATACCAGGGATTAAGTCTGGCCCAGTGTAAGCTACAAACCATAGAAGATCTGGAAAAAGAAGGATTTTTACTTAAAAAGGAGAATGTTGATCAGAATGTCGGTCAGTGCTGGAGATGTAAAACTCCTATTGAGATTCTGGTTAAAAAACAATGGTTTGTAGCAGTAAAAGAGCTTTCTAAAGAGATAGAAGACGCTGCAAATGTCATGGACTGGATTCCAGAGCACATGAAAATAAGATTATTGAACTGGACAGGATCCATGGATTGGGATTGGTGTATTTCACGTCAAAGAATTTTTGCCACCCCTATCCCGGTATGGTACTGTAAAGACTGTGGAAAAGTGCACATAGCCACTGCAGAAACGATTCCAATTGATCCCACCCAAAAACAACCGGAAAATCCATGCGAATGTGGATGTGGCGATTTCATTGGTGAAGAAGATGTTTTAGATACCTGGATGGATAGTTCTATTTCTCCTTTAGCTATTGCTGGATGGCCTGAACCAGTTTATGAAAATTATTTCCCGGCTGATTTAAGGCCGCAAGGGCATGATATTATACGAACCTGGGCATTTTACACCACTTTGAGATGCAAAGCACTAACTGGAAAGGAACCTTTCTCTAAAATCGTGGTTAATGGGATGGTTTTCGGCGAAGACGGCCATAAAATGAGTAAATCCCGGGGCAATGTTATTGCTCCAGAAGTTGTACTGGAAGATTACGGCGCAGACGCCCTTAGATTATGGGCATCCAATAGCGTGCCGGGTTCTGATGTTCCATTTGCCTGGAAAGACGTTAAATATGGCTACAAGTTTTTAAGAAAATTCTGGAATGCTTTTAGATTCATTAGCATGCACATATTTGACTTTGAAGGCGACGAAGAAATGGTTCTGAAAAATTTAAATCCTATGGATAGCTGGATTTTGTCCCGGTTAAATCAACTTGTTGCCGAATCCACCGAGGCCATGGAGAATTTCAACTTTGCCCAGGTAGTAAATAAAACCCAGAGCTTCATCTGGCATGATTTCTGTGATGAATACATTGAGGCAGTCAAATACAGGCTTTACGGGGACACGGTTGATACAGAATCAAAACAAGCGGCCCAATACACTTTGAAAACTGTGGTAGAAACTTCCTTAAGGATTTTATCACCTATAACTCCACATTTTGCCGAAGAAGTTTATCAACATCTGGGATACGATTCCAGTATTCATCAAACGTCCTGGCCGGAATTTCAAAGTGAATTAATCAATTCGGATTTGGAAAAAAAGGGTGATTTAGGCGTAGAAATAATTGGAGAACTTAGAAGATTCAAATCAGCATCCAAAATGCCTTTAAATGCTCAGCTGAAATCAACTACCATTTATACTTCCCTTTCAGATATTTATGAGGATATCGAACCTTTGCTTATGGATATTAAGGGGACCTTGAATATTGTTGATTTAAAGCTGGAAACTGGAAAACCAGACACCCAGGAAATTGTAGTGGAAATTACTCCCTTAATGAGCAAAATAGGCCCTGAATTTAAGGGAGATGCCCCTAAAATATTAGGATTTTTACAATCTAAAGAACCTCAAGAAATCGCTCAAACCCTGGAAAATGAGGGAGAGATCATCATTGAAGGCCATAAAATTACTGAAGATTACATGACCATGAAAAAGGAGTCTGTAGGCAAAACCGGGGAAAAAGTGGAAATAATACATCCTGAAAAACTGGATATTGTACTGGAAATTGTCATTAGATAGTTTTAGACTATATGATTGTTTAATGATTAAAATCGATTAAGAGTGGAAAAATGGAACTTGTTGTAGAAAAATCCTCAAAAATTTCAGGGGTGGTTAAAGCACCACCCTCCAAAAGTTATACACATAGGGGGGTAATAATTGCCTCTTTGGCCAACGGGAATTCAATACTTAATGATCCTTTATCTTCTGAGGATACCAGGGCCTCTTTGGAAACTTGTGAGGCTTTTGGGAGCACTATACAAAATCTTAAAGACCAGTGGAAGGTTTATGGGACTGGTGGAAATCTTAAAACTCCGAGAAATGTAATTGACGTTAAAAATTCAGGAACTACTCTACGTTTAATGACTTCTCTGGCAGGTTTAGCGCCTAATTACTCAGTTTTTACTGGAGATAATTCATTAAGAACCAGACCCATGCAATATTTACTGGATGCTCTGGGACAATTAGGGGTAGCAGCAGTATCTTCCCAGGGGAATGGAAGACCCCCCATAATTGTTAAAGGAGGCTTAAAAGGGGGAAAATCTTCAATTCCGGGTAATGTGAGTTCCCAGTTTATTTCTTCAATTTTAATTGCCGGGGCTCTGGCAGAGGAGATAGTTGAATTACAAGTAACTGGGGACTTTATTTCTGAACCATACGTGGACATGACCCGGGATGTGATGGATAAATTTGGGGTTAAAGCTGATTATAACTCTTCTGAAAGGATTTTCACAGTTAAACCTCAGAAATACCAGCCAACGGAATATACGGTTGAAGGAGACTATTCTTCTGCATCATATCTTATAGGGGCAGCAGCGGTATTGGATGGGGAATTAACCATAAAAAATCTCTTTAAAGATTCAAAACAGGGAGATAAATCAATATTAGACATTATTTCACAGATGGGTGCTGAAGTGGAAATAAAAAATGATGAAGTCACTGTAAAAGGCAATGGTGAATTAAAAGGGATAAATATTGATTTACACAATGCTCCGGATCTTTTACCTACTGTTTCTGCATTAGGAGCGCTGGCTCAGGGCACCACAGAAATTAATGGTGCTGAACACGCCAGATTTAAGGAAACAGACCGCATAAGTACATGCGCTCAGGAACTGACCAAACTGGGAGTTTCTGTCGAGGAAAAAAACGATGGTATGATTATTGAAGGTGGAGTTAAATCAGGTGTGGTGGAATCTCACGGTGATCACCGCCTGGTAATGGCTTTAAGTCTAATCGGACTTAAAGTAGGTGTCAAAATTAATAATGCGGAAGTTCATGATGTTTCATTTCCTAACTACCCATCCATTATGAATAAACTGGGATGCAATATGCAAATGAAATAATAAATAAAATTCTCAAATAAGGATTAGATATCTTTAATAACTCTTAAGGGGTATTGAATTCATTAATTTGGATTCAATATCAAATATAATTTAACATGGTTCAAGAGGATGGTTCAAGAGGTTTAATCGTGTTTGCAGAGTTAACATTACTTTTAGAAAATTTTATAATAACCTATGGACCCATAGGAATCTTTTTTGCCAGTATTCTTGAACAGATCATCGCCCCTATTCCTTCTACAGCGGTTATAGTGGGATCCAGTTTTTTTATAATGGGGAATTCTCCAGTTTCATTTTTAGCACTTGAAAAATTATTTTTTTACATAGCACTACCAGTTGCCTTGGGGGTAACTGTTGGTGCTTTAATCATTTATGGGGCAGTTTATAAATTGGGTAAGCCATTTGTTGATCGCTGGGGTAAATTTATTGGATTATCATGGGAAGAAATAGAAAAAACCGAGAAAAAATACTCCAAAAGTAATTCGCTGCTTTTATTTCTTTTTATGACCTGGGCCGTACCAATATTTCCCAGTGTTGTTATCAGTGCGTTTTGTGGCTTCATTAAATATGATATTAAAAAATACATCTATGTGACATTTTTTGGGACCTTAGTTAAGGCCATTGTTTTAGGATTTATGGCCTGGCAGCTGGGAACATTATACTGGAATATTGGCTCAAAATTAGCTTTATCAGAAGATTTAGTTATAATTGGATTGATAATATTATTAATAGTTATTATTATTTATAAAAAATATAAAAAACAGGATTATAATTGATTTAAAGAGTTTTTAACATGGATTTAATTTCAATATTGTTATTATCAGTAGGACTGGCCATGGACGCCTTCAGTGTTTCCATTACAAGAGGATTAACTTTAAAATGCAATATAAAGCATGCTTTGATTATTGCCATATTTTTTGGAGGATTCCAGGCCTTAATGCCAGTATTAGGCTGGTATTCTGGTATGCAACTGCAAAGTTTAATTTCAGCTGTGGCCCCGTGGATTGCTTTTTTACTTTTGTTAGTAATTGGTATTAAAATGATTTACGAAAGTTTTTCATTTGAAGAGGATGTTTGCAAAGTTTTTTCACTTAAAGAACTCCTGGTTTTGTCTATTGCCACCAGTATTGATGCCTTTGCTGTTGGGGTTACTTTTGCTATATTAAATACTCCTATAATTACTCCTATCATAGTAATTGGATTGGTAACGTTTATTCTTTCATTTATAGGGGTTTACATTGGTAAAAACGTTGGCCATCTATTTGAGAACAAAATAGAAATCCTGGGTGGTCTAATTTTGATAGCTATCGGTTTTAAAATACTTTTAGAAAATATATTATAATATATTATAAAAAATAATTTATAAAAAAATATTTTTTTTGAAAATAGACTAATAAAAATTTGATTTGATTATCTTAACACAGTGTATTAGAAAAATATAATCCAACCTCCAACATTGGATTTGGCACTATCCAGTGATTAATAACAAATTATATAATACATAAAGTTAATTCTATTATTAGTTATTGGGTAGTTAAATTGATGGGGGCTTTTAGACTACAAAAAATATCTCATTTCTCACAAAACCATATTAAGGATGGGAACATGAACGGTAGAAAAAAAGAGACAAAAATAGTTATTTTCGGAGCTTATGACTCTGGGAAGACCACAACCTTGGATAACCTTTGCGAGAAGAAAACCAACGTGGAGTACAATGGAACCACCATCGCTTTGGATTATGGAAATACACTTGTAAATGGAGAAAAAATACATCTTTTTGCCTCTCCTGGTCAGGAAAGATTCAAATTCATGAGAGAAATTCTTTCAACTGGTTTGGACGGTGCTATTGTGGTGGTGGATAACTGCCGTGGTGTCACAGACATGGAAACCGAAATCATGTCTCAATTGGATTCAGGAAATGTCCCTTATGTTGTTTTCGCTAATAAACAGGATTTATCCAATGAAGAACTCCAAATTTCCTTTAATACGGAAATAGTCCCTACTATTGCCACTAATGGTGCTGGTTTAAGATACGGTCTGGAAGTACTGTTGGAGAAGATCTAATTTTATATAAATATTTTAAATAATTTAAATTTTTAAATAAAATTTTTATAATTTCTTAATTTTATATCTGGATTAACTATTTGAGGCGATTAAAATTCCAGAACGCATTGAAACAATAATGGAAGAGCTTAGAGGTCTTTACAATCTGCGAGTTTTTGAAGATAAAGATCCTTACCGGGTTTTAATTCGAACCATACTTTCTCAAAGAACCCGTGACGAAAATACGGATCAGGCCACTGCTAAATTATTCGCAGAGTATCCTTCTATGGAAGATGTGGCCCTGGCCCCTCAGGAGAAACTGGAAAAACTGGTTAAAAAAGCAGGTTTCTATCGGGTTAAATCAAAGCGAATAAAAGAGGTTTCCAATATTTTACTGGAAGAATACGGGGGTATTGTTCCAGATACAATGAATGAACTTTTAAAACTTCCTGGAGTGGGTCGAAAGACGGCTAATTGTGTTCTGGTATATGGTTTTGAAATACCTGCAATTCCAGTAGATACCCATGTGCATCGTATCTCTAATAGAATAGGTCTGGTAAATACAAAAGACCCTGATGCAACTGAACTGTGAACTGGAGAATGTTGTCCCTAAAGAGTTCTGGATTGAATTAAATGACCTTCTGGTACAGTTTGGCCAGGATATTTGCCGACCCATAGGTCCCAAGCATGAGGAATGTCCAATTGCTGAGATTTGTGATTATTATCAAGGTATTTTGAATGAGGAAGATGTAAAAGAAGACTAATTTTTTATTAAATTAATTATTTTTTATTTAAAGTTTTAAATAATTAAAAGAAATATTTTATTAAATAATCATTTAATATTATTCTAGTCTTTTTTCAGGAATTCTCTGTTGTGTAGCAGTTCCTTTTCCAGATTCTTTACCCTCATCATATCTTTTAGAAGACTTCTTAGAACCATGTTCTACTTGTGGTCTTATAAGGTTCCTTTCCAAGAAATAACGTTCTTCAACCAATTTATTTAGAACTTTCTTAAAATCAGGCCTTGATAAATCAGGGAAGTCCAGTATTAGTGCACTATATAATCTTTTTTCGAGATAAACACCATTATGTTCTTTTAAAATCTCATCGGCCCTATTTTCTATCTTTGAAAGTTTATCATTATCAGTCATTTTTTTATCTCCTGAATCTAAGGTTTTAAATTATCATATAATGGTATGTTTTTTCTTAATAATGTAATTTTTAAAGCCATCACTGCAAAATTAAAGATTTGAATAGTATTTTAAATTATTTAACCTCTTCAACTTCAAAAGTACTTTTTCCCACATATCTTACGGCCAGGGCCCCTAAAGGTGACGTAAACAATATGGCTAAAACGGCTATGGCAAGAATCAACTCTCCTGAGGCCACACCAGCTGCCAGGGGTATGGCCCCAATGGTGGCCTGTACAGTGGCTTTTGGTATGAAAGAAACCATGCAAAAAATCTTTTCTTTTAGATTGAAATCCGTTCCAAATAGTGAAATATAAACTCCAGCGCTTCTGGCTGCCAGACCTATTAAAAGAACCACTATTCCAATCAAAGCATAATTCCAAACCAGCATAAGATTTACTTGAGCTCCTACTAATACAAAAACCAGTATTTCTATAAATATCCATATTTTATTAAAAGTGTGTGATAAGGGAACTCCTAGCTCACTTTTTTTATCCATAATGACAAAACTAAGCACCATAACTCCTACCAAACCAGCTAAGGGGATAATGGATTGTGAAAAATCTCCTAGGTTCTTTAAAAGTATGGCAAAGGCCAGTATGAGGAGTGCTTTTTCTGTATGGTGAATATTAAATTTTTTAAATATGATGAGTGTAATTAAACCAAGGGCAGCACCTATTAAAGCCCCGATTATTATGGAAATTGGTATGGAAAGGATTTCTCCCATAATGCTTATTTCAGAACCTCCGTAAATCCCCATAATTGCGGAAAAAACAGCTATTACGATTACATCGTCCAGGGCCGCGCTGGCCAAAATCAAATTGGGTATCCCTTTAGAAATACCCATCTTTTTATCAATAAAAGAAAGCATCTGGGGAACTATTACTGCTGGAGAAACTGCGGCCACAATAAAACCCAGCATGGCTGATTCCAGGAGCGGGATCCCCAGTAGTAGATGTCCCACAATCATAATGGTCAGGCCTTCCATAAAACTGGGTATAAAGCTCATTTTAACCATAGGGAGGCCAATAGAGCGGATAGAGCTTCTATTTATTCCAAAACCCGCCCTTAGAAGAATTATTATTAGTGCAATAATCCTTATATCTGGTGAGATATTCATTAATGCACTACTAATCAAATCAAGACAATATGGTCCAATTAAAACCCCTAGAATTAGCATGCCAAAAAATCCAGGGATTTTTATTTTTTCAAATCCCTTGGCAAATAACAGCCCTAAAATTAGAATTAATGCTAAAGAAAGGGCTAAAGATTCCATTATTATCACTAAAATTAATATTTATAATTATTTGATCATTGGTTATTAAATAAAGTCATTTTCATTATACTATTTAATGAATATTTATCATATAAATTGTAATTAATATATTAATTAAATATAATTTTATATATAATTATCAAATTGAATTTATTTCTAAATTAACTTGAGTTTATTTTTAGATTTTATTAAAAATTAAAAAAATAATATAAACTGTTTAATCGCATTAGAAATGAACCAGGAATCTATAAAATGAATCAAAATAAAATTAAGAAAGGATTAAAAGTTTATTAATCCTTTAAATCAGCTATTTCTTCCGCAAAGGCCCCTAAAACCTTTTTAGACAATCCTTCCAGGTACTTTAGGGAACCTGCACATTCGTGGCCTCCACCATCAATTCCTGCTTCAGGAATGGCATCAGCCAGTTTCCAAACCACTTCATTGAGGTTAAACCCGAACTTTTCATTTACAGCATCAGTTGCTCTTATAACTCCAAAGTCAGGCCCATAGGCCAGTGTAACTATTGGCCGTTCTTCCCCGTGCTTTTGCACCATGGCGTCGTGGACAAACCCGCAGGTTTTTCCAGGAGCAGGGAAAGTGAACCGGTGGGAGTAAAGTTCCACATCCAATATATTAAAGAGAACTCCATTATCCAGTTCCTTAGATTTTAAGTTTGGTAAAGCAGCACGTAACTGGGTTTCAACACGTTTGTTAAATTCTTTATATAGTGCTTCTAAGAGTTTTTTGTGTTTGTCTTTGTTTTCCAGATCAAGGATAGTGTCAATAATTCCTCTACCATTCATAAATCGCAGGTAAAATGCCTCAAAATCAATACACTGGGCTATTTTTTCTAATTCATCCCGATTGTAACCTTTTGAATCGGCCAGTTTTATGTATTGGTTTGCTTCATCAGATCGGGCGTGATCTCCCACTGCAGCAATTCCTGGTAGGTGCATAACCTTTTCTTTTACTTCAGGGTTTACCATTTTGGCTACTTCTACAGAAAGGGCACCTGCAGTTATTTGGGAGTCTCCACCAACCAGATATGGGTTTACATGGATATCAACGTATTCATCTACTTCTACTTTACCATCTACAACTTCTCCCGGGAAATGGTGGTCAATAACCACTATTTCGATGTTGTAAATTTTGGCTTTCATTAAGGCCAAAATGTCCTCTTCGGTGGATCCATTATCTAAAAGGACTATTAAAGGTAGTTTTTGTCCGTGTCGTTCCAGATCTTCCAAAGCAAAGGATAAATCCTTAACTACATCTTCTAATTCGTAAAATGGGGCTTTACTAGGGGCTCTTTTAAAGTAATGCCATTCTGCGTCGGTATTGTGATTTAATTCAATTAACAAGGGGATAACAGCTTTTTCCATGGCCACACCGGCACAAATTCCATCTGCATCGGCATGGTGCCGAACCAGTATTGACCTACCGTCAAATACGGCTCTTCTTATGGCTTTAGCGGCTTCTCTCATTTTTGGCCTGAGTTTTTCCAGAGTTTCACTTTCAATAAGGAAATCAGTGGTTTCAGGTTCTGCTTTTTCATCAATAGCCTGGTCAATGAGTTTTCTAATTTTATCAGAATCTTCACCTACCAGTTTTTCAACTGATTGAGATTCTATCTGTATTTTTCCACTGTGCTGGTTTACTTCACCAATTACTTCGGCAATATCGCCCATATTGATTTCAGGATAAACTCTTACGCCCGGTTCATCAAATGCAGCAGCCCAGGTGGTGCTGGTTTCATCAGACAAGGTGAATATAGTTGGTCCCGAGGTCTGTTGAATTTGAATGACTTCCCCTACAATTCTTACATTTCTTCCCAGGGTTTTATTGGTTATGTCTCCAATAAGTGTCCTAGCAAGGTTCTTTTTCAACTTGACCAGTTCATATGGGCCTTTTATACTGGCTGGCCCCAGATCCACTTCTCGTCTTTGGGGTTTCAATTCAGTGACTCTAACGAATATTTCGTCGCCAACATTGTATCCGGAAGCTCCGGTTCTCATTAACCCCCAGACCTGGTTAGAAAGACTTACAAATACACCGTATTTTTCTACACGGGTAATTTTTCCTTTATAGGCTGATCCAACTTCCAAATCAGACATTTCACATGCCGGTTGTAGCACGTAAACGATTTCTTTTTTATCTTTACAATCTTGACAATATTCTGAATTATCATCTAAAGGTTTTCCACAGTCGCTACAGACATTTATTTCCCCTTTTCCTTCACAGGTCTGGCATTTTTCGTGGAGTTCTATTTCCCCTTTTCCTTTACATACTTCGCAGGGGACGTCATGTTCTTCTTCCAGGTCAAATCTTTGCCGGGCATTAGTAGAAACTCCTTTAAAATGGCTTTTAACATCTTCAGCAGACGCATAACCAGATCCATGACAGGTCTCACATTCTTTGTAGCCCTTAATTTCGTAACCTTTCCCTTTGCAGTTTATACAAGTTTTATTCATATTATTCCTCATATTCTTAAAAATGATTTAGTAATTTTTTATATGTAAATTAACTTAAAAATTAGTTTATAACTATATTGAAATTATTTTCAGTCATTATCAATAATTTGATATTATAAATTAATTAAAATTAATAAAATTTAAGTTTTATTTAATTAATGTTTTGTTTAGTATATCTCTTAACTATTATATTGTTATGTAATTTTTATAGTAATATAAAGTCATTAGCAATTTAAAAATATTCATGATAATAATCATAATAATCAAGATAATCATAAATAATAATCAAGATTATAAAAATTATTTAAATTTATCAGGGTTTTCTTTGACCAGTTCTTCTTTTTTCTTTTGGAATTCCTGTGCATCAAGCATCATACTGTTGGCCGAACGCAGATTATCATTGGCAGTTTCATTATCCCCTGCTAAAAATAGTTGTCCAGCAGTTCTAAGTTCGGAAGTGGCATTTAATTTAGCATCTATTTCAGATAAAACGAGCTGCAAATAATTTATGTAAACTTCATCCTGAGAACTTTGAGCATAAGAAAGTGCCTGTGAGGAAAGTGATCTAGCTGAATTGTATTCTGAAAATGCATTATTTGATTTTTCAAGACTGGAATTAGTTTTTAAGGTATTAAGATCCGTCGCTGATTGATTGTAGAAGTCATCCCCTTTCTGCAAGTGACTATTTATTTGAGGAACCAGCTGATCAATTTGAGTGATTTCAGTCTGGGTACACCCGCATATCATAGTTATGGCCAGGAGAATACTTAGAATTGTGAACTTTGTTTTCATTATTCCACTTCTTCCTTATGAAATGATATTATTTAGTAATTTAGTAATTTTAAATGATAATTTTAGATTCAGATATTTAATAATATTCAGATATTTAATTATTTATTTTTCTTAATTTGTTATAGAATTTATTTATGAAAAATTGGATATTATTTGGTAGATTTTTATTAGATAGATATCTTTTCTTTTTATAATTATTTTTAAAAAATAATATTTGTTTTAATGGATTAATATTATTTATTATAATTAATCTATGATATTTTAATAGAGAATGATATTTTTAGATAATTTCCAAGTATTAATTAATGCAAAAGAAAATTTTATTCAACTAAGTAATTATGAAAAAATTCTTAAGAAAAAATGGATTGGATATAATTAAATTTATTTAATTATTTATCCATGCCACAGGCCGTGAATTATACAGTATTCCCTAACTTTTAAATCACTTATTTCGTCTTCTTCTAACTCAAATTCTGCAGAAGGCTCGTCTCCAGGTTGTAAAGTTTTTCGGTATACTTTTCCATCAGCTATAACTTCAATTAAATGGATATAATGGCTTTCTTCCATTGGATGTGGGACTTCTCCTACTTTGACCATGATTCCTTTTCCTGTTTTTTCAACAATTGGAATGTGTTTTTCAGGGCCTACGTCAGTTTGACGTTCTATTAGAAGTTCCATAGGTTGACCACAGCACACCAGTTCTCCTACACCTGCCATAACAACTTCAACTATATTTCCACATACATTGCAACGATAAATCTGGTTAAGTTCAGTCATTTTTTCGTTCTCCTTTTATCCATATTAATTATAATTCTTAAGCCTGTGATTCTAATTTTCAAGAATTAATTCTTGATTTCTAATCACATATCAAATGAGAAAAAAAATTTAAGAGTTTTATTGATTAATGGTACTCAGTACTCTTCGCAAAGCTTTTGATAGTACTTTGCGGGGTGATCACAGGCTGGACATTTCTCCGGTGGCCTTTTTCCCTTGTGGAGGTATCCACATTTCCGACAAAGCCAGGAGATTTCTTCGCTTTTTTGGTATACATTTCCCGTTTCTACCAACTTAAGTAAATCCATATATCGGGCTTCGTGATGTTCTTCAGCCTTTGATATGGCCAATAATCGCTCGGCAATTTTCGGATATCCTTCTTCTTTTGCAGTAGCAGCGAATTCAGGGTACATTTCGGTATTTTCGTAGTGTTCTCCTGCAATGGCTGCAATCAAATTTTCATCAGTGGTTCCCAGTATAAGTGGGGCTTCTGCCTCTACAGTCAAGTCTTCCAATGCTTCATCAGACTCTTCTCTTAATTCTTGTATCATTCTGAAAAGCCATTTAGCATGCTCTCTTTCGTTGTCTGCGGTAATAAGAAAAATCTCGGCAATCTGCTCGAAACCATCCTTTTTAGCAGCCTTGGCATACATAGTATACCTGTTACGGGCCTGACTTTCTCCAATGAATGCCTTAGTTAAATTTTCAATGGTTTTTGTCATAATATTGCACCTACTATTTTTACAGTATAATATTAGTTTTCATTGATAATAAGTTTTTATTTTATAATAATTTGTCAGAATCACATTAAAAAAAGATTTTTTTCTAGATTTCAGCATTTAGAAAACTTTCTATCTCTTTTTTATAATTTTTTGAGGTTTTATTTAAACTTATTAGCTCAATTTCATCTGCGGAGGATGCACCAATTTTTAGTTCAGCTGCTCTTTTTAATTGGGATTGTTGGAATATTTCTCCTTTCCCAACTGGACTTTTTACTCCATGTGATCTTAAAATAGCCACACCTACTGCATCCATGGCCACACGATCCGAAGAAGCTAATAATAAATTGGGTTCTATTTCCTGTCCTTTTTCTGGTCCTTGAGTTATAAATCCTTTAATTGCATCCATTATAATTAAATCAGTCTGAAACTGTTGATTTATCTCGGCTATCATCTGTCTTTGAAAAGGAGAAACATGGAGCTCAGCCATGTAATTATAAATGCCTCCTGGAACCGTTTTGGCCACCCAACCCACAAAATTTTTTAGAGATAATGTGAAATGGCCCCCGAAACGGTGGGTTTTAAGGCAACAAGTTTCAACAATTCTATCTGATTCAAATATTAATTTTGGCAAGTAGAATCCTTTCATCCAGTGATTCCCAGATCCTGATATTTTAAACCAATCCGAAGCACCTATTTCATCCAGTACAACAGTCTCAAAGGCCAATTTTTGCCCACGATTATTTAATTTATTTTCATATAATTCACTTTCTTCTAAACTTTTTTCTCCTAAATCCCCACTAAATTCTTTTCCTAATTCTTCTGATAGGGAGAAAACGCCCCTTTCTTCCAGTACCTTTCTGGTATCACCCATTCCACTACGCTCGGCCAGGGTTATTTTTCCAGTTTCATTGATTAGGAGTTGGGAAACAATACTTCTAAGGGTTTCAACATGGGTAGATGCGGGATATTCATCTGAACTATTATAATTAGCCTTTAAAGCTATAGTATTTCCTGACCATTCCTTTAAATGGAACTTATTCATTAATTCGGGTATTCCGAATTTTCTATCATCTGTTTTCAATATATAAACTTTAGATCTATTTTTCGCTTGTTTGTCCTCCATTTTTTCCACTCTTGATTTTATAACGATTGAAACGGATTAATAATCTTTAGATGTTTTAAATTTAAACATACGGGCGTTTAATGCTACAATAACTGTACTTAATGACATCAGGACGGCTCCCATTGCTGGGCTAAGTAAAATACCCTGATAATAAAGAACTCCTGCAGCCAGGGGGATGGCAAAGGCATTGTATGCTGTGGCCCAGATTAAATTTTGCCTCATTTTTCCATAACTGGAGTTAGCTAAATCCATTATAGAAATTACATCCAGGGGATTGCTTTTAATTAGAACCACATCTGCAGTTTCCACGGCCACGTCTGTTCCAGCACCAATGGCTATTCCCAGATCTGCCTGTGCCAGAGCTGGAGCATCATTTATTCCATCTCCCGTCATCGCTACTTTAAATCCTCTTGATTGTATTTCAATGACTTTATTGACCTTTTCGTCAGGCAATAACTGTGAGAAATATTCATCCAAACCTATTTCACTGGCCACCCATTTTGCAGCTTTTTCATTATCTCCAGTAAGCATAATGCATTTTATATTCCTGTTTTTTAATTCTTGAATAGTTCTATGGGATTCTTTTCTGATGATGTCCCCTAGAGCAATACAACCCTTCAATTCACCATTAAAAAGAACGAATACTACAGTTTTCCCCTGTGAAAAAAGTAATTCAATTGTAGAATCTGTTAGATTATTTTCTAATTTATTTGCTAAATGAGTTTCAAATTCACTTTGTAAATTAATTCCCAACTCTTTTAAAAATCCGGGGCTAACAACCTGTATTTCAATGCCTCCCACAATTGCCAAAACCCCTTTTCCAGGAATAGATTGGAAATCCTGACTGGGTAAAACTTCTTCTACTGAATCGACTATGCCTCTGGCCAGGGGATGTTCTGAATGTATTTCGGCAGAAGCAGCGTATTTTAAGAGTTCTCCTTCGTCAATATCTTCATCGAAAGAAATCACATCACTTACTCCCAGTTCTCCCCTGGTGAGGGTCCCTGTTTTATCGAAAATAACTGCATTTATGGCACGGGCATTTTCAAAAGCATCTCGATGTCTTATTAATAGACCTTCTCTGGCAGAAATGGCTGTTGATACTGCAACTACTAGGGGTATGGCCAGTCCTAAAGCATGGGGACATGTGGTCACCATAACGGTTACTGTCCGCTCCAGTGAAAAAGCTAAATCCATTTTAGCTACTGCTAACCACATTAAAAATGTTATAGCTCCTCCTAAAAGAGCAATTATGGTTAACCACATGGCTGCTTTATTGGCCAGGTCCTGAGTTTTTGATTTTCCCTGTTGGGCCTCACTTACCAGTTCAATAACCTGTGAAATGAATGATTCTTCCCCAGTTTTTTTTACTTCAATGGTCAAAGATCCATTTTCATTAAGTGAACCACCAATAACCTGGCTCTGGGGCGTTTTTTTCTGGAGACTTGATTCTCCCGTTAGAAGAGATTCATTTACTGAACTTTCTCCATTAACGACCCGGCCATCGGCAGGTATTTTTTCACCGGGCTTGACCAGCACACGGTCATGTACTTTTAATTCTGAAAGTGGAATGTCCTGTAATCTACCATGAATATTTATTAAATGGGCATTTTTAGGCAATAGTTTGGCCAGTTTTTCCAGGGCATTGGAAGCCCCCATTACCGATCTCATTTCCACCCAATGTCCCAGAAGCATGATGTCAATTAAAGTGACCAGTTCCAGAAAGAAAACCATTCCCATGAGTCCTAAGGTAACTGCAGCACTGTAAATATATGCGGTGGTTATGGCCACAGTTATCAGGGTCATCATACCAGGAATTCTATTTTTAATTTCTTCTAAAAATCCTTTAAAGAAGGGATATCCACCATATATAAACACGATTGAAGAAATTAGCAAAAGTAGGTATTCTTCTCCATAAAAATTAATAGTTTGGTTTAAATTAAGAGCTTGTTGAACAATAGGGGTCAAAATAAAAACAGGAATGGTCAGGATTAGGCACACTATAAGTCTTTTTTTATAATCTTGCAGCATTTCAGAATGCCCATGGGAATGCATTGATTCAGAATTTCCGTGTTTAACATGTTTTTTGTGCTTATTGTGTGCTCCGTGTTTTTCAGGATCTGCTTTTTTTCCATGATTATGGTGGGTTTCCTGATTTAAATGGTGCTCTGAGTGATTAGAGTTCAGGGAACTTTCTTGTTCTTTTAAATTTTTTAAAGAATCTGATTTTTTATCAATGTATTCATTCTCGCTTTTTTTCATAATTGCCTAAATATATTTTTATTTTCAATTGTCACTGAAAATAATCTACTAGATTTAATTATACAATAATTTTAAGCTTTTTGAAAGTTTTTGATTATTAAGACCTTAAAAATTCTATCATATCTTCAATTTTTGTTAAAGGTGGTTTACAATCAGTATCTGAGCATATATAATAAGTACATGAATCTCCAACAGGTTTTTTAGCTTTTAAAGATTCAGAAATCTTAAATGGTAATTTTAAAATTGTTTCATTGCCTTCAACTGCTTCTGCATCTTGTGGGCTAATATCGAGGCTAATCATGTTTGGAATATAATTTTCCGATAAAATTTCTCTTAATTCGCTTCTAGCAGTAGCCGAATATTTGGAATGAGGACAGGATATTATAATATCATAAGAAGGCCCAAATCTAAAATCAATGGCATTTATCATGTTTGTGTGGGCCAGAGGAGATCTTTCTATCTTTTGGGAAAAATAACCCTCAATTTCCCGGGCTATTTCAGTTAATGATTCATCTTCACTTATTCTAGCCATTTTTAGGAGGTTTAACATTTGCACTGAATTTCCAGAGGGTAGTGCACTATCATAACTCTCTTTTTTTCTTAATATTATTTCTTCAGCATCATCCGCAGTGAAATAAAAGCCTCCAGATTCTTTATCAAGAAAATGAACAGTTAATGTCTCGTTCAGTTCGAATGCAGCATCTAAATATTTTATTTCAAAGGTAGCTTGATAAAGTTCTAAAAGACCCCATATTAAAAAAGCATAATCGTCTAAATTTCCAGAAACTGCTGATTCTCCATCTTTATATCGGTGCATTAATCTTTTTTGATAGTACATCTCACTTAAAATAAAATCAGCAGCTTTTTTTGCAGATTCTGAGTATTTTTTTTCTCCTAAAATCTGATATCCCCTGGATAAAGCAGCTATGATTAAACCATTCCAATCAGTAAGGATTTTATCGTCTTTTTGGGGATGAATTCTCTCTTTTCGATGATTGAATAATTTTAAAAGATTCACATTGACTTTTTCTTCTAAATCCTTTAAATCAATTCCTTTTTTGATAGAAAATTTCTCCAGAGATTCTTTTAAATGGAATATATTTTTTCCATTTATTTTCCCGGTTGATTCTTCTTCGAAATTTCCTGCAGGAGATATATTAAATAATTCGGATATTAAAAGCGAATCATCACCTAAAATTACATCCAATTCCTTTTTAGTCCATAAATAAAATTTGCCTTCCTCCCCTTCACTGTCAGCATCTTCTGCAGAGTAAAAACCACCTTCAGGTGATTGCATATCTCTTATCACATATTCAAATATTTCTTTGGCAGTTTTTTGGTATAATGGATTTTTTGTTATCTGAAAAGCCTCTAAATAGGCCATAGATATCAAAGCCTGATCATACAACATTTTTTCAAAGTGAGGAACTAACCACTGGGGATCAACGGCATATCGGTGGAAACCAAAGCCCACATGATCGTAAATTCCACCATAACGCATTTTATCAAGGGTAAGTGATACCATATCTAAGGAATTATTGCTGGAAGTTCGTTTCCAGTATCGTAGTAAAAAATAAAGATTGGTAGGGCTGGGGAATTTTTGTATCATTCCGAAACCACCATATTCCTGGTCAAAACTTTCTTCAAGGGCCCTATAAGTCTCTTCCAGGATTTCTTCATTATTAAGTTCTCCTGGAATGCTTTCAGAGATTTGTTTGAGTACATCCACGATTTTTTCTGCGGATTGCAGGGCTTCCTGGGGATTTTTGTCCCAGAGTTCCTTAACCTTTATTATAATTTCTTTAAGTCCTGGACGACCGTATTGACTTTCTTTAGGGAAATATGTCCCGGCAAAGAATGGTTTTTTTTCAGGAGTTAAAATAATGGTTAGAGGCCAGCCACCACCACCGGTCATCATCTGACAAACATTCATGTAAATATTATCAATTTCTGGCCTTTCTTCGCGATCCACTTTAATGGGAATGAATACTTCGTTAATCATTTCACCCACTTCGGGGTCTTCAAATGATTCGTGAGCCATTACATGACACCAGTGGCATGTTGAATATCCTATCGAAAGAAATACGGGCTTATTTTCTTTTAAAGCTTTATTAAAAGCTTTTTCTCCCCAGGGATGCCAATCAACAGGATTATGGACATGCTGCTGTAAATATGGACTTTTTTCATTAATTAAATGATTATTTTTTTTATCTTTATTTTCAGTTCCTTTTTCTGGAATCATTTTAACTTCCCCGGATATAGTGGCAATAAATATAAACTTTTTTTATCATTTACAAATGAATAAATCATTTTAAGAATTTCACGAGTTTTTTATTTAATTATTTAAATTAATTTAACTAAAATTTCGTCTTAAATGAATTGTAATTATTATAAATATGTAATTCATTTAATGTAAGTTTTAATATTTTCAAATCTTCCTCCCAATCTTTCAGCTATTAAAATTTTAATTAAAAAGCAATTATTTTTAAATTAAGTAATTAATATCAATACAGAATATAACAAATGCATAAGATAAAAAATGGGTAAATATATAATGAATTCAAATCGAAGTGATTGCAAAAATATGACAATAATGATCATTAATACGCTAATCGCTCCGAATAAATCACAATAAATACTAGAACTAATGATTTCAATAAATTTAAGAATCTAATGTTTAAGAATGTATAAACTTTGATAGGTGTTTTTATGAGTCTTATAATATCATATGTTGGTCGTAAGGGATGTGTAATAGCTGGAGACAAGAGAAGAATTGCTTACTTTGGAGATAAATCTAATAGAGAAAAATTAGAAGAGGAGCTCCATTCTGGAGCAATTAAAAATGATGATGAGCTTCAAGCAAGGGCTGCTGATTTTGAAATTACTTTAAAGATATCTGACGATGCCTGTAAGGTTCGCAGCATTGGGGAAGTTGTGGTAGGTGAAGTAAGCTTTAGAAGTCCTTTTGAGACTCGAAGAAGGCGAATTTACGGTACAACTAATGGCTACCAAATTGTGGAACTATTAGGTTCTGATATTTCTAAAATGCAAAAAGGAGAAAGTTCCATTGTAGTTTTTGGCAATAAAAAAACTAAAGAAATGGCCAATGATATTCTTAAAAAGAAATGGAAAAATAAAACCAATTTAAAAGGAATTTCAGATATTTTTGAAGAAGTTATGGTTGAAGTTTCTAAGAATTCTCCTTCCATTAGTAATGGACACGATATTTTCATTAAACATCCTAAATTGGATAAAAAAGACGCTCAAAAACTTTTAAGAGAAACTATCCTCCGTGATGTTAAGATTTTGCAAAAGTGGAGGGAAAAGCTTCAAGAAGACCTTCTGGAAAAAGCAGAATCCATTAAACTAGCTTCTAAAATATTAAATGAAGGAGAAATTGGAAGAGTTGTTTCTATTGATGAAAATAGGCTGGAAATTATACTGGGAAAAAATGTTCAGGCCTTTGATGTAAACTGGAAACCACTGGCCAAACCGGGAGAAAAGGTTTTAATGCTTTCAGACGAACCAGCAGATGTAGTGGTAGGTGATCTGGCAGTTATTGAAAATGAAAATTTATGTCTTAAACGTAACAATTCTCCTCTTAAGTGTGATTTCATCTTATGTAAAACTGATTAATTACTTAATTTTATTTTATTTTAATTAATACGTGTTTATATTCCAATCAAATTTATAAGATCATATATAAGATGGTATTCCCTGCTCTGAAAACTTATGGTTGATTTACACAAAATTTTATTATTAATCAAGTTATAAATCTAATTCATTGATTGATTAATGTAATCTAAAAAAGTTGTAGTTATTATATTAATCAATATAGAATATTTTATAATTATCAATTTAAAAAAAAGAATTACAATTAATTTAAAAGGTGAGGAAATGGAACTGACTTTTTTAGGAAGTGGTGGTGGACGGTTTCGCCACCATTACCCAGAAACGAATGACTGGTGGATTTAGAATAGATGATATTGATGGAAAGAATATCCATATTGATCCGGGCCCTGGAGCACTGGTAAGAAGTTACCAGTTTGGTTTAGACCCCTTGAAATTAAATGGAATTCTGGTTTCGCACTCCCATACGGACCATTATACTGATGCAGAGGTGTTAATAGAGGCACTCACTAGAGGAATGACTCGAAAAAAAGGGGTTGTTTTAGGCAGTTTGAGTGTTATTGAAGGATATAAACAATGGGGTCCTTGTATTTCTTCTTATCATTTGAGTAAACCAGATGTTTCTATTTTGGGTGTCGATAAATCAATTAAATGGGATAATCTGAAAATAAAAGGCACTAAAACAGTCCATGGGGATCCAACTGCCATTGGATTTCAAATAAAATATGAAAACCTTACTATTTCCTACACCTCAGATACCGAATATTTTGATGAATTACATGAGTATCATGCTGGCGCAGATATCTTGATTGCAAGTGTCATCAGACCTCACAGTGAAAGGATTCGTGGCCACATGTGTGCCAATGATTTTCTTAAATTGATTCAAGAAGTCAAACCTAAAATGGGTATCATGACCCATTTAGGAATGAAGATGATAATGAATAATCCGGAAAGTGAGGCTCGTAGAATTAGTGATAAAAGTGGAATAAGGGTCCTATCTGCTAGAGATGGGATGAAAATTAATCTGGATGAATTTATATCCCCCCAGCAAAGTTTGGATGAATTTTAGGATATCTAACCAAAGAACTTCTTAAACAATGAAATTTTAAAATTTGAGAATTACCAAATCCAAGAATTAAAGCATAATCCAAGAATTAAAGCATAGGAATTAAAGAATTTAACATTTTCAGGGATTTCTATAATTATACTTGAATTAATCGGGGCTATTTAAAAAACCAGAAAACTATTAAACTATATAATCAATAAAACTGTTAAAGTAAATTAAATTAATATTAATAACTAACTGGCCTCGATAGCTTAGTAGGTAGAGCGCGGGATTCGTAATCCCGAGGCCGCGGGTTCAATTCCCGCTCGAGGCTTAAAATTTTAATTTAAATATATGCTAATTTATTCTAAACATTTTAAAAAAAATTCAGAGGTTGTAAAATGGGTGTAATGTTCAAAAAAGGCTATGTGATGTGTCAGGACCACTACAAGTGTCCCCACGAGAGCTGCCAGCATCATGACTGGCATAAACCAAAAACTTCTTGTAAGGCCAGGGTTTGTACTAAAACAGAAGATAACGTAAGGTGTGTGGCCACGCCCCGTGAAAAATAATTAATTTTATCTAATTTAAACTATTAACCATTATTTTAAAATAATTTAATCTAATATTAATATAGCAAATTTAAATATCAGGAATTGAAAAAGTGAACGGCCAGGAAAGAAAAAATATTAAAAAAGGTTCTGAAGTTTTAATTGTACTTAAAAAAGATCAAAGATCGGGAAAATTGACAGAAGGGGTAGTAAAAGATATACTCACTAGATCTCCATCCCATCCCCATGGAATTAAGGTGCGACTTGAAGATGGAAAGGTTGGTCGGGTAAAAGAAATAAAGTAACATCTCATTTTTTTAAACAACTTTTTTCTGAATTGTTTCCATCAGGCTCTATATGTATTAAAACTTCTTTAACATTAGGAATGCATCTTTTAAGCTTTTTTTCTACTTCTTCACAGACATCGTGAGCCTCTTCAATTGATAGAGATGTATCAACGGTTATATGCATGTCTATATATTTTTGAGATGTTTTACCTCTTGTTCTAATTTTATGGGTCCCCTGAACTCCTTTGACAGTCATTAAAAGGTTTTCAATTGTTTCATTGTCAACAGTGGATTTGTCCAGTAAGATTTCAGAACTTTCTCTAATTATGTCTATACCTGTTTTGGCAATTAATATGGCTATGGCCATGGCTATTAAGGGATCCATGAATGGGTATCCTGCATTTATAGCGAAAAATCCTAAAATTACAGCAATTGAAGCAAATATGTCGCTTCTGGTATGCATTGAATCCGCTATCAATATTTTGCTGTCCATTTGTTTCCCTTTTCTGTATTCATACCAGGATATTCCTATGTTGATGGCTATGGTAACAAACATGATTAAAAAACTAATATTTGTTATTTCAGGGGTAACTGGATTTAGAAACCGGTCAATTGATGATTGAATTATTTCAAATCCTACTAAAAGCAATATTATAGCAATAATTATGGACGAAAATATTTCAATTTTCCAATGACCATATTGATGTTCTTTATCTGCCGGCCGGGAAGACAATGTTATTCCAATTATTCCTATTACATTGGAAGTTCCGTCAAAAAAAGAATGGAAACCGTCTGTGGTCATACTTAAAGAATTAGAATACCAGCCGTAACCCAGTTTAGCTATGGCTACACTTAAATTAAGAAAAAGTATTATTATCAAAATCCTTCGGACAGTACGGTAGTAATCGTCAATCATTCCAAAAAATCCATTTAGGTATAAAAAACTAATTAAAATATATTTTTAATTACTAATATTTTTTATCTTTAAATGATATGGTAATGGATGCACCATTGTTTGTATTTAAATTTATTGTACCGTCTATTTGCTCAGTTAAGCTATTTATCAATTGTAAACCAAGGGAATCAGTATTTTCGAATTCAATATTATCTGGGAAACCGATTCCATTATCTTCAACTTTTAATTGGAAATATTCTCCTCTTTTTGAAAAAACAACCCTAATAATTCCTTTTCTTCCATCTGGAAATGCATATTTGATGCTGTTGTTTAACAATTCGTTTAATATCAGTCCCAGGGGTATGGTGGTGTTAATATCCAGCATAGCATTTTCAACGTCAATTTCCAGGTTTATTTTTTCGGGATCAGATATGTAGGTGTTGAACATATCGGTGGACATTTTTTCTATGTATTCTCCAAAATCGATCCTTTTAAGATCATTAGATTGATAAAGCCTTTCATGTATCAGTGCCATGGATTTTGCGCGGCTTTTACTCTTTTCAAACATCTCTAAATCATCTTTATTTTTTATATATTGCGACTGGAGACTTAATAGGCTTGATATGACCATTAAATTGTTTTTAACCCGGTGATGAATTTCTTTTATTAACATCTCTTTTTCGCCAAGAGACTTTTTTAGTTGTTCTTCTGCTTTTCTCTGTTCGGTTACATCCAGGAGCGAAGCTAAAATCTTTTTTGTACCTGGGATTCTAACTATAATCAATAATATGTTTTTCAACTGGCCTTTTTTATCCACAAATTTGCATTCAAAGTTGCCTGGCGAGTTATTGGATCCTAAATAAGATTCAGAATTATATTTATGGTTATTAACAAAATTAGATATCAATTTGTTGTAATATTCCTCTATTTCCTTTTTATCCTCATCAAATATGAAATCTACCCATTTTTTGCCATTATTCAATTCCTCTTTTGAATAACCTGATAACTTTTCAAATTCAGCATTGGCCAGAGAAATTTCCTGTGATTCATCTATGATTATGGTTGCAGTTCCAGTATTATCAAAAATAGTTTTATAATTTGTTTCTGATTTTTTAAGGGATTTAGATATTTCTTTTCTAATTTTTATTTCTTTTTGAGCGTCTAAATACAGATTCCTATTCTCTTTAATTGATATTATCTGTCTTACTACTACTAAAAATATTAAAATTCCAATTCCCACTTCTAAAATATTCGAATTTGAATTAAATATATTGTGGGCCCATATAATTAAAATATAAGATATTAAGACTCCCAAAAGTGCTACATATGGTGTCCAGTGTAATTTTTCATAATTGTGGATGTAGGGTGAAATTATCTTTTTGAAATTGATTTCATGGCAGGTAAAATGTGACACGCCGGCTAATCCTATTAGGGAATAGCCAATTAACCAACCGAAATTAGAAATGCTTTCTGAGCTGTAAATCCCTTGTATAGCTTCATAAGTGTAACTAAGGTTAGTAATTATTAATACAATAACTCCAATGAGAAGAATCAAAAAAGGAGTTTGCATACTCTGTTTTATTCTACTAATCAAATCAACCAGAGCAAAAACCATTAAGAAACTGGCTATTACATAGCATAAATTGAATAAAAGAGATATATAATCGCCTTTATAGGTTTCCAATGTAGGAGCTATGAAAAAAGCCCAAAAAACGATACTGGCGGAAAATAAAACTATGAGGACATCAAAGTAATATTTAAATCTTTTATATGATTTTGGTGAGGTTGATGGGAAAATAAGAATTCCTGCTATAAATAATGGATAAAAACTCAAATATAATATGTTTGCAATGGAGGTTATAGGGTTTTGATTAAAATAAATGGTTACAATGCCCCATAAAATATTTGCAGATGCCGAAACTACCACAGATACTGTCAAAAGTCCCCAGGCAATTTGAGCCCGTTTACCATAGGGTTTTGATTTCTTTGCAGCAACTAATAAACTTAAAGCCACAAAAAAGTACAGCACGGTAATAGAAATATAATTAATAATCCCAAAATAAATAGTCTGGTTATTTAAAAGCAGTGAAATTCCTATGTACACTATCAAAAATATCATAATTAATAGAGAAGCTCTTTGAAAAGATATAGGAGATTTTTCCACCATTGAATCATTTTTATCTTTTAACATGCACTTTCCTTTATAATGATGTTTCGGGTATTATTAAAAATTTATTAAAAAAATAATTTTAATTAATTTCAATTTATTATTTTTTATATTAATATGTTGTTGTCATGTTAATAATTATATGGTTAACATATTACCTATTCATTTATTAGATTTATTTAACTATCATTAAAAAAAGCAAAAGCAAAAGCTAAAATGAATATTAATTTAATAAAAAGAAATTTTTAGATTTGATTGTTTTAACACGATTCCAATATTTAATCAAATTTCTGAGGTATATAATCACTTATTACAATCACTCCATCAAATCCCATCTTTTTCACGCCTTCTAAATATAGCTCTTTGGGCTGGTTATAAAAGGCCGGTGTAAAAGTTGGATCATAAACATTTCCTTTCCACAGCACAGCCATATGTCCATATTCTTGTTTTTTACTCCCGATTGAAATTATTTTTGGCTTTTCACCTATGGAATAAAGATATTTTGCAAATAAAATACTTTTAGTGCTGCAATTCATGCAATTACTGTCATAATCGTATTTATTTATTTTAGTAAAATTGTTTAAGATGGCTGAATCGTTTAAATCATTAATTGTTTGGGTTTCTGCAGGCCTTGTAGAAAAATATGAAACTGCAAATGTCCCAGTGTTACTCCCTACTAAAATAAGGATTATAATAAAAACAGAAATCCTTGATAATTTCCTTTTAATTTTTATCCCCCCCGAAATAAAAATTGTAATTAATATTATGATTTTTAACATTAATAAATATTAAATTCTGAAATAAAAAATAATAATTTAAAATAACTAAAATGGTAGTTAAAAAAATAATGAAATAAATTTTAAAATTAAATTTTGCAGGGATTTATAAAACCACTTCTTATTAAGTGATCAACCATTACCATGGCCACTGATGCCTCAGCTACAGGTACAACACGAGGACAGATGCAGGGGTCGTGTCTGCCTTTTATTTCTATTTCAACGTCTTCCATCGCATCTAAATCAACAGTTTTTTGTGGAGAGGAAATTGAGGGAGTGGGTTTAACGGCCATACGCATAATTATGGGCATTCCATTACTCATACCACCTAAAATACCTCCTGAGGTGTTGGTAGTGGTTTTAACCATTTCAGAATCCTTTTCAGAATCCATATAGTATTCGTCATTTATCTCTTTAGCGGTATATTCTGGAACTTTGAAGCCAAAACCTATTTCTACCCCTTTAACCGAGCCAATACCCATTAATGCCTGGGCCAAATCAGCATCTAATTTTCCAAACACGGGTTCCCCTAGCCCGGCAGGAGCCCCTAAAACTATGGTTTCAACGACTCCACCAACTGAATTACCTTCTTTTTTGACTTCAAGGATCAAACTCTCCATTTGGGCTGCGACCTTTTTATCAGCGCATCTTACTGCATTTTCCTGGGAGTACTCTTCTATGAGATTTATATTCACGGCATTGGATTTTATTTTCCCTATTTGAGTTACATGAGCGACTACTTTTATTTCCATTAAATTTAATAGCTTTTTAGCAATAGCACCGCCAATAACATGGCCAATGGTAGTTCTTCCACTTCCCCGGCCACCGCCCCGGTAATCATATATTCCATAGCGACTTGTCCAACAGTAATCTCCATGTCCAGGTCGTGGTTTATTTTTTAAATTTGTATAAGCAGATGAATCAGCGTCTTTATTATAAACAACAGCTGTAATAGGAGTTCCATCAGTTTTACCTTCAAATACTCCTGAAAGAATTTCCACCAGATCAGTTTCCCCGCGTGAAGTTGTAAGCTGGCTTGTTCCAGGTTTTCGCTTGTCTAATTCTACTTGAATATCTTTTTCACTCAATTCCAGTCCTGCAGGGCATCCATCCACTACAGCACCAAGGGCCCGGCCGTGACTGGATCCAAAGGTGGTTACAGCGAACATTTTGCCGGTTGTGTTTCCTGCCATTAGTTCACATCCTAAATGAAATTCAAAAAATTACTGTGATTCATTAAAACATAATTCATAACATTATAATTCATTAAAACTTATTTTTAAGCATTTAATTTTATTTTCCCTATTATTCTTATTATTTCTCTATTTATTTCTCTGCAATATTAACCAATTTGTTGAGTGTTTTCAAATTTCTTGTGGTTGCCGACACTTTCAACTTAGTTTCAAAGAAATTATTGGTCAGCCTGGTTTTGCCATAGCCATTAGGGCAAAATAGATAGATTATCTTATCAATTATAACAAATTCGTCTGGGAAAAATTCTACATCTGATATATTATCAATATCTTCTTTTAATGGTTTTGAGGATAAAAAAGTAACATGAGAATGGGCAATAGCGTCTTTTCTGCTGGTAAAAGGATTATTATTTATTATTTCTTTTAATTCGGTTATTTCCTTAACTAAAACAGGGACCTCAAGACGGAATTTATCAAATATTTTATTTTGGATAATCTTTTCTAAATTTTGTACATCAGAATCTTCATCCTGGAATATCACATTACCACTTTGAATATAGGTTCGGATATTTTGGAACTCTAATTCTGCAAAAGATTGCCTTAAATCGTCCATTTTTATAATTTTGTGCCCACTGACATTGATACCTCTTAGCAGTGAAACATAGGTAGTTAACATATTTTATCCTTAAAATTTCTTTTAACTAATTTATCTCTTTAATACATATTATAATATGATTTATGAATTGAACATTTTTAAAGTTATTTTTGAGTAATGTTTTAAATAGTACTTTAAGCACTTTTTAAGCCTTTAAATCAATTTTCATTTGATTTTGCAATTTGATTTTTGCATATAATGCTTTATTATATATTTTTCCAGATTTTATAACACTTCTTCTTAAGATACCTTCTAAAACAAAACCATTTTTCTCTAAAACTTTTCTAGATGCAATATTGTGATCAAAAGGAGTAGCAAAAATTCTTTCCAGTTTCAAGGTATTAAATCCATAATCCAAAATCCCTTTTAAGGCAGAAGATACAATGCCATGGCCCCAATATTCTTCCCCTAACCAGTAACCCGTTTCTGCAGATATCCTTTCAATATCTTCTCCCACTTCCAGTCCAATACCACCTATAGCCTCATTATTTATGGTAATTGCAAAATTATGGGAAGAATCAATCGATCCAGCAAATTCCAACCATTCTCTGCCTTTTTCAATAGTGTAAGGGTAGGGGAAACCATCTCGCATATTACTGGCTATTTGGGGATTATTGGCATGTTTAATTAAATTTTGGAGATCTGAATCATTCCATTTTCTCAATAAACACTTTTTGCACTTGATTATCATCATGATTCCGCCATATTGGTTCAAAATAAATTATTCCGTAAGAAAAATTGTTTACTAATCATATAGTTACCTAATCAAATTTTAAACTCTAAATATTATATAATATTTTTATATAATATTTTTTAATCTATAACCATGACAAAAAGTTTGGCTAGTCAGTTGATGGCTATTTACCATGGATTATTTTCTTTATATGGTCCACAGGGCTGGTGGCCATTAATTGGTTATTCTGGTGATAATCCTACCAAAACTGGTTCAATTAGAGGTTATCATGCTGAAAACTATGAATTACCTGATACTGATGACCAGAGATTTGAAATAATGTTAGGGGCTATTTTAACCCAGAATACTGCCTGGACTTCTGCTGAAAAGGCCTTGATGAACCTTTACGATCTGGGAGTAATAAATGCAGAAAAGATTCTGGAACTGGATGAAAACATCCTTAAAGAGGCCATTAGATGTGCTGGTTTTTTAAATCAAAAATCTGTTTATATCCGGGAAATAGCACAGTTTTTCACTGATTTAAATGGTCATAAACCCACTAGAAAACAAATTTTAGAGGTTAAAGGGGTGGGGGAGGAGACGGCAGATTCTATTCTTCTTTATGCTTATAAACAGTCAGAATTTGTTGTAGATGCTTATACCAGACGTATATTGTTTCATTGGGGTTTAATTGAGGAAAAGGCCAGATACAAGGATGTGAAAGAATTATTTGAATCCAATTTGCCTCATGATGTTCCACTTTTCCAGGAATATCATGCACTTATTGTAGAACATGCTAAAAGATATTATCAAAAAAAGCCATATGGAATTAGTGACCCTTTAAAGGACATGATAGACAAATGATATGATAAATATATTATTGATAATAAATCAAGTCATTTATAGTAATTTTTGAATATTCTTCAGAAAAGAATATGAATATTTTAATAAATACAATAATTGTAATTTTATCTTATTCAGGTGATTTAAAATGGAATTCCCCATTACCAGAATGCGTCGATTGAGAAAAAGTCCACAGATAAGAAATATTTTACGAGAAACAAATCTCAGAAAGGAAAACTTCATTTACCCTATGTTTGTAAAGGAAGACCTTAAAAAAGGCCAGATTGAGCCTATCACGACCATGCCTGGGGAAAACAGATTTTCTCTAAGTAGTGCTGTGGAAGAGGCCAAACTACTGGAAGAAAAGGGCCTTTCCTCAATTTTATTATTTGGAATGCCTTCTAAAAAGGATAATTATGGGACTTCTGCTTTTGATCCCGATGGAATTGTTCAACAAGCGGTAAAAAAGATCAAGGAAGAGACAAATCTGGTGATAATGACTGATGTTTGTCTGTGCCAGTACACCACTCACGGACACTGTGGAATCATTGAAAATGACCAGATTCTTAATGATGAATCTCTGGAAAACCTGGCCCGCACTGCTTTATCTCATGCTGTGGCCGGGGCTGACGTGGTGGCACCTTCTGATATGATGGATGGTCGTGTTGAAGCTATAAGGGCCATGCTGGATTTAAATGGATTTGAAGATACAATAATAATGTCTTATGCTGCTAAATACGCTTCTGCTTTTTATGCTCCTTTTAGAGAAGCGGTATCTTGTGCTCCTTCATTTGGTGACAGAAAAACATACCAAATGGATCCTGCCAATTCACGGGAGGCTTTAAGAGAAGCTGAACTTGATTTAATGGAAGGTGCAGATATTCTTATGGTAAAACCAGCATTAGCTTATCTGGACATAATAAAATCAATTAAAGACGAATTTAACGTTCCAACTGCTGCTTATAATGTCAGCGGAGAATATTCAATGCTCAAAGCCGGAATCGAGGCCGGTTATTTAACAGAAGACGCCATTTTCGAATCTATTCTCTCTATAAAACGTGCTGGGGCAGATTTAATAATATCTAACTTTACACCACACTTTTTGGAGATTTTATAGTTATATTCATCAAATTATTCCTAAATACATTAAATTACCTTAAATTATCCTAAATTACCTTAAACACATTAAATTATCTAATTGATTGCATGATGATAATTTATACTCCATTAAATATGATAAAATAGTCAAAAAGGAGCAGATTGATATGGATCTGGATTATATTGCTAAATCAGCTCAAATAGCCTCTGTTTTGGAGGTTAGTGGTCACCCTAAGCCAGGAAACGTTCACCGTACCCATGATTTTCATGATATGGTATTTGAAGATTTTTTAATTAGTGGAGTAGTTATTGGGGATGTTATGCGCCAGGCTGCTAAAAGGGGTCAAAAGGCTAATGAAAATCTTGATTTTTCCCATATAAAATTAGGGGAATTGATACTGGATGCCGTAACTGAAACCAATAAATGGGTGGCCAATAACACGAATTTAGGCATTATAATGATGCTAACGCCATTATCAGCTGCCGCTGCCATGAGTGATGATTTTTTCCATTTGAGAACCAACTTTACTAAGATAATGGCATTTACCACGCCGCAGGACGCGGTTAATCTTTACAAAGCAATAGCCCTGGCCGATGCAGGGGGTATGGGTGAGCGTGAAGACCTGGATGTGACCAGTAACCAGTCCCAGATTGAACTTTTGGAAAATAAGATTAATATGTTCGATATTTTGAAAATATCCGCTGAATGGGATCTTTTGGCCAGTGAATTAACTACTTCCATGCCGGTGACCTTTGAAACTGGTTTTCCTACTTTTAAAAGAATTCTGAACAATTATGGTATGAATTCTGCCACGGTGCAGACCTTTTTAACTATATTATCTCAGTTTCCAGATACTCTAATCTCCCGAAAATATGGTCTGGAAAAAGCGAGGGAAGTATCCAGTGAAGCCAAAGATATATTGGATAAAGGGGGCATATTAACTCCTGATGGTCAGAAGGCCCTGGAAGAATTTGATATAAATCTTTCTAAAAATAAGTTAAACCCCGGTACTACGGCTGATTTAACTGCAGCCACGATTATGGTTGCTATTTTAAGCAATTATCAGGATTATATGGATAAATAATTGTTTAAATATATTTATTTACTGATAAATCATATTATAAAAATAAAATTATAATATAAAAATTATATGGACTATAATGAAATACAACATGACTATTGGACATATCATATTAATTTCATTTATCAATTAAATTTATCTTAAACTATCTTAATTAACCTGAATTAACAAAAAATATCTTTAAAAATTTCAAAATAGCTTAGGAGTTAAATACAATGCAGGAAGACATTGGCAGAATTATTAATGAATTGCACCTTTATGAAAAAAAGGTTTTAAAATCTTTAGAATCATCTAAATCAATCACTCCCGAAGAAGCTGTTAACACTCAAAAATTGGATATAAAGTCTGTAATGAGTGCAGCTGGGTCTTTAGCCTCCAAGGATATAATTGAGGTTCAAAAAGATGTAGAAGAAATAATAAGCCTATCGGATGATGGAGAAAACTATGCCAAAGAAGGTCTACCTGAGAGAAAACTATTAAATCTCTTACAACAGGAAGGCACTGTCCATATGAAAGATTTGGGGGTAAAATCTGGATTAAATCCTTCTGATGTCAAAATTGGTGTGGGTTGGCTTGTAAGAAAGCAATGGGCTAAAATTAACCAGGGTGAAGTTAATATCACCGATAAAGGAAAGGAAATGGCGGACAATTTGCAGGAAGATGAAAAACTGCTTTCAGTCATTTTAGAAAAAAGCCAGGTTTCTCTGGATATATTGGATCACGAACTCCAGCAAGGGTTTAAGTTACTCAAAAGCAGGAAGGGCCTTATTAATATAGATAAAAATACTTCTCATACTCTTATATTGACCAAAAAAGGTCAAGAAATTTTAGATAAGGGAATAGTAATTCAGGAGGAGGCCACTCAGCTTACCCACCAACAACTAAAATCGGGTGAATGGAGAAACCTTAAATATCGGGGTTATGATGTTAAAGCTGAATACCCTGAATTTAATCCGGGTAAAATGCATCCACTGCGAAGAATTATCGAAGAAATTAGAAATGTGTTCATTAATCTGGGTTTTCATGAATCAAAAGGCCCTATTTTGGAATCTGCCTTCTGGAATTTTGACTGTTTATTCCAGCCCCAGGACCACGCCGCCCGGGAGATGCAGGATACTTTTTACATAAAAAATCCTTCCCATTCAAAACTTCCAGATAATATTCTGGTTTCTAAAGTTGCTCAAGCACATCAGGACGGTGGAGAAACTGGTTCTGAAGGCTGGGGATATTTATGGGACAAAGAAGTGGCCCGACAGTCTGTTTTAAGGACCCATACTACGGGTGTTTCTGCAAGATTTTTGGCAGAAAACGAGCCTCCTTTAAAGATGTTTTCGGTTGGGAAAGTATTCAGAAGAGAAACTATTACTTACAAGCATCTTCCAGAGTTCCATCAGGTAGAAGGAATCGTGGCTGGAGATGAAATTAACTTTAGAAATCTTCTAGGAATATTAAAAGAATTTTACAAAAAATTAGGATTTGAAGTAAGATTCCGACCGGCCTACTTCCCTTATACTTATCTATCAACTGAATGTGAAATTTATCTACCGGAAAAAGAAAGCTGGATTGAATTAGGTGGGGCGGGGATGTTCCGTCCAGAAGTTCTGGAACCATTAGGTATTGAAACACCTGTAGCAGCATTTGGTTTGGGAATTGAAAGGTTGGCCATGATAAGATTAGGTATAAAAGATATTAGAATGCTTTATAAGAGTGATATTGGTTGGTTAAGAAAATTACCTATCACCCCGGGCGTAGATGTAGGGGATTAATAAAAATAACTGCTGGAATGTAAATCAGCCAGCATATTCTTTCATTTTTATTTTTTTAATTTCAATATTTTAACTAGAAAATAAGATAATTAATAAGGATTAAATTAAACATCAGCAGTAAGTTGATAATATTCTCCGTCGTTCTTTTTAATTTTTTTTAAAATTCCCTTGTTTTCAAGTGATATTAATATATGATACATTCTGAAGTTACTTACCTTTAAATTTCCATAGAGAAGATTCCCTTCTACAATGTAACGGGAAACCAAACCGTCTTCTTCATCTTCAGATAAATTTCGTATAATGTCCAGTGATTCAACTTCCATCTGATCCAGTTCAGCAGTTTTAACTTCTTTTCTAGTATCCACAACCGAAATTTTTTTTCCAACACTTAAAGCTTTGATTTTCCCATCAACGCGACTTATAAGATTTTTACGTTCTAAATCATCTAAAACCTCTTTAAAATGGTGTTCTGTAATATCAAGATCCATCTTAAGTATATTTTCGGATATACCATCAGTATACTCCATTTGCAGGTATTTTATCTGGTTGAAAACCACGTTTTCTTTTTTGGTTATGGTAATCATTTCGGCACCGTAAATTCATTAATTATCATTGAAAATCTCTTAAATATTATTTTCGTTTATTTAGAGCTATTTTAACCTTAGCATCTAGATTATCGGCGTGGTGCAAGGCAGTTGCTTCTGGCAAAAATGGATTCACTGCAGACCCCCAACCATTTTCTACACTACCATGATGACTTAAAATCAGATGAAGAACTTTTTTAATTGTATAATCATTTATTAAGATCTTATTAGCTCTTTCTTTAACCATCTGTGCTGAAAGGTAAATATGTTCCAGGAGAAGGCCATCCTCTGTATATTCTATAGTTAGGCCTTGCTGGTGGTAAACCTGCATTTTTCCTATATCATGTAAAATTGCCCCGGTATAAAGAAGATCTGCATCAAGTTCCGGATAATTTTGACAGATTGTTTTACATAATGCCAGAACTTGAACGGAATGTTCTAAAAGGCCTCCCTCATAATTATGATGCATACGCACTGCTGCCGGGGATGTACAGTAGTTTTTCTTAAATTTTTCATCTTCAAAAAAAAGTTTTAAAAGGTTCTTGAGTTCTGGATTTACCATTTTTTCTATGGTTTCATTTATAATACCCATAAGATGGTCAGTATCTTTTTCTGAGGAAAGAACAAAATCATCTTTTTCAAATTCATTTTTAGGGCATTTCACTATCTGAGCAATTTTTAGATTCAAACGACCCTGATATTCTTCCAAATTCCCTTTTATTTGACATACATCACCATTTTCTAGATTTTTGATATCATTATCCAGTTCTCCATTAGAAAACATTCTACCTGTGATTTCTCCGGTTTTATCGGATAGAGTTATTTCAAGATATTCATTTCCATGTCTGGTTAATTTAATAGCCTTATTTGAAATTGCAAATTTGCAAAATACTGAACCGCCTTTAAGATTCTTTACAAATTCTTCTGATAATTTTTGGCTCATGGAAATCTCCTGAATGTCGGCCTTTTTGATATTATTTTATTATTCTATTCAAATTCTAACTATTTTCATTAGCTAATATTTCTTAATTTTCAGATTGTCATACCAGCCATTACCTCTAAAGTATACTTCAACTAAAGAATTATTATATTTTATTTGGTATTGTATTGGGATGCAGTATTAGTGATTGGCCTATTATGGTTTCTTAAGATGGGATTAGCAATTCTGCAGCTACCATTCGACATATGTCAGTTTTGGTTATGACACCCACTGGCTTGTCATTTTCTAAGACCAGCAGGCCAGAAATATCAGCTCTTAACATTAAATTAGCTGCATCTTCAATACCATCATCTGCTGCTATGGTTATAACATCCTCTACCATAATTTCGGATATGGTAACATCTTCTGCTTCCTGAGGACCTGGTTTAATAGTTCCTAAAACTCCTATGAGGTCGGTATAGGAAACTACACCCATGGGCTCATTTTCATCATTCAACACAAATAACCGTCGCACCCCGTGTTTGTACATTTTTTCAAATGCTTCCAGAGGTTGAGTATAAGGGCTTATCGTAATAACTTCGTTATTCATTGCTTCTTTAACCTTCATTTTATCCCTCAGATTCTATTTGTTTCATTTTACCTTTATATTTTGGCCTTATAATGATTTTTAGTCAAATTTTGTTTCTAGAAAAAGCTTTATATACAGTCTGATTTTAAAATAGATTTATCTTAATTGTCTTATGTTTTTATTGATTTAACAAATTATTTATATAGTACAAATATATACATTTATTATTACTACACCTAAATATTCAAATAAATATTATCATATTGTTGACCACGAACAATATTGCTTTTAAAAAAAAGTATAAATATGAGGATAGATTATTAATATATTAACCTACGGGGGAACACTATGATGAGAATAAGTATGTCATTACCCAAAAAATTGTTAAATGAGTTCGATGAAGTTTTAAAAGATCGAGGGTATCAATCTCGATCAAAAGGTATAAGAGACGCCTTAAAAGATTATATTGTCCGTTACCAATGGATGAATGAGATGGAAGGCGAAAGAATAGGTATTATTGCTGTAATATACGACCACCACTATACTGGTGTAATGGAAGATTTAGCAGATATTCAACACGATTACCGTGATTATATCAACGCTGTAATGCATGTGCACATGACTGACAAATATTGCCTGGAAGTTGTTGTTGTAAAAGGCGATGTGGGATACATTAGAAACTTAACCGAGAAAATGATGAGGTTAAAAGGTGTAGAACACGTAAGACTAACCAGTACCTCTTCAGGACAGCACTTAGACCACGAGTAATTCAGTTTAAAAATTTTTTATTTCAAAAAACAGATTTTCAAAAATAATCTAAATGAAATTTGTTACCACACCGTATCATCAGCACCTCCTGGAAGATCAGGATAGATTAAGTGCTTTTTATGAGGCCCTTTCAGGAAATCATTGGGGCTTGGTGTATGATCTTGGTACGGGGAGTGGTATTCTTTCGTATTTTGTTGCTCCTAATTCTGATTTTATTTTTGCATTGGAAAAAAACCCTAAATCTGCCGAATGTGCCAAAAGAAATCTTAAAAAATGGCATAATGTCCAGGTTATTAATATTGATGTTATTGATTTTGATTATCCCCAAAAAGCAGATCTCATAATCTGTGAAATGCTGGATACAGCCTTAATTGACGAAGAACAAATCCCTGTTTTGAATAAGGCCTTAAAATATCTTAAACCTTCAGGAACTATTATTCCATACGGGGTAATTAATGGGGCGGAACCAGTACTTATGAAAACACCTCAAATTTGTTATCAGGACGTTGATTCGACTAATTTTCCTGAATACAGTATACGGGGTGATCTGGTTATTTTTAATAAGATTATTTTCAAATCAAAATTAAAAGAAACTGTGGATGTAGACATTGAGTTTATTTCTAAAAATCATGGTAAAATTAATGCCATAAAACTCACCACATTCACTTTACTCAACCCCAATTTGATTTGTGGTCCAACACCCATGCTTAACCCACCACTTTTTGTCCCGATAGAAGAAATAAATCTAAAAAATAATGAGAAATTAAAAATTAATTTATCCTATGCAATGGGGGGCGGTTTAGATACTATTAGAACAAAAATTAAAAGCATTTCTTAAAGATTGTGAAAAATTAGTTGTGCTGGCCATTGGAAATGAATTAAGGGGAGATGATGGATTAGGCCCATTATTTGCAAAAAAAATCTCCCAAATTACTAATGATAGTTCCAATGTGGTCGTTATCGATGGGGGAACCGTCCCGGAAAATTTCACAGGTAGTTTGAGAAATGAAAAACCTACCCATGTTATTTTAATTGACGCCGTGGAGATGAATGGCAATCCAGGGGATATAGAATTTATTGAAAAGGAAAGAATTTCCCAGTTTAATGTTTCCACTCATGCTATGCCCATATCTTTTTTAATTAAATATTTGGAGACTACTTCCTCTTTTAAAATTATTTTAATTGGTATTCAACCTAAGAAAATGGTTCTGGGTGAAGAAGTAACTCTAGAAGTTGAAAATAGCCTTAATGATTTGGTCAATATATTCAAAAAAAGTTTTAAGGATTATGATTTGATTTAATTTCATTAAAATAACTATAATTTAATCACCATTTTATTCTGGTTTCTATTAAAATTCATAAAAAAATAAGAGCATAATAAATAATTTTATATTAAATGGTTTAAAATTAAGAATAAAATCATATTTAATAGTTTTATAGAAATCCACATTAGATTTATTCCCATTATGATTAGGATTTAAATCAGATATTTTAATCTTTAAATCATATATTAATCAATTTAATTTAGTAAGACATTATTTCTTTTAAAAGTGATATAAATGAAAATTCTGTTTATTGGAGCAAGATTATACCATGGTGTAGCGGATTATGTACACGAAAATGGCATTAATAGTATAATGTCCGAGTCTAATCCAGATTCACCTAATCTAAAATTACCAGATAAGGTGCATATTGTGCCTCGAGGAATGGAAGCCCCTATGGAACTGGCCATTAAAGAGGATGTTGATGCAGTTTTACCTTTAATTGGAATTGATGGTCCTTTACTTGACGTTGGGAAGATGAAAGATCAATTGGAAAGTCAATATGGAATTCCTGTGGTGGCTTCTAATGAATCAGCAGCTTCTATTTCAACCAGTAAAATTAAAACCAAAGATTTTTTCTCTGAAAATAAAATAAAAACCCCTGATTATGAAATTTTTAAGGATCCTAAGATAAATACCATTACCCACAAAAAAAATCAATCTGCAAGTAATTCCCAAATTAATGCTCAAAATCCACCTAAAATAGAATTTCCATTAGTTCTAAAACAAAGTCAGGGCCAGGGCGGTGTTGGAATAATGATAGCCCAAAATGAAAAAGATTATGATGATTATTTCAAAAAATACGACACCGGAATAGCAGAAAAATTTGTGGAAGGATATGAAATTTCGGTGGAAGTTTTAAGATGGCAAGAAAAAGCCGTCCCCTTAGCTGTGGTTTGTAAAGGTAAAACCACTTTGGAGGGGATTCACCCGCTGGATAAAGTTAAATATGCACCAGCCGATGTGGATGGTCTTTCTAATCAACTCGCCATGGATTTAGCTCTTAAAATTACTAATTTAATGGGATCTGAGGGTAACACCGATGTCGACATGATCTTCGAGCCTTCTTCTGGTGAATTATTTGCTATTGAAATGAACACCCGGCCCAGCGGTACTCGATACCTTACTGCGGCCAGTTCCGGTATTAATCCCCTTTATCAGATGGTGGACATGGCTATGGGAAAATGGGACACAAATCGTGTTAATGGTGAATTAAAAGAATATTACGCACTTGAAATTCCAGTTGGTGAGCTTAATGGTCCGGATAATAATTCAACTCAAAATTTCCAGGGCCAAAACTCCTGGGTAGTACATGGCCCTAAAAACCATGAGAGAGTTACTATTCGTGGTGAAAATAAAAATAAAGCCTATGGAATTGCTAAAAAGTTAAAAATTGATTTTTAATTAGATTAATAATTAGATTTAATAATATACCCTGTATAGATCATGCAAGAATTATTTAAAATATTTTTTTATATTTATATTAAAAATCAAAAAAAACTCTATTAATAAAATTATTATAGAAAAACTAATCATAAAATATTTAAATTATCTTTTTTATCATTATATTATAATATGAGTGAAAAGAAATAAAGATTTAATAAAATTTCTTTAAATAATAAATTAGAAAATTTGGTTTTAATATAATTTGAATAATTAAATCGAATTATCAGAAATTAATTAGAAAACTAACATTTATTTGTATTTGATTAATATTGTAGCTCATTATAGCAAATGATATTATTTATATTAATAAGGTGATACTTTGGATACTTTTCAAAATGGATGGGTGGTGCTGGCATTAGCTCTTTTAGCATCCCTCTTTTTTACTGCATTTATCAGAAAAATTCTTAAAAACGCTAATATTTCAGACAGTCCCATAGTTACTGAGCATAGGCATAAAGCAGGTACTCCCACCATGGGTGGTCTGGGAATGCTCATGGCTGTGCTTTTTGTGGCCAGTGTTTATTATAAAAATATTTATTTGATTATTACTTGTTTTATAATGATGACAGCTGGTTTAGTAGGCTTACTGGATGATTTAATTGGCTTAAAAGTCAAAGAACTTCAAAAAATCGTTAAAAATATTTCTTCTTCTCCAGTTCAAATTGGGCAGCTGACGCTTAAACCTGGTGAAGAAGCACGAGCAGCAACAGAAAAAGCAAAGAAAGATTTAAATGGTCTTTTAAATTCTGGTCAAGTTGAAGTTGTTGGGGAAGCCCCTATTAAAAGTGAGGTAAAAGAGAGCGAAAAAATACTGGCTCAGTTTATCATTGCCTTATTTTTAGTAGCTACTGGTGCCATAACTACTATTGGTGGATTTTCTTTAGGTCTTCTGGTTATTCCTATTGTCATAATTGGAATTATAGGTGCAATAAATGCCGTTAATCTAATAGATGGGATGGATGGATTGGCTGCGGGAATTATAGCCATTGCTTCTGCTTCTTGTGCTATATTTTTAAATTTAAATGGTGATTTAACATCTTCAGTGCCTTTTATTGCGTTAACTGGACTGACTTTAGGATTTTTAGTGTTTAATAGATATCCTGCAAGTATTTTCATGGGTGATACTGGTTCATTTGCCTTAGGGGGCGGTTATGCAGCTGCAGTTATGCTTACGGATACGGTTTACTTTGGCGTTCTTGCCCTGGCGGTTCCTATCATATCTGTTGTAATAAGCTTAATGCACAGATCTCACATAATTAAATTACCAGTGGAGCCTTTACATCACACTTTACACTATAAAGGGCTTTCTGAAAAGAAAATTGTTTTAATTTACTGGGGTGTGACTCTTTTGGTGTGTATTGTTGGCCTCTATTTCTACCAGTACTTCCCTAAATGAGGTAAATTTACATGGAAACAACTCCTAATTCTACTAATTCATCCATAAAAGCCTCTAACATTGCTAAAAATGTTTCAGGAAAATTATTTGGTCCTGATAATCTTTTCACCGGTATTTTCAATATTTTAGGAGATTCAAATAGTGGAGACATGGTTATAAGGCACTGGATCAATGAACAGGGAGTTGAAATGGCTGCTAAAAAAGGTGTTTGCGGTATAATAACTACTGATGCCCGAGAAGGAGCCGTAGAATATGCAATTAAACATGGAATTTCTCTAATTTTGGTTGAAAAAATAGAAGTAGCTAATGCTTTTGCACTTGCCTGGACTGTTAATCGTTTCGCTCCTGAATCTCGTAGGATAGTAATCACCGGTACTAATGGAAAATCAACCACCACCCATATGATTTACCATATTCTTAAAACTTCTAGATGGAGTGTTTACACTAATACTGATTCTAAATCAGAATTTAATACCCTAATTGACCCCATGGTGGCCAAGCAGATTTCTGAGTTTGCTTTAAATGTTAAAAATAATTATGGGCAAAATAACTCTGAAAATTTAGAAAACTTTGAAGACTTAGAAAACTTGGAAAATAGGGAAAATACGGAATATTCTGAAAGTAGCTCCTGTGGAAAAAGTGCGATTGATGCTTTAATTATAGAAGTTTCAGAAGTTCAGGGCTGGTTAGATAAAGTAATGAAGAATCATGCTTTTTTAATGACTAAGGCCATAGATCCGAATGTGGTGGTAATTACCAATGTGGCCCTGGATCACATAGGTCTGGTTAATTCTATTGAAGAAGTCTATGATGAGATATCCGGTGCTGTTAAGGCAATTAATACGGGCTTTGTTGTTTTTAACTCTGATGATCATCTGGTAAAGAAAATGGCAGATTCTTTGAATACGGGAGTTATTCCTTTTTATCACGGAAGCGGCTGTGATCTTGAATTCCTTGATGAATCTGGAGGAATTTATTTTAAAAAGAAATTACTAATTGAAACAGATAAACTTCCATTTAAAAGCCAGCACTTCATAGAAAATACGTTATCTGCTATTTCAGCCTGTATTTCACTGGAATTGCCTCTGGAAGATATTGTAAATGGTGTAACTTCGTACCGTGCTTTAAATCGAAGATTTTCAATCATAAATGAAAGTCCTAGGATAATTGATGATTTTGCCCATAATCCTGATGGTATCCGTGCCACAATTAAAAGCGCGGCTTCTTTGACGAATGCCAGTACTAAAGATAATAATAATAATAATAATAATAATAATAAATATAAGATAATAAATTATGGGTTGTTTGTTCAATCAGAGGATCTCGAGGAGATGAAATAAATTATATCAACTCTCAAGCACTTTCTGATTCTTTAAATGAATTAAAATTAGATTTTGAACTTGTTGTTTCTGCTAGCAGTGACGTGGTTGATAATTTGAATGTAGTGGAAGAATATGAAAAAAAAATCTTCCTGGAAACACTGGAATCCAATCAAATTAATTATATTTTCAAAAAAACACTGGAAAGTTCTTTAAAAAATGTTTTACTCAAGGCAAAGGTCACAGATACTATTTTATTAATTGGTGCTCAGGGAATGGATCCAGCATCAGAACTGATAGATTCTTTTTAGTTATAATCCTTATAAATTAATTATTTACCATATAAAAATTTTAAAAAAAACGTAAAATTTAAAACTTATTTAACATTTTGCGAAAAGTACTTATATCTTTAATAGATAATCATTTGCATCATATATTATAATGCATTATATAATAATAGTTTTAACTTTATTTGTATTAATATCATTTTTATATTTGTTACTAATATGCTATTCACATGTCAATCAAAGATATTAATTCGTGAGATAGATAATTATTAGAAATTATAATTCTTATTCATTGATAATGAAACTGTAATTTAAATACTATCTAAATACTATCTCTGATTCAAAGTTTAGAATTTTAAAAAGTTTTTTATAGAAAATATTTAGATTTAAATAATTGAATAATCAGATTAAAATTTAATTTCATTTAATAATAACTGATAAAATTTACAAATAAATAATAAAAAATACCTATATTAAACTAAAATAACTTAATCAAACTATATACACATCGCACCGGGTGAATATTGATGTTTTTAAAAATTAGAAGAGATACTCTAATAATATTATTGCTGGCTTTCATGCTTATTGTATCTGGCCGTGCAATGACTTATATGGCCTATGCTTCATCTACAGAAGATACTCAAGGCGTTCCTATTTCTGGGATTATTATTAAAGGAAATGATATTGTCCCCATTACTTCCATAAAAGCTAATGTGGGTGAATCTGGATTTAGATCTGGTAGTTACATCAAAGGTGATGTTCTGGTGACTTCTAAGAGACAACTCCCATTAAATGAGGCCATTGCCAATGCAGAAGCCTTTGTGAAAAAAACTACTATTCCTGGAACAAGAGTTTCGCCAATTGTAGCTGTAGATATTAAAGTGGATAAAAATACTGGTATCGTGACGGTAAATGTTATAGAAGACTTTTCCACGGTAGTGGTCAAGAATAGTACTACTAATGGTGTGTAAAATGAAGAATATTTATAAGATTGCCATATTGGCCCTCACCATACTTTTGCTGGTTAATACGGCATCAGCCACTATGAACGTTATAGTGATAACTGACCCCTCAGGGAAGGATCCTAATGGTGCTGCCGCAGGAAGTATGTCATTTGCGCAAAATATGTTTCAGTCAACTTTCTTAATGTCTAAAGAAAAGCAGTTTGCGGTTCTTTCTGGAGGGGAAGGTGCATCTACTCCCAGACTTAAAGCTATTGTAGAAACATTAAATCGTTTGGAAAATGGTGCTACTGCTGCCGAGGCAGCTTCTGCAGCCAGTAACTTTCAGGGCATAAGGGTATTGTGTGGAGGACCTACCATTGGTGCGGCTGTAGGAGGATCTTTTGATGCTTATGTGATTACCGTTGATGATAATGATGTAATCAAGGTAACTCCTTATTCAGGAGGATTGGCTGTTTTGCAACCGGGACAAAGAGGAGCCATAATACACCTTCGTAACACCCATGGTAATCCTCAATATGGTACGGCAACTGCTGTACGTCGAGAAACAGCAATTAATATTGGAAAAATGATCAGGGATGGTTATTCTGCCACAACCATAGTTGGAAAAGTATTTGAAGAAGTTTCAAAAGATGCTGGAGAAAAATACGGTGGGGGTGCTGTTAATTTGAATTCTGGTCTTACCACTGGTGACATGTTCACTCCAGAAAAGCTTAATGAAACTGGTTATCCCATGAACGAACCTTACAGTAAGGTTTGTCCACAGGATGGATGGAGCGTAGGATACCCTTCAGCAGAGAACTATGATAAGTGCCCCATTGATGGAAGCCAATTAAAAATTGTTTATGCCTATGAAGCTTTAGCCAGTGCTATAACAGTCACTCAAAACAGTGTAATAGTGTCAGTTTATGGAAATGACGAGACTGGAGTAGTTGAAACCACTCAAGAGATTGTAAAAGCTTCTGTCAAAAAGAATGGATATAGTGCTACTGCAATTGCAGCATCTATAAACAGAGCAATTGGTAATGGATTATTAGTCGGGGTAAATAAGGTAGAACCTAAAGATATCAATGTTAAACCAACATCTAAAGCAGTAGGTGTTTATTACACAACCTTACCTGATGGAAGAACTTCACCGCCCTGGAATTTACCGGTAAGTTCTGCAATTCTTAACATTTTAGGAAACATTCAAACGGCCATTGGTTTTGTTATGGTGCTTTTGGTTCTATTTAGAAGTACTTTAATCAGTTCTTTCCGTAAATAAATAGGTAATTCAAATATTAAATTTAATTAGATGTAATATGAGTGAATAAGGAGAAAAAAATGTCATTAATTCTTTTAAGAGCAGATAATCAAGCTAAACTTTTAAATTCAATTGCAGATATCGAAAGACATGCTGGTTTAAAAATAAAAGGCAAACCTAGATTAGTGGGCAATGAATTTGCCGACAAACTCGCTGAAAATATTTTGAAGAAACAACTAAGAAAGAAATCATCTGTATCGGCTGTTGTAAATGTAGAGGAAAATGCTACCAAAAGTATTATGCAGGTTAAAAAAATTCATCCTCCGGCCCACATAATAATTGTAAGCGATGAATACCCTGAATTTCAAACTTTAAAAAAAGAATTCAGCCAAGCCGCTGCATTAAAGGGTTATTATTCCCATAAAGCAGGAAAATCTAAAAAATAATTATTTTAATTTAATATTATATTTAATTTTAATATTTTATTTTTATTTATTTAAATTCATTTTATTAAACGATTTTTTAGGATATTATTTATTTTTTGGATTTAATAATGGTTGCCGCGAAAATAGCAGCTCCAAATCCATTGTCTATGTTTACAACTGCAATCCCCGGGGCACAGGATTGTAACATGGCATTGAGTGCCGCAAAACCACCTTCTCCTACTCCATACCCTACTGAGGTGGGAACCCCTACTACAGGCATATCTACCAGGCCAGCAACTACTGATGGTAATGCTCCTTCCATTCCCGCAACCACCAAAATTACTTCTACATCCTTTTCAATCATTTTACGAACCTGAGAAAATAACCGGTGTATTCCAGCCACTCCTACATCGTAGGAATACAATACTTCACAACCGGATTCCTCTGCAACTACACGAGCTTCTTCTGCCACAGGAATATCCGATGTACCGGCGGTAATTATGCCAATTTTTCCTATTTTTTCTACTTCATGATTTTTAACCATTAAAATTCGGGCTTTTTTATAGTAATCTACCTTAAAACCTTTTTCTGTAAGAAATGATAGATCTTCCTTTATATTTTCAAATCGATGGTTTTCTAGCCGAGTTACCATTATACGGCCTTTTTTTGAACTTTCAATAACTATTTTAACGATTTCAGGGTCTTCTTTTCCTTCAGCATATATGGCCTCAGGAGTCCCTGTTCTGACCTCACGGCAGGTATCAATCTTGGCAAAATCCTCCAACTCCATAATCTGCATTGTTTTCAGCATTTTTTCAGCCTTTTCCGGTGTTATTTCTTTTTTAATGAGCTTTTGAAGTATTTCTTTCATTTTATCACCGATAATATAGAGTCTGGGTATTGATTATTGCAATAGCATAATAATTTTAAAATTTGATACTATTTTTTGTTATTTTTCAAGAAATATTATTCCAATTATTTAATTTGTCAATTTTTTGCTTAAATATCCATTGAATTAAGAATTTTTCTATTGAATTTAAGAATTTTAGAGTTTAATTAAAATTTTTTTAAAATAAATTTTATTATAATTAATTAATTAATATTTCAAATGACTTGAAAAAATAATATTTTAAAAGGAATTAATGGGTAATTTATTTCATCAATTATCCATCATTGTTTTTTAATTCGAGCAATGTCTCCAATGGTCGCTCCTTTTAATGATGCTGCCTTGAATTCTTCACCTGTTGTATCTTCCATTTTTTCTAAAAGAACTACACTGAGAATATTTTCAATTTTTCGGGCCAGTTTGGTGTCAGGTGCCATATGTCCCGTTTCTAATCGGGAAACCACAGACACTTTTTCATTAATTTTTCTTCCTAAATCTTCACGAGACCAGCCTTTCTTTTCCCTGGCCTGTCTTATAATAGTATTATAATCTTCAAGTAATTCGTAAGTTGTTTCTCTTCTTCTAGGGCGCCTTTGAGGTGATTTTCCTCCTCGTGGTGCTCCTTGTGGCCCTCGAGCATGGGCTGGTTTGGATGGTGGTCTCTGGATTTTACCAAATTTAGAGCATTCTTTGCAAACTTTCATGGCAGATCCGTCGATTTTAGTAGTAATTGGTTCGTCAATAATTTTTTTCCCGCAAATCTCGCATCTCATAAAGATCCCTTTGTTTTTTATATTTATTTAATTTATACCTCAATATTTAAATATTACTAAAACAAAACTAGTATCAATAAAATTCATATAGGAGTGTTCTAAGCTCATGGAAAATTCCTCTCAAAGCACACTAAAAAAGATTGAAGACCTTAAAAAAGAAATAAGAATACTTAAAGAAGACAATACAAAAACTAAGAGAAATCTGATGTGGAAAGTCAGAAAACTCGAGAAAGATAAGGTTTTAATCGAAAATGAAAAAATTCGACTGGACCGGGAAGTAAAATCCCTTCGCGGAGAAGTTGAAAGATTCAGATCACCTCCCTTAGTCATAGCTACAATTACTGAAGTGTTGGACGACCACAGAATTGCTGTAAAAAGCAGTACAGGCCCACATTTTGTTATAAATTACTCAAGATTCTTAGATGACAAATTACTTGAACCTGGTGCCCGTGTGGCATTAAATCAACAGACTTTCAGTATCGTGGATGTTTTACCATCAGAAAAAGATCCAGTGGTTACTGGAATGGAAGTTGATGAAAAACCTGATGTTTCCTATGAAAAAATTGGTGGTTTAGAAGATCAGGTCGTTGAAGTAAAAGAAACTGTAGAATTACCGCTTAAAAAGCCTGAATTATTTAAAAAGATTGGTATTGAACCTCCTAAAGGAGTTTTACTTTACGGCCCTCCCGGTACTGGAAAGACTTTACTGGCCAAGGCGGTTGCTCATGAAACCAATGCCACTTTTATAAAAATCGTAGCATCTGAATTTGTGAGAAAATATATTGGTGAAGGTGCTCGTCTTGTAAGGGAAGTATTTGAACTGGCGAAGGAAAAATCTCCAAGTATCATATTTATCGATGAAATTGATGCTGTTGCTGCCAAAAGACTTAAAAGTTCAACCAGTGGTGACAGAGAAGTTCAAAGAACTCTGATGCAACTTCTAGCGGAACTTGATGGTTTTGAAGCCCGGGGAAATGTGGGAATCGTTGCGGCAACTAACCGACCAGATATTCTGGATCCTGCACTCTTGCGTCCTGGACGATTTGACAGGTTCATCGAGGTCCCTATACCAAATGATGATGCTCGTCGTGCAATTTTAAAAATCCATACGGGTGGTATGGCCTTAGCAGAAGAAGTTGATATAGAACTTTTATCTAATCTAACTGAAGGTACTTCTGGTGCTGATCTTAAAGCAATTTGTACAGAAGCTGGTATGTTTGCCATTCGGGATGAGAGAGAAGAAGTAACTATGAATGACTTCATGGATGCTGTTGATAAAATCATCGGTGTAGAAAACGAAGAAGGCTACAACAAAGAAGCTGGAGTTATGTTTGGTTAATTTAACCAAATAAACTATTTTTTTTTATTTAGATTTTATTTTAAAAGAATTAAATCATTCCATTTATTGAATTATAGTTTATATATACTTAAAATAGTTAATTGGCCTGTGATGAACCCTATGAGCTCTGAACTGTGATGAATGATGGGCGATCTGAGGCTAACTATCTTATTTTATTTTTTAAATATTTTTTGATTTGAATTTAATATTTATTTTAAAAAATTAAAAAAGAATTCAGAATTTTTATTGCACGATTTATTTTCTTTTTTTAATATGGTGTTGATGGAGTGTCTGTTAAATCTCAAATAAATCTCCCAAAACTGTCTTTTTTTCAGTTTTTACTAATTGGGGTATTTTACCCACAGTTCCGGCATTTTCTCCCACAACCACCATCACTCCCCTATAGTGTTCTTTAAAGTCATCGGCTCGATCCAGACAATTTTGAACGGCATCGTGGTCATTTAAACCCTTAGCAGCATTACCAATAGAGGTGGCCAATGCATCGGCCACACTGGCCTCTGAAGCAAAAACAGTAACTGAATCAGATCTTCCAAAGCTTATGGAGTGGCCTACCGTCCCAGAAGAAGTGCATATCCCCATAGGGCTTTGTTTTGGTTTTATTTGGAATCCGATGCTTCCTGAAAGAGAAGAATTTCCTGAATAAAGTCCAGTAATTATTTTTTTATTAGTTTTTAGGGCTATATCTCCACCATTATCAATAATGCTATGTTTAGATCCTTTTTCTAATAAAAATGAAAGAGAAAGCTGGGAAATTGTTCCTGCTACTGCGGCCATAGGTCCTACTTCTGCTTTTCTACCAGCACGGCCCATTAATTTAACTATTAAAGGGCCTTCATCAATTATTAATGGTTCAAGCGATGTTAAAAATTCAGGATTTCGTCTGGAAAAGTCAATAAGATCCATCCTTTTTTTTAAAATAAATCCCGGGAGTTCATGATTTTTTAAGTCTGTTAAGAGGTTTATCTGGGTTTCCTGAATATTTATTTTCTCTTTAAGCATCATTTCACCAGTCCTATCCCAATTGACATATTCCATGGACATATTCCAAAATTCTTTACAATTAAAGTTCTTAATTAGTTCCTTAAATATCATTAAAGTTTATAGATGAATTGATTTCTAATTTGATTATAATAAAAAATCTAAAAAAATTTTATTATTTTAATTTTAAATTTTATCAAAAATCCTAATTTTTGCATTGAATTGTTTAAGTGTGCTTTATAAACATATAAATTATATAAAGATAAATTTATCTTCAAGAACTGCATTAAAGTAGTGATAATCAAATTTAAAAAAGTCTAAAAAAAGTTATTTAGGTGCTTTTTCATAAATTAATGTGATACAAATGTTAGGTAGAAGTAGAAAAACTTATCACGCTGGTGAAAGGGTTCTTTCAAGGTGCAGGCCCAGGATTTTTCTGCATAGTAAGTCGGCAATTGTAAAAATAATCTTTTTAGTGATTTTAATATACTTTTTCGGCCCTATTGTTAATTTAGCCGTTAGGGTACAGAATTATATTATAAATGATATTCAGATTCCTCTAGTAGAATACGTTGTTTTAATATTATTTGCTTTAATGGCTTTAATTATCCTATGGGCTATTATGGATGTAATTTCATGGAAATATACTGAATATCAGCTTACTAATTTAAGGATTATCACTCAAAGAGGAATATTAAGTAAAAAAAGATCTTATGTTTATTACGATAAAATTGAGGATATAAGTATTTATCAAAGTTTTTTTGAGAGAATGCTTTCCTCCGGTGATATTGAGGTCTTCAGTGGCCATGAAAATACCCATATTATCTTAAAAAATGTCCCACATCCTGAAATTCTGGAAGACAAGATAAATCAGATAATGGAGGGTGATTGGAAGTCTTTTAGGAATTCAAATAATCGTAAGAATTACTACAATCCCAACTCTAAAAGTAAGAAAAATCTGACTTTCAGTGACCCGGAGTTTTGGGAATCTAAAGAGAAAAATTCGGTTATTGATGAGCCAAAAAAACCGGAAAAACCTCCAGAAAAAGAAAAACACATTATGCAAAGGCATTCAGAGCGATTTAAAAGAAGATAAAAAGATTTCTTATTTAAAAAATTTTTGAGATATTTGAGAGCTGAATTAAATAAAATTCCTGAATCAAAAATATTTAAAAATAATAAAAAAGATTATTTATCCCGGGCACATATCTTAATTATCAATCAATAATGGACATTTAAGAAATATATTTAGCCATTATTTAAATAAATTATTTGAGTTCTATTCTTCGAATTTTATTTAAACTTATGAATAAAGTGATTAAATAAAAAATCACAATATTATCTTAATTAATAAGTTATTCAGGAAATATTGGTAACTATGAAATTTAGCTTTATAGTGTTGAATTATCAGGAAAGATAAAATGAGTGATTATGATATTTTAGTTGTTGGTGCTGGTCCTGTAGGATCCACTTTTGCTCGATACATGGCCCATAAAGGCTATAAAGTAGGAGTTCTTGAAAAGAAAAAGGAGATTGGATTACCTTTACAGTGTGCAGGTCTTTTGGGAAAGAGAATAAAGGATTTAAATGTTCTTCCTGATGAATTTATTTTAAATGAAGTAACTGGTGCTTATTTACACTCGCCATCTGACCATATCATGCAGGTTTCTAAAAATGAAACCCAGGCCTATGTTCTCGATAGAGTTGGCTATGACGGTTATCTGGCAGAAATTGCTTCTGCTGAAGGGGCTGAGATTTTATTAAAACACAAAGTAAAATCTGTTGATTCTCAATCAGGGACAATTAAAATGGTTAATCAGGGCCACAAAGAACTAAATGCCCGTGTAATTGTCGGAGCAGATGGCCATTCTTCTCTAGTTTCTAAATCATTCAATGAAAAATTCCAAACGGTTAAAGCTTCACAGTACCTGGTTGAAACAGCAAAGCCGATGGAGACGGATTCAGTAAATTTGCATGTCAACTCCAATTTATCACCAGGTTTTATCTGGTCCATTCCCTTGTCTGAGACTCAAGCCAGGATTGGATTATTTGGAAATCATGATTATCAGTCCTTAAAACATATTTTGTCCAACTTTATGCAATCTCAAGACTATTTAAGTGGTTCAAAAATCCTTAAGAAATATCATGGTGAAATACCTGTATTTGATACCCGGAAAAACCTGGTAAATGAGCGAACAATTCTTTTAGGCGACGCGGCCTCTCAGGTAAAGCCTACCACCGGCGGGGGATTACTTATTGGATTTGCATGTGCCAGAATAGCCGCGGATGTTGTATCTAAATCTCTGGATAATGATGAAACTGCTATTTTAAATGAATACGAGTCCCAATACAAAAAAGAGTTTGAAAAAGAGCTTAAAACTCAATTAATGGTTCAAAAAACCTTTGAAATGCTTAGTAATGATGATTTAGATGAAATGTTTATTAAATTGAAAGAAAAAGGCGCAGAAGATATTATTTCAACTTATGGGGACATGGATTCACAGTCTCCTCTAGTGAAAGAACTTTTAAAGAGGGGATTAATCTTTTCTGTGCTTCCCAAAGTTTTATACCGGAGCGTGTCCCAAATATGGAAATTTTTCTAATTTTATCACGAGAACATGAAACACTTCCTTTAGCCGAGCTTAGAGCCATACTAGAGGCAGAAGATATTAAATATGATCTAAATGAAATCGATTTAGGAATTATTAAGCTAAACACTGATTTTGAAGATGCAGAGCGAATTATAGGGAAAAGAATTGCCTATGGGCATGAAATTTGCAGATTAATTAAGGATACAAATATTGAAAATCTGGAGAGCGATATTTCGTCCATAGATTGGAAAAACATAATTGATAAAAATTTCGCCCTACGAGTAAAAAAAATTGATTCTCCAGAAAATGACTCACAAGCCATGGAAAAGAAATTAGGCGCTATTATTAAGGCCCATGTGGGAGAAGAGATAAAGGTAAAACTGGAAAAACCAGATACATTTATCCGGGTACTGGTTGTTGGATCACGCGTCCTGGTAGGTAAAAGGGAAACAAAAATCAATAAAAAGCATTTTTTTGAGATTAAACCACATAAGAGGCCTTTTTTTTACCCGGGATCCATGAGTCCTAAACTGGCCCGGTGCATGATAAACTTATCCCGGGTTAAATCTGGCGATCTTTTATTAGACCCCTTTTGTGGGACGGGAGGAATCCTTATTGAGGCGGGTATTGTTGGTACTAGGATAATAGGTACTGATATTGACGAAAAAATGGTTAAAGGAACGGCTAAAAATCTGGAACACTGTGGGGCGGCTGATTTTAATATTTTCCAGGCAGATGCCCGAAAATTGGATCTTGAAGAAAAGGTAAATGCAGTGGTTACCGATCCTCCTTATGGTATTTCGGCCTCCACAGCTGGTGAAAAAAGCAGCACTATTTTTAAAGACTTTTTAAAATCAATTAGCAAGAACTTATTGGAAAATGGCCTTATTTGTTTGGCCAGCCCACACTATGTGGATGTTAATGAATTAATTCAAGGGACGGACTTTGAAATATTGGAAAGACATGAAATAAGAATGCACAAAAGTTTGACACGTGTTATTTCTGTACTCGGTAAAGTGGCTTAAACAACTTAAAATTATTTCCTTCTACACTTATTTTACTATTTAAAATAAAAGAAAAAAGAGAATAATCAAAAATGTTTAAATCATTTTTTTTATTTTGAAGAGCTATCAAGATATATAGGAATATAACCATAATATTTACAATATTATAAAATAATTTTATTAATCACTGGAACAATTATTTAGTATTATTTAAAATAAATAAACCAATTAGACTTATAAAAACCAATAAGGGGATTAAATTGAAGGTTAGAGTTTTAGATACCACACTTAGAGATGGAGAACAGACCCCTGGAGTTTCATTAACTCCCGATGAGAAACTTAGAATAGCTGTTAAGCTGGATTCCATGGGGGTTAATATTATTGAAGCAGGTTCTGCTATAACTTCCCCTGGTGAAAGGGAGGGAATCAAAAAAATTACTAGTGAGGGTCTTTCCGCGGAAATTTGCAGTTTTGCCCGAGCAGTAAAAGGAGATATTGACGCTGTATTAGAGTGCGATGTAGACAGTGTTCACCTGGTTGTTCCTACTTCTGATCTTCACATAGAGCATAAACTTAAAAAAACCAGGGAACAGGTTCTGGAACAGGCCATTGAATCCACACAATATGCGGTGGACCATGGGTTAATTGTGGAACTTTCTGCAGAGGATTCTACCCGTAGTGACATGGATTTTTTAACTCAAATTTTCAAAGAAGGTATTAAAACGGGTGCAAAACGAATCTGTGCCTGTGATACTGTGGGAATGCTTACCCCTGAGAAATCATTTGAATTTTACGGTCAATTAAGCAAAATAGGAGCTCCATTAAGTGTGCACTGTCACAATGACTTTGGTCTGGCTGTGGCTAATTCTTTATCTGGTCTGCGGGCTGGAGCAACTGAAGTTCACGCTACCATAAATGGTATTGGGGAAAGGGCTGGAAACGCATCTTTGGAAGAAATTGCCGTTTCCTTATATTCATTATACGACGTAAAAACGGATATTAACATTCAGATGTTATATGAAGTATCTAAAATGGTAGCCCGTTTAACCGGTGTGTATTTGCAGCCTAACAAGGCCATAGTAGGGGAAAATGCCTTTGCTCACGAATCAGGAATCCATGCTGATGGTGTAATTAAAAAAGCGGAAACTTACGAACCTATAACTCCAGAACTGGTAGGCCACCAGCGCAGATTTGTCATGGGAAAACACATTGGTACCAAACTTCTCCAGAAAAGAGTGGAAGAACTGGGATTGAAGGTTAACCAAGACCAACTTATGCAGATATTTAACAGGGTCAAATCACTGGGAGACATGGGTAAATGTGTCACTGATGTCGATCTTCAAGCTATAACTGAGGATGTTATGGGGGTTGTACAGGAAAAAATGGTTGATCTGGAAGAAGTAACCATAGTTTCTGGTAATAAGGTTATACCTACTGCTTCAGTGAAACTTAAAATAGATGATAAAGATATTTTAGAAGCTGGAGTCGGTTTAGGCCCTGTAGACGCTGCCATAGTTGCTATTAAGAAAAGTATAGCTGATTTTGCTGAAATTGAATTGGAAGAATACCACGTAGATGCTATCACTGGTGGTACAGATGCACTTATTGATGTTATTGTGAAACTACGTCACGAAGACCGGGTTATAAGTGCCCGAAGTACCCAGCCGGATATTATAATGGCCAGTGTAGAAGCTTACTTAAGTGGTGTAAATCGATTACTGGCAGATAAAAAAGAAAGAGAACTTTTAGATAAAGATTAGAAATTTAAATTTATTAAATCTAAATCTAATAATTTTTTCATTATTTTTTTCAGTAATTTTATTTTTCAAGTTTGATGGATAATCGTGATTTCATGATTCTAAATAATAATATTCCTAAAATCAAAGTTATGGGTTTTAAATCCAATATAACTGATGTAAAATCTATTCTAGATATTATAAATGGATTTAATAAGAATTCAGATTGCATAATCCAACTATTGGATGCCCGGGGAATAGCTGGAAAAGAACATGTTTATAATGCGGTTTTGCATGCCCTAAATTCTTTTAAAAGAAAAAACAATATTGCCAATGATTTGGGAATGGAAATTTGTGTACGTGCTTCGGCTCAAAGACAAATATCCCGTGCTATCGAAATTCTTGGACTAAAAACTGGCCCTATGGATATTTGTGTTGTTTTAGTTGGTTGTAAATCCAGTAGTGCGGATATGAATGTTGAAAATCTGTTTAATGATATATTTGATAGAGATGATAGTGTTTTAGAACCAGATGAAAATATTTTGAAAGATATTTATGGTCTGAAAAACGATGAATTACACATTTCAGGTAGCTTGCCCTATACTCTCATAGAAAGAACCACTCTTTTAATTTTAGATGCCTGAAATATTGTTTAATATCAATTTAAAACAATGTTGTTTGCACTACATCTCTAATTTCCTTCAAGTTCTCTTTGTTTAAACAATAGGTATCTAAATTCTTAATTTCAAGACATACTGCTTTTTCCATTAGACGATCATATAAGGGGCAAGTTGTTATTATACTACGCCCCTCAGCATTTATTTTTTCTCTTAAAATATGAGAATGCGTTTTAGGGTCTATTGAGGACATTATAACATTTATTCCTCTTTTATCTGTGTGATAAGTGTGGGAAATATTGTTTTTAAGAAAATTACAAGCATCAATGGTTTTAACCAGATTAGAACTGGCATTTCTGGATTCTACAAGAATCCCTGCAGAAGTAACGGCATCTGCCTTTAAGGTTTTTAGGAGAAAACCTGATTTTTGGAAAATTTTAGGGTCATCTGTGGAAATAAAACCTCCACTACCTACATTAACAATTTTAGGCGAACCAGTAGAGGCAATAATCACGTGGGCATGCTGACCATTGCAAAGATTTTTTAATGGATCCCCTATACTTCCCGAAGCATCTTCAACCAATAAAACCCCATTTTCACTACAAACATCATATAATTCTTTTAAAGGCTGCTCGGCAGTGTATCCTGCGAAGCTGGTAATAAATAAGGCCGATGGCTTCACCTTAATCTTTTTTAAATATTCTTCCAGTAAATCAGGATAAATAATTCCCTTTTCAGTGGGAATGAAAAAAACAGTCCTGTCCAGAATTTTGGCCATTTTTTTAAAACCGCTCCAGCCCCCCTGGTCAGGCAATATAAATGGGCCTTCCAATGCATTCATAACTGCCAGAATGGCCGAATTTCCAGAGTTAACTAGTTTAACATATTCGTGGCCGGTTAATTCTTGAATTTTCTCTTCTGCCGATTTTATTTGAGGATTTATTCCTCGTCCTACAAATGGATTTAAAGCAGCCTTGCTCATGGCTTTTTGAGTTTCATTTGATGGTTTTTTGAAGGCTAGTTTCAACAAAATCATTCCTTAAATTAATTTTTTTAAATATATATACTCGGTTTAGATAAATTTTCAAATTATAATATTTTTAGAAATTTAATAAATGAATTCAATCCACAATAAATTAAATTCATTTAATGATTCATTTTTTAAAAAAAGCATCTAAAGTGGTCTGTCGGGACATTAACAAATCTTTGATTAAATCACTTTTTTTTATAAATTTAGCCAATGGTATTTTTAAATTGCTACCAACGTAACTTAAAGAGGATTTAAGGTCTTCAAATTCTTTATATGGTTGTTCCATAGCATATTTAACATTTTCTCTAACATTAAAAACTCCCAGGGGCACATAACCCGAATAAGCTTCCCTCAATACAAGGGCCCCGGCCTGTTTTTGTTCCTGATTAAGGGCATCCAGCACGCCCATTTTACAAGTGTAATAACATCCTCCCACTCGAGAGTATTCCTTTTTACCGGAATTTGTTTCATAATCTGAGAAAATAAGCTCTTCTTTACCTAATACTCTTATAAATGCTTCCATCCATTCGTATTGCCATTCGGTGGGGATTAAAATAACAGCATAATAATTATTAAGACTTGAAAACTCGTAAACTCTATGAGTGTCAATTATACTGTAATTTCGAACTTTTTTAAGCAAATCATCTGCTAGAGTACTGTCACAAGCAGTTATGGACCACCTGGTTGGCACCAGTTTCCTTCGCTTTCCTGTTCCAATGGCCCCTACAGAAAATGCCTTTTGAACATTAGAAAATGGTACGCCTTTTTGATGTAATTCTGTTAAAGCATCTCTAGCCCTTAAATCACTGTCATAAAAAACTTTTTCCAGTTCCCTATCCCATTTAACTGCATCAATATCAAATTTTTCTATAAGGGCGCTAGGGCCATGTGGGGTTGTTTCTTCACTAAAAGAAAGACCTCTGGGCCTTTTATTGAATGTGGCCTCACTGTCTATAGAAGTTGATGATAAAGAAATTTCCTGGAGTTTCTCTACAAAGGAATTATTAATATCAGCAATGCTTATACTCTGTTTTCCTCTCACCAGTGATAAACGGTATCCAATTATGTCTTCCTGGCTTTTTTGTCCGGGAATCCATGATTCTGGTGAATCCATAATGGCTGTGTCTCCCTGCATGGGAACCATCATTGGTCCGGCATAAACCTTGGGATAATTCCAGCTTCCAATGAATACTGATGGTGGAGTGCTTCCATCAAGTTCTTGACCAATTTTAATGGATTTCATTTTCATATTGGCCGTTAGTTTTTGGAGATAAGCATTTTTACTTCTAATCATGGCTTTAAAACCTTATTTGAATTGTCTAATATTAAAAATAATTTGGAATTTTAATTTGGATTAGTGCACTAAATATTATTTTTTTCATTGGTTTTAGATATCTCCACGGGGAATAAAATTCAAGGAAGCAGAATTCATGCAGTAACGTTTGAAGGTGGGTTTTGGACCATCATCAAAAATGTGTCCCAAATGGGCGTCGCAACGGGCACATAAAACCTCGGTTCTAACCATGAAAAGACTTCTATCACTAATAAAATTCACATTTTCAGGGGCTATGGCATCCCAGAAGCTGGGCCAACCGGTTCCCGAGTCAAACTTGGTCTTGGAATCAAATAAATCAGTTCCACAGCACACACACTGGTAAATGCCATCTTCGTGATGTTCGTGGTACTTTCCGGTGAAGGCCAGTTCAGTACCTTTTTTCCGGGCTACTTTATACTCCTCCCTTTCAAGAATCGATTTCCATTCTTCATCACTTTTCTGGATCTTTTCTACCATTTCTACCTTATCGGTTTTAAAAAAATAGATTGGTATTTTTTTATTTTCATTTTCAGATTTTTTAGAGGACATAATTCTAAATAATAATTTGGTTTTAGTTTCATATATTTTTAAGCATCTAAGATTTTTCGTGGTGAATTTTTATAATTATTTTAGATTTTTAAAATTTTATTTCAAGAGAATTCATTATCAATAGAATAAAAAAATTTATATATTTTAATGTTTAAATTAATATTTAATTATAGGGAGGTGTTAACATGGAAGATAAAATAAAGTTACTGGCTCTGTTGTCTATTTTTTTAATGGTTTGTGGAGTTATTAGTATTTCAGAACCAGTTTCAGCAGCTAAAGTAAAAGAAAAAGCTTTTAAAGTTGACCAGGGCACCATATATTTCTATGACGGTCAGAGCGGTAATCAAAAAATGACCTGGAGAACATACTTATATTATCCAAGTCAGCAGAGAAAAGTTTTCAGGACTTTTTATATACAGGAACCTAATAAAAAGTACGTTTACTCGGATAATGACACTTACAGTTTATATAAGGTAAGTAAAAATAAAATGAGAATCGTAATTGATTGGACTGATCTTGATGGCAATCCACATAGAGACATAATATACAAAAAAACCAGTTTAAATACCAGGATGTACTATTGGAATGTCTTTAGAAACCTGATGAAAAAAGATCCCTGGAGTCCATATGGTCCCTAAATATTAAATATTTTAATTTTAAATATTTTAATTGGAATATTTCCTTAAAATGGACATATGGTTTAAGTGGATCAATGTTCATTATTTTTTTTATTTAATTATTTTAAACTTAAAATCTTTTTTTACTTGTTATTATCATTACTTAGGACATAAAAACTGTTAAAAGGGATTATAATTTTTTAAATTGGGTTCAATAAAAATATCATGGATTTATTCAAGAGTATCAATCATGTTCTTCAAATATATATGACTTAATTGCAATAAAATATTCTAATAAATTTCTTTAAATGAAAATAAGGAGATAAGATGAAAAACATTTTATGTTACGGAGATTCTAATACTTGGGGATATGATCCTGCATCTGGGGAACGTTTTGGGCCTGAAAATCGCTGGCCGGGGGTTCTAAAAAATGAATTAAGTGATGGTTATTTGGTCATTGAAGAGGGATTGAATGGCCGCACCACAGTGTGGGATGATCCTTTACATGGTGGGTTTAAAAATGGAAAGGAATATTTAATTCCCTGTCTGGCCTCTCACAAACCACTGGATTTAGTGATCCTGTTTTTAGGGATTAATGACCTTAAAACCAGGTTTTCATTAACTGCTTCTGAAATTACCAGTGGAATTCGTACCATGGTTGAAGTAGTTTGTAAAAGTAATTCGGGGATTGATGAAAAACCTCCTAAGTTGCTTCTGGTGGCTCCACCATTAATTGGTAAAGTACCGGATTCTTCCAGGTTTTCTGAAGAATTTGAAGGAGCTTATGAAAAATCCCGAAAATTAGGGCCTTATTTTAAAGAAGTGGCCATGGAATATGCTTGCAAATTTTTGGATGCTTCAGAAGTAGTAAAAACCAGTGAAGTTGATGGAATTCACCTTGATGTGGATCAGCACATTAAATTGGGTCATTCTATTACTGAAAAAGTTCTAGAGATATTAAAATAAATTTAAAAAAATATTTAAATTTTTAATTTATAATATTGATTAATTTTTGAATTTATTTTTTATATTATTTTTCTAAAAATTCTTCCCAAAGCTTACCTCTTTCTATGGGAATGCCGTGGGCTGGACAAATCCATTTAAATGGCAATTTACCTATTTCTTCTTGAGATTTGCGCAATACTGGATCGTTCCAATTCATAAATGAGGCCAAAGGTTTTATTTTTTCAGGGGAAGTCCGAACTAAATCTCCAGCAAATAGCACATCTTCAAAAAAGATACATACATGGCCTGGTGTATGGCCTGGAGATGGTATAATCTTCATATTGTCGAGTATTCCGTTTTCAGGATAAGGATTTATTTTCGCAGGTGTTTTGGCCTTCATAATCATAGAAAATAATCTTTTAATTCCTGGTCGTGGTTTTTCACCATAAATAAAAGGAATATCTTCTGGAGATGCCCATACTTTTGCTCCAGTGGCCTTTTCCAGAAGGGCCACATTTCCAATATGGTCTATATCATGGTGGGTAATCATGATGTTTTTTATATTTTCTAGATCAATATTCAAGGATTCTAATTCACTTAAAATTGCCTTTCCCTGCCGGGGTAATCCTGTATCGATTATTGTGATTTCATTATCTAAAACAAGATAAGAATAATTCCCTTTTGTTGATTCTAAAGCATGAACTTTTTCGGTGACTTTCATCATAACCCTCAATTTCACTAATTAGGTTAAAAATATTAAATATATTCTGAAATTAGATATTAAATAAATTTTTGATATTAATATTCTTTTTTTATGATTATAATTCTAATACGAAATTAATAGTAATAATAAACAATAATAAAAATTTCATTGAGAGGAATAGTCAATGCAAGATAAAAAGAAGTTAGGTCGCGAAAAAAGGGGAGAAATTTCTAAAGAAGATATGGAACCATATACTAGTTTTTCTACCTCTAAATTGATTAAAATGCTCGAAAACAATGAAGCAAAAAAGAGAACCATTGCAGCCACTATTTTAGGGAATAAAAATGATCAAAATGCTATTGCGTCCCTTTGTTCCTCCTTAAAAAAGGAAAAGGCATTATATTCTCGAATAGCTATTTCAGAGGCCCTGGGAAAAATGGGGGAACCTGCTGTGGGCCCGGTTGCAGATTTATTGGGTCTTATTGGAAATAATCAAGAAACTGAGCTACCTCAGAAATATTTTAATAAGAAAAGTTATCCTCTGGCGAGAGATATAGCCGCAAGGACATTAATTAAGATTGGAAAACCGGCAACACCTTATTTAATTAATTTATTAGATGGTAAAAAAGATGTTTTTGTTAAACAACAAGCCATTGACGCATTAGGTGGGATAGTGGCTAGAACAAAAGATCAAACTGCTTTAAAAATTATAATAGGACATTTTGATACTTATGGGGATGGTTCTAAAAAAAGGGATAAATTAACATCGTGGAAGATAATTCGGGCATTAAGTGCTTTTAAAAACTCTAAAGAAGCATCTGAAGTATTATTAAAATTTATAAATAATTGTCAAGATCCTCCCTTAGTATGGGAATCAGCCAGAAGTTTGGGCCAGATTGGATTTAAATCCAATGAAATAATGGTAAAATTGACCATACTAAAAGGAAATGACAATGAAGAGATAAAAAAAGCTGCTATAAATGCTTTAATAGCTTTAGAAAATGATTTATAAAAATTTATTACATTTAAAGCAGATATCTAAATTTACATAAAATAATTTATTTTCAATAACTTTAGATAAATAGCTTATAACGGGTGAATCCAATGAAAAAAGCTTTACTGGTAATAGATGTGCAAAATGAATATTTTGATGGTGAATTGCCAATTGAATATCCAGAAAATAGTTTTGAAAATATAATTCGTGCTGTAGATTCAGCCAATCAAAAAAATGTACCGGTTATTGTTGTTCAACATACCAGCTCGGATATTTATTCCCCTACATTTCAAAAAGGATCTCGAGGTTGGGAGATTCATGAAGATGTTCTTAAAAGAGACCACGATATTATAATCGAAAAAAATTTGCCGGGAAGTTTCACCGGAACCCAATTAGAATCCTATTTATTAGAAAATGATGTTAAAAAAGTGGCTATTTGTGGCTACATGACCCAAATGTGCTGCGATACAACTGCCCGACAGGCCATGCATCGTGGTTTTGATGTGGAATTTTTAGATGATGCTACCGGGACCCGGGATGTATCAAACTATGCTGGTGATGTTGTTGCTGAAGAACTCCATAAAGCCACTTTAATCACCCAGGCCATGAAATTCAGCAAAGTGATGTCCACTGAGGACTGGATCCGGAGTTTAGAATTGCTATGATATTTTGGGCAATTAACATATTCGGAAAGAATTTTACAAGGGATTAATTATTTATTCCCAAATTTATTTTTTTTGTTTTTCCCCATATAATAAAATCCATTTGATTTATTACCATTCATAGTATTATAAACAGTTTTTTCAAATAATAATTCTTTAAAATCTTTAGTTAATTTTGAAATGTGTTCTGGTGTATGATGCCTTAAAATAGCGCCCTCAGGGAGTTCAAAAATACCATATATTCCATACTTGTTATTATATTTCTGATATCGTTTCAGATTTCTTTGGTCGTCATTAATCAAATAATCATTGATATATAAGATTCCATTTTTCTTTAGAACCCTTTTAATCTCGGAAATTAATTTTTCCTGCTCTTCTGGATTAGCAGTACAGGTCAATACTGCAATTAACAGTACTGCATCAAATTCATCATCTGCAAAAGGCAGTTTATCCCCATTATTCTTTATAAGATTAAGCTGGGGGTGTAATTTTAATCCTCTGTTTATCATGCCCTGGGAAAAATCCACACCAGTTAAATTTTCATATCCCTGGCCATATAATTCACTTAAAATTCTTCCATAACCACAGCCCACATCCAAAATACTTTTTCCTGGGGAAACATACTTTTCAAATTCTTTTATTTGAAAAGGGGTGGGAAATTCTTTTTCTTGGGCTACTTCATCCCAGTATTTTTCTTGATTAAGAATCCTCGTCATTTATTCGCCTTTATTGATTAAATTTATTATTTTTTTATTATATTCCTTATTTAAATTAACTACTAAGGCATTATATTAATTTAAAGATATTGTATTTCATAATTTCAGATCTAATTTTTAAATAAAATCAATCTTTAATCTATTTTTGAAGATAAAATGTGAAAATAAAAAAATATTGATATATAATACATGGGAAATATGAAATTGGATAGGAATTGGAGTTGTAACATGGATAAAGAAAATGATATAAAAAGAATTTGTATTTATGGAACTGGGGGTGTGGGCGGATTTTTTGGGGGCCAAATGGCACATAATCTAAGAAAAAAGGTTGATATGGCTGCTGAAATTTACTTTATTGCCCGGGGAGAACATCTCAGAAAAATCCGGAAAGAAGGTCTTATTTTAAAAACCCCTGGTAAAAAGATGGTTGCCTATCCCAATGCCGCTACGGAAAATTTTGAAGAATTAAAAACTCCTGATTTAATCTTAATCTGCGTTAAAGGATATGATCTGGATGAAGCAGTTGAAAAAATTTCTAAAAATATGAATAAAAATACTATAATCCTTCCTTTATTAAATGGTGTTGATATTTATCATAGAATCAGAGAAAAAATCTCTAAAGGAGTAATTTTACCGGGATGTGTCTATGTAGGAACACATATTGAAAAACCAGGGGTTGTCACTCAAAGTGGAGGGGACGGAAAGATAATATTTGGTAATGATCCTCAATACTCTGATTTTAATTCTGATCCAGTCATTGAACTTTTTAAAAAGTTGAATGTCAACTATGAATGGCAAAAAGACTCTCTACCATTAATCTGGGAAAAATACATATTCATAGCTTCTTTTGGCATGGTTTCTGCAGCTTATAATAAAACACTAGGTGAAATAATGGAAAACCATGAACATAAAGATTCTGTTAAATTTATAATGGAAGAAATTGTTGCTCTGGCAGAATTGGAGGGAGTTAAATTGGATAAAACCATTATTGAAGAATCTTTAGAAAAAGGATATAATTTCCCCTATGAAACCACCACTTCTTATCACAAGGATGTAAAAATGAGTGGAAAGGATGAAGGAGATCTCTTTGGCGGGACTATTATTCGTTTGGGTAAAGAAAAAGGCCTTAAAACGCCAATTACTGAAAAATTGTATTCAAAAATTCAAAATAAATGATAGATTGACTTAAAATAATTTAATAAAAAAGAAAATTTAAATTTTTGATCAAACTTTTTTAAAAAGTTTGATCTAAGCAAACTCAATAGTGCTAGGTGGTTTATCACTTACTGAAAGTGAAACATGAGTTACTTCGGGAATCTCAGCAGTTATCCTTCTGGAAATAGTCTTGACCATATCCCAGGGTAATTCTGGTACATGGGCCGTCATAGCATCCATGGAGGCCACCATTCTCAGAACCACAAGGTATCCGTAGTCCCGGATGTCCCCTTTAACTCCGGTTACTTTGGTATCAGTTAAAACCGCAAAGTACTGCCATAGTTCTTTGTCCACACCCACCTTTTGAACTTCTTCTTCTACAATGGCATTGGCCTTTCTACAAACAGCTATTTTTTCGTGGGATAATTTACCTGTGACTCTTACGGCCAGTCCGGGTCCGGGATAAGGTTGGCGATTCACCAGTTCATCAGGAATCCCCAGTTCACTACCAATTATCCTTACTTCGTCTTTGTAGAGTTCTCGAATTGGTTCCACAATTTCCAAAACCAATCCATGAGGTAGGGCCACATTGTGGTGTGACTTGATTTTTCCTTCACTTTCAATCCAGTCGGGAGCTATGGTTCCCTGGACCAGGAATTTGGCCCCTACTTCTTCGGCCACTCTTTCAAAAACATCTATGAATATTTTCCCAATTATTTTTCTCTTTTCTTCCGGGTCGCTTACCCCTTCCAGAGCATCTAAAAATTCTTCAGAAGCATCTATATAACGGAAATTTAGCCGGGGTTCAAATGTTTTTTGAACAAATTCTGCTTCCCCTTCTCTTAAAAGACCATGGTCCACAAAAACAGCAATTAGATTATCTCCCAGGGCTTCTTTAGTAAGAACTGATGCAACAGAACTATCAACTCCTCCAGAAAGCCCTATTACTGCTGTCCCGTCTCCAACAGTTTTCTTTATTTCTTCTATAGATTCTTTAATAAAATCAGATGGATTTAACATATTTTCACCAAAAAAGTCAGATTAATTATTTGAAAATAATTTAAGTATTATTTTCACTATTTGTAATTTGAATTTATAACCGACATTAATTTTTTTAAATTTTAATTTTTTTAAATTATTATTTAGATATATTATCTTACATTTGTAATCTGGATATTTAAATATATAATAAATACGGATAAAAACGCACTGATTTCAAAATCAATAAAAAAATAGAATTATTAAAGAATTAATATATTAAAAAAATTCTAAATTATTAAAGGTTAATTTTAATTTTCATGACCCAAGTATTGTTTAAACTTTTTTACAAACTTCATAAAAGTTTTCAAATACTTTAGGGCCGTTTTCGGTGTGCTGAACTTCAGGGTGGAATTGGATCCCGTAAATTGGTTTGTTATGATGTTTCATTGCTTCCACATCGCAAATAGTGGACTGGGCCAGCACGTCAAAGTTTCCCGGCATCTTTTTGACTTCGTCCTTGTGGGACGACCATACATTCATTTTAGGACCTAATCCAAGGAATATGTCGTCTTCATCCAGAATTTCAAGTTCTATTTTAGCATAACTTTGAGCATCAGCTATCGATACTTCTCCACCAAATGCTTTGGCAATAAGTTGATGGCCTAAACAAATCCCTAAAATCGGTAGATCAAGTTTTTGAATGTATTCTATACAGTTCCCGACCCGGTCAATAGAAGGCCCTCCCCCTAAAACAAGTCCTGAAGGATCTTTCTCTTTAATTTCATCCAGGGAAAGCTCATTTGATACCAGTTCTGATGGGATCTTTAAATAATGCAGGGTTCGGTGAATTCGGTGATTGTATTGCCCGTGATTGTTAACAACCAGAATATTCATATTTTTTACTCCTTATTGATATGTTAATGTTCGTTTATTATAATAAATTGTTCTTAATTTAATTAATTTATTATTAATTAGTTATTCGCTATAAATTGAATAAAACGCTTTTAATCAGTGTTATTATAATATTCTATTATTGTTTTCCAGAAATTATTTATAATAAAATCCACAATTTCTTACTATGGAACTTATAGATTTAGTATACATAATAGTTGCCCTTCTGGTAGCAGTGGCACTGGTTTATGTATTTTTCTGGCTACTGCCTATTATTATTGTACTGATAATAGCCTATGTAATATACCTATTTTTAAAAAATCGTCCTTAAATATGGTTTTTTTTAAATTAATCTAATAGTATATCGTGGATGTTATCCTCAAATCATTATTATTTTGTTTTATTAATTTCTATTAATTTATTTATTTATGGATCAATTATTAATTTAATATAAATTTTTAGATATTTTATTCAAAACAAATAAAAATAAAAAATTTATTAAAAGAAATAAAAACTAAATAAAAATATAATTGATATATGATTGTTAATCCTTCTGCAAATCATCATAAGCGGCCATGGCAGCTACGGCACCTTCACTACAAGCAATGATCCACTGTTTATAGCCCCCAGTAATGTCTCCAGCTGCATAAACTCTTGGAATATTTGTTCGCTCATATTTATCGGTAATTATGTATCCGGATTCGTCCAGTGCAACACCTAAATCTTTTGCAAGTTGATTTATTGGTAAATAACCAACTGATATAAAAATACCCTGTGCGTTAACTTCTGTTAACTGATTTGTCTTAACATTTTTTAACAATATTGTTTCTACAAATTGTTCGCCTTTTATTTCTTCCACAACACTGTCCCATATGATTTCAATTCCATGATCCTTTAATTTATCCTGTAAATATTGCTCGGCACGTAATTCATCACGGCGGTGAACCATAGTAACATCACAGCCAATATTTTTCAAGAAAAGTGCTTCTTGAGCAGCAGCATTTCCACCGCCGACCATGATTACTTTTTTACCAGCATACAATGGGCCATCGCAGGTGGCACAGTAACATACACCTCTTCCAAGCAATTCTTTTTCACCAGGAACATCTAATTTTCTATGTTTATTACCCGTAGATAAAATAACTGTTCTGGCCACATAATCGTCTTTTTTAGTCTTAATATGAAAATTACCATCCAATGGTGTTATGGAAATGACTTCTTCCATTTCTTTAAGTTCTGAGGTTTTTAAGGCCTGTTTTTTCTTTTGATTAATTAAGGTCATACCGTCAATCATTTCATAGCCGGGATAGTTTTCCATAATCGGAACTTCCAGACCTAATCCTCCAGCAGGCCCTTTATCAATCATTAATGTTTTGGTGCCCTGCCTGCCTCCATAAATACCTGCTGTTAGGCCTCCAGGTCCTGCTCCAATGATTATTATATCATATTTTTCCATATTATCCCTCATAATCTAATAATTTAAGTGAAATGATTCTTAATAATTCGTTGATTATATCTAAGAATATTTCTGTATATTCTCTCTCAAAAGCTTATTCACTAATTTACCATCAGCTTTTCCTTTTAATTCTTTCATGGCCATACCCATTAAAGGTCCCATGGCCCCCATACCTCTTTCTTTAACCATACTTTCATTGTTAGATACAATATTTTCAATTATCTGGCATACATCTTCTTCAGAGAGCATGATTAAATTTAATGACTGGGCTGCTTCGGCCGGGGAAACCTCATTATCGGCTACATAGCCAATAATCTGTGAAAGGGCATCTTTGGATATTTTACCGTCTTCCAAAAGCTTCAGGGTATTTTTTATGCTAATAGTATCCAGATTTTGCACATGATGGCCGTCTCTTTTAAGTTCCTTTAATGAATAAGCTAGTAAGGATCCTACCGTAGTCTTATCAACGTTTATTTCACTTAATATTTCTTCAAAGTCTGCTACTTTATCTTGTCTAACCAGTTGACCTGCCAGATCATCACTAAGCCCATATTCTTTAATTATCCTCTCTTTTTTCTCTTGAGGGAGTTCTGGAAGATTGGACTGTATATTTTTCACATAATCCTGTTCAATGGCAAATAATGGGATGTCAGTTTCTAAATACATTCTGCTGGAGGTGGGTAATGGTCTAAGATACTCTGAATTTCCATCCACCAGTGCTTTTCGGGTTTCTTCCACTACACCGTCCAGGGCCATTTTAGCCCTTCTTTGCACTTCTTCCAGGGCTGCAATAGCAATATCCTTTTCATGGGCTACAATGATTACTGCATCATTTTCACCAGCCTGGGTGAAATCCCGGAGGTGATTGACTTCTTCCTCAGTAATTCCATATGCTGGAAGCTCGTCAGTGTGGAATATTCCGGATACTCCGACTTTCTTGGCATAACTGGAAAATTCAGTTCCTAATCTTCGTCCGGGTTGTATTTCCATTCCCACCAATCCATTAAATCCTTCTAACTTAATGGCCATTACACTGGGAGCACTGGCTATGATTTTGGATGTGGTGTTCTGGAAAAGCTCATTAACATCATAAATTTGTTCAGGAACTTTGGCGTCACGTATTTTAAGCTCTTCTCTAATTTCAACCAGCTTAATCTGCCTGGTAACTTCTCTTTCCACCATCTCTGGCATTAAATCAAGGTCCTGCACACCTTTAATCTCCACCCGGGCCCCTTCTGAAATAGAAATATTTAAATCCTGTCTTATGGTACCCAGACCTCTTTTAACCCGGGTACTCCTTAAAACCTGCCCTAATTGATAAGCAACTTCTTTCACCTGTTCTGGATGGTGGATGGAGGGGTCGGTGGTGATTTCTACCAGGGGAATACCTAAACGGTCCAGTCTGAAAGTAACCCCATCTTTAGTGTTTTCAATTCTACGGGCGGCATCCTCTTCCAGACATAGATTTTCTATTTTAACCTTCCCATAGGGAGTTTCCAGAAACCCGTCAGTGGCCACTAAACCGGTCCTTTGAAATCCACCGGTGTTACTGCCGTCTATTACCTGTTTTCTCATGGTGTGGAACTCATCTACAATCCTCATATTCAATAAAGAAGCAATAATGGAAGCTAATTCAAATGCCTCTTCATTTAAAGGATGCGGCGGTTCTTCATCTGCCTCTACCAGACATGTTTCTTGAGAATAAGCTTGATACTTAAATCTCAACTTTCTACGGGCTTCTTCAAAGGCCGCCCGGTCAATTTTACCCAACTCACTTTGGGTGGGTCTTAAATTTCTGAATATTTCATATTCTGCTTCTTTGTCAGTAAGATTACAACTGCATGGACAGAATAGTTTGCTTTTACTATCCAGCTGTTGATGTATTTCTAACCCCATTTTCAGTCCAAGTTTGTCCCAGTCCATTATTTCACCCATTTAATAAGAATAATATATTTTTTTAATTTAAAATATTTGAATAGATTATTTTAAAATATTTTAATGAATAATTTTTTTTAGATGAAAAATTTTTAAATTCTATAATTTCTATTCTAATTTTTTATAAAAATTATTTAAATTAGAAAATAATCCAGTGAAGATTTTTCTTCCATTTCACCACAGATATTAGTGGTCATAATCTTTTTAACTTCATTCAAATCGTCACTTTGACCTAAAGCCCAGACTAACTTCACATAAGCTGTTTCAGGCAGCATATCTTCTCCAGATATAAGTCCGGCAGTTATAAGTCTGCGCCCAGTACTGTAAACATTCATATTTACTTTTCCATAGAAGCACTGGGAGGTCATTATCACTGGAACCTCTAATTGAGTAGCTCTTTCCAGAGCAGGAATTAAATAGTCCGGGCAATGTCCCAGTCCGGTTCCTTCCAGTAATATGCCTTTGTAGCCTTTATCCAAATGGTAATCAACTATTTCTCCTTGAATACCGGGGAAACTTTTTATAAAAGCAACTTTAGGTTCAATATTGTCTTTAATATTTAATTCAACCTCGCCCCTCTTTTTATAAGATTTTTGTGGATTGATTTTTAATTTTCCATTTTCTATTTGGGCCAGGGGTGTGGTGTTTATGCTGCGGAAGGTATCTCTTCGGGTAGTGTGCATTTTTCTCACCTTTGTTCCCCGGTGCAGATAACAAATGGAATCATCGGGGGTGGCATGCATGCAGACTGTAACCTCAGCCAGATCTGATTTGGCAGCGGCCACAGAATTGAGGAGATTTAAAAAAGCATCAGTGGAGGGCCTATCTGAACTTCGCTGAGCACCAGTAACCACAATAGGCACCGGCGTATCCAGCATAAAGCTTAAAGCGGCAGAAGTATAATGCATGGTGTCTGTACCATGGGCCACTACCACTCCGTCGGCTCCTTCATTTATTTCGTCAGCAATAGAATGAGCGGATTTTACCCAGTATTCAGGTTTCATGTTTTCACTCAAAATATTGAAAATGGCCTTCCCTTTGATATTGGCCTGATCCATTAGCTCGGGATTGGCCCTTAAAAGATCGTCCGCACTAAAAGCAGGGTGTACGGCTCCTGTTTTGTAATCTATTATGGAAGCTACAGTCCCCCCAGTAGAAATAATTGAAATATTGGGGTTTTCAGGGTTTTCTTTTATTTCCAATTCAGGTAACTCTATTTTAGGCTTTTCACCTTTAATTAAAAGTTCTAATTGCGCATCAGCAATATTTACGCCGATGTTATAACCGCTGTCCATTTTCAATACCAGGTGCTGGTCATCAGCCTCTTTTACTCTATCTAAAAGCATTCCTTTGTAACTGATGTCTGGTTTAATAATTTGAATGGTATCTCCAATGGAGATTTCTGATAATTCTAATAATTCCTTTGCTGATCCTCTGTAATTCACAAATATCCCTCGAATTATTCTTTTTTGAAATTTAATTAATTTAAAATAATAAGTTATTTTAAAAGATTTGTATTGTGGATATAATCTGTAATCCATTTTTATAATCTTTTTGTATAATCATTTATCAAAAATAAATAAATTAAAAAAAATAAGTGATTATATGGGTTTAATTAGATTAATATTTATTATTTTATATTATATTTTAAAAATAACTTTGATTATTCTTTAATTTTTATCATAATCCTTATATAATCCTTAGTAGTAAATTTTTTAAATACCATATATTCTTTTTATTCAAAAATAATCGAAATTTAAAAAAGCCTAAAAAGAAAAAATAAGTGATTTAGAATTTATTCATTAAATATCCATTTAAATCATTATTGAATTATCCAAATCACACTAACTTATTTTATATTCTCTTGGGCCCATTTAGCTCCGGCTTCCAGTATTTCCAGATTTATATCCACCAATTTGGGCTTACTTGCAAAGTTATGGACCACTGCTTCCTTAAATGATTCTATTGAAAGTTCAGTATAGCCTAAATGCATTAGGACTCCTAACATTACCGTATTAGCTGCTCTTTTAACTCCCATGCTCTTGGCAATTTTTACAGCAGGAACGGCTATTGTTTTAACCCCTTCTGGAGCATTATATTCTCCCGAGGCGGAATCATAAATTATGGTTCCTCCCGGAAGGATGTCCGGCCCAAATTCATCAATAGATGGCTTATTAAAGGCAATAAGTACTTCGTTCTTTTTAACAGCTGGTGAACCAATCATTTCTCCAGAAATGACCACCACACAACTGGAAGTCCCACCTCTTTGTTCTGGTCCATAAGTTGGATACCATGAAACGTGTCGTTGTTCATTACAGGCTGCCTGGGCCAAAGTAAGTCCCATACTTAATACACCCTGCCCACCAAATCCTGCTATTTTAATAAACTTCTCTTTGAAGTCATGGTCGTCAACAGGATCCGGGGTACTGTCTTGATCAATTTTAAATATTCCGTCCAGAGACTCCTTGGAAAAATCACTGTCTCCTCTGTGCAGAGGTTCTGCTTCTTTTCGTTTGTCACGGAATCGGTGAAGTGGAAATTCTTTTTCCATTTCTTCGTTAATAAATTTCTCAGCAGCTGCAGCATCCTGCCTTAAATTGGTAGGACATGGAGAAAGCACTTCCACAAAGGCATAACCTTTTCCATCCCTCTGGATTTCCAATGCTTTTTTTACTGCAGTTTTGGCCTTTCTTATGTGTTTAATATCTGAAACGGAGACTCTTTCAATGTACACCGGGGCTTGAAGATTATCCAGAAGTTCGCACATGTGCAGGGGATATCCAGCAAATCTGGGATCTCTTCCCTGAGGACAGGTCACTGTAACTTCTCCTAAGAGGGTGGTAGGGGCCATTTGACCGCCAGTCATTCCATAAACAGTGTTGTTTACAAAGAAAACAGCAAGTTTTTCTCCCCTATTGGCGGCCTGTATGGTTTCATTCAGACCTATGGAAGCTAAATCTCCATCTCCCTGATAAAGCATGACAATTGAATCGTCTTCGGCCCGTGAAATTCCAGTTCCTACTGCAGGTGCCCTTCCATGGGCAACCTGAACATTTCCGCAGTCAAAATAGTAGTAGGCAAAAACTGCACAACCCACAGGACTAATCATCACTGCTCTTTCCTGAATATCCAGTTCATCCAGGGCTTCTCCAATTAATTTATGTAGAATACCGTGGCCACATCCGGCACAGTAATGGGTAGCAGTTGGTGCACTTCCTCCTTTTCTTTCAAAGACATCATAAAGTGAGTCCGGCTTTTTTATTATTTTTTTATCCATATTTTCGTCCATGTTAGTGTTTGACTTGGAATTAGCAGGTTTTGGGTTCATTTATTTACCTCCTGCAATTTCTCTTATTTTAGAAACCAGGTCCTCAAGTTCTATTAGATTTCCACCCATCCGGTTAACCAGCTCAACATCATGACACTTTATGGCCATTTTTATGTCTTCTCTCATCTGTCCATTACTCATTTCAACAGAAACAAATTTACAGTTGTTTTCTTGGCTAAGATGGGCTAATCTTTCATCAGGGAATGGGAAAAGGGTTATAGGTCTTAAAAGACCGACTTTGATTCCTTCAGAGCGGGCAATTTCTACGGCACTGCGACAGATCCTGCTGCTTATTCCATAGGATACCAGAATGATTTCAGCATCTTCCACGTGGTATTCTTCGTAATCCACTTCATTTTCCTTTATTTTCTGATATTTTTCCTGTAAATAGAAGTTAAATTCTTCTAATTGATTAAAGTCAAGGAATATGGAAGTCACCAGATTTTCTTTTGTTTCTTTGTTTCCACAAACTGCCCGGGAGGTGTCAATGCTTGGTTTAAAAACTTCTTCCGGAAAATGGAGGGGCTCGGCCATTTGTCCCAGTACTCCATCGGCCATTACCACTACTGGATTTAAATATTTATCTGCCAGTTCAAATGCTTTTATAGTAAGATCACACATTTCCTGGACGCTATTAGGGGCCACAACTATATTTTGATAATTTCCATGGCCTCCCCCTTTAACAATCTGATTGTAGTCACCCTGTTCTGGACCAATATTACCTAAACCGGGCCCAGCTCTCATTATGTTAACTATAACTGCAGGTAATTCAGCTCCAGCTAAAAATGAAATTCCTTCCTGTTTAAGACTAATACCTGGGCCGGAAGACGCGGTCATTACTCGGTGTCCAGCAGCCGCTCCACCATATACCATATTTATGGCTGCTTCTTCTGACTCGGCCTGTACAAATTTTCTTCCTACCATGGGGAAGTATTTAGATGCTTCGTGTAGAATTTCACTGGCGGGAGTAATTGGATATCCAAAATAACAATCACAACCAGCGTACATGGCACCTATAATTACTGCAGTATTTCCTTTAACCATTTGGGTTGCCATGTTAGTCTTCCTCCGTTAAGGGTAATTTTTTTGATTTTTTTAATTCTTCAGAATTTGAATTTTCATCCATATTTCTATTCAAATTTTCATTTTTGGCTTCATTTCCTGAAAAGTTATTAGCTCCACTAGAATTCTCCTTCAAGCTTTTAGGCTTTTTAGGAATGTGTACTTCTACTGCTAATGGCTCCGGGCAGGTGTAGTAACAGTTTCCACAGGCATTACACCCTTTTCCGGTGTAAACCGCGTAATGATAACCTCTTTTATTTATATCATCACTCATTTCCAGTACTTTCTGTGGACAGGCCAGTATACATCTTTCACAGGCCTTACACTCTTCTATATTTATTACCGGGTAAGGTTCTCTTCTTTTTGCAGTCTCAGACATGTTTAATCCTTCTTGAAACTGATTTATTATTAAATAAATCTTATTTCTTTATTTTTTAATGATATGTTAAAAAGATTTTAAATTTGAATGATTCTATTTGGATGATTTTTTATTTAAGGAATATTCTCATTTAAAAATCTTATTAGTTTATAGTAAGTGTTTATAGAGATCACTGAATCAAGATCAATCTTTTTGATCTTCGCTTCTAATTTCAACCCTTCTAATTTTACCACTTATGGTCTTAGGGAGTTCTTCTACAAATTCCACAATACGGGGATATTTGTAAGGTGCAGTGACACTTTTAACGTGATTTTGAATTTCTTTTTTGAGTTCTTCAGAAGCTTCATAGCCTTTGGTCAGTACTACGGTGGCCTTAACTACCTGTCCTCTTACCTGGTCAGGATAACCAGTTATAGCACATTCTAGGACTGAAGGATGGGATATAACCGCACTTTCCACTTCGAAAGGCCCAATTCTGTAACCTGAACTTTTAATCATGTCATCAGTCCGACCAATAAACCAGAAATAATCGTCTTCGTCCATCCAGGCAGTATCTCCGGTGTGATAATAATCATCGTACCATACTTCGCTGGTTTTTTCAGGATTAAGGTAATAACCTCCGAAAAGTCCAATTGGTTTTCCCTGGCTGGTATTCATCACCAGTTCCCCTTCTTCACCAACATCCACCGAATTACCTTCCTTATCTAAAAGACCAATATTATATCCCGGTGATGGTTTTCCCATGGATCCCGGGCGTGGCTCCATCCAGGGGAAATTAGCCAGACAAACTACACATTCAGTTTGTCCGAACCCTTCCATTAATTTTAAACCCGTAATTTCGTAAAATTTATTGAATACTTCTGGATTTAAAGGCTCTCCAGCAGTTACTGCATATTTTATTCCAGATAAATCGTATTTTGATAAATCTTCTTTTATTAAGAACCGGTAAATGGTGGGAGGTGCACAGTAAGTTGTTACTTTGTATTTGGCAGCATTTTCCAGCATTTTACCTGCGTCAAATCTATCATAATCATATACAAATATGGCGCTTCCAGATATCCACTGGCCATAAATTTGGCCCCACATGGCCTTGGCCCAACCGGTATCAGCCACGGTGTAGTGTAAACCATCCTCGCACACGTTTTGCCAGTATTTGGCAGTTATTATATGGCCCAGAGGATAGGTAAAATCGTGCTGTACCATTTTAGGAAGCCCTGTAGTCCCGGATGAGAAGTAAACCAGTGAAACATCTTCATTTCTCGTATTTTCTTTACCCTGAGGCCTTTGAAATTCTTCAGAAGCATTTTCTATTTCCTGGTTGAAATTGAACCATCCTTCACGATCATCATCACCCACCATTGCCTTTACTAATTTATGGTCTTGAAGACTTTTTTCTGCTTTATCAAAGCTTTCAGGAACTCCATTATCGCTTATACAGACCACCATTTTTATATTGGCCTTTTCAATCCGATATACAATGTCCTTGGACTTTAACATGTGGGTAGCAGGTATGGTTATGGCCCCTAATTTGTGAAGAGCCAGTATGGAAAACCAGAATTCATATCTGCTTTTCAAGGTTAACATTACTGTATCGCCTTTCTTTATTCCACACTTTTTAAAGAAATTAGCCGCTTTGTCACTGTATTTTTTCAAATCAGCAAAGTTAAATACTTTTTCCTGGCCATAGTCGTCGCACCACACCAGGGCGGTTTTTTGGGGATGTTCATGAGCATAACGGTCAACAACATCATAAGCAAAATTGAAATTTTCCGGTACTAAAATTTTGAAATTATCTCTAAAATCTTGATAAGAGCTGAAATCTATTTGATTTACAAAGTTTTTTAGCAATGAAGACATATAATTACCTCTTGAATTAATTGTAAAATAGGAACACAATTTTATTCATAATCATTTTTATCTGTTAATTCTTAAATCATTTCAAATCAGATTCACATGATTATGGCCAGAAATTTGGCTTTTTTACCGTTTAAGGACTCCATGGCGTGTTCGTATGTTGAATCAAAGAATATGGAATCTCCTTCATTAAGAATTATTTCGTGATTGTGAATGTAAAGTTTCATACTTCCTTCCAGGACATAATTAAATTCCTGTCCCGGGTGGGTATTTTTGGATGGTTTTTCCTGATCTTTTTTGGGCTCTACTGTAACTATAAATGGCTCTGCTTTCTTATGAATGAATTTCTCGGCTAAATTTTCGTACTTGTACTGTTTTTGTCTTTCTACAGCAGCCCCTTTTTCCCTACGGGTTACTGTGAAAATGTGCATTCTGGTTTCTTCTCCAGTCAGTAAAAGACCTAAATCAACTTTAAATTTATTTGCAATTTCATAGAGAGCACTGGCAGGGATTTCTTCTTCCCCAGATTCATATTTTTGATAGGTTTCCACTGGTATTTCCAGATCTTGAGCCATTTCATCAACATTGATATCTGATAGTTCTCTAAGCTCCATTACTCTGGAACCGATCTCTTTGCTTTTTTCTTGCATAACCACACCTCATTTATATGAAATAGTTTTTTAGATTGACATTTTAGAAATATTTGAAGACAATAACCATGATATAATCTAAAAAAATATGATTTTTAAATTCTGTATTGAATTTATAGCAACTTATATTGATTTTATACTAACAATATTGTAATGAAGATATATAATGATTATTAATGATAAATTTTTTTTCTCATATAAATATTTGTATTAATCTATTTATTTGTATAATTTTCTAAGTTCATGGTTAATTAACATATATTTTAAAAAAATTTTAGTGATGAACTACAAATAAATATCTGATAATTACAGGATAATTATTGGAATTAGAATCGAATTATTGGAATTGAATTAAATCTCGTATTTTTATATTATTTATTTGGGTTTATTATTGGGGTGATAAAATGGAAATTAAAAAAATTAAAATTGAAGTTCCTGAAGGATATAATATAATTCTAGGACAGAGCCACTTTATAAAAACTGTTGAAGATCTCTATGAAGCCATTGTAAATACAGTACCCGGTGCTAAGTTTGGTTTAGCATTTTCAGAGGCCTCGGGAGATTGCTTAATTAGATATGCTGGCAATGATTCTGAGATAGAGCTCATGGCAAGTGAAAAATTATTTGAAATAGCTGCCGGCCACTCTTTTTTAATTATTATGAAAGAAGCATTTCCCATCAATATTTTACAGCGCATAAAAGATGTCCCTGAGGTCGTGAATGTATTCTGTGCTACAGCCAATCCCATTGAAGTTTTAGTTGCTGAAAGTGATCAGGGAAATGGGATTATTGGAGTAATTGATGGATTTAGGCCTAAGCGAATCGAAAATGAGGATGATATGGCCTATCGGAAGAAATTCCTTCGGGATATTGGATATAAATTTTAAGGATTTAATTTTTTATAATTTTCTATCCAGTTCTTTATCCATAATTATTTTCTAAATATTGAAATTTGAATTTTTTAATTTATTTTTCTATTATTATGTTTAAATTTATGATTTCAATTTGAAATATTTTATATATTTTTAAATACAAAATTATTATTACAAGGGGATTGATTACTAAAAATAAATTTTCAGGGGGAATTATATGGGTGAATTAGAAGGAAATGTTATTTTTACTAAAAATACTAATGTGAATAAAGTTGGCGAGAGTTTGGAAGTCCCACAAGATATGGTTACTTTAAAAATCAGACAAACTGGAACGATTACAGTGGAATTTAGAGGACTTCAAGAAGAAGTTTCCAGGATAATGGGCTTTTTTGAGACTATGGTTGATATGGAACCTCTTACTATGGATATTTCATCCACAGGTCCAGTCGAAGGCTATTTTAAAGGAACCAATGCATTCGTTGAAGAGGAAGGACCGGAAAGGGAATCTGTATGGGGTTATGCTGTAACTTTCCAGGAAATTTAATAAAAAAGGTTATTTTCAAAAGTTATATAATTCCAGGTTAGTGTTAATTAAGTTTAATTTACTCAATAATTCTATTAGCACTATTTCTATTCTTTTTTGAAAGGAAGTTCAAAATGAAATGAAAAAAATAATATAAATTTATTTAATATTCTATTTAGTCCCGTTTTTTCAAATTCCATTCTGGAAAAGGCAATAATAGGAACTTATTTGTCTGATTCCAATAATTTTTCAAATATATCATAGATATATTCCGGGTGTTCAAATACGTGGGTGTTTTTCATATTGCCTAATTTTTCCACATGTTCTACATCTTCTTTTGTAATATTTAGTTCTAAATCCTTTCCATTAGGAAGTTGGGTTACTACAATTCCTTCTTTAAAGTCAGAAGGCATAATATGTAGAGGCACACCTGCTTTTTGGCCCATAATTGCAGCATTGGTTAATAAAGTATCAGCAATTCTAAGGGATATTTTGGCCACGGTGTTAGATGTTGCCGGAGCAATGAGCATGAAGTCAAATTTACCTAATTGTATTTGTCCGGCCAGGAATGGTGAATTGGCATTAATTTCTACCCACACATTATCAAAGCTAGTTTCCAGATCCCGGTATATTCCATAATATTTAACGACCTGATCTCCAGATTTTGAAATAAATACTCTGATTTCCACTTCGTCCTGGTAGCGTTTTTTAATGTCTCTCATAATAGCATAAGTTTCTGGAAGTTTCTCTCCAGCACCAGTAATTCCCCAGGCAATTCTTTTTTTAGCACCAGTCATAGAATATATTTTATTTTTGATTATTAATTTATTTTTCTAATTTATTCTTACTTAGAAAGTTATTTAGAAATATTTAATAAACCAGAATTATTGATTTACAGCTCATTGAAGTTTAAAAATAGGATATAGATAAAAATTGATTAATTAAATAAAAAATGTAAGGAAAAAATAAAAAATTAGTTCTGAACCTGTCCATCCAGAACTTCTATGGTCCTATCAGCCAGGGAGGCCACATTCATGTCGTGGGTTACTATTACCAGAGTGACATTTTCCTCCACATGCAATTCTTTTAACCTTTGCAAGATCATTTGGCCTGTTTTTGAATCCAGTGATCCAGTAGGTTCATCAGCCAGAATAATTGAAGGCTTATTGGCCAGGGCCCTGGCTATGGCCACTCGTTGTCTTTCCCCACCTGAAAGTTCAGTCGGTTTTCGTTTTATTTTATCAGAAAGCCCTACATAATCTAGAAGCTCCAAGGCACGTTTCCGCATATCTTTTGCAGAAATCTTACTCTCGAACATGGGAATTTCTACATTTTCCAGAACACTCAAATTAGGAATCAAATTATGTAACTGGAAGATAAATCCAATCTCCTGTGATCTAAAATCACTCAAATCCTTCTTTCTTACTAAATCAATTCCTGAAACAGTAATATTCCCTGCATCTGCTTTATCAAGTGCTCCAATCATGTTTAAAAGGGTGGACTTACCAGACCCCGAGGGTCCGATAATTGATACAAATTCACCTTCTTTTATTTCTAGATTAAGACCATTTAATGCAGTAATTTTACCGTGATCGAAACTTTTTTTGAGATTTTTTATCTCAACAATGTTTGAACTGGATTTTTGATTAATAGCATCGTTTTCTGATGTTTTTTGATTATTCATAGCGCAGAGCCTCCGTTGGTGGTAATTTACTGGCTCGATAGGCCGGATAAAATCCTCCTATCAGTCCCACTATAAGGGCGACTAAAAATCCTCTAATAAACACGTCACTACTATAAACAGGTTTAATAAATCCTTCCATCCCCAGTGGCAGTAATATTTGGATGGCCAGGACTCCCATAATGGAACCAACAAAACCGGCCACCAGGGTTAATACGATGGATTCTCCCAGAATCATGCCTAATATTCTCCTGTTTTTCCACCCAACTGCCTTTAAAACTCCAATTTCCCTGGTTCTTTCGAAAACAGACATTATCATGGTGTTTATAACTCCAATTCCCCCAATAACTATTGCTAAAATGGATATGGCCCATGAAGCGGTGTCTATGGTATTTAACCCCTGGTCTACACTTTGCAGGTCTTCTAAAGAGGCAATGGTGGTTACATCACTTCCATATTTGTCTTCAATAGTTTTTGTGACTTCATCTACATTAGCATCTTTTTTAATCTTAACATAGATCATGGTGACCTTATCTGGTTTATCTTCAATCTCTTGAAGGTTATTCAGGGATAAAAAGGCTCCACCGTCCTGCTGCAAGTCCCCAGTTTCAAATATTCCAGTAATCTTGTATTTTTCATTATTTAGAGTTAAAGTATCGCCAATACTTTTATTTAGTTTTTCTGAAGCTACTTTTCCAATAATAACTTCTTTAGCACTCCCATTGGAGAATGCTTTTCCTTCAGTAATTTTTATATTACTAATATCTAATTTATTTGGGTCTATTCCTATTAAAACAAAATAAGGATTTCCCCCGATAGGTTGTATGGCAGTTAAAACCCCCACTGCATCCTCAACCCCATTAACTGATTTTATTTTTTCAATATAACTTTCATCTATCTTACTTAGAAACATATCTGACACATTGGATTCTACTACTGAAAAATCAGATCCACCTGCTTTTAAGGTTTCTTCTGTTGATGTTTTCAGGCCGTCGGTTATTATACCCAGTGCTACAATGGTGGCTATTCCAATAGCTATGCCTACTATGGCCAATGCGCTCCTGGTTTTGTTTCTAAATGGATTTTTTAGAATTAATGAGAAAAATGACATTTTTTCACTCCTAAAATTTTCAGTTAAATGACAACAATTAAAGTCAATATTAATTTACTTTTTGTGAATTTTATATCCTAATTTTATTTATATCCTAATTGTACTCTTCATATTATTCTTCAGTTTATCCTTCAGATTTATATTCATTTTCATCCTTCAGTTTGTTACATTTTTTTCATTATATGACTAACTATTCATATGATAATTAAATTTTTCGAATTTTAAGTAAAATTGAATCTAATTCATTATTAATTGGTTTTTTATCAAAAAAGATATTTATTGTAAATATTAATAGTAAAATTATGAATCGGAGGCTGCAACTGCTACTGGAAATTTTATTTATTAGTGTTATAATAATAGATGGGTTTTTGCTTTTAACCAGCAGTTTAATACCTTTCAGAGCAGGAAGCCCTCAAATTATTGCTTATTTTGATCTTTTTACCAGTATTTTGCTTTTAATTGGATACATAATTCAAATGCGAAAAGCAAAAGACCCTAAACTGTATTTGAAAAGAAATTGGAACCTTTTTATAGTTATAATTCCATTTTATTTCATTGCCCTGGATTTACTGGGTCTAAACAGTAACCTGCTAATTATTAAAGTTTTGAACTTGATTAAAGTAGTGGCATTGGTTTTTGCTATCAGACAGGTAGGAAAATATGTTGACGAGTTTGTAGAAAAAAGCAGGCTGGTTTATGGATTTTCATTCTTTTTAGCGGTTCTTATTATTTCTTCCATAACTTTTTTTCTGGCGGAAAATGGTGTCAATCCCCATGTTTCTAATTTTGAAGACTCTTTTTGGTTTGTTATCCAGACAATTACTACTGTTGGTTACGGAGATATTATTCCTTACACTCAAACTGGCCGTTTAATCGGGGTTATTTCTATGCTGAGTGCAATTGGAATAACCAGTCTATTGACTGCGGCTACTACCTCCTCCTTAATGGATAAATTCAGGCACGAAAGTGACAAATTATCCCGGAAAAACTCAGAATATGTAAAAAATCTTGAAGAGAAAATTGAACATATAAGTAATTCTATACCTAAAAAAGAGAATATTGACCATATTCATCAGGATCTGAATGATATTAAGTCAGAAATTCAAGCATTAAAGGATTTGCTTGAGAAAAAATAGTTTTTTTAAATTTTTTAATCATAAATAACTAATTTTATGTTTTTTTAATTATTGGATAAATCATTGAACTACAAATATTGAAATTAATTAGATAAATTATAATAAATTACAAATTAGAATAAAAATATTAAATCTTAGTAAATATCTGATTAATTAATTGATGAATTAGAAATTATGGGGATATAAAGATTTAATTTAGAATATTAATTTTCGCCTAATTCTTTCTTAATAAGATCAATTAGGGCTTGGTCTCGCCTTTGATAGCCTTGAGATTTGGCATGTTCACTAAAATCCGCTAACAATTCTTTTGAGATTTTCAAGGATATTCTGACGAATTCTTCTGATTTTTCAGGATACATATTGACACCTTCACGGGTTATAAATAGGTTTTTGAGTGTATAGAATTATATTAATTAAGATATTATAATTAAAGAAAAAAATAATCTATTAGCTATTAGCTTTTTGCTGAAGCCATTCTACTGGTAACAACTCTTTTAGCTCGCAATGCCGTCTGGTTATCTTTATGTTTTTCCAGTTCTAATTCTATTTCTTTAAGTAAACCAATTAAATCGTCTAATTTACAGTTATAAGCATAATTTAACAGTTTCTTTGATTGTTCACTATCATTTTTGTTTTTCAAAATTTCACCTATTTTTAATATAAATTAGATTGAACACGTAATAAAACGTATCATATATTCATTCAACTATTTAAATACATTAAGACTTCAAAAAAAAATTGATGAAATAAATTAATTAAAATAAATTAAAATAATCATATGTTTAAAATATCTAAGTATCTAAAAAACCTGTTGAAACTTTTTTATAGGTTTTAAGTAGATTTCTGGTATTAATCTATTATTAAATTATTAAATCCATGTTAAATAATTAATCTTATAATAACTTCAAAAATTTAAATAAGATAGGGGACATATAAGTGTAATGTAATATATTAAGGAGGGATTCCATGAAAGAAGATGTTTTTTATGGTAAAGGAATGGCCCACGTAAAAAAAGATTATCCTGACATATACGATGCCGTTGTTAAATTAAATGAAGCTGCTTTTACTGGAAAGTCTCTGGACTATAAAACTCAGAAATTAATTGCATTAGCTATTACTGCAGCTAGTTCTGATGATAGGGCCATGAAAAAACAGATGATGAGTGCTATTAGGGAATTTGGAGCAACTAAAGACGAAATTGTTGATGTTCTACGTGTTGTTCTTTTAACTGCTGGTAATCCACCATTTGTAAAAGCAATGAAAATACTATACGAATTAGAAGAATAAATGTGAAGATAATTTCACATACAAATTCTTATTTTTTTAATAAGATGCTGCCTATTAATCATAAATTAAATAAAATTAATCTAATTAATTTTGTATTCTTAATCTGGATAAAATAGAAGGATACAATAGAATATTTAACTGAGTAAAATAAATAGTATTTAGTTATTCTTAAAAACTAAATAATTCTTTAATAACAAAATTATATATTAATTCACTTTTTAAAAATCTAAATTAAAAATAAGACTGAATTTATATCTATAACTTGCTGGTGGTTGCTAAATGTCTCAAAATTATGAAGAAAAAGCTGGGGGAATGAGTTATCGAACTTTAAAAGGTGTCGATACATCCCAGATTATGGGGTATCTGCAAGGTCGTGATGAAACGGGATCAGCAGAAATACTTGAAAAAAATATAGATTATTATATGGCAAGTGCCGAAAAAACACTTTCCCGATTAGAGTTAGCCCGGGTACGATCTAGGAATGCTAATTTGCCAGAGGAAGATCTTCAAATAGTTGAAGATAAACTAAATGAAGGTTCTAAATGGCTTAAAGACCTGGAAAAGAAACTTAAAAAAGGTAAATCTGAATTTCCAGACACGGTTTCATATAAAAAATGGCATGCAGTAAAAATCATCCCATCTGCAGTGGAGGGGTACGTCATTACACGTTCTATTCAGATAAAAATTAACCGGATTAAAGGGAATTTATCAGCTTCTGCCCATCGTATGCATTTGAGGAGCGCAGAAAAAAATAATGAATCTTCTAAAAAAATATTTTTAGAATTGATGGAATTGGACGAATCCTCTGATCTTGATAATGCTGAAATATTACGTATAAAAGCTTTTAATGACGCTTCAACTGCTCAAGATATTTTAAAAACTAAATTTAATCAATATCCTCGCTAATACTATTTCTAATTTTCCACTGTTTAGATGCAATCTAAAAACCATATATTGGGGTGTTGAAACGCCTTTAAATTCATTTAATTTAGGATAATGGATGGCTATGGCTTTCCAATATTTTATTTATGTTGCATCTGATAATTAGTGCTTATTGGTTGGTCCACCGGGCCTTTAATGATTTATTAAATATTAAATTGTTCAAAATACGATAGAAATACAATAAATATTTAAAATAAATAACTAAAATAAATATCTAAAAAAGAATAAAAGAGCTTAGATAAGAATCAATTAATTTTGGATATTATTTTTAGAAATTAAGCTTCATGGGTTTTATTCTGGGTATTTCATGGTATTTTTAAAGGGTATGGTAAAATAGAAGGTGCTTCCTTTGCCTGGTTTTGATTCGACCCAAATTTTTCCACCATGTAAATGTACTATTTTTTGTGAGATAGCCAGTCCAATGCCTGTTCCCTCATATTCATCCCGGGTATGAAGACGCTGGAATATGATGAATATTCTTTCAAGGTGCTTTGAGTTAATACCTATTCCATTGTCGGTTATAGAAAAAACATGTTCTTTTTCTTTTTTTTCTACTGAAATATGGATTTCAGGCCTTTTTTCACTTTGATATTTAATGGAATTGCTTATTATGTTCTGGAACAATTGAATCATTAATTGATCATTAGCATAGATGTTAGGCAAGGCTTCGTGGGTGAAGATAACTTCATGTTCTTCTATTAAAGTTTTTAAGTTCATTAAGACTATTTCCAGGATTTTTTCACAATTTATGTAATTGAAATCTCTTTCTTGATTTCCTATTTTGGAGTACTCTAAAAGATCATTTATCATAGCATCCATACGTTTAGCCCCTTCTACGGCGAAGGTTATGAATTCATCAGCATCTTCATCTAAACGGCCTTTGTATCGTTTTTCCAGTAGCTGGAGAAAACTGGTTATCATCCTTAAAGGCTCCCTTAAGTCGTGGGAAGATACATATGCAAATTGTTCCAGCTCCTGATTCGAAACTTCTAATTTGCCTATAATCCGTTCTAATTTCATTTCTGCCTTTTCATGATCCCCAATTTCAACATTTAACATAGTATTAATCTTTGAAAGCTCATTGCCACGTTTTTTTACCAGACTTTCCCAAAGTTTTCTTTCGCTGATGTCGGTAAAAAATGCTATAAATTGCCTTTTACGGGGTGAAAATGCAGCAACTTCATAATATTTGTTTAGACTTGGGATTGGATACTCAAAATTAGCAAATTCTCCAGTTAATGCTACATTACCACAAATTTCAATAATATCCGCAACTTCTGCATATGGAAGAACACTGGTAACTTTCTTATTTAAAACATCTTCTTTTTTCAGGCCTGTGAAATTTTCAAAGGCATGGTTCACATCCAGATAAACGAAGTCCACAGGCTGATCATTATTATCCGTAATTATTTCACATAGGGCAAATCCCATAAGGGGATTATTGAAAAATTCAAGGTATCGCTTTTCACTTTTCTGGAGTGAATTTTCTGCTTTTTTCCTTTTGGTAATATCGGCTAGCGCTATTCTGAACTCTTTAAAATTCCCTATTTCATCAAGGATCGGAAGGGTCTCCATGTGTGAGTAAAAAAAATCATTATTTTTTTTCAGGTATCTGACCTCAGTTACCTGTTTAACTCCTGTTTCTCTGGCCTTTTTTAAATGTTGATAAAACATTTGGCGATGTTCTGAAGCAATAAAATTTATTAAAGCAATTTTATTTAAATTACTTCTTTCAACGCCTAAAAGCCCGGCACCTGCGAGATTAACATCTAAAATTATTCCTTTTTCATCCAGTGTAAAATATCCAATAGGGGCAAAATTGTAAAGTTCAAAATATTTTCGTCTGGAATCTTCCAGCTTAATCTGAGCTTCCCTAAGTTCTTCGTTTTGTATTTCCAGTTCAATCTGATGAACTCGTAGTTCGTGGACTATTTCATTATCGGTAGCCAGATCCTTAATCTGATTTTGAACCACTTTTTCAGCTTTTTGGCGAAGCTTATCCATTTTTAGATTCTTATCCATAAAACCCTCTAAACCTAAAATACAACTCAACCTAAAATATAACTCATATTTATTTGGGGCTCAAGCATAATAAATTTTGTTCAAAATTCGAAAATAAAATAAAAATAAACATTTTTTTCAAATAAGTTTCCCAAGTTTTCCTAACATTTTTACTATTATTATCCCATTCAATATCCCATTTTTACATTAATACCTATTATTTAGTAATGATATAATAAATTAAGGATATAATTAATAATATACACAATAAATTCAATATTAGATTATAAAAAATAAATTTTCTTAAATTTTAATATAATAAAATTTTTAAATAATTTTCATATTAATACAAATTTTAAATTAGGTGAAAAATAATTCCGAATTTTAATGGATATGCTCAATTATTGGTCAAGAGTGGTCTAAAATGGCTAAAAAGCTAGAAAGAAAAAATAAAGAAGAAAGTAGTCAAAATCTTTTTGATAAGTTTCCAGTTGTTGGAATTGGAGCATCTGCTGGAGGACTGGATGCACTTAAAAAAATGTTTAGTGCTTTACCTTCAAAAACCGGCATGGCATTTGTCCTGGTACAGCATCTGGATCCAACTCATGATAGCGCTCTGGTAGATCTAATGAGTAACTATGCCAATATAAAAGTGGTTCAAGTAGAAGACGGAATGATTTTAGAACCAGACCAGCTACATATTATTCCTCCTAACAAAGATATGGGTATTATAAATGGAAAACTGCAATTAATGGAACCAATAGCGCCCCATGGCCTGAGGTTACCCATTAATTTCTTTTTAAATAATCTGGCCAAGGACCAGGGGGAAAATTCTATTTGCATTATTCTCTCTGGCTTTGGAACCGACGGTTCAATAGGTTTGAAAGCAGTTAAAGCAGAGGGTGGAATGGTAATAGCCCAGGATCCACTTACGGCTAATTCTGAAGGCATGCCCCAAAGTGCCATAAAAACGGGAATGGTAGACTTTATATTAGCTCCTGAAGAAATTCCTGAGAAGCTCATTTCCTATGTAAATTCGTCCCGAATAAGTATTAAAAAAATAGTCACTCCGGAAGAAGAGACAACAAATGTAATGAACAAGATTTTGATGCTTATTAGAAACAGGAAAGGTCATGATTTTTCTCTGTACAAAGAAAGCACAGTTAATCGTCGTATTGCCCGTAGAATTAATATCCATCAGATTGAAAAATTGAGTGAGTATCTTCTATATTTACGTGAAAATCCCCATGAAATTGATATTTTATTCAATGAACTTTTAATTAATGTTACTCATTTTTTTAGAGATTCAAATGCTTTTAATTCTCTAAAAAATGCCTTAAAAAACCTCATGGAAGAAAAATCTGATTACGATAGCATTCGGGTGTGGGTTTCCGGATGTTCAACAGGAGAGGAAGTTTACTCCATTGCCATAATAATAAAGGAACTGATGGAAGAATCAGGGAAAACTTTTGAGGTACAGATATTTGGTACCGATATAGATAGGAATGCAATTAAAACAGCACGTTCCGGTACATATCAAGGTCAGATCTCCACAGATGTTGGCCCTGAACGATTAAAAAAATATTTTATTCAGAAAGACAATTTTTACGTTATAAAAAATGAGATCCGTGAAATGGCGGTTTTTGCACCACATGATGTTCTCAAAGATCCTCCATTTACTAAAATAGACATTTTATCTTGTAGAAACCTTTTAATATACCTTAAAAGTGAATCTCAACAAAAAGCGCTTTCTAATTTTAATTATTCTCTTAATAATAATGGTATACTATTTTTGGGACCATCTGAGAACTTGGGGGATTTTATAGATGCATTTTCAGTTATTGATAAGAAATGGAAGATATTCAAGTGTGTTAAATCAACCAATTTTGCACTTAGATATGTGACAGAACATCCTATACCCAATCAGATTCCATTAGCCCAGGACATGGACCTTAATTTTGAAGAAGCAAAGGGCATGGTGGTTTCTAACATAACCCGTCTGGCTGAAAATGAATTGTTGAAAATCTACGCCCCACCATCAGTTATAATTAATGAATTCGGTGAAATACTTTATATTCACGGGCGTTTAGGTAATTATCTAGAGCCAGCCCAGGGCAGAGCTAAATTTGATATTTTGGAAATGGCTCGGGAGGGTCTTGAGTTTGATTTGAATTCTACTATTCAAGCTGCAGTTTCCAAGAAAAGAGAGGTTTTAGTGGAAGGTGTTCGTTTTAAAAGCAATGGGGAATATAGCTTTATTAATATTAGAGTTAAGCCCATAATTGGCCCCGAATTTGCTGAAAAACTATTAATTGTATCTTTTGAGGATTCAGAGTCCCATAATGACGAAAAAATTGACAAATTAAAGCCAGATTTGATTTCCAACAGTAACAAACATATCAAAAAACTTGAAAATGAGATTAAGTTAACCAAAGAGCGGCTGGATATTACCATTGAGGAGATGAAAACTTCCAATGAAGAGCTTAAATCGGCCAATGAAGAGCTACAATCCATGAATGAAGAATCCCAAAGTACTAATGAAGAGTTGGAGACATCTAAAGAGGAATTGCAGTCAATTAATGAGGAACTTTCCACGGTTAATAATGAGTTACAGATGAAGATTGACGATTTGTCCATTATCAATGATGATATGGAAAACCTGTTTAATAGCACTGAAATTGCTACCATATTCCTGGACAAAAATCTTAATATCCGGAGATTCACTCCGGAATCAATTAAAATCGTTAAAATGATAGATTCGGATGTGGGACGCCCAATTAGTGATATTGTTTCTAATTTAAAGTATGATAAACTGACAGAAGATATTAGAAATGTTATAAAAAGAGTTGTTTTTAAGGAAAAGGAAGTGCAAACTGTAAATGGAGAATGGTATTCCATGCGCATAATGCCCTACAAAACCTCTCAAGACGTGATCGATGGAGCGGTGTTAACCTTTGCCAGCATCACTAATCGTAAAAAAATCCAGGAAAAATTGCAGGAATCTCTAAACTATTCAGAAAGCATAGTAGATACAGTTCGTGAACCATTGCTGGTGCTGGATGATGAGATGAAAATTATTTCTGCAAACAAATCATTTTATAAAACGTTTAAAATGGCCCATGGTGAAGTAGAGGGCAAAGAACTCTTCAAACTGGGTGAAGGAGAATGGGACTTACCCATGTTAAGGGATTTACTGGAGAAAATTCTACCAGAAAAGAAAGAACTTTACGATTTTGAAATTGATTTACCACAGATTCAGTCAAATAAAATACTTATAAATGCTCGTCAGATTCACATTGGTCAAAAAGGTTCTAAAATGATATTAATAGCCATAGAAATTATTTGAATGGTAAATTCAGGTTTAAATTAGTTTTTTAATTCTGATAAAATTCATTATTTAAGATAATAAAAGCTAAATAAAAGCTAACAAAAATTTTCATATAAAATTTTTTTAAATTTTATAATATCCCCATATCAATCCCTATTAAATACAAAACCTTTTTAAGTACTCCTAACTAATATTTATCACCGTCAATTTTGGCGAGAAAAGACTCTTTTTGGGACAAAGTCCCATGGATGTGGCGCAAGCTGAACAAGAGGTGTTTATTAATGTATAAATATGTAAGAGACGCATGGAAAAATCCAGACAATTCCTATGTAAGAGAACTTATGTGGGAAAGAGCTCCTCAATGGAGAAAAGAAAGCGTAATTCAAAGAATTGACCGACCAACCCGTATCGACAGAGCTCGATCACTAGGTTACAAGGCCAAAAAAGGATACGTTGTTGTTCGAACTCGCGTTAGGCGTGGTGGACGACGAAAATCCCGATTCAAAGCAGGTCGTAGGCCTAAAAGAATGGGTGTCAAAAAGATTACTCCTAAAAAGTCTATACAAAGGATTGCTGAAGAGAGAGTCGCTAGAAAATTCCCAAATATGGAAGTGTTAAATTCTTACTGGGTATGGGCGGATGGAAAATTCAAATTCTATGAAGTCATATTAGTTGACCCGAACCACCCTGTTATTAAAAAGGATCCTAAAATTAACTGGATTTGTGAAAAACAACACACCGGACGGGCTTTCCGTGGCTTAACCAGTCAAGGTAAAAAGTCCAGAGGACTCCGTAATAAAGGAAAAGGTGCTGAAAAATTAAGATAATCTTTTAAGATTTCTTATTTTTTCCTCTTTTTTATCTTAATTATCCATTTCTACTATTTTCAGAATATTAATCAGAATATTAAATTATAATCCTTATTAACTATTATTAATCATTTATTCAACTATTTTAACAAGATAATTACTTGACAGATAGCACGGAAATCTAAAATTATTTATAAAAAAATTTTAAAATAACTGTAATTGATACAATGATCCACAATATTTCATATAGGGTTTTTATTCAGGCAACAGAAATTGAGGAAAAGGTTGAAGAATCATTAGAAACCATATTTTCTCATGCTAAACCTGAGATAGAACGTACTGAAGGCTACTATAATAATCCAGTTACTATATTAAGTCAAAAAATAACTAAAAAAAGAGAAATCAAAGAATTTATTCAGAAACTTCAAGAAATGGAAACGGATGATAAATTAAAAATTTCTCATGATTTTGAAAAGAAAATGGATGATAAAGGAAATTTTTTCCTGCGATTTGATAAACAGGAAGCATTAAATGGGCACTGGAAAGTGGTTGAACATGGCGATTCTATCCATGTTAGAATAAAAATTGCAGCATACCCTGCCAAAAAAGACGTGGCCATTAAAATTGCCCATGAAATATTGGGCATTGATTAAATTGTCAAGAAATTTATTTATTATTTCTCTTCGTCATTTTCTTAAACAATAATATTATTTATTTATAAAATTAATATTTAAAATCACTATTCACAATTAATAATATGATAATAAAATAATTCATAATCAATTTTCTAATTATTATTTAATTATCATTTAAAATAAATCTAAATTTAATACTGTTTAGAGTATATTTCACTTAAATTTCTATAAATGGGCCTTGCCCAGGGATTATCTGATCAAATTGAAGTTTTACGATTTTCATATTCAGGGAAGAAATTACAAATCCGATAAAAAATTAATTCATGAAGCAAAAAGATTAGGATATGCTGGTGTTTCGCTCTTATACTCTAAAGAGGACTACCTTGAATCAAAAGAATATTTGGCTGAGATTGAGAATGAAATTAACTTAATATCAAATCCAAACTTTGATTTAAATCAAGTTTCTTCTTCTTCTTCTTCTTCTGATTTAAAATTAAAAAGTAGTGGAAATTTTGAAGTCATTGCCGGGATTAAGATTTTTCCCAAAAATGCTGAAGACCTGAAAAAACAGATAAGGAATTCAAGGAAAAAAACCAATGTATTGGTGGCAGTTGGTGGAGATTTAAAAATAAACAGGGCTGCTTGTGAGAATATAAAACTTGATATTCTTTCAAGACCTTATTATAAACGTAGAGATTGTGGAATAAACCATGTACTTGCTAAAGAAGCTGCAAAAAATAATGTGGCCATTGAATTAAATGTCTGCGATTTGTTAAGAGCAAGATCTCCTCTCCGGTCAAAAATAATGGCTCATTTTCAGGAAATAATAAAATTACAGAGAAAATTTAAATTCCCTTTAATTATGGGCAGTGGTGCGGTTTCTATTTATGATATGAGAAATCCACGTGATTTGATTGCATTTAGTCAATGCTTTGGTTTAAATAAAGAAGAAGCACATCTGGCCATTTCCAGCAATCCTCCGGACATAGTCAACTTTAACAAGAAAAGGAATGATATTATTGTGGTCGGAGCTAAAAAAGTTCCAATGGATTTTACGATTGATAAATAACCTGATTAATCAATGGAATTTAATTATGGACTTATGAAATATAGATTGTGAATAAATAATAGAATTATGGATATTATATTCCATATTCCAATGATTATATGCGGATAGAATTATATCAAAATTACAGATGATCAAATGAAACTTAAAATACTGCCCCCTACACTCAGAGGATCAAAAAGATACATAGCATTTGAATTAATGTCCCAAAAACCTATTAATCGTGAAGATATGGTTAATTTGATTTGGGGAGCATGTCTTAAGCTTCATGGGGAATGTGAAACAAGCAGATTCCGGCTCTGGCTAATGAGAAAATGGGATTGTGGGTCCACTGATAGTGATTTTATTATAAAAGGAATTTTGCACTGTAACCGTGGAGATGAAGATAAAGTCAGGGCAGCATTGTGTTCTGTAAACAATTTTCATGGGAATAAAGTTGTTTTTCACACACTTGGTTTATCTGGAACCATTCATTCTGCAACACAAAAGTTTATTAAATCAAGACCATAACATAAATACACAGAATAAACAAATTAATTAAATTGATTTAAATCAAGTGTTGATTTAAAAAAACAGTATTTTAAGATTCAATTAGGATACTGGTCATAGACTAAAAATCATTTTCATAAGATAGATAAAAAAGAGAGGTATACATATGCAACCACTTCAAAGTGCAGGATATGATAGGGCCATTACTGTATTTAGTCCGGATGGAAGACTATTTCAGGTTGAGTATGCAAGAGAGGCCGTAAAAAGAGGCACAACTTCATTAGGTGTTAAGTCAAGCGAAGGAATAGTGCTTGTTGTGGATAAAAGACCCACAAGCAAACTGGTCGAACCTAAATCAATTGAAAAGATATTCCAAATCGACCAACACGTTGGTGCTGCTACATCAGGTTTGGTGGCAGATGCCAGAGCTATAATTGAAAAAGCTCGAATAGAGGCGCAGGTTAACAGAATAACCTATAATGAACCTATTCGTGTTGAAACTCTGTCCAAAAAAATTTGTGACATGAAACAAATGTACACCCAGCATGGCGGGGTGCGTCCTTTTGGATCTGCTTTAATTATTGGTGGAGTAAATGGTAAAGGGTGCCGATTGTTTGAAACTGACCCCAGCGGTGCTTTAATCGAGTACAAAGCAACTGCTATAGGTGCTGGAAGACAAGTGGCCATGGAAGAGTTTGAAAAGAAATATGAAGAAGATATGACTCTAACCGATGCTATTGAACTGGCTTTAGATGCTGTTTACGAAGCCACTGAAGGAAAAACTACTCCTGAAAGTGCTGAAATAGCAGTAATTGATGTTAAAGACAAAAAGTACCGGAAATTGTCTGAAGAAGAAATTAAAGATCATGTTGAAGAACTTCTCATTAGAAAGGAGAAGGAGGAAGAGGAGTAAAACATGGTTAATCTTGAAGATGCAGTTATTGCCCGTTTGGAATCCCATGGGGAACGATTCGAGATATTAGTGGATCCTGATCTTTCTGCAGAATATAGAAAAGGATCTAATGAGTCTGGGATAGAGATAGAAACAGTTCTCGCAGTGGAGGAAATTTTTAAAGATGCTAAAAAGGGTGATAAAGCGTCTGAGGAAGGTATGCTTAAAGTATTTCAAAGCACGGATGCTCTGGAAGTTGCTGAGATAATAATCCAGAAGGGACAAATCCAGCTCACTGCCCAACAGCGCAGGGAAATGCAAGAGGATAAGCACAAACAAATAGTTGCTAAAATAGCTAGAGAAGCTATTAATCCTCAAACTGGTCTTCCTCATCCACCAAAGAGAATTGAAAAGGCCATGGAAGAGGCAAAAGTTCACATTGATCCATTTAAAACTGTAGATGAACAGATAAACATTGTTCTAAAAGCTATTCGGATTAAAATACCAATTAGATTTGAAAAGGTGAAAATGGCAGTTAGAATTCCTGGTGAATTTGCCGGGGGTGCTTACAGTGCCATATCTAAATTTGGGAAAATATATAAGGAAGAATGGCAGCAGGACGGATCATGGATAGCTGTGGTTGAAATCCCTGGAGGCCTGCAAGATAGTTTCCACCAAAAAATGAGTGAAATTACTGGCGGGGATGTGGATACTAAAGTTATCAAATGACTTCTTCTTTTCCCGATTTTATATGGTCTTCATATAAGAAAGGAGGCATAATGTGATATTAGTAAAGGATAAGGACCTTGTTGTTCCTGGTGAAGTGCTGGCGGAAGACGATTTTCACGCGGGCAGGGGAACATTCAGGGAAGAAAACAAAATATGCTCTTCTGTTGTAGGATTAGTTTCCATAAGAAATAAGAAAATAAGTGTGATTCCTCTACAAAGTAAGTACATCCCTAAAAGAGGAGATGTGGTTATAGGAGAAATAAACGATATTAGATTTTCTATGTGGGGATTGGACATAAACTCACCTTACTCTGGTCTTTTACCAGCATCAGAAGTGTTTGGAAAAGAGAAAAGAGAACTAGAAAAGGTTTTTGATGTTGGTGATGTTCTTTTCTTAAGAGTCATTGATGTTGATGAGGTCAAAAAAGTTAAACTTGGATTAAAAGGCCGTGGTTTAGGTAAATTTAAGGGCGGAATTCTCGTTTATATTACTCCTACCAAGGTACCAAGACTCATAGGCAAAAAAGGATCCATGATTAACATGATCAAGGACAAAACGCACTGTGACATTGTTGTTGGTCAAAACGGTGTGGTATGGGTTAAAGGACAGCCAGAAATGGAAAGAATTGCTGAGAAAGTCATAAAAATGATTGAAGAGCAAGCCCACACATCTGGATTAACTGATCGAGTTAGGGATTTACTGGCTGAATTGACTGGTGAAAAAGTAGAAGATGAAGACATTGATGAAACTTTTGAATCTGAAGAAACAGAAGGTGAGACAACTCCCATTTCTGAGGAATCCAACCATGTTTCAAAAGAACCAGAAAATGAATCAGAAAACTTAAATGATGAAGAAGGTCTAAAAGACCAAAAAAAAGATCAATTAGAATCTGATCTAGAAGATCAGACCACGCAGGATGATAATTCTGCTGGAGAGGGAGAAAGTGCTGAACAAGAAACTGAGGCGCAGGATGAAAACGAGGAAAATTCAGATAATGGAGTTGAAGATAATTCAAAATCTGATAGTGCTTCAACCGAGTCTTCAACTGAGGAAAAACCCGAAGAAGAAGAGAAAAAAACTTTCCCTCGAAAAATAATTGAATCTAAATTTAATTTTAATCTTAAGAGGTGATTATTATCATCACAGAAGGTACAAATTTAGGGGCAAAGCCAAGGGAAGATGGTAGGGCTTTTGATGAGCTACGTCCCTTGAAAATAGAAGCAGGCGTTTTAGAAAGAGCTGATGGATCAGCATATTTAGAATTTGGTGGAAACAAAGTACTTGTTGCCGTTTACGGTCCAAAAGAATCTCATATCCGGAGATTCCAACGTCCGGACAGGGCTTATATCCGATGCAGGTATAACATGGCTCCTTTTTCAGTAGATGATAGGAAAAGGCCAGGGCCTGACCGGAGATCTGTGGAAATTTCTAAAATAACTGCAGAGGCTCTCCAACCATCAATAATTCTAGAAAAATATCCAAGATCTCTAATTGAGATATACATTGAAGTTTTAGAAGCAGAAGGTGGAACTAGATGTGCAGGAATTACTGCAGCATCAGTGGCACTGGCCGATGCAGGTATTCCTATGAAGGACATGGTAGTAGCTTGTGCTGCAGGTAAAGCCAATGACGAAGTCATTCTGGATCTTTCTGAAGTTGAAGATAAAGATGGACAAGCAGATGTTCCCGTAGCCATTATGCCTCGTAGTGGGGAAATTACTCTCTTGCAAAGTGATGGAAACTTAACTGCTGAAGAATTTGAAAAAGCGGTTGATCTTGCAATAAAAGGATGCCAAGACATTAGTAAAATTCAAAAAGAAGCCTTGAAGAAGAGGTATGGTGAGTAAAATGAATGTTGTTCCTGAAATCACTCGCAAAAGCATAACTGATCTTATCAACAATCTTGAAAGGGTTGATGGTCGCGCTTTAGATGAATACCGTGAAATTTCACTGGAAACTGGTGTAATATCCAAAGCTGAAGGTTCTGCAAGAGTTAAAATTGGAAATTCTCAGATTATTGTGGGTACAAAGTCTCAGCTTGGTGAACCGTTCCCTGACACCCCTAAAGTGGGAGTAATAATGACTAACTCTGAATTACTGCCTATGGCTGCGCCAGAATTCGAACCAGGACCTCCAGATGAGAAATCTGTGGAACTGTCCCGGGTCACTGACCGTTGTATAAGGGAAAGTCAGATGGTTGATCTGGAAAAACTATGTATCATCGAAGGAAAGAAAGTCTGGATGATATTCATTGATCTGCATATTCTGGATTACGATGGAAATCTAATGGATGCTGCTGTTTTAGGTGCAGTTGCCGCCCTACTAAATACCAAGATTCCAAAGGCCACAGTTGAAGGCGATGAAATAGTCATTGATTATGAAAACAAGGAACCTCTCCCAATTAGAGACAAGGCCTTAATGTGCACTTTTGCTAAAATTGGTGAGCAAATGATTTTAGATCCATCTTTGGATGAAGAAGAAATTTTGTCTGCCCGTCTTTCCATAGGAATAACTGAATCTGGAAAGATTTGTGCCATGCAAAAAGGTGGAGCAACTCCATTGACTAAAGAAGAAGTAATGAATGCGGTTAAACTTACTGAGGAAAAGACTAAAGAATTGATGGAACACTTACCATAAATACCATCAAATTCAACCTCAATAACCTAACATTTAAATATTTCTTTATTTATATTTTAAATTACTAAATTATTTTGTCGATTATATTGATGTTGACATAATAGACTACCCGATTATAAAGTAATTTTTACTAAGTTTTCAATTTAGAAATTATATTGAATTATAATATAATTGAATTATAATTAAGTAAGATTATTTTATATCATACATTAACTGACAATTACAGTATTGACAGTTTTTCAGTGTTAATCACTAATTCAGTGATTCATTCTCTATGGTAATTAATCCCTGGAGAATAGTTAATGATGAGAATTAACTTATCATGAAATATTAAATTTACTCGGAGTGATTCAAATGGCAAGAACCAAAAAAGTTGGTATTACAGGAAGATTTGGTGCTAGATACGGTCGTAAAGCCAAAAGGACTGTAAAACAAATCGAAGAAAACATGAAAAAGAAACATGTCTGTCCTACATGTGATCGACCTGCTGTTAAAAGAGTAAGCAGTGGTATATGGAACTGCAGAAAGTGCGGTGCTGTATTCACTGGAGGAGCATATGCGCCAGTTACCCCTATGGGTAAAACTGCTACCCGAAACATAAAAAGGATTGTTGGAGGTTCATGATTTGTATAAATGTGCTGAGTGTGGAGCTGTAATTGACCCTAAGGGTTATATGGAAAATAAATGTCCTAGATGCAGGTACCGAATTTTATTCAAAGAAGTTCCCACTGTTAAAAGGACTATTAAAGGAAGATAAGGAAATATTTTTTAATATTTACTTACCTTATCATTTACCTAACTTATTCTAAAAATTCTACTTGAGAAATTTTAATGTTAATTACAACCTCTCGAAAACCTTCTAAACGTACTAGATCTTTTTGTCAGTATTTAAATCGTGTTTTAAATTCTGAATATATTAATCGCGGAAAAATGAGCATGAGAGATGTTCTCTTGAAGTCCGCAAATTCAGGATATTCATACGTAGCTGTTGTTTTTGAATATAATGGAAATCCCAGCAAGATTACATTTTTTAATAAGGAAGGTATGGAAATTCTTTCCATGACTATTAATGTGGCCTTGCCTGAAAACAGGATTAATATTCAAAAGGACGATTTATCTTTTAAATGCGACGTTAAAGAAATGTCTATATTGGAAGATATACTATTAGAATCTGACGATAAACCTTTAGATGTTTCTAAAATGGATAAACTTGATTTTGATGATTTTTTATCCGATGAATCCAATTGTATTTGGATTAAAGACTCTGATGAAGAAGAAAAAAATCATAAAGCTGTTTTAGAGGTTCTCGATAAAAAAGGTAACTGTACTGGATTCAAAATTTTTATTAAAAATTTCAAATCTGGCAGTTCATGAGTATGGAGATGCTTAAAATTGATTGAGAATACTCCTTTAAAGTCTGTAGAAAGTGAAATTGAAATAATTTTTGATAGTAACTCTCAGGCCCAGGTAGTATTTGATGCAGTTAATCCTGAAATTAATAGTTCCCCTTCTAAACGATCTTCAATGGAAATGATTGTTAATGGGAAATCTATTTTCATAAAAATTCAATCTAATGATTCAGCTTCTTTCCGGGCATCTTTAAACTCTTCTATAAAATGGATAATGTTATCTATGGAAGTTTTTGAGCTTAATCAAGAAAACCCTAAATAATTCATTGCATAAAAATAATTTATTAGCATAATAATGCATATAATTTTTAAATATATCCTTGATGAAATTATTATAAAGATATAAAAAATTTATAGTATTAAAACAAATTTTAATTACTAAAAATTAAATTACTTTAAGATTATGAGGTGAATAAAATGGAAGTCCCACAAAATATTCAACACCAACTATCCCAATTCCAACAGCTTCAACAACAGGCTCAGGCCATATCCATGCAGAAGCAAACCGTCGAAATGCAAATTCAGGAAACTCAGAAAGCTCTTGAAGAGCTCAAAAAAGCTGATGATGATGCTGTGGTTTACAAATCTGCTGGAAATCTTCTGGTTAAAGTTAATAAAGTAGATGTAAACACTGAACTCGAAGATAAAGTGGAAACACTTCAACTTAGAGAAAAAACCATTAAAAGACAGGAAGAGCGGGTCATGGGAAAACTCCAGGAAATGCAAGCTTCTTTACAGGATGCCATGCAGGGCGCTGGACTGACCCCGGGGATGGGTAATTAATTGAAAAATAAGCTTAAAAAGTTGAGCCAGGACGATTTGAATCAAATTTCTGATTTCTTATCATCTTCTGCTCAAAACTTTATTTTACAGCGTGTTTCTCGAAAAGAGATAAATGATCTTGATATTAATGTCGAACTTTCTTATAAAGATGAACTGGACGTTGATATCTCTGTAGATCTTTCTTTAGATGATTTATCTACTTCTGATCCAGATATTGCTGATGAGGCCATTGATTATTCGTTAGATATCCTGGAATCATATCTGGATGAAAATTATAGGATGTAGTTTTAAAATATTTTATTTTTTTTATTTATTTTCACATTCTTGTATTTAGGATTTTTTCACGATTTTTTATTATTACTTTTCAGCTTATTTCAAGGGTTTAATTATGATTTAATACAATTTAAGCTCATTAAACTCAATTATTATTACTTTTTTCACATAAAGTATTTATAGGATTATGCTTATTCTTATATTGAGCATTGTTTCCTCCTTGCTCGGCCATGTTGAATTAAAATGTAAAATAAATAGAGGCATCTAATAACTCCTTTCGCTCAGGTTCTTTTTTTGATGTCCTATTTTACATTTAATTTTATCTAATTATTACATTTTCATAGGTTTAATGGGTAATTTTAATAATAAAAATTAAATGGAAATTGTTATATAAATGAGCAAACAACTAACTATTGTCACAATAAATTCAGCGTTAGTATTATATATAATATTTTACATTCGCTAGTTTATTCCCTCTTCCAGTAGGGGATCATATCCCTATTGGATCTTATCATATGGGAATATATCAATTTCTTTTAAAAAAGGCAATTTATTTAGTGGAAAGGGGAATTTTGTGGGCTATTTATCATTACTTTTGAGTAAAAACATAAAAATTTATATACTTTAATTTATCTAAATAATATTAGGGTTTTAATAACCCAGGTATTCCAATTGAATTTAGGGATCTAAAATATTCCCCCCTTAATTGTCATTAAATTGACTTCTTTTATTTTAGATCCTTTAAATTCTTAAAATCATTTATATTTTGTTTTTAAATTTAAAATAACAATTTATTATTTTAATACTCTTAAAAAAATTAAATTTTAATTATTTTATTACTTAAAATCCGCTAAACTAGTATCATGGCTTTTTTATTTACTTTTAATTATTTTCAATGATTTAGAATATTTTTTTTGGGTTTTTAAATTTTTTTACTATTTAATTTTCTATTTTATATTTTTTTAAGACCTTAATACAAGTATTAAAATTAAATGAAATTTAATATTATAGTATTATTTTATAGAATATTATTACTAATTTTTAGATTTTAAAGGATTTGTAATAACATAAAAGTTATTAATGTTATTACTCTAATCTTATTTTGCACAAGGGGTTGTGCAAAAATAATTAATGTAAAGGAGGTGAAAAGATGAAAAAAAACGTAATTTTACTAGTAACGACTTTATTTTTCATCATTACAATGTGCGGAGCAGTATCCGCAACAGAGAACACTACGGGAGGTGCTAATGATAGTTATGTTCCGGTCAGTATTTCAGGGAAAGTGCTGGACTGTGTTACAAACCAGCCCTTTGCCAATGTAACTGTAAAGGCAACAAATAATGGCCAGGAAATGGCTAGAACCATCACAGATAATTATGGAAAATATGAATTGAATTTTTCCAGCAATCAAACCCAGTTTAATGTGACAGCAAGTTATCCTGATCATAAATCAGCTACAAAAACAGTTAATACTTCTCAAAAAATCGAAAACAACCAGACAGTTATGCAGGCAAGCACGGATCTACAATTAGGAAAACCAAAGGCCATATTTTTATTTACCAGTGCTTCTGCAATTTCCAATGCACTGATGAATGCCCTAGATCAAAATCCACATTTTACCAGTGAAATCTACTTATTAAAAAATATACCTGCAAATCTAAATCTAACCAGCTACGATCTTGTTTTTATAGATTATCTTTATACATCGACCCCTAATCTGGCCATAGTGACAACTCTAATTGAGGAAGCAAAAGCTAAAAACATTCCAGTAATAGTTACCATCACTTACTACATGAACAACCCTACCAACGTCAATTTAACCCAGCATCCCTGGATTAGACAGTATTGGAGTAGTATTTCCCCAGAAAATGGATTAAATCTGGTTAAATATATGGCAGTTAATTTTTTAGGAGCTAATGATACTTACCAACCCCCTGTTAATTTGACCAAAGTTGGTATTTACCATCCTGATAGCAGTCAAATATTTTCTAACTTAACCAGTTATCTGGCCTGGTACAGTAAATATAATCCCCTTAAACCTACCATAGCAGTCATGTTTGGTGAAGCGGTTTACAATAAGGCCAATACAATGACAGTAAATGCTCTTATACGGGAACTGGAATCCAGAGGATACAATGTTATACCCTACTTCCTGGATCACGAAACTTATCCTTTAGGGAAAGTGGATATTAATAAATTTTTAGTGGCCAATGGAACATTCCTCCCTGATCTGGTTATTCACTACCGGGCCGCGGGATGGGATATGATACGTTCTTACAATGAATCTATGGCAGAACTAATTTCTATGGATGTTCCTATAATAAAGGCCTTATCCTATGAAGATAACTATGAAAAGTGGTTAAATGCAACCCAGGGAATTGGCCCTGCAACATTTGCATATTCAGTTACCAATGGTGAAAAACAAGGGATAATTGATCCTATTGTGGTGGCTACTACAGAAAATGATGCTAGAGGAATACCTCAAACAGTTCCTATTGCTCGTCAGATAGAATGGATCATTGACCGGGCAGTTGCCCAGGTTAACCTTAGATACACAAATAACTCTGATAAGAAAATAGCTGTTGTTTACTGGAGTTCCCAGCCGGGACTAAGTTCAGGGGTAAGTGCAGGACATCTTGATGCATATTCCAGTTTGGTTGCACTATTAAATGCTTTAAAAAATAGTGGTTATAATTTAGGCAATCAAAAATTACCTACCAATGATGAACTGGCAGTAATTATCAGAAAACAAGGTTCAAATATTGGTAACTGGGCTCCAGGAGATTTAAAAAAGCTGGTGGAAAATTATCCAGTGGTCTTAATACCTGAATCACAGTATATGACCTGGTTTAATACACTTAATGCCGCTAAAAGAAAAGAAGTTATTGATGCATGGGGTGAAACACCTGGAGATATAATGGTTTACACTAAAAATAACACTCGATACCTTGTTTTACCAGTTATCCAGTATGGAAACATTATTCTGGCTCCGGAACCTTCACGTGGTTACACCCAGAATGGTGAAGTAATGTATCACAGTGGAAGCATCCCCCCGACCCATCAATACCTGGCCTTCTACTTCTGGTTAAACAATCAATTCGATGCCGATGCAGTGATTAACTTTGGTAGACATGGTACAGTAGCCTGGTTACCGGGAAAAAGTGCCACGGGATTAGATTGTGAAAATGATTGGCCAGCTATTGTAAGTCAGGACATGCCTATGATTTACCTGTTTACTGTAGAGGGTAGTGAATCTACTTTACCTCAAAGAAGACAGGGAGCAGTTATGATCAGTCACCTTATACCGACCATGACTGTTTCAGGCCTTTATGGTAATTTGACCACTTTAAAACAAAAGATTGGATTGTACTTTGATGATACAACGACTCCGGCAGTAAAAGAAGAACTCAAAAACACGATAATTCAGTTAACAGGGACACTACACTTGGACGAAGACTTGAAGGTAAATCTAACTAATATAACTGACTTTGATCAGTTTGCAGATGATTTTCACGAATATCTGGAAGAACTGGAATCCGAATATATTACCATGGGACTCCATATTCTGGGTCAACCACCATCAGGAAACCATTCCATCTATATGGTGCAGTCTTTATTAGGTTACAATTTCAGAGAATTCATGAACGCCAATAACCTTACAGATTCTCAAGTATATTTGCTACTTCAAAATGTGATATACAATAACATGACAGCTGAAAATGCCCAATTATCTGTTTTAAACAAATTAAATGGGAATTTAACGGCATATCTAAATATGGCAATTATTTATTTGAATAACCTGTTATTGACCACTAATGAAATCAACAGCACCCTACATGCTTTAAACGGTGGATATATTCCAACTTCCATACTGGGAGACCCTATTGTCAATCCCAATGTTTTACCCACAGGTAAAAACCTGTATTCATTTGATCCTAGGACTATTCCCACGACAGAAGCATAGAATATTGCAATAAAACTGGTAGATCAGATGCTGGCATCATATTATGCGCAGCATGGAAAATACCCTGAAAAAGTAGCATTTATGTTATGGGCTACCAATTCTATCCAGGATAAAGGTGTAATGGAAGCTGAAATACTGTATTTGATGGGATTAAAACCTACCAGAGACTCTAATGGAAATGTAAATGGAACGGTCGCTATCAACAACTTGGGAAGGCCGGTAATTGATGTAGTGGTAACAACCACATCCCTATACTTAAACGACTTCCAATGTGTTCTTGATGTGATTAATAATGCTATTAAAAAAGCATACACATTAAATGGGACAAACTATGTTAAAATCCATTCTGACAGTATTTATCAGATGCTCAAGGCTAAAGGATATGATAATGCCACAGCCCTATCATTATCCCAGTCAAGGATTTTCTCCCAGGAACCTGGAAATCACCACAATCCATTAACTGAAGTTACACTAGCCGATAGCGGAGACAATATGCAGGCTGTGATTGACACTTTCGTCAATACATTTGGTTATTTATATGGACAAAATGTGACATCCAGCTTAATGGTAGATCTCTACACAGCCATACTCAATGGATCTGACCTGGCGGTTTTCAATAGAAATGTCAATGCCAATGACTTAATTGGTGATGACGATTACTATGCCTACTTTGGAGGTTTAGGAGCTTCAATTTCTAAAATTACTGGTAAATCCCCGACCATGATTATCAATAATCTTGGAAATCCGAATAATCCTAAGACCGAGACTCTCTCTGAATCAATTGCTCGTGATTTACGGACTACCTATTTCAATCCCCTGTGGATTAAAGAAATGATGAATATGGGGCCTGGTGGTCCCAGCCGTTTTATAGATGTAACCAATTTACTTGCCTGGGATTTACTAAACCCCGGAACAGTTACTTCAAACCAGTTCCAACAAATATACGACAATTATGTCAAAGACAGTCAAAATCTGGGTTTAAACGACTACTTCCAGAAATATAATCCCTACACCCAGCAAGCCATAATGTACAACTTGTTACAGTCTATACACAGTAACCGCTGGAATGCTGATGCTGCCACAAAAAGAGATCTGGCTAATCAGTTTGCCAATTCAGTCATTAAAAATGGTTGGAGTGGTGATCCACTGGATATGGAGATTGTAAATGAATGGTTAAATTCTATGGATGCTAAGTATGTAGAACGTGTAAAAAGTAAATTATATGCTTCAACCATGAATTCTGCTTTTGCTCCTTCTAATCCACAAAATCCTTCTAATCCGCAAGAAACTAATCCTCAAGATGGGGGATCCAGTTCTGATGGGGGATCTTCTGCACCGGGACAAACTTCCAGTGGTGTATCTTATGCTGCTGCGGCCAGTCCCAGTTCAGGTCAATCCAGTGCAGGGAGCAGTGGACAAAAGGCTTATGAAGTTTCTAAAACTAGTCAAGGCTCATCTAAGGATAATGAAAACTATGTTTATGCCATAGTTGGATTAATAGCTCTTATGGGCCTTATTGGATTCGGATATTTCAAAGGTGTTGGACGAAACTAAAAACAATAATCTACCCTTTTTTCTTTTTATTTTTTTTATAAGTAATAAAAAACAACCTATTTTCAAAAAATAAGTATTAATTGTGGTTAGTTATTACTAAAAAGGCAAAATAAAAGGAAAAATTAATAATATGTTTTATATAGTAATTATTATATAACAGTTTTTATCAAGGTGAAAGTATGGACATTGATAGTTTATGGCTGGCAGGAGTATTTTCTGTCTTAATGGTATTTGGAATAAATATTGGCCTGGCCTTGGGCTTTGCAGGCTTGAATAAAAAAATAGCAGCCTTAATCATTGCAGGATATGGTTTAGGAATATTAGCAATCACTACGCTGGCCAGTTCTTATATGTCATTAGTACAAGGTTTTTTTACCCAGTATGCAGCAGTTATCACCATAATTATGGCTGCAATCATGATTTATGCTGGATTTTATACTATTCGTGAATGGAAACAGAATAAAAAGAATAGTGCTAAAGCGACTTGTATGGCTATGATAGCACCATGCCCATGTTGTTTTGGAGTAGTTATTTCAGTAATTGTAATAGTTTCACCATTAATTGGTCTTTCTGCGGCCACTATAGGGAAATATTCCGCATTGTTTTTAATGATAATGATAACTATTTTCTATCTTAGTTCGGGTGCAATTGTTAAATTTGTAAAAAAACCATATCCTGTTCTTTTAGGAAATTTAATGCTATTTGCAGGCCTTTATTTCATTGTGTCAGCGATAGTACTCCCCAATATAAATTCAGTTTTAAGTTCAAAAATGACTCCTATGGATATACCATCCATTACTACTATGGTACTGGCCCTGGTAGGTTCTTTAGGGTTACTGGCTCTTGGTATATTCTTAAATAAAAAAAGAAGTACTTTAAATTGAAAATAGGTTAAAGATTGAATTTTAAGATAATTTCAATTTTTGAAATAATTTTAATGATAATATAATATATGAGGTGAGTTAATGGTAGCAGTCCCTGGCAGTGAAATGTTAGGCAGTATTTTACACGTAATTTCTCTTAGTCTTTTAATACCAGTTATTGTAGGTCTCTTGGCATTTATGGCATATGCTATAATTTCTTTTGGAGGTATGATTTCAGAATATTCCAGTCGAATTAAAACCACTCCGAAAGAAATAGAAGACATTATTAAAGGCATATCCAATCCACCCACTCCTGAGCAGATTATGGAAGTTGTGGAGAAAAGTGGTATTCCCCAAAGCCAAAAAAATATTCTAATTGATCTAGCCAACACTAATGGTATGGGGCCCTCTTCAAGAGAAGCTTTGGCCCGTAAGCTGGTGGAAAATGAAGAAATAAAGGCCATGAAAGGAATAGAAAAAACAGATATAGTAACTCGTTTAGGTCCTACTCTGGGATTAATGGGTACTTTAATACCTATGGGTCCAGGTTTAGCTGCTTTAGGCTCTGGAGATATAAATACTCTGGCCCAGGCCATTATAATTGCATTTGATACCACAGTGGTTGGTCTAGCTGCAGGTGGTATTGCTTATGTGGTTTCAAAGGTTAGAAGGCGATGGTATGAAGAATATATTTCAAATCTGGATACATTAGTTGATTCAGTACTGGAGGTAATGAAACATGGTGAGAAAGTACAAACGCCGAATGCTTTCTAGTCAGGGAGAAGAGGACCCTACTGCTGGTTCAGCCAATCTGGTGGATGCCATGCTGGTGTTGGCCGTAGGATTTTTGATCTTTCTGGTAATGTCCTGGAATATGCAAAATGTGGTTTTTTCTGACATGTCTCCGCAGGAGCGGCAGGAAACCATGGAGGCCATGAAAAAGGCAGTAGAACTTAATCAGGGTGATGAACTGAATAATACTCCCCAAACCTCCTCTGGTTCTGGCCAGGGATACGTGGAGATGGGACAAGTCTATAAAGATCCTAAAACTGGCAAGCTCATTATGGTTGAGGGTGGTGGCTGACACACCCTAATTTTTTTCTTAATTTCAGCTCGAAATTAAAATTTTTATATTTATTTTTCTTTAATTTTTTCACCAATAGATACTATTTATTAATTAATTATTTCATAATTCTTCATCATTCAATCAATTATTTTAATTATTATAAAAAACTAATTCTTAAAACATGATTAAAATTATACCTGTTCTGGACTTAATGTCAGGAATGGCAGTATCTGGAAAATCTGGATATAGGGACACATATAAACCATTAAAAAGTGTTTACTCTTCTTCTCCAGACCCGGTGGAAATTGCCAGTGCCTTAAAAAGAAATGGGGCCCATCAAATTTACATTGCTGATTTGGATGCCATTGAGAAAAAGGGATCTAATCTGGAACTGGTGCAAAAAATTAATCACATACTGCCTGTTATGTTGGATTGGGGTGTGAAAGACCTTTTAAGCTTTGAATTTGCCCTGGAATTTGCCAGTAAAATAATTGTGGCCACTGAAACATTAAAAAGTTTAGATGAGCTTCAGGCCATATTCCATAAATTCCCCAAAGATAGAATCGTGGTCAGTGTAGATATTAAAGATGGAAAACTACTTTCCCCGGAAATGGACATATCAATGGACTTATTTAAAGAACATTTAATGGAATTACAACCTTCTCAAATTATAATTCTGGATATTTCTAAAGTAGGGACACATGAAGGTTTTAATCAGAATTTGCTTGACGAATTTGCAGATTTTAATGATTCATTGATATTGGGCGGCGGAATTATACCTTCTGAAATTAAATCTTTAGGTGAAAAAGGCATTAAAAGTGTCCTGGTGGGATCTGCCCTCCATAAAGGCGAAATTCATTTGATTAATTTATAATATTTAATTTTAAAGGATATTAGACTAAATTAACAAAATTACAGTGCTTAAATTAATCAAATCTGATAATAGTTACGTATTTGAATTAAACTGAGATTAGTGATAGAAATGGGAGAATTTTTACTTTTAGGTCCTGTAAGTAAGGACACCATCATAAAAGATGGCCAGAAAACTCACTCTGTAGGGGGAGCGGTTTATTATCAGTCCAGGGTCTTTGATGGTTTGGGATTAAAATATAAGGCAGCGGTTACTTTAGCTGTGGAAGATAAGGATATTTTAAATTATTTTCCAGATAAGAAAAGTATTTTACCCATTTTTAAAGAAGATACTGTTAAGTTTGAAAATAACTATTATGATGATAATCCGAATCACCGCTTTCAGAGATCCAATGCCCCAAAAATACCTATAACTTCGGAAGACGTTTTAAATATTTTTTCTAAAATGAGAGGCCAATGCAATGGGGTTTTAATGGGTCCACTTTTGCCTTCAGACATACCACTGGAAACCGTTATTGAATTAAGTAAAAATAATATTCCTGTTTATCTTGGACTTCAGGGCTATTTGAGGCAATTTGATGGGTGTGACATCACTTTGCGACCCTTAAATGAACTTGAAAAATTACTAAAACTGGTTAATATTCTATTTTTAGATGAAAAGGAGGCCCGTGCTGTGGGTAAATCTGAGGATTTACTGGAAGATATTGCTGGTGATTTATCCAGAAAAGGTCCGGAAGAGGTAATCATCACTTGTGGAGATAGGGGATCTATTATTTATTCACGAGAAAAAGAAAGAGCTTTTAAAATAATGCCTTATCCTCCTCTTATATTAAATAATCCGACGGGACTTGGCGATACATACATGGCTGCGTACATTTCCCGAAAGCTGGTGAGTAAAGACCCTCAAGATTGTGGAAGATTTGCCTCCATGGTAGCCACCATAAAACTGGAAAGTTCAGGTGGTTTTAATAAAAACTGGGATTTCGTTGAAAAGCGGATAAAAAATCATTTAAAATAAACATCCAGTAAAAATTATTAAAAAAAAATAATATAATAATATTAGCATTTAAAAAAATTAAAGACTGTATTAGAAGAATATAAAAAATTATAAATCATTTTTTAATTTTATAATACCAGGGGCAATATGATGAATGGAATCAATCCAGCTGCAAAAAACATTGCTACTCCAATTATAGTATAATTATTTTTACGATCCATTATTCCATTGCAAATGAATATAATACTAAAAAATCCAAGAACTGCAGGAATAATGTGTGAGAATATTAAAGTTCCGGCCATTTTATCACTTTATAAGGTTTAAATTTATTAAAATCACTTAATTTTGGTTAATCTATAAATTTTAGTTTTTTATGATGAATAATTTATATTTTGTAACAAATTAATTTTAAAATTCGTTTAATTTTTATTAGTCTATTTATGTTATTAATTATTATAATCCAACAATAAAAAGTATTTATTATCCTAAATTCAAACTGTCTATGTTGATTACTAATCTTAACTATCAATTATATAAATTTTTGTGTAATCAATGTATAATATAACGGGTAAGAATCACGCTAAACTTATAATAATGGAGGAAAATTTATGTTACATGGTACAGAAGTTTTAAAAAAGGGTTTCGCAAAAATGACTAAGGGCGGAGTCATCATGGATGTTGTAAATGCAGAACAAGCAGCTGTTGCTGAAGATGCTGGTGCTGTTTCAGTAATGGCATTAGAGAAGGTTCCTTCTGACATAAGGGCTGCTGGGGGAGTTGCCAGAATGGCAGATCCTACTAAGGTTCAGGAAATCATCGATACAGTTTCTATTCCAGTTATGGCCAAGGTCAGAATAGGACACTTGGCTGAGGCCCAGATTTTACAGACCCTGGGTGTAGATATGATTGATGAGAGTGAGGTTTTAACACCTGCTGACGAATCATTCCATATTGACAAAAAGAAATTCACCATTCCATTTGTTTGCGGAGCAAGAAATCTTGGTGAAGCTTTAAGGAGAATAGATGAAGGAGCTGCTATGATTCGTACCAAAGGCGAACCTGGAACTGGTAATATCGTAGAAGCAGTTCGTCACATGAGAATTATAATGGGTCAAATCAGAGAAATCCAAAACAAAGAAGAAGAGGAACTATGGGCGTTTGCCCGAGAAATTGATTCTCCATTATCTCTGGTTAAAGAAACAGCTAAATTAGGCCAACTCCCTGTGGTTAACTTTGCTGCCGGTGGCGTGGCCACTCCTGCAGATGCAGCTTTAATGATGCAACTTGGTTCGGACGGTGTATTTGTGGGTTCTGGAATATTTAAATCCGATAATCCTGAACAGTTTGCCAGGGCCATTGTGGAAGCTACTGCGCACTACGATGAACCTGAAGTTCTGGCTGATGTTTCAAGAGGGCTTGGAAAAGCTATGCACGGTATGGAAATCAGTGAAATAGCTGATGCTGACCGTATGCAAGATAGAGGATGGTAATTCCTCTTATTTTTTATTCATTAATTTTTTAAATATGATTATTTTAATAATTTAAAAAAATAAATTTATTTTTCATTTTTTAATGATTTTAATGTTTATTCAAAATGATAAATTATAATTAAAACTTAATTTAATTTTTATTTTTTCAGTAACTCTAAAATAATAACAATCTAAAATAAATCTAAAATAATTATAAAAATTTATTAAATCTAAAATTCTGTGTTATTAAAATAAGAAAAAAATAAAATTAAGGCCAATTAAGGCCTTAAATTTTTATACTGCAGTTTCTCCACTTTCGCCGGTTCTAATCCTGATTACGTCTTCTACAGGAGATATGAAGATTTTACCGTCTCCAATGTCACCAGTTTGAGCAGTTTTAACGATAGTGTCGGTAATTTTATCCACGTCACTATCATTGGTGATAATCTCTAATCTGGTTTTTGGTAGAAGATCGATCCGGTAGTCGCTTCCCCGGTAGCTTTCAGTTACACCTAATTGGCGGCCTCGTCCTTTGACTTCCACAACAGTTACACCATTGCATCCAATTTCTTCCAGGGCTTTTTTTACATCTTCCAGTTTGTCTGGGCGAATAATTGCTACTATTTCTTTCATTTTTTAGTCCCCTATTATTTTAGATCATTAGATTCTGTAACCAGACTCCTCGTGGAGATTGGTATCTAAACCTTCGATTTCTTCTTTTTCTTCAACTCGTAGTCCCATGGTGTATTTAATGATTAGTCCTATTATTAGAGTTACTACAAAGGAGTATACAATTACTACGGCAACTGCTATGAGCTGAATCCATAGTTGTTCAGGGTTTCCATAGAATAATCCAGTTCCCAGGGAGTTTATAAATGGTGCGGCAAATAGGCCCACGGCAATGGATCCCCATATACCAGACATCCCGTGTATTCCAAACACATCTAGCGCATCGTCGTATCCTAGTTTTGGTTTTAGGTAGGATATGGCTGCGTAAGAGATAAATGAAGTTATAAAACCTATTATAATTGCTGCTTGTACCGTTACAAATCCTGCTGCAGGAGTTATTGCTACTAAACCTGCAATGGCACCTGATATTGCACCTAACATGGTTGGTTTACCAGTTTTGAAGTAGTCAATAATTACCCAGGAGATCATACCGGCGGCAGCGGCAATGTTGGTTACCAGGAATGCAGATCCAGCTAATCCACCAGCTGTAAGGGCAGATCCAGCGTTAAATCCAAACCAACCGAACCATAGTAATGCTGCTCCAATTACAGAGTATCCTAAGTGGTGAGGTAGTAATCTAATATCTTTTCTTTTACCCAGTAGCAGAACCAGTGCTAAGGCAGCTATACCTGAGTTTATGTGTACAACTGTACCACCGGCAAAGTCGAGTGCACCCAGGTTGAATAATAATCCTCCACCCCATACCATAGTGGGCAATAGGGACATATACCAGGGAGACCCAGGCCACGATAAATACCATCCAGGAAGAGAATTTCATTCTCTCCACTATTGCACCAGAAATCAGAGCCACGGTTATAGCGGCGAAAGTCATCTGGAAGGCAATGAAAACAAATTCAGGTATGGTCGGTGCTAATGTTGCCAGTTGGTCTACACCAATTCCATTCATTAATAAATTAGTCGGATTTCCAATAAGTCCCATCATCGTATCTGAACCAAAGGCAAACTGGTACCCGTAGAGTACCCAGATTATGCTGGTTATGGCAAATGCGATGAGAGATAAAAACATTGTGTTTAGTACATTTTCTTTTTTTGTTAGCCCACCATAGAATAATGCTACACCAGGAATGGTCATTAGCATTACCAGGGCTGTGGATATAAGCATCCACGCTGTATCACCAGAGTTAAGAACAGGATCCATGACATTTCCTCCATTTTTGTTAAAAAATTTGCATCTAAAATTCAATAATGCAAGTTTTGATAATATATTTTAGTTTATTTTAGCGCTAAATTTAGATTTAATTAGAAATTTTTAAATATCTCACTTTTAAGTAATTTATTCATTTTTCCAATCTGTTTTTAGCGCATTTGGGGTTTTTAATTACTCCAAATTGTTTTCCGCTGATCAAATCTTATACCTGGGAGGTATTTCATTAGACATATATGATCATCTATCGGAAATCGGAAGCCATCTTCCGACATATTAGAAGTAGTGGATATTAGTATATAAATGTTTCGGAGAGGTGACATTTTTGTTTAAGAAAAACAGTCGAATGTTGATTAATGTTATGTTAAATGTTGTTTCAAGTGAAAAGTTCAATATTTAAAATTATAAAACATGATTAATTGTATTCTATTATTATTTTATAAATGAGATAATGCTCAAATCAATCTCTAATTTGTAATTATTTTGACTAAATAAGTAAATAAATAAATAATTTTTGAAAAAATGGATTAAATTTAATTTTAAACAAAAAAAGAAGTTATAAATATAAATTTTAATTAAAATAAAAAAAGGAAATTAGATACTAATTAATTAAATATAAATTAATTAAATAGCTTCTTCTCCTTTTTCACCGGTTCTAATTCTTATTACTTCCTCAACGGGGGAAATAAATATTTTTCCGTCTCCAATATCTCCGGTCTTGGCGTTTTCTATTATGGACTTAACAACGTTGTCCACATCCTTTGCTTTGACAATAATTTCCAACCTGACTTTAGGTAGAAGATCCACATTGTAATCTTTGCCCCGGTAACTTTCGGTTATTCCTAACTGTCTGCCTCTTCCTTTTACATCTTCCACAGTCATACCGTGAATGCCCAACTCTTCTAAAGAGTTTTTAACGGACTCGAATTTATCCGGACGGATTATTGTGATTATCCTTTTCATTTTATCACCTATGTTCAATAATAACCCAATTAAGAACATTTTATTGGTTATATTTTGATATATTCTAGTTATTTAATTAGCAAGTTAAGTTATTAGCTTGTAATTATTTAAATTAACTTTTGAGCATTTATAAATATCTAGGACAATCGGTATCCGGATTCCTCGTGTAGATTAACATCAAGTCCTTGAATTTCATCTTCATCTTTGACCCTTAAACCAAGTGTTTTGTCCAGAACTTTACCAATGATCCAGGTCATTCCAAAGGCATAGGCCCCCACAACTACTATGGCGATGAATTGGGATACTAAAAGCCCTATATTTCCTGTAATGAGTCCTCCAGAAGTCAGAACACTGTTTATTGCTGGAAGGGCGAATATACCCACGGCCAGAGAACCTACTATTCCACATACTCCGTGTATTCCAAATACATCCAGTGCATCGTCGTATCCCAGGCGCGGTTTGATGTGGGAAACAGCATAGTATGACAGGATTGAGGCTACAAAACCAATGCATATTGCTGCCGTGATATTCACATAACCTGCGGCAGGAGTTATGGATGCTAAACCAGCAACAGCACCAGATAATGCTCCTAAAAGAGTTGGTTTTCCAGTGTTTATTTTATCCATTAGCATCCAGGTTAATAATCCCACGGCAGCGGATATATTGGTTACGATCATAGCAGAAACTGCCACATTGTTGGCCCCTAATGCAGATCCCGCATTGAATCCAAACCATCCGAACCACAATAAACCAGCACCAATAACGGTGTATCCCAGGTGGTGGGGCAGTAATCTCATGTCTTTTCTGACTCCTAAAAGTAATACCAGTGCCAGAGCAGCAACACCACTGCTTAAGTGAACTACAATGCCTCCTGCAAAGTCAAGTGCACCCAGTTGGGCCAAAAATCCTCCGCCCCACATCCAGTGTGCTATAGGCACATAAACCAGAATTAACCAGATGGGCACAAAGGCCAACCATGCAGAAAATTTCATTCTCTCTACGATTGCACCAGAAATCAGAGCCACGGTTATGGCGGCAAAAGTCATCTGGAAAATAGCAAATAGTCCGGTAGGTATGGTTGGTGCTAGACTAGCCAATGTTTTAGACTCTAAAACTCCATTAAAGAATGGATTTTGGATAGCCCCTATCAATCCCGACACGTCAGTACCAAATACCAGATCATAACCAAATATGAACCATAACACGCTCACTATTGCAAAAGTTACAAATGAAAGAAGCATGGTGTTTAAAACGTTATGCCTTCTTATTAATCCAGAGTAGAACATTGCCAGCCCTGGTATTGTCATCAATATAACAAGGGCCGTGGCAATCAGCATCCACGCTGTGTCCCCTGTGTTTATTACAGCTGTCATTTTTTTCCTCCTAAATACATCACTTTTGGACTAAAAAATATTAAACTGGTTCCTAAGCCCAAATTATCTTTATAAATTATTTTTTAAATTTCAACTTTTATTAAAATAATGTTATTTTTATTTACGGAAAACGGAAGCATACTTCCGATTGTCTTCCTATGTTCCTATTTTCATGTCAGTAGGATATAGGAAACCTATTTCCGATAAAAAATTTCATTTAGCTACTATATAATATTTTCGCCATTATGAGATAATGTAAAAATAATAGGATTTTCAAAATCCATATGCTTAATCAAAAATCTAATTTTCCATGTATTCCGTATTAGTTAATTAAAAAAATTGTAAATGTTTCTTTAATTACGAAAATGAAATATCATATCTTTATTTTATCAAAAACAGAACATTAAATTTAAATTTCATGAAAATTAATTATAATATATACATGATTAAATCGATATAAACAAAATTATTTATATTAATATAAAAAACTAAGTAATATTTCCAGATATTATTCATAATTCATTAAGAGGGATAAATTGAATTCAAAAAAACGAGGTAAGCTATTTGCAGTGTTAATGGTTGCTTTGATTGCCTATGGTATAGGTTCATCAGTAAGTATCCTCACATCGGACAGTATTTCACTGGAAATCCCTTCTGTTTTGGCCTCAGAGCAGCAGCAAATAAGTACGATTGGTGACCCTGATTTCAGTCCGGTTTGGCTAAAAAGGCAAGTAATTAATATAACCAATAATACTACTAAACCTAATTCAACGAATAATACTACTTTTATAAGGAGAAATAATAGTACCAATTAATTATTCAACACCAATTAGTTATCAGTACCATTATTTATTCATATTAAGCTATAATATGGATTATTATGTGAATTTAGTATTATTAAATAAGTAATTCCTTTTTCAATATTCTTTTTTATTTTAATTAATTAAGGCCAATAAGTTTAAAATAAATCCTCTGGGTTTCATTTTCAAAGATTTATTTTTTGTTTATTTTAATCTTTAAGTGTTCATTGTGTGTGGAAAATAAATATTTTTCATATTTTTAGAGTTAAGTAGGTTAAATAAGTGAATAAAATTTTATAATCAATATGGATAATTTTAATTATATAAGGCACCATGTACAAACACAATATGGTTATAATTATAATGAATATTTTTCTATAAATGAAGATTTTATAATGAATTTTATGTGAAAATAATTTAAGGTGATTATGTGTCGGATAAGAACTTAATTGGGGCAAAAATTCGCCAAATAAGAGAAAGCAGGGAAATGAGCCAAGATCAACTGGCCAATGCAAGTGAAAACAGTGTAGAACTATTGGAACACATTGAAAATGGTGATGTAGTGCCTTCACTCACTCCACTAATAAAGATTGCCAAGGCCCTCGATGTTCGATTAGGTACTTTTATGGATGATGTCCATCAGAGAGGACCGGTTATTGTTGAACAGGGAAAGACTGAACAGGTGATCTATTTTTCAGGCCAAAAAGACCAGACTAAAGAAAGTGCTATGGAATTTTATTCACTGGCAGCTGGAAAATGTGATAGGCATATGGAACCGTTTCTAATTGATGTAGATATTCACGATGACGCTAAATTTAAATTAGAATCTCATGAAGGGGAAGAGTTCATCTATGTAATTGACGGTGATATTGAAATAGTATATGGCAGTGAGAAATATGTCGTATCTAAAGGAGATACAATATATTATGATTCTGTAGTTCCCCATCATTTACATGCTTATGGAGAAAAACCCGCAAAAATATTGGCTGTAATTTATGCTCCATTTTAAGCCGATTTCAGTAATTGAATAGTTATTGAACAGATTTTAATAAAAAAATTTTATAGTATTTATCTTACCAATACACTCTAATGAGGAATTTTGAATGTTTAAAATAAATGTTATCCCTAGATTCGGGGATATAGATGGATTAAAGCACGTAAATAATACTGTTTTAGCAATATGGTTTGAAAAAGGGAGAAATCCAATATTTCGAATGTTTACCCCGGATCTTGATTTAAGCTATGAAAAATGGAAATTGATTTTAGTGAGAACTGAATTTGACTTTATAGGTCAAATGTATTATGGAAAAGACGTGGAAATTCGAAGTTATATTACCCACATTGGGAATTCGTCTTTTACCATTGGACACGAGGCCTGGCAGGATGAAGAACTTAAAGCCAAAGGTCAAGCGGTTCTGGTGCACTATGATTTTATTGATCAAGTTCCATTAAAGATTCCTGAGGAAACAAGGTTGGAGTTAGAAGCTAATTTTGTTAAGGAAGAGGATATTGGAAAAAAATAGTAAATCCGATAATCTCAATTGATAAAAAAAGATTAATCAAAACAATTTTAATTTCAATTATTTAAATTAATTTAAACCAATTTAATCGAACAATTATTTACAATTAATTTAACATTTTAATTTAACAATTAATCAAAAACATAATTAATATTTGAAGATGCTGGTGATTTTATGGTCTTTACAGAAGACACCATAGGGGAATTTTTTGAAAAACAGGTGAATAACTATCCTGACAATGAGTTCATGGTTTATCCAGACAGGAATCTGCGATTCACGTATAAAGAATTTAATGATAGGGTTGATATGCTGGCCAAGGGCCTATTGTCAATAGGTATCACTAAAGGAGATCATGTAGGGATATGGGCCAATAACGTGCCGGACTGGTTGACTTTCATGTTTGCTACGGCTAAAATCGGCGCGGTTCTGGTAACAGTTAACACGGCCTACAAAAGCCACGAACTGGACTATGTAATGAAACAGTCTGATATGAAAGCGCTGGCCATAATTGATGGTTTTAGAGATGTGGACTATGTAAAGACAGTGTACGAACTGGTTCCGGAACTAAAAACCCATGCCCGCAGTAATCTGGATAGTGAAGAGTTCCCACATCTTCGCAGTGTCATTTATATTGGCCCGGAGAAGCACAGGGGAATGTACAACACCAATGAAATATTGCTTTTAGGCAAACACACCGATCAGAATGCTCTGTTAGAGGCCAAAAAATCCCTAAATAATGATGATGTTATTAACATGCAGTACACCTCTGGAACCACAGGTTTTCCTAAAGGAGTAATGCTGACCCACAGGAACATACTTAATAATGGTTATTATATTGGTGAGAGACAAAATTTAAGTCATGAAGATAGATTATGTCTTCCAGTACCTCTATTTCACTGTTTTGGAATTGTACTTGGTGTTTTAGCGGTCTTAACTCACGGGGGAACTTTAGTCATGGTGGAACTTTTTGACCCGCTGCTGGTTTTAGCTGCCATCCAAAAAGAAAAATGTACAGCTGTTTATGGTGTTCCCACCATGTTTATTGCTGAAATGAGCCACCCTATGTTTGAAATGTTTGATTTGTCTTCGCTCCGTACGGGAATCATGGCCGGTTCTCCCTGTCCTATTGAGGCCATGAAAAAGGTCATAGAAGACATGAATATGACTGAAGTTACCATTGCCTATGGATTAACTGAGGCTTCTCCGGTTTTTACCCAGACCAGTGTGGATGATCCTATTGAAAAGCGGGTAAATACGGTAGGAACTGACATGCCCTTCAGCGAGGTTAAAATTGTGGATCCGGAAACTGGAGAAACATTGGGCCCAGGAGTGACCGGTGAAATATGTTGCCGTGGTTACAATGTTATGAAAGGATATTATAAGATGCCTGAAATGACCCAGCAAGCCATTGATGAGGAGGGCTGGTTGCACAGTGGAGATCTGGCGGTAAGGGATGAAGATGGATATTACTCTATTGTGGGCCGTATTAAAGACATGATTATCCGTGGGGGAGAAAATATTTACCCCCGGGAAATTGAAGAATTCCTTTATACCATGAATGGAATAAGAGATGTTCAGGTAGTAGGTATTCCTGATGAAAAATACGGAGAAATAGTGGGTGCTTTCATAATTAGAGAAGATGGTGCCGATATTAAAGAAGAAGATGTTAGAGACTTCTCAATTGCTAGAATTGCCAGATACAAAGTGCCTAAACATGTTTTCTTTGTTAATGAGTTTCCATTAACTGCCAGTGGTAAAATACAGAAATTTAAACTGAAGGAAATGGCCACTGATTGCCTGGCAGAAAAAATATCCCGAGAAGAAATTCTGGATTAATAAAATAATTTTTTAGTTATTCTTTTTTTTTAAAGGACCTTCGTGGTTGGATAACATAGTTTGCATATTATTCGATAAAAATGATAATACTAAAAAGAAAAAAGAAAATTCTGGAAGTTTTCCCTATTGGAAGCCCTAAAGGTGCTTTAAATTCAAGAAGGAAGCCAGAGTTTCAGGGGTATATAAAGTTCAAGAAGACTCCTTCAGGACCTAAAATTCACAAATTCGTGGTTAAAAAGGAAAAAGAAGAGCTATTGCCTCCTGCAGAAGCAGTTAAACTTTTTAGAAAGCAGGCTGTTTTTTTAATAGGTAAAGACCCGGAAACTGAAGAATTTCTGGATTCCTTGAATATTAAGTACCGTAGAACCATTATCTGCCACCATTGTACCATGGAAGGATACATTACTATAATTAATTCAAAATCATCATTTGATTACCATTCCCAAAAAATCTGCCGTCTTTGTGCAGAGGAAGTAATTAAAAGAGAACTCAATTACCGGGGAATGGACAAAAAAACCTTTAAAAACTTTAAAAGAATTCTGGATAAAACCGGGGACCTGGATCAAGTGTTAAAGGTTCTGGATCCTAACTTTGACCCGGTTAAAAACTCCAGTCTCACTCTTTTTGATACCATAACTTCTTCCAAAGATAAAGACATCCCTAAAATAAGTGTTGACCAGCTGAACATCCCACCGGGATTTAAAACCATTCTTAAAGCCCATGGTAGCAAAATTCTCCTTCCAGTGCAGTACCTGGCCCTGGAAAATGGAGTTTTAGATGGTCAAAGTCTCATGGTGGTTTCAGCCACAGCCAGTGGAAAAACCCTAATTGGGGAGCTGGCAGGAATACCAAGGGCCATGCAGGGCCAGAAATTTATATTTTTAACTCCTCTGGTGGCACTGGCCAATCAGAAATACAGGGACTTTAAAAAACGATACTCTAAATTAGGACTTAAAACTTCCATTAAAGTGGGAATGAGTAGAATTAAGGCCCGTGAGGAAATAAAACTTCCAGATGATGATATTAGAGAAGCAGATATCATAGTGGCCACCTATGAAGGAATAGATTTCATGCTCCGCTCTGGCAAATCAAACCTTCTAAAAAATTTGGGAACTGTGGTTATTGATGAAATTCACACCCTGGACGACGAAGAACGAGGCCCCAGACTAAATGGACTTATAAAAAGGCTTAAAAATATCTTTCCTGATCTTCAACTTATTGGACTATCAGCAACCGTGCAAAATCCCCAGGAAATAGCTGGAGAATTTGGTCTAAAACTGGTGGAATATGACCGTCGGCCCGTTCCCTTAGAACGGCATCTGGTATTTACCCGGAGCGAAGAAGAGAAAAAGATTCTCATTTCCAGATTTTCCCGTCAGGAATTTAAAAGAAAATCTAAAAAAGGTTTTCATGGTCAAACTATAGTTTTCACTAATTCCCGTCGGAAAACCCATCTCATATCGGATTATTTAACCAGACAAAAGGTTAAATCATCGGCATATCATGCGGGACTTTCTTATGCTCAGAAAGAAAAAGTAGAAAAGGCTTTTGCCAACCAAGAACTTTCGGCGGTTGTGACCACAGCTGCTTTGGCTGCCGGTGTTGATTTTCCAGCTTCTCAGGTTATTTTTGAAACCCTGACCATGGGAAATAAGTGGATAAACCCTAATGAATTTTCCCAGATGCTGGGCCGGGCTGGTAGGCCTTCCTATCACGACCGGGGAGTGGTTTATTTATTGCCTGAAATTGGTTTGAGTTATGATGATGAAAGTGAGGAATTAATGGCTCTGGAACTTTTAGAAAGTGACGTGGATCCGGTGCATGTCCAGTATTCTGAGGAAGACACCTTGGAACAAATACTGGCAGATATTTGCTCAGAATCTGTTTCATCTATATCAGAACTCTCTAAAATGTATAAAGGTATGAATATTCCAATTGATGCTTTAAATGGCCTTAATACTATTGAATCTTATGGATTTGTTTTGGAAGATCATGGAGATATTCGTTCTACCAATTATGGAAAAGCCGTTTCCATGTCATTTTTACAATCTGAGGAAGCTGAATATATCAAGCGTCACCTTAAAAAGAAATCTAAAAAAGGGCCTTTGGAAATTGCCCTTTCCCTGGAACCATATGATAGTGCCTACTTGTCCAGCAGACTACACAAGCAGTTGAGTCGGGTACTTAAGGCCAATTTCTCCACCCGGTTGTTTGCTGATTCCACCCTGGATATAATTTCCACTGGAGAAAACCTGGTTAAACTGGATCCTAATTTTCAGGAAGCAGTTTTAAACATTCAAGTTGACTTTTTATCATGTAAATGCAAGGATAGGCCATTTTGTGACTGTTTGCAAAAAGAACTTTCTTTATTCATAGTAAAACAGCGGCTAAAAAAACAGGACCCGGTGGATATCACTAAAAGACTTCTAAAAAAATATCAAATACACGCTTATCCAGGTGATATCTTTTCCTGGCTGGATGCCTTGGTCCGAATGTTAGAGGCCACCAAAAGAATTGCTCATGCCCTTCATTATCATAAAAAGGCCAAAGAATGCGCCCGTATTATTAAGGCCATTGAAAGGGGATGAAATAATTTTTTTAATTTGCTTAATTTTGTTCAATTTTAAAGAATATTTATATGTATATTAATTAAATTAATAATGGGATTTATTCCCACTCAAGATTAGTAGAAGGTATAAAGGTGTCCAATTTTATCACCTCTTGCTCTTCTTGGGTTTAATTTCAAATTTTGTTATAAAAAAATAGTTAAATATTATAATAACTCTAAATTACTATTCTAATTCTAATCTAAATTTAATTTCTTTTTAAATAAAAAAAATAAGAATATTTAAAAAAAATTAAGATTATTTAATAATAATCCTCTTCATCCTCTTTTATTAACTTTCTTACATCTTTTTCAATACTGGTTAAAGCTTTATCAATTAGACTCTGGCCCAAAACTGGATCAACACATATTCCTTCTTTTTCTAAAATCTGAGCCCCTTTATCAATGCCTTCATCTTTTTCCCGGGCCTCAGTAAAGGCTACCATACCTACTTCGCCGTATTCATTGATATTGCAGTGTTCTTTAAGTTTTCTATCATCAACCAGTCCCAGTATCATTCCCATGGAAAGTTCCCCCGAGCCAGCATGGGGCCCTTCAATTTCCACTATTTTATTGTTAAAAACTATTTTAAGATCCAATTCTTGCTCTAAATCTTTTAAATAGTCTTTAACAGGGACATTTCCACCGTGCCCATTTACTATGACCACTTTATCCAACTGTAAACATCTTTTAGCAGATCTCAGGGTAGGTTTCAGTTGTTTTTCCACAAGTTCTTCTACCGAAATATGCACGCCGTGTTTGATATAAGGATACTCGGTGGCGGCATATAAAACACCTAAAAACTTGGCTCCTGTTTGAAATGAGGCCTCCAATGCCATGTATGATGCTATTTTGGAATCTGTGTCTATGGGAAGGGCAGCACCGTGATTTTCCAGGTGGGAGCCCAGGGCCAAAATTCCAATTTGATGGACTTCTGGTGAAATTACATTTCCTGATTCATAACGAAGCTGTACCATTTAAACACCCTTTAAAACTCTTTTTAGAATTATTATATTATTTTTTGATATCAATGGATAATTTAAGGTTCTAAATCCCAGATAGGATCTCCAATAAAGTGGATAGTTTTCACAGCTTTACCCTTATCGTTTTCTACCATTTCTGACCCAGTAATCAGCGATATTCCCACAGCAAGAGGTTTCCGATGGGTTTCATCTACCACTACCACCACATCTCCCTCCACCAGATCTGGATCGGCATCCACGATGCCAGGACTCATTACATCGGCTCCATTGGCCATAAATCTCACAGCACCCATATCCACCACCACGTACTTGGATTTCATTTCCATGGTGAGTGCGGCTTTTAATGTAGGAAATGGCCTGTCATCCACCAGCATAATCTGCGGCTGTCCATCTACCAGAACAATGGGGTAGGGTTCTGCTTCTAGCATTTCTATTTTAGCCTTAGTTGGTATCAAAACTGAGTAATCACCCAGTTCTTCAGTTATCTTTTTTAATTTCTTTTTCTGAAGATGGTATCTTTTTCTAATCTTCAATTAAAACACCTGATAATACATTAATAATTAACTTTTAAACTTCATTAGAGTTCTTTTGCTTTTAAAATTAATAATAACTCTAATTAATTATTATTTTGTTTTTATTGTCTATTAATCATTTCTAAATATATAACCATAACTTCAAAATAAATTAAAACTAAAAAATAAGTAATGGAATTTATAAATTAAATTAAATATTTTTTCATATCATAAATATATGATATTAATATTATAATTTTTCAATTAAGACTAACGGTGCGTATAATGGAAAGTTACATTCAAAACTTATTTGCAGAAAGAATCGGTGGAAAGGAATTTGGTAAAGATAATGTCCTTTACAAATTTGAAAAAATAAAAAGGGCAAAAAAAGCAGCTAAAATGAAATTTCCAGACACAGAACTAATTGATATGGGTGTAGGAGAGCCAGATGAAATGGCTGATGATTTTGTGCTGGAAGTGCTTTCCAAAGAGGTTTATAAACACGAAAATAGGGGATACTCTGATAATGGTATTCAAGAGCTCAAAGATGAGATTCCAAAGTACATGGATAAGGTATTTGGAGTGAAAAACCTGGATCCGTTTACTGAAGTAATACATTCTATTGGATCCAAACCTGCGCTGGCCTATATTGCATCAGTATTTATCAATCCTGGCGATGTTACTCTAATGACTACTCCGGGTTATCCGGTTACGGCAACCCATACGCAATGGTATGGTGGTAATGTAGAAAACCTCCCTTTATTGGAAGAAAATAATTTTTTACCGGATTTAAGTAAAATACCAATGGAAATAGCAAATAAGGCCAAGATTCTTTACTTAAATTATCCTAACAACCCTACTGGTGCCCAGGCCACAAAAAAATTCTATCGGGAAGTTGTTGATTTTGCTTTTGATAATGAGATAGTTGTGGTTCAAGATGCGGCCTATGCTGCATTAACTTATGGAGATAAACCATTATCTTTCCTTAGTATTAAAGGTTCCAAGGAAGTAGGTATTGAAATTCATAGTTTCTCCAAATCATTTAATATGACTGGCTGGAGGCTGGCTTTTGTAGCAGGCAATGAATTAATAGTAAGCGGATTTGCAGCAGTGAAGGATAATTTTGATAGTGGGCAGTTCATTCCTATCCAGAAAGCAGGAATTCATTGTTTAAAAAATCCAGAAATCACAGAAAAAATAAAAATTAAATATGAGCGAAGGCTTTCTAAAATGGTTGATATATTGAATAGTATTGGTTTTAATGCCAGAATGCCGGGCGGGACTTTTTATCTTTACATAAAAATACCAAAAGGCATAAAAGATGGAATTAAATTCTCCACTGCTGAGGAATTCTCACAATACTTGATAAAAGAAAAATTAATTTCCACGGTTCCCTGGGAAGATGCTGGTAATTATATTAGAATGGCTGCATGCTTCGAAGCCTTCAAAGACGGTAAAATTTCACTTGAAGAGGAGAATAGGATTCTCAATGAGCTTAAAAATAGGCTTGAAGATGTGGAATTTGTATTTGAATAATCACATTTAATTTCTTCAAAAAAATTTAATCACCTATAAATTAAATACTATGGAAATGATTTCATGTATATAAATGATGAAAATTAAAGTATAATATGAAACTAAATTGAAACTAGAAATTAAAATATAGTTTCTTAAAATAAAGATTTAAATACTCTATTTTACATAGAACATAATAACAAGTCTGTATATAGAACTTGATCATGATTGTCGATTGAATTTATGGATAATAAGATATTGTGACATTCTTTTCTAATGATAGATTAATATTTGTGTTTCAATGATAATATTGGAATTCATTTATAGCTTTTATCTTTGAGAGCGTTACATTTAAATATAAATCCAGCCAACATTGAAGGTATAGGATAGGTGATATTATGAATGCACAAAAAGTGAATGTACAAAGACCACTTGATGCATTAGGTAAATCTTTGAATTCTCCTGTGTTAATCAAGCTAAAAGGTGAGAGAGAGTTCAGAGGAATTTTAAAGAGTTTCGATTTACATATGAATTTAGTGTTAAATGATGCTGAAGAATTAGAAAAGGGTGAAATTACCCGAAGATTGGGCACTGTGCTCATTCGTGGAGATAATATAGTATACATATCTCCTTAAAATCCCTTTTGGATATATTCATTTAAAAATAAATATTAAATCATAATATTGCATTAAATTGGTGTTTTTTACCGATATAAAATATTATTAAATATATGATGCTTTTTGATTGATATGATTGATATGATGTCTTTTATACTGTAATTGACTCTTATACAATCTCATTTTATTAAGTTTATATTCCATAAGGATATCACGTCTTATTTTAGGAGGACTAATAAATGAAAGGTACACCATCATTTGGTAAAAGGAATAAAAAGACTCACATCCGATGTAGAAGATGTGGAAGAAATGCTTATCACGTTCGCCAAAAAGTATGTGCTTCCTGCGGCTTTGGTAAAACCAAACGTATTAGGAGATACAGCTGGCAGAACAAAAAGGTAACCACCGGTATAAGGTTGAAATAGATGGATAATAATAGCCCTATTGATGTTCGAATAATTGTCGAAGGTGCTTCTGATGTGGAAAGTGTTTCCCGGGCCATGCAAGATGTGGCTTTAGGGGCCGAATACAACATCACCATTTCTTCCATAATTCCCACCACCAGTCTGGAAATTGCCCAGAGGGCTGTTAAAGGGGCAGATGTGGTATTAATAGCCACAGATGTGGATGCTCCTGGAAGGGAACTGGCTGAAAAATATCAGGAAGCATTAAAAGACCAGGTCGGACACCTGGAACGCATGAAATTCCCTTATGGCCACGATGTAGAATACATTGACCCGGTATTAATTAAGGCGGAAATTAAAAATGCAATCATTAGGGCTGGACTGTCATCTATAAGTTACATTAAATATTTTAGAGAACTGGAAACAGAACTGGATGCCTCAACTGACAAATTAAGAGAAATTTCTATGGAAAACTCTGACTTGCGCAGTGAAAATCACCAAAATCAAGAAAAACTGGATGAAATTGTCCAGATTAATCAGCAACTTCAAGAAGAACTGGAAACACTTCAAAACGATTCTAATAGAATAAAAAATGAATATGTCCAGTTGAAGAGTAAATGTTCACGTCTCCAGGAAAAAAATCTATTAGAAGTTTTTTCTATTAAAAAGCTTTGGAACGAAGCTTTTAATCAAATCTTAAAAGAAGAAGATCAAATTATTTTTGCTACTAATCAATTTAAACCTGATAATATTGTAGTTGGCCAGGGCTGGATCAGTGCCCGGTCACGAGATGAAGCCCTTGAATGGCTGAAAGTAATTAAAACTGCTTTAATTTTTATAGATCCTACTGTTAATTCTGAAGAAGTTCAAGAAGAAATTCAACAAAATTTACAGGAAGAAGATAATAAACTGGAAAAAAGATTTAAAAACATATTTGATTAATCTTTTTATATTTCTACATCATTATATATTTGGGAAACGGAGAATCCAAATTGAGAGATAAATGTGGTATTGTAGGTATATATTCTTCTGATAACTCCATGGACATAGCACCCCATATTTATTATGGTTTGTTTGCACTACAACACCGTGGTCAGGAAGCTGCTGGTATATCTGCCCATAATGGGGAAGAAATTAGCACTTACCGGGGCATGGGGTTAGTTTGTGATGTGTTCAATAATGGTGATATCAAAGGATTGGAAGGAAACGTGGGTATAGGTCACGTTAGATATTCGACTACTGGAAAATCAAAATTAAAAAATGCTCAACCATTTACCAGTGAGTTCCAGGGCGGGCGCATTGCCATTGCCCACAATGGAGATATTATTAATTCCATGGAACTTCGCCGGGAGCTGGAGAAAATGGGCCATGAATTCAAATCAACCACGGATTCAGAAGTGATCAGCCATTTGCTTAGCAGTGAATATGCTAAGAGTAATGACATGGTTAAATCCATTGAAAGTGTTGCTGAGAAACTTATAGGATCTTATTCGCTGGTGGTTCTATTAAATCATGATTTATACGTTGTCAGAGACCCTGTTGGAATAAAGCCATTGGCATTGGGTGAAAAAAACGGCTTGAAAATGGTTGCCTCAGAATCAGTTGCCTTTGATGTGGTAGGGGCCGATTATGTCCGGGACGTGGAACCTGGTGAAATATTACTTTTAAATGATAAAATTCACTCTCACAAAATGAAAATTGCTGAAAATACTCCTCGGGCACATTGTATGTTCGAGTATGTTTATTTTGCACGACCGGATAGTATTCTTGATGGAAAGAATGTTTATAATGTCCGTTTAAATATTGGCCGAGAATTACATAAGGAATTCCCGGTAGAGGCTGATGTAGTAATGCCGGTTCCGGATTCTGCTATTACTGCAGCTATTGGTTATTCCAGGGAATCTGGACTGCCTTATGGTGAAGGTTTAATTAAAAACCGTTATGTGGGCCGTACATTCATCATGCCAACTCAAGAAGAGCGTGAAATGTCGGTGAAACTCAAAATGAATCCCATAAAGTCAGAACTTGAGGGAAAAAGCATTGTTTTAGTGGACGATAGTATTGTTCGTGGAACTACTTCCAAGGCCCTCATTGACGTTTTAAAAGAAGCAGGTGTAAAAGAAGTTCATCTGAGAATAGGGTGTCCACCAATTATTTCTCCGTGCTATTATGGAATCGCTATGGCCTCTAAAAAAGAACTTGTGGCAGCTAATAGGTCTGTTGAAGAAATAAGAAAGTCACTGGGTGTTGCTTCTTTGGGTTATCTCAGCATTGACTCCCTTAAAAAGTGCATAGGTCTGGATGAGGAAAAACTGTGTATGGGTTGTTTGAATGGAAAATATCCAACAGAACTCCCTAAAAATCTGGAAGAATATGAATCCTGTCGCTGTTAGTGATAAAATTCATTTATTCTTAATTCATTCTCATTAATTCATTTTTTATAAATTATCATTAGAGCTTATTTTTTATTTTTAATGTACATTTAAAAATTATTTATATTATTATTTATATTATTATTATTATCCTATCTTAACTATCATTCAAATTATTTGAACCTGAAATAAATTAAAAGCATTAAAGATTAAATTATTAAAGAATTAAAAGATTATTAAATAATAAAACTATCTCATACTACTATTTCACAATATTATATAATTATATAAATACAATTATAGGTGTTAAAATGGTTGAATTACTATCTCCTGCACGTGATTTTCAGTCTCTGAGTGCTGCACTAAATAATGGGGCCAATTCGGTTTATATTGGGATGCAGGGATGTAATATGAGGGCTAATGTTTCTAATTTCTCTCTGGAAGATATTAAAACTGCCGTTAAGAAGGCCCACGATTTTGATTCAAGGTTGTATGTTTGCACCAATACCATTTTAAAGGACAATGATTTTGATTTACTTGAAAGAAATTTCCCTATTTTAAAAGAGTACGGAGTGGATGCGGTTATAGTTTCGGATTTAGGGGCAGTGGAGATGGCCCATGAAAACGATCTGGAAGTTCATCTCAGCGTACAGGCCAATATTTCTAATACAAGGTCATTAAAAGTCTTGAAAAAACTAGGGGTTTCCAGAACCATTCTTTCCAGGGAGTTATCGCTTTTAGAAATACATGAACTGGCAAAAAATTCTCCTATTGAGTTGGAAGTCTTTGTGCATGGTGCTTTGTGCATGGCGGTATCTGGTAGATGCTTTTTAAGTTCACATCTTTATGGGAAAAGTGCCAACTGTGGTGAGTGCCTGCAGCCTTGCCGAAAAAACTGGAAATTAGTTTCAGAAGATGAAGAAGAATTTATTTTAGAGGGAAAAACAGAAGTTTCAGGTTATTTAGATGTCATAAAAAAGGGCAAAGATTTAAAATCCTTTGAGATTGAGAATACAATGACTCGCTTTTTAAGCCCTCGTGACCTTTCCATGATTGAATACATACCTGAACTTGTAAAATCGGGTGTTCATGCCTTTAAAATTGAGGGAAGGGCTCGACCTGCAGATTACGTGGCCACGGTTACCAGAGTCTATCGTGAAGCCATTGATTGCTATGAAAATGGACAATGGAGCTTTCAAAACCAGTGGATGGATGACCTGAAAAAAGTATTTAACCGGGGCTTTGACCAGGGGTTTTATTTCAATAATTATCACCAGGATAGTCCTTATAATCAGTCAACTTATGTTAAAAAGGATATTGGTCAAGTTATAAACTATTTTAACAGAGTTAAAGCTGCTGAAATCAGATTATGGGATGATTTAAAGATTGGGGATGAAATTATTATACAAGGGCCAACAACGGGTTCAATAACTCATAAAGTAGAGTCCATGGAAATTGAAGGGAACTCTCGGGATACAGCTTTAAAAAATCAACACGTTGGCATTTTAATTGGTCAAAAGGTCCGTCCTAATGATTTGATTTATAAAAGAATAAAAAGAGTATAATTATCAATGTCAATTAATAATTAATTTAATTTAATTTAATTTAAAATTCAATATTATTAAATAAATAATTTAATATTAAAATTAGTTTTCAATTATCCATTAAAAAAATAAAATAGAATATAATAATTTAAATTATTTTCCCAGTTCTATTTCATCCTTTTTTTCATCTATAATTTCAAAACCATCCTTGCCACGGTTTGAACGATTTTCTTTCAGGAATAAAGATGTAATCAATCCCATAACTCCAATTAAACATCCAAAAAGAAACACATTGTGTATGGAACTGTTTATGATGGTGGGTGTTATTTCTCCCAGGTTTAATGTGCTGGATTGGATAGTATAATTGGCTATCAGTCCAAATATGGGCAGGGCCACGGTGGCACCCATATTTCCAAAGAATTGTAGGGATGCCGTACCCACAGCCAATTGCTTGAGTTCCAGCGTATTCTGAACTGCAATATTAAATATAGGATACATCATTCCAGAACCAATACCTAGTAATGTGGAATAGGCCACAATTTGCCAGGTGCTTGTGCTGGGATTAATAGTGGATAGTAAGAACATGGCTACTGATAAAATTATAAAGGACAGTACTCCCAGTTTTTTGTATTTTCTTCTTTTAGTTACAATTTGTCCTGTAATTATTGCTCCCAGAGTTATACTGATTAGCATAGGGGTCACAATGATTCCTGAGCTGGAAGCACTCCCTCCCTGAACTTCCTGTATAAATAAGGGGATGTAGATAATGGCACAGAACATAGCTGCATTGGCCAGAAACATGCATATTATAGAAACCTTGTAAATAATATCCTTAAACAAGTGTAAAGGTAGAATTGGTTCTTTTGCCCGTTTTTCAACATATAAGAACGTTAACATCATTAAAGCTGCTAATAGGAATAGACCAACAATTATAATGGGAGAAACACTGCCACTACTTCTAAGAAAAGTCAATGCTAAAAATAACGAGCTTAAACCTACACTCAAGGTCACAATTCCTTTATAATCAATGAACTTTTCTTTGACTATTCTTTCCAGATCCGGGAAGGAGGTGACTATCAGGGTGGTGGCGATGGCACCAATAGGTAGATTCACCAGAAAAATCCATCTCCATCCCCAGAAATCAGTTATAAATCCTCCAATCACTGGTCCCATAACATTGGCCAAACCAAACATGGAAGATAAAATTCCGGCGTATTTAGCTCTCTCCCACGGTTCCACCATTTCAGCCATAACAATAAATGGTAAAGAAACTAGTATTCCTCCCCCTAAACCCTGAATTCCTCTAAATACAATTAATTGAAAAATATTCTGAGACATGGCACACAACAGAGAACTTACACTAAATATGGCTATACCTATAAGTAAAATATTTTTTCTACCGTAAAAATCTGACATTTTACCAAAGAGGATGATGGCCAGGGTTGAGGCTAGCATGTAAGAGGTAAAGGGCCATACATAGTAAGGAATTCCTCCTAGATTGGATATTATTTGGGGCATGGCTGTACCAATGACTGAATTATCCAGTGCTGCAACCAAAAGCCCTACCATTAATCCAGCCATTATCCAGACCAGATTTTTATCTTTTGGTTTTTTATTAGTAGGTGATTGTTGATCCATGATTTCACTCGCAATTTATTTTAAAAACCAGACTTTTTATGGTTTCTAATGAATTATTTAAGGCCTTATACTCTTCAGAACTTAGATGAGAAATATTATTTTTAATTACTTTTTCCACTACTTTTCTGGATTCCATTAAAAAATGGATTCCTTGAGGGGTTATGTCAATATTGGTAATTCTTCTGTCGGTTTCATGAGGAGAACGAATAACATGTTCATTTTTAACTAGATTATCAATGAAAATAGTCATATTAGGTTTAGATATGCACAAAACTCTCCCAATTTCAGATATGGACATGGTTCCATGGACTTTTAATGTTCCCAGTATTTGATAGTACCCTGTTGATTTTGATTGGTGGGTTTCATGATCCACAGACATTTTTATCTTTCTATAAAATAGAGGATAGTATATTAAGAGATCATCAACCATTCTCTCAAATTCTGACTTTTCTAAATCTGTTTTTTCCTCCATTATTCCACCTTTTATAAATTTGAATCCAAAATATAATTTATCCCAATAAATTTAATGGTTTAATTTAACTGGTTACTTACTTTAATAGTTACTAACTTTAACTATTATCTATTTAAAACCTTTCCATAAATTAAAAAATAAAATAGAATAAAAATAAAATAAATAATTACACCAAAAGAATTACTATAAAAAGAGATATAACATTACTGTTCTGTATAAATTTTAAATATAATTCATTTGGTTAAAATTAAGAATTAGTTAAGAATATTGGGAGTTGAAATAATGATTAGTGTTCAAGATGCCATGCAAAAAGATGTCATTACCTTAAGAAGAGTGGATAAAATTGAGGATGCCGCAAAGATTTTACGAGAAAAAAAAATCAGCGGAGCACCAGTCGTGGATGAAGATAATAAAATGATTGGAATTGTCAGTGAAGGAGATATCATGAGACTCCTGGAATTCCACTCCCCTAACTTAAATCTGATTTTACCTTCTCCCCTTGATTTAATTGAATTACCTATACGCATGAAGAGCGAATACGATGAAATTTCAGCTGGTCTTAAAAAAGCGTCTCTGGTGCTGGTGCAAGAAATAATGACCCGAAAGGTAATAAAAATTTCTCCGGAAAAATCCATTTCAGATGCTGCAGAATTAATGGACTCTCACAAAGTTAAAAGACTACCTGTGGTAGATGAAAAGGGCGATATGGTGGGGATAATTACTAGAGGAGACATTATTGGTGCCCTGGTGAAATCCAATGAGTAAGACCAAGCGTATAGCCATCTATGGAAAAGGAGGCATTGGCAAATCAACCATTGTTTCCAATATAGCTGCTGCCTATTCTGAAAACTATAATGTGCTGGTTATAGGCTGCGACCCTAAAGCAGATACTACTCGTACCTTATATGGTAATCGATTACCCACTGTTCTGGATGTCCTCAAAAACAAGAGAAAGGCCCAGGTAGAAGATGTCATATTTGAGGGATTTAACCAGGTAATGTGTGTAGAAAGCGGAGGCCCGGAACCAGGTGTGGGTTGTGCTGGTCGAGGGGTAATTGTGGCCATGAACCTTTTAGAAAAGCTCCAGGTATTCAGTGAAGACCTGGATGTGGTTATTTACGACGTTCTGGGAGATGTGGTCTGTGGCGGTTTTGCCGTGCCTCTTAGGGAAGACTTTGCCGACGAGGTTTACATAGTTACTTCAGGGGAGTACATGGCTCTCTATGCAGCCAATAACATTTCTAAAGGAATAAGAAAGCTTAAAGGAAACCTTGGTGGAATTATCTGCAACTGCAAAGGCATTGACAATGAAGAAGAAATTGTAAGTCAATTTGCCGGAAAAATTGGATCCCGGGTTATAGGTGTCATTCCTCGCAGTGAAATGGTTCAAAAAAGTGAAATCGAGGCCAAAACAGTTCTTGAAAAGTATCCTGAATCACAACAGGCTGATTTATACCGTAATTTGTCGGATAATATTTATAATAATCAGGAATTTACAGTACCTGAGCCTCTGGAAATTGAAGAATTTGAAGAATTTTTTAGAAGATTTCACTGATTTTTAGTTTTTCAAATTTTTTATATTTCTATTTTTTTATCAGGTCATTTAAGAATTTCATTAAAATCATCTAAATTTTTAGCAGATAATTCTAAATCTTTAAATGCACTTAAAATTACATCCAGAGCATTATCATACTCTTCAAAGTAAAAAAGATGCGAATTGCAATTGCAATCAGAACAGCCAAATCTGGCCACAGGTGAAGATTTTCCTGAAATCAAAGAGGCCAGTGAACATTCTATTTTTTCTTTTCCAACCGAATAAATAACTTCTTTTATATTTGAGCTGGAATGAACCAGTAAATAATCAACATGCCAGTGAATTTTCTTTTCTGAAGATAAATGTCTTTTCACCCTACTTTCCAGGGAATTAAGGGCCGATCCCACATAAACGTAAAAACCTGGTTTAAATTCCACTTGACCAAGTCTTCCCACTGTCAAATGAGATGTATCTTTTACTTCTATTATTAAACAGTAAGTTCCTTTCATTAATTGCACACCATTCTTTACTCTTGCTTGTTTACATTGGGGTGATTTAATTTATATCAGTGTATCCTAAAAAGGAATTACTGTTTTAAAAATATTTTATTTTTTCAAATAATTCCCTTTTATTGTGAACTATAATATTATAAATAAACAATATTAAACCTATTTAAAGCAACATTTATATTATATTATCCTTATAAATAAGTATAAGTTTCTGCAGGGCCTTATTATTGCCGTGGGGGTGATAATCATGGCAGTTGCAAAATGGTTACTTTATATTGTCGGTATATTATTGATCTTAATGGGTATTATGGGTTATTTAGGAGTTCCCTATCCCGCACTTCAAGATCCTGTCTGGCATGCAGCCCTAAAAATTATTGTAGGGCTAATTGCAATCTGGGGAGGTACGACAGTACCGGAATAAATTGAACTATCTGCATCTGAAAAAATTATTATTTTTAGGCCCTGCTGAAACAATTATATCCGATCAGGAATACATAAATTAGTTTTAAAATCATTTTATTATTAACTATTGTTTAATTAATACTGTAAAAAACCACTAAAAATACCAATATCCATAAAACAACTAAAACCATTAATAGTAATAAAACCACTAAACCACACCACTAAAACCACCAATAGCCATAAACAATTAAAACCATTAATAGAATAAACAACTAATCGAAGTGATTTAATGAAATTCACCCTTAAAACCCGGGGACACATCAATGTTACCTCCAGACACAAAACAACTTTTGAAGTAACCACTGATCCTGAAATAGGTATAAAGGCAGACTGTATTGTTGGGGTGGCCTCAGAAAAATCCATGGCAGATTTCTCAGAAGAATTTAAAAAGGCCTTGCAGAGAGAAGATGCTGAAATAAAAGTTATTTTAAGGACCAGGAATGCCTGTGATGAAATTATTGGTAATGGGAACCCTGATTTACCTTTAGATCATGCCACAGATATTGTTTGTAGAAAAAGTGATTATATTTGTGGTCGGACTTTAATGATAAATGCCAATAAGGCTGCTTGCGATTTAAATAGTGATTTAATAGAAGATTTGAAAAATGGAGAAGAGATGCAGGTTGAAATTTTTGTTAATGACAATAACTGCAGTTAAGGTTAATTTTTATAACTTCTTATCAATTATTTAATATCTAATTAACAGAAAAACTAAACATTCAAAATAATTCCTAATTTAATTTTTAAATCTTTAAAAGTTTTATTTTAATTTAAAAACAATAATATAATTATAATAATGGTGCAGGGGACGGGATTCGAACCCGCGAAGGGACTCACCCACTAGGCCCTCAACCTAGCGCCTTTGACCGCTCGACCACCCCTGCATTTCTTAAAAAACAGTTATAAATGGAAGTACATCATCATCTCTCTTTTTGAGTATTTATACTTTGCCATTATTCTAAAATTTTTAGGAAAATTTCGTTTTTTCATACAATTTTTTATTATATTTTCAAAATATGAATATTTGAGATTTAATATCAAAAATATCCATTAAATTTTAGGTGTATTCCATTTTATTCAATCCAATTATTAATATCATATTATGAATAATATTGATTTAAATATATTATTTATTAAAATAAGTGGAGCTAAATGAAAGCTATTAAAGAAATTGAGGATGGTATTCTGGTGGATATAGAAGTTTCCCCGAATGCTTCTAAATTTGAAATATCTGGATACAATACCTGGCGAGAAAGAATAGAAATACGTATTAAAGCCCTACCTCAAAAGGGAAAGGCCAATAAAGAAATTATAAAAGAATTTTCTAAATTGACAAGAAATCAGGTGGAGATCATCTCTGGACTAAAAAGTCACCAGAAAACCTTGAAAATATCAAAAATGTCATATGATGATTTTTTAGGTTTGGTGGTTAAAATCAAGAATTATGAATAATAATTAGATAATAATTAGATAATAACTAGATAATAAATAATAGATAATTAAAGAATCAGATAATTAAGAATCTGGATGTAAAATTCTTAATTTTTTATATTTTAATTAATGCTTAAATTATTCTGTATCTTGGATTTTTTTACTTAATATTATTATAAAAGAATTTAAATAAATTATTGCCTATAAATATTAGTGATATACTAAGAAAACAGCGTTATATTGGTTTAAAACTGACATAAAAAACTTTATATAGGATGCTCAAGTTATAAATAACTGGGGAAAAAAACATGATTTCGACTGTAACTACTACTACTACCACAACCACCATGGGTCAGGTAATGGCTTATAGTGTGATGGCAGTAATTGCTTTAATTGTATTTTTGGCTTTAAAAGAGATTTTAAGCTCTGAAGCTAATAGCAGTAATAAAATAAGCTCATTTATTAAGGGATCTAATGTTGCAATTGTCCCGCTTTTACTGGTTTTTGCTGCTGTTGTTACTTACAAGATAGCTACTATTTTGTAATTGTAATATAGTAATGGTGTATAATAATGAACAAAAATATTATTTTTTTAGTTTTAATTGTAATTTTAGTAGGTATTATAGGTGTTGCGGCTTTTTTGATGATAAATCCAAATGTTCCAACATCTCAGGTCACGGCAACAGGAACAAAAATAGCCTTTGAAAACGATGGCTCTACATGGGTCCATACGGCTGCTGTTTTTGAGAATGTTACCTTAAAAAATGGTACTACTACCAATATTTATGCTGATGAATGGACCATGCCTAAAGATGGAAAAGTAGTAATTGATTTATCTAATGAAATGGGATATGGGAATGAGCCTCTACCTCCAAATACAGTAGTGAGTGCAAAACTTTGGTTAGATCCTGTATCACAAAATCCAAATGGATCTGCAGTGGTTGTAAAAACCTTAAAAGGTTGGTCTAATACTCCAGAACCTAAGGATGATATTAATAGTACTTCAATAACTTTTCCTGGTCACGAAATTTTACAATTACCAGCAAATATAAACCAGAATATGGTTATCCTTACTACAGATTCTGTGAAAGGTGCATCTTACATTTCAGCCATGCAGACACTGTATGTTGAATGTCAGATAACTGTTAATGCTGATCAATCTGTTACGATAACCATTTTAAAACAGCCAGAGCTTTGTAACCTGGTTGCTGGTGGATAAATACCCATTTTTTTATTATTTTTATTTATTTTTGAGCTAATTCTTGTTTTTATTAATATTTCATAATTTAAGGAGATAATATGAACCAAAAATCTAAAATTGCCTTTTTAACATTGGGTATTCTAGCAATTTTAGGTATCTCTATTATTGGAATTGCTTATGGTGGATTAGATGAAGTAATATTTGATCAGATTCCTTACAATTACTCCTCTTATGTTTCATTACCTTCTAATTCTCCACAAGGTGGGTCTTTAGGGGGTTATTATAATATTACTGGCCAGGGGAAAGATTTTAAGTTTTTTATTAAGCTTCCCAATGCTGAACAATCTGAATCCCCTTTAGATTATACACCGGATGGTTTAAATGGTACTGGGCATCTGGATAACCTTCAAATTAACTATGGAACTCTAATTCCTCTTTTAAAAGGAGATTTAAAATCGGCCATGTTTGGTACAACATTTAATGGTACTTATAACATGAGCTGTGCGGCCTGGGTTGGAAATGGGACTTTTTCCAATAATGGGAATATTTTTAATGGTTCTTTTGAGATAAATGGACAATTAACTTATTGGGAAGGTACCTTCAACTTAAGTAGCAGTGATAATCGTATAATAATGAATTCAGATTATATTCTGCATCCAGTCAATAATTCAGAGAATATAAAAAGAGTAAACAAAACATTTTATCTTTAAAAATATCTTTAAACAATATCTTCAAATAAAATATTATTCAATTCTATTTATTTTGATTTGTTAATCCATATATGAAGATCTTTTTAAATTTAAAAAAAAAATTTGATCATTTTTTATATTTTATAGTAACTTTTATTATAATCAACTGGCTAATTAGTAGTATAAATATTTTAATGGATAGTATATTTGATTCAAGATGTATTAAGATAATAATTTAATTTTATTAATGTTTTATTCGGTGTTTATATGAAAGCAGTTATACCCGCAGCAGGTTTAGGTACCCGATTTTTACCGGCTACCAAAGCCCAGCCCAAAGAAATGTTACCAGTATTTGACAAACCAACTATTCAATATGTGGTAGAAGAGGCCGTGGCCTCTGGAATAGATGATATTCTAATTGTTACTGGAAAAGGAAAAAGATCAATTGAGGATCACTTTGACAGATCATTTGAACTGGAATATTTTTTAAGAGAAAATGACAAAAATGACTACCTGGAGGAAGTTGAGGCCATCTCTGAACTGGCGGATATATATTATGTGCGACAAAAAGAACAGAAAGGTTTAGGAGATGCAATCTACTGCGCCCGTAAGCATATTGATGGGGAGCCTTTTGCTGTTTTATTAGGGGATACCATTACCCGATCTGATGTTCCCTGCACCAGACAACTAATTGATGTCTATGAAAAATATGGTTCTTCGGCCATTGCTGTGGAGGAAGTGCCCTTAGATAAAGTGGAAAGATATGGAATCATTAATGGTCAGGAAAAGGACGAAAATCTTTACTTAATTGAGGACATGGTTGAAAAACCACCCGCAGATAAAGCACCTTCCAATCTGGCCATAATGGGCCGATATGTTCTAGATAGTAAGATATTTGACCATATTGATGAAGTTCCACCAGGTTTTGGTGGAGAAATCCAATTAACTGATGCCATGAGACTTCTGGATGAAATTTATGGTTATGTTTTCAAGGGAAAAACTTATGACATTGGTAATAAAGTGGAATGGTTAAAAACATCTTTAGAATTTGCTTTTGAACAACCAGAAGCAAAAAAAGAACTAATTGAATATTTAAATGATTTATTGGGTTGTAATTAATCCATAAGTCAAATATTTTCTTAAAATAATATTTTTATTTTATTTTTCTTAAAAAATATTCATCTCATAAAAAAATTATTTTTTAAAATCTTATTTTAATAATTTTTTAGAATATTAAAAAGGGCATTACTAAAAATAAGACGGAATTAGATATTCCGTGGGAAACTGTTATTCCCAGAAGGCTTCTCGTTTTTTGGAAGGCATAACCATAGAACATAGCCACACCAAACACAAATAAAAGGTCCTGAGCTGAATTCCATCCAATGTGGAGACTGGTAAAGAGTAATGATGTGTATAATAGGCCAATCCCCATTCCTAAAACGTCTTCTGCATTTTTTTGTATTATTCCCCGGAACAGTAGTTCCTCTGCCAGACCTGTTGCTATTAAAAGAATTATTCCACCTAATAAAAGGTTAAATGCGTCAAAAGTATGTATTAAAGGTAAGGGATGGAGAATATTGTATTCAATAAATCCTAAAAATGGACCTGTCAGAGCAATAATGAACTGGACTTTCAAATTTCCTTTTACCAGACCTACTCTTTTTCTGTTTATGCCCTGAACTTTCATCAAGGCATATGAAGCTGCAAATAATGGTATGGCTATTATAAGAAATGTGTAAAGCATGGGCATATTCATTGCAGGCATGGTAAGTCCAATAATACGAATTATAGGAAGTACCATCATTGATCTAAGGAGAGTAGCATAGATATAAGATTTACTCATGGAAGATTGCACCAGTAGAGCAATCAGTACAAAAAAATTAATTATAAGGCCAATTTCTTTGTTGGAGTAGGTGGTAACTAATTCTCCTATAACCAAAAGTCCTAAATATCCAATTAATATTAAAAACTCGGTAATGGAAGGTCGGTTTGATTTAATTTTATTTTCCAGTTTTAAAATACGACCATAGTTATACAATTCTCCCGCTGGATCTTTTTCTTTCTGGTTGATTTCAATAGAACGTTCGTGTTCATATATGGCATCATGGTAGGCACCCTGAGCTTCAAGGGAGCTGGCCAGGTGTGAAACTACTTTAGATTCTTTTTCACGATCCCCTGCTTTTTTAAATTTTTTGATGGCCTTTTGATATAGTTTGCGGGCTTCGTCGTGTCTTTTTAGTTTCTCTTGTAATTCGGCCATACCCACATAGACATAACCTTCTCCAATAACATCTTCTGTGTCTTTATAAAGTTCTAAAGCGTTATAATAACTTTCACGGGCAAAATCATTTTCATTCATTTGACAATAGGTTTTACCCATTTCCAGGAGTGTATCAGCCGTTTTCTCAGAGTTCCCGGCATTGGAAAATAATTCCAGAGCATTTTGCATGTGCTGAAGGGCATTGAAGAATTCACCTTTTTGAGTAAGGTCCATTCCTTTTTCTAATTCCCTCTGTGCTTCTCTACGTGCCAAAATTATTCACCGATTTTTTAATCTTTATAAAATTAGTATGTGATTTTGTATGTGATTCCATTTTCCCATGGAAAATTAAAGTTTGGTAGTTTCCCCATATAACTTTTGGTGCCAGTCCCATGCTGAAGAAATAATGTCTTTAAGACTGGTCCACCGGGGACTCCATCCCAGTACTTCAAAGGCTTTTTGAGAACTTCCTACTAAAATTGGCGGATCTCCTGGCCGAGGTGAGTCTTCTATAACATTAATATCCTGTCCAGTAACTTCCTGGCAGGTTTTAATTACTTCCTTAACTGAAAATCCGTTTCCATTACCTAAATTAAAAACTTGACTGTCATTTTTTTCATTTAAATAATCCAGGGCTTTATTATGGGCCTGGGCCAGATCCAGAACATGTATATAGTCTCTGATGCAGGTCCCATCAGGGGTGGGGTAATTGGTCCCATAGATACTCACTGAGTTTCTTCTTCCCGAGGCAGCGTCCAGTACCAGGGGTATGAGATGAGTTTCTGGTTGGTGCCATTCTCCAATTTCCATATCGGGATCAGCTCCTGCGGCATTGAAATATCTTAAAGATACATAATTAAAATCATAGGCCTGGGAATAATCTTCAAGTATTTTTTCAACCATTAATTTAGAATTCCCATAGGGATTGACTGGATTTAGGGGATGATCTTCACTCAAAGGGAGTTTTTCGGGCTGACCATAAACGGCACAGGTTGACGAAAATATGAATTTACTAATCTGGTGGTCCTTCATTACATTTAAAAGGTTCAGAGTATTTATTAAGTTGTTTTTATAATATTTCTGAGGGTTTTCCACAGATTCTCCCACATAGGTGAATGCAGCAAAGTGCATTACAGCATCAATGGGATATTTTTCAAATATATTTGATAAAAGAGTTTCATCATATAAATCGCCCTCTATGAATTCTCCCCATTTAACAAATTCCTCATGGCCATAGCTAAGGTTATCCAGCACCAGTGTTTCTTTTCCCTGTTGATTAAGGAATTTATTAATGTGAGAACCAATGTAACCGGCTCCTCCGACAATCAGTATCATATAATACTCATTTGTTTTTTGTATTAGTATATTTTTTGATATTAACTTCTAATTATGGAGTTTAATTGAATTTATTATAAAATTTATATTAATACATTTTAATTACCAAAAGTATCTAAAAGCGAAAAGTATATAAGCAGATACTTATATACTTATGATTCATGTTGAGGATTAATTCTGAATATACTTGTGATATTTCAGAAGAGTTAGAAGAGCTATTTAAAGCATTGGCTAATGTCAATCGACTTTTATTAATCTACTCTTTAGCTTCCGGCGAAATAGAAGCCGTTAATGTAACTCAAATGGCTAAAATGATGGGTTTAACCCAGCCAGCAGCATCACAACACCTAAAAGTTCTTAAAGCAGCAAAAATCCTTAACGCTGAAAAACAAGGCAATCATATTTACTACACATTTAATCAGAGCGCACTGGTTAAGCATAAAATAAAGATTGATTTCTTATTTGGATGTGTTTTAACCAAGTGTGAAAGTTTAGAAAAAAAAGGGGAGTAAATTAACTAAATATAAAACTAATTATCCGCCATTTGACGGGTGGATTAATCACCTAACTTATGACTATTATTTTTAGGTCATAGAGAAAATTATCAAACCGTGAAAAACGGTCATTACATTTACCTTAATTTGAGGGATACTATGGAAGAAATGAACCTAAATAAAGAACTATCCGTATTGGTTATACCTGACATGGTTTTATTACATGAAACTGATATGAATTTAAAAATTGGAAAAAAAACTGGAAGTGAAATCTATAATAGAGTAGCAAAAGACGATTTTTATGGGATTGTATTAGCAGCTAAAGACGGGAATGATAGGGGAATATACACCGAGTCTGATTTATACAAAGTAGGCACCCTGGTTAAAGTTATAAATGCTAAAGAAATGAGAGACTTCTATCAATTGAAAGTAGACATTATAGAACGGGTTGAAATAGAAGAATTGACATCTGAAGGCAGAAACTACCGGGCCACCTACAAATTAATCCCGGATATCATGGATCTCGACGAAGATAACATGAACGAGACCCTTAAACATGTCAGATACCTGGTTTCTGAGATAAGTGAAAACTTCAAAGGTTCCAAGTCTTATGTAGAGAAGATATACCAATTAGAGGATCTTAACCAGGTCATTGCTTATGTATTCCCTTACCTCAGACTATCTCTGGACCAAAAACAAGAAATACTGGAAATGCGCTCTCTAAAGGAGAAAAGCTTAAAATTCCTGGATCTTTTAATTGAACAAAAAGAATCCTTAAAATATCAAATGGAAATGGCCTCTCGTGTAAATGAGGAAATGAATAAAAAACACCGGGAAGCCATGTTAAAAGAGCAGCTCAAAGCCATCCAGGATGAATTAAGTGATTCCGAAGGTACTGGTGCTAAAAAGGACTACCGGGAGTTAATTGAAGAAGCTAACATGCCTGAAGAGGTAAAGGAAGTTGCCCTGGAAGAGGTAGCTAAATTAGAAAGACAAGGGCCTCACAGCTCTGAAGAAAATGTCATCAGGAATTATCTGGACTTGCTTACCAGCCTACCATGGGGAGACAGTGAAACCAAAGAAATAGACATTGAAACATCCCGAAAAATCCTTAATGAGCAACACTATGGTCTGGATAAAGTTAAAGACCGTATTATTCAACACCTTACAGTAATGAAACTTAAACAGAACAAACAGGGTTCCATCCTGCTTTTAGTGGGACCACCTGGAACCGGTAAAACCAGTTTAGGTAAAAGTATAGCTGAAGCCCTGGAGAGAAAATACGTTAGGATCAGTCTAGGTGGAGTAAAAGACGAATCAGAAATTAGAGGTCACCGAAGAACTTACCTGGGTGCATTACCTGGTAGGATTGTTCAGGGAATGAAACGTGCTGGTGAACGAAACCCGGTATTCATTATGGATGAAGTAGATAAATTAATGGCATCTTACAGTGGAGACCCGGCCAGTGCCTTACTGGAAGTACTGGATCCTGAACAGAATAATACATTCTCTGATCACTACTTAGAAGTGCCTTACGACTTATCTGATGTTTTCTTCATTGCCACGGCCAATTCCTTAAGGGACATTCCGGGACCGCTCCGGGACCGTATGGAAATAATTGAGATTGGCAGTTATACCAGCCATGAAAAGTTCCACATAGGTAAAAATCATTTAATAGATGAAGTCTTAGAAGAACACGGGCTGGATGAAACCCAATTACAGGTGGATGATGAAGCCCTTAAAACTATAATTGAGAAATATACTCGAGAAGCAGGTGTAAGGAGTCTTAAACGTCAGCTATCTGCTGTAGCAAGGGTTGCATCTGAAAAAGTTGTTCTGGGAACAGTGGAACTACCTTACGTGGTCACAGAAGACAAGCTTTACGATATTCTGGGTCATGAATTAACCCAGTATCATCAGGCAGGTAAAAATAACCCTCCCGGTGTAGTAACTGGACTGGCCTGGACTCCGGTTGGTGGAGACATTCTCTTCATTGAAGGTGCTTTCATGCCAGGAACAGGTAAATTAACCCTAACTGGTCAATTAGGTGATGTAATGAAAGAATCTGCCAAAATTTCCCAGAGTCTTATCCGATCCCGACTGGCACTGAACTTAAAGACAGTGGAATTTGATAAGAAAGATCTGCACATTCACGTTCCATCTGGAGCCATTCCTAAGGATGGGCCTTCTGCAGGAGTAGCCTTACTGACCACCATAGCATCACTGGTTACTGGTCACGAGGTTGACCCTAAAATGGCCATGACTGGGGAGATATCTTTAAGAGGAGCAGTTTTACCAGTTGGTGGAATTAAAGAAAAGGTTCTAGCTGCCCACCGTGCAGGAATAAAAAGGATAATCCTACCTGTGGACAATGAAAAGGATCTGGACGATGTTCCAGAAGACGTTAAAGCAGAAATAGAGTTCATCCTTGTGGAAACTGTGGAAGACGTCATAAAAGAAACCATTGGCATTGAATTACCCAAACCTTTAATGCTGGATATGGCCACGGGTTCCATTACGGGTGGAGCCGGAGCTTAATCCACAAGTTGGGTTAAAAAGGTTCCAAATTCTGTAAAGGATTGGAATCTTTTTATTTTTTCTTTTTTTTAAATTTAATTCATAATTTATTAATAATTTAATTTTGTTAAACTCCTAAACTTCTATTTTAAAAATATTTATAAATTTATTATCTTAAACATAAAATTTAAAATTAAATTCATACAGATAAATTATTGTGTGAGATTATGAAAGAAAACCAATTAAGGATGATAAAGATTATTTTGATCATGGCAGTGGTATTTGCTCTTCTTGCTGCTACTATTTATGGAATTTACGCCTTCAGTTTATTCTGGCAAACATTTGCCGCTGGAATTACCATTAGCTTCCTATTCATCATTTTAATTTTATTAATGTTACTGGCCATATATTTATGGGTTAGGACTTTATTAGTGAAAAGAGAATTAAATAAATGCAAAAACGACCTGGAAATGGCTAGAATTGAGCTTAAAAGGTGTGAATCTAAATTAAATAAGCATAATGAGTAATTTCATAATAATAATAATAAAATAATAACAATAATAATTATAAATATTATTTTTTGATCCTTAAATTATAAATTAAGTTTTTTTTCTGTTTTGCAATACAAAATCCGCAAACTGCATTAGGATTGTCATTTTGCTTTCTTTTACCGGGCATCTTTTAATTATTTTTATTTATTATAATATTCAAATTTTCTTTTAATTAATTTTTAATTAATTATATTAAATTTTTAGAAACATTTAGGTTTATTTATTTTTAAGAAATATAAATTTAAGAAATATAAAAAAAATTTGAAAATAGCATTATTTAATAAAATTTTTAAAAAATGTCGAAATAGTACTATTTACATCACTCAGTATATATGGGCTGATATAAAATTAACATCTTTAATCTATTTTAAATTGAGATTGAAACCTCAATTTAATTCTAAAATTCCAACTTCGTCATATGAACGTTTAACGAAGTTAAAATGGAACAATTTCTCTCTAAAAATCTATCATTTTATTAACAATTTTTTATTATTTAAATTTCCTAATTTTTGAAATATTATATGTTTTTTCTAAATTAAAAAAGGCATTAAAAAAGGCATCACCACAAAGAGGAAAATATTGGTTAAACCGTGGGAAAAGCTAATACCAAATATGCTTCTGGTTCGTTGAAATACGAAACCATAGAATATAGCTACTAGAAATACGAAAATAAGATCTAAAAAGGACATCCAGCCCGTGTGCAGAATACTGAAAATAACCGAGGCAAAAAGAATGGCCATGTATTTTCCCATTACATTTTCGGCATTTTTCTGAAGAATTCCCCTGAATAGTAGTTCTTCTGCAAAACCGGTGGATATGGTAAGTATGATTCCGGCAAATACCAGATTAAATAGAGTGAAAGTTGCTATCAAAGGTTCTGGTTTTAAAATTAGGTATTCAATGGCTCCAAAAACTATTCCGGTGAATATGATGGGTATTTGGATTTTTAAATCGCCTTTCACCAGACCTACACTTTGCCGGGTCATGCTTTGACCACGTATTAAGAAATAGGCAGCAGCAAAAAGGGGAATGGATATGATAGGGAACCAGTATAGGGTATCTATTTTCATAATAGGCATAGAAAGCCCAATAATCCGTATTAACGGTAAAACTATCATAGAACGGAGTAAATTTGAGAAATTAGGGCTTTCTGATACTACCGACCCAATAATTAAACTAACCAAAATTAATCCATTTATCAGCAATCCCCATTGCATATCAATGTAGCTGGTAACTACTTCGGCAAGAACCAGGGCCAATATAAGACCTGATAAAATAATACTCTGGTTTCTACTGGGCCTGAGGTTTGATATTTTTTCTTGAAGATTTTTCAGTGAATTTACGGTTTTGTCACCGGCTCCATAGGAAATAGATCGTTTGTAAAATCTTTCGGCATCATCATAGGATCCATCAGAGCGGTAAATTTCAGCTATCTTATTACTAATGATAATTTCTTTTTTTTCATTATGCAATGCCTGGTATTTTTTTAAAGCCAGATTATAATATTTAATAGCTCCATTAGAGTCATGATAATCAACTGATAAATCTCCAACAGCTTCTAAACATCTTGCTTCGCCTTCAGTATCATTTTCTTCTTTATATAGTTTTAAAGAAACCAGAAAACTTTTTTTAGCATTTTTGAACTGTTTTTGTTTTTTGTAAGTATGGCCTAATTTAAATAACATTTCACATGTCATTTTAACATTCTCAAACTTACTATAATAACTAATAGCATCCTTATAATAAGCTATGTCACCTTCAACTGAATTTAAAGGATAATCGGATCTTTTAAAATTAATTTTTTTATCCAGGCTTCTATCCCCTCTCATCGCAACACCCACGATTTATTGAATCCCTGATGGAACCATTTATTAAAATGGGATATCAATTATTTTTCAACTATTGAAATAAATTTTGTTATCAACAATTTCCTATTTTTTATGTTTATTCTCTGTTGTTTATTGTAAAATAAATTATTGATGATAAATGAATATAAAAATATAAATTAGATGATAAATTCGGGATGGAAATAAAAAATTAATTTCTTTCCAAAATTTTCCTGCAAGTAAATTCACAAAATTTAAAACTTTTAAAGAACATAGAAATAATAGGGGATCAGGGAATTTTTTTGTCTTAATTATATTAATCCTCATTTTAAATTTTTAAATCATAATTTCAGAATTGAGTATAGTCTTTATGATTAAAAGCTTAGATGGTCTTTAGAAAATATATTATGAACCAAATCCAGCGTATTGGCAAAAATATCAGTGTATTATTTTTAGCCCAGGTGATTAGTTACATTTTGGCCTTTTTTTATACTATTTACGCCGCTCGCTATCTGGGTGTGTCTGGTTTTGGAATATTATCTTTTGCCCTGGCTTTTACCATGATATTCGCGGTAATGGCTGATTTAGGACTTTCCACCCTTTTGGTAAGGGATGTGTCCCGGGATGTAATGATTTTAAAAAAATACCTGGGAAACATGGCCCTCATGAAGGGTATTATTTGACTTATTAACCTTTATATCAATAGTTTTAATCATTAATCTCCTTAATTACCCGGCTCAAACTGTGCAGGTGGTATATTTAATAGGGATATTTATTATTCTAACCTCCTTTTCCCAGTTCTTCTATTCTGTATTCCAGGCCCACGAAAAAATGGAATATCAATCAATAGGAGCCATATTTAGCAGTATTTTTATATTATGCGGGTTTTTAATTGCCATATATTTAAAACTTGATGTGGTTACCTTTGCCCTGGTTTATGCCATCTCAGGGGTTCTGGTTTTTATATATAGTGTTTTAGTCTGTGCCTGGAAGTTTCACTGGCCTCGAGCTGGAAATTGATTGGAAATTCTGGAAATTCACCTTAAAAACTGCATTACCTCTTTCCATGGCCATGGTATTCTCTACCATTGCTTTTCGCGTCGATACAGTTTTATTATCATTACTTCAGGGAAATGCAGCTGTAGGGTTTTATAGTGCTCCTTACAAGCTCATAGAACTTTTAATGTTTTTGCCAATGATTTATACCACCGCCATTTTACCAGTTATGTCCAATAATTTTAAATCTTCCTTTGGTTCAGTTAAAAAAGTTTATGAAAGATCTTTTAAATATTTTATAATCTTAGGAATTCCTATAGCTGCATTAAGTACCGTACTGGCCAGTAAAATTATTCTTTTGTTATATGGCACTGCTTATTTACCATCTGTACAGGCTTTACAAATTCTTATTTGGACTATACCCATAATTTTTTTAACCTATCTCTGGGGAACCATTGTTTGTTTCCATAGACCGTCAGGATTTGTTACTGAAAATAACCTTTATAAGCATGGTATTTAATATAGTCTTAAATTTACTCTTATTCCTGTTTATGGATTTATGGGGGCGGCTTTAGTAACGGTACTTACTGAAATTAATAGCATTTATATTCCTTTATTCCATTACAGCTCTATTTTAATTTGTAAAATAAATTTAAAAAGTTATATTGCTAAACCGGCTACTGGCCACTATCATAGTGTGTGTATTTGCTACTCAAATTTGACCTAAATATTTTTATAATAATTATTATTTCTTCTATTCTTTATCTTAGGACTATTAATTATATTTAAAACATTTTCCAAACAGGATATAGATATTTTTAAGAAACTGATTAAATGGAAGGGGGTTTTGGAAGTGAACTGGAGAAGACGAATTAATTCTTGCCAAATATCGATTAAGATATGGTTACTACTTGAAAAATGCTCTTGAACGTTATAATAACCGTAAAAAGCTGAATAGAACTTCGTAAAAATACATTAAAAATAAAAAGATCCGCTGGTTTCCATCTTGATTGCTACCTATAATCGGCCCAAATGTTTGACCCAGCGTGCAATTAAGTCGGTTTTAAACCAGACCTACCAGAATTTTGAAATCGTGGTGGTGGGAGACCATTGCAGTGAGGAAACAGTGCGGGCTGTCGAGAAAATAGACGATGAAAGGTTGATTTTCCATAATCTGCCTGAAAGAGGAAAATATCCGGAAGATCCTGTTTTTAGGTGGATGGTAGCTGGAGTTACCCCTTCTAATAAGGCCATAGATATGGCCTCTGGAGAATGGATTGGGCCTTTAGATGATGACGATAAGTTTTCCCCAGACCATATTGAGGTTCTATTAAACCATGCCCTGGAAAATGATTATGAAATGGTATATGGAAAAGTACGCAATGAAGAAAAAAATGGCCAATGGTCTGAACTAGGATCTTTCCCGTTACGAGAAAAAGAAATATCAAGAATGGCCGTATTATATCACTCTAATTTAAGTTTCATGAAATATGATATTGATTCCTGGAAATATTATCAGCCGGGGGACTGGAATCTGTGGAGAAGAATGAATGAAGCCGGGGTAAAAATAGGCTTTGTAGATAAGGTGGTTGGAAATCATTACCAGGAAATGTCGCAGTTAGGGGTTTAAAATGAAAATAATAGTCTTTTCAGATTTACATGCCAATAAAAAAAGTATTAATGATATAGAACCTCTCCTCAAAGAGATGGATCTGAGTATTTTTTGTGGGGACATACTGGGATATGGTTTGGACATTGAACAATCTGTGGAATTCATTACTGAAGAGGTGGATTTAGTGGTGCAGGGAAATCATGATAGGATGGCTGTTAGTGGGGAAAGTCTGGAAAATCAGCACCCGGTGGTTAAGGAGTCTATTGAATATACCCGAAGACAATTAACTGATGATCAGATTGATTTAATTACTTCACTTCCAGAAGAGATACTCTTTAAAGATATCTATATCACCCATTCTCTGGGTGATAGATATTTAAGAGAAGAAAAAGACTTTATAGATTTTTATAATACTCTTAAACCCTCTGTAAATTATGCTTTCTTTGGACACACCCATGAACAGGTTTTTTTTGATTATAATGACAAAATTATAATTAATCCAGGGTCTATTACCAAGGGCCGTAGAGGATCTAAAAGGAGTTTTGTTATTGTGGATGACGGTGAAATTAAATTTATTAAGATGAGGGATATTTTATGAAAGTGGCCATAACTGGTGTTGGGGGAGGAGTAGGTCAGAGCATTATAAAATCGTTAAAAGACACCAGGCACCATCTGGTGGGTATTGATGGTGAAGTCCTGGCCACGGGTTTATATTGTGTTCCTTCGGGATATGTGGGTGTTTATGCGGATAATTCTCATTTTATTTCCAAGGATAAAAGAAATTTGTCAAATAGAGAATTGTCAGGTTCTTTTTCCAGGATTAGATAAGGAATTGCCTTATCTGGCAGCAGAAAAAAATAAACTGGAGAAAAATGGAGAATTAAAGGTGGTGGTAAGTTCTCCAGAAGTAATAGAGATAGCCGATGATAAACTCCAGACTTTTAATTTCCTGGAAAAAAATGGGTTTCCAGCCCTGGAAACATATAATTTAATTGATTTTAACGGAGAAATTGATTTTCCGGTTGTTATAAAACCGCGTAAAGGAGGGGCACGTTCTATAGGAAAATACGTAGTTAAAGATTCCCTGCAGCTGGAAGAAATACAGCAAAAAGTTGAATCAGACAATTACGTGGTACAATCATATGCTCGGGGAGATGAATATACCTGCGGCTCAGTATCCTTTGAAGAGGGATGTATAGGGACTATAATAATGAAAAGACAGCTCAGGTGCGGTGATACTTATAAAGCATTTGTTCAGAATGACGAAAAGCTTGATGAATTTTTAAAGGAAGTTATTGACACTTTAAGACCATTTGGACCCTGTAATGTTCAATTAAGGATGGAAGATGGTGTTCCCTATATTTTTGAATTTAATGCCCGATGTTCTGGTACCACTGCCAGCAGGTCTTTAGCAGGATTTAACGAACCTTTAATGGTTTGTGATTATTTAGATGGTTTAAAACCAACATTTGACATAAATAAAGTTGTAATATTTCGTTACTGGGATGAAATCGTCGTTGATTACGATAAAATCGAAAAAATGTCCTTGAATAAAAAAAATGTCCTTGAATAATATTTTTGGTGACATATTTTTAAAAATTTCATGGTGAAATGATTTTATAATTAAAATAATTCAATAATTAGTTCAAGATAATAACTTATTAAAAAAAATTAAGGATATATAAACTATTCGAAACTGAAAGTCATATAAAAATTTATATAATAATAAATAGAGATAATTATACCCAAGACTATTAGATTATGATATTTTCTTGGATTCATTGGCAGTAGGGGCTCCAAAAATAATTCTTATCTTAATAACAATGATTATTTTTGCCTAATAATATTATACCTATTTATATTTATAAAAATGATTTGGAGTCTTTTAGTGGCATTGATAGCGTTCTAAATTAGTAATTATTATTATATAGTTTAATAATATACAATTTTTGATATAAATTTTCATTGGGGGGTGAAAATTTGGAAAAAACAGGATTTACAGGTACTTTTGCATTTGATTTGATTTCTGGATTAATTTCGGATGTTAAAGCATTTGATATCTCTAAAAAACTATGGATCAATCCTAACACTATTAAATGTATTATTAATGGTGTTTTACCCGTTTCTATTTTGATTGAAGTTAATTCAATTTTAAAGGGTAGTTCCACTAATTTTTTTGGAATTAAGAACTTTGCTGGGTTTTCATTTTCACGGACCCGGAGTGGTGTTAATAATATTCTAATATTTTAGGTGGGGTTTTTCCAATGGTTAATATGAACTCATTAACCACTTCTTCTTCGGTTAATGATTTAAATTCAGGTGAATATTCAAACACAGAAAAAAAAGCTCATGATTTATCTGTTTGCCCGGAAGTATATGTAACCCAGTCCGACTTACCGGATCTGGAGGACTACATTTACTATCTAAAAAAGATCTGGAAAAGCAAATGGTTAACTAATGATGGAAATTTTGTCCAGCTCCTGGAGAAACAGTTAAAAGATTTTTTCAGGGTTAAAAATATACTTCTAGTTTCAAATGGTACTCTGGCCCTTCAGATAGCTTTGAAAGTTCTGGATATTAGTGGCGAAGTCATAACTACACCTTTTACTTTTGCCGCCACTACCAATGCCATTTTATGGGAAGGATTAAAACCAGTATTTGCTGATATTGATCCCTATACTTTTAATTTAAATCCCGAGGATATTGAAAAGAAGATAACTCCTCAAACCTCAGCTATTATGGCCGTCCATACCTATGGTAATCCCTGCTATGTGGAAGAAATACAAAAAATAGCTGAAGATAATGATTTATTTTTGATTTATGATGCTGCTCATGCTTTTAATGTTGAATATGAACATTCATCAGTCCTTGATTATGGGGATATCTCCACTCTGAGTTTTCATGCTACCAAAGCATTCAATACCATTGAAGGGGGGGCCATGGCTGTAAAAAATAATCGTATAAATGAAAATATACGCCTTATTCGTAACCATGGGATTGCCTCTGAAGACGAGGTATTACTTCCCGGCACCAATGCAAAAATGAATGAATTTCAGGCAGCCATGGGATTATGCAACTTGAAAAACGTGGAGGACAATATTGAAAATCGTCGTACAATTTATGAATTTTACAAGGATAATCTTCAGGGATGGGAGGAGATAAGATTCCAAAAAATCATAGCTTCCCAATACAACTACGCCTACATGCCGGTATGTTTCAATAATCAGGAAGTACGGGACCATATATACCATTCACTTTCCCAGGAGGGTTATTATCCAAGGAAATATTTCTATCCTTTGACTTCTAATTATGAATACCTTAAAAACAAGTATCCTAATTTAGACCAGGATAATGATCTAAAGGTAGCCGGGGAAATTTCAAATTCCATTTTATGTCTGCCGCTCTATCCTAATTTGTCAATCAATGATACAGAAAAAATAGTGAAGATCATCCAAAATGAATTAAATAATCAATTCAAGTTGAAATGGTAAGAGCTCCCTTAAAATTGGGGGGATATTAAGGGAGCCCTAACCTTTCATTTTTTAATAATTTCAAAAAAATAGATAAAAGTACAAAAATGAGATAGAAGTTCAAAATATAGAAATCAAAAAAAGTTAATAAAAGGTTAAAATCGGAAAAGTAAAAAATCAAGTTTTTATTTGAAGAAAGAGCAATTAATGGGGGGATTATATTGCAGGACTTTCCTCGAATTTCAATAGTAGTATTGAACTGGAATGGATGGAAGGATACGATTGAGTGTTTAGAATCGCTGTGGAAAATTAATTATCCTTTTTTTGACATAGTTGTGGTGGATAATCATTCAGAAGACGAATCTATAAAAGAAATAAGGGAATATCTGGTTTCTAAATTGGGCAGTGGCCTAAATTATGGACAAAATCACTATTTTAAATTAAGAGAATATTCCGAAACAGAGTTATTAATGAAAAATAATTCCCGAGAATCAGATAAAAGAAATTTTCCAGATCGGGAAATAGTTATCCTGAAAAGCTTGAAAAACACAGGTTTTGCCGGTGGAAACAATCTAGGCATTGGCTATGCCATAAAATTTTTAGATCCTGATTACTTGTTACTTTTAAATAATGATACACTGGTGGAGGAAGATTTCCTGGAGAGAATGGTTGAAATGGGTGAGTCATATGACGATATTGGTATAATTGGTCCTAAAACCTGTTACTATCCTCAAAAAAATCGTATTAATTCTGCCGGTGCAGAAATGGTCTGGCACCTGGGACTGGCCCTTAATCGGGGCATTGGAGATATTGATGAAGGCCAATATGATACCCCTATGGAAGTGGATTCTCTTTTAGGAGCTTGTTTATTAATTAAAACCCCACTTATTGAAAAGATAGGAATGCTTGATTCCCGATTTTTTTTAATACTGGAAGAAACTGATTTCTGTCTCAGGGCACAAAAGGCGGGTTATAAAGTGGTATATGATCCTGAATCAAAAATTTATCACAAAGAAGGATTTTCTGGTAGTTTAAGTCCTTTGGGTATGTATTATTTATACCGTAACCGGCTTATAATAATGAAAAAACACTTAAAGTCTCCAGAAAGTAATATTTATCCTTATTACATATTTATGAGAGCCTTGGCCGAGTTTATAATGTATAGATTCCGTGGAGAACGTGATCTATCACAGGCAGTTATCAATGGATATAATGCTGGTCGTAAATACTAAAATAAGTTTTTTAAATATTTATTTAATTCTTTATTTTATTTTCTTTTATTATTTTAATTTTTACTCTTTTTTAAATATTTATTTAATTCTTTAATTTTTTTTCTTTATTGACCTGGAAATCAGGGTTTAAAACACATATATTTTCATATTTTTATATATTGGAGTTATAAGCCTCTTTGTAAATATTTAATGTTTCCCTGGCGGCATTCTCCCAACTGAACAACTCTGCCTGTTTTTTACCCTTTTTAATCATCTTTTTTTGCATAGACTTATCATCCAAAACATGAACTAGGGCGTTGCCAATATCATACACCTGATAGGGGTCAATGAGAATCCCGGCATCACCAACTACTTCCGGGATAGAACTGTTATTTGATGATATAACTGGTGTGCCACAGGCCATAGCTTCTAGAGGCGGTAAACCAAATCCAGCATATAAACAGGGATATACAAATACCTCGGCTGCCGAGTAAAGAAGTGATAAATCATTATCATTAATATGGCCGGTAAATATGACCTTATCTTCCAGGCCCAGCTGGTTAATGGTCTTGAAAATAGGATCCCATTTATCAACCTTTTTTCCCACAATTACCAGTGGCTGCCAGTACCCACTTTCTAAAACTTTTTTATAAGCTTTTAAAAGCCGTGGAATATTTTTTATGGGATGCAAACCACCTACACAAAGAATAAATTCATAAGGTAAATTATAACGTTTTTTAATCTCTTCTAACTCGTTTTCTGTGTGGGGATGGAAAATTTCGCTTTTTCCATTATAAACCACCTCAATTTTATCTTCGGGTGCATTAATATGTTCCATAATATCTTTTTTTGAATACTCAGAAACGGTGATTATCTTATCCACGTTTTTAATAGTTTTGGAAAATAATAAACGATGTAACCACACATCTGCTGATTTAAAATGTTCAGGAAACAGAAGGGGAGTCAGATCGTGAATGGTAATTATTTTGGTGGCGGGATTGGAAAAAGAAAGTGGCCCTAATTCGTAGGGGTCATGAATAACATCTAATTTATACTTTTTGAGTTCTTTAGGAAGGGTATAATACCTCCAAAAACTGTAAGAACCAGGCATTTTATTTAAAAAACTTTTTTGAGGAATTATTATTTCACTATTTTCCAGATAAATATCCTTAGTTGATCTTTCATAATGTATTAGAAAATAGTTGTTGTGGAAATCAATTTCATTCAACTTTTTAACCAGGTTCTCGGTATATACCCCGATACCCCCACTTTTTTCGTCAATAAAGCTGCTTACTATTCCAATATTCATTATTTAACCCCCTAACCAGATCTTCCGTAAATAATTGATCCACCATTATCGTAGATTTTCGGCCGGTCATTAATTAATTTTACAGGATTACTATATCCTATTTCTTGAATTACATTGGCCCCGGTCATTTTATAGATGTAAAGCCCGTTTTTCTGAATATTAATGGTTCCAAAATAGATGTAATAATCTGACTGGACCAGGTCTAAGTAGGGAGGAACCTCCTCACAATCAGGATAAATACTCCTTAAAACGCAGGAACGATGTTTATCAGCATAAATCCCTTTTTCTCCAAATTCGTTTTTTAACCATTTAGCCGACTGCAATTCTCGGTCATTGAATTTGGGGAAATCATAGGTGGTACTTAGTGAAATTGATATTTCTTCTTCGTGGGGGGCAAATTGATAGGCCAGCCCACTGTCCATTAATAAAAATATAATCAGGTATATGCTCACCAATTTCAAGGAAAAGGATGGTTTGAGCCATTTAATTTTCTTTCTTAGTATTTTAAGTCCAAAAAATATACCCACCACCAGGAAGGGAGCCAGTAAAATAAGAGCAATATGCAATAATCGGGAAGTGTTCATCTGGCTGGCTAAGAAAGGAACCAGTATCCCAGCCACTAATAAAACAAATGCGGCCAGAGCCAGAGTTTTGAATTCTTTCTGGAATTTTAAATGGGTTTGATTTAAAATAACCGCTATCAATCCCAGAAACACGAAAAACTGACTGGTTAAATATAAATATTTGTGAATGTCTCTGAAAAATGATTTTTGTTGAGCTAAAACCAGACTAAGTCCCTGGGAAGCATTAGGATCCATTAGATTAATAATGTTTTTGAATATATCGTTACCTACATTCAATATGGATATCATGGCCGAAGAACTGGAAGTGTAAATGTACCAGGTGAAAAGAAAGGTTATAAAAAGCATAACCAGGGTCCCATTGAATAAATGGTGACTGTTATCTTTCCCATGTTTATTTAATCTGGACATAAGATTATTGTAACTTCCAAATTTTATTTTAGGCCGATTTATACTTGTTATTTTTATTTTTGGAAGATTAAAGCCGGGTTTTTTTAATTCAGGTATTTTTAATCCGGGAATTTGAATTTTTGGCTTATTAAAACGTGGCCGTTTTAAGGGACTTGTATTTATAGGGGGCCTATCTATTTTGGGAATTTTTATCTGGTAATTTTGGAAATTCCTTAATTGGTAACTCATCCCCTGAGTCCGGATGGATCTAATTTTTCTTCTGATACGGCTTGCTAGGGACATTCCTGGAGATGGTTTGGGTTGATTACCATTTGAATTTAAAACCACGGAACCGGAGTAATAGGTCTGCCAGGCAATTAGATAAGCCATAAATACCAAAATTTTTCCCACTGAAAATAATTTTTTTTCTATCCTACAATTTTTCACTTCATAAATAATATTTCCTGGTAATTTAAAAATAGGATTAATTATATTTGAAATCCGGTATCTGTCAGAACCATTGGAATCAACCCTCTTTGAATTAGTACTCTCAACAAAGTCTTCATGTTCCCTTTTTTGCTGGATAAACTTGATATTTGCCCTATTTTTTTTCCAAATACTGGTAAAATTTTGGGGTTTTTCTTCAGGCTCTACTTTTTTAAAAACCATATATTCTGATTTAACTCGATTTGAACTGTTATTAATATTATAATTATTTTTTAAACTTATTGAATTGGCTATTTTATTATTCTGGTTTTTTAAATTGTTTTTAAAAGTTTTACTCCCGGAAACAAATTTTTGAGGAATTAACTCTATACTTAAAAACCGGGCAAACTTCAGAGGATTTTCTAAAACTAAAATAAACATACTAAATAGCATTATAAATAGTAAAATATAGGATAGCCCGTAATGGGAAAAAACAACGGATATGGAGAATAATACAGCCAAAACGGATCTTTTAGATGTATTTAAACTTCTACTAACCATTAATAATAATATTAAAACTAAAAAATATTCGGCAATCATCTGCCGGACCACAGAAAGCATTTCAGTGTAGTAGGTAAATAAACTAATGAAGAAAAAAACCGAAAGAAATGCTATTGGTGCGGTGGTCTGTTTTTTAAAGGTAAAGTACAGGCCTACCGGCAGAAAAGCAAAGATAAATGGATAAATAATTTTTAAAACCCATACCATATTCAGGCCGCTGTAGTATGATAAGGCCGGTGCCAGAACAACCACACTTAACATAGAGTTATAATTGTTAGGAAAGTCCATAAACCAGTAACCATTTTGAATGACTCCCTGGGCCATGTAATACTCAAAACTAATGTCCCATCCCCAGATATAGTTGCTTATTAAAGATTTATGAAAAAGCAGGGCCAGTGAAATGCATAAAATAGCCAGAGGATATATTTTGGGAGATAATACCCTTTGGAAACCCACCATTAGCCCAATAATACAAATTAAAGATATTAATATTATGGAAAAAAGGTTAATCTGGTAATTAGTCATTAAATAAGATCCTATAATACTTATAAATGGTAATAAAATTAAAAAAATCCCTGAATTTGATTTGAAAGATTTTGAATCAATCAGTGGGGTTTTATAAGAACCATCATCTTTTAAATATGCTAAATAACTCATTAAAATAATTAAAAAATTCATGGCAGTGATGTATATGCCACTGGACATGGGATTATGAATGCCCACATAGGGAAACAGGATATTAAGGGTGAATCCCAATAGCATTATTATTACTAAACTAAGCCCCAGGGTATAAAGAATCAGCTCCAGGTTGTTTTTTAGTGAATCAAATTTAATTATCCTCAAAAAAAGGGTTCCGGGTATAAATAATATTATTATAAATCCCACCAGACCCTCTAAAATGCTTAAATCTAAGCCAGCAATTTTAGAGAAGATACAAAAAAAGTAGATGGTCAATAGAGTTACCACTACTGAAAGGAGGTCATTAATTTCCCATTCGGCCAGTCTAAAGAAATTTTTAATGTACAATTAAATCGCCTGATATTATTCTGGAAATATTTTTTAAATTATTATTTCACCTAATTATTTTACCTTACTTGGCAGGGTAACTGCTATAAATGTTCAGAAGTCTCTCTTCCATTAAATTCCAGTTATACTTATTTTTATAAGCCTGGGCACCATTATGGCCCAGATTCTGGTGAAGTTCTTTTTCATTTTTTAGCTGATTTATGCATTTAATGAGTGAATCCTGATCTTTGTAAGGAATAACCATTCCGCAGTTTTCTTCCAGGACTATGTGGGCCATGGAAGTATTTTCATTAACAATTATGGGTATGCCGGCGGCCATGGCTTCAAATAACTTATTAGGGCTGGCATAGCGGTTATTAGGTATCTGGGGATCGTAAAGGGCAATGGTTAAGTCTGCCTCCTGGGTTTTCTGGGCTATTTCCTCGTAAGGAACCCCTTCCAGGTATACATCCACGTTATCCAGTTTCTGGGCCTGTTCCATGAGCATTTTTTTATAATCCTCGTCCCCACAGTAGCCCCTAATAATTAACTCCATATCGTCCTGTCCTTCCATGGTGGAGATTATGCTGTCAATACATCGTTCCTTCACAATTTTGCCACCAATAAATATTTTAAAATTATTTTTAGAAGTTTTTAAAGCTTTTGATTTGAAAAAATCTTCATTGGGTACGTTATTTATGGTAATCACATTATCATTAACTTTATTTCCAATCTGCTCCATCCGTGATTCATCAGCGATAATCACGGTATCAGCATATTTAATTAGAAATCTGTCTAAGGCCGAAACCATTTTTCCAAAACGGCCAGGCATCATGTCCCCATAAAAATCGAAAATATCGTAAACCACTTTCTTTCTTTTTATCTTGGCTATAATGGTTCCAAATACATAAGTATCCAGATTAACGGCGTGTAAAACATCCCAATCCATGATTATGAGCCAGGATATTAAATAGGTCCACCATATAGGGAAATAAATTATGGAACGGTATTCCCCGGTGGGTGCATTTAAATTTAAACCTTTAACATTAACTTTTTTAGAAAAATCAAGGGGCCAGCCCCGCTGCCATATTATAAGATTCATGGGATATCCATTATCATTAAGGGTTTCCAGTTCCTTTTTTAGCCTTACATCTGGATAGGAAATAGTCATTAATATTTTATTTTCCTTTTCAGGGTCACCATTCATTTTTCCCACCTTTATATTTTATTTACGAATATTTTGCTTTATTCCATCAATAAGGGCCTGGGGCCAGTAATAATTAAATTTGAGTAAAATTCAGGGGAGAGTATGGAATTAATATCGCTTTATACTTCGGAGGCTGTATGTCTCGAAATGATCAGGGTTTTTGCAATATTAATTCGCATTGATCCCCCTTTTTACTGGCGTTGAGTAATCCAGTAATCGGTAATAGCAGTGTATTAAGAAAAATATTGTGCAGAATCATGCGGTCATAATTTTTATTGAATTTATTTTCTAAAAAGTAAATCAGCGAGCTAATAATTTGATATCGAGGTTCAGAGTTGTATCTAATCTTTTCCAGCTTAAAATCATGCTTTACGGCGTATTTTTTTAAATTGTCTGTGGAAAAAACAAATAAATGCCGGGGAGTGTCCAGCTGGGCCCAGTACTTACCAAAGATTTTAAAGGCTGCAGAATCGCTAACTGGTACCCCAATAACTAAATAACCTCCGGGTTTTAAAATACGGTAAAGCTCTTCCATCATTTCTGAGGGTTTATAAACGTGTTCCAACACGTGATTAAGTGTTATAACGTCAAAATAATCGTCTTCATATTTAGCTTCTTCTAAGGTCCCCTGAAATATATTTAAATTATACTTTTGGGCCATGCTCTGGTCTATATCGCCGGGTTCCACTCCATGAGGGTTCATACCCATATATTTCATTACCATGGGAAAGTAACCCATGCCGCATCCCACATCCAGGTAATTTCCATTTTCTACTACTTTAGCAGATCTAAAGAAAGAAGAAGCCGGTGAAAATGCCCAGTTAATCATCTTGAAGAAGGCAGATTGGTCCTTATTATGACTACTGTACTGATAAAGGGTTTCAATTAAGGTGGAAGCCCTTCTTAAATGGGTGGTATCTCCATTATCATTCAATACTGAGTAGTTTTCAGTGGAGTAGTGTTTGGTCAAATCCGGGTTATTTTTTAAATCAACCCACATTAAACCGCATTCTCGGCACTGGTAAAGGTCGTAGGAACCTTTTATTTCTGGAAACATACGGTCGTGGTTGGAAAACATAAATTCAGAATTGTTTGAACCGCAGAGATCGCACTCCAGATTTTCCACATATTCTCCCATTTATATCACCAGTGAATTTATCACCTTTTGGTAATCTGAAGAAATCTTATCCCAGGAGTATTCCTGGTGAACCTGATTAAACACGTCTTTGGAAATATTTTCACCACTTAAATCCATACTTTCCAGGTGCTGGCTCAGTTCTGATGCGTCCTGGAAGTAAAGGGCACATTCCTGACAAACTTCCCTATTAAAGGGATTATCATGGGCAATGATAGTATCACTGCACACAGCTGCTTCTAAAAGTGAAGGGTTGGTTCCTCCCACGGAATGACCATGTAGATAGGCCTTACAATTTTGTCTTAACATGTCCAGGATTTTTTTATTATATACTGAACCTAAAAATTGTATATTCTCTCCAGAAGACTCTTTAATAATCTTATTAATTTCATCTTCGTATTTTTGACTGGTATAATCACCAATAACCACTAAGGGTGAATCAGTTTCCGCCCGGGCATAGGCCTCTACAATGGTGTGTATGTTATTTTCCGGTTCTAAGCGGGCAATAACTAAAAAGTAGTCATGGGCATTTAGTGGATTGTCCTGGTAATTTTTAAGGGTTTTCAGGTATTTAGCATTCCAGGGAACTTCTGGTGGTATATCCACTCCATAGGAAAGGTAAATAGTTTTGTCATGGTATCGGGGATGAACAAAGCTTTTCATTTCCTCAGAATCAGCCACAATGGTATCAGCAAAGACCGTGGCCAGGTCGTGGTTAATTTTTAAGAGCGATTTTTCCATCCAATTGAATTTAGAGCGCTGCCACATAACCCCGTCAATATTAACCATTAGCTGAAGGTTTCTTTTAAGTAATTTAGGAATAAATAAGAACATTCCTACCTCAATACCTAAAAAATAAATGAGATCATAGTGGCGGCTAAGCTTGATTAAAAAGTAAATATCTGAAAGATTTTCATAGAATTTTCTTAAAAAATAACTATCCGGCGGTTTCACCGGGAAATATTCCAGTTCCACCCCTTCATAGTCTTCCAATCGAGAATCTGGAGACTCGTACTCGCAGCTGACAGTAACTTCGTGGCCCTGCTTTACCAGTCTCTGGCTGAGTCCGTCGGCAAAGGTTTCAAATCCCCCGTATTTGGCGGGTATACCCCGGGATCCCAGGATGGCGATTTTCATCTAAAACCCCCTGGTATCCTTTTTAGCTTTTCTTAACCAGTAAAACAACATCCTTTTGAATATTTTGGCACCGTCAGTCACTGAATTTAACTTGGGATCATCGGATCGGTTTTTATAATGGATGGGTACTTCCTGAACCCGGAAACCAGCCCGGGAAATTTTGGAAAACATTTCCACTTCCAGATCAAAGCCATCGGATTCAATGCCCTCCTTTAAGAGGTGGTTTATTACCTTGCTTTTAAAGGCCCAGTAACCGGTACAGACATCATTGACATCAGAAAAAAATACACTTGCAAAATAACTTAAAATCCGGTTTCCCACCATGTTAAAATCAGATATGGCCCCGTCTTCCATTTTTTTATTCAAACGACAGCCCATTACCACGTCGGCCTTATTATTTATAAGTGGTTCTAAAAGAATTTTGGCTTCTTCCGGGTCGTAGGTATTGTCGGCATCCAGCATGATAACAAAAAGAGATTTAATATTCTGGAAGCCTGTTTTTATGGCGTTTCCCTTGCCCTGCTTTTTCTCTTCCACGACCTGGGCCCCGGATTCTTCAGCAATTTCTGCCGTACGGTCGTGAGAATTGTTATCCACTACCAGAACCTTGGATTTTCGATATTTGTTGATCTGATCCAGCAGGCGCCCAATAGACTTTTCCTCATTGTAGGCAGGTACCAAAAATGTGACGTGTTTCATGGAATAAGGAAACTTTTCGTCTAAAACTCTTCCAACTGACAATTTATCTTTATGCCTTTTGGAATATATTTCTACATCTTTAAAATAGTTCACTTCGTCTAGATCCGGCCAATTACCCGGACTCCTGACATACTCCTTCAAACATATCCCCCTAACTTACTATGTTATTATTATTATATATGGTTTGTTTAAGAAAATCAAATAGAAAACTATTTATTGTGATTACTTCCTGAAAAAAAGTAATAAAGTAACATATAATTAATATTCAACTTTTTATATAGCTTATTTAGACAAATCAACCTTATATATTCATGAGATATCGGGAGATATTAGGGGATGGCCTATAACATTCACTACTAAGTTATTACCCTCAGAAGGGTAGGTGAATATAATTAAGGGGAATGTTAATAACTAACTTCTTAAAATTTGTCATGTAAGGGTGATGAAATACAATTAGTAATGATGTTTATAACTAAAACTGAAAAATAAATTACAGGGAAAATATTGAATTATCTTAGTTTATTATTCAATAATGATTTTTTTTGGGAGTAATTATTTAGATTTTGGCATTGAATAGAGTTTTAAGGACAATTAGTCTTCAACGATTCTTGTAAACGATTAGACTATCTGGCCATTTCCCCCGGATCCGGTCCAGGACTTTAAGTTCTTCCAGATCATTAATTACCTCTGCTCTGAATTTTAGATCATCACGGGCATCATCAAGCAATTTTTTGGTGATGTGGATACGGTGTTGAATGCGATTATTTTCTTCCTGGATCTCTCTGGTATTTAAAAGTTTTAAATCCAGTTTCATAAGTTCAAATTCTTTTAAACGTTCATTAAGAGTAATTTTCTCTTCCCTAATTTCCTGGAGCCGGCCCTGACATATATGTAAATCTTTAAGGGTCTTATCCAGAATAGATTTGTTTTTTGAAATTTCAGATTTCAGTTCTTTTACTTTAAGTTCTAAATCCTCTGTTTTCCTGGTATTATCCTCAGAATTTTTCTTATTTTTAACTCCCATACTCCTTCTCCTCATATTATTATTATCATTATCATTATCCGAAATATATTATAAAAAATATTTATTATAGAACATTTCAATTAATTTTAAAACGATTGCGTGGTATATTTTATTAAATTAAATCTATCAACAGCAGGGCCACACCTAAATAAATGGCCAGGGTGGTTATATCACTTACAATGGTGGCCAGAGGCCCGGTAGCCACGGCCGGATCGTAATTTAGTTTTTTAAATAGCAGAGGGGCCGTGGTGGCAATGAGCACCGAGGCAATTATGCTGAAAAACATGGAGAAAAATATAATTGCACCGAGCAAGGGGTTGGACCGGGTTATAAATGCCATAAAACCAGCTAAAAGTCCTGAAACCAGAGCAATAACAGCAGCCACCTTTATTTCTCGAATAATATAAAACCTCATGCTCAAATTGGTATCCAGGGCCATACTCCTGATAATCAGGGCCTCGGACTGGGTTCCAGCAGCATCACTCATATAGACCATGACGGGAATGAAGGAAGCCAGAGCAATAAAACTGGATAAAAGACTTTCAAACTGGGCAATAAGGGAAGCAGCTGCAATTCCACCCATAACTCCAATTAAGAGCCAGGGAAGTCTGGAACGGATCATGTGCCATGTGCTGGATTGTATGGATGTATATTCCTCTCCCACCTTGTGAAAAATACCTCCAAATTTGAAGATATCTTCCTGCACTTCTTTATTAAAGATGCGCAGGATGTCGTAATGGGTAATTATTCCTAAAAAATCATTCCCATTTTCAATCACCGGGATGGACTTCAATCCATGGGAAAGGGCAAGATAAACCACTTCTTCTGGTTCGGTATTTTTAGTAATGGAAATGGGATCGACATGCATTACCTCAACTGCCTTAAGGGAATGGGCCAAACTCAATAGTTTTTTTATGGATATAACCCCTTTCAAAGCATGGGAATCGTCCAGAACGTAGATGTAATCAATATTATCAAATTCAATGCTGTTAATTTCCACATATTCCTGAACTTCCCCAATGGTCTGATTAAGGAAGCAGGTAGGGACTTTAGAAGTGATTAAATTTTCTATGCTGTTATTAATGTTTTCAGCTATCATGATGCACCCTATATTTGTATAAGTATCTTAAAGGATTAATTTAAATATCCTGGTATCAGGAAATTTTTCACACTATTGTTTCTTTATCCCTTTTAACAGTTCCTGGATGTCTCCCACAAACTCCAGGCCGGCATTTCGCCCCACACCAGAAAATATTAACTTATTATTTTCAAATAGTTTGAGACTTATTTTAGATTTTAAGGATTCATTTACTTTGGAAGTCATTTCTCCCATGTTTGGTGCAGGTAAATCCACGCCCTTAGTTCTTTTAGCTTCTATTTCCAGGTGGTGATTTTTACTGGTCACTACAATTCTTATCCAGTCATCATGAACTTTTAATTCTTTTATGTGAGAGCGGTTATAGGTGGTAAATTGATAAAGATGGCCCTGGAAGAGAAATCCAAATATGAATCCGGTGAAATAGTTTTTTAGCCAGGGTATCTTGGCAATGGATCCAAATAAGGAGGCATCTTCCTCCTCAAAATGATTGGTTTGCATCCATACCCAGGAAGAGGGCATGGAGCTTCCCCAGTCCTTTTCCAGGTAACCTTTTCCCTGGTTGAAATTTTTCTAGATCCTGGTTAATCTCAATGTATCCATTTATTTGATGATTAAAACTCAAAACAGCGTGGTAACATTCCATAAACGGTACAAAGGAGTACCAACCCATAACGCCAGGTGATAATAATTTAATGGGCCAGGGCACAATATTTTCAAATTCTAAATCGGCCTTAATTTTCAGGGAATCCTTTTCCAGGTTTAAGGTCAGCTTTTGGTGGGAGAAAAAATTATCCCCAATCTTCAGCTGGAATTCCTTGGAAGAAGCACTGAACTCATCGATATGGAATTTGAAGTAGTTCATTTCGTGGTTTCTGGCATCAAAAACCATTATAAAAGCGTGAGAGTTTTCCAGATCACGGGTAAGTGAAATGCCTGGTATTATGGCAAAGGCCAGCTCTTCAGAAGAATCTACCAGTTTGAAGTACCACCCTTCAAAGTATCCTTTCTTATTTTTGCTCCCCTGAAATAAGGAGGGATTGTATTTCTTAAACATTTAATAATAATATAATCACTTCTTTTTTAAAGGTTTTCCTGATTTTTAATTATCAAGTGCTTTATTTGGTTGTTATTTTTTTTACTTTCATTGTTGGGCCAAAGCAACATGATCAGAAGAAAACACCCTATATTTATTAATTATCAAGTACAAACATGCAATTAATGAATTTACCAAGGATATTGATTGTGGAAGATGAGGCCATCACCGCCCTGGAACTCACCCGGAGACTGGAGAGATGGGGTTTTGAAGTGGTGGGGGACGTGGCCAGTGGAAAAAATGCCCTGGAAATGGCCCAGGAGCTCAAGCCGGATCTCATAATCATGGACATTAATCTGAAAGGCCAGATGGATGGTGTGGACACAGCCATGGCCATATCCAAGATATATGACGTTCCCATTATATTTTTAACGGCTCACGGCAATCAGGATACTATCCGCAAGGCCCAGGCAGTTAAACCAGCCCACTACATAATTAAACCTTACCGGGAAAATGAACTCCGCTTTGCAGTGGAGAGGGGTATTGAAAACCACAAGATATTCCAGGAATTAAAAAATAACGAGCTTTCTTACCGGGCCATGGCTAAAAATATTCCTGGAATTGTTTATAGAATTTATCTGGAAGACGGGGGCAATATAGAATTCTTAAATGACTTTTTGCAGGAAATAACCGGTTACACTCCTGAAGAAATTGAAAAGATTGAACTGGCCGTTATGGGTTCTTTAATTGTTGATGAAGACATAAAACGAGTTTTAAATGTTATTAAAGACTCTATAATAACTGGTCTGCCCTACGAAGTTTCTTATAAAATTAAGGATAATCAGGGTAATGTTAAATTAATGGAAGAAAAAGGAAGGCCCACTTTCAATTCCCAGGATAAAGTAAGTAGTATTGAGGGCGTTATTTTTTATTCTCCTTAACTTATTCACCTTAAATCATTTTTAAATATTTTTATGATTTATTCTTTAAAAATATAATGTAATTTTAAAATAAGCTTTTTTTCCTATCCATACGCAGGAAATATTTCATTAGCATATTTATTAGTTTGGTGACGATTAAATCCAATGTTTTATACCGCTTGTTACTGCTGGCATTTATAATTTTTTTTCCAGATAAACCATGTCAATAAGTTGTACTCCCTCTTCAAATATGGGGTGGTCATAATTATCAGTGAAAAAATTCTTGATAAAATGCGATTTCTCAAATCCGCAACTTTCATAAAATGACAATATTGAAGGGACATCACCTGTTCCGACTAACATTGTTTTATACTTGTTTTTATAAAAATCAGAGACGAATTTTATCATGGCCTTAGCATATCCTTTACCTTGATATTTTTTATATGTTGCTATGTTTTTCAATTCACAGGTTTCTCTGTCTACTGCTACAACAACACAAACCGTCTTCAAGTCATCATCATATAGTGCAAACATATCACCATTTGCCAAATACCGGTCAATCATATTCTCTTGCTCGTCTGCTAATAGTAACAAGTCAAGGTATTGTTTCTTGTTATCGGTAATCTTTTCTACTCTCATTTATTTTTCTCCTTTTCTCAAATAAAACCTGTTACATAAAACATTAGAAGTAGAACGCTTTCATCTCTTAACTGTTGTCGTATGGCAGGTAAATGTCTCGGGCTTTTTCGTTCGGGTCGGGTTGGCGGGATGTCAGTCAGCCAATTGGAGACAACGTTTGGTTGGCTTAGAATTTCAAGGTTGGAAAAAATAAGAAAATATTTATTTTTAAAAATTATTTATCATTTGAATTCTAGGGAAAAATAAGAAATAAAATATTATTTTCGGTCAGGAAATTCCAGGAGAATTTTACAATTTTGACCTTCGTAATCCTTTAAGGGCTTTAATAATGGTATGTACCCGTCATAGCTAGGTGTTTCAAAGGTCTCCTGTTTGAAAAAAAACATGGGACTATCCAGTGATGGGTTAGTGAGCACTTGCAGACGCACTATAGGGCCATAAATGCCTATTTCATCTTTTACTGTTTCTAAAACTGGTTTAGGATAGTGATCAATGAAAACCGCTTTTTTCTGATTTTCGTAGGGAGCTTTATTTATTATACCTTCGTAATGTTTAATCATACGTAACACCATTAAGGTTGATATTAATATTATTCTGGTTTTAATATATAGACCTTTTGTTCAATATTGTACATGTCAATATAATATGTACTTTTATTATTTGGATTAGATATCAATTACATATGTTTCTCTAATTAATATTCTATGATATAGATGGTTAGTTTCTTTGTATTCATATATAATACTTATTCTTTGATGTTTTAGAGGTTAATTAATCATTTTTTATATAGAATTACTCTTTTTTCAATTAAATAAATAAGAATAAAAAAATTTTATAAAATAAATTTTTTCAATATATTTTTTTTTATTCTCTAATAATAATAGAAGAATAATTTTATTAAAAATTAGATCCTAAACTAATTACTATGGATACGGACTACCTTCCTGATGAAATGGAAATTTGCTATTTTGAAATTGATTCTCCTTTCACCTGCTTGAAATTAGATGGAAGTAAATTAATAATTACTGGCCTAGAAGATGATATAGTGGAACCATCTCCGAGGAATGGATGGCCTTCTGGGAAAAGTTAGAAGAAATTGGTCTGTGGACATATAAGAAGCCGACTATGATCGCTGTTGTATGGGTGATGGCTATAGCTGGGAAATAAGAATTAGTTACAATGGAAATAATATTGATTCCACGGGAATGAATGATGGCCCTACCCAGGTAGTGGGTGGAGAAATAGTATCGGCCCTTGAAGAGTTTTTAGAGGCCCTGGAGGATTTGTGTGGGGTGGAGTTGGGGATAGGTTTTTAGTTTAATGGAGGATTTATATGGGATTGAGTTGGGGATATTTAAAAAAATTGATATTAATTTAATTCCCTTAATATTACTTAAAATCAATTTAAATTATTTATTTTAAAAAAAAGAAAATAAGAGAGAAAAAATTATTTTTTCTCAATTTTAATGCTTATAGGTGGTTTAATATCCTTTTTCCGGATGTACCAGATGGCCACTACCAGAACAATTAAGACAATGAGCCACACTGGAAAGACGAAAATGGTATCCTTGGTGGTTATGGTCTGGGTGGGACTAAATCTTCCATATTTAATGGTGGTGGTGGCTTCGTAAAGGCCTACATCAAAGATTCCCGGGCTCCAGGAGGTCTTAAGGTAGTACTGATCATCAGGGAAAACTCCTCCGGTGGTGGTGAGGTTGTGTGAATTAAACCACCCTTTGAGTTCCACATTACCCGTCATATTAGCATAAACGGTACCATTATTTTTAACGTGATAAACGAAAGTTCCATTCATGAAATTAAATAAAAATGAGGGGGTACTGTGATCCAAAAGTTCCAGTGATTCCACTATTTTACCGGGATAACCTACCGAGATAGGAACCACAATTTCTGGTACCTGCTGCACCTGCATGTTAGGGCCGTTCTGGCCAGATGAGGTGGATTTTTTAAGGGGATATCCCCTTACCACCAGGGCCCCCATGGCATCGTAATAGTCCACGTCTTGTGGCACATTCACGGTAAAGGTAATGGTCTTCTTTTGTTTAGGTTCCAGTAAAAAATTGGTTTGATTGACCGATATCCAGGTGGCTATGCCTACATCGGACATTATCATATTAATATTATCCATCTGCAGCCTTTTTTTGTCGATGGTCACATTGATGGTGTTTTTCCCAATGTTCTCAATAAGCAAGGTCCCTTGATATTCCTGGGGGGTGGCCATTTTGAGATCATAACTGCCTGGGGATACTAGAAGCCCGGTAGCTGCTACAGATCCAATGCTACCCATTAAAAATAAGGTTAAAATGATTATAGTGAATTTTTTCATATTCTTCTTCATTAACTTCCTCCAGAAGAAAATAATTTAGATTACTATTGTATCTGTTAATATTTAAGGATTATTTTTAGAAACAGGATTTAAAAATAAATAATTTTGATATGCTTGGTTTTAGTAAGAAATTATTAAAAATACAGGAAATGCTTATTTAGCTGAAATCACGAAAAATCAGTTAATATTTTAAAATAAAAAATAGAAAAAAATAAGGTTTAAAACCTTATGGGGTTACTGGTGCAACAGCATTATGCCTTACAGCAGAGAAGTACACCGTTGTTGAGTAGTTGCCGGGATCAGTTCCAAAAGGAACAGTTAAAGCCAGGTTAATTGGTGCAGTATTGTATCCACCTTTAGGTGCTTTGGCCCAGTCATCGAAAACTTTCTGGTATTGTGCAGTAAAAGCAGTTTGTCCTGTAACATTTCCCGTGAATAGGAAGTTATTTGCATCAAGGGTATTGGTACCATTGGTAAAGTTACCAGCAATCCGGGTGTATAAGTCTATCATTACGTTGGAGTAAGTTCTGATCTGTTCACCAGTTGCTCCACCAGCGTATGGAACCTTGTACATTGTCTGCAGCTACAGTTCCTAAATTTATAGTGTTATTGTCTGCTCCATTAGCCCAAAAAGCCTGGATAGCCACAGTAGGACCAACAGTGACCTGTACTGCCTGGGTTGAAGAATCGGTGTCTGCGGCAAAGGCAGGCATGGCACCAACTATTAAAACCAGAGCAAGTGTTACTAGTCCGATTAGTTTATTATTTATCATTTTCATTATCTCCTAATATTATTATCAACATCATTGAAATCATACAAAAATTAATTAATAATTTTCGTGATTTTAATTGTTTAAATTATGCTTTTTTAACATATAAAGTTTGCGTTATACATCCCCTATCCACTTATTTGATAGGAGACTTTATTGGGAATTTTTCAACAAAAGAACTATGAATTAATGGCATTTTGGCCTTGTAATTATATCTCCCTAATTTTCCAGATGCGGTTTATTTTTTAGCATATGAATATGGTGAATATTATCACAATAATGAAAAAATCGTAAAAATCATGTCAAAAAAACTCTTCTCTGAGGGTATTTCACAGAATAAATAGCTAAAATCTTTCACCATAAAATTAACTTATCTATGTTAATTCTAAATCATATAAGTATTAATGTAATACTATATTTTCTATAATACAAAAATGTCTAATTAAGAATAAGATATTATATTATTTTACCGTGAATTTGGCAGTAAAAATAGCTTTTTTTTAAAATTTTTAAAAATTGTATAAACTAATTGAAGATGGGTAAAAGTATGATTCTACTCCAGAATGGCCGTGTAATAAATGGTGGTGGTGTAGGTTCCCTCAGCAGATCCCATAGGTATGGTCATATAATAATTACCATAAACACTCCGGGTTATGGAACCAACAAGACCATTCCCCATAGGCCAGGACTGAATCCGGGTATTAGTGGTGGTAAAAGATGTTTTGGTAAGAGTGGAATTGGAAAAGCCATTATATTTAAAATTACTTAGAGCAATATTGTTAGAACCACTAATAAAATCGCCGCTGGCCCGGACATAAACATTTAGATTATCTCCCTGAGGAAATAGTTCCCAGGCACTGGCATTCACCTGGACAAAGGAGGGATAGGATATTTCACTTCCATCTGGAACCTGGGTACCCAAGTCCACACTGGATGTTACATCCAGAGAAACTGATGGAAAGGCACCTCTTGCTGCATGAGTAATCTCCTTGGATAGTATTATTGGAAGTATTATTAGTGATATTGGTATCATTGGCCGAGCTAGAAGTGGCCACTGAACCAAAAAAAGCGCCCAGGCTAACTATGAGCACTATGAATACAATCAAAATTGTATTATTTAATTCTTCCAAAAAATATCCCCTCCAATATAATTAAAACTTCATTGTACCGAACTAATAATTATCTTTTGTGGTTGATAAAGCTAAAAATGGAATTAAATTGTTAAGAATAAGGAGAATTTCATATTATATTTTTTTAAGATAGCACCATTGCTTTTTTAGTGAATTTAATCACAAAGAGAAGAGTAATACTAAATACAAAAAGTGTGGATACTTATAGGGGGAAACCAAAATAGTGAGGGTGAAATAAATGGAAATTGGTAAATTAAAGGCCTATTATTTGAAATATGATTTAAAAGAAGGAAATATGGACAGGCCCATTATCCAGGCCCTACTGTGCAGTGCCCATGAGGGGGAATTGAATCATCTGTTAGGGGAATATCTAGGGGGTGTGGCCGATCCAGATATGGATGATTTTTTGGTTTTTTTAAGGGATAGGGGTGTTTATGGGGTTTTTATTGATTGAGGATCTGATATACAGTTGTTTAATTTTGGATAAGTAAAAAAATTAGTAAAAAAATTTAAAAGTTATTTAAAATTAAAAAAGATAAAGGGATGTTTTTTAGGCATCGCCTCCTCCTTGATATTCACATTTTACTGATTGTGGGTAATGGTCTGTGCTGGAGGAATTAATTTCCCGTGGATCAAGAATTCCATCTTCATTTTCATCAGTAGTGTAACCACTCCAGTAGTTTCCTTTACCACTGTAGTCATAGCTGTTTGTTCCAGTGTCTATCACGTGCTGGCCATTGTTATCAAAGTTATTCCAGTAAATGGAATTACCAGATGAATCGACAACTATTCCAATGGCATTGTTTTCAAGGTTGTTGGCATTTTTAACGTGGTTTCCAGTAGAACCAACTATTCTAATGCCTGAATTTCCACTGTAGGTAATGAAATTATTTTCTATAGTGTTTTCATTACTATTGTTGATTAATATTCCGTCCTGGGTGTTGTAGTTTATATTGTTTCCCTTAATATAATTCAGATCGTTACTGGCTACTTCTGAAGTTATAATTATGCCATAAGGGTTATTTTCGATTTGATTGTAGTTTATACCGTTATTTCTGGAATCGATTACTTTAACTCCTGCTTCACCATTATTCAAAATGGTACAAGTGTCAACATAATTTCTAGATGCATTAATAATTTTAACACCATTTTCTACATTATTTTGGATGGTACTGTAAATAACAGTATTTTCACTATCTACCACATTGTTACTGGTTATTAAGACTCCATTGCGGTTATTTTCGATTAAACTATTTCCAATCCAGTTAGAGGTTGATTCCCAGAGATAAGCACCTTCATTGTTATTGGAAAATGTGCATCCTTCTATAGAACCAATAAATGAACCGGTGGTTCTGGCCAGAAGTATTCCCTGGAAGTTATTGCTAATGGAAACTCCATTTATGGAAGGGTTCGCACATTCAACTAAACCAATAAATCCTGGATTTTCTGTAGAAGTTACAACCGGATCGGTTACTCCAACCAGGTAATATATTGGTTTTCCATTAATCAGATTGGTGGTGTCAATATTGTGCCGGAATTGTTCAATTTGATTTCCATAAACTCCAAAGTTTCTTTGACTGTCATTTATTACATTGCCTGTCATGGTAACATTGGCCGAATTATTTAATAGAATTCCGTTCTCGTTGTTAAGGACAAGGTTGTTAATTAAAACGGTATTCTCAGCACCAAGTATCCTTATTCCGCAACCGTTTCCGTGTAGCTCCTGTGATCTGGAAGCCAGTTAGAGAAACATCATTTGCAGTGATCTTTATGGTATCAGTATTGGCCAGGGCCGATTGGATGGTTACACTTCCTGAAGCCACCAAGTTTAATGGCCTTATTTATAATGAGGTTCTCCAGGTAGGTGTAAGGATGTTCCACATTGTCTTTGACAATTATGGTTTTCCCTGCCGCTGCATTATTAATGGCATCCTGTATGGATTGGCCAGGCATTACAGTTATTCCAGGGGTTAAAGGATTTACAAATGGGTTTATGTAAGGATATATGTCCTGATTATTGGCATCGATCACATAAGGAGTATCTCCAAAGCCGTTGTTGTCAGCATCGGTTCCACTGTAGTTACTCCAGTAGTTTCCACCGGTTTCTTCATTGAAGAATACGTTGCTGGTCGATAAACTGTCTATTTTCACTTGCTGGGTGTTGTTGGTGAAATTATTGTGGTAAATCGATGTTGCTGCTGGTATTAAATAATTCCAGGCCAATGGCATTGTTTAATAAATTATTCTGGATTATTTTATTTTGACTTCCACCTGCCAGCAGTAATCCCTGCAAGTTAGAAGAGATATTTACTCCGGTTATGGTTGCTCCCTGACAATTGATTAAACCAATGTATCCTGCATTATTAGTAGAGTCAATAACCAGTGTTCCACTGGTGTCCCCTATAATGTAATAGATTGGTTTTCCATTTACGGTGTTACTGGTGTCAATATTGTGATAATACTGGTTTTCCTGTGTTCCAACAACTCCAAAGTTATTCTGGTTGGTGATTAATTTGTTGTTGGTCATTATGGTGTTGGTAGAGCTGTTTAGTATCAATCCATTGGTGTTATTGGTTATGGTGTTGTTGACCAGGCTATTTTCATTTCCATTGACAGTAATTCCATAATTACTATTTAAGATTTTATTATTGGAAATTAAATTGTTTGAGCCGGTAACTCTTATTCCAGATCCACTTCCAGATGCTCCGGTAATGGTAAATCCATTTAAGGTACATCCATTTCCAGAAATCAGGAAAACATCGGTATTTGGATTTAAGGACTGTACAGTCACATTTCCATAAGTTTTCAAAATAAGATTTTTATTTAAAACCACATTTTCTATATAAGTGGCCGGGGTCCCGTCATTATCATATACAATGATAGTTTTTCCAGACAGGGCATTGTTAATGGCCTCTTGTATGGATTGGCCAGGTATGACGATTACTGGTGGTTCTAATGTGGCCGTTATAGGGTTTATGTAGGGTAGTCTGTCTTTAGTGGCGGTGTTTATAGTGTATGGTGTGTCTCCAAAGCCGTTGTTGTCGGTGTCGGTTCCACTGTAGTTACTCCAGTAGTTTCCACCGGTGGTGGTGTTGTAGAATGTGTTATTAGTGGAGTTTGTGTCGAGGTAGGCCTGTTGGGTGTTATTGGTGAAGTTGTTGTTGTATATTTGGTTATTTGTGCTGTTTGTTAGGTATATTCCATACGGGGCATTTTGAATTATGTTATAAATAATTTGAGTGCTATTTGTGCTTCTTAATTCTATATTTATATTCTTATTTTTTAAATAATTAAGGTTCAATAAATTGTTATTTGATTTTTCTATTAGTATTCCGTATGTGTTATTGCTTATTGTGTTGTTTGTGATGTTGTTTTCAGTGCTGTTGAATATTTTAAGACCTAGTAGGCTGTTGTAGATGTAGTTTTGGTCTATTATGTTTTGTGGGCTTTGATAGATGTGTAAAGCATAGTTTGTTGGTGAAGTAATATTATTTTGACTTATTAAATTTTTTGAACCTTGATAAATATACAATGAATAATTAATTAAGGAAGTAAGATTGTTATTTTTTATGGTATTTTGTGTGGAGTTTGTAATGTATACTGCATTTTTGTCCGTAGAAAAAATTGTATTAAATTTTGCTGTATTTAATGAACTATTAGTGTTGATGTAAATCCCATATCTGGCACTAAATAGGTTGTTGTTGTAAATTTGAGTAACATTGGAATTTCTTATTTCTAAATTCAAAAAGATGTTATTTAATTGGTTGAGGTTCAATAAATTGTTATTTGATTTTTCTATTAGTATTCCATGTGTGTTATTGCTTATTGTGTTGTTTGTGATGTTGTTTTCAGTGCTGTTGAATATTTTAAGACCTAGTAGGCTGTTGTAGATGTAGTTTTGGTCTATTATGTTTTGTGGGCTTTGATAGATGTGTAAAGCATAGTTTGTTGGTGAAGTAATATTATTTTGACTTATTAAATTTTTTGAACCTTGATAAATATACAATGCAAAATTATTTGAGGAGATGATGTTATTCTGATTAATAAAATTTAATGATCCTTGATATATGTAAACTGGATAATTTTTTTGTGAGGTTAAATTATTTTTTGTTATTGTATTATTATAACAGTTCTGAATAAATATTGAATATTTCTCAGGGGTGGAAATAATATTTCCAAAAATAAAATTCTCTGTACTATTTGAGTTAATATGAATTCCATATTGTGCTATTGATAAATTGTTATAATTTAATTGTGTATTATTAGAATTCCTCAATTCTACATTAAGGAAGTTGTTCTGTAAATCATTATATGATATTAAATTGTTATTCGATTTTTCAATAATTATTCCATGCGTGTTGTTGGATAATGTATTATTAATTAATGAATTTAGTTGGCTATTAAATATTTTGATTCCAATAAAACAGTTATAAATGTAATTTTCATTTAGTACATTTTCAAAACTTTGGTAAATATAAACGGCGTAATAATTAGGTGAAGTAATATTATTTTGACTGATTGTATTTTGAGATCCTCTATCAATATTCAGTGCAAAATTGTTTTTTGATGTTAAATTATTATTGGAAATGGTGTTATTAGAGCAATTTTGAATGTAAATTGGATAAATATACGGTAAAGAAATGTTGTTTCCATTGATTATATTTCGTTTACTTCCTGTATTGATGTATATCCCATATTGAGAATATTCTAAATTACTATCTTTTATTTGAATATCCGTGGAATTTCTTAATTCAACGTTAATATAACTGTTTTGCATTCGAATTTTTTTAATTAAGTTATTTTGAGACTTTTCGAAAATTATTCCATATGTATTATTTAAAATTGTTAGTTCAGTAAAATTATTCTGAAAACTATTTAATATTTTTAATCCAATAAAATTATTTTCTAATAAACAATTTGTTATTAAACAACCACTTGCTCCATTAATATGTATACCAATAGAATTTGAAGCATTTTTTATTTTGAAACCGTTTAGTATGGTTCCATTACTATTTGAAAAAATATTAATAGCTGGTTTAGAGCTATTTATTGCTTGAATAGTAACATTTCCTTTTGAATTAATATTCAAATTTTTTTTGTTAACATTTATATTTTCATTATATGTATATTCTGAACTATTATTCCCGTAAACATTAATGGTATCATTATCTGTTGCAGTATTTATTGCATTTTGAATACTTTGCCCTGGTAAAACATTAATTTCTGCAGCAAATGTATTGGAAGGCAACAATATTATAAATAAGAATAATATTAATATTGTTATAATCTTTTTTATTGGGATACTCATACCTCCTCAAATGGCATTATATTTAATACATATTAATTTTATTATTAGATATATATTTATAATTTAATTAAATCAGTCATTTTATGTAAATACTAATTTTTGAAAATCTTAAGTAATTATCAGTAATTCAAATTTATTTGTTAATCGATGCAGGTCTAGAATGAATAGCATTCAAAAATTATTTAAAAATACTGGAATTTTAGTAATAGCTTATGCATTCAGCTATTTCTTTGCATTTATTTATACTATTTATACAGCTCGTTATTTAGGAGTTGAGCAATTTGGAGTTTTGTCTTTTGCAATAGCCTTTACAGGAATTTTGGGAATTTTTGGGGATCTTGGATTAAATATATTACTTACAAGAGAAGTGGCAAGAAATAAAAATTTAGCAAGAAAGTACGTAGATAATGTTCTGTTAATAAAATTTATTTTAGCAATATTAACAATTTTTATTATTTACATTTTAATAAATTTGTTGAATTATCCACAAGAGACGATTAATGTAGTTTATTTGATAGGTGCTTTTGTTATTATTAGTAATTTTTCCACATTTTTTTATTCTGTTTTCCAAGCTTTTGAAAAAATGGAATATCAGTCATTAGGGCATGTATTGAGCAGTAGCTTGCTCCTTTTAGGTATAATGTTATCAATAAAATTCCATCTAAATATTTTGGGAATATCTACGGTTTATTTAATTGTAAGTCTTCTAGTATTGGTAGTAGTCTTAATAATTTTTAGTTATAAATTTTTCATACCAAAACTAGATTTTAATATAAACTTTTGTAAGGAAATAATAATAACTGCATTACCTTTAACGTTTTCCATAATTTTTTCCACGGTCTACTTTCGAATTGATTCCGTTATATTGTCAGTTATCCAAGGGAATGGGCCTGTTGGTCTATATACGGCTTCTTATAAATTAATAGAAGCATTATTGTTTATTCCATCAATTTATTCAGTTGCTATATATCCTTTACTTTCTCGATTTCACGTTTCTTCTTCTGAATCGGTTAAAATAGCTTACAAAAAATCTTTTAAATATTTATTAATAATTAGTTTACCCATTGCTGTGGGTTCTTCTATTTTGGCCAAGGATATAATTTTATTTATTTATGGAACTGCTTTTGATGGTTCGATAATTGCTTTGCAAATTTTGGTTTGGGCAGTTCCATTGTTATTTTTGACAAATATGTCTAGAATTGTATTAATTTCCGTGAATAAGCAAAATGTATTGTTAAAAATACTTTTTTTAGTATTGATAATAAATATAATATTAAACCTCGTTCTGGTACCATTTTTCAGTTACTATGCTTCTTCTGTTATAACAGTTATAACTGAATTTATATCGCTTGCTTTGTTTTATTATTATCTAGGAAAGTTTGTTAGTGAAATAAAAATTGGACCAATTCTAATTAAAACAGTAATTGCGAGTTTAATTATGGGCATATTCATTATTTTAGTAAAACTAGATCTTCTTTTAGTTATATTAATTTCTTGTATAGTTTATATGCTAATTTTAATAATATTGAGAACTTTCACAGAGATGGATAAACATTTGCTTAGACAGATTTTCAGTAGAAAACTTTAATATTTCATTGAGGTCATCTTGTTATATGGATGTTAATATAAGATACTTAATTTTGATGGATATTTACAATTATTGTGGGGATGTTGAAGGCAAAAACCCTATTTCTATAGTTTTTTATGTTATAATGTTTTTTTTTATAAATAGAGGATTTAGAGCTGTATTATGTCATAGAATTTCGGCGTATTTTTATTCTAAAAATAAGAATATATATAACCTTTTCAAACCTTTAGAAATAATTTTTAATAACATAGAAATATCGACTCATGTGGATATTGGACCTGGATTTTTATTACCTCATCCTCAATGTATAGTAATTGGTGGTGGTAGAATTGGGAGTAATGTTGCAATATTCCAGGGTGTTACAATAGGATTAAAAAGTCTTTTCATGAATATCCTATAATTGGAGATAATGTTCAAATTGGTGCAGGAGCAAAAATTTTAGGAAATGTTAAAATAGGGTCAAATTCGCGTATAGGTGCTAATGCAGTCGTTTTGTCGGATGTACCTGAAAATTCTATTGTTGTAGGAATACCTGCTAAAATTATTGGTAAACATGAATAAATTTGTAAAATTTTTTCGTCTATGTATTGTAATATACAGTTGAGTAACCATTATCATAAAGCAAATCTTTATTTTTGATATAAATACCAGAATTTACATATGAATTCTTTTTTGTGGCATTCAAAAAAGATACTAGAATCTTATTTTCCTTAGTATTAATATTGCCCATAAATAAATAGGATTTAGGTGTTATCCATGTTTTTGCTGAATATTCATCTAGTTTATTATAATCACCTAAAAATTTAATTAATATTAGTTGTCGATAGGGATCAGCGTAAATTTTATTATAGTTCTGTTTATTTATATTAAGCCATCCTGCAGAATTAAATTCGGTATTTGAAAAAACAGGGTAATCAATGTTACTTATTGCAAAAGAAGTTGGATCATCCCCGCTTAATTCATAAACTACGCCATTAAAAAATAGAAATATTGTAACAAGTAATATCGATATTATTTTGAGGCTGTAATCAACATTAATTTGTTTCTTTTTAATAGTTACAATTTTTCCGAGTGTCTGTATGAAAAATATCCCACCTAAAATGGAAAGAGGTGCTAAGAAAAACAGAGTTATGTGATATATCCGGGTCATATTTAAAGCACTTGCAAAATAGGGTAATGCCATACTTAAAACGAGCAAAAATAAACTTACTATTGTAAATGCTAAATATTCTTTTTTAAATTTGTTTTTGAAGAAAACTATACAAAATAATCCTATAACAATAAATGACTGGAACATTAAGTTTAAATATTTAGCAATAGAATGCAAAAAAGATGATGTTTGAACGTTTAGAACTGATAAGCCTTGAACTGTATCTGGATTCAATAAATCAGTAAACATAGTACTTGAAATATGATTACCAATGTTAAGAATTCTTTCTATTAAATATGAACTAGACGAATATATATACCAGGCAAATGCAAACGTGACAAATAAGAGTATAAATGTCATTGTAAGCGTGTTTTTATTCATTAAGGATCTGTTTTCTTTTAAATTGGATAGCTTTTTAGTATCTAAAATTAAAATAATTAGATATGATGCTATTAAATAAATTATAAAAATATAAGATAACCCATAATGTGATATTACCATTGAAAATGAAAATATCACGAATAAAAACTTTTTTGAAATTTGTGTAGTTTCACTCACTAAAAGAATTATTAAAAGTACAAAGAATAATTCTGCAATTTCTTGTCTAGCTAACTGATTCATCTCAATATAAAATGTAAATATACTCATAAAGAAAAAAACGGATAGAAAAGCTATCTTCTTATTAGTTTGATTTTTAAATATATAATACAATCCTAAAGGTACAAGAGAAAATAAAAATGGATATACGATCTTAAAAATCCATGTTAAGCTGATTGTACTGATTTTGCTAAGAATTGGAGCTAAGATAGTTATACTCATCATACTATTAATTTCATAAGGCAATTTGTAATTCCAATAATTATTACTAAGAACTAAATTGGATAGATAATATTCCTGCTGAATGTCCCAGCCCCATACATAGTTTGATATTAATGAGGTATGTAACAAAAGGGATAATGAAATTGAAAAAATAGCTAAAGGATAATATTTTTTAGGTATAATCTCAAATACTGCGAGAATTACTGTAAAAGCAATTAAAATTAAATTTGCTATTAAAAGGATATTATTATTGTAGTTATTTAATATGAAAGTCCCAAATATTGACAAAAATGGGATAATGCATAAATAAAAAAAGGAAGGGTTAAATAACGAATTAAATTTTACTTTTTTTTCATCAATCACGGAATTTTTGTCAATAATAAAACATAATACCGTTAAAACTAATATAGAGCCAATAAAAGTTATAACAAGGTTAATAGTAGTTAATGGATTCTCAAAACCTATTATGGGTAAAATCATATTTAGAGTGAATCCAATGAATATTAAAAAGGAAACACTTAATCCAACAGAAAATAGAACACTTTCTATTTCGCTTAAATTATGCAACTTCAAAATTCTTAAAATTACATATCCTGGTATAAATATTAAATCAATAAACGAAATTAATTCTATTAAAAAAGGAATCTGAATTAAATTAGTATTTATAAATGATAATGATAATAATGCAATTTGTATTGTAATAACTATAATAATAAATGTTCTTATATCCCAGTCATTAAATAATAATGGGTTAGAGATTTCATTATTGGGGTTCATTGTATCAATTGAATAATATTAATGGTTTATTGTTTTAGAAAGATGCATTGAAATATTTTCCCAGTCAAACTCTTTTTTCGCTAATTTTCTTGAATTAATACCCATCAAATGTAATTCTTCTTTAGGAGTATTAATAAGTTTTTTAATTCCTGTCTGTAGTGTTTCAGGTTTATTATCCTCAATTACTAATCCACATTTGTATTTCATAACTAAATCAGCAGCGTCTCCAACATTTGTAGTTAGTATAGGTTTACCCATAGAACAGTATTCTGCGAACTTTGTGGGTGCCGCAACATCAGTTGCTTTATGATAAGGTCTTGGAAGAACAAAAATATCACATATTGAATAATATTTAGTAATTTCATTTTTATTTACTCTAGGAATGAAAATTATATTATTATTTATTTTCGCATATTCTTTTGCCCCAACAAAAATGAATGTAATTGAATCATTTTTCATATTTTTTGCTGATTCAAGTAGATTTTCCCAACCTTGCCACTTCTGGAAATCACCAATATAACCTATTACAAATTTATTTTCGATATCGAGCTCTTTTTGTAATTTATTTTCTATTTTTGATTGAACTGGTCTAAAAAAATCTAAATTTACACCATTAGTAACATAGTAAGTTTTTTTATAACCTAGTTTGTTAAGCTTTTTAATCTCATTTTGAGATACGCATATTTTTTTATCAGAAAATTTTAGAGAGAATAAATTAATGGTTTTTATAAAATATAACTTTAGTTTGTATGATAATCCTGATTTATTTTTAGTTTTAAGTTTAAATTCTTCAACAACGTCACCATGCATATCAAAAACTATGGGAACATTTGTAATTTTTCCCAAAACAGATAAAAATACACTACATGGACCATTACAATAAACTAAATTATATTTTCCATTTTTAATTAACTTCAAATGTTTTAAATGAATATTTATTGGTGCGAAAAACCAGGATTTAAACAAAACGAACTTATGATCTAAATATTCTTCTTTATTTAACATATTTTCATAAGCACTTTTCCTACAGTAGTGTACATAATCTAATTGATGACCATTATCTTTTAATAATTCGGCTATGTTTGTAATTCTCCACCAATCGGCCCTATTTTTCGGCACTATAGTACTTACCATTAATATTTTCATTTATTCACCATCATATTCATGTAAATTTTCGTTAAACGGGATGAATAATCCTCCCATTTCAATTCATTCTTTTCAATTAATTCCAATCCTTTTTTACCCATTTTTTTGAGTAAATTTTTATTGTATAAAAGAAAAGTTATTTCATTTTTTAGTTGGCTTAGATCTCCCGCTTTAATTAATCTACCATTAACATTATCTAAAACTTGTTCAGGTATTCCGCCCACATATGTAGATAATATTGGACATCCACTAGCCATTGCTTCATAAATTACTACGGGTCTTCCTTCAGAAAATGAGGGTAAAACCAGAAGATCGGAAGCTGAATAGTAAAAAGGGATTTCATCTCTATTGACACTTATTTTAAATTCAATTATATTTTCTAGTCTAAGTTCTTTGCATAATCTGTTTAAATTACTCTTTTCAGGACCATCACCAATAATGAAAACTTTAAGATCATTTTTTAGTTCTTCAGGTAAGATAGAAACCGCTTTAATTAGTTCAAAAACTCCTTTCATTCTTAATAAAGAACCTACATAAATTATCACATGTTTTTTATCAATTCCATATTTTTTTCTTAAGGAATTCTTATCTCTAGGCCTAAATTTATCGGTATCAGTACCTAATGGAATAAATTCAATTTTTTCTTCCTCTAATCCGATTTTTAATGCACTATCTTTAATTTCTTGACTAATGCATATGATTTTGTTAGCAAACTGCAATGTTTTAGAAATTTTTTTAGAAATTTGATTTCTTTCTTTAATATCTTCTAACAATCTAGAACTATGAATATCCACAATTAAAGGAACATCCCATTTTTTGCACAGGTTCATGAAACCGTAACCATCGGGATATACGTGATGACAGTGCACTAAGTCCGGTTTTTGAAAGTTTTTAGAAGATTTTTCAATTGAATATTGGTATAAAGAGCCTTCTAATCCGTAAAAAAGTTTTTTGGGTAATATATATAAAAAACGAGGCCTATGAATTATCCCTTCTGGGCCATTTTCAATTTTTGGAATTTTTGATAAATTGTAATATGGAAATTGTTTAACAGGTAGTGAATATGGTAAAGGAGCAACAGTTTCCACCTCCAGAGATTCATTTTGTGATAAAGCCACATTGGCCTCCTTGTTCCATGGCCCCCACATATAGTAATCATTGGGGTAGTTTGCCGATGCTAATAAGACTTTAATGGGTTTCATTTTATTTCCTTATTTTTTGGATTAATAGTTTATATTTTCCTCTTTTAGTTAACGGGATTTCGTCAATTTCTTCAATTATTATTTCTAGATTTGAACCTACTTTTTTAAAAAAAGATTCTTTAATTAATTTTTTATCTTCAAATGAGAGGTTTTCTTTGGATTCAATTCTTAAAAATAATTCTCCTTCTTTTTCTTGGTAAAATTGAAATTTAATTATCTTTTCGAGGATGTTGGAATGTAAATTTAAAGCAGTTGTGGATATAAAAGATCCATCTTTCCCAAATATCATTTCTTGATTCCATCGACCAACTAACTCTTTAATTATTATGTGATTTCTATTACAGCCACATTTATTAGATTCTAATTTAGCATAATCCCCGGTTTTGTATCTGATAAAAGGCATATAATAATTCAAAAAACCTGTTCCTACCAGTTCGCCTGATTCTTCTGATTTCATGGGATCATTATTTTCATTTAATAATTCTGTAACACCATATTCTGGAAAAACATGATAATTAGTACTTTTTTCACATTCGGCAGCCATAATTACTCTTTCACTCTGTCCATAAAATGAAAATACTCTAGCATTAAAAGCTTTTTCAATAACTTCTCTTTGCCAAGAATATAAATTTTCTGAAACTGCCAAAATGCCCTCAATTGAAGGAATTATCTCATTTTTTTCCATAATATACTTTGATAAAATGGAAATTGCAGATGGATATCCATGAATATATTTTGGCCTAAATTTCTTAATTTTCTCGATATATTTAGGAATGTTTACTTCACTCATATGAAAAGGAGACATCTCTAACATATTGTAAATAGGATTATCTTGCCAAAAAATACCTTTATCGGCATTTTTAAAATCTACACCTCTTAAACTAACTACACTATCCCCTGGTTTAAATCCAACTCTACGCCAAGCGGTCATTACAAAAGCCCACTCTTTACCATAAGTTGAATTATCTAAGTAAAATTTTAATTGGTTTCCTGTAGTTCCACTAGTACTAACATAGAATGCTTTATTGGAGGGAATGTTTTTTGCTATGAATTTATCAATATCCTCTTGAATAGTTTCTTTATCAATAACTGGAAAATTTTGAAGGTTTTTAAAAGGATTATCTGACTTGAGATTAATGTCATGGTAAAATGGAACATTTTTAACAGTGTGTTTTAAAAGAATTTCTAATTGTGCTTTTTGATAAGCTTCAATCTGATTATTGTCCCATTTTTCACTATTCTTTAGAAATTCATATTGATTTTTAAAGTTTTTACCGCCAAATCTATATTCAAGGGGTATAATATAAACTAACTTCTTTACTATCCCTGGACTACTTCTAAATGTATCATAAATTTTATTGTAAATCATTTTTCTTCTCCAGGGATAAAGAATAACTTAAACAGTCCAAAACTTCAGAAGTCATGAACATGTCAGGGTAATTACTAAAAGGATCAATTGTGGATGTTTCAATACCCAAAAATTTTGTTAGGTATCTAAAAGCTTTATCATCTAAATTTTCTGAATACCTTCTTCTAGATATTTGGCGATACATACCATATCCAAACCTAAAAAACAGATGACTTAAAGGATAATTTCCTATAAGCGAAGTTTTAAACGTGGTTATTATGGAAGAGGGAAAATTTAACCACTCACTGTTTTCCCATCTTAGCATAATACCATCTGAATTTTTAACAAGCATATTCAGTGATTTACTAGCATTTTCAGTATATTTTGGTTCCCATTTAGCAGCATAATTAAATGAGGCGAATGCAAATCCATATGCTCCTGAAAGGTAATAAGCAAACATTAAACCACTTTTGGACCAATCAAATTCCCCATTTTTTCCTTGAACTGATGCCAACCAATTACAACCTTTCAAAATGCTTTTTTTTATCCATTCTTTATCAATAAATTCGTTTATTTTGGATAAATAATATAGTGTAACTCCTTGATAGTGAATACAAGGAATATCTAACTTGTAACGTAATTACCCTTAGTTAATTGTGTAGGGGAAACGATCCATCTCAAATTGGCTATTAATAATGTGCATAGCTACTTTTTCAGCAGTTTCTAAACATTCTTTATCAGAAAATTTTTTACCATAATTTGCTAGGAAAGCCCCACAAGTAGCATCTACATTCATATGGTCTGCTGTAAATCCTTCAGATTTCAAAAAGAATGAATTATTTTCCATTGACATTACATAACTTTTAGCTTTTTCCAAGGCCTCTTATTGGTTTTCTGACAAGAATTCATATCCAATAATTAAAGATTCGCCGATAATTGAAGTTATTAAAGATGAAGGTTTACTATAATTCGGATGAATTTCATTCCACGACCCATCTTCATTTTGTTGGCTTACAATAAAACTTAGAATTTTCTTAATTATTTCATCTTTTTTATTTGTTCTAATAATAGACTTTAGATACTCAGAATTAACTCTATTTCGCATAATATCAAATATGGGATCTTCTAAATAAGCTTCTGAATCATTTTCATTAATAAAATCGACTCATATTACTAATTGTTTCGTCAAGAAATAATGATAATTCTTTATCTGCCATGATATTCATCCTATTTCTTTAATAATCTTTTTTAATGTAAAGGCTATTTCAGCACGACTATAATGAATTTTTACGTAATTTCTACCATTTTTACCCATTTCTTCAAGAATTTCAGGATTATTAATTAATGTTAATATTACTTCTGAAATTTTTTCAGGATTATTATCCACAAAAATTCCTGCTTTTGATTCATCTGCAAGTTTTTCAACTTGACCCATACCCGTAACTATAAATGGGGTTTCACACGCCATATATTCGTAAATTTTACTAGGAACAGCATAATCAAGACTTTCTATATTCTTGAGAGGAGCAATTCCAATTAATGATTCTGATATTATTTTAGGAATTTCTCTCCTTTCAACTAATCCAGTAAATATCACACGGTCTTCTAATTTTTTTTCTTTAACCATTGATTTTAGATTTTTTTTATTATCCCCTTCACCCACAATTAAAAAATTTATATCGGTGGAATCTTTTAATATTTCCATCGCAGATATGAAACTTTCTAAATCCTGTGCATGACCAATATTACCAGCATAAACTATGTTTCTTTTTTTATTTTTAGAATATGGGCTAAAAAATTGGGGATCAACTCCATTAGGCACTATAAAAATGTTTTTGCAATGATGGTATCTTAGTAACAATTTTTTTTGGATACCTTCTGTGGTGACCAAAATTCCATTAGAGTTTTTAAAACACAAATTAACAAATTTATGAGCTAATTTTTGGGATAATCCATCTTTCTTTATAAAACCTAGTGATATTGAAGCGTCAATCCACATATCTCTTTTATCAATTATCCATTTTTTATTTAAAATGAGTTTAGAAAACAGACCGGGAATTAATGTGAATATTGGTGGCGCTGAGGTAATTATAATATCATATTTATTATGATAATAAAAACACCAAAAAATTGAATGAATTGGAAATATTAAATAATAAGCCATGCGGCTTAAAAAATGTGGATTTTCTGTTTTAGGTTGCCATGTAAATAAATTTACCAGTTTTAAATTAGATTTAATCTTTTTTTTCTTGAAAACCCCATATTCTCTTTCAAATATTCCGTGCGGAAAAGAAGGATATGGTGAAAAAATAATGACATTCGTATCATTATTTGATAAATGTGATGCCATATCATGAATTCTAGAAGCATTACCTGATTTATCTGGTGGAAAATGTTGTGAAATAATAAGTACTTTTGTAACCATATGATCCCAATTTGACCCTTAATCTTCCCCCTATTTTTAAATGATTAAATCCTTATTTAAATTTATTTATATTATGTAAATTAAAGTTGATAAAAATTATATTATTTTAATAATGGTGCTTAATAATGGGTTAATAAGTAATAATTCTTAGCAATAATTGGATTAGAGCATATTTGATTCCCAAATGCAGCTTTTTTTGAAAAAAAACGGCTTAAAAGTAATTGGAGTATATATTAATAAAAGTGTTATCAATACTGTTAATCAAGGTATATCTCCCATTAATGAACTGGACTAATAAACTTTGAAATGTATTTAAAAATGAAATTTAGTTCCTAAGGATTGTATTTTCATTCTTTAAAATCTATAATGTTTTTATTTGTCACAAAAACAATATTTAACTCTTATTAATTATAAAAAAGGTATATTTTTAAAGTAATTGGAATATCTTGATTGCTTATAATTTATATCGAAAAATAAGATGGAATGGTTTGAATATGTAATAAATGGGGTACAATTCATTGGGTAATCGTAATTTGTCTAGTTCTTCTATGGATGGTATTGTTGCGTGCTTTATAGCATCAATAATCCCATCTCTTAGGTTTTCCCTGATTTTCAAGTGGAAAAATGCCCAGTATGATATTTTATTTGAATTTGAATGGTTAGAAAATATATCTTTAATTATATCTTTTGATAATTCATGGGCTAAATCATCTGAATAAACATTTTTACAAATTTTATCAGGTATTTCAGTTCCAAAAAGTTGATTTATTAAGATGAGATTGATATTTAAAATTCTTTCTACACCTAAATTTGATGATTTATGTATGATTTGATTCCAATCTAAGTCTAATTTTTTTATTAGCTCCGATATATCACATAACCATGCCAAACGCGACCAATGATGTCCCGCAGCATGTATTGACTGAATTAATAGCGTGTTTTCTTTTGAAAAAGTTGAAAATTCAATATTCTTCAAATTAATTAGTTTGTCTCCACAGATTAATGATTCTGGTTTATTTTTGTAGGAAAAAAAATTTCCTGAGACACGCCATTGAAGATCCAATGATAAAGATAAATCTTTATTTAATAATACTATTCCTTTTTGTGATTTAAAGAAAGAAATTTCATTTTGGGGGCTAAATTTAAAAACAGATTTATATCCTTTGGAAATGAGAATTTTTCTAATTTTTAAAGCATCAGATTTTTTTATAAAGATGTCTAAATCATTAAATGTCCTTAAAGAAAGGTCATTATATGCTAATAATGAAATAACTGGTCCTTTATAGGGGATAACTTTTATTTCAAATGAATCAAGTAGATTTAAAATTTGAACCAGTTCACCAGTCAACATGAGATTTTTACGCACATTATCATGATAAAATTCTTTTAAATCCATTAAAACATTCTCTGGAACTTTTTCAGGACAAATAGAATTTAAATTATAATATAATAGTGGCCTTAACCTGTGGCGGGTGGCCATATCCATTATATGTTCCCAATTTAAATCAGAACTGGCCAAGGAAGAGATATTATCTTTTAATTCCTGGTTTACCTGGCTATGGCTACAATATAATAGAAGCTGGTCTTCTGGGCTTAACATAAATTCTGTTTTTTGGGGTTTCAGTTAAATCTCCTCAATTAAATAACTAAAATAGATTTATAAACTATGAGTGAATATGTTTTATAAATAATTAAAGATAATTGTAAAAAATATTTAAATTATCATGGTGGCCAAATGGATAAAAAAATCATTGCTGTACTTTTAATATTGTCTGTGGTGCTGATTTCAGGTTGTACTTTCAAGACAGAATCTGATCAGACCTTTGGCCAAAAACCCAATGCCACCCTGGAAGATATATACATTGTAAATTCCACCGGGGATCACTATGACCAGAATGGTACTCAATACTACTATGTCTGGGGATATGTGGGTAATAAAGCCGGAAACCAGGCTTCTAATGTGGAAATCACTGCTAAATTCTACGATGCCAGTGGAAAACTGGTGGGAACCAATACTACTACTCCCTACAGACCCAAAATTATTCCTCCTGAAGGCCAGTCCTATTACTATGCGGGATTTAAAGATCCAAAAAAGATTATAGTTAAATATGAGCTTTCATTAGCAATTAAAAAGTAAAATATTTTAAAATAACTCCCCAAACCTACCTTTTTTCTCATTAAACTCTTCCCAGCTACCTTCTTCCACAATATGGCCCTTTTCCATTAGGTAAACAACATCTGCACTTTCTATGGTGGAAAACCGGTGGGCTATCATTAAAATGGTCAAATCACCGTGTAGTTTTTCAATGGACTGTAAAATCTTTTTCTCATTTTTAGAATCCAGGTTACTGGTGGCCTCGTCCAGTATCAACAGGGAGGGCTGTCTTAATAGAGCACGGGCCAGGGCAATCCTTTGCTTCTCCCCACCAGATAAGCGAACTCCCCTATCACCAATAACTGTATCCAGGCCTTCCGGGAGATTAAAGACAAAATCGGCCGAGGCTGATTTTAAAACTTCTTTTAAATCCTCCTCTGAAGCATCATTCCTGGACAAAAGTAAATTGCTCCGTATACTATCATTAAATAAAAATGTGTCCTGGGCCACGTATCCCAGGTGGTTTCTCCAGTTAAAACTATTTTTATCACTTTAATAAATTACCATCAATTAAAATCTGGCCGTTATCTGGTTTTAAAAGGCCCATGACCAGATCGGCAGTGGTACTTTTCCCGGCTCCAGATAAACCCACCAGGGCGGTTATTTTTCCCTTTTTTATCTTTAAATTAAGATCATCCAAAGTCAAATCGTGTTTATAAGAGAAATTAACTTCATCAAATACTATTTCGCTGGTAAAATCAATTTCACCCTGCTTAAACCCGCCTTCGGATGCTTTTTCACATTCTTTTTTAAGGTCAGTGACATTCATGAAAGCAGGCATCATATTGATAAAATACTGGTAACTCCTTTGAATGGTGGAAAAACGGGGAATTATCCTTACAAAAAGGAATAAGAGTAATAAAAGCTCGGCGGTGGAAATTTTCATTATGGAAACCACTATGAAAACTAAAATACTCAAAATGACCACGGAACCCACGTCAAAGAGTAAACGGACATCGGCATATCCCCTGATGGTCTCTATATATTTATGGGCCACACCATCAGTTATACCAGAAAAGGTTTCCACATTTTTCTTTTCCATATTAAAGCTTTTAATGGTTTTCATCCCATCTAAATGCTGATTGGTAACAGAATAAAGGTTTTTAGTAGTTTTAGTTAAAGTCCTCCCCTGTTAATTGCGAGGAAGAAGTTCTTTTTTTCAATAAAAGCAGTAAAATAATTCCAATCAGGAATATTATCCCGGCAATGGCCCCGGATAATTCCAGGGCAAAGATGATGTAAATGGCCAGCACAAAGAAACTGGCCAGCAGGGTTAAAAATTGCCCGGTACCCATGCTGATACGCTCAATCTCATTGGTTAAAGCGTGGGAAAAACTGGAGGAAGGCTTTCTGGAGAAAGATAACCAGTTAGAACTGGTAATGGAATTAAATAAATCTTTCCTAAGATATGCCGCAAATCCGTACTGAATCTGGGAACTCTGGGTGGTTTGTATCCTGACTAAAACCGCATTTAAGCTGATAATTAACACGTAAATCAGTAGAACCACGCTCAAGGTGGGAGTTATATTAAGATATGCAAAAAAAGAGGCAACTCCCCGTTGCAATCTGGCCCAGGGCCCCCTGCTGCACATCCAGGCCTACCAGTTGCAGTAAAGGAACCAGTAAAAGCAATCCAATACCCTCGGTTAGACTGATGAATACCATTAATGATACTGTAAAACCAAACTTTCCAGGATTAAATCTGGTTAAAAGTTCAAAATAGTGTCTTAAATAACTGTTATTTTTCATTTTAATCGTTTAATTTGAATTTAAAATGTCTTTTTCTACGATTCTAACCATTTCTGGAACTTTATCCAGATCTTTTTCTATATTCAATTGTTTTATGGATACCTTCTTAACAATTTGAGCATAATCCCCTAAATTGGTGGTCTGGTCCGAGTTTTGAAATATATTGGCACAGTAAGAGTTTCTCAGTAGTTCAATTAAGGCTTCCTGTTTGCTTATTGATTCTAAAAATGTTTTCTCCTTGTTTTCAATAATGTAGATCTGTTTTAAGGGTAAAATGTGGTCAAAAAAATTATTTACCCTGCAAGATCTTTTCTGAGACTCAGAATGGATGGGGAAAGATTCCACTTCATTATTCAGGATTTCTAAACTTTCAGGCCACAACTTTATCCGGGGCAAACCCGGAAAAACATAGGGGACCCCTTCTCTAAATTCTACACTCAAAATGTCGTCGGCCACTAGGGGATAACCACTATTCATAAAGGAAAAAGTGGTGGTTGATTTACCAGCTCCATTGTGTCCCATGAAAGCCACGGCACCCTCGTTTATATTTACAGAACTGGCATGAAGTACCAGTCTGCCTCTTTGATGAAGCAATATCCCCATGGCTGGACCTAAAACTAATGCTCTAAGGAAGTTTATCTCTATATCCGTATGTGGATTTACAATGATTTTCGTTCCCTCAGAGATTTGACAAACATCAATATCATTCCAGTTGAGGTAAACTGAATCCTCTGTTAAAAGATAATGGCTGGCTACCCTAAAAACACCCTGGGATACGACCTTTTTAGAAGAATAATTATTATCCCCATATTTTATCAGAACATCGCTTTTGGGGCTGCCTTCCATTAATTCTGGAAATTTAATTTCTGATTTTATGGTTAGGCCGTGGGCTTTATAGGAATACATAGCTTGTCACTTGTGATTATTTATTTGTTATAAATTCAATTATTCTGTGTATATTATTATATAGAAAAGCATTGGTTTTTCCCATTTATTTTTTGTTCTTATTATCACAATAAACAAGTTCATGTAATGGCCTTAAAGAGATAGGAAAAATCAGATATTAATAACGCGATATTTTAAGCCATTTTTAGAATATAACCTTTATTTTTGATTTATTTATTAAGGATAGGAATAAAATTTTATTATTTAAAATTAAATGCGTTTTCAGAGGGTATTCTTATCTGTTTTCAGTCCTCTTTTGTACATAATTGGTGAATTTTAATCCATGTTAACTCTGCGAATCGAAATAGTTATATGCTCCTTTCACGTAATTATTGATAATGACCATAGTGCTTGTGAAATTACTCACAAAAATTCAAAGTTGAGTATATATACTTGTGATAATTTTCACAAAACGATTTCTAATGATTATCAAATAAATAATCTTTTACAAATTTATTGAAAATGGGAAATGATCGGGGTGAATTAAATAATGAATAATAAGTTTATAGTATTTGCAATGCTTTTTTTGGGCCTTGCTTTTTTTGTTAATATGGATACGGCTGCTGCTGATCCCGGGGTAATATATGTTAATGTATCTTCGGGTAACGATGCCTGGACTGGACAGAGCCAGTTTGTTAATGGTACAAATGGGCCTAAAAAGACTATTAGTGGTGGAACTACTGCAGTAACTGCCAATGGGATAGTAAATATTGCGAATGGTACTTATACTGGGGCTAGTAATAGGGGAATTACTATAACCAAGAATATGACCATTAAAGGCCAAAGTAAAGATGGTACGATTATTAATGGATCAAATAACCGGATATTTATTATAAATAGTGGAGTCAAGGTTTCTCTTTTAAATCTGACTATTACTAATGGTCGGGCATCTAATAGCAATGGTGGGGCTATTCAGAATAATGGTGGAAACTTAACCATAAATAACTGTAATTTAAAGAATAGTTTTGCCACTAGAACCACAGGAAGCAACAATGTTTCTGGAGGAGCTATTTATAATACCGGAATATTGAATGTCGTTGGCAGTACATTTACCAATAATTATGCATTATCTGGAACATCAAATAATGCTCAGGGAGGTGCCATTTACAGTACTGGTACTTTAATCATTACTAATTCCACTTTTTCAGGTAATTATGTGAATAGTTCCTCCGGAACCGCTGCTGATGAAGGTGGTGCTTTATGGAGCACTGGAATTTCTAATATCACCAATAGTAATTTTATAAATAACCGGGCAACTGATGGTGGGGCCATATTAAATGGAAATGCCATGAACATCACCAGTAGTAATTTCACCAATAATACAGCTACTGATGATGGTGGGGCCATTGCTAATGGTAATGAAGTGGTACCGGGTGGCACAGTAGTCATTAAAAATAGTAACTTTATCAATAATACTGGAGTTTATGGTGGAGCCATATGGAATACGGCCATTATGACCATTACTAACAGTACCCTTCGAAACAACACTGCTAAATATGGTGGTGCGGTTAGGACATGGGGGACTCTAAATATGACCAGTAACACCATCGTAGACAATACCGTTACATCTGGAGGAAATGGAGCTGCTGTTTCGGTTAGGAGTGGTACTGCCAATGTTAACTTCAATATTATTATGGGAAACACCGGGAGCTACGAAGTTTATCTTGAATCAGGGTCTTTAAATGCTTCTAATAATGTATGGAATTCTACAAATCAGGGAAATGTAAATATTACCACTTGGCTGGTTCTTAGATTAACTTCATCACCGGTAAATGTTTTAACAGGCGGCAGTTCAACTATCACCGCCGATTTAAATCATGATCAGAATGGTGTTTATTACGATCCTGCCGATGGTCACATACCTGATGGAATACCTATCACCTTCACCACGAATTTAGGAACAATCAATTCTGCAGTTATGAATAATGGTACTGCATCAGTGATATTCAATGTAGGATATGTTCCGGGAGTGGCCACTATTACAGCTACAACCAATGGATACACAAACAATACCACGGTCACAGTATCTTCACTGGCCAATGTACGGATTAATCAAACGGTGAATACACCGGTGAATGTAGGGGACAAAGTAACATTCCTGGTCACAGCTACCAACAATGGACCAAACACGGCCACGAATATAAATATAAGGGATATTATCCCTGCAGGACTAACTGGAGTAGTTGTTACACCTTCATTAGGAACTTATAACTCTACTACTGGAATCTGGACCATACCTAGTTTGCTTAATGGATCTAGTGCTATTTTAAATATAACTGGAACGGTCTCTGCTTCTATGGCAGGAATAATAACCAATAACACTGCTACGGAGATTAGCCAGACAGAAAACAATACTCAATTACCAACCAATACTGTTGGAGTTTACACTAAAAAGGCCAATGTAGTTTTAAGTCAAACGGTTAATTCTCCGGTGAATGTGGGAGGAAATGTAACTTATATTGTCTGGGCTACTAATAACGGGCCAGATAATGCCACGAATATAATTATTAATAATGTCCTCCAATCTGGATTGAGTGGAGTGTCTTATACTCCTTCTGTAGGTTCATACAGTAATGGTGTGTGGACTATTCCTTCTTTAGCCAATGGATCCAGTGCTACCCTGACCATAACTGGAATTGCTACTTCAAGTATGGCCGGTACAAATATTACTAATACTGCTACCCGAACTGGACAAACGGAATATAATGATATGCCTAATTCCAGTTCAGCTAATCTATATACTAAAAAAGCTAATGTGGTTTTAAATCAAACAGGAAGTTATAATAAGAATAATGTGACTTTTATTGTCACGGCTATTAATAATGGGCCTGATAATGCTACTGAAATAAATATTCAAGATTTGATTCCTGCAGGATTAACTGGAGTAATTCTTAATCCTAGTGTAGGTACTTACAATAGTACTACTGGAATATGGAACATTCCTTTACTCGCTAATGGAACAATGGCTACATTGAACATTACAGGAACTGTTAACACGTCGGGATTTGTTAAAAATGTAGCTAATCGCATATCTCAAGCTGAATATGATTCAGAATATTCTGAAAGTATATTAAATGTTCATGTCCCATACGTGAATCTTTTTGTGACTAATTATCCTTGGAATAGTGGGGTTTATACTTATGATTATAAGCAGCAGATTGTGATGCTTGCTCAGGTGAATAATTTGGGTAATTCGACAGCTACGGGGATTGTGGTTAAGTATGTTGTTGGTAGAGCTTTTAAGGTTGTTTCTTATAGTTTGATTCAGCCTGGAAACTTGACTTTTGATGAGGCGACTAATACTTTTACTTGGGCTATTGATAGGTTGGATGGTGGTAATAATACTCCTATGGGGTCTTATGCATCCTTCTCTGTTCTTTTAGAGTCTCTTAGGAGCGGTAGTGGGGGTTCAGACTTCAGTTTAAATTCTACTATTGTGGGTTGTGATCAAAATAATACTGGGGCTACTAAGACTCGTGTAAGAAATTTAATTATTAATCCTGCTGCGGATATTGCTGTTAATCAAACTGTGAACAACACTAATCCTCAGCAAGGTGATTATGTAACTATTACTGTTAAGGTGAAAAATAATGGTCCTAGTACTGCTACAGGGATTACTATAACGGATTTATTGCCTAATGGTTTGTATGTAGGTTCTCTTGACTCTAATACGGGCGTAAATTGTAGTTCTGGTTCGTATTATTTGTCTAATGGAAATTGGACTATTAACTCTTTGAATAATGGGTCTGAAGTTACTTTAACTATTATTGCAAGAGTTGATGCAATATCTGGAAGCCAAATAACAAATCGCGCTTACAAATCGAATTCAACACTATATGACTGGAACACAGGAAACGACGCAAATATAATTGCTATTGATGTTGGTTCTAATAGAAATACATCAAATACTAATGTGAATCTTTTTGTGACTAATTATCCTTGGAATAGTGGGGTTTATACTTATGATTATAAGCAGCAGATTGTGATGCTTGCTCAGGTGAATAATTTGGGTAATTCGACAGCTACGGGGATTGTGGTTAAGTATGTTGTTGGTAGAGCTTTTAAGGTTGTTTCTTATAGTTTGATTCAGCCTGGAAACTTGACTTTTGATGAGGCGACTAATACTTTTACTTGGGCTATTGATAGGTTGGATGGTGGTAATAATACTCCTATGGGGTCTTATGCATCCTTCTCTGTTCTTTTAGAGTCTCTTAGGAGCGGTAGTGGGGGTTCAGACTTCAGTTTAAATTCTACTATTGTGGGTTGTGATCAAAATAATACTGGGGCTACTAAGACTCGTGTAAGAAATTTAATTATTAATCCTGCTGCGGATATTGCTGTTAATCAAACTGTGAACAACACTAATCCTCAGCAAGGTGATTATGTAACTATTACTGTTAAGGTGAAAAATAATGGTCCTAGTACTGCTACAGGGATTACTATAACGGATTTATTGCCTAATGGTTTGTATGTAGGTTCTCTTGACTCTAATACGGGCGTAAATTGTAGTTCTGGTTCGTATTATTTGTCTAATGGAAATTGGACTATTAACTCTTTGAATAATGGGTCTGAAGTTACTTTAACTATTATTGCAAGAGTTGATGCAATATCTGGAAGCCAAATAACAAATCGCGCTTACAAATCGAATTCAACACTATATGACTGGAACACAGGAAACGACGCAAATGAAATAAATATTTTAGTTAAGTAGAACGATAGTTTTAAATTATAAAATATAGTAAAAATGATTAAGATATAATAAAGGGATAAAAATGAAGGAATATAAAAAACCTGAACTAAAAATACATGGCGATTTGAAAGATATTACAAAAGCAGCCGTTCCGAAGGGAATAGACGGTAGTGATAAAAATAATGGTGCTAGTTAACATTAATTGTTAAATCCTGCCCTTTTTCATCTTTTTTATCCAAGAATTTAATAAAATAACTAACCATAAATTAAATAAATTATTTTCTTTTCCTTTTAAATTTTCTTCCAAAATTTTTTTAAGAGCATTCATATTCACATATTCTTCAATTTTACCATAATTGTCATTGACAACTTCTAAGATAGTATCTTTTTCAAACAACATCAAATTCCTCTTAAAAGATACATTTAAATTAGCTTTTCCGGGACGCCACTGAACCTCTTCTGGCAAAATATTTTCCATGGCTAATCTCATTATGTATCTATTCCAACCAAATTTTAATTTCAGTTCAGTAGGCAATGAATAACAAAATTCTACCATCCTTTTATCAAAAAAGGGATATCTTTGTTCAATTTTAAATCCTGCTATACTTCTATCCATTATTCCAAAAACTGTTTGAGCTAGAGGATGATTAATAACAAAATAATGGTATTCTTTAGATGTAATTTTTTCTAAATTGTTCAGTTGGTTATCGTCATTTTTCATTCCTAATCTCTTTAAAAAAGTTTCATTTAATTCAAAATCGACTTTTCTTTTTTTTAAAAATAATTTTATAAACTTTTTCATAGAGTAAGGTATGGCTGGAAAAATAATATTTTCTTTAATAATTTTATATTTCACTCTCATTAAAATTATTAGAAAGCCCATTTATTTCTGATATCAATTTTTTCAACTTAAATTTGAAAGCAAGTTCTTTAAGATATATTGTTTCCATGTTGAAACGATTTGGTCTCCACCCTTCTCCACTAAAAAATTATCCTAATATCCATATCTCTCATTTTTTTGTAAGATTCTATTTGATTAGTTAAGTGTGGAGAAAAAAAATGGCTGATCTTGATGCCATAAAACTTTTTTTAATATCTTTTAAAGGACTAATATTGTCCCCATTAATGAAAGTAGAATTAATTTTATATTTATTTAGAACTTTTTTTATATAGTATCTTTCATCACAATCTGGAACGGCATCATAAACACCTGGAAAATGTATTAATTGTTTCATTAGCATTTCCTTTTTCACTAAAAATTTTCGAAGTCATGCAAACAATTGAAGAAGAGTCGAAGACCGCCACTTAATCCAAATCCGATTTTAAAACGACTTCTTAAACGACATTTAACGGCTTTTTTAAATATTTCAACGAAAGTCTTTACAATATTCTTCTTCAGATCCCATTATTATCTTTTTATCTGGGTTTAATTTCCAATATCTTATCTTTATAAACATTATTATTATCAATTTTGAAGTAATGTGCCGCTGACAAACTATTAATATTCTTTATAAAATGTCTATTTCATTATCCATAATATCTTGCATTAAATAAAGTGCCACTTTCCGTTCATTCAATTTATATAGGAACTCCTTCCACCCAAAATAAGGCCTTAATTTCCGTCCCAAAGACAAACATATCCTCATCTAAATAATAGTAAAAGGGCTTGACTCCCATGTGGTCCCGGGCACAGAATAACTTCTCCTCTTTTTTATCCCAGATAACAAAGGCAAAATCCCCCAGTAACTTGTCTGGACAGTCTTCCCCCCACTTAGCATAGGCCTTTAAAATAAAATAACTGTCAGAAACGTCTTCCTCGTCCCTGATACCCAGCTCTTCACTCAATTCGGCCCTGTTATCTATCCTGGAATCGGCCGTAATTACCAGTCCATCTTCTTCCAATGGCAAAACTTCATGGAGAACTTGGGGGTGGTCCACGGCATTTGATGTCCCAGTCCTATAGAACCTTCACACCATACCGAAGAACCATCCGGGCCCCTGTGGGCCAGTTTATCATTCATTTTTTTCATGAATTCCGGATTGGCTTTTTCCCATTTCTCATGAATATTCCAGTTATGGCACTCATTTTTTCACAATTGTTTATTTAAAGCGAGATTATTGTATAAAAATTGTATTCATTTGTATAAATTATTTATTTAATTACTCTCCCACATTCCTCA
>CAVOPP010000007.1:202500-274696 GCA_963698135.1 uncultured Methanobacteriaceae archaeon | reverse complement strand
GATTTGAATATTGATTAATAATTATTAACAAGGTTTTAATCATGAAAAAAGCTTTAATAACAGGAATTACCGGACAGGACGGATCTTATCTTGCAGAATTTTTGTTAAATAAAAATTACGAAGTTCATGGAATAATAAGGCGTAGTTCTTCGTTTAATACTGGTAGAATTGAACATCTGTACATGGATGATTTAATTGAGGACATGCATAAGTCCCGGAATTTCCATCTTCATTATGGAGATATGTCAGATTCAAATAGTTTAATATCTTTAATTCAAAAAATTCTACCGGATGAAATTTATAATTTAGCAGCACAGTCTCATGTTAAAGTTTCATTTGAAACTCCAGAGTATACTGCCAATATTGATGCTTTAGGGACATTAAGAGTTCTGGAGGCAGTTCGGATATTAGGATTAGAAAAATCTACGAAAATTTATCAAGCATCCTCCTCAGAGTTATACGGTTTAGTTCAGGAAATTCCTCAAAAAGAAACAACGCCTTTTTATCCACGCAGTCCTTATGGGGTTGCAAAATTGTACGGATTTTGGATAACTAAAAATTACAGGGAATCTTATGGAATGTTTGCTTCCAATGGGATTCTCTTTAACCACGAATCACCTCGAAGAGGAGAAAGTTTTGTTACCAGGAAAATAACATTAGCTGTGGCCCGCATTGCTCAGGGAAAACAGAAAAAGTTATATTTAGGAAATCTGAATGCGAAAAGAGACTGGGGTCATGCACGGGACTATGTAGAGTGTATGTGGTTGATATTGCAACACGATAAACCAGAAGATTTTGTAATAGCAACCGGAAAAATGCATACCGTTAAGGAATTCTGCTCATTGGCTTTTAAAGAAGTAGGAATAAACATTCTTTGGGAAGGCGAAGGATTGGAAGAAAAAGGAATTGACCAAAATACCCAGAAAGTTCTGGTTGAAATAGATCCTCAATATTTCAGGCCAGCCGAAGTTGATCAGTTATGTGGAGATCCTACTAAAGCAAAAAATCTGCTGGGGTGGAATCCAAACAAAACACCATTTCAAGATATTATCCAAGAAATGGTAAAATCTGATCAGAAATACGTGGAAAAGGAATAATATTAAAATTAAAATAATATTAATTATAATTGAAAGTTAAAATTGAGAGTGAAACTTTCAAGAAATTTATTTTTAAAATTAATACCGGTTTAAGATAACAATTGTTTAATGGAGCGTATAAAAGTGGATTTAGATGAAAAGATTTATGTAGCTGGTCACCGGGGTATGGTGGGATCATCGATTGTTCGGCTGCTGGAAAAAAGAGGTTATAGGAATATTATAAAAAGAACCTCTTCAGAATTAGATTTACGAAATCAAACAAAAGTAAATGAATTCTTTGATAAAGAAAAACCAGAAACCGTAATATTAGCTGCAGCGAAAGTTGGAGGCATAGAAGCCAATATGAATGATTTGACCGGATTTTTGCTGGAAAATCTTCAAATACAGACCAACGTCTTGACAGCAGCCTACAGAAACGATGTGCAAAACTTTATGTTCCTGGGAAGCTCCTGTATCTATCCTAAAGAATCAAAACAACCCATAAAAGAGGAATATCTATTAACAGGACCCCTCGAACCTACCAATGAAGGATATGCTCTGGCCAAAATCACAGGAATAAAAGCCTGTGAATATTATCATGAAGAACACGGGCTGAATTATAAGAGTGTCATACCAACTAATCTCTATGGAATAAATGATAATTTTAATCCAAAAGAATCTCACGTAATTTCATCCATTATGAGACGTATGCACATTGCAAAAGAGAATAAAAAAGATTATGTAAAAATTTGGGGAACTGGAAAGCCCTATAGAGAATTTATGTACGTTGATGACATGGCAGAAGCAACTATTTTTGTTTTAGAGAATTATAAAGGAAATAATAGTATAAATATAGGGACTGGCGAAGACATAACCATAAAGGAACTAGCAGAAACTATAAAGGAAGTTGTGGGTTTTAAAGGAAAATTAATATTTGACCATTCTAAGCCAGACGGAATGTTTCGTAAACGTCTTGATGTAACAAAAATAAAATCTATGGGATGGGAACCTAAAATATCATTAAAACGTGGCCTTAGGCTAATGTATAGATGGTATTTACAAAATAAAGAAGAAATAGAGAAAATTGAGAAGCCTTAGTAGTTTTTATGAATTCTAGTGGAGAATAATAATGATAATAGTTAAATTGACAGGTGGCCTTGGAAATCAGTTATTCCAGTATGCTTTTGGACGCTCATTATCCACTGATTTAAAAACTGATCTTTACTTTGATTTATCACACTACGATGGTGCATATTCTAAATCAATAATACACGATTTTTATAATTTAAATCATTTTAAAATAAATCAAGATGAACTTAAATTTTTAAATAATATCCAAATAGCGGATTTAGATACTAATTATTATACTGAGTCTTCTTTCAATGAAATAACAGAGTTTCCGACGCTAAAAAATTTAAAAAATTTGAAGTTTCCCGCTCACTTTGACGGTTTCTGGCAAAGTGAGAAATATTTTATTCACCATGAAAATATAATTAAAAAAGATTTGCAATTCAAGAACCCCATTAAAGGCAAAAATAAAAAAATCGCAAAGGATATTTTAGATCATAATTCTGTGGCCATCCACATTCGTAGAGGGGATTATCTTAATTATACTAAATTTGGAACCTGCAGCGTCGATTATTATGAGAATGCTGTAAAATTAATAGAAAAAAACGTGGATAATCCTAAATTTTTTATTTTTTCCAATGATCACGACTGGGTTAAGAAAAATATTCATATTAAACACCCCAAATACCATGTAACCCATAATGACGTTGAAACTGCCCATGAAGATTTAAGACTAATGTCTTTATGTCAACATTTTATTATAGCAAACAGTTCTTTTAGCTGGTGGGGTGCCTGGTTATCTTCAAATCGAGATAAAATAGTTACAACTCCCAGACCATGGCTAATTTGTCGAGAACCTAATCTTAGATATATTGATCAGGGAAAACATTATTTTCCCATTAAAAACGATCAAAGCCAAGTTTTCAATAATTCAGACAATATCCTATTTAATTTGAATATATCTAATCATTATGCAGACCTTAAATCAGCTCAAAATCTGAATTTAACTATTGATGATGGAGTTTTAATTATTGAAACACTGGAAAATGATGCTAAATTACATTTAAAAGAAATTAAAAAATTAAATGAAACGAATGAAGCCATTATAAGATTACATTTTGAAACAAAGTCTGATGATATTCTAAAAATAGAATATGAAAACAAAAAATCTGATGATTACTTGGATAATAGTTTCTACAGTCATTACGAAGCATATGAAGATATAAACATGTATATTCAATTACCAAAGGAAGTTTCATTGAAAAATCTTAAAATTATACCGGCTTCAACTAAGGGATCCATAATAAAGTTAAAATCATTAGAAATACGTGAAATTAATGGTAATCAAAGCATCTTAAAAAAAGTCCATAGTAAAATAAAGTCTATAAAATATTCTATGCCCTAAATGTTTGGATAAATTGTAATTAATTAGAATTTTGAATCATGATCAAATAAAAATTAATTATTCCTCATTCAGGAGATCAATGAAATTGTCCATGTCAGTTACATTGAAGACAAATTTATGGCGGGCTTTTTTATTACCCAATCGCTTCATGGTCATTACACAGGAAACAGCCGAGTCTTCAGGGCTTTTTTCTATCACTTCTTCAAACCATTCCGCATCTTCATCCTTTTCAAAGCTCAGTTCCATTACACTGGCCTGCATATTCACATTGCATCCTCTCTTTTCCAGGATTTTTTCTAATTTTTCAAGTTTTTCTTTTTCCATAAAATCACAATAAAATTGTATCCATTAATATTTAAAGTTATAATTATGATTTAATGATATCTATATTAATTTTTTATGAAAATTATTATTGATAAATTGGAGAGGTCTTAGAAGTTTCTAAGATAATATTAAATAATCGAATATATTAAATAATTTTAAAAATATCAGGGCAGGGTTCTGAATGAACAAAGCAAAAATATCCATTATTATACCAGTTTACAACGTAGAAAAATACCTTGAAACGTGCCTTGAAAGTGTTACTAATCAAACAATGAGTGAATTAGAGATTATATGTGTAAATGATGGTTCAACTGATAGATCACCCGAAATTCTGGAAGAATTTGCAAAAAAAGATGGAAGAATAAAAATAATCACTAAAGAAAATGGTGGAATTGCATCTGCCAGAAATAAAGCATTGGATCATGTCACGGGAGACTACATAGGATTTGTAGATTCTGATGACTGGATAGAACCTCATATGTATGAAACTATGTATAAAAACGCTGAAAAACATGAAAGTGACATGGTAATGTGCTCGGCTCATCGTTTTGACGAAATAAACCAGGAATTACTTTATGATATGCCTTATTTTACCTTAGAATTTTTTAATGAATCTTTTGATGATGTTGTTTTTAACCACCAGGCCACTGGAAATTTTCTATTTAAAATCAATGTTACAGCCTGGAATAAAATTTACAAGACCCGTTTTTTAAAAGAGAATAACATAAGATTTTATGAAGGTCTTGATTTCGAGGATAATGCATTTTTCTACGAATCCTATTTAAAAGCAAATAAGGTTTCTCTGGTTCGGGATCATCTATATTTCTACCGGATAAATCGAAGAGGATCATTCATCAATACAGGTAATAAACGATTTTTTGATGTTATTCCTATTCAAAATTTAAATGAAAATTTGGTGAGAGAATACTGCCCTGTTTCCCTGGGTTCATTCCTAAATTTTAAGATTGAACAATTCATTTCTCGGTATAATCAAGTTGATGAAGAATATAAACAAGAATTTTTAGAAATTATCAAAGAAGACCTTTCTAAAATGGAAATTGAGGATTTCAACAAATTAAATGAACCAAATCAAGTTATATTCAATAATTTGATGAAATCTAACACATATAAAGAATATGAATTATATGAAAAAATTAGTAGAATGGAAAAAAAAATAAAAGAAGAATTGATTCAACAATCAAAAGAATATGAAATAAAATTAAAACAACAAAAAATAGCTTTTGATGAAGAATTAAAAATAAAAAATAGATTAATCGAAGAAATGATGACATCTACTAGTTGGAAAATAACAGAACCCTTACGAAATGTTCGAATTTTATTAAAAAAAATCCTGATATTCAGATAATCTTCTCAAAATTCTATTTTTTAACTTATGAAAAAACTTAAAAATGATTTGTTATGAGAGAAATGGCACAAAAACATGTAAATATTTTTATTATATAGTGAAAATAATTCATCCATATATCATAATTAAATTTATTCAATTATGTAATGGAGATTACATCAATGAAAGCCAATAAAAAAATATTAATTCCAATATTACTTGCTATTTTTACCATTTCAGTTTCTTTTAGCATTGATACTGCCTCAGCAGTAGTACAACCCACTATTTTTGTAGATCCAAATGGTAATGATGCTTGGAGCGGGGAAAGTGCAGTTTGGGACGGTACTGATGGACCAAAAAAGACCATTAAAAATGCTATTGAAGCTGTAGATTCCGATGGAATAGTAAAAATTAGTAATGGAACTTATAAAGAATCTAATATTATAATAAATAAAAACTTAAAAATACAGGGCGAAAGTAGGGGCAATACTGTTATTGATGCCCAGTATCAAAACAGAATATTCACCATATTATCTGGAGTCAAAGTAGATATTAGTAATTTAAAACTAACTAATGGACAAACCACTAATAGTGGTGGGGCCATTAACTCTAAAGGATCTTTGACTATAACAAATTGTGATTTTACCAATAATAAAGCACCAGCTTATTACGGTGGAGCTATACAAAACCTCCAAGGTTCTTTAATAATTAAAGACACTGTTTTTGTTAGTAATGTTGCTCGTGTTTCAGGAGCCATTGATAGTAACCGGGGAACTCTAATTGTAGAAAATTGTTATTTTAAATCTAATAGAGCAACCAATGGTCAGGGAGGAGCTATGGTAAATGCTCAGGGATCTATGGATATAAAAAATACAGTATTCTCATATAACTCTGCTACAAATGGATTTGGAGGCGTATTCTATAATTCTAAAGGTTCTTTAGGAGTGAGCAATTGTACATTTTATTACAACACCGGACCACAAGGAGGGGCCATTTACACCGAAGACAGTGTGGGTTGGGTATATTTAAATAACAATATTTTCGTCAACAACCGGGCCACACGTGGAGCAGCACTCTATCACTGCCACGGAACCATAGTGGTGACCAACAACACATTTACTAGTAATATTGCAACAATTAATGGTGGAGCAATTTATATTGACAGTACAGGACAACCCAGCGTATCTAAAAGTATGATATACTTTAAAAAGTGTTCTTTCACCAATAATCAGGCTACTACCAGACATGGTGGAGCCATATATAGTGGTGGAGCCTTTGAAGCAAAAGAATGCACATTTACAGGGAATAGTGCAAATTATGGTGCCGGTGGGGCCATATGTAATGCTCAAGGACTATTCTCAGTGGTTAGTAGTACTTTAAGCAATAACAAAGCAACTAAAGGTAAAGGTGGAGCATTATACAGCAATTATGGTAGAATTTATGTTATTTCCAATACTTTCTACCGTAACACCGGGGCTTGTACTTCCGGATATTCTGGTAAAGGAATATACTTGTGGAAGACTACTGCTACTTTCAAATCAAATAGATTTATTTAAATCTATTTACTCTTTTTTTCTTTTTTTATCCATAAAATAAATAATATTTATTCTTATTCTGTTTTAAGATATTTTAAGAAGATATTTTAAGGTTTAATTTTTTAAGAGCAGATTTAATAACTAAAATTTCTAAAATCTGCATTGAAAATTTGAATAATTTTTGATAATTTTAAAATATTAAAAGGGAATATAAGAATAATTATTAGGAATATTAATATATTGTTTTAGAAATAGAGAATTATTATAAGATTTTTCTTGAAATGCATATTTTATGGATATAGACATCAAGATTATACAATTACTTTGAAATAAATGATACTAATTGAGTTGAAAAAATGAAAGTTTTAATTATTGGTTCAGAAGGCATGCTAGGACATGATTTGGTTGATATATTATCTGTTGAAAACGAAATCAGCACCACAACCATTGACACTCTGGACATTACAGACATAAATAAAACCATTGAAACTGTGAAAAACATCAATCCAGACATTATTGTGCATGCAGCGGCCTTTACCGATGTTGATGGAAGTGAAACCAACCAAGACATTGCCTATAAAGTAAATGTACTGGGAACCAGAAATGTAGCAGTTGCCTGTAGAGAAGTAGATGCATCTATGGTTTATATTTGCACAGATTATGTTTTTGACGGTACCAAGGGAAGTTCTTATTATGAATACGATCAAACAAATCCCTTGAGCGTTTATGGTAGAACCAAGCACCTGGGAGAAGTCTGCATTCACGATATTTTAAATAAATTTTATATAGTACGAACATCATGGTTATATGGTTTCCATGGCCCTAATTTCATAACCACCATGCTTAAATTAGCAGAAAAAATGGATAGCATTTCTGTTGTGTCTGATCAAATAGGTTCTCCCACTTACACCGTTGATCTGGCAGCAGCAATTTCAGAACTAATAAAAAAACCGGCTTACGGCACTTATCACATAACTAATAGTGACCACTGTTCCTGGTATGAATATGCTCAAGAAATCTTCGAGATTGCTGGAATTGATATTGAAATTAATCCCGTTAGCACTGAAGAATTTGGTAGTCCTGCACCAAGGCCTAAATATTCTGTTTTAGAAAATTACAACTGGAAAATGGAAGGATTCCCGAAGATTAGAAGTTATAAAGAAGCTTTAAGGGAATATATGAGTTCTTTATAATATTCGGAATTTTTAAATTTTTTATAGATTGATTAAAAATAATGTTAATAAAAAATTAACGTTATAGTGGTATAATATTGGTTTTGGAGGACTCATATGTCTAAAAAGATATTTTCGATAAGCATGGTCAAAAATGAAGCAGATATTATTGAATCATTCGTACGTTATAATCTTAACATCTTAGATGGGATGATCATTTTAGACAACTGTAGTTCTGATAATACCTTAGAAATTTTAAATTTACTTAAAAAAGAAGGATTGAATTTATATATCATCAAAGATGATGATATGGATTTTGATCAAACTATTAAAACAAATAAGCTATTATCACAAGCAGTAACTGAATTTAATCCGGATATAATAGTTCCATTAGATGCAGACGAATTTATAATTGCTTCCAAGAACCAAAACCCGAGAAAGTATCTAGAGATGATTGAATTTCCAGAATATTTATCTGTAAAATGGAAAACTTATGTTCCTACCTTTGATAATGAAGATGAAAAGTTCATACCCTCTAAAATTACTTTTGCGAGAGAGGATTTAGGAGAATATCGTAAGGTTATTTTACCTAAAGAACTATTTGAAAGCTATGATGTAAAACTAACCAAAGGAAACCATAAATTATCTTTCAATGCAAAATATGAAGATTTTATTAAAAACAAATCAGATAAAAATCTGAGAATAGCTCATTTCCCCATTCGTTCCAAAGAACAGTTTATTTCAAAAATTATCGTTGGTTGGATAAACAACTTAATTGATGTTAATAGAAGCCCTTACGAATCCTGGCATCTTAAAAATATTTACAATGACTTAAAAAATGATTTAACTATAAATGAAAAAGATATGATTGATTTTGCCAAAAATTATTCCATGGAAGAGTCTGGGAAAAAAGTGGGTATTGCCTATGATCCTATGGACTTAAGCTTTTGCAAAGATATTTCCATTAAGTATGAAATTAATGAATTAAATTATTTTACAAAATTCTTATCTAATACCGAATCACTTGCTCAAAGCCATTTAAATCTAAAAAAAGATATCCAAAATGAAGAAAAAGGATTTGAAGAAGAAATTAATCTATTAAAAAGGGAAATTAACCGATTTAAATCTGATAATGATAATTTGTTAATAAAGGTTGATAGAATTACCAACCAAAAAATTCTTTTAGAAAAGAAAATTGAAGAATATGAAACTAGTACTTCATGGAGAATTACAGCACCCCTGCGTAAACTAATTTCGCTTTTAAAAACTTGAAAAAATTTTGAAAACATTAAATATTGTAAAGCAATTTAAAAATAATAAATAATACAATAATGGTTGAGGAGATAAAATGAAAGGGATTATACTTGCAGGAGGATCAGGAACTAGACTTTATCCTATTACCAAAGCGGTATCAAAACAGTTACTGGCTATTTACGATAAACCAATGATTTATTATCCATTATCCGTACTTATGCTAGCCGGAATAAAAGAAATATTGATAATATCTACTCCGCGTGATTTGCCCCAATATAAAGAACTTTTGGGCGACGGTAGTGATTTAGGCGTATCTTTCTCATATGCTGTGCAGGAAGAACCTCGTGGACTGGCCGAAGCATTCATAGTGGGTGAAGAATTTATTGGAGAAGATAATGTTGCTTTAGTACTGGGAGACAACATATTCCATGGGCACAGATTCAGTGAGATTTTAAAAAGAGCTGCTTCTGTGGAAAACGGTGCAGTTATTTTTGGTTACTATGTTAGAGATCCCCATGCATTTGGAGTGGTGGAATTTGATGAAGAAGGCAACGTATTATCCTTAGAAGAAAAGCCAGAACATCCCAAATCAAATTACGCCATACCTGGTCTTTATTTCTATGATAATAGTGTAGTGGAAATAGCCAAGAATGTAAAACCTTCTGATAGGGGTGAACTGGAAATCACATCCGTTAATGAAGAATATCTCCACAGAAAACAACTTAAAGTGGAACTTTTAGGTAGAGGAATGGCCTGGCTAGATACCGGGACACACAACGGCCTTCTAGAAGCCAGTAACTTTATAGAGGCCATACAAAAGAGACAAGGATTTTACATTGCTTGTTTAGAAGAAATTGCCTACCACAACGGCTGGATAGACGATGATGCTGTTTTAAAAACTGCTGCTAGCTTAGAAAAAACAGATTATGGGAAATATCTTAAGGAACTGGTCATTAACGATGATTATTAGGTTAATAACGTTAATACTAAAATTACCTAAAAAAATAAATAATGCAGCGGAGAATTAACATGGGAAAATTTAAATTCACCAAAACCTCACTGGAAGGGGTTTATATCATAGAACCAACCGTATTTGGAGATGAACGCGGCTACTTCATGGAAACCTATCATTTAGGAGATTTTAAAGAAGCAGGGATTGATGTTAAGTTCGTTCAAGATAATCAGTCCAAATCCAATAAAGGAGTTTTAAGAGGACTTCATTTCCAATATGAAAACCCCCAGGGCAAATTAGTGCGCGCTATTAAAGGAGAGGTCTTCGACGTGGCCGTGGATTTAAGAAAAAATTCATCCACTTATGGCCAGTGGGAAGGTGTAATTCTCTCAGAAGAGAATAAAAAACAGTTTTATATCCCAGAAGGATTTGGCCACGGTTTCTTAGTGCTTTCAGATGAAGCCGAATTCACCTATAAATGCACGGACTTTTATGATGCGGAAGATGAAGGCGGTATTCTATGGAATGATCCAGATATTGCTATTGAATGGCCCATAGATAATATTGATGAAGTAATTTTATCAGAAAAAGATAAACAGTGGAAAAAATTAAAAGATACAAAAACTGATTTTTAAATAATTCAAAAAAAGTTCTTTTTAATCTTTAATTTGATTTAGTTAATTATTTCCATTATTTTAGATTGATAATCCTTAATATTATTACTATCTAAAATAGACTTTTTTAAATCCATGTAAAAACCATTTTCTGCTTTTTCATGAGGATAACCTTTATCCCGGAACATAGCATGCCAAATATGGAACCCCCATATTTTATCAATGTCCAAAGAAGGAACCATTTCATTTGAAGGTTTGAGAAAATCCATATAATCAAAGTAATTAATGGAAGCAATGAAATCTGGTTTTGACAGATATTTATAATGTTGATTGAATTTATTATCCATATAAGATTTTAGAAGGGTTGGTCCAGTATCCCCATGTTTAATATTATCCTTTACCTTTTCCATGTAAACTATCATGTCATTTAAAAGTGGATCTCCTTTTTCTAACCTTAAAAAGGCATTATTAGGAACCAGCTCACCATCAGGATTGTATTGCGATGATATTATAGGTCCTTGCAAGCCAATATCTTTGATATTATTTATGGCTAAAATATCACAGTCAAACCAGGATAATCCATTTTCATATAAGCATTTAGCTCTAAACCAGTCTGCAAATCCAGAATAAGAACCCTTGTTAAAACCCTCTTTGTAAACAAATATGTTTGATTCATCTAGAATCTTATTTGCATCCAAAATTTTTACGCCTTCAGGAACATTTTCAAATTCATTATAAACATATAATGTTACTTTATGGCCAGTTAAAAGCATGGATTTTAAAGAAATATATTGTAATTCAGGAAGTATACTATTATCATTAATCCATAATGTGAAAAGCTTGTTATCATTATTTTCCTTAAAAAAAATCTTTTTAAGATTTTTAGAATAATTATGAAATCCCGAATTATTTAATTTATTATTCATAATAGAACTTATTATCAATAAGTATTATATTTTTTAATTAATTAGGAAATATAAACATTCTATAAAATTGAAATACAGTTTTAATAATCTAAATCAATTTTCAACCCCAAATACATGTTTAAAACATATTATAGAAAAATATTAGTTATCTTTTCTCTATAATCTTCTTTTGAAAAAGTGGTTAGAATAGAATCTTTTAATTCATGATAAAAACCATCATTTGTTTTTTCATGATCATTACCATAATGTCTAAACATCGCATTCCATATGTGAAACCCCCATATATCATCTAATTTTAAAAAAGGGACTATTTCTTGAGATGGTTTCAAAATATCTTTATATTCAAAATAATTTATTGAAGCAATAAAATTGGGACTAGTTAGATAATTATAGTAATCATTTAATCCATTATCCATACATGATTTAAGTAAATTAGGACCCGTCTGTGCGTGCTTTATATTATCCTTGACCTTTTCCATATGAATTAAAAGTTCTTTTAGAAGTTTATCTCTTTTTTCCAATCTTAAAAAAGCATTATTAGGGCTTATAGTACCATCAAGATTTTTCTGTGAAGAAATTATTGGGCCTTTTTTATTGAGTTCATTTATATTTTTTATGGCTAAAATATCACAGTCAAACCAGGATAATCCATTTTCATATAAGCATTTAGCTCTAAACCAGTTGGCAAAGCCGGAATAAGATCCTTTATTGAAACCTTCTTTGTATACAAATATATTTGATTCATCAATAATTTTATTGGCATCAGCTAAGTTGATACCCTCTGGCACTTGTTCAAAATCATCATAAGTGTATAAAATTACCTGGTGGCCAGTTAAAACCATAGATTTAAGAGATAATTGTTGTAATTCGGGTAATTTATTGTCATCACTAATCCATAAGGTAAATAAACGATTATTTTTATTTTTATAGTGAAATTCTTTAGTATTGCCCAGAATTTTGTGAATTCGACTTTCAAAATAACCATTTTGCATTTTTATCTCCTTTAAATAGGATTTAATAAATTATATTCTTTAATTTAATTATTTTTTCCAGTAATAAGTGGCTATTATGTGGCCGGAAGTAGAATTTGTCATTTCAACCAATTTAAGGCAAGGATAATGTTTTTTCATGTATAATTCATTCATGTCCGGTTGTAAATGTTTTTCATATTTATTTCCATATAATTCGTCCTGCTCATATTCATAGGGGACGGAAATAATTATCTGGCCACATTTATCTTTAATTAAACTTGATAGTAATTTTTTGGCTGATTCCAGTTCAATGTGCTCCAGTAAATCGCCCATTATTATTAAATCGTAGTAATCAAAATCAAAATCAAGGATATTGTCAATATATATATTATCATAGATTTTGTCCAGGCCCATTTCTTCAATATTATCACTGTAAATGTCCAGGCCATCGATATTCCTATAGTAAAGAGATCTCAGTAATTTACCGTAGGCACCAGCCCCAAATCCAACATCAAGTATTTGAGCATCCTTTTTAACATTTTCCACAATATATTTAAGGACGGGGATCTTAGCTTCATCCGAACTAAGACCCCTAAGATTAGTTTTGATGCTAAATCCAACATGAGAAGATTTATCTTTTAATTGTGAATTTAATTGTTCTTTTTCAGATTCTAAAGAACCAATTTGCGCCCGGAGTTGAATATTAGTTTTCTTTAAATTATTTAACTGGTTCTTAAGCTGAATATTGTCTTTTTCCAGATCTTTTACCATTCCAGTATTTCTAATTTGATTTTTGATTAAATTTTTAATCATTAAAATCCTCCAAAGCTATTTTTAATATAATTATAAACATTTTCTGAGGCATTTCCGTTAATTTTTAAATAATTTTGGAAAATGTTTTCTCTAATATGCCTTAATGAATCTTCCCCCGTGATTACTACATTATTTATGAAATTTTCAATCTCTTTAAAGTCGTTTCCATCAATTTGATACCATGCATCTTTAATTATCTCCCCAAATTCATTGAACTCTTGTGATTTATTAGTTAAAAAAAGCCCAGGACTTCCAGAATATAAATATTCTGATAAGAATGATGATGAATCCGTAATCATAGCATCAGATGTTGCAAATAAGTTAAGGTAGTCTCCTCTCTCGTAAACTGTTGCATTGGGTAAATTACCCCACGATTCATAATATTTTTCCATGTTTTCATTATTAAAAGGATTATCTTCAGATAAAATAGATGAAGATACCATATGGAAATGCCTTAAGACCGGATGTGGTTTAAATACCCACTCTATTTCAGGACGATCTTTGGCTAAGTTATAGAAAAATTCGTAATTCTTATGAAATGTAGAAAAACTAATACCAAATTCTATAGAATGATGAGGGGCCCATATAATCCTCTTTTTCAGATGTGCTGAATCTTTCCAAGGAAATGGATCATCTTTGTGGGTTCCATCAACTAATGGGTCCATTTTAGGGTATCCGGTTACAATAACATTACTAGCACCCATATCAGAATATTTTACAGCTAAAAACTTTTGAATCTGTGTTGGATAAAAAATTTTCCATGCATTTTTATGAAGTTTCTGATTATATTGATTTTCTAACATGCTTGAAGAATGTATTCCATAGGGTATATAGCAGAAAAGTACGTTTTTAGGCAAATTATTGATTCTAAATTGTTCTGGGAATGATGATTCCCATGGACTAGAATAAAAAATTATATCTGGTTTGATTTCAGATTCTATATCTATTAAGGTTTTTAATTTATCATCATATCCTTTAATAACTTGAAATTCTTTTTCTTTAAAATATCCGTAATTGTCATTATACTCCAATAATTGGTCTTTATTCAATCCTTTATCAAATATATTTGAACAATATGGATCAAAAGGAATAATTACTATGTTAGAATTGAATTTCGGATCTTTTTCAAATAGCTTGATAATTTGATCCATTACAGTTATACGAAAGTTGATTATGAAAACAATATTTATTATTTTACCATTTATTGAGTCTTGTTTAAGGGATGAAATGTTTTGAAGGACATTGTTTACCTGGATTTCATTCATAATATCTTTGTGACTTATTTTAAGTTCATTTGGAGTTTCCTGAAGCGATTTTAATTGGTCTGACAACATGTCAATTTTAATCTTTAGTTCTGCCTTTTGGGATTCAGATTTAGCTAACTGCTTTTCAAATAATTCATAGTTCGATTTATAGTAATTATAGCTATTACTTCTAGTTAACAATTTGTTGAGCAAGTTAAACATTACTTTTAATTATTATAATTTTAATAATTAAATTTAATTATCCTAATACAGTTATCATGGGGGAAATTAAATAAAAGTTTGTATTTTAGCAGCAGGTTTAGGTAGCCGGTTAAAGAAAGGAGTTCCTAAAGCAATGGTCCATCTGAACGAGGATTATACAATTTTAGATTTACAAATAAAAAATTTAAGAAAGGTTTTAGGTGTTGATTTAAAGGATATTATTATGGTTGTGGGCTATAAAAAACAAATAATCATTGATAAATACCCGGAACTAACTTTTGTTCATAATGATGATTATCAAACTACTTGTACGGCAAAAAGTCTTTTAAAAGGACTTGAAGGAATTGAAAACGACGACGTTCTATGGATAAACGGTGATGTGGTCTTTGATTCAGATATTCTGGATTTAATTGTTAAAAATAGAGATCATAATATCCTCATGGTAACCAATAAATATTATAGGGAATCAGAAATTAAATACAACATAAACCATCAGGGATTCGTTAAAGAAGTTTCTAAAAATCTTAAAAATGGTTTAGGTGAACTAATAGGTATGAATTTAGTTAAAAAAAATGTTTTGCCATCCCTTATTTCGAATTTAAAAGAGTCTGAAAACATTGATTATTTTGATATATCCTTGCAAAAAACTATTAATGATGGATTTAAATTTATTCCCATAGATATTAAAAATATATTTTCAATTGAAATTGATTATCAAAATGAACTTGAAATAGCTCAAAACTGGGTTGAAAATAATTATCAGAAAATATAAATGTTATCTTTTAAAGAAAATATTGAAATATAAGAATATTATTTGAAAATTATTTGAAGTAGATAAATATTTTTAAATTTTATTATAATGATTTTAAGGTTGTTAAAATGGAAAAAATACTGGTTACTGGTGGAGCAGGGTTTATAGGGAGCAATTTTGTCAGATATATGCTTGATAAATATCCCGATTACGAAATTGTCAACCTGGATTCCCTTACCTACTGCGGAAATTTAGAAAATTTACAGGGTATTGAAGATAATCCTAATTACAAATTCATTAAGGGAGATATTACTGATAAAGCATTGGTTTTTGATATAGTCTCGCAAATAGACTATGTTATAAATTTTGCTGCCGAATCCCATGTAGACCGGAGTATTGAAGATCCAGAGATATTCATTAAATCAAATATTCTGGGTACCCAGGTACTTTTGGATGCTGCTAAAGAATACAGCGTGAAAAAATATTTACAAGTTTCAACTGACGAGGTTTATGGTTCTTTAGGTGAAACAGGTTATTTCAGAGAAGATACACCGCTATCAGCCAATAGTCCGTATTCTGCCAGTAAAGCAGGTGCTGATTTGATGGTACGTGCTTATAACAAGACTTTTGGCCTTCCAGTGAATATTACCCGATGTTCTAATAACTATGGTCCTTATCAATTCCCTGAAAAATTAATCCCATTAATGATTTCTAACGCCCTTGAAAATGAACCCTTGCCTGTTTATGGCGATGGATTAAATGTTAGGGACTGGTTACACGTTTATGATCACTGCACGGCTATAGATCTTGTCCTTCACGAGGGAAAAGTTGGAGAAGTCTATAATATTGGTGGTAATAATGAAAAGAAGAATATTGAAATTATTAAATTAATTCTGGGAAATTTAGATAAACCAGAATCACTTATTAAATATGTAAAAGACAGGCCAGGCCATGATAGGCGCTATGCCATTGATTCCAGTAAAATACAGGACGAATTAGGATGGAAACCTAGATATACCTTTGAGACTGGAATCGCCGAAACCATTCAATGGTATTTAGATAATAAAGAATGGTGGGAAAAAGTAAAAAGCGGAGAATACTTAGATTACTATCAAAAGATGTATTCGGATAGATAGATTAGATAATTATCTTCTTTAATTTACTTATTTTTAGTTATATTTTAAAAAAAGGTTAAATTGTTATTAAATAAAAATAATATAGTACTAAGTCTCTCAAACAAATTTTAAAAAGAATTGGGAGATATTATATATTTTGTAAATAAATACAATAAAAATATTTTTTCAATTAATTAATAGCATAATCATACATATCTGATAACAAGAAACTAAGATTTCAATTTGAATAAATTCAATTATAAAGTGATTCCCTATGGTCAGTTATTCTGAAAGAGAGTGGTGGATAGATTATGCTAAAACAATAGGCATTTTTCTAGTAGTTTTTATTCATCTAATTACCGTTAACTTCAGTAATGTGAATTTCGGCGCAAATAAATTAAATTTTATACTGCTGGGAACAGTATTCCACATGCCCCTGTTTTTCTTCATCTCCGGATATTTATACAAATACATAACTCCCAAAATTGCCCTTAAAAAGTATCTTAAGCGACTTATAGTCCCCTATCTATTTTTTAGTTTTTTAGGGATGATTGTTTTTATTCAATATAAAGGATTATATACAAATCCTGAGACTCTGTTATCTACCATCGGTACTTTATTATTTGGTGTAATAGTTGCAGACCCCACAGTAACCTCACCAAATGGGCCTTTATGGTTTTTATTATCCTTATTCATAGTTATCGTACTGTTTTCAATCTTTAAGACCTATTTTAATAGTGATAAGCAGCTTTTAATCATTATAATTGGATTAAATGCACTATTATATGTACTCCACACATTAAAGATAAATTTATATTTCTCAATAGATAGTGCATTATTAGGTATTACTTTCTTTTATGTGGGATATGTATTAAAAAAACATAATATAATGCAGTATTTTAAAAATAACTATGTGAATATTGGTATAATTGTAAGTTTATTTATCCTAACTTATTTAGAATTTGTGTATAATGGACAATTAGGTCTTAGAAGTGGTTCCTGGGAAGGAAATTTCATAATAGCTTATTTAGGAGCTTTTGCAGGAATTGCCATGGTCATAGCCATTTCTTCAATTTTATCTAGATTTCAAAATAAGGCCATATTTTTAATTTCAATTAATACCTTAACCATCATGGGCTTAGATCAAATTTTAAGACATTATTTGAATATATGGTCTAGTGGCCTGGGAATAAAATATCTTCATCCACTTTTTAATGCAGTTGTCATGGCTATACTGGTTATTGTAATGGCCGTGGTTATAGCCCAAATTTTAAATAAATATGCCCCTGTTCTTATTGGAAATAAAAATACATTTAAAATTGATAATTACTTAAATTACCTTAAAAATCACAAACTATTAAAAGTTAATAACAAAGAAGTGAAAAAATGAAAACTCCAACAGTAAGTGTTGTTATTGCTTCATATAATCACGAAAAATACGTCGCAGAGACTATTGAAAGTGTATTAAATCAAACATTTCAAGATTTTGAAATCATTATAATAGACGATGGCTCATCAGATGAAACTCTAGAAATAATTAAACAGTTTTCAGATCCTCGTATCAAATTTTTTGAATTTAAAGATAATAATAGGGAATTTGATGCTCTAGATAATTGCATAATAAATGCAAAAGGCAAGTATATCATATCTTTAGACCTTAATGAACCCTGGGAGTTAAATAAATTAGAAACCCAAATCAAATTTATTGAGGAAAACCCGGAAATAGGTGCTGTTTTTAAAAACCTGAAAAATATGGCAGTGAAAGAAGAAATATTTAACTCTGATACTAAATTTGAATTGAAAGATAATGATTTAATAAAATCAAAGGAAAATAAACCCCTTTTTAATGGAAATAAAGATTTTAGCCATAATTTGGAACTTGAATTAGAAGTTAAAGAATTAATTTCGCAAATAGATAATCTTAATGCTGAAATATATGAAATTCGATACTTATCCAATATAAATCGTTCTCTTCGTCAAAGACTAGTTTCAATGTTCCCCAGCATTTATATCCTACTAAATAGAAAAAATAATGGTTTAAAAAGAGCTTTAACCAATATAAAGGGATATAAAGCAATTAAAGAAAATCATTTATTTGATATTGGTTATTATCTTAAAAATTACCAGGACGTAAGAATTTCCGGCGCCGATCCAGTTATGCATTATATCTACTATGGAGCTGCAGAAGGTCGAAATCCAAGCCCTAATTTTGATAGTGATTCTTATTTAAAGTCCAACACAGATGTTAAACGTTTAAATATAAATCCTCTAGTCCATTATGCTTTATATGGGATAAATGAAGCTCGTTATGCTGGAAACCTTCATGTAAGAACCAGATTATCCTCTAAAAAAAGGAAACGTTTAGAAGATAAATATGGTGTTTCGGTGATAATGCCCACCTACAATAGGGCAGATATAATTGAAAGAGCCATAGATTCTGTTTTAAGTCAAACCTTTACTAATTACGAGCTAATAATCATTGATGATGGAAGTAAAGATAGTACTGAAGAACTAATTACCACCAAATATACCGCCCAAATAAATAGTGGAAAAATAAAATACATCAAGCAAAAAAACGGTGGAGTTAGCAGCGCCAGGAATAAAGGCCTATCTGAAGCTCGAGGCAGTATAATAGCCTACTTAGACTCAGATAACTACTGGTTAGACACTTATCTGGAAAAAATGGTGTCTTCACTGGTGGACAATAATAAAAATACTGCTTATGCCAGTATGGAAGTTACCGATACCGTCCGTAAAAAACAATTTATCCGGAGCACGGAATATGATAGAGAAAAGTTATTAAAAGGTAATTTCATTGATTTAAATGTTTTCGTGCATAAAAGGTTCATTTATGACCAGATGGGAGGTTTTGATGAATCACTAACCCGTTTAGTTGATTGGGACTTGATTTTAAGGTATACTCGATTAAATGAGCCCTATTTTGTTAGTGAAGTTCTCACCAAATATTTCCTCAGTGAAAAACTGAATAATATCTCCAATACTATTAATTTAGGGAATAATTATGAGAAGGTTCAGTTAAAACACAACCAGGAAATTATAAAAAAAGGAATGGATGATTTACGCATTGGTTATGTTTTATGGGACTTCCCTGCTTTTTCGCAAACTTTTGTAATGAATGAACTACGCTGGCTGGTGGAAAATAATTATGATGTAAAAGTTTTCTATAAGGCGAAACCCGATAAAGAGGCCGAACTTGATTTTGATATTGAATCTTACCAGATAAAAGACGAAGATGATCTGGTGGAAAAAATTAAAGAATATAAAATAAATATGATGCACACCCATTTTGTTTATCCTGCCTGCACGCTTTTAACATACCCTGCAGCCAAAAAAACAGGTGTTCCATTCACAGTCTGTGCACATGCCGTTGATATCTTCCATAAAAAGAATGACAAGCGGAATAAAATTGGTGAAATAGGTAAAAGCGAGTATTGCAAAAGAGTTTTCATCCCCGGCAATTTCCACTATAATTATTTATCACAAAGAGGAGTTCCTGAAGAGAAACTAATGTTTGTAAGGCAGGCCACCAAATATGAAATTGATAAAGAAATAAACCAGGACATGCCTAGATTTAATAGAAATATTAAAAATGTGATTACCATAGCACGTTTTGTTGAAAAAAAAGGGATGGACACTCTTATTGATGCTGCTAAAATTCTGGAAAAAGAAGATCTGGTTTTTAAAATCTATGGTTATGGTCCTTTAGAAAAGGATCTCCAGAAACAAGTCCAAAAATTAAATTTGAAAAATGTTGTTTTTGAGGGTTCCATAAATGGTAATGATGCTCTTAAAAAGGTCTATGAAGAAGGGGACATGTTTGCATTACCTTGTAGAGTGGCTTCAACAGGAGATATGGATGGAATGCCCACCGTTCTTATGGAAGCCATGGCTTATGGAATTCCAATAGTTACCACTAATGTTTCTGTGATTCCGGATTTTGTTTTAAATAATTATTCTGGATTCATTGTGGATCCTGACGATCCACAGGAACTAGCCGAGCAAATAAAACGTGTTAAAAATATGGATAAAAACGAATTGTTTTCTGTACTAAAACACGCTCAAAATGAGGTCCAGCAAATCTCCAGTGTGGAAGAAACAATTCAAACCATGTTAGATATCTGGGAAAATAAAAGAATTGATTTATTCATGGTAACTTATCAAAAAGGACAATATAAAGATTTAAAAAGCCTTGAAGAAATTCTCGATAGAATCTTTAAACACACCACCACAGAATTTGATTTAACAATTGTGGATAATGATAGTGATGAAGATTTCAAGAATTTTATAATCAATTATGCGCAGTTACACCATAATATTAGGCTCATATTCTTAAAAGAGAATATTTTATGTGGACCGGCATCCAATATAGCCTTAGAATTACTGGATAACGATTTTGCTATTTACATATGCAGTAATGAAGGATTTGTTTTAAAACACGAATGGGAACGCAAAACCTTAAACTACATGAGAAATCATCCTGAAGTGGGAATGGCAGGAAATTTAGTTTCTTCTCCAAGTTTTTACAATGGAAAAACCTATAAATCTCAGGAATGGTTTGAAAAGTTCAGAAACAAAGAATATGTAGCTGGAAAAGAAAATGTAAAATTTAAACACGTGCAAGGCGGAGTATTCATCCTTAAAAAAGAAGCTTACCAGCATTGCGGAGGATTCAATCCATTATTACCTCAAAACCACATGGATGTAGAATTCAGTTATTATTTAGAAAGTAATGGCTGGGAACTAGGAGATATCCCACAATGGATTTCTTTAACTGTTAAAACCAGACCAGAAGCTTATGCTTATCTGGATGAAAATACAACATTTGTACATCCTTTAAACTTAGAAGAGTTATCTGAAATTGATTATAAAGCTCAAAATGGTTGTAATATATGTAATGGAAACATTGTTGAAAATATTTGCAGTTCCTGTAGTTCTGACAGCTCTGAAAGAGTCATTTATAGAATAATAGGGAAAACTGATAAAATATATCGATCCCTGGGTTGTACATTATTGCTAAATTATAATAGTAATCATAAAACCTTTGGAAAAATGTTTAAATTAACAAATACAAAATATTCCTCTAAAAACATAAACCAAAATCTGGAAGACATAGTTAGTGATTTAGATAAGACGGATGTTATTATTTCAAATATGGAATTTAACACAGATAATTACCAGAAAATACTGAAAACAATCAGTGAAAAGTTATCTCCTGAAGGGCTTTTAATCATCCAGTTATCCAATGACGAATTATTAAACAAAAATATGCAGGAATTCTTAACTGGCTTAAATTTTAATATTGAGAAAAATGATTTTGTAGCCAGGAAGTTAAACAATAACGAATTTTTAGTAGCAGAGTGGAATATAAATGAATGACTATACCTATTTACTAATTGGCGGTAATGGATTTATAGGGACGAACATTATTTACAAACTCCTCGAAATGGAAAGAGAAGTCTATTGTATTGATAACTTTGATTCCAATACCAAAAATATTCAAAATGAACATTTTAGCAGCCATATAGATGATTTAAGCGATACTGAGCTGCTTAAAGAATTGGTTGATAAATCAGATATTATAATTTATTTAGCTTCCAGTTCTAATGTTAGAAACTCCTCGAAGGAAAGTTTGATAGAATTAGACAATATTGAATGTTTTATTAATACATTAGAGATAATCAAGGATTATCCTGACAAAAAAGTGATATATGCCTCTTCCGGAGGTACAGTATATGGTGAACCTGAAAAAATCCCAGTCAGTGAAGATCATCCCCTGATGCCCATTTCTCCATATGGAATAGGCAAAGTAACCATGGAAAACTTTTTAAAATATTATCACTCCAAGTATGGAGTTAATTACATTATATGTAGATACTCAAATCCATATGGAAAGTATCAAAGCCCTTTTAGTGGTGTAGGAGTAATAAATAAAATTTTATATGATTATCATTCTGGAAATGAGACTAACATTGTAGGAAATCCTGATGCATCTATAAGAGACTATATTCATATTTCGGATTTAGTAGAAGCAACAGTAGCTGTTTCTGAAAATGATAATTCAAATAATCAGGTTTTTAATGTGGGCAGCGGCATTGGACGTTCTTTAACCGAAATTATCCATGAAATAGAAAGTGTATTGGAATATGACTTGCGATTACACAAAAATAGTTTCGGAATAGAAAATGTATCTAAAATAGTGCTTGACATATCTAAAATAGAAAATTGCGTTAATTGGACCCCATCAGTCACATTGAAAGAGGGTATTATCCTAAATGATCAATGGATTAAAAGTATTACTGAAAATAAAGACTGAATATTCCTGAAATCACTTTATTTATTCTACAATTAATTCCAAACCATTATTAGTCTTCATTAAAGAGGTAGCGTGATGAATAAAATATGGCATATTTTAAAAGATCGAGAATTGCTAAAAACATATTTAAGAATATTGAAAAGTGATTTAACCAATCTTTTTTACTCAAAACGCCCTCAAATAAACCACATACATCCAGAAAATACATTAAACCCGAATTTAATCGAATTAGAATTAGAATATCCCTCTTCAGAAAAACCTTTAAAAGTTGCCTTTGTAGTTACTGAAACTGGCCCAGGTGCTTCAGCAGGTGATTATTTTACTGCAATGGAACTGGGAGAAGGTTTAAAAAAATTCGGGTGGGAAATAAATTTTTTATCAAAAAAAGGTCCTGAAAATTGGTACCGTGTGAAAGAAGATGTGGATATATTAATATCTTTGCTGGATACCTATGATCCTCGCAAGATTAAATCTAAAAATTCTTCATTACTAAAAATAGCGTGGGCACGAAACTGGTTTGATAGATGGGTTTTAAATCCTGGATTTTCAAGTTATGACATCATAATGGCCTCCAGCAGCAAAGCGGCTGATTACATAGAAAATAAAACAAAAATAAAACCTTTCATACTCCCTATTGCCACCAATTCCAATAGATTTAACTCCTCGATAAGCCCCAAAGAGAAATTTTTAAGCGATTACTGTTTTACTGGTAGTTACTGGAATGATCCCCGGGAAATAATGGAATTTTTAGAACCAGAGAGTATTCCATATAAGTTCAATTTGTATGGTAAAAACTGGGAAAAAGTTGATAAATTTAAAAAGTATTATAAAGGATTTATAAATTATTCGGATATACCAAAAGTCTATGCTTCTACTAAAATCGTGATTGATGATGCTAATATAGCAACAAAAGATTTTGGTGCAGTAAATAGTCGCGTTTTTGATGCTCTGGCCAGTGGTACTTTGGTACTGACTAATGGTGAAATAGGTGCTCAAGAAACTTTTAATGGAAAATTACCCGTTTTTAAATCTAAAAAAGAACTACATGAATTATTAAATTATTATTTAGATAATGAAAAGGAAAGAATGGAAAAAATAAAAGTACTTCAGAAATATGTGCTGGAAAAACATACTTATTTTAACCGGGCCCACTCCCTTAAAGAAATATTAAAAAACCTACAATTTATTGAATAAAAACTTTATTGGGCCATATATTATAATTTTCTATTTTAGAGATATCGAAAAATAATATTTTAAATCAATGATCAATATAAGATATTTAATAAATATTTTAGAATTAAATTATTTAATATTTATTTAGGATTGAAATTAATTAATTATGTTGCGATTGTGAATCTAATATTAATCACCGAGTGGAAAGAATTTAGAAGCCTTTATTTTGAAGATATCGGGAAAAGAATAAAAAATAAGATTATTTTCTACGGTAAAAATCAATTTAACCGGGAAAATCTAAATATATGGGATTTGAGTATTTCCAGATAGGCCCGCTAAGTTTAACTATAAATATATTAAACCTATTTAAATTAGAAAAAAGAGAAAGAAATGAGAAATATATGAAAGGGATATTTATAAAATCTCATTTATAATTATTATTGAATGCAAGTAGGGTAAAAAATGATTTTTGAAGAAATATTTGGCCACAGATTCTTAGCTAATTTTAACAAATATAAGTTTCTACTTGCTGAATTAATTAAAAGGGACGTTAAACTTAAATACAGAAGATCAATCTTGGGAATATTCTGGAGCTTTTTGCAGCCATTATTTACCATGATAATATTGACTATCGTATTTTCACAGCTTTTTAAGAGCAATATTGAAAATTATCCTGTTTATTTACTAACTGGAAAACTGGTATTTGATTATTACGCCGCCGGAACTAAAGCAGCCATGGGATCTATTATCAGTAATGCCTCTATGATAAAAAAAGTGTATATTCCCAAGTATATGTACTCTCTTGGTGTGATATTTTCTAATATGGTCACATTTTTTATGTCATTTATTGTTCTATTTTTAGTGATGATAGCTACCCAGGCCCCATTTACCATCTTCATTCTTTCAGCACTGGTGCCCATTTTGCTGCTGGTAATGTTCACCATTGGAGTAGGTCTGATAGTAGCCACATTAACCGTGTTTTTCAGAGATATAGAACATTTATACGGTGTTTTTCTTACTATGCTAATGTATGCTACCCCAATTATGTATCCCGCCGAGATTGTGCCAGAAAGTTTCAGATGGATTCAAACATTAAATCCATTATATGCCATAATCGAACTATTTAGAGATTCATTTTTATATGGAACCTATTTTGATCCAGGACAGTTATTATTTGGTACAGTATCAGCCATAGTTTCCCTTGTTTTGGGAATAGCTTTGTTTTACAAGTATCAGGATAAATTTATATTATACATTTAAAATTATTAATAAATAATTAAAATTTTAAAATTACCAAATACTGCTTAAAAAGTGATAATCTAATCATTAAGGGTGAAAATTTGGGAGAAACAGTTATAAAGGTTGAAAATATTGGAATGGAGTTCAATTTAAGCCAGGAAAAGACAGATAACCTTAAAGAATACGTTATTAAATTTCTTAAAAAAGAGCTCATGTATCAGTCCTTTTGGGCTCTTCAAGATGTTTCATTTGAGGTGAATAAAGGAGATAAATTAGGAGTCCTTGGATTAAATGGGGCCGGTAAAAGTACTCTACTCAAGCTTATATCTGGAGTTATGAAGCCTACCCATGGCAATATTGAGTTAAATGGTCGTATATCACCTTTGCTGGAGCTTGGAGCAGGATTTGATCCCAGTTATACTGGAAGAGAGAATATTTTTCTTAACGGCGCCATGTTAGGTTATCCTAAAGAGTTTATAGAAAGTAAATTCGATGAAATAGTGGAATTTTCCGAAATTGGAGACTTCATAGATGTTCCTTTAAAAAATTATTCATCAGGTATGGTGGCCCGCCTGGGGTTTTCCATTGCCACAGTAGTAGAACCTCAAATATTGATTTTAGACGAAGTTTTGTCAGTAGGGGATGCTAAATTCAAGGAAAAGAGTGAAAATAGAATGAAATCTCTACTTAATCAAGATGTAACTGTTTTATTTGTTTCACATTCTATAGATCAAGTGCGACGTCTATGTAATAAAGCAATATGGCTGGAAAAAGGTAAATTGATTATGCAAGGTTCTGTAGAAGAAGTAAGTGAAAAATATGAACAGAGCATTCATCAGGCCAAGTAGATAAGTTATATTCTGGGTCTTAGGCATATTTTAATAGAACTGTATTAAAATCATTTAAGGTTAATTTTATGGTGAATCTAACGGTTATTATACCCAATTATAATGGTAAACATTTTTTAAAAGAGTGTTTCCAGTCGCTGAAGAATCAGAAATATTCTTTTGAGGTAATTATTGTGGATAATGCTTCAGAAGATGGAAGCATTGAATACATTAAGAAAAATTATCCAGAATTCATCTTAATCCAGAATAAAGAAAATTTGGGATTCTCCTCCGCCATTAATCAAGGAATAAATCTTTCCAAAACCGATTATGTTTTTTTACTGAATAATGATGTAGAATTAGAACCAGATTGCATTTCTAGTATTGTTGATTGTCTGGAAAAAGATAAAAACATTTTTGCTGTAACTTCCAAAATGGTTCAGTACCACAATCGAGATAAAATAGACGATGCTGGTGATGAATACACCATACTTGGCTGGACAAAAAAAGTAGGACATAATAAATCTCAAAAAGACTATAATCAAGAAAGAGAAACCTTCAGTGCATGTGCTGGAGCAGCAATTTATAGAAAAAGGGTTTTTGATAAAATAGGACTTTTTGATGAAAATTTCTTTGCTTATATGGAAGATGTGGATATAAGTTACCGGGCCCGAATTTATGGTTATAAATGTATTTACTGTCCAGATGCTGTGGTTTATCATAGGGGAAGCGGGACCAGTGGCAGTCGTTATAATAAGTTTAAAATCAAATTAGCGGCCAGAAACAATGTTTATGTCCCCTACAAAAATATGCCCTGGCCCCAGCTAATTCTAAATTCACCTTTTCTATTATTAGGATATTTTATTAAATATCTTTTTTTCGTTAGAAAAGGCCATGGGAAAACTTATTTAGAAGGATTAAAGGAAGGATTACTTTCTTTGGATAAAGTAAAAAAAGTAAAATATTTAAATAAAAATTTGGTTAATTATCTTAAAATTGAAGGATTATTGATTAAAAATACTCTTAAATTCCTCTTTTTCTAATTATTTTATAAAATCATATTTGCAGTTTTTAAAAGAAGCTAGAGATTAATTGGTAAGAATACTGAATAATTATTAACAGTAGATATTATATGATTAAATAGCAAACTATTTTTAATTGACCACTTAACCAATTTAAGAATGCACCACTGGAGCCCTATAATGGACTTATCTATAATAGTAGTAAATTTTCGTACTTATGATTTGACAAAACAGACCATTGCGTCTGTAATTAGTAAAAATCATCCATTTAAATATGATATTTATGTGGTGGATAATGCATCTGAGGATGGTAGTCTTGAAAAACTGGAGAAAGATTTTTCAATAGAAGTACAAAAGGGATTAATTAAATTTATTGCCAGTACTAAAAATAAAGGATTTTCCAATGCTAATAACCTGGCCCTGAAAGAAATATCATCCCATTACATTTTACTACTTAATTCAGACACCATCGTAATTGACGATTGCCTGGAAAAATGTCTGCAATACATGGAATCCCACCCGCAAACCGGGGCCCTGGGATGTAAAGTAGTTTTACCAGATGGAAAATTGGATAAAGCTTGTCGTAGAAGTTTTCCTGATTTAAGTGTCTCTTTTTATCGTATGACTGGTCTTTCTCGTCTTTTCCCTGAAAGCAAACGTTTTGGGAAATACAATTTATGTTACCTTGACGAAAGTGGAATTTATGAAATTGATTGCCTGGTAGGGGCCTTTATGATGGTAAAATCAGAGGCCATTGAACAAATAGGCCTTTTAGATGAAAGTTTCTTTATGTATGGTGAGGATATTGACTGGTGCTATCGCATAAAAGAAGCGGGTTGGAAGATAATATATTATGGAAAAGCCCATATAATCCATTTTAAGGGATCCAGTAGCCAGAAGCAAAAATCAAAGTTAATATACGAATTCTACAAATCAATGTATATTTTCTATAATAAACATTACAAAGACAATAACTCTATAATAACTACCATCGTGACCTATTCTGGAATTTTGTCTATGTTTATATTGAAGCTATTTTTAAACTTATTTAAAAGTAAAAAGAAATAAATGGTACTAGCAGATGCTATAAAATTCGCATAGTTCTCATAATAAATTTTTTATATTAATAACAATTAATTAGCTATTAATAGCAATAATTAAATAGAAAATATTGAAAAAAATGATAGATGATGGTTAAATTAATTAACTTAAAATTCTTCAAATCAGTATATAATTTTCAAAATTTTATAATTGAAATTAACGCATTGGTGAGTATATGATCAAACAAAACCAGCAAATATTCAACATTCTCCTTGGGGTTTTGGATATAATGGTCATATCCTTTGCCTTAGTTTTAGCCTGGTATATTCGTTTTGAAACCCAAATTTTTGGTTTTAATGATAGTATATGGGCCTTTACTTATTATCTAATGCCACTGCTAATAATTTTACCCACTTATATATTGCTTTATTATACCATTGGCCTGTACGATCCCCAACGAACAAAGAGTATTACTTCTGAGACAATGAACATAGTTAAAGTGAACTTTATTGGTTTATTAATACTGATAACTGTCCTATTTGTAGTGAATATATCGGATTATTCTCGATACATGCTGGCCATGTTCGCCATTTTCTCTACTACGTTTTCCATCATAGAACGTTTTATTTTGAGAAAATCACTGCGATACATAAGGAGCAGAGGATACAATATCAAGTATATACTGGTAATTGGGGCTGGAGAGCTTGGTGAGAAGTTTGCCAGTAAAATTAAAGCTAATGAATACGTAGGATATAACTTAATAGGATTTTTAGACGATAATATTGAAAAAAATAGTGTAGTAGCTGGTTCTAAAGTCATGGGCGAAATAGATGACCTGGAAAATGTAATCCTCAACAATCTAATTGACCGGATAGTTATAACTATATCACCCCGGCATTCACTATTACTGGAACATATTATTGATACCTGCGAAAAATACGGTGTTAAAGCCGAAATCGTCCCTGATTACTACCGATACTTCCCGGCCAAACCCTACATAGACATGATAGATAATATACCACTTATAAACATTCGCTACGTGCCTCTGGATAATTCATTTAATAAAGCCCTTAAAAGATTTTCCGACATTATTCTGGCCATAATTGGTATCCTGTTACTTTCTCCATTAATGATTTTCACCGCCGTTATGGTGAAAAAAAGTTCTCCAGGACCTATAATTTTCAAACAGGACAGAGTAGGACTACATAGAAATACTTTTAAGATGTATAAATTCCGCAGTATGAAAGTACAGTCTGATGACGAGGAAGTAACCCAATGGACCACCGAAGACGACCCCCGGAAAACTAAATTCGGCTCTTTCATTCGTAAAACAAGCATTGACGAATTACCACAGCTATTCAATATTTTAAAAGGAGATATGAGCTTAATTGGTCCTCGACCAGAAAGACCACTTTTTGTAGAAAAATTCCGTGATGAAGTACCACATTATATGATTAAACACCACGTTAGACCTGGAATGACTGGATGGGCCCAGGTTAATGGTTGGAGAGGAGATACCTCTATAAAAAAAAGAATTGAATACGACCTTTACTATGTAGAAAACTGGACCCTTGGTCTGGATGTTAAAATATTTTTAAGGACCTTTGCCACTGGATTTACCAGTAGCAATGCTTACTAGTCCCATTCAGGATATTAACCCTAATCCTTTTTTGATTCCTGATATTGCTCTTGAGAAGATTTTTCTAGTTTGTTCATGATTCCAAAGAGGGACTTTACCTCTTCATCATCCAGAACATGGAATAAATTGGTTATAGATTTAATATCTGCTTCGTCCCTTTTTTCCCAGTATTTATAACATTGCTGGGTGAATTTAAGGCGTAAAATTCTTTTATTATTAGGATCTCGCTCTATTTTTAAAAATCCACTATCCTGTAAGCGGCTGGCCAGTTGTTTAACATTCTGGTGAGTAGTGCTCATGGCCTCGGCCACTTCCTGCATAGATGGATCGTGTTCAAATGCATTGCCTATTATTACCAGCATTAACCATTGTTTGGTGGTAATGTTATCTTTAGCAAATTCTTTGTTTATGATATACCCCCATCGTTGCTGGATTAAGAACAAAATTACCAGTATGTATTTTTCCAGTTCCAACCTTTCACCAAATGGTTGGTCTGCCATGATATCGTCAATTTCTCTCATCGAATTACCTTTTTAATAAAAGATTAACTAACAAGTAATTTATAAAAATGCATATAAAAATCCATGTCAATAGAATATATATGATTTTTAGATATTTACTTATTAATCTACCAAAGCTAGCGTCCAGGCCCTTATTTCATCCCAGTCACGGTAGTCAATGGGTTTGCTTACATCAATTCCCTGTTTTTCCAGATCCTTCTTAATGGACTTCATTACCTGTTTGTATAAAAATCCCTGTTTGGAATCCGGGTCAAAAGTGCTGCCAAATAGTCCAGTAGCCACTGGTTCCTTAATAAGATGTTTCTGGGCCACATCATCCAGATATTTCTCCTGTCCTTCTGCGCGGGATTCTTCCTTGTTGGCCGCTCCACAGGATACAAAAAGGGCCACTTTTCTATCAGCCAAAGCAGATTTATTCTTATCCAGAAACTTCATAGCGCCTTTAGTCCATTTACCAATCTTTATACCGCTTCCTACCACTACCAGATCATAAGGAGTGACATCCCAATCTTTAAGTCCTCTGGAATCCAGTAAATCAGTTTCAACACCATCTTCTTTCAATATTCGGGTTATTTCTTCAGCAATTTCACTTGATGTGCCATATCTTGTTCCGTAAACTACCAGTGCTTTCATTTTCTTTCCTCTTTATTTCTTTTGATTTCTACTAAATTAAATGTTATAATTTTAAAAATTCAATTCAAACTATTTTTAAATATTTGAAATTTCTAAGAATTTAAAAATGAGAAAACAATCTCATTAACATTTCTTTTAATTTATAAGAGTTATTTATGCTCTTTATACAATTTTTCAGACAAGTATTCCAATTTAATCATGATTTCAGATAGTATTTTTACTTCATCTGCTTCAAGTCCCTTAAATAAATCAGTGATGGATTTAATATCATCATTTTTTCTTTTTTCCCAAAATTCTTCACATTCTTCTGTTGTTTTAAGACGTAAAATACGTCTATTCTGAGAATCTCTTTCAATTTTCAATAAACCTCTCTTTTCCAATCGAATAGCCAGTTGCTTAACATTTTGATGAGTGGTGCTCATGGCCTCGGCCACTTCCTGCATGGAAGGGGGGCTGGGAAATGCACTTCCCAGTATTATTAGCATTAGCCATTGTTTGGTGGTTATATGATCTTTTTGAAATTTTTTATTGATTATATAACTCCATCGCTGTTGAATAAGGAATATGAGTACAATAAGGTGCCCTTTCATTTCCAGTATGCCTTCAAAATCACTATCCTTTTCTATTTCTGAATTATTCATCCTATAGCCTGTTTATTTAACTTAAAAATCTTTTAAGGAGTTATTTTACCATTTATTCTGCTGTAAAATCCTGCAGAAATTAGAATTCCAAAAAATGTGACCAGTACAAAGAATAAAACTTGTCCCAGGGCCACATCCACTCCATTTTGGGCCATGAAAAATATCATGGATACTATGGCAGTTCCTAAAAGGGAGGCCTTAATTAAAAATATTGATGCCAGTGTATAACCCCAGGCCCTCTCTTTTATTAACAAATAACCTGTAAGAACCGCTGCGGGAAACACTACCCCCAAATCCAGGGCCTGTATTACGAGAGTGGTAGAACTTTCCAGGGCAACCGGCGCATTACTTGTGAAAACTGATTCTAAAATCATTTTAAGCCACATCAATGCCAGCATCAAGCCCACAATTACCAGATAGGCTGCAGTTATTTTATTTATCTTTCCTGGCGTGAAGCTTTCTTTGACATTCTTAATGTCCAGGGAAACCAGTTCCCCCAGGAAAGTATATAAAGATAGGCCGAATAAGGCCACGTAAACCAGGAAAAGCTGATTGTATGATGCCAAAAATGACATGGAGGCATAGGTATACAGGAAGTAAAATATGGTCCCCATCCAGATTAATCGTCCTCTTAGTGAATTTTGGGAGATTAAGTAGAGAGATCCCAGTAAAATAGGGACCCCTATAACCAGAGTTATTAAATCCTGGCCCATCATCTGGGCCACAGTGGAAACTGTGTCATTTATATATGTTCCTTTATCCAGTAATCCTGATAAAGTGGCAATTATGGCCAGTACAGTTATGGCCATGGAATTTATGTATATAATTTTTTTATTCATTTTAAACACCAATAATTATTAATTAATTTTTAATCTTTTCAACAGTGTATTCAAAGATTAAAACTCCTAAAGAAGCAAATAAAACGTCTGAAAATGTTCTAAATACCATATCTATTAGGGTTAAGGCACCCATAGGCATCAAAGGCAGTTCTACAATTATAGCAAAGGCTAAGTTAAACATAACCAGATATACTCCAAATATTGCAGCAAACCACAAAGTTTTGCCTTTACGAGATTTATCAATTAAAGCAGGCCTTATTAAAAAGTAATAAAGAACCCCTATAGTTATTCCCCATAAAAGCACCCAAATAATTGTATTTAGCATCAGGTTAGAAAAACTGGAATAAATATTGAAAAATACGTAATTAAATAACCTTCCAACTATTACCATGAGCGATATAACTGCTATTAATGGAATTTCTTTTAATTTAGAACCTTTTTCAATATTTAATTTTTTTGAGCCATTTTCTGCGAATAAAAGTCCCATTAAAGCCCCCAACAATATAAATGGCAGACAATCAGCTAACATCCAGACAGTTTCAATACTAGAGGACGAAGAGTGAGGCAATGGTTCAAAATAAACAATAACCGTCAATAAGGCAAAGAAAAGACCATATTTTAGTCCTTTAATTATTTTGTTTCCTGAAAGTTGATCCTGGATTAATACAAAGATGCTGCCTAAAAGTGAAAACCAGATGGTCCCATATAAAATATAGGCTAGAGGTAAAAGACCCATTTGAGCTATTATACTAGGGCCCAGCATTCCGCTGTCATTTGAAGGTAGCATACCATGTGCCAAAGCGTTTAAAAACGATATAACCAGTGAAACGAATATTATTTTCCACCAGTTCTTTTTTAAATTTTTTATATTCAATTCTAATTTCTCCATGAATTTTTTATTAATTTTAATTTTAGTTAATTACCCTGAATTTTTAATATGTAATATATTACCTATTCTAGTAATATATTACCTAATAATCTATTTTAGTATATAAAGTTTTCTGTAAAAAATGAATCTTTAAAAGAATTAAAAAAATAATAATATAAAAAAATTTTAATATTTTTTGAAAAAAAATAATAAAGAGTATTGAATCACTTAAAAAGTATCTTTCGGGCCTCTTGAAGATTTAAAACAATGAATGGTCTTGCTTTAGGATCAGCAAGAATTTTTAACTGCTTTTTACCTGTTTGGGAATAGGCCTTTTTTAGAATTTCTTGAAGTTCCTCTACTGGCATTTCCATTACTTTCTCCACCCTGACCATATCTCGGGGAGATAGTCGGTTTTTGTAAGATTCCATCTGGCTTTGAAAAGATTTAACCAGATTAGAGTTTTTAGAGACCCATCTACGTAATAAAATAGAGGGAACTTTAGTAAATAAATCCATGGTATCAATAACATCTTTTTCAGTGATTATAATTTCTGAATCTGACATATTTATCACACTAATGAGTTAATATGAATTTTAATAAATTATTTTAAATATTTTAGATGTAAGTATTAAAAAAATTATTTCTTAAGATATTTTAGACCGTCTGAAAATCCATTTCCTATCTTTTTACCCAGTTTATAATACCCTCTTAAAGACAAATCATAGATTAAAGGCCTTAATTTTTCCATATCAACTTTAAGAAGTTTTTGATCTGATTTAACCTTAATGGTTGTTGTTACATCCTCATCGGCCTTTAAATCCATAACCTCACCAACAAACATGGTGTGGGAACCTAAATTAATAGTTTCCTTTAATTGACATTCCATGACCAATGGAAACTCCTTAACATAGGGTGCATTGACCAGTTCGCTTTTTACCGGGGTAAACCCCACGGTTTCAAATTTATCGATTTCTTTTCCCGAGGCGATACCAAAATAGTCAGCTTCTATAACCTGATCTTCGGTTGGTATACTAACGGTAAAAGCTTTATTTCGCATTATGTTATGATAAGAGTAAGTGGCCTCCCTTAAAGACACATAAATACATGGCGGCAGTAAACAACATGTTCCAGCAGCCGCAGCATTCATTACATTCGCTTTACCCATCTCATCATAGGAACCGACCATGAAAACCGGGGCAGGAAAACCAAAGACCTTTGGGCCTATACTTTTTTTCATTTTAATCCTCTAATTTTAATATTTTTCACAAAAAATTGTTTTTGAGAGATTTTTTGATATTTTAAAATACAATACAAATAATTTCCATTTAATATATTATAATCATTTTATATGGGATTAGGATTTTAAAAATATGATTATTTATTGATCAAGCAATTGAATAATTTCAGCTTAGTTCAAATATTCCTGAATAATAAAATATTATAAATTTAGGCCCTAAAACACAATATTTATTTATTTTAAATCATAATAATATTTTATAGAACTAATACTTGGGGGGCGACCATGGGATATTTATTGTGCAAATTATGTGGTGGCTACTACGAGCTAGAAGAAGGGGAAAGTCCAGAAGATTTTGAAAATTGTCAATGCCACGGAGAACTGGAATATTATCCGGCTAAATGACATTTCTTAAGTAGGTATTAATGGATTTATTTTGCTTTTCCATTTACACAATAGTAGTTAGTGTATTCTTTTTCATCCAGTTTATTTTCCAGCCATATGGGGCATTCCTTACAGAGGCAAATCTCATGGGTTTCTATGTCTTTACAAAGGGCCTTTCCAGTGGAACAATAGAGACCCGGTACTCTTTCCTCGTCCATCCTCATGGGACTGTCCAAATCTTGTTGAGTAATTAAAAGCATTATTTTCTGCTTATCTTTAACACACTGGCTTCCTATCTGGACCGGGCATTTCATACAAAGACATTTTTTAATATTCTCCATACTAAATTCGATTGACATTAAATCACTTTTGATTTCTAAATCATCTAAAATTAAATTATTCAATTTCAGGATCATTCTTTATAGAATCATCTCCATCATCAAAATATATAATTATATGGGTCCCATCACAAAACGGCTTATTTAATGATTTCCCACAGCGGCATAAGGCCACCCTGTTGCGTATTTCGTAAGTAAATCCATCAGCAGATTCTATAGGGATGCCTCCCCTAACCCACAAAGGCCCGCTGACATCTTTATCGGGTTCTTCCAGCACTGCAATAGACATTTCAAATTCAAGTTCAATTTCATGACCTGTTTGTTTATTATAAACTACAAATCTGCCAGAATCACAGTTTGATGCCTCTTCAATGGCTATTTGTCGGTACTCAGGATTATCTGAATTTCTTACCAGAAAGCCTATGGTACCTGCCCGGGTGCAAAAACCAACGTGCGTACAAAGTTTATGATTGTCTGCCAGAATAAGATTCGGGCCTTCTGTTATTTTAGCTTTGACCTCGTAATTATCATGGCTGGCAGTCTCCCTTCCCTGGAAATCTATTTTCTCATGAGTTCCATCACAAAACGGCTTATTTTTAGATTGACCACACCTGCAAAGGGAATAACTTTTCTGGAGAGGATATCTATGTTTTTCTGTCCATTCATAAGGATAACCTTCTTCATCTGTTTTTAAAACCAGTTTAATAAGAGGTATTTCCCCAGAGATAACAAATGGACCATTTTCCATTACTTTAATTTTTTTACTACTCATAATTCTCTATAATTAATATTGGTTTTCGAGTGTAAAATTTTAATGATTTACTAAAAAAGAAATTCAAAACAAAAGAAAAGTTTAAAAATTAAACGGAAAAAAAGTATGGCAGAAAAATTTTATTTAACCACAGCCACAAGCAGGGGGCTCATCAGATTGATTCAATTTGGCCTGATCCTGGAGAGTAACTGATAGAGAGAAGTATGGGAAACCAGTTTCATCCTTGTGCTCCAGTATTGGCGAGAGTCCTTTAAAAGAACAATCAATATCGCCAGTACCACCTATATCAATTTTAACCAATTCATCATTCTGGAATAATTTAAAAAATTCTTTTAAAGTTATCATTTCTTCTTCAGGAGTTCGGAAATTAACATTTAACAATCCACCTGCCCGTGATTGTAATCTTACGTATTTTTCCAGCAGAGAAACTGTTTCTCCACTTTCTTTTTTAAATATGACTTCTGGAGTTATTTCTGACATGATAATCACTTCATGTATTGTGTAGTTTTAAGGAATTTATATAATTAATCCGTTTCATTCTTTTTTATTCCAAATAATGATATTCGGTATATGGGACTATAACGAACAATAAATAAACTAATCCAAAATCTCTATCTTATCATATTTTACAATAGGCACCTTAGTTCTTTTAGGGCCTGATTTAAGTTCTATCAATTCATATTTTTCTAATTGAATAATTTTGGGATAAATTGTCTTTAAATCCCATTTGATCATCATTGCCAGTTCATGGATGGATTTAGGTTTTTCATTTCGTATAAGATCAATTAATTCCATTTCATCTTTACCTAAAACTAATTTATCATCGATTATGGTTTTACCATCTTCTATAATCTCATCGGGATTTTCTAGATAGTATTTCCAGTCCTCCAGATCAGTGTAAAATTTTAAATTATCCATATTTTCTTCATAGAGCTTTTCCAGTTCGGAAATGGAAGCATATGCTTTTTTGAAGTCTTGAATAAGTTCCTCACCAGTCACCTGGCGAGTAAGTGTAATTCTCATTATAAAAGCTCCTTTTTCAGATCATCCAGATTAATTCCATTATTCTTTTCAATATGGCCGATTATTAGTTGATAAATATCATCAAAACTATCATCTTTTATTTTCTGGTAGTTTTTCTTGTATTCAATGTGGATATGACAGTAACCATGATTATTGTCTATTCTTATGCTTTCGGGCATCAAAAGGATTGACCATGCCTTTTTACTCTTTCTCCAGTATATGGTCTGATCTTTTAGAACATTAGAACTGGATTTTTCATATTTCATGTTTAGAATATCCATAATATTTCTTATATATTTGCTGAAATTTAACTTCGTTTAACAAATTATTTAAAATATTAATAAAAAAATTATATATTACTTAAAAGGGGTGATTTATTATGGGTTTTTGGATACAAGGTTTAATTATAAGTGGGGCGATCTTGATTATATCATTCATAATCTGGTCTTTATCTAAACCTGACCTTAATATGGATTCTCATGATAAAATTCAGACAATTGCCATTGTTGGTCTGGCAATAATCGCAGTAACCGCTTTAATTATTAGTATAAGTATAAAAGACAGTCAAAATTTAATTACCTTGGCAGGGGTTGCTGTAGGTGGTATTGCCGGTTTTATAACTCAAAATCAATTCAACCCACCAATACCGCATTATTTACTCCAGGAGACCAAATAGGTGTGAAAGGAGACCCTATAAAATTCGTTTTAACAGGAATCAGTACTGCAGGTAATGTTTTGAATCACAGTATGATTAGTATACCTGATGTAAGTGGCATAGCAACACTAGATCCTAATACTGGTGCCTTTGATTGGACTCCAGATAAAGAAGGTGACTACAGCTTTACTTTCACCGTTACTGATAGTCAGGGTGGAAATGACACAAAAACAATTAAAATAAAGGTTTCTTAGTATTAATAAATTATTATTTATTTTTAAAAAAAATTAAAAGATTGATGATATTGTTTATCATCCCTCCTTACCAAACGGCCTCATAAACATAGTCAATATCAACCCCAGAAGCATGAACAGTGCTACCGCATCCATGGCCCACTGCATAGCCGTGCTTATGGTAGTATTTACTATAGTTGAAGCAGTAGATGTTTGGCCCCGCAGTTGTTCCAGATTGGTGGTTTTTAATTTATCGAAATAAGTGTTTATGTTCTCTTTGTACTGTTGCTTGGTAATTTCATTTGGATAGGCCGTATCTATGGCAGCATACATGCCACTTATTGCTCCCAATATCAGAATAACACCAATAACCGCTGTACCCATGGATGAGCCTAAATTAGCCGCAGTGGACATGAATCCTGAAGCATCGGCCTGTTTTTCATCTCCAGCACTGGTTAGTATGACATCGGCAGTAAGTGGTATAGACAATCCGAGCCCCACACCCAGACAGAACATCCCTGGGACCAGATCAATCAACTGGGCATTCAAAGTAAACTGAGATCTGAGAATTATGGCCCCTAATAACGCCACCAAAAAGCCCATGGCAATTATGGTACGGTGGGAAAGTCTTCCTGAAATTTTGGAAGCCACTAAGGAAAAAATAAGCAGTCCCACAGTGAGAGGCATCAAAATCAACCCTGTGGTGAATGCATCAGCACCAATTACAGCTTGAAGGAAAATTGGCATCACAAATACAGTTCCTGCCAGGGCCAGATTCATTAACAAACGAGTACTGGTACCCAGTGTAAAATCCCTGTTTTTTAGCAAATTAATATCAAATAGTGGTATCTTCCCCTGGGAAATTCTCCTTTTTTCAAAGAAATAAAAGACCGTTAAAATTAAAATACCAGTGATTATCAAATAAGGGGCGTAAATCCAGGTTTTAAATGAATTCAATAATAAAACACCAGAAACCAGCACTATAATTCCTGAAGATGATAAAATAGCTCCCATTACGTCAATATCAGAACGTTCCATTATTGGTTTAAAGTATTTAATACGACCAGAATATGCCAGTATGGCCAGAATAATAACCAGTTCCAGACCAAAACCTAATCTCCAGCTGAAGAATGTGGTTAAAAAACCTCCAAAAAGTGGTCCAATAGCCGCAGCCACACCAGCCATAGCCGACCATATGGCCAGGGCAAATGTTCTATCCTTTCCACGATAGGTACCACTGATTATGGAAGCCGTGGCCGGGGTCATTAAAGCAGCCCCTATACCTTCGAAAATAGACCATCCAATAAGTAACATCAATGAATTAATACTTAAAGCAGCAATAGTGGTCCCAATACCATATATACCAGCACCTATAAGAAAAGTTCGCTTTTTACCAATTACATCCTGTAATTTTCCACCTATAAGCATTAATGAGGCCATGGTAAGAGCGTAAACAGAAATTATAACCTGAATAGTGCCTACAGTTGTGTTTAAATCTTTAACCAGTGTTGTAATGGCCACATTCATGAAAGTAGTATCTAAAGCAATGACAAAAGCCGAAAGAGAAACAACAATTAATGTAATCCAGCCTATTTCTTTATTTTCCAGATTTTTTCCTCCTATATGAGTTATATTTAAGATTTATACAGATTAATCTAATTTAAAAACTTTAAAAAGTTTATTGTGGAATAGATATAAAATAAAACAGATTTCCAAATATATTCTATTATTAGATTCTAATATGTGGATTATATTCGTTTTTCATACATCAATTCTTTAAATTTGATTTTAAATTCCGTGCCCTTAGTCCTTTCAATTTCTATGGAACCATCTAACTGATTTACCAGCGAATTGACTAGCTGCATACCTAGAGAGTTACTGGAATCCAAATTAAAATCAGCGGGAAGCCCTAAACCATTATCGGCCACAATCAATTCAATTTGATTATCCTTTAAATGCAAAGATAACCACATTTTACCACTATTTCCATTGGGGAAAGCGTGTTTAAGGACATTTGATACCAGTTCATTAATTATTAGTCCACAGGGGACTGCTGTTTCAATATTTAATTTTATCTCTTCTATATCAATTATAGGAATTATTTGATCCCTTAAAACCCCGTATGAAAAGAAAAGGTCCAAAACCAGGTTGTTTATGTAATTATAAATATTGATGTGGGTTAAATCTTCAGATCGGTATAATTTTTCGTGAACCAATGCCATGGACTTTACCCGGTTCTGACTTTCTTTTAAAACGTCCAGAGACACTTCATCATACACGTATTTGGTTTGGAGACTCATCAAACTGGAAATTATTTGCATATTATTCTTTACCCTATGATGTATTTCCTGTAGAAGGACTTCTTTTTCTCTTAAAGAGTCTTTAATCTCTTCAGAAATTCTTTTTTCAAGGGTTATGTTCCGGGCAATTATTAATATGTACGAAATAGAACCTTCTTTTTTAATAATTGAATTAAAAATGTTCAGCCAGTGAAAATCACCATTCACATCCATTATTTTTGTTTCAAAGGGATTAACTTGCTTTCCCTGTAATGCACTGGCAATTTTATCCATATAAGGCCCTACATCCCAATTTAATTTAATTCCTAAATCTGCAAAGGTATTACCTAGAATTTCATCTTTACACAAACCAATTATTTTAGTTGTTGCTTCATTTACATCTTTTATCTGACCATCAGGCCCCATTAAAAATGTATAGTCGGGATTGGCATTGAAAAGAGTTCTGTACTTCTCTTCACTTTCAGTTAAAGCTTTCTCCATATTTATCCTTTCAGTGATATCTTTGTGGGTGCCTACCATACGCACAGGGTTCCTATCCTGATCAAACTCCACTACTTTTCCTTCGGTTAATATCCATCTCCACTGGCCCGATTTCGTTTTCATTCTCATTTCAAGAGCATAATTCCCTTTGCCATTTATTCTTTTCTGAATCTCTTGCTCCACCAAACCTATATCTTCAGGATGCACCAGCTTTCTCCAGGAATCATAGTTTTGAGGAAATTCATAAGGTTCGTAACCCAACATTGTATAGTATTTAGGGCTGAATACTGCATTTCCAGAGGGTACATTCCAGTCCCATATTCCCACATTAACTGCGTCCAGAGTAAGATTTAACCGTTCTTCACTGGATTTAAGTGCTTCTTCAGCCATTTTTTGAGCTGTTACATCCTCATATATGGCCACTATTTCCCCATTGGGGATCTTAAAAACGTGATTTTCGTACCAGTTATAATATTCATCATCAATATATACTTTGGCCGGGTAATGAGCCGTCTCCCCGGTTTCCCATACCTTTTTAAAAATATCAATAAGACCATAATGATCAATATTAGGCCTTAAATCCCTCAAACTTTTACCAACAACTTCCCCTATTCTCTTTTTCTCAATTTCTAGAGCGGTTTTATTAAATTCCTTTATTATGTAATCGTCTCCTTTAGAACCGTCATTTATTACATCATAAACTGCGATTCCGCTGGGAGAATTTTCAAAAAGACCCCTTAATAGACTTTCACTGGCTATTAAATTGTTTTCAATTTTTTTACGAACAGTGATGTCATTTATGAAAGCAAAATAACTTTCTATGTTGCCCTCTCCATCCAAATAAGGGTTTACTACCATTTCAACAGAAATAACTGACCCATCTTTCTTAATGTACTCTTTTTCGTAGCTAACTGGTTTTTTTGTTTCGTGGATTTTCTGGATATGTTGGCGTTCTTTTTCCCACCATTTTTCAGGAGTTAAAGTTTCCCATCCCATGGTTTTTAATTCTTTTTCAGAGTAACCCGTGAGTTTTAAAAACGCATTATTAAAAATACCTATTGAGCCATCAGGATAACCTACACTTACCGCCATTGATGCATTTCTAATTATTTCCGCCAGCAAATGTTCCTTTTCGAAACTGTTTTTCAGAGCCTTTTCCATTTCGTACTTTTCCGTTATGTCCTGAAATATGCAATGGGTCTGTTTGAAATTGCCCATTTCGTCGTATCCAATTTTTCCATCGTATTCCACAAAGATTATAGATCCATCCTTGCGTAACATCTTAAAACGAATACCATGAATTTCACCCGCATCTTTAAACCGGGGAAAATTCTTTTCAAAATGAAGGGCAAAGTCAGGGGTGAGAAAATCAGAAAAATTCTTCCCAATAACTTCCTCTCGGGAATAGCCCATGTTATCCAGCCAGGCCTGATTAATATCCAAATAATATCCATTTTTATCTAAAGATTGATAAGGAATCGGGGTTCGATCAAAAAGTAGTTGGAATTTTTTTTCACTTTCTTTTAATTTAGTTTCCATTTGATTGCGATAAATGGCAATTTCAATGGCGTGTTTCAACTCAATATCATCAAAGGGTTTAATCAAATAACCCTGTGGTTCAGCAATTTTGGCTTTTTCAACTGTTCCTTCATCAGAATGAGCTGTGAGAAAAATAAATGGGATATTTGAATTTTTACGGATTTTATAAGCAGTTTCTATTCCATCAATATCTCCTTTAAGAGAAATATCCATTAAAATTAGATCTGGTTGAAATTCAGACACCTTTTTCAAGGCTTCTTTTCCAGAAGCAACCGGACCCTGTACTTCATATCCAAAAGAAGATAAAGTTCGACTAATATCCATAGCCTCTATAGCATCGTCTTCAACCACTAAAATAACTGCTTTTAAGATAATCACCCCTTTTTTTGAATAATATATCCTATATAATTAATATAATTTTCAGTTTTTAATAATAATTTTTGTAATAATTATAAAAAACATTCAAGAATCGAAGTAAATATTTAGGTATAAAAAAGCCTATTTTAAGATTATTTAGAATTTATTCAAAATTTTTTTAAAAAAATTATTTAAATTTACAAAAATAATTATTACAAAAAGGAAATAATAATATACATTAAGAGGAGGGGATTGTCTGAGGTCAATATGGTCTGGATACTTGTCATTTGGCACTATTCTTATTCCCATCAGAACTTATGCTGCCAGTGAAAACTTGCATATAGGGTTTCATCAGGTGCATAAAACCGATTGTGGACGGGTAAGGTATAAAAAAGTGTGTGAAAAAGATGGTGAGGAACTTAAAGCAGAAGACATTGTAAAAGCATATTTTATAGCGGGAGAATGTATAAAATTCACTGATGAAGAATTAGACACCCTTAAACCGTTTAGAAATAAAATGATGGAGGTCCAGGGATTTTGTCAGCAAGCAGAGATACCCGTCGTGGCCCTCAGCAAACCATATTATATTGGGACAGAATCTACTAAAAAAGGCGGCGTAGGAAAGAGTTTTCTTCTTTTAAAAAAGGCCATGGATAAATGTGGTAAAGTAGCCATAGTCAAATGGGTTTCCCGAACCAACGAATATATTGGAATGCTGGAATCAGAAGGCAAAGGTTTTCTTTTAAAGCAAATGCTATATTACGAACAGGTAAGGTCTTCTGAAGAAATAGAAATTATAGAAACTGAGGTTACACCAGATCTGGTGGATAAGGGAATTAAAGTTGTTGAAAAGATGACCTTTGACTTTAATTGGGCAGATTACAAAGAAGAATACACTGATGAAGTAAAAAAACTCATCGAGAAGAAGGCCCTTGGAGAAGAGGTCGAATTAGAAGATATAAAACCTCCAGAAACGCGTTCAATTGAATCAGAGCTGCAAAAGATGCTGGAGGGTGATTAATGATAGAACCCATGCTGGCTCAGTTAAAAAGTGATGAAATTAATTTGTCTGAAGACTGGTTAATAGAACCCAAATACGACGGCGAAAGAATAATTGCCCAGCGTGAAGGCGAAAAGATAACCTTATGGACTCGAAGAGACATTCAAGTATCTTATAAATTTCCAGAAATAATTGCAGCACTTAAAAGGAACATTAAAGGAGAAAACTGGATTTTAGATGGAGAATTAACAGTTTCTGGTGGTTTTCGGGAACTTTTAAAACGAAATGTGGAAGATAAGTTTAAAATAAGTATTTTATCCCGAAAAATACCTGCCACCTATCACATATTCGACATTTTAGAATGGGACAGTAAAGAAGTTAGGGAAATGCCCTTAATAGAGAGAAAATCGCTTTTATTGAAGGCCGTGAATTTAGACGAATTTATAGACCTGGTGAATTTCCAGGACGCCAATGATGTGAAGAAACAGTTGGATAGCTATCTTAACCAGGGATTTGAAGGAGTGGTCTTAAAGAAAACTTATTCCCATTACGAACCAGGCAAAAGATCAGGCCAATGGCTGAAAATTAAAAAACAAGACACTATTGACGTTCATGTAGTGGGAGCCACCAAAAGCACCGGTAGTATAGCCTTTGGGGCATTGATTCTTAAAAAAGACGGTAAATTTTTTGGAAAGGTAGGCACGGGATTCAGTGATGATGATCGTAAATTTATACTGAAAATTTTAGAAAAAAATAAGGGCCCTCTGGATATCACTATTCCACCCAGCGTTGAATCTGAACTTTTAATTAGCAATAAGCCTCTTTTAGCTGAAATAAGAGTTCAGGAGATTATTAATGAATCACCCCGGGCCCCGGTCTGGGTTCGTTTTCGTTGGGATGATTGATAATTTTTGAAATTATTTAAATAATCCACAATAAATTAATCCCACCTAATGATTTTAAATATAAAGACCTTTAATAAAAAATATTCAAGACCAGATTGGTTTTTAAATATTCTAATCCCAATAGAATATTAATTAAATTAAAAATTTAATTTTGTAATAATTGAAAAATTTAAAATAATTATAAATAGTTTATAAAATATTAAGAGGATTCTATGTCAAAGTTTTTACTTGCGGCCATGATAATCATCCTGATTTTCGGGTCTTACTTGTATATATCCACTCAAACTGGCCTGGTAGAACCTGTGGGACGTTTAGCCCTGGTTAAACTGGCCAACCCGGATATGTTTCCTAACCATCCCCACGCCGAGTTATTGGCTAAATACGCAGAAAAGAGAAACTCAAAATGTGCCCTGGTAGTTCATTTTGCCGGTGATTCCAATTATCGTCAATTTAAACAGGGAAATGTGACCATTATCGAGCTGGCCATGGTGGATCCTGAAGGCCTTCGAACCGATATTGATTGGGGAGAAGTAATCAGCACATTCATAATTGGCCCAGATTACAGTAAATATCACTACCGGGCCGATGGTATTGAATTTGATAATTTAGACGATGCTCTGGCTTATGTAGATAAAGTAGCAAAAAAGAAAGGGCAGGAAGGACCCATGCCCATGGTAAACCACGGTAATGTGAGAACAGGAGACATATTCCTGAATCCCGGTTGTGGTTTCCCATTATATGTTCAGATTGTTTGGAAAGAATACGGACGATTTGCAGCTTATTATTACATTGCCAAGGGCCTTATTGAACCATATTTCAATAATCCTTATGCCCTTTACGAAATTAGTCACGCTTCAAGTCTGCAAAAGTTATATAATCAGGGTTATCTGGATTACCAGTAGCTCATTTTTTTATTTTTATTTTACTTTTTTTGATTATTTAAGAAATAGTTATTATCTGAATCTCATGAGATCTTGAGTAATTATTTTAATTAGTCTTTAGAATATTAATTTATCCCAAATAATAGTTTAAACTTCTTTTAGTTTGATCTAAATATGAATATTTGTCTAATATGATTTTTCAAGATTTTTTCATCAAATCAAATATTTTCAAAAAATTTATTAAATTTAAAAATACTGATAAAAAATATGGATGTTTTAATGGCGTTGCTATTTATATTATGTGCCTATTTTGCTGAGATTGTAGGTACCATGGCCGGATTTGGTTCTTCCACCATTTTTTTACCTCTGGCCCTTATTTTTGTGGATTTTAGATTAGCTCTTGTAATGGTGGCCATAACCCACATCTCGGGTAATGCCGGGCGCATTACCTTTTTTAGATCTGTTTTAGATAAAAAATTGATTATTATATTTGGAATCCCCAGTATCATATTAACGCTTTTAGGTTCGTATTTAGTTAATTATACTTCCCAAGAATTGTTGAAATTATTTTTAGGTATATCTTTAATGATTTTTGGATTATTATCACTTTACAAAAGTAATTTACAATTCCCTGCAAACAAAATAACCGCCATTACTGGAGGGGGAATTTCCGGATTTTTTGCAGGTTTAATAGGTACTGGAGGTGCACTAAGAGGCGCTTTTTTAATGGGATTTGGACTAAAAAAAGAAATATATATTGCTACCGCAGCAACCATAGCTTTAATGGTTGATTTCACCAGACTCCCCGTGTATTTTTCTCAGGGATTTATTCCTTCAAATATGTATTTTTTTATTCCCATTCTTTTTTTAACTGCTATTCTAGGATCTTATACTGGAAAACGCTTTTTAAATAGAATACCTCAAAAAAAGTTTCGAAAAATTGTTCTTTCAGCTCTCATTCTGGTAAGTATAAAGTTCATCTATGACGGTCTATTTTACATTTTAAAGTGATTGCCATTATCATTATCTCCAATCATCTAGAATATTTCCTTAATAAGAAAATATCTTAAAAAAGTTAATAAACTTCGATAAGCAATATATGTATAGAATTATTTCAATTGTTAAAGATAAATTAAATTAAATATTAAATAGGAGGTTTATTATGGTTAAATGGAGTGCAGTAATTGTTGGATTTATACTTTCTCTGGTTTTTCCATCAATAATTGGAATTATTTTTCCTTTTTGGGGAAACATCATAGGTCTGTTCCTGGCAGGTTTTGTTGTGGGAATAATGGTAGGTGATGGAGCATTCAATGGTTTCTGGAATGCTTCGGTAGCCGGGGCATTTGGAGGTATAGTGGCGGCAATTTTGATAACCATATTTGGTACTGCTTTGGCCGGGCTGGCAGGGCTTGCAGTTGGGGCATTTACCGGAATAGTTCTAGTTATAGTGGCTCTTTTAGTATCCATGATTTTCATGGGTTTTGGTGGAGCTATTGGAGCAGCAATTGCCGGGGATTAAAATTAAGGTTTTTTAAATTAATTTATTTTATTTTTTTATCAATTAAAATAAACATAAGCACTAATTTAAATAATTATAAAAGGGATATTTGCTAATTTAAATAAAATAAACATTATTCTAATAATAATAATCAATAAAATTTTTTATAAATATTTTCCAAACGGAGATAAAAATGTTAATTGGAGTTATATCTGATACCCACATACCAGACAGGGCTTGTAAAATTCCTGAAGCAGTTTTTAATGCTTTTAAAGGTGTCGGAATGATTTTCCATCTGGGAGATTTGACTTCTGACCATGTGAAAGAGGAATTGGAAAAAATTGCTCCTACTTACTGTGTTCAGGGTAACATGGATCGATATAACGGCATTAATATCCCAAAAAGTAAAATAATTGAGATTGAAGGCATTAAAATTGGCCTTAACCACGGAGAGGTTTATCCTCGGGGAGATACCCAGCAATTAAAATACATAGCCATGGAACTGGGAGTTAAAGTTTTAATAACCGGGCATACCCACCAGGCGTTTGTAAAAGAAATTGGGGATTTATTACTCTTAAATCCAGGTAGTCCTACCGTACCCCGGCTTACAGATCCCACAGTAATGATTTTGGATGTTGAAAACGGACAAATTGATTCTAAAATCGTCAAATTAGGAGATCCGATGTGTAAAGCCTTGAATTTTGAAGGAAAAAATTGTGAATAGGATCTTGAAATTCTGAAATGTATGATTGGATAAATAATAACTGCAATAATTAATTACTTATTATTTTCTAAAAAATAATCCCTTTAATTATTTTATGTAAAAATTTATCAAAATAGATTAATCATATTACAAAATTAAAAAAATGGAGGTTAATTATCATGGGGAAACGCTGGCAAGTTGAAAAGAAAAAAGAACATTATTACAAAACTGCTAAAAAGGAAAATTATCGCTCCAGAGCATCATATAAACTAACCCAACTGGATAAAAAATTCAAAATTATTAGAGAGGGATACAAAGTCGTTGATTTAGGGGCTGCGCCTGGTGGATGGTCACAAGTGGCCCTGGAAAAGGTAGGGGAAGACGGTATGGTTCTGGGGGTGGATTTACAAAAAATAAAACCATTTAATGAAGAAAATTTCGTTTTTATTAGGGGAGATTTTACTTCAACTGAAATTCAAAAAGAGATATACTCTGCCATAAATGGTAAAGCAGAAGTAATTATCTCTGATGCTGCACCTTCACTTTCAGGAATTAAAGACATTGATCAGCTCCGGGCCATGGATCTAGCTGAAAATGTGATTAAAATTGCAGGTAACCTTCTTCAACCTAAAGGAACCCTCTTAATGAAGACTTTCCAGGGGCCAGGTTATCCCGAACTTCTAAAAAAACTAAAAAATGAATTTAAAATGGTTAAAACAACTAAACCGGCTTCTTCACGTAAACTCAGCTCAGAGATGTATATCATTGGAATTGGGTTTAAGGGAATTAAATGGTTAAATCAAGATTTTGATGAAGATGAATAATCATTTCAAATCATTTTCAGTTTTCAAATTTAATTTCAATCATTTTAAAACATGAATTAACAATCAAATAAAATTTAAAAAAAATAAAAACATGATTTTAAGAATAATTAATTAAAAAAGCTGAAAAATTAAATGAAAATAAATAAATTAATTCAGGGAAAATAATTAATTACATTTTTTCCCTTAGATCACTTAGACTCTGTTTGGCAGTCTGAAGCTGTTCTTTAGCCGTTTTAATTCTTTCATTAACCACGGAAGCCGGTTGATCCGTGGACAATGCACTTTCAACATCATCTATCGCCGATTTTGCCTTCACGAGCTCCAATTCCGCATTGATATATTCCTTTTTTAAATCAGTACTAGCACCATTATTTATATCTATTTTTACCGAATCATATTGAACTTTTAGCGCCGAATAATCAGAATTTAGGGCCGCTAATTCATCATAGGCAGATCCACTGTCCACACCAGATGAAATCCCTGATGAAATCCTATCCACACCAATATAAGCAAATACAATAATTGTGGCCACAATCATCAATACCCCTAAAATAGAGATGGTCATGGAAGTAACTCTAAATAAATTTAATCTTGACTTTTTCATTGAATCACCGTTTTACCCAAATGGGGCATATATAATTAACATAACATATTAAATAAAATCATTTATGAATAGATCCATATGCTATTAAATTCCTCAAATAAATGGTAATTAACATTGAATTTTTAATTTTGACCTTAAATGGCTTTAAATATAAAGCTATCACTGTTATTTAATTAATGTAAACTATTAATTTTTATTTAATAAGAATTTTTCTGAGAAATAAATTTTTTACTTTTCTGACACTCTCTCTAGTAAAGAATTTATAATCTAAAAGTAATATATTCTGTCACAATGACAACTTCAGATAAGACCAAAACATCACTGGCCAAATTCGAGGAATTCTTCTCAACCAAATACAAAGACAATGTTTTTGAGGCATTAGAGAAATATCCAGACCAGAGATCCGTTGTAGTTGACTACCTGGATTTAGAAATGTTTGATCCAGATTTAGCGGATCTTTTAATCGAAAAACCAGAGGAAGTAATTCGTGCTTCCCAAAAAGCCATAAAAAATATTGATCCCCTGCGAAAAAACGCAGATTTGAATATTAGATTAGAGAATGTAACCAATAACATACCATTAAGATTTCTGCGTAGTAAATTTATAGGCAAATTTATTTCAGTAGATGGTATTGTCCGTAAAACTGATGAAATAAGGCCCAGAATTATTACTGCTACCTTTGAATGTAGAGGATGCTTGCGTCAGCATGAAGTAACCCAGAGCAGTAATATGATCACGGAACCATCCCTTTGTTCTGATTGTGGTGGTCGTTCTTTCCGTTTACTGCAAGAAGAGTCAGAATTTTTAGATACTCAAACCGTTAAGATTCAAGAACCATTAGAAAATCTTTCTGGTGGTGATCAACCGCGACAAATACTTATTGTTCTGGAAGACGATCTGGTGGACACACTTACTCCGGGAGACATCGTTAGAGTAACAGGAACTCTTAGAACCGTTCGGGACGAGAAAACCAGAAGATTTAACAATTTTATTTATGGTAATTATACCGAACACGTAGAACAAGAGTTTGAAGAGCTCCAAGTATCACCAGAAGATGAGGAAAAGATTAAAGAACTGGCTGCAGACCCCCACGTATATGATAAAATTATAAAATCCACCGCACCATCTATCCACGGTTATAGGGATGTTAAAGAGGCTATTGCCCTGCAGCTATTTGGAGGTGCTGGAAAAGAATTGGATGATAAAACCAGATTAAGAGGAGACATTCACGTTCTTATTGTGGGAGATCCCGGTATTGGTAAATCCCAGATGTTAAAATACGTTTCTAAACTGGCGCCCAGGGGTATTTACACCAGTGGTAAAGGTACCAGTGGAGTGGGACTTACGGCCGCAGCCGTCAGAGACGAATTTGGTGGGTGGTCCTTAGAAGCTGGTGCTCTGGTTCTAGGAGATAAAGGTAACGTTTGTGTGGACGAACTGGATAAAATGAGAGATGAAGATCGTTCTGCAATTCACGAAGCCCTGGAACAGCAGACCATAAGTATAGCCAAGGCCGGAATTATGGCTACCTTAAACTCCCGTTGTTCTGTGCTAGCAGCAGCTAACCCCAAATTTGGAAGATTTGACAGTTATAAATCCCTTGCCGAGCAGATAGATTTACCATCAACCATTTTATCCCGTTTTGATTTGACTTTCGTGGTAGAGGATAAACCAGAAGAGGAAAAAGATAGAAGCCTGGCTCGACACATTTTAAACACTCACAAAGAAGACAACATGCATTTTGAGATTGATCCTGAGCTTTTAAGGAAATATATTGCTTATGCGCGACGTAATATTCACCCAATTTTGACAGAACAAGCCATGGATGTATTAGAAGAGTTTTACGTTTCCATGAGGAATAACTCCATTGATGACGATTCTCCCGTCCCTATTACCGCCAGACAGTTAGAAGCAATTATTCGTCTATCAGAAGCCAGTGCTAAAATAAAACTAAAAACACACGTGGAAGCAGAAGATGCACATCAAGCTATTAAATTAACTCAGGCCTGTTTAAAACAAGTGGGGCTAGACCCTGAAACCGGGAAAATTGATATTGACAAAGTGGAAGGAAGGCCTCCTAAATCAGAAAGAGACAAATTCCGTATCCTAATAGAAGTTGTTAAGGAACTGGAAGAAGAATACGGTGGACGTGCTCCTACCAATATTCTTATATCTGAGATGGCAGATAGATATAATGTAAGCGAAGAAAAGGTGGAAGAGGTTGTACGAATCCTTAAACACAAAGGAGTTATATTTGAACCCTCCAGAGGTTACCTCAAGGTTGTATAATCCTTTTTGACTTTTTGAAATTTAATTTTTGATTAAATTTTATTTTTCCACCATATTTCTATTTAAATTTTATTTACTCTATTTGGAGGTATTATTATGAGTGATTACGATAAATTATTAGACCGGGCCATTGAACAACTGCCCCCAGAAGTATTTGAAACCAAGCGTTTCAGTGTTCCTAAAGCTTATTCAGTAATTCAAGGAAACAGAACTTTTATCCAAAATTTCAGAGAAATCGCAGATGCTATGAACCGGGACCCTCAACACCTTTTAAAGTTCTTACTTCGAGAATTAGGTACTGCTGGAAACCTGGAAGGTGGAAGAGCCATAATGCAGGGAAAATTCACCCATTTTTTGATAAACGAACGATTAGATGACTATGTTCAGAAATTCGTTATGTGCCACGAGTGCAACCGGCCAGATACCAAGATTATCAGAGAAGACCGTATATTTTTACTCAAATGTGCAGCCTGCGGTGCCAAAGCTCCTTTGAAAACTCTTTAATTCTGAATTTAAAATGAGTAATTAAAAATTTGAGAATAAAAATTTTTTATTTGAAATTTTTTATATTCTAAAAATAATTAAATTAGCTAAATAAGAATTTAAAGGATTAAAATAAATTTTATTGAAAAATGATTTAAATTAATCATTTTTTAATTCTAAATCTCTTATTTTCTTGATTCTTATGTTAATTTTTTAATTTTTTCTTGAATTTATAAATGGAATAGAATCAATTGTTTAAATTAAATATCCAATCCAAATACGAATTTTAAGGTAATTATTTATGTTTTGTCCACAATGCGGTAGTACCGATAAAATAATGATGAAAGGGCTGTGTAAAGACTGTTTTTTAAAGGATTTTCAATTAATTTCAATCCCTGACAAAATAGAAGTCACCTTATGCGCCCACTGTCATTCCAATTTAAAAGAAGGCAAATGGAAAGATCTGGGATTACCCGAAGAAGAAATAATTTATCGGGCTCTGGAAGAGGCCGTTGAAATAGAGGATCTAGTAGAGAATCCAGCAGTGGATCTAGAAATATTAAAGATGCGCGGTTCCATTGCTGAATGCTTAATAAAAATAACAGGCTTGGCATTGGGTGACAAAATAACCCAGGAATATCATGTCAATGTTAGATTAAATAAGTCAGTGTGTCCAGATTGCAGTAAATTTAATGCAGGATACTATGAATCAGTTATTCAACTAAGAGCAGATAAAAGACCTTTAACAATATTAGAAATACAATCTGCCGACCAGGTGGTTAATACTACTCTGGAACGTATGTGGGAAAAGAGCCGCATGGCTTATCTGGCCCAGAGAGCAGAAATGAAAGAAGGGATTGATTATTATATTGGATCTCAAAAATCAGCCCGAAAAGTACTATCTGCTTTAAGAGAAGTTTTAGGTGGCGTGGCCCAGGAATCTCCAAGGTTAATAAGTCAAGATAAATCCACTGGGAAAGGCCTTTACCGGACCTGGATTTCGCTCAGACTCCCTGAATTTAATATCGGGGATTTAATTGAGTACGAAGACCACATCGGCCAGGTAAAATCTATGGATTCCCGAAAAGTTGTGGCCCAAAATTTGAGCACCCCGGACAGTTTTAGCGTTCTCTGGAAGGAATATGACAAAATAGAATCCCTTGCAAAATCCAGTGACATCCAGATAACCACCATAACCTCAAAATCACCGTCTGAAATTCAGATTTTACATCCAGAAACATTCCAGCCTATTGATTTAACTATTAATGAAAATTTAGCAGTGCTTAAAATTGGAGAAGAAGTTTCTGTGGTTCAGATTAAGGGCAAAGTATACTTACTTCCTCAATTGCAAATTAACGACGGTTAAGTTAATGAATTATTTATAGGATAATTTATAAGTTATATTATAATTTAATATAATATTTATATTCAATAATGATCAATAAATTTAATTTAATGCAATTGAAAGATTCAATCATTAAGATATCATGAATAAGTGAAATATATTGAGTTATTGCTAATAACATTTAATAATGGTGATAAAATGGACTTAAAATCGAAAATGGAGCTAATTACACAGGGAACACTGGAAGTAATTACTGAAAATGAACTGGAAGATAAACTCCAGAAAGAACAACCTGTGGCATATATAGGCTATGAACCATCCGGAAAAGTCCATTTAGGTCATACCATAACTGTTTTGAAAATGATAGATCTGCAAAAAGCCGGATTTAAAGTAAAAATACTCTTAGCAGATTATCACGCCTTTTTAAATGGTAAAGGAAGTCTAGAAGAAATAAAAGAAGTGGCTGAATACAATAAAAAGTGTTTTTTGGCCCTGGGACTTTCTCCAGAAACTGAATTCATTCTAGGATCTAGTTTTCAAACCAAAGAAGAATATACCACCCAAGTGTATCAATTAGCCCTGCTCACCACCCTGGTTAGAGCCAAGAGGAGTATGGCGCAAATTACACGTGATGCTGAAGACCACAAAGTGGCCGAAGTTATCTATCCCCTCATGCAAGTGGTGGACATGGTATTTTTAGAGACTGATCTGGCCATGGGAGGGATGGAACAGCGAAAAATACACATGCTGGCCCGGGAAAACCTCCCTCGTATTGGAAAGGCAGCTCCGGTGTGTTTGCACACTCCCTTGCTCCATGGAACCGACGGATCTGAGAAAATGTCTTCCAGTAAAGGTAATTTTATTGCTATTGATGATTCGCCAGAAGATATAAAGAAAAAAATGAAAAAAGGGTATTGTCCAGCCGGAGAAGTGGAAGGGAACCCGGTTATTGAAATGGCCCAGCATTTTGTATTCCCATTTACCGAGAAACTGGTTATAAAAAGACCGGAAAAATTCGGGGGAAATCTGGAACTGGATTATTCTGAACTGATTGAAATGTATTCCCGGGAGAAATTACATCCACTGGATCTTAAAAATGCCATTACAGATTATTTAATAGAATTTTTAAAACCAGTTCGGGAGTATATGGAAATTAATGCAAAAAACTAATATCATTTGAAGAATTAAACTATAAATTAGTATAATTAAAGTTTATACAATGATTTGTGCTTAAAATTATTAATTCGTATTAGGTAAGATTTAAATTAAGTCATAGGTGATATAATGCTATATGAAATGAGAATTCCGCCAGGAGTAACCGAAAGAAACATGGCTGAAATAATTAACAATTATGAAGTTGAATTATCTCATACCGACGACGGACCGGTCCTGAAAGGAGAAATGGAAGAGTTAGAAAAAATTAGGGATTACATAGTTAAATCATTAAATGAAAGAATTAAAGAATTTGAAGAAGGTAAAAAACCGTCTAAAAACGAATAGTTTGTAAATTAGCTAATTATTATGATTACACATTATAATTACAATGTTTTTCAATATCAAATCAAACTAATCAACTATTCCCTCAACACAAATTCCTAAATGATGTGCTAAAACTCTTTTTATGTCATGATGAACAAGATTTGGTCCATTATTGGCATTAATAACAAAAAAATCTTCTTTTTCTGCAATTTTAAGGTAATTATCCCTTACTTTCCTTAAAAAAGATTCATTTTCGAATTTATCGATTCCTTGACACCTTGAAACAGCCGTTTTAACATCTATATCCAGAAAGATTACTAAATCAGGCCTTTTAGCATATTTATTTATTTCACTTATCCATTCAAAAGGGCTTTGATAGGCTAGACTTGAATAAAAACAACGGTCACTGATCATTATTTTATTTTGAATATTCGGATTATTTTCATTTTCCAGGATTTTATCCTTTAAAATCATTCTGTCCGCTGCAAAAAGAAGACCCAGTGTTTTTTGGAATTCAGGTTCAGTGGCCCCTGGATTTTGAAGCATTTTACGTATTAATACCCCTACGGGGGAAGGTGTGGGTTCTACTATCATTTCCACTCCATGTCCATTATCTTTAAGCCATTTTTCCAGGAGTTTTACCTGGGTGGATTTTCCTGCACCATCAATACCTTCTAAACAAATGTACATGAAGTTCATTATAGAATTTTAGTATAATATATGTTTTCTAAAAATTTTCCCTAAAAAATTTAATAATATTAAAGAATATATCTAAAAATAGATATTTATACAAGTTTATCTGCATATTTGAATAGTTACAATTTATTGATTAGTTATAATTAATTTTTGAGTGCAAGAGGTGAATCATGTCTAAAACTAAGGTCATGGTAGTGGAAGATGAAAGCATTGTGGCCATTGACATTACCCAGCGGCTAGAAAATATGGGATATGAAGTCACTGCCACGGTTTCATCCGGGGAAAAAGCCATAGAAATGGCTGAAAAAACCATGCCCCACATAATACTTATGGATATAGTCCTAAAGGGGAAAATTGATGGCATAAAGGCCTCAGAAGAGATCGGGAAACATTGGAGAATACCTGTAGTGTATCTTACGGCCTATTCCGACGAGAAAACTCTGGAAAGGGCCAAACTTACCCGGCCTTTTGGTTATATAATTAAACCCTTTGAAGATCGTGAGATACATAGCATAATTGAAGTGGCACTTTACAAACATGAAATGGAATCTAAACTCAAAGAGAGTGAAGAAAAATATAAAACCATTTTAAAGTCAATTCAAGATGTTTTATTTACTTTAGATCTAAACGAGCGATGCACTATGGTTTCTGAAAATCAGCTGCAGAGTTATGGTTCGACCCCGGAACAGTTCCTGGGTAAAACAACTTCAGAAATATTTGGTGAAGGCTATTTAATACACCACGAAGCAAATAAGAGAGTTTTAAATGGTGAAAGCCTGGTTTATAATTGGACCGGGAAAATTTTTGGGAAACCTGTCAATTTTCAAACTTCTATTTCGCCTCTAAGAGATGATAATGCCCATATAATTGGAATTACTGGAATTTTGAGGAATATAACTGATATAAAAAAGTGAAATTGATTTTAAATATATTTGTCTATAATTTCTCATTATCTTACCATTTAAAAGTCAAAATTTAACTAAATATTCTATTTTTGGAGGAAAATTTTTTGAAAAGAATTCCCGAACTTTTAGCCCCTGCAGGATCTCCTGAGTCATTAAAAGCTGCCATGGATGCTGGAGCAGATGCGGTGTATTTATCTGGGAAAAATTTTGGGGCCCGGCAATTCGCTGAAAACTTTTCTATAAAGGAAATGTCAAAATCCATTAATTACGCCCATTTAAGAGGATTAAAAGTCTATGTTACAGTTAACACCCTAATTAAAGATTCTGAGATTTTATCTGTGGCCAAATATATTTTAAAATTGTATCAGATAGGGGTAGATGCCATACTGGTACAGGATTTTGGATTGATAAAATTGGCCAGGGAAATAGTCCCAGATCTTGATCTTCATGCTTCCACACAAATGACCACCCACAATGTGGATAATTTGAAATGGTTGGAAGAAAATGGTTTTAAAAGGGCAGTGTTATCTCGAGAGCTCTCACTGGAAGAAATCAAATCACTTGAAAAATCCACTAGTTTGGAACTGGAAGTATTTCTACACGGCGCACTATGCTACTGTTATTCCGGTCAATGCCTTCTTTCTTCTTTTATTGGTGGAAGAAGCGGAAATAGGGGAATGTGTGCTCAACCGTGCCGAAAACCATATTCCATAGAGTGGGGAATCAAAGACGATTATGGAAGACCTTCTGAAATTAATAAAATGAATTTAAAAGAAAATTATCTTTTATCTACCATGGATCTTGGCCATTACCCTCATTTAGATTTATTAGTAAACTCTGGAATTAAAAGCTTGAAAATTGAGGGGCGTATGAGGTCTCCAGAGTATGTGAGTACCGTAGTGGGAACCTATCGCCAGGCCCTTGATAAAATAGCTGAAGGGAATTGGAAGCCATCATCTCAAGAAATGGAAAATCTGAAATTAGCTTTTAACCGCGGTTTTACCTCCGGATATCTGCTACCACAATCCCCCAGCAAAATTATGGATAGGAAAAAACCTGGCCACCGGGGTCTTTATCTGGGCGAAGTTAAAAAATACAATTCCCGTCAAAAAAAAGCCAATATTTCCTTAAAAACAGTTACTATGCCGCAGAAAGGTGACGGTTTATTTTTTGAATCTGCAACTAAAAAGGACAGCACTGGATTTGATCTGGATGTTCTCCCTGTCAAGAAGGGGAATGATCTAATAATTTCTACCAGTAAACCAATTAAATCAGATTCTAAAGTTTATCTGACCCGCAGAAATGATTTAAAAAAGTCGTTGAAATCATCTAAATCCCTGCACAAAACCTTTAATCTGGAAATAACCTTTAAAGTTCTGGAAAATAATCTTCCAGAATTGAATGGAAAAGTAAAGGGGTCAAAGGGACCAATAAATGTGAAAATCAGAGGCAACAAAGCCATGGAAATAGCTAAAACCCGGCCCATTAATGTTGATCAAATACAAACCCAAATCCTTAAATTAGGAGATAAACCTTTTAATGTCAGTTTTAAGAATTTAAATTATTCCGGAAATCTTTTTTTACCACTCAAAGAAATTAATCAACTTAGAAGAGATTTAATGGAAAAAATTGAAACTGAAATAATTCAAAGTTACTATCCTCCTCGCGAATAGTTTAAAATCATCTTTAGAATCCTATGATTTGTTTAAAGAAAAAATTAAAGCATCTGAAAATTCTGAGATTGGAATTTCCTCCCTAAAGTCCTCTAAAAAAGAAAAAGGGGAAAATTCAAAAATCAATTCTAAGAACAATTTGAGTCACAATAATCACCTCAGTAATTCTTCCCTTAACAAGGAAGATTTAAAAAAAACATTTTCTCTTTCAGCATACACTAATGACGTTAAAAGTTTAAAAGGGGCCCTTGAATCAGGTTTTAACAGGATATATTTTGAGGCCCCTCTTTTATCTGAAACCGAAATCTATGAAATGTCTTTTGATTCCCGAAAGGCATTTGAAAAATATTTTAAAACTAAATTCAGCTCTGATGGATTAATAAATATTTTAAACGAAGCTTATGATTTATGTAAAAATAATAATGTAGAATTAGTTTGGAAATGGCCAGAAATAACTAGAAATCATGTTTTAGATGTTTTAAAGAGAGTTTATTTGGAAACTTCTCATTTAAATATGGGAATAATGGTGGCCCATCCTGGAATTGCCCAGCATATAAATAATAATAATAATAATAATAATAATAATAAATAATAGTGATATTGATAGTGATATGGATAATGATAACAATAATCGCAAAATTTACGGTTCATCTGCAATGAATATCTGGAATAAACAGAGTATTTCCCACCTATCACCATTATTTTCTCTTTTGACTATATCTCCTGAGTTGTCGCTCCCGGATATAGAGTCGCTTTTGAATACTAAATATAATAACTATAATAATAGTCAATCGTCAAAAAGCAGTCCCCCAACCGAATTAGAAATAATTGTGCAAGGGAATCTGGAATCCATGATTAGTCAGCAATGTATTCTATCAGAAAATTTGTTATCTGCCTCTCAGAGGGAAATAATTAAAGAGAAAAATCAGAAAGGCAATCTTTTCCTGGGGCTTAGAGACCAAAAAAAGCAGCTTTTCCCTTTAAAAATATCTTCAGATGGGCAAACCATTATTAAAAATTCTAAAGAGGTTTCTTTAATTGAATATTTACCTTCACTTATCAGTGCCGGTGCTGGCAACTTTTCAATTGACGGAAGAGATAAAGAACCCCAATACTTGGAAAAAATGGGTAAATATTACAGCAAAGCTATTAATGATACTATACAACATTCCAGAGATTTTAAAGTTGATAAAATTAAAAATAAGATAAAAAAGATTTCTTTAGGTGGTACAACATCAGGAAATTTTAAAAGAGGAGTTAATTAACACCTATAAGGTCCCTACAATTTATTAATCTTTTCATTCATCGTTTGATGAAAATCTAAATTAATCCCATATAATTTAATTATTTCTTTTCACACGCTCACCATTCTTATAAATATTCATTTTAATAACCTTTTAATTAAGATATTATAAATTTTTAAAGTATAATCAAAAGTAAATTAGTTTCAAATACATTTAAAAAAACTATTTAGAGTAATAGAAAAGAATAAATTGAAAATACATTCCAATAAAGGTTATTAAATTGATTATTTTGCATATAACTGAATTTTCTAAAAAATAAAAAATAGGGGAAAAAATGGGGAAAAAAATGGATATTACTCAAGTAAAGGGTGTGGGAGACCGTATGGCCCAGAAAATAGTCCAGCAGCTGGGTGGCGAGCAGGAACTGATAATTGCTGTGGAAAACTTTGAAGTAGATCGTATTTCCAGCATAGAAGGTGTGAGTCAGAGAAAAGCCGTTGAAATTATAAACGAACTCTCTGGAAATCGTACCGAAGAATTTTTAAAAACAGAGAGGGCCCTTCAGCTTTACGAGGAAATATTAGAGAAAATTTTAAGTTATGCCCATACTTCTCATGCTAAAAACAAAATATTGCTTCTTTCACCATTGCAGGACCCCGAAAAAATAGAATCCTCCATTGATTTTGTGATGGATGCCAAAAGAAGTGTTTCTAACTTGCCCATAAAACATGTGCGCCAATTACTAAATAATTTAAGTCTTCCTCAAGAAGTTAAGCCAAATTATGATCCATCTATAGCCATATTAGTGGAAAATAGTGAAGATTATGGCTATCTGGTTGATCTGGGACTTAACCGACATTATCCCATTATAACTGCTCAGGAATCCAGTGAAATACAGGAATACGAATTTGTTATTTACGTATATTCCAGTGGCGAATTGGCTTTAGATGACGAGGGGAACATAATAATGGTTAGTAGGGATTCCGAAGTGCTGGAAATTATACCCGAATCTGTATTAAACTATTTCACATCTAATAAAAGCATTTTAAATCAGGTTTTAGAGCTTAGAAATCTTTTGCAAAAGGAAACCGTTTTAGGGGAAACCATTGAAATTTTAAATGAACTGGAAGATTTGAAATATAAGGAAGTGGATTTTGATAAGGCCGTCAATTATGCTAAGAAGAGGGCTGATGATGAAATAAAATCTTCCGTTAAAAATGTGGATCTTAAAGGAGATGAAGTTCTGGCCCTTTTAAATCAGGGGATGACTGACAAGATAGAGAAAATCTTTGATGAAGTAATAAGCAAAGCACGTGCAGATATCAAGTCCGATACCGGTACTGAATTTGATCCATTCCTCCGAACATATCCCCTGGAAATTGACTATGCTGAATTAGAAAGAGTCAAAAAGCAAGAATTATCGAAAAAACAGATCGAAATCTTCGACAAAAAAGTAAAAGCCGCCCAGAGACTTTCCCAGATTAGAATAAAAGTTGACGATGAAATCAAAGAAGCATTAGAATTTGATTATCAATTTGCCCTGGGATGTTTTGCTCATTATTACCAATTGAAAGCCCCTGAAATTGGAGAAAGTTTAAGGTTAGAAGGAGCACTTCATCTGAATCTAGCCAATACCCGCAATAGTACAAACCAGGAAATCCCCGAAGATATCCAAAAAATTGATTACTCTCTTTTCTACCCGGAAAATGTAGCATTACTGACTGGAGCAAATAGTGGAGGGAAAACCACCCTTCTGGAAACCCTGGCCCAAATTTCTATTATGACTCATATGGGTTTACCGGTTTGCGCTGAAAAAGCTGAGGTAAAATTATTAGATGAAGTTTATTTCTTCTCTAAACAAAGATCACTGGATGCTGGAGCATTTGAATCATTTTTAAGAACTTTCATGCCAATTGTGACCACTAATAAACAAAAACTTATTCTGCTGGATGAATTGGAAGCCATTACTGAGTTAGAAGCTGCAGTGAAAATCATATCCAGTTTCATAGAACTCATTAATGACTCGGATTCATTTGCAGTAATAGTAACCCATATGGCCCGGGAAATCATTAAATACGCACCAGTAAGGGTGGATGGAATCGAAGCAAAAGGATTAGATGATGAATATAACCTGCTGGTGGATAGAACGCCACGGATGAATTATCTGGCCCGAAGTACGCCAGAATTAATATTAAAGATGATTCACAGCCGGTCCGAGGGAAAATTAAAAGAAGTATATGGTAAAATACTGGAAAAATTCTAAATCTATTTTATTATTATTATTATTATTATTATTTATTTATATTATTATTATTATTATATTAATTATTGTAATGAATATTAAAAATAAAATTCAGATCATCATACAATTATAAATTTAAATTTATAAATTTTAATGATTAATTTGAATTTTAATGACGATTTAAGGCAAAATTTCAAGCTAATTTGGTTTGATACTGACCTTCCATATATCCCTGATCAATTAATGGTTTCATGGCCTCCAACATATTATTCATTATAACTCGGAAATTCTCATCTTTATCCATCAAGGCCTGCATCATTGATTTTTCTAAACCTTTACGGGCACTTATATCAGTCATTATAGAAACTGAACCCCGATATTTACCAAAATAATCATGAATAGCTCCCGTGGTGGTAATGGCCCAAATATAGGACCCATTTTTGTGAATAAATTTTATTTCAGATAAATGATTTTTATTCTTTTCCGATTTATTGATTCTTTTTTTGAAATTTTTTAAGCTGGAAGGGTCCATAAATAAATTCACAGGTTTACCAATCATTTCTTTAGGCCCGTAACCCAGCATATCGGCCATATGTTTATTTACATAACTTAGTTTATTATTAATGTCAATCAAAAACAATCCAGATTTTGTTTTCTCTACCATAATTCGATATTTTTCTTCACTATCTTTTAACTGACATTCTAGCTGTTTTCTTTCGATAGCATATTTAATGGATCTTACCAGAAGATTGCTGTCCACAGACCCTTTAACTAAATAGTCCTGGGCGCCTTTAGAAACAGCATTAAGAGCTAATTGCTCATCAGAAAGACCACTTAATATAATAATAGGTAATCTAGGCATTTTTTGATAAATTTCATTAAATGTTTCAATACCATAACTATCTGGGAGGCTTAAATCCAGCAGCAAAATATCAAATTTACTATTTTTAAGTCCATTTAAACCTTTTTCAAGACTATCAGCAGTTATTAAATTAAATTGTGTGGTTTCAATTTCCTTAAGCATTTCTTTAATGATATAAGCATCACCAGGATTATCTTCTATTAAAAAAACGTTTATTAGCATAGTATCACCGGGGTAAATTTACCACATTAAACCAGAAATCCTGAATTCCTCTTAAAACCTTTGAAAATTGTTTTAAATCAGTTGGTTTGGTTATAAATGCATTTACATGGTTGCAGTAAGTGTTAATAATATCCTCTTCTGAATTAGAAGTGGTCAATACAATAACTGGAATAGATTTTAGCTCATTATGAGACTTAATTTCAGATAAAACTTCCCTACCATCTTTTTTAGGAAGATTAAGATCCAAAAGTATAAGTTTTGGGAGAGGTGCATTAAGGTATTCACCTTCTCTACACAAAATTTTCATGGCCTCTTCCCCATCCCGGGCAATAAGCATGTTATTATGCAAGCCCAAATCTCTAAAAACCTCTTTAATAAGCCTTATGTCCCCAATATTATCTTCTACAATAAGGATTTCATAGTTGTAGTTTAATTTATCGCTCAAATTCATCTCCCCTAATTTCATCTAATCTAATTGGAATTTTAAAATAAAAAGTTGAACCATTTCCTAATTCAGAATCAACCCAAATATCCCCCCCATGCCTTTCAACAATCCGTTTACATATGGCCAATCCTATGCCTGTACCACTATAATCAACATCACGATGTAATCGCTGGAAAATTCTGAATATCTTTTCATGGTGTTTAGGATCTATGCCTATACCATTATCTTTTACCTGGAAAATCCAGTAGTCTTCTTTTTTTTCAGCAGAAATATGGATTACTGGATCATTGCTGGAATATTTAATGGAATTAATAATAAAATTTTGAAACAGTTGAACAAACTGATTGTAATCTCCAAAAACCACCGGCAATGAATCATAAGTAATATTTGCTTTTTTTTCATCCACATATACCTTTAAATCAAATATAGCTTGAATTAGAGCAGATTCAGAACTTAAATTTTCAAATTTCTTGGCCTTACGACTAACTCGAGAATATATTAAAAGATCATTTATTAAATCCTGCATTCGTAATGCTCCATCAACGGCGAATTCAATAAATTCATCTGCATCAGAATCTAATTTCCCTTCATATCTCTGAGAAAGTAGCTGTAGAAAACTGGTTATCATTCGAAGAGGTTCTTGCAAATCATGGGAAGCTACATAAGCAAATTGTTCTAACTCAACATTAGATCTCCTTAACTCTTCTAAAGTTTCTTTGAGATTCTCCTCGGCAATTTTTCGTTCAGTAATGTCATTATTAACCTCCAGTGTGGCAATATTCTCTCCAGAATCATTAAATTGACTCACCCAGTGACTGGCAACAGTTAAGTGTTTTCCGTCCTTAGATTTATGAATTAATTCCCCTTCCCAATGCCCCTGGAGGTTTAATTGCAGCTTTATATCATCTAATGGTTTTGGAAATTTTGTTTTGAGAAGTTCATAAGATTTTTTGCCTAAAGCATCTTCCTGGGACCAGCCATATAATTTTTCGGACCCTTTATTCCAGAAAATAATGCGGTCATCATTATCTACTACAAACACATGAGCTAATTCTAAAAGCTGATTTTGTTGTATAATCTCATCCTGAGCTTTTTTCCAGGCAGTTATATTCTGAATATGAGTTATGAAATACAATGGATTATTTTCATCGTCTCGAATTAAAAATAGAGTCAAATATACCCATATAATGCCCCCATCACAGTGCAGATATCTCTTTTCTAAGTTGTAAAATGATTTTTCCCCATTTAAAAGACTATTGACATATTTTTTACTTATTTCTTCATCCTCTGCAAAAGTAATTGATAAATAATTAAGGGATGGAGACAATAATTCTTCACGGGAATAGCCCAGCATATTACAGAAGGCATCATTTACGTCGATAAACGTGCCATCCGTATCATTAATAGTCATTCCCATAGATGAATTTTCAAAAGCAGTTCTAAACTTCTTTTCACTTAACATCAAATCTCTTTCAGATCTTTTACGTTCAGTAATGTCTTCAAAAACAGTCACAAATTCACCGATTCTAGGACTGAAGACAGATATGGAAAAATATTTACCCATTGGCTCAAAATAGGTTTCAAAATGTTCTGAATTTCCTGTTTCTGCTACTAAAACATAAATATCCACATAAGGTGGTTTTTTTGTTCCATAAACTTCTGATGCCTTTTTTCCAGTTACATCTTCCTTTTTGAGTCCCAGTAACTTTTCATAGGAAGGATTTACTTCAGTTATAACATAATCAATAGCGTTTCCCGGGGTATCATATACCATTTTATGGACAGCAACCCCCTCATTCATAGATTTGTAGAGGTTCCGGTACTTTTCTTCACTCTTAATTAGCTCTTCTTCAAAAAGCTTTCTTAGTGTAATGTCCTGTGAAATTATTTGTACACCCATTATGTTGCCTTTGGAATCTTTAATACTTACATAATTTGATAAAAACCATTTTCTACCGGACGGTGCATTAAAAAAATCTTCAAATTCCAGTTTTTTTTCTGCTTTAATGGTGTTTTTTATTCTTTTCAGAATTAATGAGGCCATTTTGGGTTTAAATATTTCATTTACATGTTTTCCAGCAAAATCTTCTGGAGATCCATTCAGGTGTTTTGCTGCTAATTTATTATAAATCAAAATTTTTCCTTCAGGATTATAATATCCAATACCTACACCTGCATTTTCAAGCAATATCTGGTTCCATTGCTCACTTTCAGCCTGGTACTGTTCAGCTAATTTGCGTGGAGTTATAATATTTATAAATATAGCAATCTCAGACCCATAGGGATAAATCCTTATTTCATACCAGTTTTTATAGGGTTCTTTATCATAAAAAGTTTCAAAAGTTACTTCTTTTCTATTTTTTAAAACCCAATTAAATTTTTCTTCAAAAATAGATCCTCTAGCACCTTCAAAAACTTCAAAAAAAGGTTTATTTATGATTAAACTACTTTTGAGACCTGTAGCCATTTCAGCAGTCTTATTAAAGTATTTTATTATTAAATTATCATCTAAAATTAAGAAACTCTCTTTGAGGTTATCCAGAATATTAGAAAGAAATTCCAGTGACTTTTCTTCATTAATTCCAATTTTGGAAACACTATACTCTTTCAACTGAACCTCCCCATCTATAATTTATTTCATAAAGTACTTAAATTTGCACTTTTCTACATAAATATCCATTAAAACTGTATAAAACGACGCTTTAATCGTATAACATTATTTATTCACTAAATTTTTTATATCTAGCTCGCTAAATCTTACCTGCAATTTTATTGAAATCTTACTGAGATTATGTACGGAAAAGTATATAAGTTATGCTGTATTAAGATGTAACTAGGTGAAAGAGAATGAAAGATAAAATTGAAAATAAATTTTTCAGTTCCATAGATGTTAAAGATAGTCGTGGAAATGTCTTTGGGGCAGTCTTTGTGTCTCCGGCAAAGGAGTTTGGAAAAAGAGATTTGATTTTAATCGACGAAACAAAAGGCACCTATTCAGCACGTAGTATAACTGAATTAATTAACATGCTTTCTAAAAGAGATGTGCCCTTTACAGAAAAGAAAAGAGTATTGGACTTTTTATCAGAAAGGTTACGAGTTTTAGAACGTGATTTAGAATTTAATACCTTGCAACTAATTAAAGAATTTAATGACAAAAAATAATCATCTATACAAAAAGAATTGCAATGACTATTATTGGGGAAAGAGGTATAACTGATCATCAGTTAGGAATCATATAATAGTAAATAAATTCCTAATAAAGGGTCCAACTGGGGGGATGGTCTCTTGAATGATAATCAGATAGGGAATACCACTCTCCCTAATAAAAAAATAAATCAAATATTACCATTAGGAAAATTACATTTCATTACTAATTCACAAAATAAAAAAATTTTAAATCAAGATCATAGCCGTAAAAACCGCCTCCAACGGAACGGCATTGATAACGTTCCTGAAGTAAAAAAAACTTCAGGAACAAAATTACCTGAATTACTAATTACCTGAATTACTAAAAATACAAATCAATTAATATGGGCATAAATTAATTTCATAGCTGTTATATACCGCCTCCAACGGAACAGCAGTGATAAAGTTCCTGAAGTAAAAAAAACTTCAGGAATAACTTTTTTTGTTCTAATCTAATTTTTTAATTCTAATTTTAACTAATTTGTTATTGTTATTATTGTTATTCATAATCAATTATAGTCTTCAAATTAGCCAGATTATCCTTTTTTTCAATCATCCGGGGAGGAATACTTCTTTGTATAGAACCCCTTATACCCAGATATTTTTCCATTTGAGAGGACACAGCATGATAATTACGGCCAATTTTATTCAAGCGCCGCTCGCTTATCAATATGGCCCTATCCATTAAACGGCTTTTACGGTTTCCTGCAACAATAACCAAATTTTCAAGATCTTTGGTTTTAATATGGGCGTTATTTGAGTATTTAGAACTTAATTCCGCTTTTTGAAAAGAATTTAACTGATTAAAATCAATTACAGTTTCTACCGTGAAATAACCAATAATATAAAGTGCTTCCTCAAATTTATCGTTTTTATAAGGGGTTAATCCAGCATAAAAAACCAGAATGTCATTTTTTTCAAGTTTCAAAAGATAATTATTTTTTGAAGGTGAAACATCACCATAAGTAAATGTTTCAAACTCTGGATCAAAATGAATTTGCTGATTTTTTGTTTTTTCTGGTAGATATTCGCCCAAAAATCTGTTTTTTATCCCATAAGTAGTTGTAAACGTTCTTTTATCAGTTGAATTCGTCTTAAATTCGGGTATGGGAATATATTCAAAAGAACCATCTTTAAAAATAGGTGCAAGTGCTCCCCCATATCCCTTGTCAATTCCAACCCTTAGCAACAACGCTTTCATAATATTGCCTTATAAATTTTAAATCTTAATATGCATCAGGATGCTTAGTATGCATTGATTAGGTATTAAAAAGCCTTAACTAAAATAATTTTTTAAGTTATGTTTTGTTCATTTATAAATATTCTGAAGTTCAATATTTATTAGGGGTGTGATTATGGCTTCCATTATTGGATTGGAAGACAGGATAAATCACTTGAAGCAGTACGACAAAGAATCATATAAAATTTTTAAACGAATTTATAATGTTTATTTTGGAATAGGATCTCTGAAAATTCCTTCTGAGCTAAAAAATAAAGTATACAAAAATTTTAGCCAGCCAACACCACAAGGGAATGTTGAAACAACAGAAGAGACATTTTTTAGAATTGAAAATCAGAAAATTGTGAAAACTTACAATAAATGGACAGGTGAAGGTGCTCTTTTTAATTACTTGCGGACAAATAGACCCGGAATGGAAAAAATTGATCTTAATAACCAAAATATAGAGCTTTCAAAGATAATTAATGACTCTAAAAAAGATTGTGATTTTTGCCAACCAAGAATATTCACTCCCAAAGACGATTTTGGTAGAATTTACGGAAAATATTCTATGACTGCGGCCAATCTGGCCAAATATGATGTATGGAGCAGTTTAGTAATTTTCAACAATCACGACCCTCTGGAATTTAGTTTGGAAGAACTTTCTGATTATATTGACACTGCTTTTCACTGGTTCCACAAAGTATTCCAGCAGGATGAAACCTATAAATTCCCTTTTTTTGTTTGGAACTGTCTTTACAAAGCCGGTGCTTCCCAAATACATGGACATGCCCAAATTCTCATGACTAAAGGTATTGCTTATGCAAAAATGGAGGCCCTTAACCAGACACATGCCAAATATCAGAGAAAACACAATACCAATTATTTCCAGGATCTGTATAAACTACATGATTCACTGGGCCTTGCCCACCAAGTAAAGGATGTGAGGTTGTATGCCAGTATTACCCCAACCAAAGAAAAAGAAATAATCATTATTCCTTCAGAGGCGCCCCACCAAAGTGATAGCGCAAAAAATGTCATTTTTAAAGTACTAAGATGTTTTATAGATATTATGGGAGTTCACAGTTACAATCTATCCATTTACTGCCCACCTATGGATCAGGAATACGAATTTCCCTATTTGATTAAAATTATAGATAGAGGAAGTATTTTCAGACCCACTGCAGATATAGGAGGAATGGAACTCTTTGGAAGTACCGTTGTGGCGGATGACCCCTATGAAGTTATTCTAAATTTCAGGGAGTATTGTAAATAAGTTGCATGCGGTAATGGTGCTAATGGTATTTGTTAAAAACTTAGAAATAATTAATTTATTGTGCTTATTGATAAACTAAAGATTAAAATAATTTTTTTAAATTTAGGAGATTATAAATGGCCAAATATCTTTTTGACAATTTAAAAGTAATAAATAAATTTAAAAATGATAAAAACACGGCCATAATTACAGACATTGATGGCACGATTAGTGAAATAGCTCCGACCCCTGGAGAAGCCGTTATTGGTCCAAATATGAAGCATACCATTATTAAGCTTAAAGAAAAATTTAAATTAGTGGCTGTAATAAGTGGTCGGTCAGTATACAATGCTCAGGAGATGGTAGGGGTTGATGGAATACTTTATGTGGGTAATCACGGACTGGAATTCATTTTTGATGGAGAATATTCTATAGCCCCTGAAGTCGAAGAATATTTATGGCAAGTAAAACGATTAAGTGAACAATTAAATGAAGAGTTGTCCGGCATAGGTGGCATATTTTTAGAGGATAAAGGGATTTGCAGTTCCATTCACTATCGACAATGTGAAAATCCAGAGATGGTACGGGTCAAGATAATAGATTCTATCAAAGAAAGTCCACAATCAAAAAACCTCCAAATATCTGAAGGTAGAAAATTAGTGGAAATAAAACCACCCTCAACTTATAATAAAGGAACCATAATCCATAAAATAATCAAAGATTATGAATTAAAAAAAATTATTTACTTAGGTGACGATATAACTGATGCCGACGCTTTTAAAAGACTTAATGAGTTAGAAAAGGACCAATTAATAGTCAGTGCCAGCATACTGGTAATCTCCCAGGAGATACCGGCCTACATCAAAAACAGCGCATCATTTTTCGTGCACAATATCACGGAAGTTCTTAGACTTTTCAGATGGTTGTTAGATTAATTAAAGCATTCTTAAAGGTCAAATAGACAAATAAAGGACATATAATTATTTTTTTGCTTAAACTTATGTAGGGTGAATTTCATATTATAATACATGGTACAGGCTATAATTATGGCCGGAGGGAAAGGAAGTAGGATACGTCCTTTAACCCTATCAAGGCCTAAACCACTTATCCCTGTTGCTAACAGACCAATGATTGATTATATTATTGAAAAACTTGAAATTAACGGTTACGATGATATAGTGGTAACTTTAAACTATTTAAAGACCCAATTAAAAAAACAACTCAAAAAAACCCACTCCCAATTAAATATTAAATATTCAGTGGAAAAAACACCCATGGGCACTGCTGGAGGCGTTAGAAACGCCAAAAACCTTTTGAATGATACTTTTTTTGTTTTAAGTGGGGATGTGATGGTGGATATTAATCTTAAAAAATTATTAGAGTTCCACCGGAAGAAAAATGCTCTGGCCACTATTTTACTAACCCCTGTTGAGGATCCAACACATTTTGGCATAGCTGTAATGGATCAAGACAACCAAATTAATAAATTTTTAGAAAAACCCGAGCCAAAAGAAGTTTTTAGTAAAATTGCCAATACTGGAACCTATGTTTTAGAACCAGAAATATTTGATTATATGGATAACACTAAATCAGAAATTGATTTTTCTAAAGATGTTTTTCCCAGGTTAATCCGGGAAAAAGCCGGAATTTATGGTTTTATCTCCCGCGGCTACTGGAACGATGTTGGGAGGCCTGAAACATTTTTAAAGGCAAATCGTGACGTACTCAACAGGAAAATCTTTCCGGTGCCACCTGGAAAAAATTTAGATGAAAGTGTGGGGAAATTTGGAGACATATGGGTCGGAAAAGATGTTCAGATAGATGATAAAACAAGAATTATGGGTCCAGTAGTCATTGGAGACAATTCAAAAATAGAAAAAAATTGTATTCTGGGAAAAGACACGGTTATTGGGGAAAATGTGCTGGTTGAGGAGAATACAACTATAAAAGGCTCTGTTATATTTTCAGATACGAAAATAATGGCCAATTCTTATCTGAAAGATTGTATTGTGGATTCTGAATGTACTCTTGATAAAGGTTGTATTATTGAAAAAGGAGTAATTTTAGGAAATTCCGTGGAAATGGGCCCATATAGTTTAGTTCGTTCCAATAGCTCCATCACAAAGAAAATTAAAATTTTACCAGAATCTATGGTGGATTCTGATTATATTCTGGAAGATAGATAATATTCTGTTCATTTTTCTAAATTATTATCGGTTAATTTGATGTAATGGGGGAATTTCATTGTCAAAATATGTACAGGACCTAAGAGGAGTCGTAAATACTGAAATAACTAATAAATTTGCTTCTCATTTAGGGACCCTACTTGGTAATTATCTGGGTCCGGGTCAAAATATTTTAGTTGGTCGTGATTTACATACTCCCTCCCAAATGATTAAAAGAAGTCTGACTACAGGCCTTATGTCCGCAGGAATTAATGTAATAGACTTTGGAATTGTTCCCATACCAGTTATACATTTTTCTCTGGAATCATATGATGCCAGTACCATGATTACTGTTTCAAGATCCCATTTACGCCCTGAAGACATTGATATAAAAATATTCAGTGATCATGAGATTCCTTTAGAACAAAGACACACTGAAAAGGTTCCCTGGAATGAAATAGGTAATTTAAAGTATGTCGATAAATATTATGAAAAATATTTAAAAGGGATACTTAAACAGGCCCCAATAAAACTGATAAGAGATAAGGGATTTCTACTGGTTTTAGACTGTGAAGAAGGCTTAAAAACGCCATTTGCTTCCCAAATAATGAATGAAATAAGCAACACCATCATTATTGGTTGTAAAAACGACCAATACAATCTGGTGCATCCAGAACCAAACCCCAGAAGAATATCATTGGTATCTGAACTTACCACTGCCATAGGTGGAGATATGGGGATCATATTAGATAATGACCGGGATATGGCGGTTTTCATTGATGAAAAAGGAAATCTGGTTAGAGATCAAACCATATTGGGCATATTCAGTAAATACGCCCTGGAAGAAAATCCAGGGAGCACTATAGTATCTTCAGTGGTTGTTTCAAAATCGTTAGAAGAAATAATGACCCAGGGAAATGGTAAATTAATCAAAACATCTGTAAATCAAGTTTTAAATGGAGTTGTAGAACACGATGCAGTTTTTGGTGGTGACGAACCAGGAATGTATGTATTCCCAGAATTTCAGATGTGTTTTGATGCTATTTTTGCGGCGGTTAAAATGTTAGAAATTCTGGCCAAAAAAGACACTACTCTCTCCAATCTAGCCGAGGAAATAACCGAATACAATAGAACCGTTTTTACTATTGAATGTGAAAATGAAAAAAAACCACAGATAATAGAA
>CAVOPP010000007.1:0-192500 GCA_963698135.1 uncultured Methanobacteriaceae archaeon | reverse complement strand
AAATTGTAAAGCTTGTAAAACTGGCAGAAGATGTAGGATTTGAATACGCCTGGATCACTGACCACTACAACAATAAAAACGTATATGAAACCTTAGCATTAATTGCTGCAGGAACCGAAACTATTAAAATGGGACCTGGTGTAACCAACCCATACGTTAGAAGCCCTGCTATAACTGCTTCCGCAATTACTACCCTAGACGAACTCTCCAACGGAAGAGCAACTTTAGGTATTGGACCTGGTGACAAAGCTACCTTTGATGCCCTTGGAATTCCATGGGATAAACCGGTCAGTACCATCAAAAACGCCATCGCTATGATGGAAATCATGATGGCTGGTGGAAAGACTGAAACTGGTGCACAATTAGGTGGTACTAAAGCTGTCCAAGAAAAAATCCCAATTTACATGGGTGCTCAAGGACCAATGATGTTAAAAACCGCTGGTGGATTCTCCGACGGTGCATTAATTAACGCATCAAACCCAAAAGACTTTGAAGCTGCTGTGCCTTTAATAAAAGAAGGAGCAGAAGCTGCTGGTAAAAGTATGTCTGATGTAGATGTAGCTGCTTACACTTGCTGTTCCATTGACGATGACGCTGGAAAAGCTTTAGGAGCTGCAAAAATCGTAGTCGCTTTCATTGCTGCTGGATCTCCTCCACCAGTATTAGAAAGACACGGACTAGCCCCAGACACTGGAGCTAAAATCGGAGCCTTAATCGGTAAAGGTGACTTCGGTGGAGCTATCGGAGCTGTCGACGACGCTTTAATGGAAGCCTTCTCTGTTGTAGGTACCCCAGAAGAATTTGTACCTAAGATTGAAGCATTAGGTGAAATGGGTGTAACCCAATACGTAGCCGGTTCCCCAATTGGACCAGACAAAGAAAAATCCATAAAATTACTGGGAGAAGTTATAGATAACTTCTAAACCCATATTTTTCTTTTATTTTTCTTTTTAAGGCATTTAATAATTAATCTAATTTTAAAAAAATATTGTAATAATTAAGGTTTTATTTTAAGATTTTTTTTGATAATCTAAATCATTAGAACCAGTTAATTTTAGAATTTTGAAATATTTGTTTTTCTAGTGCATGAATAAATTACAAATTCTAAGAATTTAAAAATGTCCATTAATAGAACTCAGATTATGCTAGTTCTAATATTATATTTAGCACAAATATCAGAAGCTAATTTAGAAATTTTGCTTTGATAATCAAAAGGAGGATAATCAGATTTATCAAAAATAAGTTTAGTTTTTTGGAAAGCTTCTGGAAAGTGTTTTTTCAAGGCAGTATAATATTTCACCCGGCAATCATTTGGTTTATCTCCAAATAAAGTCATCCCCCCGGTTAAAATAAAATCTCCACCATAATCTTTTACTTTACTTATCATGGTTTCCAGCTGATCTGGAGTATCAGAAATAAATGGTAAGAGGGGCATCAAACAGGCCCCTACTAAAAATCCTTCTTCTTTTAATTTATGCATAGTTTCCAGTCTTTTTATGGGTGAAGGGGCACAAGGTTCAAATATTCGGGCCAATTCCAAATCCATGGTTGAAAAAGAAAAAGTAACAATTGTTCCCCTGCCCAGAGAAGACTCCAGATCATGGGGGAGTTTAGAAGATTTATCAATCTTTTTCAAAAGGTCCATGTCTCTTAAAATAAGATCAGATTTAGTAAATAAATTAAGAGGAAAATGAAAGCGATAGATAATTTTTAAGAGCTCCCTTGTCATCTTTAAATCTTTTTCCTGATGCATATAGGGATCAGTGGCCGAACCCAGAGCAATTATCCCATATTCCTTTTTTCTGGCCCGATTTTTTAATTGCCTATATAATACATCTGCCGCATTAGTTTTTACTGAAATCCCCTGAGAAATATTTTGTCCATACTTACTCCCATTAACATAACAATAAATACAATTAAAAGAACATCCTAAGTAAGGATTTAGCGTATAATCTTCTAAAAACCAGCTATCTCTTTTTTTGTGCTTATTAAGGACTGATTTTGATTTAATTTTATTAATCACCATATCACCTAAATAAGACTAACTTTAATAATTTAAAATAATTTAAATTGTTTATTCAGACTTTTTATTCAAACAACATTAATTATATTTATTAATCATCAGGGATGAAATTAAAGCCAAATTTGCTTTTAATGTAGGATTTTGCCTCTTTTTCTGATTTATAGGCAAAATTATATCTTTTATGAACTTTAATTATTTCTTCAAGTGATTTTTTCACCAGTTCCTTGTTTTCCCAGTTCATAATCTCTAAAATTACTGTTTCCAGACATCCTTCTTTATAACTAATCTGACCGATCACATGAATAACCATATTTTTTACCCGGGGCGTTACTTCATTTTGAAGCTGGTAAAGTAATGGTAATACCTCTTCCGGATGATTTCGACCCCTGAGTTCTATTCCATGTACAATTAATCGTCTAACTTCAGGATCAGGGTGATTTATAAATTTTTGAGCAAAACTTAAAGTAGGTTGATGATTTTTATCTCCCATTTTTTTTAAAGAGCCTATTATGGAACTTTTAACCTTTTTACTGTTATCATTCAAGGCCTTTTCCAAAAATAGTACCACTGCATCAAAATCAATTTTACCAATTTCACCCCATACATAAACCGCGGTCTGTCTCTGTTTTTCATCAGAGCTCTGGTAAAGCAATTTAGTTGATTCCATTACCTTTTCTTTAAAATCGGGTTCATTCAAGTACAAACGGCTCAGAATAAGGTAAAGATTTTTACGAATGTATGTATCGTCATCTGAAGCATATCGCAAGATGTTTCCATTTAAAGAATTATCAAGGTCTGATTTTACTTCCAATTCCATTTTTTGAACAATTTCTATTCTTTCTTCCTTTGAAAGATCGTAAAAGCTCATTTTAGTCCCCATATTTTTAATAAGATTATTTGAAGAATTATTTATTAATCAAATGCTAAGTGCAGATACATATATCGTTTAATAATCTCATTTATTTGATTACTTTAATTGATTAACGAAACATATTGATGTAAATATTTTTTAATTAATATCTTTTTGTCAATTTAATGATATTTTAGATAGTCTTAATAATAATATATGTAAATATTTATGACTTAATAAATAAATGAGTCAATAGTAAAAAAATAATATTCAATTAATTGGTTTTAATCCATGTAAAATAGAAGAAAATCATTATCTAAAATTGAATAATAAAAAAAACTTAATTTAATCTTATCTAATAATCTAATCTTAAATATAATAATTCTACATGGTTATAAATTAAACCATTACTACCTAATTTTAATTACATCACCTAATAGGCAAAAATATGAAAATTAAAGAACTTTCACACGAAATAAGGTCAAAAGCTCTAAAAAGAATAAAAGAAAAAACTCCCCAGGAACTTTCGGCCACTTGGTCTCATGAAGACCTCACTTATTCTGGGGAAGCACCCACAATATTCATGATTTTACCAACAACTGGCTGTGCATGGGCACTAGCTGAAAGTGGAGGTTGCTCCATGTGCAGTTACATTTCTGAGTCCAGTTTAGAACCAGTTTCTGCTTCTACAATAATTGAAATTTTTAATGATTTAATGGGAAGATACGATATAACAGAACCTACCGCATTAAAAATATTTACTTCCGGAAGTTTTTTAAATCCAGATGAGTTTCCTGCTGAAGCCCGGAACGAAATATTAAAAACTTTGAATGGACTGGAAAATGTTATTGAAATTATTGTAGAGTCCAGACCAGAATATGTGACAAAAGAAGAGCTTATAGGATGTTGTTCTTTGATTCCAGATAAAATATTTGAAATAAGTATGGGTTTAGAAACATACAGTGATTACACCCGCGAATTCAAAGTAAATAAAGGTTTCACCAAAAAAGACTTTGAAAAAGCTGTGGAAATAATTAAAGATCTTAAAAAAGAATATAAAATAAAATCAAAGGCATATATTCTTGTAAAACCAATTTTAACTTCTGAAAAAGATGCCATAGAAGAAGCTGTCCAGACTGCAGTTTATGCCGAAGCAAAAGGCGTAGACCGTGTTTCATTCTGTCCTTCAACTATCCATAAAGGCACAGTGATGGAAGAACTCTGGCGCAAAGGTTCTTATCAGCCTCCCCGCATATGGAGTGTTCTGGAAGTTATAAATAGAGTAAGAGAATCCGTGAAAATACCGTCCATAATGGATACCTCTGGTTTTGGAACAAGAAGAGGCCCTTACAATTGTAAAAACTGTAATTCTAATTTGAAAAAGATAATAATGAAATCAAATCTCGATCAGAGCACTATAAAAGAGTTTAAATGCGATTGTAAGGTTGAGTGGGAAGCAGAAACTAAATTTGGAGACATAAATAGATCTCCTTCCAGGATTCAGTATCCCAAAAATTAAATTAATTAATAATTTATTTATAATTAATTATAAACTCATTTTACATTTTCTAATGAAGAAATCTTAATCTGATTAAAATTTATCAAAATACATCGAATAAATAACCAAAGAGCTGATTGAATGCAACAGACCCCTGAAACTTCTGGAAAATTCGCAACTTGTTTAAATTGTATTGATGGTAGAATTCAGTTACCGGTATTGCAATGGATAATTAATGACTACAATATCCCCTTTGTAGATATGATTACTGAACCGGGCATAGTAAATATATTATCAGACAGGGAAAACCCTCTTTTTGATTCTATTTTAGAAAAAGTTAAAATTTCATTGAATATTCATGATTCTAAAATAATATTCATTGTGGGTCACGACGATTGTGCAGGTAATCCACAAAGCCCCCAAACACAGGAAAATCAAATAAGAAAGTCAGTAGAGATTCTTAAAAATATTATAAGTGAAATTAATCCTTCCTGTAAAGTTATTGGCCTGTGGATACCTCTGGATGAGGATTTGTTTTATGATTCTTCCCTGGAAGAGCGTTATCTTAAGAAAAATTTGGAAAAAGTGGATTTAGTCAAGAATATAAAAATTATATCAGAACATAACCGATAAATGCAAATAAATTATAATAGCATTCTTATAATTTCAACAATTTAAGAGTAGTTTAGAGAATAAAATTAAGAAATATTTTTACATAATATTTTTAAATTAGATTATTAATTTAAAAGGGAAAATATCCAAGGAAATTAATCATGATTGGAATAAGTGCTGATTTTGACCCCGTCCACAAAGGACACGTTAAACTCATACAAAAAGGCCGAGATATAGCTGAGAAAACTGGAGATGAAGTCGTAATTTATCTCAATAAGGAATATAGTGCTAATCATGCACCATTTTTTGCTGATTATGAGTCAAGAAAAGAAATGGCCCTTAAAGCAGGTGCTGATAGAGTAGTACCCATTGAAGGACTACATCATCGTCTTACACTTGCTTACAGTGTCCCTATAAGGATAGCCATGATGATTGAAGATGGGGCAGTTGATTATGTTGACGCTGCAGGAGTGGATGTTTCTATTCCCATGCTTACCAAAAAGGCCCAAAAATTCGCTGCAAAAGGAATATTCAGCGGTATTCCCCGAAATCTTCCCAACAGGAATGTTATAAGATGGTTTGCCGTGAATGAGTTTCTTTATAAAAAATATCATCGTAAAATGCGTTTTCATATTATAGATGAACTTTCCATGGGGGGAAAGGTTTCAGGCAGAGAAATAAGGCGCCAGATAATCGAAAACAACATGGAAATACCACCAGAACTGGATCAAGTCCTCCCCCAAAGTACCATCAAGATTCTGGAAAAAGGAATCAAAAAAGGAACTATTCCGGGACAAAGAAATCTGGATACTATAACCAAAAGAATGAATAAATATTCCCGTTCAAAATTAATGGAAATTGCTCATTTAAATGCTGATGCCGTTAATTCCATTATTAAAGGCAGATTTTATCGAGAAGAACCTCAAATTTGGGCTGCTTTTAGAAAGGCAGGTTATGGGCCTGTGCTCACCCGCCTGGCCATAAGTGCTCTGGAGGAAGAAGTTACCAAAAAAGAAGTTTTGGATCTAATAAAATCCTATGAAAAACAGGGCATTATCCCTCCAGACCAGAAAGTTGATAGGGTAATTGAAAGAGCCTGGTTTGTTTCTCAAAAAAAGGAACATGATTTAAGTGTGGCCGAAGCTCATGAAAAATTCAGAAAAGGAATTAAGCTTCAAAACCCTCCCTGTTTGATTTTTGATGCCGGTTTAAGTATCCGGAGTTTTGAGGTCGAACAATTAAAATCAGGTATGAATGCTGGAATTTACGTGGATCAAAACGGATTTCTGGCCTGTGAAATTAGAACAGAAAAAAAGAAAATTAAAAGTCCTATGAAATTACCTGCAGAAATGGCGACTTATCTTCGCCTTCTAATTGACTCTCACTTTATTCCAATAAATGCCCAGGTTGTGGAAAAGGAAAGGGGAATAAGAATTAGGATTAATGTGGGTTAATTTATTAGTGTAATTAATTCAAAAATCCTTTTCTCCTTCTTTAAAACATGCATCTTCTCTCATTTCAACAACAGGGCAGCTCCATTTTTTACAGAAAGTCATTACCATTTTTCCTTTATCTGTATTTATGTAAACCCTCCAGCATTCCTCATTGTATGATTTAAAATCGATTTCCAGGATTTTTTTACCTACAAGTTTAGCCAGTGCTTCTTTACATTCTTTTGTCTGTTCATCAAGACCACGCACAATCTCACCCTCTAAATCAATTTTTAAGATTTATTTATTATCTATTCGATTAAATTATGAATTTGAATTTGAAATCTAATTAATAGTGGATTGTCAAAATATTTTTTGCAAAAAATTTCTTTTTAATTTTAGAAAATATATTATATATTATTTTATGTTCCATACATTTCTAAATAATTATGTAATTGGAATAAATTTAAAAAAATATATAGTTACTCTCAATAATTTTTCAATAATAACTTAAAAAAAATTAATTTTATGCGGTTATAGGAATAATGAGAATGAAATTAGAATTAGAATGAGAATTAGAATGATAATAGTTTAAAACTAAAAACTCTTTATATCAAAATAAATATAGGGCACCTTAAATAGACTATTTGATATCATTTAATGCCTTAAAAATCTCCTTATATGATTTAAAATCTAATTGTTCTTTTTGATCTTTATTTAATTCCCGATTTTTTTCATAAATGATTTCAAATGTTTTTTCAATAGCATCCACCATTGAAAGATCCTCTGTACCAGATAAAAGATTTTTTAATTCATTCATTTCTTCATATCGTCGCTTGGAATGATTAAAACTACTTAATAACCGTGATTTAGAAGAATTTTCAAATTGAGGGCCTTCGGTTTGCCCAATAATTTCCAGAACTTCTTCATCAATTCCCAGTTCATATGCTGCTCCAATGGTTTCCCATAGAATTGCAGACACTCCTTTAGTATAAGAGCTCCTCAGCATTTTTATTTGAGAACAATTACCAATTTCAGTGCCCATGATTTTTATATTAAGGCCATAGTCATTTAAAACTGCAAAATCACTGGCTGAGTCCCCGCAAGCAATAATCTGGACTTCCGGGCCGTTTCTTTTTACACTACCAATTATGGCAGCATCTACTGTCTTTTTATTTTCCACCAGTCCCAGTGCCTCAATTACAGTTAAAGGAGAAACATTGTTAATGTCCACATAAATCCCCCGGGAATATTTTCCCATCTCCCGGGCAACCTCAAGGGCAGTAGATGGTGTAACAGCCGAAATAAGTATTTCAGAAGTTTCAGCAAGTTCCCGGTGGCTATTACAAATATTTACACCCATATCAAGAGCTTTGTTTTTTGTACTAAGACTTCTACCATGTAAACATGTTAAAACAGTTACGCCACTATTTAAAAGCCCATTTGAAAGATTAGAAGCAACTTCACCAAATCCCACGAAACCCACTTTCATAAATTACACCAAGCTAAACTTTCTGACACTTTTGTTCAAATTCAAAATCCATTAATTAATATTCTATTTAAAATTCTTATAAATAAATCTAATAATTAAATTAAACCCAAAATTGAGAGAAAGAAATTAATTCGTGAATGGAATATTATACTTCTCTTAAATCATAGCCAGCCAAATCATGTAAATTCCTGCCCCTGTAATTAAAATTCCTGATATTTTTCTTATTAAATCCGCTTTTCCAGCTAATTTTTCAATATTTACACTGGAAACTAATATTCCCAGAATAAATATGCTCACCGAAAACCCGGCGGTGTATAAAAGTAAATTTAGAGCACTGTAAACCGCATTTCCGGTTGAAATACTGAAAGTGATTAAAGCTATAAGATAAGAGCCATAACAGGGGGCCCATGCCAGTGAAGTTAATAAACCCCACATAAAAGATCCCACAACGCCTCTTTTATTAGAATCAGGGGTAATTGAAAATTTAAACAGGTTTTTATTAGCGATAATCAGTATTCCCAGCACTATCAAGATTAGGGAAGCTATTATTCTAAAATAATTAAGATAATAATTTATTGCAGCAGTGAAAACTATGGTGAGGACTATAGTGATGGTAAAAATTAAAAAAAGCCCTGCTACAAATGCTAAAATTTCAGTTTTCCTCCGCTCGACCAGGGTGTAACCTATTACCAGAGGAATAACTGGCAAAACGCAGGGAGATAATACTGAAGCAATTCCTGCTAAAAATGAAATCAAAGGAATAATATCCATTTCATACTCCAAATTCTGAAAAAATGTCTAAAATCATGAATAATTTAAAGAGAACCTGAAAGTTGATCTGGGGACTGGTAGCCCTCAATTTTTTTAATTACTTCTCCATTAGAATTCATGAATACTATGGTAGGTATGCTGTATATACCATATTTTGAAGAAAGTTCTGGATTAGTATCCACATCTATTTTCACAGCAACATAATTTTGCGAGATTTTCTGTTTAACATTATCATCCACCAGAGTTTCTGATTCCAGTTGTTGGCAAGCGGGACACCAGCTAGCTGAGAAAACCACAAATATCTGTTTATTGGTATTTTGAGCTTCTTTAATAGCAGAATCTAGATTGGTGTACCATTTTATCTCAGAAGAAGATTTAGAAGTCGTATTGGCATCCAATGACTGTTTATTACTATTAGAACTGTTTAAAGCAATAAATCCCCCGGCAATTACGACTATTAATATGGCAGCAATGACCCAGATTTTAAATGAGATGTTCATAAATGAGGGTATGTGCTTGCTACACATATAATTTACGATAATCTATACTGGAAAATTATAAAAATTGATAACAATTGAATAGGATGAAAAATGAAAAAAATAAAAAAATATTAAAATTCAATTAATTTTTATCATAACATTTGATCCCTGAGCAACACCTATATCCCTGGATGTGGGGCCACATTTGGCATTTAAAAGACAAAATACTGGTTTTTCTCCGAACTCGATTTCAGTTAGGCCCTCATAATTGCCCAGACCTTTAGATATAATTAATTCTGCTTCTACCATCATTTTTTGAAATTCGGGAGAAACTTGAGAATGTATGACTCCCACGGAATCTGTGCCTGTGGTAACCAGTTGGGCCACCTTATCCAGACCCACTTGATAAGCATCTTCCAGACAGGCATCATTGAGAATAGGTTTTTCCTTTAAGGCCACTGTAATGTCAACATCGTATTCTTTAAGCTTATTAATTAATAACTTGTCAAACACAATTTCCCCAGTATTGTCTGCCAGGTAAAGAACAGATTTAACAGATTTTAGAGATTTTTCCAGTTCTTTAGTGTGGTTGACCTCCAGAGGCTCATCAAGAGCACTCATCATCATATCCAATGGTTCAACATTCACACCAAGAGCTCCAAAGTCTATTAGATTTCCTACAATGGCTGCTTTAATAAACATCTCCATGTTTTCTTCACCCTGGAGAAATTTCGTTAAATGGGGGAGGAAACTTTCCGCAATTTCATTACAATTAACTTTAATTTCATGAAAAGGATCTTCATTACCAGTTTTTTCTTTTATCAAACGGTGAATGGATGTTCCAATCATATTAGAAACCGCGTCTTTGTGAAATTCTCTACCTAAAAGAGCAGCTATTTCTTCCATTATTTCAATTTTTAAATTTTCATCATTACAAGCAAGATCCAGAGCTTCTCTGGCCTGTCTAAGGAAACATGGGGCGCATTCATAGTAGACTTTCATTTTAACGATCCTGGAATTTATTTGATTTTTTTCTTTAATTAATTCTTAAATAGGATTTTTATTAGATAAATTATAATCTTAATTATTCATATTAATTAAAAAAATAAGAATTTTAATAAATAACTTAAATATTAATTAATTTTAGTTAAAATACATATGGGTGGTTAATTTTAAGTTATAGTCAATTTAAAGGATTATCCCCCATATATAACCTTAATAACTTCTATTATATCTCCTTCACTGATGATTTCTTCTTCTATGACAATCTGGCCATTTTTTTTAACAACCACTGTTTCCAGGGGAAAATCCATTTCTTCCAGAAAATTTTTAATGGTAAGGCCTTCTAAAAGATCTCTGGATTCTTTTTCATCACCAATAATTAGTGTAAATTTCATTTAATCTCCTCTAAATACTATTTATTTGAATATTTATTATCCAGTTCACTGCAAAAAATACATGCACGGCAAAGTTCATGGGCTGATGGTTCACCACACTGTTTACAGGACCCTATATTAAATTCTTTGGCAAATTCTTTTTTTATGACTGGTTTTAACTTATCAAATCCTCTTAGTGTTGAGTACATGATAGTAGGATGGTTTTGAGACAATTGCTTTATAAATTGGCCCACTTCACCTCGGAAGGAATCACTGGCATAAGGACAGCCGGCAAAGTGCACTTCTAGATCTCTGGCCAGCACATAAAGAGCTACTTCTTTTTCTGGAATCTCCCTAAGGGGTTTAATCTTCACTGTAAACTTTTCACTTCTGGAACTGGTTTTAGGGCCAATTCGAGTGAGATTTTCAATGTTTCCCTCTAAATAATTCATTAAAATGGCCTGAGTCTCATCGTCAAGGTTGTGGCCCGTTGCAATTTTAGTTGCTCCCACATCTCGAGCTTCTCTATTTAAAATCCAGCGTCTAAAAACGCCGCAGTAAGTACAGGCCCCTCTTTGATTAGATGCATCCCTTTGAGAAGATGAAGCCATTATATCATCCAGAGTGGTATCAAATGATTCTTTAAAGGTCACTACATTGTGTTCTATTCCTAAACGCCGGGCATGATCTCGGGCTATTCTTACTCCATCTTGCCGGTATCCTTTAATACCTTCGTCAATGGTTACGGCAGTCATATCAATTATATTTCTTTCATAAAGTGAATTTAAAATATCCAGAACCATTACACTGTCTTTACCGCCAGATAGGGCCACCAGAACTTTATCGCCCTTATCAATAAGTTTGTACTTGCGAATATCTTTCAATACCTTTTGCTGAGTACCTTGAATAAAGCAATCCTGGCAAAGTCTTTGTCCAGAATGTTTTTTTTCAATAATAACTTCATGAGCACCACATTTGGTACATATTTTCATTTTTTTACTCCAATCTAAGTCAAATTGATAATTATTCTATTGAATTATTTTAAGAATAAAGATTAAATTTGTTATATTATAATTCTGAATAAATTATTAATTTGATTCTTTCAATAAATAATTAATTCTACAATTTTATTAGCTATATTATTATTGTAGATATAAAAATTTGAATGTAATTATTGAATAATAATAATTTATTTTTGTACCATATCACAATAATCTCAAATTATTGTAAATTAAGGATTTTAATTAAGGTTGACATAATTAATTAAAATTAAAAATTAAATAGAAAAAGGTTTTTTAAATAATTCAAAGTCCTGAGTATAGTTTTTACCAGTGATCATGGCAATTTCTGCTTTTTGAAGTTCTGAGCCCAAATAAGCTGCATGTTCCAGACGACTAACCAGCTGGCGGTTTAAAAGTTCTTCATATATTTTTTTAGCCGATTGTCCCGCTATGGCCACATCCGGTTTCATATTTTTATAATGAACCACCATTATCTCCTTTTCATTTACCATAATTTTAAAACTTCCTGCCTCATCCTGCACGAATTTTTTAGTGCCTTCTGCTGAAAAAACAGGGACATCAAATTCTTCCATCACTTTTTCCGGGAGTTTTTTATCCTTAAAAACCAGGAGATTGATACCCAGATCTTTAGGGATAGAACCCCTATTACGGGCCAGGAACATCATTTTAGATGATACTGCAAGTTCATAAACACTGCGAGCTGTTTTACCACTTTCTTCAGGTGTGAATAATATACTAGCCCCTAATTCCATAGCTATACCTGAAAGAAGGGAATTTACGCCAGTTGAATCTGTATCTAAAAGCTCGGTAACATTACCTACACCAAAAAAAACAGGTTCTGGATTTTTATCATGATACTGATGACAGGCCATTATAGAATCAACAATACTCCTACTGTTAATAGGATCAAGGATTAAATCAGCCACCACATCTATTTTTTTACATTTCTGGCGAAGTTCTTCCAGTGAGCTCACCCTTTCCTCCACTGTATGAGGTACCCATCCCCTTTGAAAATCCGTGGGAAGAATAACTGCGGGTATTTGTTTTTCTTCCATTAAGGGAAGTACATCCTGGCAATTTCCATGATCTAAACTTAAAACCATATCTACCCCTGATTTTACCGCAGATTCTATTTCCAGTGGGTTCAAAGTATCTATACTTACGGGAACATCACCGGCGATATTTTTGAGAGTGGAAACCATCTCTGGAATTTTATGGGCCAGGTTTTCACCAGCTACCATCCCAATATCAACCATGTCTGCTCCGCTTTTTATAAAGTATTCTGCCTTCTTAATAAGATTTTCAGTGGTTAAAAGAGGTGCATTAGCAATCTCTGCCAGAACCCTCATAGGGAAGTCTTCACCAACTGGTAATTTCCCAACCAATATATTATTGGGCTTTTTAAGTAGTTTACTGGTTTTTTTTTCATCTTTTTCAAAATTTTCAATAAATTCTAGGGCCTTTTGACGTTGTTCTGCTTCAATAAGTTTATCTGCAGACGTCATGGTAGAAAGTTCTAATTTATCCAGAGCATCAAGAACTATTTGCAAGTCAGCCGCATCAGTTGGTCCCTTATAAGCCGGAATTCCTGTTTCTTCCTGGATTATTTTGGCATCTTTCCGAATGAGACCTGGAATAATTATCATATCCACATCGCTCAGTTCGATTGAATGGTGAGATTCAAGTACTTTAACCTCATTGGATATTTTTTTGGGAGTTAAAAAGGCTGCTATAGGCGTATTAACAACATGAACAAATACATCCTGTTTTGAACGACCCGAAACCTTTTTTACCAGTGCTTCTGCCAGTTTTCCAGTAATAATGATAACTTTCATGATTAAGTCCTCGGTTATTCTGAGAAATGTGATAATAACTATCAAAATATTGTCACGATTTAACTAATATTTTTATTAATACTATATTTAATTTCATGTGACCATTATGTATATATATTAAAATTTATAATGATTAACTATGAGGAATGGAGGTAAATTATGATCGAAATTCGCTTTCACGGACGCGGTGGTCAGGGCGCTGTTACAGCGGCAGAGATTCTAGCGAAGGCTGCTTTCGAAGATGGAAAGTATTCACAAGCATTTCCCTTTTTTGGCGTTGAAAGAAGAGGCGCTCCCGTCATGGCATTCACAAGAATAAACGATGAACCAATTAGACGACGATACCAGGTTTACAACCCAGATTATGTTGTAGTACTTGACGAAGGACTTTTAGATGTGGTAGATGTGTTTTCAGGCCTTGGAAGCCAGGGTATGGTACTAATAAATACCCAGGGAGAAGCACCCAAACACGAGGGATCTGAAACCCATGTAATAGATGCTACTGGAATTGCACTGGAAAAATTAGGTTTACCTATAGTAAATACAGTTATGCTCGGTGCTTTTGCCAAGGCAAGTGGTCAAGTAAGCCTTGATTCCATTTTAAAAATTATTAAAGAAACTTTCCCGGGTAAAGTCGGAGAAAAAAATGCTGATGCTGCTAAATCAGCTTACGAGCATGTCAAATAAAAAAAATAGAACATGAAATAAATTAATCATAATATTTTAAAAAAAGTAAATAAGTTTTTTTTAAAATATATTTTTTAATAAAAAAATTTAAAAATATTAGTTTTAACAGGTGATTACCATGGAATCCATCGGAGGAGCTGTCAAAAACCCCGGGAGTACCCGGAATAATAAGACAGGAAGTTGGAGGACCTTTAAGCCCATACTTGATAAAGAAACATGCATAGACTGTGATAACTGCATTCTTTTCTGTCCAGAGGGCTGTATAAATAAGGAACACGATATTGATTACGATTATTGTAAAGGGTGCGGCATATGCGCCGAAGAATGCCCTGTAAAAGCCATAAAAATGGAGAGAGAATAATAAAAGTATAATAAAGCTATTTGGAGCATTATTTAAAATAGCTACTTAAAATTATACAAAATAGGAGCGAATTTAAAATGGTTATTAAAGTTATGACAGCCAATAAAGCAATAGCTGAGGCCGTGCGTCTTGCTAGACCTCAAGTTATCCCTGTTTACCCTATTACTCCACAAACCTCCATATCTGAATATTTAGCCCAGTTCGTGGCTGATGGGGAAATAGATGCAGAGTATATAAGAGTAGAATCTGAACACAGTTCGATGAGTGCAGCAGTAGGTGCATCTGGGGCGGGAGTTAGAGTATTCACTGCCACTTCATCCCAAGGTATGGCTTACATGCATGAAATCCTTTTTGCAGCGGCGGGTCTTCGAACCCCTATTGTCATGGCCAATGCTAACCGGGCCCTTGCAGCCCCATTAAGTATTTGGAACGATCATCAAGATTCTATATCTGAGAGAGATGCAGGATGGCTTCAAATTTATGTGGAAGATGGTCAAGAAGCTCTGGACTCAGTGCTACGATCATACAAGATTTCAGAAGATAAAGATGTTCATTTACCAAGTATGGTTTGTTTAGACGGTTTCATACTAACCCACACCGTAGAACAGGTTGACATACCATCCCATGAGGATGTTGACAATTTCTTACCAGAATACGTACCAGACCATTTATACCTTGATCCAGATCGTCCTATGTCCATAGGTACTTTAGCGGATCCAGATTATTATATGGAAGCCCGATACGAAATGGAATTAGGCATGCAACGATCTATTGACGTTGTCAAAAGAGTTAATAAGGAATTCGCAGAAATATTTGGTCGAGAATATGGTTCTGTAGAAGAATACTACTGTGAAGACGCAGAAATCATATTAATAACCATGGGATCACTCTGTAGTACTATACGCGATGTTGTGGATGATTTAAGATCAAGTGGAGAAAAAGTAGGTATGTTGAAAGTTAGAACCTACCGACCATTCCCCAAAGAGGACATTTACAACTCCATTAAAAATGCTAATAAAGTAGCGGTTCTGGACAAAAACATTACCTTCGGAGTCGGAGGAGCCTTATACACTGATATCAGATCCGCAATCAGAGATGTGGATATTTACGGATTTATAGTAGGTCTGGGAGGAAGAGATATAACTCCAACCCACATTAAAGACATTGTAAATAAGACTAAAAACCCTACCCAGGACATTACCTGGATCGGACTAAAGGAGGGAGTCTAAATGAAAATACCTGAAGAAGAATTACTCGCCCCTGGTCACCGTGGTTGTGCAGGATGTGGTGCTACCATAGGTGTTAGGTTAGCACTTAAGGTTTTAGGTAAAAATACTGTTGCAGTATCTGCAACCGGTTGTTTAGAGGTAATTACTACCCCTTATCCTGAAACCGCATGGGAAATTCCTTGGATACATGTTGCCTTTGAAAACGCAGCATCAGTAGCTTCAGGAGTAGAAAGGGCCTTAAAAGCTCAGGGAAAAGATGACGTCAATGTGGTAGCATTTGCTGGAGACGGTGGAACTGCTGATATTGGTATGCAAGCTTTATCTGGAGCAATGGAAAGGGGACACAACCTGATTTACATCTGTTATGATAACGAAGCTTACATGAATACCGGTATACAAAGAAGTGGAGCAACACCATATGGTGCCTCTACCACTACTTCACCTCATGGAAAAGAAAGTTTTGGTGAAGATAAACCAAAGAAAAATGTTCCAATGATAATGGCTGCTCATGGTGTGCCTTATGTGGCTACCGCTTCCATATCTTATCCAGAAGATTTCATGAAAAAAGTTAAAAAAGCTGCTGAAACTGAAGGTCCAGCATATATTCACCTTAACCAACCATGTACCACTGGCTGGGGTTATGATCCATCCAAGACAATAGAAATGGGTCGTCTGGCTGTGGAAACCGGTTCCTGGATTTTATATGAAATCGTTGATGGTGAATTTAGGGTTACCTATCGCCCAATGCAACGAAAACCAGTTAGTGAATATTTAAATTCTCAAAAAAGGTTTAAACATCTAGAAGATGAGGAAAAAGCTAAGATTCAGGAATACGTTGACAAAGTATGTGCTGAACTTAGGATATAGGGGGACAGAAGTTGGATAAATTAATAGTTCAACCAGACTTATGCGACGGCTGTTTAGACTGTGAAGATGCATGTTCTAAACTTCATGGAGTATCTCGAATAATGATACGTGAAGTTGAAGGTACATACTATCCTATTATCTGTCAACAGTGCGAAGATGCTCCCTGTAAAACCATCTGCCCTACTGAGGCCATTGAAGATAAAGAAGTCCAATCTGAAAAATGCATTGGATGTGGATTATGTATGTTGGTCTGCCCATTTGGAGCAGTAGTAATGGATGATCGAAAAGCACAAAAGTGTCACCAGTGCCCGGATCTTGATACACCATCTTGTATCAAATCTTGCTCAAAAAGAGCCATTGCTTTGATTGATACTGAAAAATTAAAACTCGATAAACAGGCCAAGCATATTGCCAAGTTATCTGGTGTAGGAAAACCTAAAAAAGGTTCAGACATTATGACTGTCTTGACTGCCAAAACCAGAGCCAAAGGAGCTTTTAAATAGGAGGTCTGGAATGAAAGAACTGATTTCAAAACCAGAACTATGTAATGAATGCATGAAATGCGAAAGGAACTGTCCTAAAAATGCTATAAGAGTAATAAGTGGAGTTCCAATTTTTTGCATGCATTGCACACCTGAAAGAGCTCCTTGCCTGAACATATGCCCTGAAGATGCTATTGAAGAGGTAGACGGAGCAATAATAATCCTGAAAGAAAATTGTATAGGATGTGGGCTTTGTAGAGATGCTTGTCCAATTGGTGCCATAAACATGGACGAAAAAGGAATAGCCAATAAATGTGATCTCTGCATCGAAGAAGAAACTCCAATATGTGTTTTAAGCTGTCCTACCCAGGCACTGAAAGAAGATTCTGAAGAGCTAATAGCAGGTAAACAGGACAAAATAGCCAAAGAACTGGAACGATTAAAGAACATAATGAAATATTAGGGTCTTTTTTCTTGGACCCTTGTTCTTTTTATTTTATTTTTGATAAATATTTTCAGAATTTAATATTTTCATAGATAGTTTCATAAAATTTAAAATATTTTTAAAAATAATGAAAATATGAATAATTTATTTTTTTAATGATTTTTTATCTGCTTTAATATTTATTACCTAATTAATTGAACTGTTATTACAAATTGGTTAAATTGGTATATGGGTAAATTTTAATTAATATTAAATAGTTATTCTAATTTAGATTATTCACTTAAATTAAGGAAAATTTTAGGTTATTTCATTAATAAAGAAATAAGGTGTTTTTCATGGTAAATATAATTACTCAAAAAAAAATCGAAGATACAATTTGTGATCTTTATAATGATGCAGTTATCCATCTTCCAGAGGATGTTAAATCTGCACTTCAAGATGCTTATAAAACAGAAGATAGTGAGCTTGGCCTATTAAATCTTAAAGCTATTTTAGATAATATTGATGCGGCTGAAGAAATGGGTGTTCCACTCTGTCAAGATACTGGTCTGCCCATAATATTTGTGAAAATGGGTAATGTTAATGTGGAAAATCTCTACCAGGGAATAAGATCAGGGGTAAAAAAAGCAACTCAAAAAGTCCCTTTAAGGCCTAATGTAGTTCATCCATTTACCCGAAAGAACACTGGTACTAATACCGGACATGGAATTCCTCAAATAGATATTGAGCTAATAGAAGATGATTATTTAGAACTAACCGTTTTTCCCAAGGGATTTGGCTCTGAAAATAACAATGCCCTCAAAATGGCACTTCCCGGTGAAGGTGTGGAAGGGGTAAAAGAGTTCGTGGTGGAAACCGTGGTTAAAGCCCAGGGAAAACCATGTCCTCCGGTAATTGTAGGCGTGGGAATTGGTGGATCATCAGACATGGCCATGAAAATGGCAAAAAAAGCTTTGCTGGGAAAAGTCGGCGAAAGAAATCCTGATGAAGAAATTGGGATGATGGAGGCCGATATTTTAGAAAAAATAAACCAGTCAGGAATCGGACCTATGGGATTAGGTGGAAAAACAACTGCTCTGGATGTCAAAATACTAACTGCCGATACCCACACCGCAGGACTTCCTATAGGAGTTTGTATCCAATGCTGGGCCGGAAGACATGCCAGTGCTATTCTAAGGCCATGAATACTTTTTTTAATTATTAATTTCTTTCTAATTAATTCTTTCCTGATTAATTCATTTCAAATTTCTTAAATTCTCAATAAGACTATTCCTAAAATAGTAAATAATATTCCACTGATTTTAGTAATTGATAATTTATCTCCTAAAAAAAGAGTGGCTAAAACAAAAGTGACTAAGGGGAATGTTGCAATTAAAGGAACAACTACTGATGCATCTCCAGACTTAAGAGCATAATAATATAATAATTGACCTATAAGAGCCGCACATATTCCTTCTAAAGCAATAAAAATCCACCCAGATAAACTAACACTAGCTAAGGGACTAACATCTTTATTAAATACTAACCAGACCAGCATAATCCCACTTATTATAAAACTTCTGATGCAAAGAGCTAATGCGGGATTAACACCTTCAAGGCCAAGTTTGCCAAAAATAGGAGCCAAACCAAAGAAAAAAGCGGCTAAAAGAGCAAATATATAATAATTCAAACAATAACCCCACTTTCAAATAGAATAATATTTTTGTATATTATTTTTGATTTTTTATGGTATTTGAGTTTTTATTTGAGTTTTATTTTAGGTTTTTAAGTTATCTTGAAAATTTAAATTTAAAAAAAAGAAATTGGCGATTATGGTTTTTCACAGGTAATCATGAAAATGGTCCTATCACCAATGCTGACTGCCCTATCAGCTATTCTTTCCAGGAACCTGGCCACGAAAAGGAGATTTACCAGATAAGATATGGCATCCTTATCATCAAACATACTTCCAGTAATGTGTTCCAGGGCCTGATCAAATAAATCATCCACCTTATCATCGTCATGGCGCAGCTCTTTGGACATGTCCATATTTTGATCTAAAAAAGCATAGATACCTTTACTCAGCATCATCTGAACAAAATCAGCCATGTGTCTGAGGTCTTGCATTGGTTTTTTAGGTATTTGTTCGTCTTTAAGGTTGGCCGCGGCATCAGTTATATTGGCTGCCAAATAGGCAATCCTTTTTAAGTGGCTTCCAACTTTAATACACGCTTCAATAAACCTTAAATCACGAGCAACAGGTTGTTCAGAAGCAATAATGCTTATACATTTCCTTTCCAGGTCAAAAACCATGCTGTCTATCTCTTTACTATCAGCAACTACTTTCTTGGCCGTTTCCTCGTCATATTCCAAAAAAACTTCCACTGCATTTTTATGGGCCTGAATAGTCCTTTGCCCTATATCTTCCATTTCTTTTCTCAAGTCTTTAAGTCTTTTGCGGAATAATATCCGTGGATATCTTTTATCCATTAATAACCCTCCCAATAAATCTAAGATTTGTAATTAAGTAATAAACTTTCCACATCTTCTTCTGAAGGTGCTCTGATTCTGTATTTTTCTAAAAGATCTTTGCGTGAAGCAATATCCGAAACTTTTTCATTAAATATTAATTTAATTTCAATAGGTAGTGAAAGTTTACATTCTTCATTTAATTCGATTAAAGTTTCAAATAAAGAATGATTTGTCTCATAAATCTCTAATTTTGAATCTATAGCAATATCAATACTTTTCATGGCTTTATTTTCATAAAATTCTTCTAAAGATGATGCATTCATGCACCAGGATCCCACAATAGAGCCCTCTTTTATGAAAATTACAGATTCATTATCCCGGTTAAATATTTTAATATATCCAAACTCAGGCAAATCAGACTTGTCTAAATTTCCATATTCCATTGTTATAGGGTCTTCTGTGGGTAGCCACAATTTAATCGCCTCGATTATCTCATTAAAACATTATAAAACACTTTGTGGTGCATTACTCTTTTTCCTACAATCATGTAAGCAATTCTATCTGCCATTCCCATTACGTGGTGACCCATACTTAATAAATTTCTTCCCACCAGAATCAAATGGGTAGATGAAGATCCGATCTCTTCACCATCATACTGAGCAAACATTTGATTATAGAAATCCTGTAAGGGCACATAATTCTTGGTGGATCTTTTCAGTAGTTGAATGTCCTGAGAAATTAAAGCCCCTAATCCATCTTTTATCATTGTTTGAACTGTCTGTGACATGAAACTGAGATGAGGTGGTTTATAGGGGTTTTTTCCATTGGTATTAGCATCAATAGCATATCTTGCTATATAAGCTGAGAGAATATTTATTCTTTCAAGTTCTATAGAAGTTCTGAGTAAAGCGGCACCCATTCTGAGATCTTTAGCTACCGGTTGATGCAATCCCAAGATTTTAAGGCACCCATGTTCAATTTCATAACTTTTTTCATTTACTAAAGCAGTTGATTCTATTATATTCCTTGCTTTAGCGATATCTCCCTCTAAAAAGCTAATAACTGAGTCATCAACTCGTTCCACAGTCAGATTACCGTAATCAATCACTTCTTTACTAAGCGATGATAGTTTATTTTCTAAAATTGCCCCAAACATCAGTTCACCCTTGGATGTTGCTCAATCTTCACTTTGCATTATTTACAAAAGTTGATTTAACCGAATCTACCGGTAATATAGTCTTCAGTTCTTTTGTCTTCTGGTTCCAGGAATATTCTTTCTGTGAGATTACTCTCCACAATTTCTCCATGAAGGAAGAAAGAGGTATGTTTAGAAACCCTGGTTGCTTGTTGCATGTTGTGAGTTACTATAATAATTGTAAATTCATTTTTTAATTTGTGAATTAAATCTTCAATTTTGGTGGTTGATATGGGATCCAATGCAGAACATGGCTCATCCATCAGAATTACTTCTGGTTGTATGGCAATGGTTCTGGCAATGCATAATCTTTGTTGTTGACCGCCAGAAAGACCCATGGCCGACATATCAAGCTTATCCTTTACTTCATCCCACAATGCAGCGGATTTTAAACTTTCTTCAACTCTTTCCTGCACAATATCCTTTTCATTAATCCCATGAACCCGCAAACCATAAGCAACATTGTCAAATATTGATTTTGGAAAAGGATTAGGTTTCTGAAATACCATACCTATTTTTTTTCGAAGATCAACCACATCGATTTTAGGGTCGTATATATCTTCACCATCTAAATAAACAACTCCATCGTGCCTGAAAGTTGATATAACATCATTCATACGGTTTAATGTTCTTATAAATGTGGATTTACCACAACCAGAAGGCCCAATAAGTGCTGTCACCGTGTTTTTTGGAATTTTTATATTTATATCTTTGAGGATGTGTGCATCATCAAAGTAAACATTTAAATCTTCAACTTCGATTCTATTCATTCTATCTCCCCATCATCTTTTTCCGGTATCTTTCAACAAAGGTATTAGTTAATACAGTAATTATAAGAACCAGCACTACCAGTACTGCTGCCGTCCCATATGCATTGTCCAGGGAAATTCCCTCAGTAGCCATCACATAAAGGTGCAGGGGCAGAGGCCTTCCCGGGTCAAATATAGATACTGGCATGGCCAGAGCAGAACCAACAACAAACAGTATGGCTGCAGCTTCTGAAATAGCCCTTGCCATTCCTAAAATAACACCCGTTGTTATTCCCGGTACAGCAGCAGGTAAAACTACCCGGTAAACAGTTTCCCATTTAGTAGCACCTAATGCCAAACTTCCTTCCCGGTAAGATCTCGGAACAGATTCAATGGAAACTTCGGCCACTTGAAAGATAGTGGGAAGAGCCATTAAAGCTAGAACTAGTCCTCCAGAAAGTAAAGACCATCCCATTCCTAAGAATATTACGAAAAACGCCAATCCAAATAGACCAAAGACGATGGATGGTATTGAAGCCAGGGTTTCCGCCCCGAATCTTATTAATTTAACTAGACGATTCTCACCTGCGTATTCTGAAAGGTAAACTGCTGCCCCTACTCCCAGAGGTGTAGCTACAATTCCTGCAATCAGAGTCACATATATACTGGAAACAATCATTGGAGCAATTCCACCTGCTCTTCCTGAATCAACAGGAGCTGTAGTTAAAAATTCCAGATTAATAACGGGCAGCCCTTTTAAGATAATATATCCAATTATAACAATTAGAATAATTATCGTTATTATTCCTGAAGCCCAAAAAAGAGATTTCATGATTTTTTGGGCGTTTTTGGGAGAAATTAGTCTAAATGGCATATTTAACCCCATATTTTTCTGAATTCAAAATACCATTGAGTTTATATATTGAAATGTGCTCTGAATTTATTTTGATTAAAGTTGAGGAATTCATAGATACCCTCCCCCAATTACAACCTTTTTCTTGTAGTGATAATAGTTGGCTATTACTAATAGCACCATAATCATGATAAATAGAACAACTGCTGTTCCAAATAGAGCATTATAATGTAAACCGGTTGCATAACCCATTTCCAGGGCAATATTAGAAGTAAGTGCTCTTACAGGGTCCAGAATTGAACCCGGTATCTGAGTTACATTTCCTGCTACCATGATTACCGCCAGTGTTTCTCCAACTGCACGACCCATACCCAGAATAAAAGCTGTTATTATGCCCGGGATTGCAGCCGGAAAAATAACATTTTTTATGGTCTGCCATTGTGTTGCTCCCAGTGCTAAAGATGCTTCTTTGTATTCCAGAGGGACAGAACGTAGTGCATCAACCGAAACACTGATTATGGTGGGTAAAATCATCACAGTTAGAATAATAGAGGCAGTTAACATACTAAACCCGGTACCACCAAATTGAACCCTTATAATTGGTACCAGAACTACGAGGCCAAAAAATCCATAAACTACTGATGGAATACCGGCTAAGGTTTCAATAACTGGTTTTAGAATTTTAGCCATAGCAGGAGGTGCTATTTCAGCCATGAATATTGCACATAGTATAGACAGTGGCACGGCCATTATTAAAGCCAAGATAGTTATACACAAAGATCCAACTATCATGGTGAAAACACCATATTGACCATCCGATGGAGCCCAGTCCATTCCAAAGATAAAATTCAGAAAACCATATTCCTGAAATATAGGAATAGCTTCCCGGAATATGAAGCCAATGATTAAAAGTATCACAATTATAGAAAATATGGCTGTGATAAAAAGCCCTTTCTCAACTAAGTATTCTCCGAGTTTATTATTCATAACGCACCCCAAATTATTCACTGATTTAGTATAAATTTTATTTAGGAAATTTCACTTACAAATCAAGTCATTAATTTTAATTAATTATCGAATATTTTCTAATATTATTTTATTGTTTTAAGGATAATAATTTTAATAATTGAATTGGAAATTGGAAATTGAATGAAATAATCAGATTAATAGATTTAAATTATGTTTCTTATTATAAAATTGGTATTCAGATGGGTTTTAAACATCATCTGAAACATTACCAATAGCTGGAACAATATTCTCACTTCTTATTATTGATTGGCCTTCTGGAGAAAATACCCATTCAATAAATTCTTTATTAACACCCTGTGGTTCTCCTTTAGTTAAAAATTCAAATGGAACCTGTAATGTGTAGGAACCATCAGAAATAGTGGTTTCTGAAGGAGTTATTCCATCTATTTCCAGTGCTTTAACATCACTGCTCATGTGAGAAAGTGATACGAATCCAATAGCATATGGGTCTTGTTTTACGGCTTGTTTAACGCCCTCGGTAGATCCCTGAACAATGGCATCAGAGCGAATCTTAGTTTTGTTCATAACCAGTGAATTGAAAGAGCTCAAAGTTCCAGAACCAGATTCCCTTACAACAACATGAATTTCAGCATCTGCACCACCAACTTCTTTCCAGTTAGTAATATTGCCGTTATAAATATTTTTTATCTGCTCTTTGCTAAGATCAGAAACACCATTCTCCAAGTTAACTGCTATAACAATTCCATCTTTACCAATCACATATTCTTGTATTCCATCCTTTTCATCTGATTTTAAAGACTTGGAACTGGTCCCAATATCCACAATTCCTTGTTCTGTGGTTCTTATGCCCAGACCCGATCCCCCACCCTGAACATTAATCTTAACATTAGGGTGCTCTTTCATATACGCTTCAGCTAACTTTTCTGCAACTGGTTGAACCGAGGTAGAACCTGCGATTTCAATTCTATCATATTGAACTCCAGGTTTAAAAAGCAGATAAGCACCAATGATGATTATAATAATAATAATTCCAAGCTTAAGTTTTGAGTCCATTCCATCACCTTTGAGAAATAATTCTTTTTTTCTCTATTTAAATACTGCCATGATTTAAATAATTATTTAAATAGTTAGCAATAATTGGTGATGATAGTGATATGAAAATTAACTTAAGCAGATATGAATTTACAATTCGTTTTGTGGTTAATAATGCAATTATATCAATTACATATTTATTTAATTCTAAGATAACTTATCCCAAAAAATATGAAAAAAAATGAGATGTGATAAAACACACTCATTTAATTATTTAGCAGGTACTACCTTTTCAGATTTTACAATTTCTTGACCAGCAGGGCTTAGAACCCAGTCAATAAATTCTTTAACTGCACCTTGAGCATCGCCTTTTGTTAAGAAAAGGAATGGTCTTTGTACTTTATAAGTACCGTCAGCAACAGTTGCTTCTGAAGGAGCTACTCCACCAATTTTTAAAGCTTTTACACTATCATCAAGATTTGCTAAGGATATGTATCCTATGGCATTTGGATCTCCTTTAACAGCTTGTTTAACTGCTTCAGTGGAACTTTGAACAATAGCACTCTTATCAATTTTTGTTTCTTTACCCATGACTATTTCTTCAAATGCTTTTCTGGTTCCTGAACCATCTTCTCTGGTTATAACGTTAATTGTAGCATCAGATCCACCTACTTCTTTCCAGTTGGTAGTGTTTCCACTGAAAATACTTTTAACCTGGTCAGTAGTTAGGTCACTGACTGAATTTTGAGTGTTTACAGCTACAACAATTCCGTCTTTACCAATCAAGTATTGGGTTAGGCCGGCAGATTCGTTGTCTTTTAAATCTTTGGAACTAGTACCGATGTCTGCAGTGCCTTGTTGAACACTGGTTATACCTACACTAGAACCTCCACCCTGAACATTAATCTTAACATTCGGGTGCTCTTTCATATACGCTTCAGCTAACTTTTCAGCTACGGGCTGAACAGAAGTTGATCCAACAATTTCTATAGTAGATGATTGTTGGCTTCCACCACCCAAAGCAAAAAAGGCTCCTATTATTACGATTACAGCAACTATTATACCTATAATTATTTTGGTGTCCATTTTATTCACCTCACATTTGAGGTTATCATAAGAGTATTTAAATGTTGCTATTTAGTGTACTAATAATCACTTTTAGTGAACAAATACATTTTTGGAGCATTATTAGCAGAGAAAAGCAAATATATTATTCACTATATGGGAACAATACTACTCCAAAAGCATTAAATTTAAATAATAATTGTAGTTATATAAGAGGACATTATGATAACTGAGGATGTTTTAAAGGATATATTCAAACCTACAAATCTCAAGTGGAGGACCGCCATTACTAAGGTAGAGCCCAATAAGCTCCTGACAAGAGGTCACTTGCAAGAAGAACTTGTGGGAAATGTATCATTTGCAGAAATGGTTTATCTCCTGGTTAAAGGGGAATTACCTTCAAAAAATGAGGCTAAAATGTTGGAATCAGTCCTGGTATCCTTCTGTGACCATGGTGTGACACCCCCCAGTACTCAATCAGCAAGACTGATGGCTTCTGCAGGATCCCCCATGCACGCCTGTCTGGCCGGTGGATTATTGGCTTTTGGTAAAAATCATGCAGGGGCTATAGAAAGATCCATGAAAGTGCTTCAAGAAGGTATAAATAAGACTCGATCAGACATGGACATTGATAGTATGGCTCAAATAATGGTGGATTACTTCATGAAAAGAGAAGAAAAAATCCCGGGATTTGGCCATCGATATCATGATGAAGATCCGAGAGCACCACGACTGATGGAACTGGCCCATGAAAATGATTGTCTGGGAAGACACAGCGAGCTGGCCCTGGCCATTGAAAACCTACTTTTTGAATCAAAAGGTATTCGGATGAACATAGATGGGGCTAATGCTGGAATTTTATCAGACCTTGGGTTTGATTGGAGACTGGGAAGTGGAATATTTATGATTGGAAGACTTCCAGGGATTATGGCCCACGTCCACGAAGAAATGACCAGAGAATCACCATTTAGGAAAGTATTTGAAATGGATGAAATTTATTACGATGGTAAAGAAGCCGAATTTTAGATTATCCATTCATAAAACTATTTTTTTTAAAATTCAATCATAATTAAATTTTATTATTTATTTTAGTAGCTATTTTTAATAATCAACTAATTTAAAGCTTAAAATTCATTTTTTAATGATATTATTCAATTAACATATTTTTTATATAATTTAATGCAAATAAAAAAAATAAGGAAAATTGAATAGTAAAATTAAATAAATTATAGAATGGAATTCTAAAAATAAAAATTAAGAGGAAATTTTATGGACGAAGAATACGAAAGGGCTAAAAAAAGAGTTATAGAACTTAAAGCTTTTTACAACCATCTTTTTATTTATATTATTGTTAATGCCATCCTGTTCACAATCAATTTCATTTTCTCTCCAGAAATATGGTGGTTTTACTGGGTTACCATATTCTGGGGAATCGGACTGTTATTACAGGGTTTAGGCCTTATATCCAGAAACCGATTTTTAGGAAAAGATTGGGAAGAGAAAAAAATTAAAGAATACATGGAAAAAGAGAAGGAATAGAACCAGAATTTTTTTTAAATATAATTCTTTCTTTTCTATTAATTATTGTGAATCTTCTTTCTTTTTTATTTTTAGAATAAATTATTCCTGGTTATTTGAACCATAAGGTTGCCTATTTTTCCTGAAACGTTCGGGAGTTATGGTTCTTGGAATATTACGATAATATTCACCAGCAGTATCCACAATCTCGATTGATATATCCCCAATTCTTTCAAAGGCTTTAATTACCCTGGAAAGAGAAATGTAGTAAGTGGAACGATCAGTATCTTCAAAAGGAGTTTCTGCCATTTGGGTGGCTATGCAATTAAGGGCCTTTTTTTGAAGAGAGTGTATTTTTTCCTCGTAGTCCATAATATCGCTCTTTAAATCTAGTCTTTCGTTTATAAATGCATCCATGGACCAGGTAACCATTTTACGAGCCGTTTGATACATTTCATCCAGATATTTTAACATCTCAGGATCCACTTCATAAGATTCTTTTATGGTAAAATTAGCTATAATACCAGAGTGATCACCAATTCTCTCCAAATCATAAGCTATTTCGCTAAATACCATAGTCTTACTGAATTCTGAATAAGGATTAATTGCAATAGCGGTGTCTACCGAAGATCTAACTTTTTCATGCATATTGTTAGTAATATAATCCATTTTAAGAGCTTCATTGGCCATTTCTATATTATTATGGGAAAAAGCCTCGAAAGATGTTTCTAACTGTTTACAAACATGTTCGGACATGTTTTTTAACATATCTTTTATAAGAAAATTACCGGCGTGTTCACGAGAGGTACGTTCCTCATCAAACATATCTGAAAATTCGTTGAATTTTTGAAGGTCAAGTATATAGGCCCTCCTTACAACTCCCCTTTTTACCATGGGTTGGAGAAGTTTAGTGACATATCTACGAGTTATCCCCAGTTTTTCTGCTATTTCATCCTGGGTTTCCGGGTTTTCATATAAAATAATATCCAGAATAGACTTAAGCGTCGTGTTTTTAGTCTTTTTAGTCATAATATCCCATTATTGTGATTATATTCTAATAAATAAATGAATTTTAAATTAAAGTCTTAAAATTATATTCATAGAGTTTTATTTTCAATTTCTTGATGCATCCATTAATTATTTCATCCACTCATCGAGCTTTCTTTCTTTTTCATTTTCTTTAATAGATTTATTTTCTTCATCTAAATCGCTTTCATCATCTTTTTCCCTGATTAAAGAAATCGATTCTTTTAAAATAGCGATGATAACATAGGCCAGTAAGAATATGGCTGTTACAGATATTAGTGTATTAAACTGGACAAATAAGCTAGAGTAGATATCCACTATAGGGGAATTTGAGTCTAAAAATCCTCTAAGAAGCACCACTATCCCTAAACCAGATAAAATATACCCGTATTGTTTTTTAATGAATTCAGACTGAAGAATAGGGTATATCCCCATTACTATCAAACCAATTCCAATTGTTCTGAATAAATTCCATCCCGTGGCCCCTTCCAGTAAGTAAAATATCTTTTCCGACTGCCAGTATAATGGAGTCAGGAAATATATGATTTCTATACCTAGAATTAGTAAGAGAGGTAACACGAAAACAATACTGGATTCAATTTTTTGAGTTTTAACCTTTCCTAATGGTTCTCTAATAAAATGTGACATGAACTGATAGAGCATAGATCCTAAAACTGCACCTATAATCGTACCACCCAGCCCCAGCTTGGAAGTGGTATAAGCCACAATTCCAGCTATAATTCCGGCCATAAGTATATCAAATGTCTTGGACATAGTTATCACGAATATTTTAGAATTTTAATTTTATCGGTTATTTGATTAGATTTATACTAGTATAATTCAAATTTCATGTAATTTAAATATTCTTATATTGCGTATTTATTTTCTCTATTGGAGAACTAAAATAAATTCCAGTTTAACTATTAGAAATAACTCAATTGATGAATTATAATTTATGAATTATAAATAATTAAAAATTAATTTTATATAAAAAATAGAAAATAATCAGGTCAACCCTGATTTAAAAGATGCTTATAAGAGCAAATTACATATTCTTCCTGTTCTAAACGAACAGAATAATTGGCCATTTCTCTTTTAGCACCATTCTCAGTGTTTATAAGGTTTACTTGAATATTATCATCACGAATAATAAGCTGATTATGGGATGGAAATGTGTTACCCCTGAGTTTTCGTGTTGTGGCTGTTCCTGAGTTAAGGGTAACCATTTTTTCAATCATCCAAACATTAGGAACATGTTTATGCCCATTAAGGATAAAATCAACACCGCATTCAGTAAAAACCCTCAATAAATCCCCTGAATCAAGTAATATGTTTCTTTCACGACCAGTTTGAGGAATTGGGAGTAAATGATGGTGAAAAGTTACAATTTTACACAAGTCGCTGGGAAGTTTTTCCATTTGCTTTCTTAACCAGTCCAGTTGATCTATACCAATCTGTCCATCATTAATATCTGGTTCTGATGAATCTAAACCCACAATGGCAAATCCTCCGGATTTATCCACGTGAATGAATTTTCGGTGACCGATAAATCTTTCAAAATGCATTAGGCCCACATTTCTAGCATCGTGATTTCCCGGTACGGTGTAGGTACTGGTAATTGACCTGAGTTGTTCTACAAATTCACCCGCTTGTTCGTACTCGTGAACATATCCTTCAGTAGTTAAATCTCCTGAAACAATAATTAGATCCGGATTCTCGTCTTCGAGTTGATTTAGTAGATTATCTTTCAATTGCAGAGAAAAATTTTTCTCCCCAAAATGAATATCAGAAATTTGAGCTATTTTCTTTTCCATAATACATCCCCTATCAATCTTTTTTTAATGGAATAAATGATTCTAAAATAACAAGACAAACAACAAGACCCGCATAATACTTTTGAATCATTTAATTATAAGAATATCAATTAATTATTTAAATATCAATATGATTAAAATTCTAGGATATTAATTATCCATTTATTCCTATTCATAACAATTCACTAATAAATAGTTATTGGAATAGTTATGGATAATTTACTAATTAATTAACAGATTCAATAAAAATCCGATGAATTTCATAAACAAAAAAACCTGAACAATTATCTAAAATATTATTTAGAGAATATGAGAAATAAATAATGATTTAAAATATATTAAAAGCCTTAGGGGGGATTTGAACCCCCGGCCTATGCCTTACCAAGGCATCGCTCTACCCCTGAGCCACTAAGGCGCTAAAAATTAATATAATATTATTATATTTGCAGATTTTCATCCATTTATTGATTCTAGATATATATAGTTTACTATCCAATGAGTTAAGTCTTAAAGAATAGCCTCTAATCCACTGAAATCAATAATTAAGTTTAGATTGAGATTATTAAAGTGCAGGGGAAGGGATTCGAACCCTCGAAGGCCTACGCCAGAGGATCTTAAGTCCTCCCCCTTTGGCCGCTCGGGCACCCCTGCATACTATCGTAAATTGTACATTGTAGTATATTAACTTAACGGTTGTTTATCCAATTTCTAATACAAATTTTAGGATAAATATTAAATAAGTTAATAAAAAGACTCGCAATTATGTTCAAAGAGTGACTTAAATAAATTTAATCAGTTAAATTCAATATTTAGTTCTAATTAGATGGTAAATTTTATATTTTAGTAACAAATAATTTAATTATATTACCTACTTAATTTCCTTAGTTATCCTATTTAATAAAATTAATTCATTACTTAATTTATCATAGGTGGTTTTATTGAAATTTAAATCAGATCTCTGTGGTTACTGCGGTGCTTGTGTTGGATTATGTCCTGCCCGTGTTTTATTAATGGATTCCATGCAAATAAAAATTTTAGAAGGATGCATAGAATGTGGAAACTGCGTATTTATTTGTCCATTAGGAGCTATGCAAGAGGATAAATGAAATAAACATTTGTAAATGCATTAAAAAATATGGGATTATTAATGATAATGGATGGATGATAATTGATAGATAATTGATAATAATTTAAAATAGTTAAAATAATTAAATCACTGATTAGAGGATTTACATGAATTACGACGTAATTGTAGTAGGGGGCAGAGTTTCAGGTTCCATATCATCATTATATGCTTCAAAAAATGGTGCCAAAGTATTGATGATTGAAAAAAACCAGGAGATTGGAACTCCAGTGCAATGTGCAGGTGGAGTAAGTGATTCATTTTTCAAACACATGGACATAAAACCTTCTTCAGAATACACCCTCTCCCGGGTGGAAGGTGCCACCCTATATTCTCCCGACGGCAATAAACTATCTTCTAAAAATAAAATTATGAAAGGAAGAATATTAGAGAGAAAAAATTTCGACAAAAACCTGGCCATTCTCAGTGCGAATGAAGGGACAGACATAATGCTTAAAACTTCTGTAAAAGGATTAATTACTGAAAATGGGCAGGTGAAAGGGGTTGTTGCTAAACACCTGGGAAAGACCCGGGAAATATCTTCCAAAATTGTTATTGCCGCAGATGGTATAGAATCCAATATTGCTAAGTATTACGGAATTAACAGTCAATTTAAACCTCAAGAAGTCTGTTCATGTGCCCAGTTTGAGATAGTGGGCATTGATGTTGACCCCACTATGATGGAATTCCACTTTGGTCAAAAAATAGCTCCTCAGGGCTATGCCTGGGTATTTCCTAAAGGCGATAATCGGGCTAATATAGGATTGGGCATTCGGAGTTCTGAGGATACTGCCTACAATTATCTTAAAAAATTCACCAATAAGATCGGTGGCAGGACTGTAGAATTCAATGTAGGCGCCGTTCCTGTAGGCGGACCAATAAAAAAAACCTATGGAAATGGAATAATGGTTGTTGGAGATGCAGCAGGACAAGTGGATCCAGTAACCGGCGGAGGAATTCATATTTCTGCAAAATGCGCTAAAATAGCAGGTACCGTGGCAGCAGAAGCGATTCAAAAAGATGATTTCTCTGAAAGATTCTTAAAAAATTACGAAAAAGAGTGGAAAAATCAAATCGGGAAAGACTTGCAGAAATCACTAAGATTTAGAAAGATATTTGACAAGCTCAATGATAAGGATGTTAATAATTTAGTTAAATCCGCCCAAAATAACAATTTTAATTCAATTTCTAAATTAGAAATGATAAAGCTAGTTAAAGGTTATCCTGAGCTTTTAAAATTACTCAGAACAATTTTATAGAATTATTTTAATCAAAATATAAATTCTTTTCTATTTTTAATTATTATTTTATAATTCTTGCAAATATGATTGTTTTGTAGTAAATATTATAATATGAATTCTTCAATTAGAATTAGTAGAAAAGAAAATAAAATTTTTTTATATTATCAGAAAATATCCCTGAATTACTAAATAACATAATGGTGGCTACATGAATAAAAAACCCATTTTAAAATCTGATTTAATTTATAACAATTTAACTAAAATTTATTTAATATTGATATTATTGGGTACATTCCTGGTTAGACTGATTCCCAGTAGAAACCTAGCTATAGCAGGTAATGATGCTTATTTACACCATGATTTGGTTATGAGAATAAGTGAGCAAGGTTTTGGAGTTATATCAAGCAGTCCTCTTTCTTTAATGGGTTTAAGTTCTTATGGTTACCCCCCATTTTACCATATTATTGGAACCTTGCTTTACGAAACTTTCCATAGCCAGCTGGTTTTTTTCATTTTACCACCCATATTAGGCGTAGCTTCAGTTTTTGTATTTTATAAATTGTCTCAAGAGCTTTTTGACAATACAAATGCAGAATTATTGTCAACTCTCCTTTTTGCTTTTGTCCCGGCATTTGTAACCAGAACGTCAGTTTTTATCCCAGAATCACTGGGTATACTACTTTTCATCAGCATTGCATACTTCCTGGTCAAATACATAAAATCGGTACCGGGATATGAAAACCTGGACAACTTCGCCTTGAAGAATATGTTAAAAATATTCTCTGGAAATTATAAATACCTCCTTTACGCCCTATTAATCTTTGTCATATACCTGTTCACCCACAGAAGTTGGATATTCATGGCACTGGTAGTTTTAATTTTAGTAATTACTTTTTTAATACCTTCATTCAAGAAAAAACCAATTACATTCTCCATAGTATTCATTTTAATAGGTTTGGGACTTTTAGAATTTGTTTCCATAGTTGCCAGATTCCAACAAGAACCAGTAACTATTTTAGGCTTCCCAAAATGGCTGGGAGTTCTCCAACTGGTTCTTGGGCTTTATGGAATAGTACTATTTTTAAAATCAAAGAATTCCTTGTACAAATTCCTGGCCTTGTGGGCCATTATTTTCATGATAATTGGAACCTATTCATTTAGGTTTAGGGATCCCTATGCAGCCATCCCCTTAACCTTAATGGCAGGATATGTATTTGCGTATGTTTTACTTCCTAAAATTAATAGAATTTCCCTATTTAAAGATTATAAATTATTTAATAGGAATTTTGGAGCTTATTTAAAGGTAATTTTATTATTAATAATTATTTTAATTCCTGTAGCTCAAGGGGCAGCTATTGCTTACTCAAATGTATCACAGCCCACCGCAAATGAACTTGATGCATTTAAATGGATTGAAAATGAAACCCCATTAAATGCCACTATATTAACAACAAAAGATGATGCATATTTTTTAATCGGAAATACTCATCGAAAAGATGTTGCTCTGTGGAAAACTGTTTATGAAGGATTTATGGGTGAAGCACCATCCATTGAAGAAACTGTAGCTACACAAAAAGATGTGGACACCATGTTAGGGACTTCCCAGGAAAACGAGGCCTATTACCTCATGGAAACATATAATGTTAGCTATGTCTATGTTTCCAAGGCCATGTATGACCTTCCATCTTCTGATGGGATCATTACCTATATGCCCTTTGATACTCATTTCAAGACAATTTTTGTTTCAGGAGATGCTTCGGTTTACCAGTATATACCAAATCCAACTTTAAAATCACCACCCAACGAATTGAATAGTAATTCTACTAATAATGCAGAATATAAAAAGAGTATAGAATTTATAGAGGAATTCTGGAATGGTTACTCCTATTCTGAAAACGGTGGGAATTATTTAAATGAATCTCTGCTTGATTTAGAATTTGGAGGCATCTATAAAGGAGATTATGCCTTAAATTCCCAGATAGCGATTTTATATAATCATATGTCTCAGGATTCAAGTGCAGATCTTAACAATCGCTCCCAGTACTTAGTGAACTGGTTAAATTATAAGCAAATGGAAAATGGTTCTTTCCCTACCAGTATTCCTCCAGAAGAATACACCATCGCTACCATGGAAACAATTTATCCCCTTATGAATGTGGGTAATGACACAAGTAATATCCAAATCAACGAAAATAAAACGAATATAGTTAATAGGGGCCTTGTTTTTGTGGACAACATGACTGGAAAGGATAATATAAATATTTCCAATATTAAGAAACCTCAGAACAGTGTTTTAGGTCCTGATTATCTCACTATGAAGACTAATGCCCAGGTTAGTGGGATGCACCCTACTGGAAAAGAAAAAATTATTGCTAATGTTTTAAAACAGCAAAAAGCAGACGGTTCCTGGACATCACAATCCTATCAGAATATCGAAATTTTGAAAGGGTTGAGTCTATACTATAATTCCTCCCAAGATAAAAATGTTTTAAACTCCATTAAAAAAGGTTCAAAATGGTTAAGTGAAAATCAAAATTCAGAGGGAATGTTTACCGACGATGGAAGCACCGCCATTTATGGAATAAATCACTATGCTGATGCAGTTCTGGTATATTATACTGCTGGAAACAAAAATTCCATGGAAAAAACTTTGAATTATATAAACAATTCCAATTTAGATACAGATATTAACCCTCTAAAATCCTATTTGACCTTAATATCAGACTTGAGTATAATCTATGGAGAAGATGCTGCCATTAAATTTTCAAATCGAATTCTGTAAAGTTTTTAGGAAAAGACGGCCATATAATAATACAAACATGTTCATTTAAGATACTTTAAAAAGAACATAATGTGGATTAATTCACAGTTGAGGGAAATAAATGGCTTTAAACAAATATAAAGTTGACGTTGACGAGTTAATGGCAGAAAATGATGTTCCTGGTTTAGTTGATGCACTGGAACATGAAGATTTCATTGTAAGAAAAGAAGCAACACGGGCTTTAAAATATGTCGGGGACAGAAGAGCAGAAGATGCTTTAATAAAATCATTGGAATATGAAGACTGGCATTCTAAATTTTCAGTTTTAAGTACTGTGAGAGCTAATGCTGCTGAAGCACTGGGGAAAATGGAGAGTAGAAAAGCAGTGGATGCACTTATATTCTGTTTGAAAGATCCAGATATAGAGGTTCGCTGGAAAGCTGCCGAAGCTCTGGGTAGAATTGGTGATGATGAAGCATTAGAACCATTAATTGATGCTCTTAATGATAGCGACGGAGATGTTCGTAAACATTCTGCTAAAGCTTTAGGAGAACTGGATAACATAGAAGCTATTGATGCACTTATCCCAGCCTTAGATGACATTGATTGGCCTGTGCGAAAGAACGCAGCCACTGCTTTGGGAAAAATAGGTGATGAAAGAGCCCTTAAGCCACTTTTAAAATCTTTAAAGGATGATGATATTGATGTGCGGCGTCATTCTATTGCTGCACTGGTAAAAATGAAAAATCACGCCGTTAAACCACTTTTAGAGAAGCTTTACGATCCAGATTGGCAAACTCGGGCCATTGCCGCAGAAGCACTGGGCCGCATAGGCAGTAAAAAAGCCTTGAAACCACTAATAAAAGCCCTGAGCAATAACAAAATGAGGGATGAAAATCGTTATGTTCGAGGAAAAGCAGCAGAGGCTTTAGGTAGAATCGGAGATAGAAGAGCCGTGAAATATCTGGAAGCAGCGCTGGAAGAACATTACATATTCGTCCGCAAGAGAGCGCAGGAAGCCCTTGATTTAATTGAGCTTACACCAGAATTAAATCATTTTGAAAATGATGAATTCTATTTTGATTTTCCGCAGATATGGGATATTGAAGAAATATATAAACTGGAAAAATTAGTAATTGGGTACTGGCCAGGCCAAACTCTGAAATTCTCCATTAATCGTAAATCTAATGCCGAGGATTTGACTGTAAAAGAATTTGCAGACATAATAGTCGAAGTTTTTCATGAACAGCACAATGAAAAAATATTCCAATCTGAAGATAATGTTGCTGGTTCCCGGGCAATAAGAATTGTTGGTGATAATTACCAGGCCAATCCATCTCAGCGAACAGTAGTCACGGTTTTTAAGAAGTACGATGATTTATATTATTTCTGGTTTAAAGGAAACCGGGGAGATATGGAAGATTCATCAAAATACAAGAGGATAATGATGAATAGTTTCCAGATAAAATAATCCCGCATTAATCATATTTGCTATTTTAATGATCTTCATGAAAAAAAATAAAATAACCATTTCAACTGGAAAATATAGAGAACTTTATTTTGCAGTTGCTTGCTGCGAAGACATTTTAATTTCCTGTAGTTTAGGAAGGAAAAACGAAAAAAATGCTTTAGAGGATATTAATATATTTGTTAATAAATCTGAAATCAATGAGATTCCCTATGTAAAATTTAGTTCCAATGAAACAGAATTATTAAAAAATGTGGGAAAATTGTATTACGGGAAAAATACTGAATTTAATCCTTTAGAACATGATAATAAAAAAAATTTTAGTTTTAAAGTTCTGCAAGAGGTCTCAAAAATCCCTCCAGGGGAAGTTAAAACCTATAAAGAAATAGCTGAAAAAATTAATAGTAAAGCTTATCGGGCAGTGGGTAATGCTTTAAATAAAAATCCTATTCCCCTGATAGTTCCGTGCCATCGAGTAGTTCGTTCAGACTTTAGCCTGGGAGGATTTAGAGGAGGATTTGAAATGAAAAAAGAACTCTTAAAAAGAGAAGGGGTTCAAATCAGAGGAAATAAAGTAATTAGGGATTAAAAACCAGTAGAATTTATAAAATAATATAAAATAATATAAAAATTTTTAAGTTTAGTTTATAGTTTCAAATTAATAATTGAATACTACATTGAATAATTATGGCTGATTTATAAGAATAATAAAAAATAAGAAAATAAATAAAAATTTAAAAAAGTTAAATTTTTGATTTGTAAATTTTAAGGGCTTCTTCCAGCACATCGGTAAATTCTGAATCTGATTTAAGATCATCCAGATCCTCTATAGAAAATATTTTTAAAACATTATCTTTACAGGCATCTACACATGCCGGAATAAGAGTGTCTGCATCCATGCATAAGGTGCATTTTTGGACGGATTTTTTTTCATCATCAATTACCATGATGCCTATGGGACAGGCAATCATACAGAGCCTACATAAAATACAGGATTCTTCATCAACTTTTAAAGAACCATTTTCTTCTTTAATAGCCCCAGTAGGGCATATTCTTGCACATGGAGCCTTATCAGGATGGCATTGCAAACAAAAGACAGGTATAGAACTGCTTTTTTTAGCCCTGGCCACCCCATGAGTTTTTTTACAGGCATTAATACAGTCAAAACATTCACTGCAACTTTGGGGATCAACAACCATCAGGGTCTTCATTAAATCACCTTAAATATTTTTAGAGGTTTCATCTTAAATTAAGATTTAATTAATAATATCCAAAAAAATAATTTATAGAATCGAAATACGATCAATTTGTTCATTTGGAGTTATTATAATTAAATTCCTTAAAGTTTTGTCAGATAATCTGGAACAGCAGATGAATCTCTTGGTCCTACAACAACTTCCCATCCCGTGTCATCCTCAATTTCCCCACTTACAGGGGCTGCTAAACCGGGAATAATCATTTTTCTGGTTTTCACTTTATCTTCTACACCAGTTTCTTTAATTAAATCAGCAACCGCTTTTCCAGTTAATTGGCCACCAGCTAATGATACATCAACAGCACGGCCAATCGTATCCAGCACCAGAAGATAAGTGCTCGCCTTTCCAGATTTTAAGTCTCCTTCAACAGTGTAATATGTCAAGGCAAAGTTTGTAGTTAGTAAAACCGGAGAATTCTCATCTAGTTCACCGAACTCATATAATCCCGCGTCCACTGCCTGTGGTTTTCTAGGATCAGTATATAAACTCTGTCTTAAAGTTAAAACAGGTATAAGTTCCCATATTTCAGATCCATTTAAGATAAGCATATCAGCGTATTTATTCATTAATGTACAGGCAATTGTAGCTTCCTTTATGCTTTTAGTTACTTCATCTTCATCACTATTTAATCTTAAAAGAGCTGGAATTCCCATTATTGGGAAACGGAAGTCCTCATCTCGTTCCTCTACAGCCAGTCTTCTAATCATGACGAAATTATCCAGAGTATCACCAATAGCGTCTCCGACGTAGGTACCTGGATCTAAAACTATGTCTTTTAATCCCTTGGCCCTTAGAGTGTGGGAAAGCTCTTTCATCTTTTCCAGATCTCCAGGGACAAACAGAGTTACCGGGCACTGATATTCCACAGCTAAGTCTGCCATTTCCTCAAGATTATTTTCAGTAACACCATATATAAGTGGATTTTCATCCCCTACAACTTCCAGAGCTTTCTTCATTGCTTCTGGATCAAAAGAACATAATACCAAAGGATACTTTGCTTCTTTTAGTTTTAAAGCAGCAGCAGCAAATTTATCAGCATTGCCTGATTTATTTCGGAGGGCTATGGCATCTAGAGTTAATAATTCTCCTGTTCTCTCAAATTCAGAATCCTCAATAACTTTAACCCTTTCTTCAAATTCAGCCTCATCCATTTCATCATTAACATCAATAACCAGTGATGTAGGATTATAATAAGTCAACTCATATCGGTAAAGTACTTCGTCTCCACCAATTGTAGTAGTTTTATCCCCTCTGCCGATAATAACCTCTCTAACCGCTGGGGCCAGTAAGTTTTCCAGTGCTTCCATTTCATTAGCTGCCATCTGAGTACATAATTCCAGATCGGTTTCCTTCTCAGAAAGCTTGGTGGCAAAAGCCATACATGACGCTTCTCCACATTTGGCACAGTTGGTTTTGGGAAGTAATCGGTAAATATCCATTGCAGTAACGCTCATTTCTTAAACCTCCTTTATTTTTTCGAGCTATTAGCCCTCCAATTGAGTTATCCAATCATTAATATCAGGTAGCTCAGTGGTCATGTAATCTTTTACAAAAGTCTCTCCAATTTCTCTTAATAGTTTAACCGAAGTTGGGTGGAGCATCATGAAGATGTCAACTCCATTGAGCATCATGGTAAGTCCAGTAACGATTTCCCAGATTGGTCCCCGGTAATCTGTTGGTCCCCATTCTTCTTTTTTCATCCAGGCTTCTCTGGAACCCCATGCATTGGTGGTACCAGAAGACATTGGCATTTGCAGGTCAGTGTCCCCTTTTAGTGCGGCTAATCTAGTTCTGGTCATGATATCAATTGAGAATTCGATACCATATCCCAGAGCACAAGTAGTTGGGTCCATAACAATGTCATTGTGAGTTAAACCCTCTTTCAGGAGGTATCGGTTAAGGGTTTTTTGCATGTTCACGTCAGTAATTGACCAGGATAGAACAGCGTGATCATTGTCCACCGCAGCTTTAGCTACTTTTTGGTAGTCAAGATCCAGGTTAGCAGATGCTAAAAGACATCGCTCACCTTGGGCAGCTTCTGCAGCAGCTTCTAGAACTAAAGGATCTTTTATAGGATCTCCAGACGCTCCAATAACCAGTGGCACATCAACTGCTTGTAAAACTTCCTCTACAGCCTGTGCTCCTTCCCGAGGAGTTTTGTCCATAACTTTAGGACCAGTACCAATAAGATGCATGGTAACCATGTTAGCCCCGTATTCTTTTACGGCCTTTTTGGCCCATTCTCCAGGACTTTCCATTACGTCGCTGAAATGTTCCCTTATAGGCCTGGGAAGACCAGGCATAGGGATGTCAAATACATCAAAGGTTACTACTGGAGGATTGGGCTGCGGTTCTTCGAATCTGTAAAGGGCCTGTTGGCCTCCCAGATAAACTGGCTTTCTGCTACCTTTTCCTAATTGAACCTCGGCCACCTTTCCAGGGTAATCCTGTATAGGTGGTTTAAATTCTTCCATCGCCATTATTTCTGTTGCAATAGCTTTTTCTGTTGTTACTGCCTTCTGAACAGCTTGCTGGATGGCTGGCATTAGATATAGCTCAAGCTCATCAAAATCCATTCTGAATTCGTTTATTTCTATAGATTTTGTATTTTCAAGCAGTTTAAGAAGTTGCGTCATTTTATCCATAAACCCACATCCTCTTTAATTATTTAATAATTTTAATTTTTCATGAATTTAAATTGAATTTAATTACATTTATAAAATATCTGACTCCAATAGTGGATTAAGACAGTTTTAAAATCTTTTCTACAATTTTAGTAAGTTCTTGTACAGAAACGGCATCTGCTGGTAATTCAATTAAGGGCCTACCTTCCATATCATATTCCGTAACAATCGGATCCTCGTAAATTAGTCCGCCTAATTCCAGACCAGTGGCTGTGGCTTTTTCACGCAGATCTTTTTCGTCCTGAATTTTGACCCGGTTCAATATGAGGAAAAGTTGTTTGAAATTTATTTCCAGTTCTTTGGCCAGTTCTCCAATTCTTTGAGCGGTTAATATTCCCCTATAAGAAGGGTCTGTTACTACCAACATCACATCCACATTTTGGGTAGTTCTGCGACTTAGATGTTCTAATCCAGCTTCAGTGTCTATGACAATTATATCATAATTTGAAGAAATTGTTTCAATGATTTTTCTGAGCATGTTATTGACTGCACAGTAACAACCACTCCCTTCAGGCCTACCCATGACCAGTAAATCAAATTCAGGGGTTTCTACCACAGATTCCATTATTTTGTAGTCTAAAATATCCCATTTATTGGCACCAGTTGGTATATTGCCTGAAGCAGTATCCTTTTTTAATTCTTCCCTCACATCACCTACAGTTTTAAGAACTTCGATTCCTAAAGCTTCTGGTAGATTTGAATCAGGATCTGCGTCAATGGCTAGAATATCCTTACCGGTTTTGGATAATAGGTTTACCAGGGTAGATGAAACCATTGTTTTTCCAGTTCCGCCTTTTCCACTTACTGCAATTATCAATTCATCACACCATTTATCAATTATTTATCATATTTTAGTATATGATTAATTTCAAATGAGTCAAATATTTAGTTTATTTTAGTTTATTACAATAAATAAGGTAAAAAACTCATTTTTTCTTGATAATAACCTTTTCAGCATATATTTTAGCGTTTTTAAAGATTATTTTAACTCCACCAGATGCTGGAAGAGCCAGTTCAGGGGCCATCATTACAGGTGCCATTCCAGGTTCTGCAAATTCGCCTCCACCTAATTCCATCTCTTCAAGTTCAGATTCTTCTGATTCTTCTGATTCTTCAGCAGCTTCTAGTTTGGCCTGTTTAATTCTCTCCATTACTGGATGGTCTGCCTCGCGGATAAACTTACGGATTTCTTTAATGCTGTTAGCATCTTCCTCCGTTGGTATTTTATCCAGCAGTTCTTCCGGTATAAATTCCATTACTGATTCTTTAATCTCCTTAGGCATCCAAATAACTCTACCATATCCGCCATCAGCTTTTAAAAACTTGGGAGATCTCATGTATTCCAGACTTAATCCAGTGAAACCTTCTACCTGTTTTCCACCAGAACACTGCCCGGCCATAGCAGAGAAAGGAATTCCTAGCGGAGTTTCTCCTTTAAAGTCACGGTTAACCAGACCAATACCATCTAATTCAGGTATATAGAAAGCAACTGCTTCAAAACAACCACAAGAAGTATGAGGATAACCAAAAACACTGTGTATGTAAACTCTTTCTGTGGTTCCCTGAGATTTTTCAGATACAGCGGCATTAACATTTACATACTCACCTTTCTCAGCATCGAGAACTTCACCCTTTTCTATTTCAAATATTGGTCCTTCCGGATCAATTTTTGCTGCAGCACGACAATCAAACCAGTTTATAGCACCACAAAGAGCAGTCCTATCTGGGGTGACCACACACATGTGAGACGGGGCAAATGATTGACACATTAAACATCCATAGAAAACATCTACATCTTCGTCAGAAAGTTCCCTGGCTCTTTCATCTCTTTTAGCGTATTGATCTCTGGCCATTTCCAGGAACTCAGAGACTTCAGCTTCTTGAGTCAAAACAGTGATGGCTATTGATTCAATAATCGGGAATTCTTCTTTGAATAATACCGAAAGAGCTTTGGCCAGGTGTTCCAATTTAAATCCGGCTTCCAGTGCTTCGGTACTAATTCGACACCAGATTTGATCTCTCTGGTTCAAGTGCATGAAACCCTTGACATAATTACAAAGTTCGTGCACTCTTCTTTCAATTACACTTTCCAGTTCTTTTTCCAGCTTTTCACCCTGGATGTCAATCTTTAATCCAAATGGATAGATTTCTCCCTGGGTCATTTCACTTATTTCAGGTCCGATAATCGAGATTTTTCCGTCTTCGACATTTTCTACAACTTGGACCAGTTCTGCGCCTATGGATTTCGGGCCAGCGAGTTCTACGAACATATTAGCTGCCCTTATCCGTTCGCCTTCATACATAGGACTTACGTCAACAGGTATATCTTCAAACATTGAATTCCTCCATGAATAATACGCCTAAATTAATAATAAGTCTAATTCATCTTTATTATTATTTTTTGTAATGATTTGAATTTGAATTTAAATTTGTAAAATATATGATAATGAAATATTAATTAATATATCCTGCTCTTAGCACTGTTATTAATCAGATTTCATTTTCTCCAGATATTTTAACCACTCTTCATCCTTCATATTAGGGAAAGATGCATCTGCATTGGAATGGAAAAATTTGCAAATGGTCAGAGTTTTAAGATGAGGAGCAAAGTGTTTCAAAGTTGATAGCCCCTGGGACGCAATATAATATATGCATCCTATAAACATGACCAGATCGTGCTGGCCTTCGCCTTTTACACCCTTCCAATCAGGATCTTTAAGCAAATTAACAATTTCTACCACACCATAAGATTTGGTTTCAACACCATTCTCCCTGTAGATTTTATAAGCATCTCCAGTGGTCACAATAGGCAAATCCCAATGTTCCGCGATTTCCATGGTTAATTTCATAATAGGATCTCCTGTTATCAGAGGCCCTATAACAAATAGAGGTCTTTTAGCTTTTTTAAGCATCATTTTTGCAGTTTCGGGAGTGACTAGCATGGCCTGCTTAGGACCCGCTATCACTGTAGGCTGCCAGGGAATTATTCTCTCATTCATAAAATCACCCATATTGTCCTTAAATTACAGTTTTAAGTTACCAAGCTTGTTTGTTTATAATATTAATAATAATAAAAAATAGTCATTTCATTATATTCTAAGATATCTTATAAAAAAAATATATAAAATATAATGGATTATAGAAGACTATTTTTCACTAGCTTTTTTCTTTGGTTCTTCTTTGAAATCTCTGATAGATGGTTCTTGAGGAATTGCTCGTGGTTCCCATCCTTTTTCTTCTAAAATATCCATTACATCTTTTTTATAGGTTATAGGAATGTCTTTTTGGACTCTGACAAACTTATAAACATCTTCAGGAATGGTTCCAAAGTACTTTTTGTGAAGGTCTATGTAGTGGTTTAATTTGAGTTGTCTTCCTTTAGAAGTATCATTAGGCCTTATGCAAAGCTTTGCAATGGCAACGGTAGCTTCTTCCCGGTTTTCCGCTGCATACAATAAATGTTCAGGAGCCGGTTCACCATTAACCACATTTCCCGTTCGGATATCATTTAGTTCCCATGTTTCTTCCTTATCGGTTCTTCCTAAGTAGAGTCTTCGGTATTTAGTTCCATGAGGCCCCAGTACAACAGGTATTCCCCAACGGTTAACACCAGTGGCAATAGCAGCTGCTTTTTGGGAATAAGCTCCCCAGGCCACACCACAAGCCCCTACTCTATTTAAGATGTAATCAGAAATTTCCTCGAAGTTTCCTTCCAGAGGTTTTTTGGCAAATATATTAGCAATTTTTATACATGCCCCTGGTATGTGGGCATTGGAAACACAGGAACCTACATTTACCAGACCCTTAGCATCGAAATCACCGCTGTATTTTTCATAAAGGGTGTTTCCTTCTTCGTCCCGGTATTCACCTATGGTCATGGCCCCACAACCACTGGTAACCACTATGTAATTACGTTCCAGGAACTCCTCGGCCATTTTAGCCACGTCTTCTGCCCCTTCAGGATAGTTAGTACATCCTACAAAGGCAATTACTCCAGGAATATCTCCTAAAACAATAGGGGCACCAACTTTTCGTATCTCAACGTCTTGAATTGGGCCTCTTCCTGAACGCATATTGAATCTTTGTTCCTTGAGCTTGTTTTCCCCTATTTTAGCCATCATGGACATTAAAGGAATCTCACGTTCGCATTCCTGTTCACACCTACCACAAGTGTAACATACGTCGTTATCATATAACTGCTCCATTTTGGAGAAGTCCCCTTTGCCGGCCTCCATTACAGCTTCCATCATAGGAACGCTGTTGGGACAAACCCGGGTACACCAGCCACATTCCGTACATTCTTTGGCCATTTCCTGGATTTCATCCATATCGGGCATTAATTTAAGCATACCTCGATCGTCGGCAATTTGCATAGCTACCTTAGTGGCCACTTCACCTACTTTATCCGGATCCAGGATTAGTGCTCCTTCAATTTGATTGTTAATTAGTTGAGCAACGATTTTATCTGCGTCTTCGTCAGTTAGATTTGGTAAACCCAGACACATTTTATCAGTGGTGGCAATTACCCTTGCCTGATTTTTCTTGGCTTCTTCTAAGACATCAGTGCGTATACACTGCTCATCTGTCACAATGACATCAGCGACTCCACTTCTTATGAATTTTAATTGTTTAGAGATAGGCCCTATAACTTTAGCGTGCTGGTTATAACGGGTTATGTCAATAGCAGCACAACATATACCACAAACTTCCACATTGTCTTCCAGGCCTTCATCTTCAATATAATCAATTACCCCGGCTCCAGATGAAACATTGTGCCCTATACATAAAACAATTGGCTTGTCCCGATCTACAGTCCCCATACCCATTTCTACCAGAGGAGCATCTTCATCTCCCTTAGGCAAGTCCAGAGCCACTATTTGGGCAATGTCCCCTATTTCTTTTCCTAAGTTATCCATTAGCCCGGCATGTAAGGCTTTTGATTCGAAATCCACACTGCTTCCTTCCTGACCAGTGTGACAGGCAGATAGAAGATGTAAGTTTTGCTCTTCCATGTAATCCATGGCTTCTCTTAGATCACCCAGCGTTTTAGGTGCTTTCCCAATTAGAACCCTTATTATTGGTGCTTCAATGTCTATATTCATTCCCAGATCTATAGGGAAATCTGCACCTCTTTTTTCAATAAGGTGCTCTAATAAGTGCCTGGCGTGAGCGGAGTGGGCTGCTGCCCCAATACAACAAGCAAGTAAAACCATACGGGCCTGTTGAGCTTTTATATCAATACCACATGCTCCTTTTTTACCTGCAGTTAAGTCACACTTACCATAGGTACAAAGGCAACACATATCACAGAATGGAGCATAAAATGGTTCATATCGCTCCATTAACTTCATGTCCCATTCCCTGAGGTCGGTAACATGAGGTTTAGGAGTTGGTCCCATTTCTACAGAATCGTCTGCTCCCCCTTCTACTTCATCTTGAACAATCTCCCCAATGGAGATTTTAATATCTTTAGATTTCCAGAAATCTTCTTTAAAGTCTTTAGGTTTGGTTGATTTAGGTGCCACATTTATCACCAGTTTAATCCCAATTTTTTTAAATATTTCACTAATAAATTAATGATTTAATTATTAATGATTTATAATGATATTTCTCCTTTAAGTATCACGGTATATAAAGTTTGTGTAGTTAAGTATGTCTATAAAATTTCATTTTTATGATTTCAATTTAAGTCAATTCCCGTTTTTATTACATAATTTATAAAAAAAATCCGTTTTAGTATTACAAATGTAATAAATTCTAACATTAAAATAAAGAGATAGTAATACTAACTGTAACATTTATAAGATATAAATTCAGAAGAAGATATTGTGTTAAGGGGCTAAATGGAAGATTTAAAGTATTAAAGTCTTTATAAAATGCTTAAAAATGTTAATACTTTTTTATTGATAATTTTAGTTCCAATAATTTAATTAATTAGGAGGTCAAAAATGCATATACCCGATGGTTTCTTGCCTTTAGGGCAAGCAGCTATATATTATATAATTACAATAATTGCATTGTACTTTGCTCTCAACTGGGCAAAAGAAAATCTTGATGAAAAACGTGTTCCATTGATGGCAGTTTTAGCTGCATTTATATTTGCTATTCAAGCAATGAATATCCCTATCCCCTGGGGGACAAGTGGACATATGCTAGGGGCAGCATTAGTGGCCATCGTATTTGGTAGTCCGTGGGCCGCAGTCTTGGTGCTGACAGTAGTGCTAACTGTACAAGGATTTTTCTTTGGAGATGGAGGAATTACTGCTTTAGGTGCTAATATAACTGCAATGGGAATAATTGCCGGTTTCACAGGTTTCGGAGTGTTTAAAGCTCTGAAAAACTTAAACCGCTGGGCAGCTATATTCATTGCCGGATGGGCATCTACATTTGTGGCTGCAATTTCAATTACTTTAATGTTAGCAGCTGCTGGAACCTTCCCACTAGATATGGGTCTATTATTTATGGGCACATATCATGCAGTGATAGGCATTGCTGAAGGACTAATAACAGTTGTAGCTATTTTAGCAATACAAAATGTTAGACCTGATTTACTACCTTGGAATAAAGCTAAATCAGAGCCAGAGGTGGAAAAATGAACGATAAAGACAAAAAATTTGTTATGGGTGGTTTAATTGTAGCCATCATAATAGCAATTTTGGCACCATTCTTAGCTTCTGCAAATCCTGATGGACTGGAAAGTGCTGCAGAAAAGGTTTTGCTTGTTGAAGAAGTAGAACCTATGTTTGAAGCACCACTACCCGACTATTTAGTACCTGCTTTAGGAGAATCTCCATTAGGAGGAGTTATTTCCATTGTTCTAGGAACTATTATAGCTTTCCTGGCCATGGTTGGTTTAGCTACTACTGCCCGATGGTTTAAACCAGAAAACGGTTCTTAAATAAAAACTATAAATATATAAAATATATAATGGATAGGAATTAATTTCCTATCCAACTAATTTTTTTAAGTATTTCAATTATTCTAATTTTAAGATCTATTTCGGAGAACAAAAAATGGGAATGGCCGATTCAATTTATCTTATTGAAAAAGAATCCATGAAAGAAAGCGTCCTTCATTCGCTGGATGGACGGATAAAATTAATATTATTAACACTGATTATAGTATATGCTGTTTTTAGTACACAAATTATAATTTTAGTAGTTTTAGAAGCTTATCTTCTGTTATTAATTTATATATCAAAGATATCGTTTGAAACAGCTTTTAAAAGAATTTTGATACTTTTACCATTCAGTATTTTTATAATTGCTTTTCAGCCATTTATACATCCCGGTGATGTCATATACCAGTTACCTTTTGGAATTAACGTAACTTATCAGGGATTGATGTTCGCTACCCTACTATTTTCTCGAATTATCGTGACTTTAACCTCAATCATATTATTGTCTTCCATAAGCCCTATGCAGGAAGTGGTACAATCATTCCGAAAATTAGGGATGCCACGTGATTTTTCTATGATATTGAGTCTTATGATAAGGTTTTTATTTTTATTTTATGATGAATTAAAAAAAATTAATAATGCCCAGGCCTCAAGAAATTTTGATATATTCAATAGAAATACCAGCTATATGTGGAGACTAAAACAGATTGGTTTTACTGTGATGATGATGTTTTTAAGATCCTATGAACGTGGTGAGAGCATTTATTTAAGCATGTTAAGTAGAGGGTACTCTGATAAATCAAAGTTATACTCCAGTCTAAACCGAAAAATTGGCCGACCAGAATATTTCTTCGTGGCAGTCACCCTTTTGCTGGTGGTAACTCTACAGTTTTTGTCAGTGTTCATTTTTCCCCAAATAGGTCTGGTAGGAGCATATATCAAATAGAATAAATGGGGGATTATAAATGTCTAAAACCATTATTGAAACTGAAAATTTAGGTTATACTTATCCCGACGGCACAGCTGCCCTCCGTGATATAAATATTCAAATAAAAGAAGGGGAAAGAGCCGCTATCATTGGTTCCAATGGTGCAGGCAAATCAACTCTTTTTTCTCATTTTAATGGCCTTTTAGAGCCAACTTCTGGTATAATTAAAATTGATGGAAAACCCGTGAATTACAAAAAAGAAGAACTTATGAAAGTTCGCCAAAAGGTAGGACTAGTTTTTCAAAATCCTGATGATCAGCTTTTTGCCCCTACAGTAATAGAAGACGTGGCATTTGGGCCTATGAACCTTGGTCTATCAGAAAAAGAAATTAATAAGCGAGTGGAAGAATCTCTGGCCATGGTAGGAATGACTGGACTGGAAAATAAAGCTCCTCACCACCTAAGTGGTGGACAAAAGAAAAGAGTGGCTATAGCAGGTATACTGGCCATGCAACCCGAAATTATGGTATTGGACGAACCCACCACCGGGTTGGACCCACTTGGTGTGGAACAGGTTTTAAATATCTTATGTAAATTGAACAAACAAAACATGAGCATTGTTATTGCTTCACATGATGTGGAAATGATAACTAGTTTTTCAGAAAAAATTTTTGTGCTTCATGAGGGTCAGATAATAAAACAAGGCACCCCTGACCACATATTCCAGGATTATGAAACTCTGCAAAGAGCTCATTTAAAACCACCCAAATCAGCAGAATTACTACATCTTCTTAAAAACGATGGTTTTAAATTAAAAATCAAATTAAGCGTAGATGAAGCATATCACGAAATATTACATGCCTTTGGAGCAGATAATTATCATAAATTACTTCATTTAGTAAAAGAAGAGAATCACCATCAGTTTTTACATGAACTGGGAGAAGATAATTATCATAAGCTATTGCATATACTGGAAGAAGACTCGGAAATTAGTCCTCTCGAAAAATCAAATACAACTAGTTAAAAATCAATTTAAAAATCCCATAGCCATTATTATAGGATTATTCTAATTTTGATAACCATTTTCCAAAAAGGAATCCTTTATTATACCTATATTGAAAATTAATTGGATCCATTATCCTAAAAAGAGGTCATTTTATTTCAATAGGTGGAAATATGCAAAATAAATCCATTGGAAAAAACAAAGTCATCAAAAAATTAGAAAAAATGGAAAAAGAACTAAATAAAGGATCTGACATGGTATGGGCCAATTTTCCTTATAGTGAGGCTAACATGGCAGTCATTCGAAGTTCACTGAAGGATTTAGGGTGGTGTAATAATAACTTTCGCATTAGTTTCGATGAGAATGATATTTTCATTGAGAAAGACCATTTCTTTGTTGAAAAATAGTATTCTTATAATTCTAAATCTTTAGCCACATGAAGAGCTGTTATATACAAAAAAATAGAAAATTGAATTTAATGATCAATTAAGCATATTCTCATAAGATTAACCCATATTCATCTGCTAATCCTTAATTATTACCATATTATGGAATTATCCACTTGAATTCATCATACTATTTTGCGAATTAACACTGAGGTATTGTTAACCTTACCAGTGGGTAGAATCATAACCTCTTTATGGAAGCCACGAGTGGCTTTTTCTGTGACTGGTGAATAAAGAATGGCTCTCATACCAGTATAAGTCCTGTAGATGATGGGGGTGAAATTGTCTACTGTTTCCCACAAGTTGGAAAATACCCTTTCTTTGGGTTCTGCCAGAGCAGCCACCATTACTACAGTGTAATCAATATCATGTAAACTGGTTTCATCTCCCACTAATACCTCTATCTGAGATTCCAAACCAAGTTTCTTTATTACTTGGCGGGAAAGTTCTGCTACCTCAGGTATGATTTCCACACTAACACACTTGGATTTGAAAAGCTTGTTAAAAAGTATCAAAGTCAAGGGAAGTGGTCCCCCACCAATAAAAACAACTTTCTGTTCAGGTGTGAATTTTACCAGCTGGTTTTCGTTTTTTATCAATCCCTGATAACGATGATAAAAGTGGAATGATTCCAGGGTGGCCCAAGGATCATCTGAATTTAAAATTGCCTTAGCATTTTCTGTTTCAAGTCTAGCCCCTAAACCTACGTAAAACTTTCTAATTAACTTAAGTGCTTCATTCATTTTTTCATCATCCAAGATGTGCTTGGCTGAATCAAAATCAATCTCCTGATCATGAGCTATTTCCTCCACTGAATCTAAAAGAGGGATAATTTCATCCAGCGGAATTTCATATAGATTATAATCCCCATATTTTTTTAGAGAATTGGCAATCGATTTTATCTTATCCCAGTATTTGTAACAACTCATGTTATTCTCCTAAAACCAACTAATTGAATTCAATTTTTATTAAAAGTTTTCTACAGATTAATGTTTTTTAGTCTTAATGCGTCAAAAAAATCAATTTATTATATAATAAATTATTGATTTTTAGTCTATTTAACTAATGCGAAAATTTTTATATATATTAATTTAATTCTATATTAATATAAATAAATTAGTTAGTATTACTAAAATGCAAAAAGCCCCCTCTTTAGTATTAATGTTGGGGAAAAGTATGGGAGAAATTATCATGACCTATTTCAAAATAAAAGAGCTTCAAAAAGAACATATTTCCCAAAATAATGTTAAAAGATTCCTTTTAAACATGATTAAAGAGGAATACGGTTATGGGTTCGTCCCGGAATACCACCAGGATATTAAGGACATGAAAACCTATTACCTTGATCCTAAAAGTAACAATTTTTTTCTGGCCACACATCATGAAACCGGGCAATTAATAGGGACCATTGGTATAAGAGCTTACGATAAAAATTTTCCACTTTTTGATAATGTTTACAATTCTAAGACTACAGCTAGTATTTGGCGGGTTTTTGTTGATAAAAAATGGCGCAGAAATGGGATTGCATCCACTTTAGTTCGTCGGGCCGAAGATTTCTGCCGGCAAAACAGTTACAAAAATGTATATCTCCACACTCATAAAAACATTAATGGGTCTCTTGATTTTTGGATTTCTAACGGTTACAAAATTGTAGAAGATACTGAAAACTATCTCAAAACAGTCCATATGGAAAAAAATTTATATGATATAACTTCATCCTTTGATTGCAATGAAATAGCCATTTTTCAGCGATAAAGTATGGTTTGGGCTAATTTCAGGAAAACACCTATTAATAGAGATACAAAAAAATTTCTTTATCTTCAAGTATCTAATATCTTAAATAATTCTTACCCATTTAAGAAAAATATCTTAGACCGAATATGAATAATATAAAAAATAATATTTAATAAAAATTCATTTTAAATTTTAATATTTAATCTCATGAAATTAAAACAATGATTAAAGCTTAGGCTCTAATCTCTTTATCATAAAGGCCATGAATCCCACTATCACAGGGAAAAAGAACAAATACATTATTATTAGAACAATCGGTGGGAAAATCGATCCGCCCATTACTGTGGATGCGGCCAGTAACATGATCATAAATATAACCGGGCCTAAAATAGCCACGAACATGTAAATCATGGTAAAAGAATTTAGTTTTTGAGCATAGTCCTTTAATTTCATCCTCATTTCATAGGCAATATCATCAGCAATAACATTTAATGTTTTGGCCAGATCTCCCCCACTACTTAAAGTTCGGGTAATCTGATAAATAGCTCTTTTCATCCCTTCAGAATCAATACGCTCACTCATATCCATTAGGGCGTTTTCTGTGGTTTCACCGTACTTTATTTCTTCTAAGGTTCTGGCAAATTCTTCAGACAAAGGGCCATAACCAGACATGGCCACTGAACGCATACTGTCGTGAAGTCCCAGACCCGCTCGTAGTTCTGTGGCCATTTGACGTAGAGCATAAGGCAATTCACGTGAAGCTTCAGCAGAGCGCCCTCCTTTTTTTAGATTAGGCAAGAAAATTAGTACCATAGCCATTAAAACAACTACCAGCATGAGTGCCAGGCCAATTTCGACACCAAAACCAAGAACTACCATGACTCCCATTACTATTAAACCAGAGGTCAGGCCAAGCCCAATAATCAGTTTAGGATCCAGGCCTTCATTTTCTTCATCTTTCAGGAGTTCTTCCAGTGAGGCCTTTTCAAAAGATTCTTTTTTAATTTTATCTTCTTTAGGAGGTATTTTATCCTGTTTTTCAGATTCAATAAGTCCTTTAAATACATCTATCTCTTCTGGACTCATTTTCATTCTTTTAATAATTTTAGAAGAAGTATCACGGGGTTTAAATCCAGACGACTTTCCTTCCTTTTTAGGACTATCATCCTTGGAACTGTCTCTACCAGATCTTACACCACCAATACCTGACCTTACGCCCCCAATTTTATTGTTAATACCGCCCAGCTTATTTACAGGGACCTGAACACCTTCTCCAACTTTTTTACTGGAATCAATAGTAAATCCACCAATCTTATCGAAGATGTCTTTAATGCTTTTAGCCATAATAATCACCAATTTCCAGGATTTTAAAATATTATACTGGAATAAATTCTTAATTGTTTAAGTTATTTTAATTGAATATCTTATTAATATTATAATACTCTCTCCAGTAATTCATCAGAATCTTTGTAGTAATCATTTATAAATTGACCTACTTCTTCTATGGCCCGTATATTTTTATCCGCCATGTACTCTAAAACCAATCTTCTCTTTTCTATTTCTTCCTCTACTTCAGTTATACTAACTCCACGGAGTTCAGAAAGAGATCTGAGAGTTTGACTGGCAATTCCAACGTATTCAACTTTATCAGTAACATTATTCCATTCAAAAACACGGTTAAGTTGCACATTACCTTCTTCCATACCCACTACTTCTGCAACTTCAGTAATTCTCCTTATAGAGCCGCCTTCCGGACGGTACATACGGTTCTGCATTATAATAAAGTCTAAAGCAGGTATCATAATATTTGGAACACTCATAGGAGGGTTCACTAATCTAGTTATGGTTTCTCTGGCCGTGTTGGAGTGAAGGGTACCAAATCCAGAGTGCCCAGTATTCAAAGCTGTGAAAAGAGTTATAGCTTCACTTCCCCTTACTTCTCCCACAATTACCCTATCCGGCCGTTGACGTAGAGAATTTTTAACCAGTGTATCCATATCCAGTTCACCAGACCCTTCTATATTCGGAGGCCTGGTTTCCATTCTTAAAACGTGAGTGTGAGGCAATTGAAGTTCCAGTGTATCTTCAATAGTGATTATTCTCTCCCTGGGAGGTACAAAAGAAGTAACGGTGTTTAATGTTGTGGTTTTACCAGAACCTGTACCCCCGGCAATAATTGCATTGCATGGTTTTACACCCAGTCCATCCACACAGACCCACATAAAAGCAGCCAGGTGAGAGGACATGGTTTTAAAATTAATAAGATCAATAACCGTTAAAGGATCTTTTCTAAATTTACGTATAGTAAGACTGGAACCATCGGCAGAAACTGGAGGTATGGTTGCATTTACCCGTGATCCATCTTCCAGTCTCGCATCCAAAATTGGAGTCTGCTGATCAATTCTACGGTTAACCTGACGGGCAATAACATCAATTAAAGCTTTAATATCATTGTCATGATCAAAAACAATATTGGTAACCATCATACCGATTTTTCGGTGATAAATAAAAACAGGCCTTCCTGTTCCAATAACCATGATCTCTTCCAAATCATCGTCTTTAATTAAAGGATCCAATTCCCCATATCCCAGCATTTCCTGGGAGATTTGGGCCGCGAGTTTATCCGTATTACGGATGCCTTTCATCTTTAAAAATTCTTTAACTTCATTAATGAAGCTAGATTCATCAATTTTGAACTCGTCTCCCTTTGAAACAGCCACTTCAACTAATTTTTCCCTTATTTCATTAAGAAGCTGTTTTTCATTATCAGAAAACTTAGGAACACTGACATTATATTGAGGTATTAAATCTTCTTCAATAATTTCGGCCCGAGAACTATCAGTGGTCTTTTTGACAGTTTTTTGAGGTTTAGATTGCTTTTGCATTATTTTTTCTAAGTTAAAAGCGTCTTCCTCTTCTTCTTCCTCTTCTTCCTCTTCAGCCTCATCTAACCATGTTTGTGGTTTTTCTTCAGGGGTGATTACTTCCTCAAATTCAACTTCCTGGAGATTATCATCAGAATCATTTTCTGTATCCTCAGAATAATCCTCCGAACCAAATTCTCCTAGAAGGTCCTTCAAAATGTCTTTCCGTTTCTGCTTCATAAAACTCAAATATTTAATATGGTTTAACCAATATTTAAGCATATGGAATTAAAATGCAAGTGCGGAAGCACATGTATAAGGACTGCTGAGGAAATATTGATTCAGGCCAAAAAAGCATTTAAACCATGTAACCAGTGCAAAACAGTAGAAATTAAAAAATTTTCACCACTCGCAAAGCAGATAGACTTAGATATCATAGATTCCCAGTTTGAAAGGTGCTCTTGTGGAAAAAGGCATCTTGACATGACTGTGGCCCACGTACTCAAACTTATGATCCAGGAAGAACTCCAAACCGAAAATACCACATTAAGAAATGCATGTGTTCCACTAATAACTCCGGCTTATCCAATCCAGGCAATTCCTTATTTAGGAGAGAAATCCCTAATTGTGCTTTCACCAAAAATGAATCAGCGCTGCGCTGAAAAAATAATGGAAGAAATTCCTGAAGTTAAAGCCGTTATTAAAGGAGAAACCCGTCAAACTGTTGGTATAAAGGACTCATCACATGAACCCCATGTTTATGAAACTCTGGCCGGCTGTGACATGAGATGCGATATTATTAGCACTCCTAATGGCCCTATATGCCTCCACAAAGATCAAAGTGAAATACATATAGAATTCCCCAGCCACAGGTCCCCAAAAATTACTTCAACTTCTCTTTTTATAAAAAAACATTGCAATAAACCAGATTTTACTGTTTTAGATGCTACTTCCGGACCCGGGACTCTGGGAATATTTTGTTTGATGTCCGGTGCAAGTAAGGTGGTCTTCAATGACCTTTGGAAACCCGCCACCAATATGACTGCTTTAAATTTAGAAGTAAATGGATTTAAAGTGGATTTTTTTGATGAAAAACTAGAAAAATGTATGATAGCTAGTGGAGAAAAGTTTGAAGTTTATAATCTGGATATTAGGGAACTCTATTCTGTTTTAGATGAAAAATTTGATTTATGTATAATAGATCCATTTCCAGGAGTAGATTCTAAAGAATTTGTTGAATCTGCCCAGAAATTGGCCAGGAATGTTCTAGTAATAGAATAAATACTAATTTTCTTAATTTTTTTCTTTTTAAACTAAATAATGCCCAATTATATTTAATACAATTTAATTAATCCATAAATTAAAATAAACAAATTTAGTTATCAATTTTAGAAATAAAACCATTAAATATCCCTATGTTCAATTTATCAGATAACCTAGTTATACATACCAAAATAGATGACAATAGCCGGGACAATTAACACTCCCATCAGGTGGGACTTGCTTACCCCCAAATAATGAGGAAGCAATCCTAAAGCAGTGGCAGAAATGAATACCAGTCCAATAAATGGCAAAAAAGCTCCTTCTAATAAAGAAAAACAAAACAAAAGGCCAGTCATGAATATTATAACCGCCCAGGAAAGCTTATTATAATTTATTCCCTGCATATAATCACTTAACCAATCCCCCAATTTCAGACACAATATTAAAGAAATGGAAACTGCAGTCAGGGAGGCGAATATGAAAAAAAGCAGATGGTTGAGATTAAAATCCTGAATAAAATTAGAAACATATACGGCAATACCGCTGCGAGGATTTCCAATTAAATATATGGCCACCAGGGAAAAAAGAGTATCTGCCGTATTCACCCCACTTATGGCCGTTAAAAAGCTCTCTGTATTTTCATCCCCGCCTCCCCCACTCAACTCCTGGGCAATTATACTTCCCTGGGCCGGACCAAATCCGGGTAAAAATCCTAAAATGGTTCCGGCTATTCCCCCCGCCATGATTCCCCTGAAAATCTGTGTATTTAGGTGGAAATTATGAAACTTATTTTGATAAGGGAGAATAGATTTTTCATTTAAACTGTAAATTAAAGTACTTACCCCAAAAAGACCCGTGAAAAGGCACATTAATGATAAATTGGATGATATGGGTGTTTGCAGCATGGTCCAACCCATTATTCCCGATAAAATAAACAGAATAAAAGACCAGGTCCTTGTTTTAATATCATTACTTAGCCTTAAAATCATGTAAATAGAAACAATGACCAGAATTATCCATATATAAGGCCTTATTATTTCATAAAGTGGAGGTAAAATCATTATAAAAAGGGGTAGTAAAAGAATAGTTACTAAAATGGCTCCGAAACCTCCCATAGCCACTAAACGAATAGCTTCTCTGGAACGGCCCTCCAGTACCATGCGGTGGCCGGGTAAAATAGACAATGCTGTGCTCTCATCAGGAACTCCTAACAGCATGGAGGGGATAAATTCTAAAAGTGCATGGGCTATGGCCATGGATACTAAAAATACGCATAAAAATTCAATTGAAAATAAATTTAAAAGAAAAGCAGACGATGCAAAAATAATGGCACCAGCAGTATTAACGTGAATACCAGGAATTAAGCCAGTTATTGCACCGCATAAAATTCCGATTAAGCAGGCCATGATGAGATCAAAAATCGCCATCACCACAGTTCGTATAAATTAAAAAGTTTTAAAAACTTAATTAAAGTTATAATTCCAAACTATGCCTTACATTAATCTTCTAACGTCTGTTACTTCGATATTGCCTATGTCGTCCAGTTTTGAAAGGTTTGCTTCAACTTCTTCAGTTCCGCCTTCACCGTCATCCACAATAACCATTACATTTAAGGCCACCAGGCCAAAAGCAATAGGTTCTTCTTCAATTTTGTGTAATTCGGTTCCTTCTGGTATAGAAGCTTCAATATTCTTTTTTATAATTTCTAAATCCACTTCAGGACTTTCTGGCATTAGTTTTATGGTAGCTACGACTTCTCCCATAATATAACCTCCAATTTAAACTTCTTTAAGTTTTAATTTGTTAAGTTTTTAATTCAATCCATAACACAGTAATACTGATTTGCTTGATTGTTATTACTAATTGTAATACTTTTTATATATAAATTTATGGTAATAGAAAAATCAGTATTTCTATAATTCTATTGAATATGATAAATCTTCAAATTTCTTTTAAAAAGAGTAACTATTCAAAAGAATGAATTGAATGAAATTAAATTAGCCAATAAATCAAATTTAAGAGATTAAGAACAACTCAAGTTGAACTTAAGGTCCTTGAAATCCGCATTTGCATGTGTAGATATGTCCGAAAGTTCGGCATTTCTGACATCGGTAAATAATTTCTTCACACTCAGGACATTCAAACTTAACATAAGTTTCTACCAGAGGTATTTCCTGTTTACATGATGTACATTCTATTTTCTCCATTTAATCACCTCTAACTAGTGTGTATTGTGTATTGTCAACATCAACACAAGCATTAATTATAGAAAGAGTCCTCTCAGGGTACTTTCCATTTACAACATAACAATTAGACCCGAATTCTATTAAAAGCTCGCTCAATGATGTGTCAATTGATGTTTCACCAAAAGATAGTAGTTTTTTAGCACTTATTTCATTTATAAGTTTAGCATCTTTGGCAGATGGTATTCGGGTATATATACCATCTACATCTGTTGCTATTAAAAGTTTTGCTTGTAAAAGTTGGGCAATGTATAATGATATGGAATCTGAGGTAACACTCCATGAATGTTCCAGGGGATCCAAATAGTGCATGAGCCTGGAAGGGAGAAGTATGGGAATTTTATTTTCTTTGGCCAGTGATTTAGCAGAATTTAAGTCATAAACCGCTTCAGCATCAGAAATTTTATCCACCAGTAGTCGGCCAATAATATCCATGCACATTATAGCCGATTCATGGTTTGCCGTGGCTGAAAAGTTCATTTGAAGATCATAATCACGTATCTGGTTAGCAAAAGAACCACCACCACAGATTACCATTACTTCTTTTTCTGTTAATTCAGAAATGGCCTCAACCAGCTTTACTGAATTTTCAGGAAACAAACTCCCCCCAACTTTTACTATCCAGTCCATAATAATCACAAAAATTAACTTTTACACTAATCTATTTTTGTTTAAGTAATTTAATCATTAATAAATTAATTAAAATTTCTAATTTTATTAAATAAATATGTTAACAAACAGATAATCCATTCGAGATTAATTTTAAATCTGAAAATCGAACATATTTCAAAAACAAATAACTTTATTTGTTTAGTATCAGGTTAAACTATACATATTATTAGGTTTATTTCGGTATTATAATGCTTATTTCAGTAACTTGAGGTCCTGAGTTATCTTGTCTATTTTTTCATCATCATCTGGACCAATTCCCAAACATGTTACAGTAGAACTGGGAATTTCAGTGTGGCCGGCATCACGAACCAGATAGTGAGGCAAATTTGCGGCCTTTACCAGTTCAAAAACTTCAAATAATTCTTGTAAGGAATTGGCCTTCACCACAACCTTTTTCTCACCTTCAAGTTCCCATTTTCTAATTTTACTTGTTTCTGCTTTTTTAAATGATCCTAAAGAGCCGTGGCATGCTTGTGCGGCAATTTTGCCCCGTCCCATGTTGAGGTCGCCCCTCATAACTATTACTTGTTTCATCTTTTTCACCTTAAAAATTCCAGGTTTTTCCATGTCAGTATCTGATGATTATATCATATTAATTTTTCATGTCCATGGCCATTAAGTGCAAAAATCAGAGTAGCGATACATTGAGCCACCCCCATAAATAACTGAATTATCATGATGTCACCTGCGGCTTCACATCATTTAGGGAGGTCACGATAGTGATATAGGTCACAAACATAGCCATATCAACGATAAATTTAAATAGTATGGAGTATCAGATAAAATTGAGGTGATATTATGGCTGAATTACCTGTCGCACCAGTGGGACGTATCATAAAAAACGCCGGTGCACAAAGAATCAGTGATGATGCAAGAGAAGCTTTGGCAAAAGCTTTAGAAGAAACGGGCGAAACTCTAGCTTTAGAAGCTGTTAAATTAGCTAAACACGCTGGAAGGAAAACCGTTAAAGCATCAGACATAGAATTAGCTGTTAAAAAAATATAAGCTAATTCTATGAATTCTTTTTTCTATTTTTTTTATTTATTTTTAGGCCAAATTTGTTTTAAAGCTGTTTAATTGGTTTTTTCGATGAATTTTTAGTTATCTTATCTATCTATTTTGGCTATCTATCTCAGTTATTATGGGATAAAATATTGCTCAATTAAATAGATATTCAAATAATCCATTTTTCCATCAATATTAATACATTACTCAACAAATATTTTAAATGATTAGAAATTAAACAATTAATATCATTTATTATCAAATTCAATGTTATTTTAATTTAAAATTAACTGAATTTAATTGACTTATTCATAGAAATAATCTACATTTATTTCTAATTTGATGTTTACAAATATTAAAATTTTAATTTAACTGATTTAAACCATATGTTTTAAAACAAATTTTTTACGGTGATAAAGTGAGTAGAATTTCCATATTAGATCATGACCGATGTCAGCCCAAAAAATGCAATTACACTTGCATTGAATACTGTCCTGGAGTCAGGATGGAAGAAGATACCATTGTAATTGATGAAAAGACAAAGAAACCATTAATTTCAGAAGAACTGTGTTCAGGTTGCGGAATATGTACTAAAAGATGTCCTTTTGATGCTGTAACCATAATAAACCTTCCAGAAGCACTAGAAGATCCCATTCACCGTTTCGGCCAGAACATGTTTGAGTTGTTTGGTCTGCCCAATATAAGTGAAGGTTCTGTGGTTGGTATTTTAGGGCCCAATGGTATTGGAAAATCAACCATTATCCGCATACTCTCTGGAGAACTACAGCCCAATTTAGGAAACTATGATGAACCTGTTTCATGGGACAATATAATTAGTCATTTTAAAGGCTCCCAAATGCAGAGTTACTTTAACAAATTATCAAATAAAGAGTTAAAAGTGGTTCACAAACCTCAAATGGTGGACATGCTACCTAAATACGTTAAAGGGGAAGTAAAAAATCTTTTAACCCAGGTGGACGAACGTGGCCAGCTGGATAATGTTCTGGATACTCTGGACATCAGACCCATTTTAAACCGGGAAATATCCAAATTAAGTGGGGGAGAACTGCAAAGAGTGGCCATAGCAGCTGCTGTTTTAAAAGACGCTGATTTCTATTACTTTGACGAACCTACATCCTGGCTGGATGTTAGACAGCGTTTAAATGCTGTAAAAGTTATCAGAGAACTTGCTGAAGAAGGTAAATCAGTTATGGTAATAGAACACGATTTAGCTGCTTTAGATGCCATATCCGATTATGTTCATGTTTTATATGGTAAATCCGGAGGTTATGGTGTTGTTTCTCAGATGAGAGGAGTTAGAGTGGGTATAAACGCCTATATCAATGGATTCCTTCGGGAAGAAAATGTTAGAATTAGAAAACACCCCATATTGTTCCAGATTAGGCCACCTACACCAGAAGGAGAAGGGGATATTCTGACGGAATATTCTGCCCTTAAAAAATCCTATGATGGATTTAAACTGGAATCTGATGAAGGTAAAATTTATCACAATGAAATTGTCACCGCTTTTGGACCAAATGGTATAGGTAAAACCACTTTTGCTAAAATGCTCGCTGAAGTGGAAAAACCAGATGAAGGGAAGATAAAAAACAAGGTAACTATTTCTTACAAACCCCAGTATCTTTCTTCAGAGTTTGATGGGACAGTAGAAGAATTCTTATACACCAATACTCCCAGTTATGGTACCAATATATTTAAAACCGAAATATTGAAACCTTTTTCCCTGGAAGAAATTATTGACAAACAGGTCAGGGATTTAAGTGGTGGTGAACTGCAAAGACTTGCTGTAGCAGCTACTTTATCCCATCCTGCTGAAGTTTACGTTCTTGACGAGCCCACTGCATTTTTAGACGTTGAACAACGTTTAATTGCCTCCAGGACCATTAGAAAAATAGTGGAAAGCAGAAATGCCGCTTCCATAATAATTGATCACGACATTGTGTTTATTGATTATGTATCCGATAGAGCCATGGTTTTCCATGGCCAGCCTGGAGTAGAAGGCCATACTACTGCCCCGGCAGCATTAAGAGATTCTATGAATCGTTTCCTGTCAGATGTGGGAATTACTTTCCGTAGAGACAAAGAAACCAAGCGCCCCCGGGTTAACAAGTACGACAGTTTCCTTGACCGGAAACAAAAAGAAATGGGAGAATATTATTATCTCAAAGATGAATAAAAATTTCAATAAATTAATTACTTTTTTTATTAGTTTAATTAAATAAATTAAAATTATTAATTTAGGATAATTTAAATTTTAATTATCTTTAATCCTCTTTTTTACATTGCTTTTTAAAATTCTACTAATTTTAACTTAATAAAAATAAGAACTCGACTAGAATAAGTAAAAAAATAAATAAAAATAATAAAAATTTAAATAGGCCTTAATACGTCAACGGCCTCTAAAAACTTTTCTGCAAAAATTTTTACCTGTTCTTCTGGCACTGAAAAGCTAACACGAACATACCTATCACCAAAAAGTTTACTGGTGTATGATCCCTGTCTTATGAAAACTTTTTTCTCCAGGAGATAATCCGTCATTGCCTGAGGATCAATTCCCGTACCCTTAAGATCTATAGCCATCATATTACCATCAGAAGGATAAACTGGTATGAAAGCGCCTTCCACTTGATCTACAGCCTCTTTTATGATCTTTTGGTTGTTGCGGGTGGTGTCCCGGATATGATCAATCCACTGACTTTTTGACTTTAGAGCAGCAATGGCCCCGGTCTGGGAAACAACATTGGTTCCCAAATCATTAATTACAATACTTCTTATAGAAGTCATAATCTCCGGGAGTGCAATTATTGCTCCGATCCGAAGTCCGGCCATTCCAAATATTTTAGAAAAACTATAAATGGTTATAGTATGGTCTGGAGCGTAATCTGCAGCCAGATGATGTTTTCTTGCGAAGTCACGGTATGTTATATCGTGCAAAAGATAGATATCATTCTCAATAGCTATCTGAGCAAATTCTTTAATTTCTTCTTCAGTATAGCAAGACCCCAGTGGATTTAAAGGATCTATAAGTGAAATGAGCTTTGTATTTTTATCTATGTTTTCTCTTGCTAATTTAGGAGTTAATTTGTAGCCGCATTCTTCATTATAAATAGGTACGGAAATCACATTACTACTGAATCTACTGGCAAAGTTATCTATGATCAAATAACCCGGATCACAAGTAATTGCATTATTTTCAGGTTCCAAAACATCATTCATACACAGATGAAGTGATTCGGTACCACCAGCAGTTATAAGAATATCAAATCCATCTTCCAATCCCAGGTCTTCCAATACTAATTGTTTAAGCTCTGGGAATCCTTCTGGCGGTGGATATTTACAGTATTCTCTGGTACTAATGCAATTAGTCATTGCATCCATGATTTTTGTTTCTTCATGGAGATGGTTAGTATTTTGACCCATCCATATTATTTCTTTATCTTTAAAAACATGATCAAAGAAGTCATTTGCCGTTTTAAAGCCTTTAGGCGCAACTCTTGCTGCCTTGGCGTATTTTTTAGGGGAAATCATGTTTATCACATCATTAAAGTCCATTATTAATAAATCACAATAAGATACAATATTTAAATAAATTATTCTTTTAATATTGTTACCATTAATTGATATCTTTAATTCATAAAACTTATTTTATATATTTTATTATAGCTTAATAATTGTATTATAAAACTTATTAAATATCAAAATATGAATTCAAAATTCTTTCGAATTTATTATTAGAAATAAAAATAGAATCAATTCCTAATAAATCATAATAATATTGTACGCCACTATTTATAAACATTAATATTTTACAAAAATCATGGAAAAGTTATGAAATCTTTTTTTACAAAATAAAATTCATTTTCAGAAAATGATATGAAAATTGATGGAATACTAACACAATATATAAAAATAAAAAATAGAAAAATGGATAACGAATAATTTGAATAAATAATTAGATTCTAATTCCCCAAACCTCTTTCGACTATCCTAAATCTGGTTTTGATTCCTTCTACTTTACTTTTATGTCTTTTTAAAGTGGCACATCTTTCTCCAATAATATCTCCTTTCTCCAGTTCCACGATTATTTTGCTCCAGTACTTCAAGATAGTGCCCCCTACTGGTTCAACTACCCCATTACCTTCCCCATTAATAACCGAATAGATCTGATTGGTTACCACCACGGCCAGGTCATTTTTTCGGGCCATCTTAGATAATAAGGCCATTTGATTACCCAGATCCCTATTTAACTTGGAAGAATTACCGTCCTTTAGTCTGTAAAGTGCCACTGCCGAATCAAGAATAATTAAATCAATATCTTCACCCTGGGAATCCAGTAAAGAACTTATTCTTTTTAAAGCTTCATCCTGTTCCGGGAAAGAAGTTGGCTCAAAAACAATGATATGGCCAGCAATCTGGTCAAAATCACTTCCAGAGATTTGTTTTATTCTATCAATGGAAATTCCACCCTCAGTATCTACATAAACAACTTTTCCCCCGTTTTTTGCACACTGGACTGCCAGTTTAAGGGCTATGTTGGTTTTTCCAGACCCTGGCGGACCGTAAAATTGAGTTAAATTTCCTTTTTCAACCCCGCCGCCCAGTAAATTATCTATGGAACAACCTGTAGAGATTTTAGATGTTTTTTTAAGATTAGCTAATACTTTCATTGATTTCCTCAAATTAAATTGGTTTTTCGATTTATTTTTGAAAAATTCTATATTTCATAATTTCACAAAATGATATTTATTACAATTAAATTTTATTAAATGAATAATTAATTAAATTGAATTTAATTTATCACAATAAATACTATCACCATAATATTATCTCAATTAATATTAATAATTTTTTAAATTCCTTATTTTATGTTCATTTAGTGTCCGGGATTATAATCCCCAGACCCCTTTCTAATAACAAAAGGTGGTTTAACTGTGAAATCAATAACCGTTGAAGGTTTACTAACTTTAGATGGGCCGGCGTCCAGCACCAGGCCAATATCATTGTTTAGTTGTTCTAAAATTTCTTCCACTGATCTTTTAGTTTCTTCACCCGAAATATTTGCACTACTGGTGGTTATGGGAAATTTTTGGGATATTTTCCGACATAAATCATTATCCGGGATTCTAATGCCGATATTTTCACTTCCGGCTGTTAACAATTCAGATATACAATCTTTTTTCTTCAATATTACCGTGTAAGGACCCGGCAATAATTTGGAAATCACCTGTAATGTTTCATGATTAACTCGGGCAATTTTAGGAATCCAATCCATATTAGAAACACAAACCGATATTGGTTTATTAATTGATCTATTTTTAATATCGTATAATCTTTTTAAAGCATTTTCATCAAATATATTAACTCCCAAACCATATAATGTGTCAGTAGGATAAAGAACTAAACCTCCACCAGCCATGAAAGTGATAGCTTCGTTAATAATTTGTTTTTCAACTTTTTGGGAGCTAATTTTTACAATTTTCATTTTTTCACTTTAAATTTCTTACCTTCAAGAAAATACACTTGAATCCATTAAAGTTCACATAATAATCTGGGATATGGGGACATTATACAAAATATATATTAATTGAATTTATAAATTACCACTATGCTTAATAGTTTAAGGCCGTATCTAAAAAAGTTCATAGATCCATTGGCCAGGAAAATAAATATTAAACCTAATTATTTGACCATATTAGGCCTTTTAGTGGCCCTAGTAGCAGCTTATATGTTTGCATCAGGCAGTTTGATTTGGGGTGGAATATTCATAGCTTTAAGTGGATTTTTAGACATTATTGATGGAGCAGTGGCACGAAATAATAATTCTACCACGAAATTTGGTGGATTTCTTGATTCTACTGCCGATAGATTTTCCGATGCTTTCCTTATAATTGGGATAATATATGGTGGATTTGTAGGCTGGTTTTTCGGAATTCTCGCCCTTCATGCTTCACTAAGTGTAAGCTATGTTCGGGCCAGAGCAGAAGTAGAAGGGATACCTTGCGGAGTTGGAATTGCAGAAAGAGCAGAAAGAATGGTTATTCTAATGGCCGGAGCCTTTTTAGGAGCTTTTTTTGGTTCAAATATAATGAGTATTGCTGTAATATTGATAATGGTTCTGGGCTATTTCACCGTTTTACAAAGGGTTTATCACACCTGGAAGTCCATGCAAAGTGAAAAATAATTATTATTATTCAATTCAACAATAGCATGGAAAATGATAATCCCTAATCAAGATTTTAGAGGCATTTTATGGATTATAAAGAAAGAATTGAAAAGGATATAGAAACTCTGGCAAAAAATTTAAAAGAAATTGAGTCTATAAATTTTAGTGAAAAAGAGAAAGAAGTAATAGCAAGAGCAGAAAATTACAGAGACGATACCAGTTACTATTTAAAAAAAGAAGATTATATCACTTCTTTTGGATGCATAACTTATGCACACGGTCTTGTTGATTCATTAAGATTGCTTCACAACATAATATGATATTGGAATAATAATGTTGATAATAATAACCAGATAATTTAATTTATCCAGAAATTAAATCCTATTGCAATATTCTAACCTTAAAAATGGGATAAAATGAGAAATCTATTTAAAAGAGAAAGTAAAGTAGAAAAATTATCTCAAGAGCACGTGGAATTAGTTTATGAGTGTTTTTTAGGCTTGGAAGAATTGATGCCTTATTACTATATCGGAGATTACAAAAATGTGAATTTAATGGCCAAAAGAATCGCCATTAAAGAACATGAAGCAGATAAAATGCGACGAAAAATGGAACTGGAGTTCTATGAAGGAGCTTTTTTACCATTTGACCGGGAAGATAGAATAGTTTTAGCCGAATCTGTGGATAGTGTAGCTGATGTTGTGGAATCAGCCGCATTTACTATTTGTTTAAGTAGAGTAGAATTCCCACCAGAATTTGAAGATGATTTTAAAGAAATGATGAAAATACTTTCTCAAACAATATTAACCCTTAAAGATTGCATTGCATTATTAGAAAAAGATTTAGGGGAAGCAGTTGCCAGGGCCCACAAAATAGAAAATTTAGAAGACGAAGCAGATATTATTGAAAGGAAAGTGATTAAAAATCTTTATACAGCCTACCGAGCAGATAAAATTGGTGTTTTGAAGTTAGTTGAATTAAAGGAAACCATTAAAAAATTGGCCAATGTGGCTGACCGGGCAGAGGATTCTTCAGACCGTGCTTTAATTATTGCGGCTAAAAGGAGAGGTTAACTTAATTTAATATGATAATTTTTTAATAAGTCTCTATAAAACCTATTTTTAATATCTATTCAATTTAGGAGAGATTATTTTTATTAACCACGAAAAATTAAAAATCGCATCTAAAGACCTGAGATACTTACTCAATCAGGGCTATAGAAAAAAAATTGCCCTTAATTTCGTGGCCAACCATTACCTATTAACTAAAAAATCCAGAAATTATTTAGCTCGTTCTGTTTTTTCAAATTCTCTATCCCAAAGCCGAAGATCCAAAATTGTTAATTTTAAAGATATTGAAGGGAAAATTCTTTTTTTAGATGGATACAATGTTCTTATTACTGTTGAGAGCATTTTAAATAATTACGAAGTTATTTTAGCAGATGATGGGCTTTTGAGAGATGTTCAGGGTATTTTTGGGAAGTATAAATTTAGTTCCAATACAAATAATGCCTTAACTTTAATTTTTGAGTGTGTTTCAAAATATCCCCCCAGGGAAATAAAATTTTACCTCGACCGGCAAGTCAGTTTTAGTGGAATGTTGGGTCAGGAAATCAATGAGATGTTGAAAAACTATGATTTAAATGGAACGTCAATTCTCTCAAATAACGTCGACTATCATATTACCCAAGAATGTGTTAACTCCATCTCCATAGCCGCTACCAGTGATGGCATTATTGTAGATAAAGTAGAAAAAGTAGTGGACATACCTCATTTCATTTTAAAAAAAGGTGTCTTAAATTAAAGATCTGCATTTAAAATAGTGTATTTTTTATTGAAACTAATTATTATCCAAATAAAAAATATAAGAAAATTAAAAGAAAAGAAAAATAGAAAAAATAAGAGTTGAAGATTTCAGAGTAATTCGTCTAGATCTTCAAATCTGCCTTTTAGTTTTTCCATTACACCCGGTAATGAGGTGTATTCCATTTCATCAGAAGGTAACCTGTGAGGTTCGAAAGGTCCGTGCCTTCTCATGTAGTCAGCAATTTCAGCTGCTTGTTTTCTAGCTGGGTCGTATGCTGGATCATCAAACATGTCAGCAGGTCCAACCAGTTTACAGTCAGCTACCTGGAATCCCAGGGCAATTACCCTCGGAGGTCCGTCAAATCGAACAGGATATGCATCTTTTTGTCCAACAGGCATTAATGGTCCATTGTGTGAACCTCTCATCCATCCTTCGACTAAGTGAGGGAATGCAAATGGTTCTACAACTTCCCCAGCTGCTGGGAATCCTGATTGTGACCTAACAATAGCTACGGGGTCATCTTTACCCACGTATTGACCTGCCATTAAATTTAACCTTTCAGTACTTACTGCGGCAGCAATTTCATTGTCGTCCCTTCTTCTGATTCTTTTTATGACGTACCTGTTGGTAGCACCTAAAAGTGCCAGTAAATCGTACATTTCATCAGGACAGGTCATTTTAACTTTTTTGTGTTCTATTACATCGAATACTTCAAATTCGAATCCATTGTGAAGTGATGGGTCAATTACCAGACCAGCGGTGTTAAATGGATCAGCAAAGATTCTAAATAATGGTAGGTTGAATGCACCAGGTGCTGTTTTGTCCATACAGAAAACAACCACAGGGTCGCTTGGTCTTTCTTTAAATTCCATTTCTGCACATCCTGGACCCATCCCTTTAATGTTACCAGAGAAAGTGTCAGATAATAAATCCTGACCTGCACCGTAGAGTTTTAATTCTTTAGCCACTTCAGTAGCTGCCATGAAAGCATTAAATGCTAATTCGTGGATTTCTTCGTTTTCTTCACCCTGTTTGTGGGTCATAATAAGTTCAGTATCGTCACCACAGTTGGTTATATAATAATCTTCAAGAAGTTCTTCTTCCCTTGCTTTTGCCAGGAACTCCTCACACTTGTCGAGTAAGGCCGGGTGAGCCAAACCATGTCCTGCAACACTTCCAACATCCGCTTTTATTACACTAATAGTTGTTTTCATACAAAAACACCTCCAAAAATATCAAATTCTCCCAAATATTATTTAACAAATATCTTATAAAATTTGGGAATACGGGTACGTTTTAATAGGCCAGTGCGATTTTAAAAATTGATTTAAAAATATATAAAGACCTAATAAAATGTCCAAAATAGTTTACCTATTATAAGTATAATCACTTTTAAAATATGGTTAAGACTAGCATATAAAACTTACTAATAACATTTAAAGTTCAATTTAGAGTTCATTTATTTAAAAAATATTAATATTAATATTAAAAAATTAAATTATAATTAGATTAAGATTTTAATTAAGATTTTTTTGTGATTTTAAAATAGTTTAAATCAAATTTTCAATTTTTTAAATATATAAAAAACTATTAGTTTTTAAATAGTTTTTAAAGAGTTTATAACTGATTCTAACTCATTTTCCATATCCACAGCTTCTTGAGCATCTAAAACTCTTTCCATTTCCGCATTAGTTTCCGGATATCTGGGTACTGCACTGCAACCTCCATCTGGAATAATGGAAAGTTCATAAGTGCCAATCTTTTTGGCAATATTTTCAATTTCTACCTTGTCCATGCCAATTAAAGGACTAAGAACCGGCATTGAAACAGCCCTGCGGGTTGCTAAAAGATTAGGAAGTGTCTGGGAAGCTACTTGACCAACACTGCTTCCATCTACAATACCCAGAGCCCGTTCTTTCAGGGCCAACATCTCTGCGGTGCGGTACATTCCACTCTTACATAACACACAGGTGAGTTTTTCAGCCTCTTCCCTACATTTTTGTAGATATTCACCGAATTTTACCACTTTTAATTCTAATTTAACCCCAGTAGAATATTCTCTCAGTTTTTCCACAATTTTTTGTACTTTATCTAAAGACCGGGGATCTGTAAAGGGATCATTATCAAAATGCAGTGCGGTTATTTGACATCCCCGCTTCATCATCATGTAAGCCGCCACAGGAGAGTCTATGCCTCCGGATAATAGAACCACCAGTTTTCCCTGTGTTCCCACGGGTAAACCTCCCGGGCCTGCTATTTTCTGATGATATATGTAAGTTTCATCCTGGCGAACCTCTACATATATTTCTAGCTGAGGATTGCTTAAATCAACCGGAGCTCCTGTTTTTTTAACAACTACCGAACCGGCGAAGGCACCCAGTTCCTGGCTGGTAAAATCATGCTCACCTACTCTTCGACTTCGAATAGCAAATGGAGTTTCAGAAGAAACTAATCCCTCTGATTCAAGTTTGTCCACATAGACCTCCATATCCTCTTCAATTTTGTCAAAATCAGTTATGGTAGATATTGCAGGACTGAAAGAAACTATTCCAAAAACTTTTTCCAATTTTTCCAGGGCTTCTTCATAGTTAGCCGGCTTTATGAATACCCTACCCTGTGTTACCCTGATTTCACATTCAAATGAGCTTTTAATATTTGAAACCAGTTTCTTTTCAAATCTTCTCCTAACTCGCGGGCTTTTAATACCTAATTCACCATATCTTGCTATTATTACATCGTATTGTAACATTAAACCACCCTCTTAATTCTATTTATAAAAACTTTCGACCAGGAATTATCTTCGTTTTAAAAGATTTAAAGACAATCATAAATCGAAAAATTATCCTTCTGCATTCTTTGTTTAAGTTCTAATGCAATTTCTCGAGCCCTCTTAATATCAGACTGCCGGCAAGCAATAGGTACATCCACATTACCCTGAGCTAATTTAAGTTTAACTGAACCAGTATTCATTTCGAATGTGCCAAAATCACAGGAGTAAGCACACATTCCACAACCGAAACATTTTTTGGTATTTAATACATCAGTGAAGGCCATGGTAGGGCATCTTTTCCTTACCACACATTCTGAACAATTAGCACACTTTTCAGGGTGATAAATAGGTCGTTCATCGGCATCATCCCACATTTCACCGTAATTGGTCTCTCCCAAAGGCAAGTGCCGTCCTTTGATATCCGCCACTGGCAATTTAATATCAGAATTCTTAATGAAAGTCTGCTCCAGAACTTCCTGACTGGTGATGGGAATGGCAATGGCCACTGAATCAAATATTTCTGGGCCGGCAGCTGTTTTAAATCCTCCCAGATAATGGGAGTCCATATCATGCATATCTGCAGTTAACATCAGATTGGGTTTTTCAGGGGTGCTTCTAGTACCATTGTCAATTATAAAACCATTAGCACCATTTAAAAGTATTTTACTTCCCATACAAATTGTTTGCATTGCTGGATCATTTTGAAGCGGGTTTATTTCACCACAACCTGAAAATGAGAGTCCTTTGAATGGTCCTTCCATGTCTATGGCATGGAATATAGAAGATACCGATTCAGTGTTGGGATTTACAAAAGCAGTATAATTTTTAAAAGCCATTCTGGTTCCAATCATTCTGGCCGTTCCCATTTCTTCCAGAGTAGTGGTAGATTTGATTATTTCTCCCTGGGTTGATTCCACTTCTATTTCAATTTCCTTTCCAGCCACCATGTCCTTGAATAAGAATCCTCCCCCATATTGGTGGTCATTTACACTGCGAGCTGTTCCATAAATCATCAAATCAACTGAACCAAGCCATTCATTGGGACATGGTCCAGGGAATCCTGGAACACCATTTAAATAGATTTTTTTGGCCTTTTTAAATGATCCAGGTTCACCTACTTTTAAATGTAGTAAAGCGGCGGTTCCAGACATGATTCCACAGGTTCCAGTTGTTACCACTTCCACATCTTCAGCCTGAAGAGTTTCGCCGTTTTTAACCATTTGCTTGACTTCTTCAGCAGTTAAGACTGTGGCCTCTCCTTCTTTTATTTTGTGATTTATTTCTTCTATAGAGCGAATATTCATAATAAGGACCTTATTTAGTTATTTTAAAGAATTAACTCCAATTAAATATTTTAAATATTTCTAATTTAAGCATAAACTATTATAAGATTCTTTAATTTCTTTTAAAAATAGTTTTGGAATATACTATAGGAATTATTATGTATGAAATTGCCTATTAAATAGAAATCTATTTTTAATTTAAAAAAGGGATAAAATAGGATAATAATGATTTTCAATAAATCATTTCTTCAAAATTAAAAAAGTAAATAAAAAAAATAAAAAAGATTAAATCATATTTTTCAGACTTTCCAAGGCCAAATCAAGAGCTTCTAACATATTATCAAATTTAGGCCCAGCCCCTTGAGCAAGGTTAGGTCGGCCTCCGCCTCCGCCTCCGAGAACAGCGGCAGATTCTTTAATTATCTCATTTATTTTAACGCCTGCAGTCATGGCCTCTTTAGATGAAGAACCTACGATTTTTCCTTCCAGATTGCCTAAAATGACCACATCGAATTCTCCATCGTCGTCAGTAAGGTCCAGGGCCATTTTCTGCATTTCGCCCATGTCGGCTTCAATCATGTCTTTGAGGACCTTTAAATCCCCAATGGTTTCGGATTTGCCTGCCAGTCCTTCTGCTTTTAAGGCAGCCATTTGATTTTTAAGCCTGCCTATTTCATTTTTAAAGGCCTTCCATTCAGAAAAGAACCTGTCACAAGTTTTAGGGAGTTGATCTGCATTAACCTTGAAAATACCAGCACTTTCCATTAAGAAGCTGTCATTTTGCTGCATGGATTCCACTGCGGCCTCACCAGCAGAGAAATCAACTCGCTCCACTCCGTCCTGGATTCTCTCAGTTTTATTGATTTTTATAAGGCCAATATCTCCTGTTCTCATGACGTGAGTACCGGCACAGGCCTGTACATCCACTTCTGGAATCTCAACAACCCTTATGGAAGAGCCAGGAACTATTCCGCCCTGATAAAGGATGAAACCGTATTTTTTCTCGGCCTCAGTCCTGTTCATCCAGTTCACATTTAATGAAACATTTTTCATAACGTACTGGTTGGCCAGAGTCTCAATCTTATTTATTTCTTCGCTGTTGATACGCTTGTAATGTGAAAGATCTATTCTTGATCTTTTAACTCCTTTTTGAGCACCTGCCTGCCAGATGTGATCTCCTAATACTTTCCGGGCGGCGGCCACAATCAGGTGAGTGGCTGTATGATTACGAGCCAATGATATGCGTCTATCCCAATTAATTACACCTTTGATTTCTTTTCCCATTATATCGGAGATTTTAGATATTTTTTCCAGGTTTTCCGGTTCAACTTTATGTAAAACAATACCATCAAGCTTTTCAGCGTGTTTTACGTGTATCTGCTCACCATTTATTTCTAAATATCCAATATCAGAGGGTTGGCCTCCTCCTTCAGGGTAAAATACAGTTTGATCCAGGATAATATTCTCTTCATAGAAACCCAGGACTTTAGCTTTAAATTCTATTTGAGATGGATCATCATAGAATAATAGTTTGGTAGCTGGATAATCAAGTTCAACAGGAGCTTTTTCTTCTACCTCTTCTTCCTCGTGTTCATTGGCCACCAGAGTATAGAAATTATCTGGAACATTTACTGGGAATTGGAGATCCTCTGAAATTTCTTTTATGGTTTCTGGAGGTATTCCCTGAGAATCATAGAGTTGGATAAGCATATCCAAAGGCATTTCATCTTTATTTTCCTTTTTAAGATGCTTAATACTCTTTTTAACCAGGTTTCTTCCTTTAGAAACAGTTTTCGCATATCTTTTCTCTTCTAAATTAATAATATTGTGAATATGGTCCTGATGTTTTAAAATTTCAGGATAATGGGAGGCCATGAAGTCAGATTGAATATTCATTACCTCGGAAAGAGATTCCTTCATTTCCAGATCGTGCATGAATCTAATGGTCCTTCGCAAGACCAGTCTAGCCAGGTATCCTTCTTTTACATTGGAAGGGATTACCCCATCGGCCAGCATGAAAGCCAGACACCTGGTGTGATCAGCCACCACATAAATGGCCTCCATAGGCTCTGCAGATTTTTCTAGTTCTTCTACTGTAATTCCCAGTCGATCAGCTACCTGTTTTCTCAGAGCCCTTAAATCAGCGAAGGTTTCAATGTCCATCATACCTGCGACTTTTGCATTTTCAGCCAGTATACGCTGGTCAACATCCACACTGGTAATGTCTTTAAGCTGACCTATCACCGGACCAAAAGAAGCATCATAGGCAGTAGGAGTTCCCTGAGATATCCAGGCAAACCTTTCCAGACCATAACCCGTATCCACTATGGTTAATGGTATTTTTTCGCGTTTACCTCCAGGTAGAGTCCGGTACTGGATGAAAACCAGTGTGGCCAGTTCTACTCCCCGTACGCAAATCTCATAACAGGGCCCAGCATTTCCTCCGCCTTCCCACCACGATTCAATGAAGGTTATTTCTTCAGGATTAATCCCAATGTGTTTAATAAAATCGTGACAGTACTTTACAGTCTCATCTTCCCAGTAAACCTGATTATCTGGAGTATTAAAGGCATGGTGACCACCCATGGTAAAACAGGTCATGTGTCTTCCAGTTCTTCCCACATTGTCCACATCATTCAAACGTATAGACGGTTGCGCTACCACCAGAGGATTTGCTGGAGGTTCCACCATTCCTGAAGACACCCATGGCTGGAAATTATAAATAGACGCGCCTACCAGGAAAACATCGTCTCTCCACCGCTTGGCCAGTACCGGATAACGCTCAATAGGAGTATGACCATTTTTCTGGAAAAAATCCTTGAAAGTTTTCTGAATTTGATAGAGATCGTATTTTTTCTTGGTAGCTGGATTTCCAATGAATTCGTACTTATCGCAAGGAGCGTCCCCACAAGTGTTACGATTATCTATAGACCAGAAATCATTTCCACAGGCCACACAAGTGCTTTTTTTGTATCCAAGTTCTTCAAGTTGGCGAGACATAGTAATCAGTTGTAAAATTTGTTAAATAGTTAAATTTCTATATTTATAATTTTAAATTGTTATTATAGATTTATATTATCATTTAAAAAACTTTTTTATTAATTTTAATAGTTTAATGACTATCATGATGCAATTAACTTAGATTACCATAAATTTAAATAAATTTTAAAATTTGATATTTTCAGTTTCTACCAAAAAAGTGATGAAAAGCAGATATAACTACATTAAATAATTTTCAAGACTTATTAGAGGGTTTAATAGATAACAGCGAATTTAAATTGATAACCCAATAAAATTTTGATTTTAATCTATATTCTAAAATAAGTAAAATAAAAAAATAAGGGTTAAATAACCCATATATCACATTCTCTAGCGAGAATATTTGAATTAAAGGATTTGATTCAGATTACTTCTGATTGAAAAGTAAAAAAAGAAAAAAAGAATTATCCGAAGAGAGCGCCGAGACCGGCAGCAGCTTCTTCTTCTTGTTCTTCTTCATCTTCTTCTTCTTCTTCCTCTTCTTCAGCAGCAGCTTCAGCTACAGGAGCTGCGGCTACAGGAGCTGCAGCGGCTACAGCAGTTTTTTCCATAGCTTCTTCGATGTCAACATCTTCTAAAGCTGCGATTAAAGCTTTAATTCTAGCATCGTCAGCTTCTGCTCCGGCTGCTTCCATAACCTTTTTCACGTTTCCTTCGTTAATTTCCTCACCAGTGGTGTGCAATAACATTGCTGCGTATATGTATTCCATTTGATCACCTCAAATTTCTCTTATCAAATTTATTACTAAATTGAGCTAATTTAGCTATTTTTAGTTTAAACCAATACAGATGGTATTTTTTATTAATTTTAATTAATTTTGGCTAATTAATTAGTAATTTTAAACATTCAGACTATCCGAAAAGTGCTCCGAGTCCTGCTGCTGCGTCCTCTTCTTCCTCTTCTTCCTCTTCTTCTTCCTCTGGCTCTTCTTCTTTCTTCTCTTCAGCTGCTGGTGCTTTAGTAGCACTTGCTGCTAATTTTTCAAGAAGTTCTTCATCAACTGCACTGGAATCTTTTTCAGATACTTCAGATGCTAAAGCTAACATCTGAGCATAAGCTTTGGCCAGTAACATGTCAGAAGTTTTAGATGTGAGCACAGCGGCGTTGAATGCGAGGTTTATTGACTGAGTTGCTGCTTTCTGGATGATAGCAGGTGTAGACTCTTTGTTGTAAATAACCGCGTTTACAGACAGGTTGAAGGCCTGAGAAAAGGCTTTTTGAACGTCTGAAAGGGTTTTTTCATCATCAATAGTCAAAAGATCGGCAGTGTAAACGGTTTCGTTTTCATAAGCTGCTTTAAGATCAATCCCTACTTCCATAGGCTGTATATCCAAACGGGTCAAAATACCAGCTACTTTAGCTGAAACTTCTTCTCCAGCTTTAACTACTACTTGATCCTTTTGCACAACAATTTTACCCTTGTCAATCTTTGCTGGAATGCCTATCTGCTGTAATTCACCTAGAATAGGACCTGGTGGAAAACCAGTGTCTCCTTTAGGAACTACTATATCTTCTGGGGCAATAGCGCCAGCCTTTGCAGGAGCTGCAGTTTTACTGCTTTCTAAGATTTTAAATAGCTTGAAAGGGTTCATGTTGGTGAATACTAATGCAGGTTGACCATCCATGTGATCTGCAAGAGTATTAATTGTTCCTTCCTTATCGGAATCATCCAGGGCCAGACTAATCAGGGTTTTCTTGGACATTCGAATGGTGGCATTATCCCTTAGGGTCTGCCGCATTTTTTGCAGCTGACGAGCAGGAATATCTGATAAATTGGCTATTCCCACCACTTCATAACTGTTAATCAGTTCTTTAAGGTCATTTACCTCATCCTTTTTCCATTCAGCCACGTGAGCCATTAAACCACCCTCACTACTGGACCCATGGTTGTTTTAATATACATGGATTTTATCTGATTTCTTCCTTTCTCTAATTTACGGTCAAGAATGCTTAGAATTGCTTCGATGTTGTCTGCGATCAATTCTTCGTCCATATCCTGTGTTCCCACTAAAGTTTGAATTACAGGTTGGTCTTTGATCCTGACTTTCACAGTACTTTGTAGCCTGGTTATTATAGGTTCTGGCTTTGCTGATGCTGGTACTGGTTGAGGCATTTTTTTCCTAGGCCCTAATACAGGTCCCAGGAATCTACCTACCAGAGGCATCATATCGGCCTGAGCTACAAAGAAATTGTGTCGATTAGCAAGCTTTTTGGCTTCTTTCCGGTCTTTACCCAGATCTTCCAATCCAGTTTTAGTGATTACTAAATCTGCACCGGCTTTTTCAGCCTGAACAGCCAGTTCACCATCTGCGATAAAAGCGATTTTAACCTCTTTTCCGCGTCCGTTTGGTAGAGAGACTACTTCGTCAAACCTATTTTCAGGTTTATTGACGTCCAAATCCTTGATGTTTATAACAACATCAATGGATTGTGTGAAGTTTCTCGGCTTGGTCTGTTCTTTAGCCTTCTTCACCGCTTCCAATATCTCTTGTTTCATATAAATCCTCCATGAACTTTAAATAAAAGTTCACCATTTTGGATAATTTAGGTTTTAGGTGATCAATCGTAATTAATCACGTAAATGTAATTTGTGAATTAGACATTTATACTAATCATATTTAACCTATTTGGTAAATTGATATAGATATAAATTGATAAATATCTACAACTTAAGATAACTTAAGCTAATAAAATGTCGTCGTAAGTACCCTGATCTACTTCTTTTTGAGCTTCGCGAGGATCTTTACCATCAACAGTTATGCCCATACTTACACAAGTACCCATAACCTCTTTGGCGCCCATTTTGTAATCATTGGCCAAAAGAGAATCAAATTTCATTCGGGCAATTTTCAGGGCCTGTTCAACAGATAAATCGGCTACCTTGTCCATTCCAGGATCCTGGGAACCTTTTTCAATTTTTAACTCATCCATGATCAGTGCAGTGGTTGGTGGAGTTCCAATTTCAATTTCAAATTCTTTAGTGGAACTGTCTACAATGATTTTCACAGGTACTTTCATTCCTGCAAAATCAGAAGTTTTACTGTTTATTTGCTCCACTACTTGCATCATGTTAATTCCTAACGGACCAATCGCAGGACCTAATGGTGGACCTGGAGTGGCTTTTCCGCCTTCTATAAGAATCTCAACGGTATCTTTAGCCATTAGTCAGCCTCCTTTTGTATTATTCTAATTTGATCACCTTTAACGGTTACCGGGATAGGTACTGCGGCCTCAATAAGTTCAAGAACCACTTCTTCCCTTGATTCATCAATACGAACCACTTTGGCCTTTTCTCCTTTGAAAGGACCAGATATGAGTTCTACAATGCTTCCTTTCTTTATGGAAGCAATTATTGGTTCTGGTTTTAAGAATCTTCTTACCTCTTCAAATGTGATGGCATTTTTGCCTTCAACAATACCTCGCAAATGAGGTACTTTTATTGCAGGATTTTGCATGTCTATTTTAGAGGAAGACTCCACTAAAACATAACCTTTCAATGATTCAGGGACTAAAATAGCGTTAACCTCAATACCACTATCTTTTACCTTTCTAGCTAGTAATCTAGCCACGTTTTTCTCTTGACCTACAGAGGTCTTGAGAGCATATATGGAGTTTATACTATCTTCCATTAAACACACAACCTTATAAATATAATTCCATTTACTTTCATTCGGGTCTGAATCATAAAAACACGATATTAAAAAAATATCAACAAATAGTAATTATAACCATTATTCCAGTTTAACCAGACCCCATGAATAAAACAGATATCATTAGATCCAATAATTATAATTCAATTTTATTTTTAATTAATATAAATTTTAACTAATGAACTATAATAATATAACTCAAATTATTTTATAACTCAAATTATTTTCAATTATTCAACACACAATTCAACTACACAAGATAACCTATTAATCTTGACAGAATATTAATAAATATAATCATTAATTAATCTATCAATTTACAATTTTACTGATAATGATTTTAACCAATAGGAATTACACTAATAGTAGTTTATTTTTAATAATAAATCAAAATAATTGGTTAATATATTAACCACCGAATATCGAAGCGGAAATATTTATTATAAAACCTATAACACCAATAATTATGATTCCAATTCCTGTTATTTTAGCAACATTAACATATTCAGTTCTATCTGGTTTTTTAGCTACGTGCAGTACTCTTTGACATTGTTTTATAAAATTTAGAGTAGATTCTTTATAACTCATGAAAATCCCTACTAATTAACCCTATTAATAATGCTAAAAATAAGGAATAAAAATGTATTTTTTACGGATGGTATAGTACTTATCCTCAAGGATTTATAAAGGTTTCCTTTGAAGGATATTTCTAATATAATTCAAATTAATTAGAGGGAATAAAGAGGGGTAGTAAATATCTACTAATTTTACTTTAAATTTTATAGAAACCTACTAATACCATCCAAATTTAATTTAATATATTATTTTCCACTAATTCTACAATCAAGCATCCAAATGCCAGAATTTGTAGAGGGCCCATTATAGGCCATAGTGGCATATCATTCAGATCTAAATCTATACTTAATAATTAATTGTGATTCGACCTGTAGTTTAGAAAATATTCATCTGGAATTAAAATACTCCATCAATGAATTCTTCCAATGCAGATTCTTTAACAGTTTCCCGTTCTCTTTCTTCCACAAATTCCCTTTCAGTTGGAGTGCCATAAATGTGAGGAGAATTAACCCCTGCCACTACAATAGTAGTTCTTATGACATTTTCCAGATCTTCTTGAATCTGAGCACCCCAGATGATATTTGCATCAGGGTCCAATTCATCGGCAACAATCTGCACGATTTTCTCAGCTTCATTTAAAGTCAGATCCGAACTTCCAGATATGTTTATAAGTGCTCCTTTAGCATTTGAAATATCCAGATCAAGTAATGGGCTGTTTAAAGCTTCATGAACTGATTCTAAAGCCCTATCTCCAGATTCAGACTCACCCATACCAATCATGGCCATACCTGAGCCTTTCATTATACTACGGATATCAGCAAAGTCCAGACTTACCAGACCAGGCCGGGTTATCAGTTCAGTGATTCCCTTAACTGCACGACCCAGAATTTCATCAGCGACCATGAAAGCCTTGTTTAAAGGCAAATTAGGTGCTACTTCCAGGAGCTTGTCGTTAGGAATTACAATGACTGTATCAGCTGCACTTTGGAGCTTTTCCAGACCTTTTTCTGCATTTTCCCTTCTTTTTAATCCTTCAGCACTGAAAGGCATAGTGGCTACTGCAATGGTTAAAGCTCCGGCTTTTTTGGCGAGTTTTGATATGACTGGTGCTGAACCAGTTCCCGTTCCTCCTCCTAAACCACAGGTTACAAAAACCATGTCGGCGCCATCTAATTCTTCACGTATATCGTCTTCACTTTCTTCTGCACACTCTTCTCCAACATCAGGCACTCCGCCGGCTCCCAAACCGCCGCAAGTCTTCCTTCCCAGAAGTATTTTCCGATGGGATTCACTATAAAATAAATCCTGAGCATCAGTATTCACTGCCAGAGTTTCAGCCCCATCAATACCAATATCCGTTAAACGGGATATGGTATTATTACCAGCACCACCGGCACCAACCACATATATCTTGGCCCGACTCTGTTCAATAATACTTCTGAGGTCTTCATCAATTTCCGTGTCCACTCGTGTAGGACGTTGCTTATCTATTCTCTTTTCAGATTCCTTTATGGCATCGTTTATGAATTTCACTTACTACCCCCACATCAATCTATGGAATGTGTTATTGTATTAACTTATATTTAAAAGCAACGGTAATTGGGTAACAACTGCCCCCACCAGTTACCCTTTTTGACTCTTATGGTTGTAGTCAAATGTTGGTTGTCACCCATAGTTTATAGAATTTTATTGTGGTTTAGAACTCAATCATAAGTCAATTAAAAGTTCAATTTTAACCTAAGTCAATTGATAAAAATCAAAAATTGTTAAGGTCTAGGCATGGCAATTATTTCATGTATCCTCAAATCAAAAATGCTATTCATGTGTGTTGGAGTTAGTACTACTGCTGCATCGGCACCCCAAGCAGTTCCACCCACGGCAATGATCTCCTGGTCCATAGGCATGAGACCACCATCAGCAGCCATGATGCTAATCTCTACACAGACTTTAACACCTTGAGATATCATCCGTAATGTTTCAGCCATTACCTCTACAGGCGTGACTCCCCCAAACTTGTTGGATATTCCCCGACTCACCCCGCTTAAGGCATGAGAACTGGTATACGTATGAATGCCCTTTTCATTAAGTTTTTTTTCAATCTCAGGATCAGTTTCCAGTTTTCCTTTCTCTCGAAAACCTGCGTGATGAGTAATACTTAAAATATCCACACCATCTATTTCTTCTGCTATTTTAAGAGCAGTTTTACCAGATACTGAAGCAACCACAATGGTTTTAATGCCTAATTCTTCCTTTCTAGATTTAACCTGACTTATTAATTCATCAGTATTATGTTCTCCAGGACTTTCAAAATAATGAATAGTTTTCTCCATTTTTTCACCGTTTATGATTTAAAATAATGAATATAATTCGTAATTCTAAATTTAGATTCAAAACTATAATTGATAATATTATATTTTAACAAAAACTAATTAAATAATATATGTAATTAAAAGATAAAATTTTTGATGGTATTATAACATTATGATATAATCCATTAATTATAACTCCATTACAAGAATATTATATCCATCAAATTATTTATTAAATATTAATTAAAGTTATTGAAATTCCTAAACTGTGCAAGTGATATAATGAACACATTCGAATTTTTAGCACCAAATAGGCCAAAAAAGCCCCGCCACGATGGAATTACCATGGTTCTGGACAAAGGACTGGGCCTGAAAAATGCAGAAGACTTAATGGAAATATCTGGAAATTATGTGGATTATCTAAAATTTGGATGGGGAACCATAACCATCCACGATAAAAGCATTATACAGAAAAAGGTTGAAATGTACCGTTCTTATGAAGTAGATGCTTATCCAGGCGGTACGCTGTTTGAACTGGCATATGTTAAAAATAAGATTCCTGAATATTTTGAAGAAGCTGGAAACCTTGGTTTTAAAGTATTAGAAATATCTGACGGTTCTATTAAATTACCTCTGGAAGATAGATTGAAATATATTTCAGAAGCAAAAAATAACGGTTTTAAAGTAATTTCTGAAGTGGGAAAAAAGGATCCTGAAGAAGATCTTAAACTTAGTCTGGAAGATAGAGTGAATCTCATTAACCAGGATTTAGATGCCGGCGCAGATCAGGTGCTAATTGAAGCCAGAGAGAGCGGGCAAAATATAGGAATATTCGATAAAAACGGGAATGTTAAAGAATTTGAAGTGGATTACCTCTTAAATAATCTGCCTTCTAAAAAATTAATCTGGGAGGCTCCTCAAAAAAGCCAGCAAGTTTATTTCATTTTGAAAATTGGTTCTGAAGTAAACCTAGGCAATATTCCTCCAGAAGAAATAACTTCTCTGGAAACTATGCGCCGGGGCCTTAGAGGAGATACATTAGGAAAGGTGAATCTCTAATGATAGAAAAGATCACGGTCATGGGTGGTTATGACAAACATGGCAACACAGAACCTGTCAAAAAAATAGATATTCACCGGGGAGAAATTTTTGGAGTTGTGGGGCCTACTGGAAGTGGAAAAAGTTCACTTATAGGAGATATAGAACAACTAGCCCAGAGCGATACTTTTTCCAAAAGAAAAATCCTGGTTAATGATGAGGAACCCAGCTACGAAGATAGAACCAACCCCCGAAAAAAAATGGTAGCTCAACTATCTCAAAACATGAATTTTTTGGCTGACATGAGTGTGGGTGACTTTTTAAGTCTTCATGCCAAGTGTAGAGGTGCCAAAGATACTTGTGTGGATAAAGTAATTGAATTAGCCAACACATTGACGGGAGAACCTATAAAAAAAGATCATGAGCTTACAATTCTTAGTGGAGGGCAGTCCCGGGCGTTAATGGTGGCAGATGTGGCCATTATTAGTGACTCTCCAATAGTTTTAATAGATGAGATTGAAAATGCCGGAATTAGAAAGCATGACGCCCTTAAAGTTTTGTCTGGACATGGAAAGATAGTAATGGTGGTAACACACGACCCGGTTTTGGCTTTAATGACTGACAAGCGTATTGTAATGAAAAGCGGGGGAATGCAAAAAATTGTTAGTACAGGTCCCCAGGAAAAAGAAATTTCCAAGAAGCTAAATAAAATAGACGAATTAATGTTGAGTTTAAGAGAGAAAGTTAGAATGGGCGAATTAGTGGAAGAGCTTAATCTAAAAGACCTGGAACTGTAATTTCTATTAAATCTTTTTAAAACCATTTTAACTTAAAATTAAGTTTTATTTATAAAAACAATTTTACGCAACTCATTAGTTAAAATTCATTAATATAGTTACAAAGGAAATAGGAACTTAAGAAGTGAAAATATGAGAATGATCATAGTTGCCGGGACACCAGGTTCTGGAAAAACTGCAGTTCTAATACACGCCCTGAAAAGTCTAAAAAAAGGGGATCTTAAACCATCTGTAGTCAAAATTGACTGTTTATATACTGATGACGACCAGAAGTTTGCTAAAATAGGAGTACCCACTAAAGTAGGATTATCCATGGATATGTGTCCCGACCATTATGCTATTTATAATATAGAGGACATGATAAGCTGGGCAAATAAAAATGAATCTGAAATTTTGGTGGTGGAGACAGCCGGTTTGTGCCACAGGTGCGCCCCTTATACTCAAAACTGCCTGGGAGTATGTGTTATAGATGCTACCAGCGGCCCCAATACCCCTCTCAAAGTTGGTCCATTTCTTTCTACTGCGGATATTGCAGTGATAACCAAAGGAGATATGATTTCACAGGCTGAAAGGGAGATATTCCGAGAAAGAGTCCTTGAAATAAATCCAGAAGCGAAAATAATAGAAGCTAATGGATTAAGTGGCCAAGGCTGCATGGAACTTGCTGATGAAATGTTAAAAGCAAAAGAAGTTCCACTTGAAGAAGAAGAATTAAGACACTCAGCCCCTTTAGCTGTTTGTACCCTCTGTGTTGGTGAAACAAAGGTTAATAAAAAACATCACAGGGGAATTTTAAGAAGAATAGACGGTTTCCAAACGTATGAAGGAGAATAGAATTTAATTTTTTTTATATTCACCTATTACATAGGTGAAATCTATTCCCCGAATTAGAATTAATAGGATAATTAGGATTAGTTAGAATTAGTTAGAATTAGTTAGGATAAGTTATGATTAAATAAAATTAATTAGGATTAAATAATTCAAATAGAAATCTGGTTTATTATAAAATTAATTTATTCACATGAGGTCATTTTTAATGACAGATAAAGTCAAATCTAAACTTAAATCTATCAAAAAAGAAGATGTTTCAAAACTTCTTCCGGGTTACAACTGTGGAATATGCGGTTATGCTCGATGTGACGAGTTTTCAGGAGCCCTTCTAAAAAAACATACTAATCTGGAAAACTGTCGTTTCATGTACCAGGAATTATTTGCCGAAAATCTGGAAAAATTAGAATCTATTTTAAAAGAAGGAAAAATTATTCCAGAAGATGAAAAAATTGTGGGCCTTCTAGACGGTTATGAAGCTGATTTTGCACTAAAACCATTACCTGAAGAGAATTCCTGTCGAGAAGTATTATATCCCTTTTCCCGGGACGAGCTAAAAAAGGGAGATATTATCCGTTACAGACCACTAGGATGTCCTATTACCCATTTTGCAGAAATAATTGATGAAAGCCACGGATTAATTACTGTGCACATGGTAGGGCCTTGCCACCGCCTGGATCAAGATTTTGAATATCAGGACATAGGAGTATGCATGGTCGGTGGTTTTGAGGGAATAATAGAAGGTAAAATGCCTGCTGTTGGAGAAACTGTCCGCTTTCTGCCCCTCCACTGCATGATGCAAAAGGTACATTCAGGCGTGATTGTTCAGTTAGAAGGTAAAAGAGCTATAATCGAAGGAATTGACCTCAAAGTCTGGAGTCCGCCTATAAAAGGGAAAAGATAGTCCAGTTAATTTCTTTAAATTAATTTTGAATAATTTTCAATAGCTTACATAATATTTTAGATAACTGGTAATTATTAATTAAATTAATTATTAATTAGAGAATATTAGAGAATTATTATTGCAGATTATAATGAAAATTATTCAAAAAAAGTAAAAAAGTAAAGATAAAACTCATAGATTAATATTATAAGGTGGATTAACAGTTGAAAGGACGTAAATCAAATTCAAATAATTTAAGCCATTATACTGTGAAGCCCATCAAAACAAACTATATTAGGCCCCATCAAAGTCTGGATATAATAATTGAAAAAGCCGGGCCAGTTTTAGATGACAATGATTTTCTAGTCATATCAGAAACTCCTGTATCCATATCACAGGGGCGTTTAGTTGATGAATCTAAATTTAAACCCTCTTTAAAAGCCATTTTTCTTGCTGATATTTGGTCTAAATATTTTTGGGGATATTTTCTGGGCCCATTACTTAGAATAAAAAAAAGAACTATTAAAAACCTTAGAAAATTACCACCAGAATCTAGATCTCATAAAGAAGTTGTTTTAAAATATTATGGAATCAAACACGCACTTAAACCCGCTTCAGAAGCAGGAATAGATCTAAGCAATGTTCCAGGAACTATGGTTTCATTACTTCCCCAGAACCCCGGTTTGGTAGCCCAAAAAATATCCCAAAAAATTCAAAAAAATTGGGGAAAAAAGGTTGTGGTGATGATTATTGATACCGATGTCACTTACCAGGTTGCAGGGAAAAAATTTACCTGTTTACCAATTGCCATAGACGGAATTAAATCAAATACAGGGATTTTTGGTTATTTATTGGGAAGATTTGGCAAAATTGCCGGCCCTACACCATTGGGTATTTCTTCTAATATCCCACTAACACAATCATTGGAAATTGCCACCGTTGCAGAAGATTATCAAAAATCGATTGAAGGCCATATGGAGACTGTTTACAACATGAAAAACGAGTTTGGGGAGGAAATTACAGATATAACTGTGGAAATGTTAGATTCCGTCATCCATACCCCTGCCGTGATCATAAAACGCTGCCCTGGCGAAAAACATGCCCCTGATTAGTTGTTCTTGGTGAACAATATTGTCCACCGAAAAAATTTAAATACCATAAGTGTCATAAGATAGATATGTCTTTCTTAAAATAGGAGACAATTATTAATCGCACTTTTGATATTTATGCAGAATATTTTTTGTTCCGAGCTGTTAAAATAATGTGAGGAGCTTATTTCAATCAAATTTTTCATTGCGCCTGTATTGACCATACATGGTCGTAGAATCTCAAATTTTCTTTACGAATTGTAATACTAAATATTAACTTTAGAATATAAACTATTCGAAAAATATCGAAAATCTGAAACTACAACAATGATTCTTAATAGGTCCCATTAGGGAGGAACTTATAAATGATTAATGACCCACTAGTTCAAGAGTTGCTTTACGAAGTCATCAATGAGGAAGAAGAAGGCAGTATTAATATTGTTGAATGCCTAATTGAAGGCAAAGTAACTGACGAAGAAATCGCAGAAAATACCGAGTTAAGACTTAATATAGTCAGAAGAGTTCTTTACAAGCTTTATGATGCTGGATTAGCCAGCTACAAAAGAAGTAAAGATCCAGAAACGCAATGGTACACCTATACCTGGAAATTCGAGTCTGAACGTGTTCAAGAAATGATAAAACACAAACATGACAAAATAGTTTCTGATCTACAATCAATATTGGATTATGAAGAAAACAACATGTTTTTTGCATGTAAAACCAATGATTGCCGATGTACTTTCGATGAAGCATCTGAAAATGGATTTATATGTCCAAAATGCGACGGCGAAATGGAATTTATGGATAATGGTCCAATAATAGAGCAATTAAAAGAAGAACTCAGTATTTATGAAAATGTGCCTAACATAGATTTTGGGACTGAAAACTCATAAATCTAATATCTTAATTTAATTACTAATTTTAAAATTCTCTTAGAATATTAATTATATCTTCTTAAGGAGTTATTAAAATAGATCCATTTAATTAGATTTGAGTTAAATTATTGTATTTTGACTTTTCTGCTCTTAATCATAGCTATTCATCCAATTATTCATTTTTCGATCCATATTCCTTTTATCCATGAATCCTATTACTAAAATCCTATGATTAAAAATTAGGAAATCAATTGGAAATCAAAATTTCTAAAATTCATCAACATAAATTCAAAAATAACTAAATACCTTGCATAGCATATTTTTGCATGACGAATATTTTTTTAAGATCAACTATAAATCAAAATTATCCTAAGGTGAATATTTGAGTTTATTAATCCTGAAAGAAATGAACTGCCCAGAATGGGTAATAACACATTCCCAAGCAGTTAATTTAAAAGCCATTTGCTTATCTAAAAATTTATCTAATAAGTTTGATATTGATATGGATCTGGTTGGGAAAGGGGCTTTACTGCATGATATTGGCCGCTCCATGACTGATGGGATTTATCACGCGGTTGTTGGTGCTAATATCTTAAAATCTGAAGAATATTCCTTAGAAATTATTAAAATTGTGGAAAGGCACATTGGTGCAGGTATTCCTAAAGAAGAGGCCATTGAAATGGGTTTACCTCCCAAAGATTTCATGCCCCTAACTTTAGAAGAAAAAATTGTGGCACATGCCGATAATCTTGTACATCGGGATCAGGAAGTTGATATTGATTTTGTAATTAAAAAATGGTCATCCCTAATGGGAAAAGATCATCCTTCCATTGAAAGACTGGTAAAATTACATGAAGAAATAGCTTCACCTCAAAAAATCCATTAATTCGTAATAATAAATGAGTATTATTTAGATTTTCTCGATTATCGTTTTAATTTAACTTTTTTTAAATAAATAATCCAGATTATTGTTGTTTATTTTTTAAATTATTAATATTGATATTTAATATTAGTGTTAATTATTATTATTATTATTATTATTATTATTATTATTATTTATATGTCCGGAATACTATATTTTGTCTTATTATTTTTTTAAAGAATTTACTTATTATTTTAATTAAATTACAATTAAATGGTTTAAAATCCCGAAAAACCTGTTTTAATCCATTTGGATAAGGGAATTTAAATATAATAATATAAGTTATAAAAGAATCATAATATATCTATATCTTTTATCAAGAGGGGATTTAATGGTTAAATATCGTTGTACAGTTTGCAATTACATTTATGATGAGGAAATAGAAGGAAATTCTTTCTTATATCTTCCAGAAAACTGGAGATGTCCAGTTTGTAATGCTTCTAAGGCCGAATTTGAATTATTAGTTGAAGAAGATGCTCATGAGGATATTCAAAAGCAAATTTCTGATAATCTAGATTTAGGGCATTCAACAGTATCCCACGTAATGGTAAATCAGATGGCAGAGTGGGGCGTGAAATACGTGTTTGGAATACCTGGAACCTCTTCTTTGGGAGTTCTTCAAGGTATTAAAGACTCTGATTCTTTAAAATATTACCAGGTGAGACACGAGCAAACTGCTGCGTTTATGGCATCAGCCTATGGAAAATTAACTGGAAAAATAGCTGCTTGTCTTACCGTAGCGGGCCCCGGAGCCACCAATCTTTCCACAGGACTTTATGATGCCAAGCTGGATAACTCACCCGTCCTGGCCATAACCGGACAGGTACCCCGCCTCCTTATGGGACCCGGCTCATTTCAGGAAATTGACCAGCATTCATTTTTCGAACCGGTTTCAGTTTTTAATAGGCCAATTATTCATAAAAGTCAAACTACCCAGTTAACAACTCTGGCTATTAAAGAAGCTTTAATTAAAAAAGGAGTTTCACATATTTCAATCCCCAACGATGTTCAAAAACAGAAATATCAAACTGAATTAATTCCTATAAAAGGAAAAATTCCCCAAACAAATCTTTCCCCGGCAAATGAATTACTGGAAGAAGCAGCCCAAACAATAAATTCCTCCAAAAGACCTGTGATTATTGCCGGTTTTGGAGCTATGGGTCAGGGCGATATTTTATTAGAAATGGCTAAAAAGATATCCGCGCCTATAGTTACCACTTTCAGAGGAAAAGGAGTGGTTGATGAAGATGAAGAACTTTATGTAGGTAGCCATGGAACAATTGGATCAACTTCGGCCTCACAATTAGTAAAAAACTCGGACTTATTAATAGTAATTGGTTCTTCTTATTCGGATATGACCCAAATACCTTATAAAAAGACTGTGCAAATAGATAAAGACCCTATGATGATCGGAAGAAGATATGAAACGGAAGTAGGGCTTTTAGGTGATAGTTCTGTTATTTTACCTTCCCTATTAGATATACTGGTTTCACAAGACCGGCCAGAATACAAAAATGAAATTAAGTTGTTAAAAGAAGAATGGTTTAAACTTATTAAAGAAGAAATCGACCCTTCAAAGACTCCTATTCGACCACAATATATTATAAAAGTTTTAAATGATAAATTAAATCCAGAGGGAGTAATTAGTCTTGATGTGGGAGAAAATGCCTGGTGGTTTGGACGTAACTTCCAGATGAAAAAAACCCAAAAAATGGTAATGTCTGGCTCTTTAGCTACCATGGGTTTTGGGCTTCCTGCAGCACTTGCAGCTCAAATTGCTTATCCTGAAAAAGAAGTGACTTGTATAACTGGAGATGGTGGATTTTCAATGGTAATGGCTGATTTTTTAACTGCAGTGAAATACAAATTACCAGTTAAGGTATTTATATTAAATAATAGTCAGTTAGGAATGATTCAACAGGAACAAAAGGTTGAAGGTTATCCCAACTGGCAGACAGAACTTTTAAACTGCGATTTTGCATCATTTGCCGAAATTTGTGGTGGAGTTGGAATAAAAGTCACCGACCCCCAGGAACTTCCTCAAAAAGTAGAACAAGCACTTGGATTGGAAGTTCCAGTTATTGTAGATATTCAGACAGATCCCCGAAGGTTCATATAAATTATTATTTACTAAATTGATTTGAAATTTGTTATTTATTATGAAAAAAATGGCCTATAAACTTTCTAATCTTTTAATTAATGACAATGAATATACAAAATATAACTTGAACAAAGTACTATATGTTCTAAATACTTTTTAATCCATTGCAACCTCAGGAGATAAAAAATGGTTGATGTACCAGACTCTGAAGAAAATAGAAATAGTTGTCATTGCAAAAAATGCCCCAGCTACCCCCATGACTGTAAAGGAGAAATTCTATACTGTTCTAAAGGTAGCAGTCTCCTGGAAGTCCATGAAGGCGGTTGTTTATGCACATCTTGCTCCGTGTATTTTAAATATGAATTAGAAGGGCATTATTTCTGCGATAAGGAATTTAAAGGTGATGCTTTTGTTTTAATGCGGAAAAAGAAAATAGACGAAGATACTGTTTCTTATCAGAAAATGGTAGATATAAAAACCATGGCTGAAACAGGGCAAAGCGTGGTACGTTCCATGGGATCTCCTAAAAAGATGCCATTTTCTTTTGATGATTTACATTTTATTCCAGCCCAAATAAATAAAATACCACTTAATAAAGAACAGAAAGTTAAAATAAGTGTTTCAATTGGACCAAACGCTAAAAAACCATTGAATATTAGTTCTCCCATTTTAATTTCTGGTATGAGTTACGGTGCGGTTTCTGGAAAAACCAGAGAAGTAATCGCGCATACTGCTAAAAATCTTAATATTGGCTTTAATTCTGGAGAAGGAGGTCTCACAAGTGAAGAAATGGAAGTAGCATCTTCACAATTAATAGTGCAGTATTCAACCGGGCGTTTCGGTTTAACTGAAAACATCCTGAAAAAAGCTTCAGCAGTTGAAATAAGATTTGGGCAGGGAGCATACCCTGGAAAAGGTAGTTACTTACCATCCGAAAAAATTACTCCTGAAGTGGCCCAGGTAAGAAACCTGGAAAAAGGTGAAGGGGCTTATTCCCCGGCACACCACCCGGACATGAAAAATCCTCATGAAATCAAGGATAAAGTTGAATGGATTAAAAAAATAACTGATGGGGTTCCCGTGGGGGCTAAAATTGGTTGTGGGAATGTAGAAGACGATATAAAAATTTTGTTTGAAGCCGGAGTAGATTTTATATCTATCGATGGTTTTGGAGGTGGTACAGGGGCTACTGACGCTTTTGTAAGGGATAATGTGGGTTTACCTCTTATTGCTGCATTGCCCAGGGCTGCAAGGGTTTTAAATAAATTGGAAAATCGTGGAAAAATTTCCAAACAAAAAATCGGAGTATCACAAAACAAAGTTTCTTTGATTGCGGGAGGGGGCATAAGAACCTCCGCTGATATAGCCAAATGTTTAGCATTAGGAGCTGATGCCGTATACTTGGGTACTGCTGCTTTAATTGCCATGAATTGCCAGCAGCACAGAATATGTCATACCGGGAAGTGTCCTACAGGCATAACTACTCATAAACCAACTCTTTTAAGGGAATTAGACGTTCCAAAAAGTATTCAAAAGCTTGAAAACTTTATAAATGTGTCAACTGAAGAAATCTCAGAATTTATTCGCATAATTGGCAAAAATGACATCCATGACCTTAATAAAGATGACTTGATATCATTAAACAGTGATCTTTCAAAATTAGCTGATGTTAAATGGTTAGTTTAGTAGTTTTGAAATAAATATTTCAAATACTACATTAAATAAAAGTAGAATAAATTAAGAACAGTCTAAAAAAATAATTATAATAATAAATTAAGAAATAATTAAGAAATTCAGCTATTATTAGAAGATGATTTAAAATGAAAGTTCTATGTTCCAGTGAAGAGTCACTTTACAGGCCCGAGGCCGTTAGATGGAGAAATAGAATGGGTTTATTAAAACCTCTGGGAGAAGCTGTAGTAATACTCCCATGCAGTATGAGAAAACCTTATTCTAACTCTAAATCCCATCAGATTTTTATGAGGGTTAGTAAGCGTATCCAGGAAGTTATATTAACATCTCCCTTTGGCATATGCCCTCGTGAGATGGAAAAAACGTTTCCCATTCAATCTTACGATGTTTCCACTACCGGAGACTGGTCTCATGAAGAAATAAAAGTTGTTGGTGAAGTTTTAAGAGATTACGTAGGAGATAAAGAAGTTTTGGCCCATGTTGCGGGAGGATACCGGCAGGTGTGCGAAGAGTACTTGGATGATTGCATATTCACCTGTGAAGACGGTCGCCCCACATCTTTTGAGTCAATGCAAATACTCAAAGACCATATAAAAAAATATAAAAAAATACCCGCCCGAGAAAAGCTCATAAATGGATTAAGATCGCTAGCCACATACCAGTTCGGTCCTGGTGGAGAAGCACTCATACCTGACAAATGCCACGTGAAAGGACGTTATCACAAGAGAATATTCCAGGATGGAGAACAAATTGCTGCTCTATTAATGGATAACGGCGTATACTCTTTGAGTTTGGAAGGGGGGCGTATTTTATCTGAAGTAGGGACAAAATGGGTCAATATCGAATTTGATCTAAAAACAAATACTTTATTTGCACCGGGTGTCCTTGATGCAGACCCCAGCATAATCCCTAAAGACGAAGTAATTATTCTTAACAAGGGAAATGTAGTGGGAGTTGGAAAAGCTGTTTTAAATGGCGAAGAAATGGTTAAAGCGTCTAATGGTGTGGCAGTGCGCATAAGACACCGGGTTAAATGACCTTAAACCCCCATCAAACACCATACTTATCATAAACTTAAAAAGTTTTATCAAAAATTTTAAATATAGTAATGCAGTGATAAAAAATCACTTTAATTTATATTTAACCATCAATACAAAAAAAACCTTTAGGATGAAGCTTATTATTATAAAATAACTTTAAAAGGTTAAAAATTAATTTTAAGTGATTTCATGTGAATTTTTTGTATAGAATTTTAATTCAATTTATTCAAAAACAATGCCTAATAAAGGCCAAATTAACTAAATGATTATATTAGAGGTATAATAATGTCAGAAGAACTTTATGCAAAAGTAAAAGAAGCCCTAACCAAAGTAGCCGACCCACACATGGGTATCAGCATTGTTGAAATGGGACTGGTTGAAAACATCGAAATTGAAGAGAAAGACCAGAACATAGCTAAAATTACCATTAAACCTACTAACCCCGGTTGTATGAGTGCAGCCCGTATGGCCATGGATGCTAAAACAGAAGCAGAGAAAGTTGAAGGTATTGATAAAGCTGAAGTTACGGTAGCCGGTCACATGATGGCAGATGCCATTAATGAAATGGTTAACAAATAATTAGCTTATTTAGCTAACTTATTTAAAAAATTGAATTAATTTAATTTTTAATATTTTCCATATTTATTTTCTAATTTTATTTTTGGTGATGACATGGTATCCTGGAACATGGCCGCAGTAGTAGGTGTTCCAGGCGTGGGAAAAACATCACTCTGTAAAAGTGCTGTTAAATCATTGGGGTGCAATTACATCAATTATGGAGATTTGATGTTAGAAATTGCCCGTGCTAAAAATCTGGCAGAAACTGATAAAGAAATGTTCGCATTAGCCATGGACTTGCAGTATGAAATATGGAAAGAAGCAGCCCATGAAATAAGTAAAAAAGAACATGTCCTTGTTGATCTGCATGGCCTTGATCAATCTCCAGAAGGTTACCTTTTTTCACTGCCTTTAGAAATTATTTGCCCTTCCACGATTATTATAGTTGAGGCATCTCTGGAGAATATACTTTATCGCAGGATAAATGATTTTTCAAAAGACCGGTTAAAAGACGATTTTAGAAGTTTAAGTGAACACATGAAGATGCTTAGGATTTCTATGTCAATTTCATCAGTAATTTTAGGAAGTACTCTTTATTTACTTCAAAATGAGGAAATAAATAAATCAAAAGAAGAATTAGTAGATATATTAAGTTTTTAGATTAAAAAAAATAATTAAAGGAATTTTATGCATTATTTACCAATGGACGATTGCCAAAGCGTAAAGGATATATACTAGAAACATCAAAGGTTGAGAATACCCCTTTTATTCTGAAATAATGAAGTTAAATAGGAATAATGTTTCATAACATTTTTTAATACCTGTTTATCAGGGGCCCGTGGCTCAGGTGGTAGAGCGCACGGCTGATAACCGTGAGGCCCTGGGTTCGAATCCCAGCGGGCCCATTTTACTTTTGATTTTGAATTTAAGCAATTTACATTAATAAAACTATTTTTATAATATTATTTTGAAAGTTAAATCTCTAATCTATTTTAATAGTCTTGAACATCGAAAATATAAATAAAAATTGATGCAATTAAAAATAGATGAAATATAACAATAAGTTTCTAATTCAAAAAGAATCAAAAGTTTTAATTTAAAGAAATAATTATTTATATCGCTCAAAAATCAATAATAGTCCAAAAAAATAAGGTAATTAATAAAATAAAATTACCTTGCTCCAGCCTCAGATATGTATAAAGTATAATATATAATTTATTTTAATAAAAATTTAGAGGTTTTTACTAAGGGTAAAGTGATGATTTTTAAAATTCTTTAACAATTGCGATAAGTTTTTATTAAGTATTAGTTACTCATATCAATGAATTCTTTTAATTTTTCAATAGCTTTACCGGATTTAACTGCGTCACGTGCAATTCTAGTGCCTTCCACCATATTTTGCGCCTTACCATCAAGATATATTATGGCCCCTGCATTGGCCAGGGCAATATCCAAACGGGCTTTTTCTATATCCGATTGGTTTTTACCATTTAAAACTCCTAAAAAAATATCAAGATTCTCTTTCAGAGTATCAGGAGCTTTAATAAGGTCACTTGCAGTTTTTTTAATGCCAAAATCCTCAGGACTCATCTTTTTTATTTCAATACTGCCGTTATCAATGAAAGCAACCAGAGTAGAACCTACATTGGAAATTTCATCCATTCCTGGATTTCCATCTTCATCAAAACCATGCACCACCATGGCCCTCTCAACTCCCAGGTTATTTAGAACCTTGGCCATTATTTCCACGTATTTAGGATCAAAAACACCTAAAAGCTGTATTTTAGCACCGGCGGGAGAGGTCAAAGGGCCTAAAATATTAAAAACTGTTCTTATTCCCAGGGCCTGGCGCACAGGCATTACATTGCGGGTAGCTGGATGAAAATTAGGGGCAAAAATAAAACCTATTCCTGCCTTTTCCATACACCGGGCCACTATTTCAGGTGAAGCATCTATTTTGACACCGGCCGATTCTAAAATGTCAGCCCCACCACAAGAACTGGTTACTGCTCTGTTACCGTGTTTGGCCACATTTACACCTACCGCAGAAGCAATTATAGCCGCAACCGTACTAACATTAAATGTTTTTAGCCGGTCTCCACCAGTACCACAAGTATCAACCAGTTTTAAGTCTTCAGAAACATTTAACCTTGTGCATGCCAATCTCATAGCCCGAACAAATCCTGTTATTTCGTCTACAGTTTCACCTTTGGTAGCCAAAGCAGCCAATAACGCCGCCATGTGAATATCACTGGCCCTGCCAGATATCATCTCTTGCATGCAGTTAAATGCCTCTTTTTCACTTAAATCTTCACGAGAAACAATTTTTTTGAGATAAGTAATCAAATAATCACCAAATTATTTTGAAAATAATGCTAATATATTAAAACTGGGGATATCCATAAAAAAATTCCCATAAAAAATTCAAAGCTGCTTTTTAGTAGCAGCCTTCAGTTTTCTGGTGTTTTCACCAATTTCACTAAGCATTTTTTCTTTATTATTAATATTTTGTGCAATTATGTCAATCATAGCACTGCCCACAATAGCACCCTCTGCCCCGGCACCAATAACTTCTTTTACATGGGAAGGCAGGGAAATACCAAATCCTACCATTAAAGGGAGATCATTGTGATCTCGCACCCTTTTAATAAGATCCACTGTGCTGGTTTTAACCTCACTTCTAGCACCGGTAACTCCCATGACCGAAACCAGATAAGTAAATCCTGAAGAGAATTCGGATATGGTTTTTAAACGTTCATTAGTAGTAGTTTGGGCAGCCAGGAAGATTTGATCAATTCCGTATTTTTTTGCAGCTTTAACTGCATCATATGCTTCTTCAGGAGGTAAATCTGCAGATAAAATAGCATTAAGTCCATTCTGACTGGCTTGTTTATAAAATAGATCTATTCCTCGTTTATAAATCAGGTTATAATAAACCAGGAGCCCTATAGGTATGGAGGTAAACTCCCTTATTCTCCTTATAAATTCAAAGCCTTTATCAGTGGTCATTCCTGAATTTAAAGCCCTTATATCAGCTTCCTGAACGGTTGGTCCGTCTGCTATGGGGTCTGAGAAGGCAAAGCCAATTTCCAGAGCATCAGCGCCATTTTCCACCAGAGTTTTTACAATTTCCAGCGATGTTTCAAAATCAGGGTCACCAGCCACTACAAAAGGCACAAAAGCTCCTTCATTTTTTTCTCCAACTCTTTCAAACATTTCTTCATAGGTTTCCAAAGAGAATGAATTTGAATAACTATCCCTTTTCGGATGTTGGTTACTCATACTTCCACCCCTAAAAGTTTTGCAGTCAAAAACATGTCCTTATCTCCCCTTCCAGAAAGATTGACTACAATTGTTTTTCCTTTATTTTCCGGCATTTTAGCGTATTTTTCGGCGTAAGCTACAGCGTGGGCACTTTCCAGCGCAGGCATTATTCCTTCATATTTAGAAAGTAATTGGAATCCTTTTAAAGCCTCAGTGTCAGTTATAGGTACGTAATTAGCCCTTCCAATAGTTTTGAGGTACGAATGTTCAGGTCCCACTCCCGGGTAATCCAGACCAGCTGAAACAGAATGGGCCTCTGATATCTGCCCATCACTATCTTGAAGGACGTAAGATAGGGATCCGTGCAAAACACCTTCACTTCCCGCGCTTAAAGTAGCTCCATGATGTCCGCTTTCAATTCCATCGCCTCCACCTTCTACGCCGATTAATTCCACATCTTTATCTGGAACAAATTCAGAAAATATACCTATAGAATTACTTCCACCACCTACACAGGCAATTACCGTGTCAGGTAGGGAACCCTCCAGTTCCAGTATTTGCTCCCGGCATTCTTTCCCAATGATTGTCTGGAAGTGTTTTACCATGGAAGGGTAAGGGTGGGGGCCCATGGTAGACCCTATAAGATAGTGAGTATTCTCTACATTGGTAATCCAGTCCCTCATTGCCTGATTAATGGCGTCTTTGAGGGTTCGGGCCCCGCTTTCAACCGGAATAACCCGGGCGCCAGAAACTTCCATCCGGAAAACATTGAGCCGCTGCCGATCCACATCTTCGCTACCCATATAAACATCCACAGGAATGTCCAGCATGGCACCTACGGCTGCAGTAGCGATTCCGTGCTGGCCAGCGCCAGTTTCAGCTATAATTCTGTCTTTACCCATATACTGGGCTAATAAACCCTGGCCCAATGTATTATTTATTTTATGGGCCCCAGTGTGTAGCATGTCCTCTCGCTTAAGATATATTTTACATCCTAGTTTTTTAGAGAGGTTTTTGGCTAGATAAAGACCCGTTGGCCTGCCAGCAAATTCTTTTAAATAAAATTCTAAATCCTGATTAAATTTTTTGTCATCTTTGTACTTTAGAAAAGCACTTTCCAGCTCTTCCAGTGCTGGAATTAATAGTTCCGGGACAAAAATTCCACCATATTTCCCAAACTTCCCATCCATAATCATGGTTTCACCACACATTCAATATTAGACTAATTCCCTAGCTATATTTCAGTAAATTGATTTTAATTTAATTTGATATTAATTAAATTTGAATTTGATTTACATTTGAATATTAATTTGAATTTGATTTTAATTTAAGTCATAATTATAAGTTTAAATTCAGTTTTAACCTATATTCGATTCATTTTTAGTTATTATATTAATTCATAAGTTTAAATTTAACATTATATCCACATACTGCTAATATTCTTATCATACCTTACAGCACCAATTAAATTCTTTAAGCAAATTCATCAACTTTTTTATTTTTTCTTTATTTTTTATTCCCGGGGCATCCTCTAAAGAAGAATTAAAATCTACCACATCAAAAAATTGACTAATGATTTCTCCTTCAGTTTTCATCCTATTCATATCCATTCCACCGGCTAAAAAAATTTTAATGTTGCTATTGGTATTTCTGGCAATTTTAGATGCTTTAATAGCCAGATCAATAGGTATTTGTTTTCCCGTGCCCCCACTTTTGCCCTGCATTTGATAATCAAATAGTAAAGCATCACACATTTCAGAAAATGATTGGATCTCGCGTTTTTTTGATTCATCAATTATATCTGAAAGGCCTATGGCACGGATAATATTTATTTTAAAATATCCTTCTTCAGAATTATTGGAAATTAAAGAATTAATTTTATTTTTCAAATCTCTTAATTCACTTAAATCCAGAGAATGTAGTTGTATATTAAAAATTTCTGATGATTTTATTTTATTAAATGCCTCTGAAGAATTTTCAGGTTCTAAAACAAGTACCGCTCTGTTTTTATCAGCCAATAAGCCAACCAATCCCTTAATTTTATCAATTTCACAGAATCTAGGAGATCTTTTTACATTTATAAACCCAATATAATCCGAACCCTGACTTTCAACACATTTTAAATCGTTTGACCTAGTTATGCCACAAATTTTAACCATTAGCTCATTTTTACAGGATTTTAATTCTTCAGATCCTTTATTCTTTTCATTAAAGGTTTGAATAGATGTTTTTTGGAAAAAATTTTCTTGCACACCTTCTTTGAGACCATTATAAATCATGTTATGGGGTTCAGGCGAATTGTTCAAATGATCCATCTCCCTGTTTTCGATTTTTAGAACGATTTCTGGCCTTTAACCTGGAATTTGATTTAGGGTGAGATTTTAATGAACTTTGAGCAGCCCTGATAAAGCTTTGCATGGTATCAATGACATCGGGGGATTGCATAATGCTTGTTCCCACCAACAAAGCATCAGCACCATGTTTAACCAGACTTTTTACGTCTTCTCTATTTTTTATTCCACTTTCTGAAACCAGAACTATGTCTTCTGGAATTAATGGAGCCACCGACTTGGTTCTGTTTAGGTCAATACTGAAGTCTTGAAAACTGCGATTATTAATTCCTATGATTTCTGCATCGGCATCAATGGCTTTAAAAATGTCTATGGAGTTTTTACATTCCACAAGGGGTTCCATTCCCAGTGAACGACAAATTTCTATACCTGAAGAAATATCAGGATAAATTCCACTCATTAAAAGAACTGAACTGGCACCAAATACCCTGGCTTCGAAAATTTGATATTCATCCATTATAAAATCCTTTCTCATAATGGGTATATCAGTTAATTTAGACGATTGAGCCAGATATTCAATATTTCCCTTGAAAAATTTTTCTTCTGTTAATACGGATATAGCACTGGCCCCACCATATTTAAAAAGTTCAATTGTTTCATCCAGTCCCCGGGAAGATATATTACCCATGGAAGGCGATGCAGGTTTATATTCCACGATTAAAGGGAATCTTTTCTTATTTTTGAGGGCTTTTTTAAAATTTTTAGGGTCTTCAACATCTTTTAAATGGTTTTTAATATCAGAAAGTGGCCTTTTTGACATTGATTTTTGCAAATCTTTTGTTCTAGTCGTTAAAATTTGATTAAATGATGTTTTTAAGTGGCTCATAAATCCATCACCAGAAAATTTTTTATAATTTTTTGACCTTCTTCCGTTCCAATAGATTCGGGATGGAACTGGAGGCCAAAAATTGGATTATCTTTATGTTTTAAAGACATTATTATATTATCTTCAGTTCTGGATGTAATTTCAATACATTCTGGAATGCTTTGTGGGTCGCAAGTAAGGGAATGGTAACGGGCAGCAATTAAAGGATTTGAAACATTATGGAATATCCCTCGGCCTTCATGGAATAATTCACTCTGTTTTCCGTGAACTGGCTCTTGTTTAATTATTTTTCCCCCAAAAGTTGAAAATATTCCCTGATGGCCCAGACAAACTCCTAAAATAGGAATTTCTTTTCCTAATTCTTTTATAACCGATTGGCAAACTCCAAAATCTCTTTCATTTACCGGGTTTCCAGGACCGGGCGAAATAATAATTTTAGTCGGGTTTAAGTCTTTAATTTGAGATAATGTCATTTCATCATTTCGGACAACCATAATCTGTGATAATTTTCTAAATCGGTTTTTATTCACAGTTTGTCCATCTTCAGGAACCATCTTAAAGCCTTTTTTATCATCATATCCTTTATCATGCGGATAATCTGGATTTACACTCGAAATAGTTAAATCATCAGAAAGTTCTTGAACTATTTCTCCAATCATTTGGAAGAGATTATAGGTGAATGAATCGTAGTTGTCGATTATTAGAATCATTTTGAATCACCTGAGCGTTCTAATGAATTAACCAGTGCCCTGGCTTTATTTTCACACTCCAGGAACTCGTTTTCTGGAACTGAATCATGAACTATGCCTGCTCCAGCCTGTATTTTGGCATTTTTACCTTGACAGACCATGGAACGAATGGTTATGGCAAAATTAGCATTGCCATTAAGGGAAAAATATCCTAAGGCCCCTGCATAAGCATCTCTGGGTCTTCCTTCCATTTCCTCAATTATTTCCATGGCCCGTATTTTAGGTGCTCCACTGACAGTTCCCGCCGGGAATATGGCCGAGAATGCATCAACTGAGGTTTTTTCCCTTTGTAAATTTCCAGTGACCCTTGATAAAATATGCTGTACATGAGAAAACTTTTTTATTTTCATATATTCCGGTACTTCAACAGTGCCAAATTCACTTACTTTACCCACGTCATTTCTGGCCAGATCAACCAGCATTAAATGTTCAGCCCTTTCTTTTTCATCATCTAAAAGTTCTCTGGCCAGTTGATCATCCTGAGTCTTGTTTTCACCACGAGGACGGGTTCCTGCGATAGGAAAAGTCTCAATTTCTCTATTTTCAACCCTAACCAGCATTTCAGGGCTTGATCCAATTATTTCTCGCTCGCCTAGTTTAAAATGATACATATACGGCGAAGGATTCATTTTTCGTAAAGTATCATAGAAACAAAGCTTATTGCCAGAAATTTTGTATTTTTGGGCGTTTGAAATAACCCCCTGAAATATTTCACCTTCTTTTATCCTTTCTTTTGTTTCCAAAACCATATTTTCATATTGGTTCTGCGAAAAATAGCGTCCCTCGTTTTTAAATGACATCTGGTCTTCCAGAACATATTCTTCTTTGGCCGTGTCCAGAACTTCATCTAATCTGTTTTCAGCCAGGGTAACATATTGACAACGGCTGGAAAGCTTATCAAATATTATTCCATCTAAAAAAAGTCCGAATTCAAAATCAGGAAAATCACCCGGGCTTAAATTCACAGGTTCAAAGAATCTAGCTGCCTGATAGGAAACATAACCTACTAAACCACCGCAAAATCCTTTTTTATCATTACCTCTGCTTATTAAAGTCCTTATTTCGTTAAATGGATTTTCTGTATCAATTTCTTGAGTAGAATCTTTTTTAGCTACTTCCAAAAAATCGTCTCTTGCGGTTAGAGTTAAAAATGGATCAAAACCTAAAAAAGAATATCTGGAAAGTCCGCTATCACTTTCCATAGACTCTAATAAAAAAGTATTGGAATATTTAGAATATATCTTTTTAAAGAGTTCAAATGGATCTTTAAAATCTAAAGGGATTCTTTTAAGGGCGTTTAATTTAATATCGCCAAAAACATTCACTCCTGTTCATTTTTACACCTTTTCCGTAATGTAATAGTCAAGTTATCAGTTACGTATTTATTATTTTATATTATATTTTTATTACTAGTAAATTTTATATCGTATTATTTTTTATTATTGAGTTTTATTTTCAGTAAATACACTAACTTCAAAGCACTATTTAAATCTTTGTTGTACAAAAAAATACATTCATACTCATGTTTATATATTGGTGTTATCAATAGGAATATGACGAATCATGTTGATAATTATAGTGCGTAATTGATGTAATCGGAGAGTAAAATGTGGAAAAAAATAAAGCACAAATTCGATAAATACCCTGCCAGAATGAGTGTGGCCCGTAAAATTGTTAAATTAGGGCTAAGAGTAGATCCTAATGGTAAAATATACTGTGAAGAAGTTGAAATCAGCGATGTAGCTCTGGCAAGATCTGTGAATGTTGATCGCAGGAGTATTAAAGCTACTGTAGAAGTCATTCTAGCCGATGAAGAGCTTTCGGAAATTTTTGGAAATATAGTCCCTGCCGGGGCACTCCTGAAAAAAATTGCCAAAAATTTGGAATTTGGAGTAGTGGAAATCGAAGCAGATGCTGGAAATCCAGGTATTCTAGCTCAGGCCACCCAATTAATATCATCACACGGAATCAGCATCAGACAGGCCCATGCCGGAGATCCTGAACTGGAAGAAGTACCTAAATTAACAGTTATAACCGAAAAGTCAATTCCCGGTGAACTTTTTAGCAAGTTTCTGGAAATAAAAGGCGTTAAAAGAGTTTCCATATATTAAAATCAAAATTGTTTTAAAATGGATTTAAAATGGCTTAAAAAATAAGTAAGTAAAATTAAAATTATAAAATAAATTTATATTTTAAAATAAATTGTTCATACCAGTTAAAAAGTGAATAAAAGACTAATAATGATTATAAAGATAAAAAAAATATATAAAATATTAGAAAATTAAATAAAAATAAGTAATTATTTAATTTTTTTTACAAGTTTTGCTGGTCTTCTTCATCAAGGACTTTTAAAAGTTCGTCCCATGCTTCCAAAGATTCTTTAGCAGCTTCATCAGTCATTACTTCAATAGCATAACCAGAATGGACTAATACATAACGCCCTTCTTCTACATCTTCCACTAAATCCAATTTTACCTGCTGTCGTACACCACCAAAGTCTACAACAGCCATTTTGTCACTATCATTAATTTCTATTATTTGAGCAGGTGCCGCAATGCACATAAGATACTCTCCATTTTTTAATTTTTACAAAATTTAGTATTAATTTAAAGGTTAGACCTTTTTCAGAAATTATTTTTTATATCTTCGATTGATTTGAATTAAAAATATGAAAATTCACTTTTACTAATCTCAAAATTTAAGTTAGTATTAATTAATAAATTTAGTAAAGCACATTACATATAAAGATTTGTAGGATAGGATTTTTAAAAAGTAATAGTAGAAAATTAAAAGGCATCCATAAATAAATTTCAAATAAATAAAATAAAATTCTGCCCCATAATTAATGTTAATTTAAAGGAGTCATTTAAATGGAAGTAGTAATAATTGGAGGGGGGCCCGCCGGGCGGGCTGCAGCACTTGAATTATCCAGATTAGATCAGGACGTTATCTTGATTGAAAAAATCCATATGGGAGGTACATGCCTCAATGAAGGCTGTATGATGGTTTGTGGACTGGTAGACGTTGCCAGATTTTTAAATGACGCTGAAAGGTTTAATAAAATGGGTATAATTAATATTAAATCAGAATTCACTTATAAAAAAGTGGCCAATGGTGTTAAAGAGACCCTTAATAAGTTAAGACACGTTAGTGAAAAGGAAATCCTGGAAGCAAATGTAAAATTGATTTATGGCGAAGGAATTCCTTACGAAGGATTTGTTAAAGTCAATAAACAAGAAATTAAGTATGATAAGTTAATTATAGCCACCGGGGCCCGTTCGTTTTATCCCCCTATTCCTGGTGCCGAAAATGCCATCAACTACTCAGATATACTGGATCTGGAAGAAGTCCCTGAAAGGTTAATAATTGTGGGAAGTGGAGTTATTGCCGCTGAATTTGCGGGTGTTTTTTCTTCAATGGGGTCAGAAGTACATATTTTGTGTAGAAGTCATTTTTTAAATGTTTTAGATCCTGAAATAAGCAAATTTGTGGCTAATAATCTTCTGGAAAAGGTGAATATTCACCGCAATGTAAATGTTAAGGAAATAAATAAAGAAGGTGTTGTGACCAATGAGGGTACAATTGAGGGTAAAGTTTTGATGGCCACCGGAACGATTCCTAATTCAGAATTTGTCGGAGATATAGTGGAAAAAGGCCGTCGGGGTGAAATTTTAGTGAATAATAGTATGGAAACAAGTAACCCCAACATATATGCCGCAGGGGATGTGGTGGGTGGAATGGGAAGTACACCCATAGCCCGTATGGAAGGTGTGGTAGCTGCCCGGAACGCTTTAGGCATTTCAGCTAAAGCAGATTACAGATATATTCCCAATTCCATATCATTAGACTACGATGTGGCATTTTTAGGACCTGAAAACGTCCTTTCAGATTCCAGAGAAAATTCTAAAAAGAATAAAAATGAAAATAATAAAAAAGAGAATGAAAAGGAAAGTAATGGGAACAAAGAAAAGGAAAATATAGTAAAAGGAAAAATTCCAGGTACTGCTGGACCTGGATCATTCTGGAAAGTCTTATCCAGCCAGACAGGATTTACACAAATGGAAGTGGATCTCGATTCTGGATACCTGGAGAAGTTGTATTCCATAACTCCTTCTGCACGTCACAATATGGCTTATATCTCTATGTTATCAAGACTGGGCCATAAGACCTATGATTTCGATAATTTTATAGAATCACACCCCTCAACAGATTCTATTTATAAATTAATGCGGTTTTTTTCAAAATATTAATAAATTAAGTTAAAAAATAGTTAAAAATAATTTTAAATCTTGAAAGAGGTAAAATATGACAAAAAGTTCCAAAAATGCCAAATCCAATGAAAATACTCTTCATAACAATTATCTAAAAAACTTTGACGACGTAACTGCGTTCCACGGGCATGTGTGTCCTGGTTCTGCACTGGGATTTAAAGCCGCGACTCTAGGCCTTAAAAAACTTAAAACATCTAAATCTCAAGACGAGGAAATAGTGGCCATTGTAGAAAATGATAGCTGCGCTGTGGATGCCATCCAAGTATTAAGCGGATGTACTTTTGGTAAAGGGAACCTTATTTTTAATGATTTTGGAAAACAAGTTTACACTTTTCTTAATAGATCATCTAAAGAAGGTGTGAGGATTTCTCTTAAAAATTCATTTGAAATGGATAAACTGGACCCGGAATTAAGCATTTTAAGAAAAAAAGTTTCTTCAGGAGAGGCCACTTCACAAGAAAAAGCGATTTTAATGGAAAAAATCCGTTCCGTAACAGAAAAAATACTTCAAATGGATGAAGAAGATATATTCCAATTAGAAGAAGTCAGCATGGCCATACCTCCTAAAGCTTCACTTTTCAAGTCTATTAAATGCTCAAAATGTGGTGAATCAGTTTCAGAACATAGAACTAAAGAATTAAATGGTGATAAGGTTTGTATTCCTTGTTCCAATGAAAATTAATTATAAAAAACAAAATTTTATAATTTAATTAGGAATATTGTGTTTTAAATAATCACAGCAAATTAGGATAAATAAAAATTATAAAAAATAAAGAATCGAAAATATATTAGAAAAATTTTTGAGATTCAAAAAGATGAACTTTCTTTAATTTTTTGTTAACCCAATACTATTTTTTAGATTCGGTTATAATTATATCAGCTATCTTGTTACCAGAATCTAAAACATTTTCACCATATCTCTGGGCTTCATTTTTCATTTCTTCAATATTATCCAGAGCAGCCTTAATATTCTGTTCCAGTTCATCAATTGAACTTTCAGCCACTGCACCTGGAAAAACTGCAGCCATGTTGTGATAACGACCGTATTTAACCCCGGTTAAAGCCACAATTGGTACTTTACAGGCAATGGCCTCGTGAATCATCACCCCATCGTCAGATAGCACAGAAACATCAGCCAGATTGTAAAGATCTTGTATCCAGTCCACATACCCCAGATAAATAATATTAGATTCATTAAGGTATTCCAGGTACTCATCTTCAAGAGGATGGCCCACTACCAAAATATTAGCTTCAATATCACTCAAAGAGATCTTTTGAGCCGCCTGGGCAGTCTTTTCGAAAAGAGAAGATCCTGAAGAAAACAATAAAGTTGGTTTTTCCGGGTCAAATGATTCCGGCATCTTTTCCAGAGCTTTTTGTTTATTACCACCAATTACATCGGGATTAATTGGAGAATAAGCTTTGTAAATATTTTCTTCCAATAGATTAGCCTGAAAAAGGTTTGATTCTGGAAGAACGATATTGGAATTAAGACGGGTGCATACCTTGGCATCAGTAGGAGTTATTAAAATTCCAACTGCTGGCACCCGGGCCATTTTAGCAGACAAACAGCCAATTATGGCCCCTCCCCCAATTATACCAACTACTACATCCGGTTTTACTTTTTTAATTAGTTTTACTGCTTCCAGAGATGCTTTAGTAGTTTTAAATCCTGCACGGGCAAGTTTTGCTTTTGTTGCCGCGTGGCCTCCTGCTTGAGGAATACTTATTTTGTGCCATTCAATACTCTCTTTTTTTAATAATAATCCAGGAGCTGTGTGATCCAGGGCGAATTCACATTCAACTCCTTTTTTTGATAGTGCTCTGGCAATGTTTAGAGCAGTTACTGCGTCCCCACCCATTCCACGACCTGTAATAATTAATAAAGCTTTCATAAAATCACCGGTAACTTAAATCAGCATATAAATACAATTTTGACATGGATAATAAAATTATTCTAATTCCTTATTTTTAAATTACTATTTAGCCTTCTTTTTTAATAAGCAATAATTTTCTAAAATCGCTCCAGATTTTGACTGTTATTGATTATTTCATGAATTATTTATGATTATCTTATAAAATAATTTGGAATTTAAGAATTAATGAATTATTTATAATTAGTATTTTGATTATGTTATAAAATAATTTAGAATTAGATTAATGAATTATAATTTATGATTATTAATATAATTAATTTGATGAGAATTTCAAAAAACTTTTAATGAACTATTTTGTCAAATATTTATCTAATAAAAACGAAATATTACTATATTATTTTATAAAAAGACCTATGATTGAATGGGGGCTTTTAATGAGCCATGTGATTGAGTGTGATTCCTTAACCAAGAAATACGGGGATTTTAAAGTTTTAGATAATTTAAATTTAAAAATTAAAAAAGGGGAAATTTACGGCCTTCTAGGCCCTAATGGGGCTGGAAAAACCACAACCATAAAGATACTATGTGGTCTGGTAAAGGCAACGTCTGGAGAGGCCAGAATATTTGAAAAAAAAGTCCCTGACAAAAATTTAGCCCCAAAAATTGGTTATATGCCCCAGGAAACTGCTCTGTACCTGGGCCTCACAGTATCACAAAATTTAGAATTTTATGGGAGTATATTCAATCTTAAAAATCATGTGATAAAGGAAAGAATCCATAAAATACTTGAATTTATTCAGCTGGAAAAATGGAAGGATGAACTGGTAGAAAGCTTAAGTGGCGGAATGAAACATCGAGTTTCATTGGGTTGCACACTAATTCACCAGCCAGATCTTTTATTTTTAGATGAACCCACCGTAGGAGTAGATCCAGAACTTAGAAACTCTTTTTGGAATTATTTTAATCTTTTAAAAAATAATGGAAACACTATACTAATTACCACCCATTACATGGACGAGGCCCGTCATTGTGACCGTATTGGTTTTGTAAGAAGGGGACAATTAATTGCCGAAGGAAAACCTGCAGAGCTCCTCCAAATTAGCAAAACTGAATCTTTAGAAGACGCTTTTCTAGAATTTTCCAAAGCTGAAGACTCCAAATACAATAATTTAAGCATGTCTAATGATGGGGTAGACCCATGAATATCAAAAGGACTCTGAACGTGACTAAAAAAGTTTTCAGAGATATAAAAAACGATAAAAGGACTCTTGGTCTGATTTTTTTAGCCCCCATATTTATAATGTTCATCTTTGGTCTGGCATTTAGTGGGGACGTGAAAAATGTGAGTGTAGGCGTGGTAAACAACGACCAGGGTTTTATTACACCCTCTGGAGAAAATTTATCCCTTTCCGACGAGATCATAAGTAATTTTGAACCAGGCGTACTTAATATAAAATATTACGATAATGAAGAAGATGCTGTAAACCAGGTAAAATCAGGCAAATCTTACGCAGCCATAATATTCCCGGAAAATTTCACTCAGGATGCATTTTTAGGTTTTACCAACCCTTCCTTAAATAAAACTACCCAGATAACCATAAAAGCAGATGAAAGTGTTGTAAATATAAAAAATGCTATACTAGGGACTATAGCCGATGCTATAAGCAATACAACCAAAGAAAACAATATTAAATCACCAGTGACCGTGGAAAGTGATCCTATTTATGGTGAAAATGCAGAGTTTATCGATTTTTTTGTTCCTGGAATTATGGCCTTTGTGGTTTATTTATTGACTACACTCCTTACACTTCTGGCTTTTGTTGGAGAGAGAACTTCAGGAACATTAGAGCGATTATTAAGCACTCCACTTAGAGAAAGTGAAATTGTAGGTGGATATGCACTTGCTTTCAGTGTCGTAGGAATGTTACAAGCAGCTTTTTTATTGGCTGTGGGCATTTTAGCTTTTAATATAATGATAATTGGCAATGTAATTCTGGCATTTTTAATTATAGCACTTTTAGCCATAGTTTCCCAGGCGCTGGGCATATTACTATCAAGTTTAGCTAAAAGAGAGGCCCAAGCCATTCAGTTCATCCCATTTATAATTTTACCTGTCTTTTTATTATCAGGGATTTTCTGGCCAGTAGAAGCCATTCCTCTATGGTTAAGACCTATATCTTATTTGGTGCCTCCTACTTATGCCGTGGATGCTTGTAGATCAGTGATGCTAAAAGGTTGGGGTCTTGAGCATATCTGGACCGATTTTATAGCTTTAATAATATTTGCGGCTTTATTCTTGTTTTTAGCTACATGGTCTCTGAAAAGGAGATCTTAATAAAATTTTAATGGTTAATTTTTGGAAGAAGATAAATAATATAATTGTAGATTGTAGTAATTGTAATGATAATAAGTAAATACTAATTAATAAAGCAATTATATGATGTTTACATACTTTTGAAGCATTATTATAAAAATGGATTATAAAGAAGTCTTCTAAATCCTAATCTAATTAGAATTCCGTTTTTCACAGGAATTTCCCTTTTTTTAAGGATTATTTTTCGGAATAAATCCCCCAATCCCCCACCAGTTAAAACGTCCATGAAATAATCCCCAAAAGTGGGATTTTCTATTCTTAATTTAGTTTCCAGGAAAATTTGGAGATTTTTTCTTCTAATAAATGCTATTAAGAAAACAGTTACTAAAAAAAGACTTATTAAACCCCAAAATCCACCAAACAAATAGAAAATTATTCCCAATGCAATGGCAAAAGAGTGATTTCCCACTTCACCCATCATTATTTTTCCTTTATAATCTAAAGGAGCATAACCTGCACAGACGGCCAATATTATTAGTGGAGTAAAGTATAAATAAGCATTAAAGTTTCCAGAAAGTAAATAAAGTAAAATTACCAATCCGGACATAGATAATATGGTGCTACAGGCCGATCCCGGTTGCATATCAGCAATATTTAATGGCTGGATCATTAATGCAACTAAAACAGAAGAAGGCCCCAACAAAGGATATCCCAGAATTACAACGATTAAGATTCCTAATCCCCTGAATAGCTGTCCTAATTCTACAGGGATAATTTTTAACTTTTTTCTTCCTATTAAATCATCCAGCAATGCCATTATACCCATAACGGCCACAATATAAGAATAATCAGGATTTAAAAAGATTATTAAAGCTAAAAATGGTGCTAATCCCACTGCTCGCGGAGTGCCTCCCCTTACCGAGGTATAAAGATTTTTAAATTTTCCCTCCCGGCCCAATTTACGGATTACTAAATAAAAAATAAGGGTTAATACCGCGGATAAAATCCCTGCTTCTAAAATTTCTATTAGCATTATTGCACCGATTTAATTTGGATTTATATCTTTAAATTATAAAATATAATGGAAATAGTCATTAAATAATCAAATGAATCTTCAAATATTCTAAATATTATTATAATGTATTTATTTAATCATTTTATTCATTAAGGACCAAAATGACCTTTTTCTGTCTGAATAATGACTTTTTTAAGACCAATTTCATTGAGAATATCTTTTACTTCCTTCATCTCATTGAAATCAGGTTTTTTTAAATCCATTCTTTTAAATTCTGGCCTATAATCAAGAACACATACTTGAAGATACGGGTTTATGCTCTTTAAAACATTACCCATTTCCATTATTTCTTTTTTAGAAATTAAAGAACTATTATAAGGGATTCCAATTCCCAGGAAAATTTCAGGAGAATTATAATTATCTATTTTTTTATCATCAAAATCGTGGTCCTGATTAATCTTGTATTTGTCAGAATCTTTAAATATTTTTTCTTCAGGGCCGTAATCCATTTTATAATTATCTGAAATGTATTTAACAGCATTCCACGAATTTTCAAGATATTTTGCTGCCAGTTGTTTATCATTTATACCCGTGATATTTTGAAAGGTTTTGAGGCGAATTCCCTTTAGATCAATTCCAATACGATTCATCCCTGAGTTTATCAGCTCGTCAATGTATTTAGAATTTAAAATAGTTCCATTAGTATCAATATGAATATTAACACTCTTATCAGATTCATTGATGCATTTTAAAGCTTTAATAATCCAGGGACGGTTTAAAGTACTTTCTCCTCCAGAAAAAGCAATAGTATCTAATCCATGTAAATCCTGGAGCCCCAATAAGATTTGAGCCGCTTCTTCAGGTTCAATTAAATTACCCCTGTTGGTGAATGCCACCACATCATTTTGGCATTGCGGACATCTGAGGTTACAACCGTGTGTGAATCCGATAGCTTCTATAGGTTCTAAATTTTTCTTTAAATGGTGAGGAGTGCCCACACCACCTACCCTGTGGACACCAAATCCACTTATAACCCTTAAAGGTGTTTTAAATTCTTTAAAAGTATTTATTTGCATACCATTATCCAGTGGCGTGTTACAGGATAGAGCAATTCTTCCATTTACCTCAACAACACAGGCCCAGCATCCACCAGATTCACAGGGAACGAATAGACAATCTTGTTTTGAGGGTGATACCCTGGATTGCCCATTATCCTCACAAAGGAATTTAGAAATAGTAACTCCGGATTTGAGAATGGCATCCTTAACCATTCCTGAAGACTCTACATCCTTTCCGTCCACATTAACCTTATAATTAGACATATTATTCCTCGAGCAGCATAACAAAATATAATAAAATGACAATCACAATAACTTAGATTATTAGATGTTTTTAGGACTTTATTAACTTAATCCACAAATTTAATCCGTGAAATTATATCTTAAAAGTGCAGCTAGGCCACCTAAGGCTTCTAGTTGTTTTCCACCCTCGTGTTCACTGCTTACCATGATAACTTCCCCATTCATCCGTTCGACCATGTCCATGACTTTTTCTAAATCTTCTTGACGAACCATTTTGTCTAGAACCAGTAATTGTTCAGCAGCCCCCGCATTTACCGCATTTAAAACCTGTTTTTTTCCATAAGCTACCGCGGAGGAAGATTTAGAAATTTCTTCCAGAACCTTATTAACAGCGCGCATTTCCCAGGCCACCCTGTTTTCAGCAGTTATTTTCTCAACAGTGCCTTTCTTTAAAACCTCCCCTATTCCTACTCTACCACCCGTGCCTGTACTTTCTAAAATAGTTTTTTTAGCAATTTCAGGGTGCTTTTCAGATAAATATGAGTGAAAATCGCCTTTTACAAATCCCGGGCCTGCAATGACAATGGTTTGAACTTCTTTAAACTTTTTTAAAGCATCAACTACAGTTTCATAAAATAAAATTACATTTTTTCGCCGATCTTTCTGTTCAATACGTTTTCCCGATATGTGTCCAATTAAAGGTCCGTAATATTCTACTCCAAACTGCCTTATAAGGCCCATATCAGCAGTGTCGTCTTCTAAAACAAGTATTATCGCGGATAATTTTTTTGAAGCTTCAATAGCCTGTTTCAATCTCTTTAAAGTCCATCTAGACCATTTTTCTTTTTTTATGCGAAGAGGAATATTCAATTTAATTTCCAGAGTGTGATGAGATCCTAAAGGAATCAAATCCTCAGGCCCTTTTTCAATGATTCCCGTAGCCCGCAGCTTTCCCGTGTAAATATGAAAATTCAGACTTTCTACAATTATTCCCAGATAAAAAGTTTTTTTTATTCCCCGATCACTTCTGATTTTTTCTCCAGAGGTGTCCTGAATTCTCCGGGTAGTTTTGGAAGATATAAGATCATTTGCTTCTATTATGTGAGATAAATGCCAAAGGTCATCTAAAGTTTCAGGGACTAGCTCTATAACTCCTTTTTTCATGTCCTGATATGCTATACGCATTATTCAAACCTCTTTGTGAAATTAAATTATTATTGCTCATTAAATATTATATCTGATTTTATATTAGATTTTTGAGTTTCATATTTGATTAAAATTTCAATTCAATATTTATCTTATTTTAATACGCTATTTATCCATTTAAAGTGACATATTAAAGATAATTCTTAGAAATCTCTTAACCTGTAAATAATTTTAAAATCCTATTATTATATCATTATTTATAAGTTAATATTAAATAAAAATTTAATAAATTTTTTATAATTGAATTAACAATTTCAGAATCTATAATCAGAATTATTATGTTTTAAGATATTTAATATAAAAGAAAATATAAGATAATTCGTTAGAATTAACAATAAATCAATTATTTAAAGTAAATATTGCTATAATTTATTTACTTAAATTAAGGAGAGCAAAAAATGAGTGATTATTCGGCAGGTTCTGCCGTTTTCATTAGTGTTATTGTAGGATTTATAATTTCTGTGTTTTTTGATGGGATATTTGCCATTGTAGTCACCGGCTTTATGGCCACTTACATAACCCGAAGTGAAGAAAGACACACTATAGTGGGAGCTACAGCATCCCTGGTTTTAGGAATCCTTATTTTCTTCTTGTATGGGATTTTTGGAGGTCCTGAAATGCCCTACAGAATATCTTCATTAGTAAGTGTAGATTTAGGAAGTTTTATTACTGGATTTATAATATTATGTTTATTAAGCATAGGTTTAGGGGCTTTGAGTGGATTTATAGCCAGTAAAGCGGCTAGAAATAAAGTTTCAAATTAATATTTTAACATATCCATAATTAAATATGATCTTGATTATCAAATATATTATTAGACATTGAGATAAATGGAATAAATTGTAATAATAAATAAATTGTAATAATATATTTAAGATAATCATGAATTAGATTAAAAATATGGAGAATAAAATGAAGATTGCCATAATAGGTGGTACCCGGGGACTGGGCAAATGGATCGCCGAGTTTCTAAAAAATCAAGGATATGATATTACCATCACTTCTCGAGACCAGACGAGTGGAAACCTCGTTGCCAAAAAATTAGGCGTTAAATACAGTAATAACAATAAAAAAACCGCCCAAGAGAATAATATTGTAATAGTATCCGTTCCCATTGAAACTACCGGGCCTGTTATTGAAGAAGTTGCCCCTTTTATGAGCAAAGGTGCTCTCTTAATGGATGTTACCTCAGTAAAGGAAAAACCAGCGCTTTTGATGCAAGAAAAACTTTCTGAAGGTGCTTATTTTTTACCAGTTCACCCTATGTTTGGTCCTAGAATAAGATCATTAGAAGGACAAGTAGTAGTTTTAACCCCTTTAGAAAAGTCTAAGTGGTTTGAAAAGGTTTTTAAATTCCTTGAAAATCAAAAAGCAAGAGTTTTGATTACAAGTCCCGAAAAACACGACGAAATGATGAGTGTTGTGCAAGTACTCACCCATTTTGCATACATTAGCATCTCTTATACCATAAAAAAGCTTAATGTAGATATTAAAGAATCTAGAAAGTTTGCCAGCCCTATCTATAATTTAATGCTGGACATCATCTCCAGAATCGTGGCTCAAAATCCTTATTTAGTCTATTCCATTCAAACTCAGACGGATTACGCTTATCATGCTCGAGAAATATTGATGGAAACTATTCAAGAACTAAATGAAATGTTAATTAACAGCAATCAGAGTGATTTTGTTAATGCTATGAACTACGCTGCAAAAAACATGGACGACCTTGAAGCTGCCCTGGGAAGATCCGATAAAGTAATATCTGCTTTAAATCAAGAAATAAATATTCTAAAATGTTCAATTGGTAAAGAAGTTGGTTTGAAGCATATTTATTCTGGAAAAGTGCATGTGGGGATTTTAAAAGAAATTTCTCCAGATTTTTTAACTTTAGTGTCTGGTAAAAAAACTCTAAAATTAAAAATCGCCAATATTGAAGTTTTAAATGATGCTGATATTTGGAATTGGAAAATAAATAATTATCCACAACATGAGTACCATATCTCTGTTATTTTCCCTACAAATTGCGATCCTATGATAATTTCCAATACTATCTCCAATATAAACGGATTAATACATGCTTCTGTACTGGATATTTATCGCGGCGAGCAAATTGGCGAGGAAGAAGTCAGTATAACTTTCCGTTTTGAAGTAATTGAGCCCCACATATTAAATGAAGTTGAAACTCTTCTTAAAGGATTTGGGGGAATAATAAGATAGATTTATTAGATGCTCAAATTACCATATTTCTTTTTTTAAAATAAGGACTTTAATAAAGAATTTTTATAGTTTTTGCATTGATTTTTCCTGCTTTTTATTTTTAGTTTTTAATTTTTTTGTTTTTTTAATTATCTTAATTATTTTTTTGCATTTTATGCCTTTTTATATAATCTTACCGAAATATTTATAAGTAATGAAATGATATGGTATTATAGTAACAAAAGTTTACTAAAAGATTTGATTAATCTGAAATTGATCAATAGAATTAATTACTAAAATTTATTTTATAATGAAAAACAAATTATTAATAAAAATTACTTATGAAAAGCATAAAAGCGGGGTGTTTTTATGGAAAGAAAAGAGATGAATTTAAAAGTTGCAGAAGCATTATCCCAATCAGATGTTGGTAGATCAGTCGCCAGGATTGATCCAGCATGTATGCAAAAAATGGATCTCCTGGATGGAGACATAATCGAAATAGCCGGGAAAAAACTTACTGCAGCAACTGTAGCATCATCTCAGTCAGATATTGGACTGGGAATAATAAGGATTGATGGTTATATGCGGAAAAACGCCGGTGCTTCCATTGGTGAAGAAGTTGCCGTGCACCGGGCCGATGTAAAAGATGCTCAAAAGGTGGTCCTGGCCCCTGTTGAACATGAAATAATTATTAGAGGAGATGTAAGATCTGCATTCCTTAACCGGGCTCTGGTTAAAGGAGATATAATTGTATCTGGAATAAGGCAGCAGCAAAGCCCCAGTAGAACCCCAGGAAGAGTGCCGGGAAGAGGAAGCTTATTTGATGAATTTTTCCAGGACATGATGGACGTATCGCCTCTGGGAGAGATAAAACTGGCTGTAGTTTCTACCAAGCCCAATGGAGTGGTCAAAGTCACTCAAATGACTGAAGTAGAGATTCAAACCAGTCCAGTCGATGTATCTAAACTGGAAGGTGTGAAAAACCTGGTTGACGTAACTTACGAGGATATTGGAGGCCTCAAAGAAGAAGTTAAGAAAGTAAGGGAAATGATAGAGATACCTTTAAAGAGACCAGAACTCTTTGAAAGATTAGGAATCTCACCCCCTAAAGGTGTGCTTATGCACGGTCCTCCAGGAACTGGAAAAACTCTACTGGCCAAAGCAGTGGCTAACGAAAGTGATGCCCATTTCATAGCCATAAATGGGCCTGAAATAATGAGTAAATACGTTGGAGGCTCAGAAGAACGGCTAAGAGAGTTCTTTGAAGAAGCTGAAGAAAATGCACCATCCATTATATTTATTGATGAACTGGATGCTATTGCACCAAAAAGGGAAGAAGTTAGTGGAGAAGTAGAAAGAAGAATTGTAGCACAACTTCTGACCTTAATGGATGGTTTAAAAGCCAGAGGACAAGTAGTAGTTATTGGAGCAACTAACAGGCCTGATGCACTGGATGGTGCTTTAAGAAGACCCGGTAGATTTGATAGGGAAATTGAAATAGGAGTACCAGATAAAGAGGGTCGAAAAGAAGTTTTAGAGATTCATACCCGAGGAATGCCCCTGGATGAGAATGTGGACCTGGATGAGCTATCTGAAATTACCCATGGATTTGTAGGTGCCGACCTGGAATCTCTCTGTAAAGAGTCAGCTATGCGAGTTCTACGCCGTGTGCTGCCTGATATAAAAGGAGACGAAGAAATTCCTAAAGAAACTTTGAAGAAGATGATTGTAAATAAATCAGACTTCAAAGAGGCCTTAAGAGAAATCCAACCCTCTGCACTTAGAGAAGTGCTGGTACAGGTTCCAGATATTAAATGGGGCGATATTGGTGGGCTTGAGAGTGCTAAAACAGAACTTAAAGAAGCTGTAGAATGGCCTTTAAAATATCCAGAAAGTTTTGAGAAGTTTGGAGTAAGGCCACCGCGAGGAGTTTTGCTTCATGGTTCTCCTGGAACTGGAAAAACATTGCTGGCCCAGGCAGTAGCTAATGAAAGTGATGCCAACTTCATATCAGTCAAAGGTCCGGAATTACTATCTAAATGGGTTGGAGAGTCTGAAAAAGGTGTAAGGGAAGTTTTCAGGAAAGCGAGACAAACAGCACCCACCGTAATCTTCTTCGATGAAATAGACTCCATTGCTTCCACCAGAAGCGGTTCATCCTCAGATTCAGGAGTCACCCAGAGAGTAGTGAACCAGCTTTTAACAGAAATTGATGGTCTGGAAGAACTTCAGGATGTCTCAGTCATTGCTGCCACTAACCGGCCAGATATGTTGGATGCTGCTCTTTTAAGACCTGGCAGATTTGATAGACTTGTTAAAGTTGACGATCCAAATGAGGAAGGAAGACTGGCTATCTTCAAAGTTCACAGCAAGAACATGCCCCTGGCAGACGATGTGGATATTGAAAAACTTGCTAAAACCAGCAAAGGATTTGTTGGTGCTGATATAGAAGCAGTTTGCCGAGAAGCAGCGATGCTCACTTTAAGGGACGACTTGAAAGCTGAAACGGTATCCATGAAGTACTTCAAAAAAGCCATGGAAAAAGTAAAACCAAAAACTGGGCAAGAAGAACTGGTTCAATACCATTAAAAAGGAAGAGAGATTATTATTTCTCTTCAAAATTTATTTTTTAAGTTTTTCGCTAATTAATTTAGCAATTTTTATTTATATTAATTAAGTTTCCGAATTTCGTTTTTAATCTTATTTTAATTCTAATTTTAATTTTGATAATAATTGATTTTTTAAAGAAAATATTTATAGAAATTAAGTGATATTAATACTAATAACTAAAATGAAAAATTAAATAATATTATCTCATAATAATATTTAATCAAAAACTAAAAATAATCTAATACTAAATATTCTATTCAAATATATTTGTAAGAATAAATTGTTTTTACTCTTTTGAAAATTATTTAAATATCAAATAACGGTGATATAATGCCCTATGATGTAAAAGATATTTCACTAGCACCCCAAGGTAAAAAAAAGATAGAATGGGTACAAAAACATATGCCTGTTTTAGAACATATCAAAAAAGAATTTGAAGAGACCAAACCCTTTGAAGGAATAACCATTGCCTCTTGTCTTCATTTAGAACCAAAAACCATTAATTTAGGGCTTACCCTGCAGGCTGGAGGGGCTGAAGTAGCTATGACCGGTTGTAACCCACTCTCAACCCATGACGATGCTACTGCTGCTGGTGCCGCTCTGGGATTAAACATGTATGGGTGGAGAGGAGAAAACAATGAAGAATACTACCAGAATATTCACAAGGTACTGGATCATGACCCGGATATTCTGATTGATGATGGGGCAGATATGATATTTCTGGTTCACCGGGAAAGAAAAGAACTTTTAAATAAAATTAAGGGAGCTTGTGAAGAAACTACCACAGGTATTCATCGATTAAAGGCTATGGCTGATGATGGGGCATTGAAATTTCCAGTGATGGCTGTAAATGACGCTTACACCAAATATCTTTTTGATAACAGATACGGAACCGGGCAATCAACCTTTGATTCAATTATGGGTGCCACTAACATGTTAATTGCAGGTAAAACTGTTGTAGTGTGTGGTTATGGTTGGTGTGGAAGAGGTGTGGCAATGCGAGCACTGGGACTTGGAGGTAATGTCATAGTAACTGAAATAGATCCAATAAGAGCTCTTGAAGCAAAAATGGACGGTTTTAGAGTAATGAAGGTTCGCGAAGCCGTACAACATGCGGATATTCTCTTAACTGTAACCGGAAATATCGACGTAGTCTCAGGAGATGACTTCAAGTACATGAAAGACGGGTGCGTAATGGCCAATTCTGGACATTTCAACGTGGAGATAAATCAGGACGACCTTAGAAACCTTTCAATAGCTGAGAATAAGTTAAAAGAAGATATTGATGAGTTTGTAATGAAAGACGGACGTTCATTATATCTTTTAGCAGATGGTAGGCTTGTGAATTTAGCTTCAGAAAGAGGACAGGGCCATCCAGCCGAAATTATGGATTTAAGTTTTGCTATGCAAGCTCTATCGGCCCAGTACATATTAACTGAAGATCTTAAACCAGGCGTACACCGTGCACCAGATGAACTTGACTTTAACGTGGCTAAACTCAAACTTGCTGCCATGGATATAGAAATAGATCAATTAAGTCCCCGTCAAATTGAATATCTGGATAATTGGGAAGAAGGAACCTAATTCCTCCATCTATTTCTTTTTCAGATTTTTATTAAATTATTTTAAATTAATTTATTTTTTAATATTTATTTTATTATTTTAATTCTAATACAATAATCAAATATATTTAAATCGACTTATTATTATTAGAATACTTCAAGGAATTAATAATTATGGAATAGCTGAGATTATAATATTAAGCATTATTGATTCCATTATAATAATTAATCCCACGATAATAAATAATAAAAAATAATATATTTGGGGAACTAAATGAGCTTTTTTAGATTAATTGACAAAGGTGAAGGAATTACCCGACTTTTCATAGGAGGCGTGCATGGAAAAGAAGGTTTAAGTACCATTTCTGCTTTGAAAAGTATTCAGAGCACCCTTGTTAAATCTGGTAAACTTATTATTTACAACTGCGATCAAAGCAAGTATATGAGCACCCTGGATAGTCGTTATTATGATAGTAAAATGGGAAAAGAAATTTTAAGATTGATAAACCATTATCAACCAGAGATGTACATCGAAGCCCACTGTTACCACCCCAAAAACTATCAAAAATTAACCGATCTCCGCCGCAAAGAAAAAGCAGGAGTTCCACCACTAATTGAGCTTGAAAAAGGTGTTTTAATTGGTTCTGTTTCTCCACACATTAGAAAATCATTATTTAAAAGAGAAGATGTTTGTTTAACTCTGGAAATGCCCTGCCTCCACCAAATTGAGGAATGTGAAATACTGGAAAATTCATGTCCGTCACCTGAAGAATCTCTGGAAATTTATTTAAACATTTTAAAAGCACTCGCTGGTTCAAATAACAGATTAGATTTAGAAAAAAAGATTTCAGGGCGTTATCCAGTGCAAGTAAAAATTGCAAGACGTTATGCCAGGGAATTCTTTGGGGAATATCCACCATTTTAATAAACTTAAAAAATAAAAAATCTCAGATCATTGATAAATAAAATAAATAATGATAAATAGCCCACTAATTATTTAATAACCCATTAGTTAATTTTAAAGTTCGTTTAATAGTTAATTTTTAATTTTCAGGAGGAATAAGGCATAATATCTAAAAATATTTCAAATCTTCTTAAATTGGTGGAAATGGAGAGAAAAGCTGAGATTAATTCCATGCTCAACGAAATAAGAAGATTATCTCCTGAAAAAAGAGAAAAAATAGGTAGGGCCATAAATAATCTTAATGGAAAAGTTTTAGGAAAAGAACTTGGATTTAACCTGGTCAAGTACGGCAGAAAAAAATCCTTTGAGAGTGAAATTAATATTGGAGACCTAATACTGATAAGTAAAGGGGATCCATTGAAAAGCAAACTCACAGGAACTGTAACTGAAAAAGGAAATCGTTTTATAGTTATAGCAATTGAAAATGTTCCCCATTGGGCCTTGAAAAATGTGAGAATTGACTTATATGCCAATGACATCACATTTCGAAGAATGAAAGAAAATTTGAATAATTTAAGTGCCTCTGGGCAAAAAGCGCTTGAATTTTTGTTTAAATGTGATTTTCATACATCGAAAAGTGATAATGAAAAAGCTAATGAAATTATTGTTAATGAAATTAATAATAATAATAATAATAATAATAATAATATTAATGATAGTAATGATAGTAATGATTATGCTGGCTCTTTTAGAGATTTAGACCTTAATAAATCACAAAAAAATGCTATTTCCATGGCATTAAACAGTGAAGATTTTTTTCTAATACATGGACCCTTTGGAACCGGGAAAACCAGAACACTACTGGAGCTAATTAGACAAGAAGTTAAAAAAGGAAGTAAAATACTGGCCACTGCCGAAAGTAACACTGCCGTAGACAATATTTTAGAAGGTCTTTTAAATGAAGATGTTTTAGATGAATCTAACTTTAAAATTAACTGCGTAAGATTAGGGCATCCTCAAAGAGTCTCCCGTGCAAACATTCAGCAAACATTGGCTTATAAAGTCGAAAATCATCCACTCAATTCAAAAATAGCCCACCTAAAAGAGGGGATCAAAAAAACCATTGAAGAAAGGGAAAAACACACTAAACCCGCCCCTGGATTTCGTAGAGGGTTAAGTGACACCCAAATTCTTTTAAATGCCGTGAAAAGACGTGGTTCCCGGGGAGTTTCACCAAATGTAATGATATCCATGGGCAGGTGGATAGAAAATAACAAAAAAGTGGATGAATCGCAACAAAAAATACATGAAATAGAAAAAAGTATTGTGGAAAATATTATCAAAAAAGCTTCAGTAGTGCTTTGTACCAATTCTTCGGCAGGCTTGGAATATTTAAAGGGAACCCGGTTTGATCTGGCAGTTATTGACGAATCATCCCAGGCCACAATCCCCAGTGTTTTAATACCCATTTCTAAGGCCCGGCGTTTTATTTTGGCCGGAGACCACCGGCAACTACCCCCTACCATAGTGAATCATAAAGCCCGTGAACTTGAAAAAACTCTTTTTGAAGGTTTGATAAATAATTACCCTCAAAATTCCACCATGTTGAATATCCAATATCGAATGAATCCGGATTTGATGGAATTTCCCAACAACGAGTTTTACGGTGGGAAAATAAAAGCAGGAAAGAGCATAAATAATATTTCCATTCAGGATATTGGCTGTAATTTCAGTACGAATAATAATAATAATAATAATAATAATAATAATAAGGATAAGGATGATAAGGATAAGGATAAGGATAATCAGGACCCTGATCGTCAATATAATGATTTTAGCAAAAATTATGGAATTACAGACGATAATTTAAATCCTCAATTTAAGAATATTCAAAAAGATTTAATGGATCCAGATATTCCATTTATATTTTTAAACACTTCTAGACTTGATGAAAAATTTGAAAAACAAATAAAAGGATCAACATCGATTCAAAATCCTTTAGAAGCAGATTTAGTCAGTTTAGTTGCGAGTATATTCATTAAGTCCGGGATTAACCCCGAAAAAATTGGCATAATAAGTCCTTACGAGGATCAGCGCGATTTAATTAGTTCATTGACCAATGTGGAGGTAAAAACTGTGGATGGTTATCAGGGGAGAGAAAAGGATGTAATGATCATATCCACAGTTAGAAGCAATACCAAAAGAAAAATTGGATTTTTAAACGACTTAAGACGCCTTAATGTTGCTCTTACTCGTGCTCGTAGAAAAATGATCATGATAGGAGATATTAAAACACTGGAAATACATCCTACTTACCGTCGCCTCATTGAAAACTCTCAAGAAAAAGGTTGTTTAAAAGACGTCAATTTTTAAATCTTTTTTGTGAAAAATAATAACCCTGATAATGATAATAATAAAGAAAAATAAATTGGATTAAAACCAGTCTTCCAGACTTTTTTGGGTGGAGTCCATTTTTTTAATCTTTTTTATGGCACTGGATACCCTTTCCTCTGAAAATCCATGTTTACCGCACAAAAATTCAATTATTCCTTCTTTATCCGGGCTTTTCCATTTTATTTCGTAGTCACGAGTAATTTCAGGACTCAAAAATAATTCGCGCAATATATGTGGATCTGCACCAAGCTCATCCCAGGACTTTTCTGTTTTTTCAATTGCACCAAATAGATCTTTTTCCTGTTTTATTAGTTTTAAACCCGTTTTTGCACCAATACCTTTAATACCCGGATTAAAATCAGTTCCCACTAACAAAGCAACATCAACAAGCTGCTCCCTGGTGATTTCTAGATTATCCAGAACCGTGTCCAGTTCTATAATTTCAGGATCTGCTAAATTTCCACTTATGGTTAAGTTACGCACTACCCTTGGGGCACCAAAAAGTAGACAGTCATAATCCTGGGAAGCTACTGCCCAGGCATCCCCATTATGTACCATATAAGATGCTTGTGCTTCTCCTTCACTTAATGATTGAATATAAGGCACTCCCATTAGCTCAAGTAATTTTTTAGAACCTTGAACCACATCAGATGACATTCTAGAAGATCTCACAGCATATTTTCTAGCCTCTTCGATTTCTCCCTTGCCCAATGCTTCTTTCCACTTTTTCTCTGATTCTTTGCGAACTTCGATTCTTTTAGAGACTGTTTCTCCCTTTAAAGTGTGTGATTTGCCATCAAAAACATAAATGGGTTTTATTCCTTTTTCCATTAAAGAAGAAGTACGATACAATATTCCACTTAGATGAGAAGTTACCCTTCCGTGCTCATCCATAAGTGGAGTTCCATCCCTCTGTCGAATACTTGATAAAAATTGATAAATACTATTGGCCGCATCAATGGCTACTGTGAGACCATTTAAATCTTGAAAATTGATTGGTTTAGGTGATACAATGTCTTTAAATTTCACTCCCATTTTAATCCCATTCCTAATCCTGAATTTATTTCAAATTAGCTAGTTATAATTATTATAAATAAATCAAATAATTGAGTAAATCAATGATCCTTTTAATGTCATTTTATTAATAAATAATTTTATAATGTACTTTATTCAACAAAAGAAGTTATAGGGAATGTTTCTTTTATCCTTATTAGAACTTCACCATTTCTTATAATATTATAAGTTCTAGTAAGCATTTTAGAATCGGTTCTGAATATATCCTTAAGCTGTTGATTCGGTTCTTCAATTTCAACTGATTCTACTTCTCTTCGAGATTCTACATTGTGCTTTTTTAATATTCTACCAATGGGCATATCTGCGCGTATAAGATCCTCTTTAAAATTATTGTTCAATCTATCAACCGGAATATAAGATATGGCGTGAATTAATGGTTCATTAGTCCCAATAACTACAACACGATAATTAATAGTCTCCTCAGGATTAATTCCTAATTTTTCAGCAGTTTCTGAATCTGCTTTCTGAAATTCCTGAACTAGAGTGGTAATATCTACCGTGCCTTTCAAAACATCTAATATCCGAGTTACCGAACCATCAGTGGCTAGAAGTATTTTTTGAGTGTTTGATAATTCCCCAATTTCTTTTTCCAACCTATTAATTTCATCCATAGCATTTATATCCATTATTTCCCCTTTTTTTTCTTTTTGAATGTAATATGGCCTATGCTATTTAAGGACCTCTAATTTCACCATTAACGGCAGAACTTGCTGCTACAGAGGCATTAGATAGATAAACTTCAGAATCAGGATCGCCCATTCGGCCTTTAAAATTACGGTTAGTGGTAGCCAGACTCACTTCTCCAGAACCTATAACTCCCATATGTGCCCCTAAGCACGGGCCACACCCAGGATTACAGACCATGGCCCCGGCCTCAATGAAAGTGCTAATAAAACCATCATTTAATGCTTTCATGTAAATCTCAGCAGAAGCAGGGATTATAACCATTCTAACATCTTCATGAACTTTTTTATTCCTTAAGACATCAGCGGCTTCTTTTAAATCTTCATATCGGCCATTAGTACATGATCCAATGAAAACTTGATCTATATGAGTTCCTTCCACCTTACTCAAAGGCTTAACATTGTCAACATCGTGAGGACAGGCAATTTGGGGTTCCATATCAGTTACATCAAAATTAAATTCTTTAGAATAGACGTGATCTTTGTCTGATTCAAAAATATCAAAAGATGATCTACTCCTATTCTTTAAATATTCCAAAACAGCGTTATTGGGTTTCATTATTCCATTTTTTGCCCCCATTTCAACTGACATGTTGGCAATGGTCATTCTTCCAGAAACTCCCATGTTATCAATGGTTTCACCGCAATATTCCACGGAATTATAAGTAGCTCCATCGGCACCAATTTCACCAATAATATTCAATATAATATCCTTTGGAGTAACATTTTGGCCCAGCGTACCATTTACTTCTGTTTTAATGGATTCTGGGACCATGAACCATGTTTTTCCAGTGGCATAGACCAGGGCCATGTCTGTGGCCCCCATTCCAGTGGCAAATGCACCAAATGCGCCGTAAGTGCAGGTGTGGGAATCAGCACCCACTATAACTTTTCCAGGCTGAACAAAACCTTTTTCAGGGAGAACCTGATGGCATATCCCTTCACCATGATTATAAATATTTTTTATACCTTGTTCTCTGGCAAAATCTCGAGTAATATGTTGAAATTCTGCAGATCCTATATTATTGGCAGGAAAATTGTGATCATAAACTATGACAATTTTTTCAGGGTCCCAAACTTTTTGGGCAACCATTCTAAATGTTTTTATTGTAGGAGGAGAGGTTCCATCGTGAGTCATTGCCAGATCAACTTGGGCCTCTATAATCTCTCCCGGAGCAACTTCTTTCTTTCCAGCTGCTCTAGCAAGAATTTTTTCGGTTATATTCATGTCCAAACCTCAATTAAAGTCTAATTAAATTATTTCAGTGTAATATTTTGAATGTTTTTCTTTAAATGGTTTTCAATTTTATGCATTAAAATAATAAGATTTGTAAAATATAAAATTGATTATATATTAACCGGTTAAATGTCCACCGGCCCACGGGTAGATTTTACAATTTGATTGAAAAGCTCGTCGTTGATATATCTGCCTTCTTCCCGGCTTCTTTTTACTTTTTCAACAATTTTGCACAATTCGTCTTTGGTAACTTCAATACCACACTCTTCAAGTTTGGCCTTTACGGCACGGCACCCGGAATGCTTTCCTAAAACAATTTTACGACTTTGACCAATTAGTTCTGGTAAAAATGGCTCGTAAGTTAATGGTTCTTCAATAACTGCATCCACATGAATTCCAGATTCGTGCCGGAATACATTTTTGCCTACTATGGGCTTGTTTTTGGGAACAGCCACTCCAGTGTGTTTTTCAACTAAGTTAGATAATTCCTGGAATACTTTTATATTGAATCCTAAATCAACACCATACATAATCAGTAAATTCATTACCAGTTCTTCTAGAGAAGTGTTTCCTGCTCTTTCACCGATTCCATTTACGGTTGTGGATATAGCATTTCCTCCAGCTAAAAGGCCTGCAATAGAATTTGATAATGCCAAACCAAAATCATTATGACAGTGCATAGCAATATCTGTCTTTAAAACAGCCCTAAGTTCCCTGACCAAAAAATCCATCCCATATGGATTTATAGCACCCACAGTGTCTGCTATGTGTATCCGGTCAACACCGTAAGTTTCTGCTTTTTTATAAATCCTTTTTAGAAAATCCAGATCAGTACGGGTAGCATCTTCGGCCGAAAAAGCTACAAATAGTCCATGATCTTTAGCATATTCAATAGAACCCATACAAACATTTAAAGCCTGTTCCCTAGTTAATTTTAATTTGTGCTCTAAATGAATGTCAGAAGTTCCCATAAAAGTAATTATACCATCCACATCACAGTCCAGGGCCACATCAATGTCTTCTTTTTTAGTACGGGAGAGTACCAATATTTGTGCATCAAGATCCTCTTGAACAACCCTCTTTACTGATGATTTTTCCTGCTCTGATACAACTGGAAAACCCGTCTCTATTTGATGTATTTTCAATTCATCCAGCTTTCTAGCGATTTCAAGTTTTTCTTGTGTTCCTAAACATACGCCCGGTGTTTGTTCACCATCTCTAAGAGTAGTATCGTACACTGTGATATTTTTTGGAAATTCTAGCTTTACTTCCTTGTTAAAAGGACTTACAAAATACTTCAAAAGATTCCCACCTTTATATTTTATTAGACATTGAAAAATCAATTTTTAAAATTAATTTTTTAATATTTTCGTTTCTGGATTATCAAAATAATTTATTATTATCAATATTTATTTTAATTAACATTCACTTACCAGATTTTTATTTATTTAGTATAAAAAATTAACACTGAAGAGTCCTTCCGGTATAGCATGCCCGAATTATTGCGAAATTTCTGGTTATTTGTGTCCAGATACAGTTTCTGATTAGATACCCGTTAATTCTAGATAGGATCTCCTTTCAAATCCATTAGTTATTCCCAATTTTTCGTACAATTTGAAAATCTCCTGAAGGGTTTCATCAAAGTCGGCACCGTCTTCCAGGTCTTTTTCAATTTCCACAAAAGTACCTGCCTTTTTGACCGTGTCCAGCGTTATAATAAAATCTTCCAGCTGATATATTTCTCTATCTTTAACAACAGTGGCCACTTCTTTAAAACCCAGGCTTTCGAAAATATTTTTAGTTACTTCTGCGTCTACTACACCCACTTCAAATTCTTTACGAGTTTTACTGGATTTATCTATTTTGGCCCCTTTATAGGTAATAAAAACTCGTAAATTATCGTTTTCAGGTATTTTTCTTATTCTCAATGCCTCATCAGTAATAGCAAAATCTCGGTGGGGAGCATTAAAGTAAGTATCTTCCTGACGTTCGATTTTAACCTTAGATGCATTTAGTTTGACCAGTTTTTTTCTTATAGAATCAAATTCCTTTGCAATAGCTTTTACTTCAACTTCAATCAACTAAATCACCATGGTAAGTTTATTATAACTTTTTATACGTTTTTAAATTTCTATTAGAGAAAAATAATAATTTGAAATGATTTATGACATGTTAACCCATTACAACAAACAATATTTATCTACAAATAGTAGAGGATATACCTAAGAAATCCTGGAATTAGCCATTTATTAATTATTTAACTTGTTTTTTAATAAAATCCCTTAAAAGAATTTTAGAATCTTCAATTTGAACCAAATATCCATCAATTAAAATATCCAAGCCATCATAGGGAGCTAATTTATCTTCCCTTTCCTTTAATAATTTTTTTTGAGCTTCTTTATTTTTTTTGGCTTTTCTTTCCGATTTTTTAGTTTCTTTAATTTGTTCATTTAATTCATCGATTTTAGAAATATATTCCTTACTTATTTTTCGAGCATCTATTCTGACATTGTATTTGATTTGCTGTAGAATTTTCTGGTACTCTTTTAGTTCTATGAGCATTGATGTGGCGTCTATTAGAGAGTTAGGTTTTATTTCAAGTCCATCGATACCCATTTCTTCTATTTGCTTTTTGTAAAGTTTTGGATTCACTTTATACCCCCAATATAAAGTCAAATTCTTTAAATTCTAAGTATAACTATTTTAACTGAAATTAAATTTAATTATGATGCTTTACTAGTTTTAATCCATTCCCTGCATAGTAATACTAATAATATACATATTTTAGATTAAATCAATTAATAAATATTGTTAAATACATTCCTTTAAAAAATAATAATAATAATAATAATAATAATAAATAATCTTTTTAGTTTTGTCACTGAAGTATAATTTACGTTTTAACTTCATCTTTTACAAAAGCATTTAATAAGTAAAAAGATATTATTATAAATGTAGATATAATTATACTTATAATAGTTATATTTATAAAATTAATTCATATTTTATATCATAATTTAATAGGTGCTTTTAAATAGAACCATTAATATATTGGACTTAGGAAATGTGTCATGTAATTCTTTGAATTATATTATACCTCTGACATAGATTTCAGTCGAAGGAATAATATAAATTTATTATGCATAGATCAGCATTAAGTATTAACCACTACTTTTTAAGTGCATTATATATAAATAACGATTTATACATTTTATAAATATAGAATTCTTCTAATTATACTGGGAGGTATATCACTTGACCGATGTGGATATTAAAATTGAAAACATTGTAGCCTCTGCAACTCTTGGAAAATCCATTGATCTTCCCACTGTTGCTAAAGCTCTGGAAGGCGTTGATTTTAACCGCGAACAGTTTCCTGGTTTAGTATATAAACTAAAAGAACCTAAAACCGCAGCTTTGATATTTGGTTCAGGAAAGTTGGTTTGTACTGGTGCTAAATCCATTGACGATTCAAAACTGGCCATAAAAATAACTGTGGATCAGATGAGAACCATGGATCCGGACATTCCAGAGGAATTTGAGATAAAAATACAGAACATAGTTGCTTCTGCTAATTTACAGAAAACATTAAATCTGGAAGCAGTAGCTTTAGGATTAGAGAATACCGAATACGAACCAGAACAGTTTCCTGGACTGGTTTATCGGTTAGAGGACCCGAAAGTGGTTCTTTTACTCTTCGGATCCGGTAAAGTAGTTTGTACCGGAGCAAAGAGTTTCGAAGATGCCAAGCTTGGTGTCGCGAAAACTCGAGACCGACTCGGTGAGTTGGATTTGATTTAATTGGTGATATTTTGATTAAACTTGTAGTTTTTGACCTTGATAACGTTATTATAGACGGCGAAGCCATAGACGAAATTGGAAAGTTAATGGACGTCCAAGACCAGATTATAGAGATTACAGAGAAAGCCATGCAAGGCGATGTTGACTTTGAAACAGCCATCAAAGAAAGAGTTAAATTACTCAAAGGCGCTTCAGTTGAGGATATTAAAAAAATATCCGATGAAATGCCTCTTATGAAAGGCGCTGAAGAAACCATAGCTGCATTAAAAGAGAAAGGATACAAAGTTGCCACTATCAGTGGTAGTTTTGACATAATTGCTGATTCCATAAAAGAAAAACTCAGCTTAGATTATGCATTCTCCAATACCTTGCTTGAAGAAGATGGAATTTTAACAGGGGAAGTTAGTGGTCCTCTGGTAGAAGGATCCAAATTCGAAGTTCTATCTAAACTAGTGGAAGACGAAAACATTACTCTTGAAGAGTGCGTAGCAGTAGGAGATGGCGCAAACGACATATCCATGATCGAAGCAGTTAAACTGGGAATAGCATTTAATGCTAAACCTGCTCTAAAAGAAATAGCTGATAAAGTTATTGAAAATAGAGATTTGACGGAGATTATTAAATTGCTAGAAAACGAAACCGATCCGGTAGAAGATAAAAAAGAAGATAAAAAAGATTCTATCAAGATTGAAGGAAACCTGGACAATGCCATGGATTTGAAAGACGAATATGAGAAGAAACTCTCTAAAATCTCCGAAGAACGGGAACAGTTTAATCAGGAAGCTAAAAAATACCGTGAAATTCGAGATGAACTCAATAATAGCCTGAAAGAAAATTTAAATGTTGCTATCGACTTCCGGGACAAAAGGAACAAAATTAACGAAGAAGTTGAAAAGAACAAAAAGCTTCGTGATAAGGCTAATGAAGAGCTTAAAAAGATGGAATGGTCTTCTGGAAGAAGAGACCGGATGAAGATCGAAAATGAGATCAAAAAGATCGACAAAATCATAGAAACCAGAGTTCTCGACATTAAAAAAGAGAACAAATTGGTTAAAGATGCTAATGATCTTCGTAAAAAGCTCATGGAAATCCAGGAAGACGAAGGAGTTCAAGAGGAAGCTCAAGAACTTAAAGCAACCTCCGAATCTTACCACGCTAAAGTAGTGGAACTTTCTGAAAAAGCTCAAGAATATCACGAGAGTATGCTTGAATACTTCCGAAAGACTGATGAAATACGGACCAATGCAGATGAAGCCCATCAAAAATTCTTGGAAGCCAAGAATAATGCTTCAGCAAAACACGAAGATTTCAAATCAGTTCTTGGTGAGATCCACAAGGTCAATAAACAATTAGGTGGCATGAGATCCAAAAGAAGGGATATGGAAAGCCGGGCCACCCGTAAAAAAGATCGGGAAGAAAAGGAAAAGGCTGAAGAAATTTACCGTCGGTTCAAAGAGGGTAAAAAAGTCAGTACAGAAGAAATTTTGTTACTGCAAAAACATAATATCGTTTAATAAGGGTTATTTCCCTTTTAAACCCTCCCTTTTAATAAAATAAATTATATTAATCTATTTGCCATAAATATGGCTTAATTAATTTTTAAATTAGAATTTAAAGTCTTCATAATTAAATTCCATGGTGAGAGCTAGATGGAAGATAAAAAAGAAAAAAAAGGAACACAGGAAAAAATAGAGATCTGCTACACGTGTCTTCAAGAATTTGATATTAATAAAGAAGATATGAGTCATTATCACTATGATAAGTTCCCTATGTGTGATTATTGCAGCCAATTTTACGGTTTTTACAAACGTGACTAAATTCTACTTTTTAAAGTTTTACTATTTTTAAAATATGTCAGTTTTACAAATATTTATAAGATCTTTTACAAGATATTGTTTTTTGAATTTTATTGAAATAAAATAAATAATTTAAAAGATAATTATTATATAAAGACTGATTAATATTTAATAAATCCAAGTTAATAATAAAAATAGCATTAAATAATAATGCGATAAATTTATAAAAATTTAATATAACAAGCCAGCTCGAGTGATATCATGCATGAGGTCATTATTTGTGAGAAACCCAAGTCCTCTGAAAAAATAGCACAGGCTCTATCTTCAAATGCTGAGAAGAAAAAATATAAAAAAGTAGCTTACTGGGAATTTGAAAAAGATGGTAAAAAAACCACCGTCCTATCAGCAGTAGGCCATTTATACTCTTTAGTACCTTTAAATCCTAAAGAAGAGCAGTTTTTTGATTTAGAGTGGGTGCCACTTTATGAAGTGGATAAAAAAAAGGCATATGTTAAAGATTATGTCAAAGCCATAGAAAAATTTTCCAAAGGCGCTACTAAATTTATTCATGCCTGCGATTACGATATAGAAGGTACTCTTATTGGTTACAATGCTTTGAAATATGGATGCGGCAATGCAGCTGTTAATAATGCATTGAGGATGAAATTTTCCACTTTAACTAAGGAAGATGTTCTTAATGCTTATGAAAATCCAATTGATCTGGATATTCATCAAGTTGACAGCGGAATAGCTCGTCACGTTCTTGATTTCATTTTTGGAGTTAATATTTCCAAATCACTGATGAAATCAGTACGAGAATCAACCAAAAGGTTCATTAAATTGTCTGCAGGGAGAGTACAAACACCTTCACTATCTATTTTAGTAGACCGGGAAAAAGAAATTCGCAAATTTGTTCCTGTCCCTTACTGGATGATAAAAGCATTTTTAGAAGGAGATATTGTTGCTGATAATAAAAAAGGCAAGATATTTGATAAAAAAGAGGCAGAATCTACGCTGGCCAATTGTGAAGGGAACAATGCCCTGGTAGAAAAAGTGGAAATAAAACAAAATATCAAAAATCCACCATTCCCCTTTGATTTAGGCAGTTTACAATCAGAAGCTTACAGTTTATTTGGTTTTAGTCCCAAAAGGACTCAACAAATAGCTCAAAGTTTGTATACTGAAGGTTACACTTCTTATCCTAGAACTTCTTCTCAAAAGCTTCCTAAAAGTATAGGTTTTGAAAAAATATTTAAACAGCTTTCTGGCGATTCTGTATTTGTAAAACAAATTAAAAAGCTTCCTAGGCCATTAAAACCAAATGAAGGTAAAAAAACAGACGAAGCACACCCTTCCATTCACCCTACAGGCGTACTTCCTAAAAGTTTGACTAAAGATGACCTTAAAATTTACGAACTCATCGTTTACAGATTTATAAGTGTTTTTGGTGAAAATGCTACCATGGAAAGCATGAAAACTGAATTAAAAATTGGAGATGAAGATTTCAGTTTCCGTAGAAAAAGAGTGGCCTATATGGGTTGGTTAGAACACTATCCATTCCGAAAAGTCGAAAATGAAGAGTTTCCAAATATTGAAAAAGGAGACACTTTACTTGTGGAAAAAGTCGTCTCAGAAGAAAAGGAAACAAAGCCTCCTGCCAGATACAACGAAGCATCTTTAATAAGAGAACTGGAAAAAAGAGGTTTAGGGACCAAGTCTACCAGAGCCGACATAATAGCTATTCTTTATAACCGAAAATACATTGAAGGAAAACAGATAACTGTTAATCAACTGGGAGAACACATTATAGATACCCTTAGAGAGTACTGTAATCAGATAACCAGTGAAGAATTAACCAGGCAATTTGAAAATGAACTGCAAGAGATAATGGCAGACAAAATAACCAAGGATAAGGTTATTGATGATGCTAAAAAAGAGGTTCTTGCCATACTGGAAGATGTGGAAAAAAATAAGCTGAAAATTGGTCAGCAGATTTATGAAGCATATCAAGAAAGCAGAATTGTGGGAGTATGTAAATGTGGAGGAAATCTGGTTCTAAAATATTCCCCCCGTAATAAAAGTACATTTGTAGGTTGTTCCCAGTACCCCGACTGTAAGGCCACTTATTCTCTGCCTAGAGGTGCTAGCGTACTTAAAACAAAGTGTGAAAAATGTAGCCTTCCTATGATATCCTATGGAAAACCTCGCCAGCGGGCCTGCCTGGATCCTAAATGCGGTAAAGAGGGAAAAGAAACACTCCCAGAAGTTGTAGGAAAATGCCCAGACTGCGGTAAAGAACTGCTAAAACGTTCCGGAAGATATGGAGAATTTATTGGATGTTCTGGTTTCCCTAAATGCAGATTTACCCAATCTATTGAAGAAAAAGAAGAAATAAAAGAAAAAGAAGAAAGTAAATAATGAAAAACTTACCCATATTCTCTTTTTTCTCTTTTTTCATTTCCTTGATCTTATTTTATTTCATTTTATTTCATTTTTCGAATAGTTTTATTTTCTACATTATTATGTTGTTTTTATTTTCAGTCACTTCTTTTAACATTATTCTAGAACTCTGAAAATTAAGTAGGTCATCCTAAGAGATGATAATAATTAACCCTTCTCTAAAAATACTATGGTTTATCTTCTAAACACAGACTTTCTTCAATAGGTCCTCTTCAATTACCTATTTCTTTTTTAGTGCTAATTCTATAATTTTTGTTTTCATTTATCTCCGCTCAGCGAAGAAAAGTGTTTAATGAGGTTAATAATATCTAAACTTATCAAAAATCACTAAATAGTTCTTGGAAATTATTAAGAAGCACTCATTTTGAAATCTCAGGATAAGGAAAATAAGCACATAAGATAAATAATAGAAAAATGAAATATCCATGAAAGAAAAATAATTAAAAATATATTATTACGATTTATAACAAATCAATGAAAAGCAATATTCGAGAGTTCAAGAGGAGATTCAATGGACTATAAAAAGACACTAGAAAAGTTCAAGCCCTTAATAATAATTATACTTCTGTTTTCAGTTGTATTCTTCCTTAGGGCGGAAGCATACAATATTTCAGGTGCTCCCGACCAGTCTCAAGATTTTTACAAAGACGCGTCAGGACTCCCCTATTTTAGTGAAATGGATTCATATTATAACTATCGTTTGACCCTTAATTACCTGGAAAAAGGTATGCTAGGAGATACTAAGATAAATGGAAGTGATTGGGATCTTCATTCTTATTCACCGCCAGGAAGAGCCGTGGATTATCCACCACTGATTGTTTACATAACTTCTTTCTTCTATTATGTAGCCAATCTATTTGGAGATATTCCTTTAACTCAAGTGGCCTTCTGGACCGGAGCAATTATAGGATCTCTTTGTGTAATTCCAGCCTATTTATTTGTGCGTAGAATTACCAATGACTATGGGGGAATAGCTGCAGGGATATTAGTAGGGACTGCACCGACTTATTTTGCCCACACTTATGCCGGGTTCTTTGATACAGATATGTTCAACATATTACTGCCCTTACTGGTTATATGGTTCTTTGTAGAGAGTATTCTGGCCAAAGACATTAAAAAGAGAGCTATATTTGCCGCCTTATCTGCGATATCCCTTATGGTATTCTCACTGGCCTGGGTTGGATACATATTCTACTTATCCATACTGGTCGCATTTGTAATTGCCTACTTAATCACAGCTAGATTTATTTTAAACGACACTAAACCAGAAATTGAATATTCTAATAAATTACAATGGTTCCTGGATCAAAAAGAAATTTTTGCACTGTCCATTGTTCTGGTCATTGGTGGACTGTTTGTGGGCATATTTAACGGATTTACATCCATATTGAATTCATTATATGGATTAATAGGTGTTAATGAGATACAAGCCTTGGCTCAAGCAAGTGCTTATCCGAATGTTTATGTTTCAGTATCTGAATTGCAGATTCCATCATTTATTAATTATGCTAATGGAATAGGAGGTATAATTTTACCTAACCAGGCCTCAATTGTTGGAGGCGTGGGCGGATTACTGGCCTTCCTTTCAGGGATACTGGGAGTTGGAGTACTAATCTGGAAAGTCAGGTCAACTTATCATACTAAAAAACAATCCCATACCAGTAAAAAACAACCTAAATCAAAAAGAAAAGAAAAATACGCAGGTAAACGTAAAAACGTTGAAGAAGCAAATCATCCAAGAATGAGGATGAATAAAGAAGAGTTATTCAACTTTAAACGGGAAAATCTTTTGTATGCCGTTTTATTCATCGTATGGATATTAATGACAGGTTATGCTGTAACAAAAGGTTTCAGATTCATATCAACTTTTGCTGTGCCTATAAGTCTGTGTGCAGGAATATTTTTAGGCTTTGCCGTTATATACATCAAAGAGAACATAAAAACAGCATCTACCCTGGCATTACTGGCATTCATTGCTGGTACGCTTACCATATATCCATTTGGGATATCTACCGTTGCTACACTTGTTGCTGGAGTAGTTATGGCTTTAATAGTTCTGTTGATTAAAAAACCAGAAATTAGAGCCCCCATAGTTATGTCGCTGGTTATTTTAGCCGTTATAGCACCATCGGTTAGTGGAGCAAACTCCATAGCTAATTCAGTTGTTCCTGGCACTGACGATGGAATGTGGGACTCCATGTCCTGGGTACATAACAATACCCCTAATAACACAGTGGTAATGTCCTGGTGGGATTTCGGCCACTTGTTTACTGCCGCAGCAGATAGGCCCGTGACCTTTGATGGAGGTTCCCAGAATACACCTCGAGCTTACTGGATCGGTAAAGCTATGTTGACCACCAATGAGACGCTTTCTGCAGGAATATTCAGAATGTTGGCCTCCAGTGGGGATCAGGCATATTTAACACTGGACAATTATACCAATGACAGTGGGAAGACTGCTGAAATCTTAACTGCAACTTTAGGGCTTTCAAAAGACAGTGCACAGAATGTAATGGTAACTAAATACAAGTTAACTACCCAACAAGCTCAAACAATACTTAACTACACTCATCCGGCCAAAGAAACTCCATTTGTGTTTGTAGCCAGTTCTGACATGTTGGGAAAAGCAGGATGGTGGAGTTACTTTGGAAGCTGGGATTTCGAAAAACAAAATGCAACCAGATCCAGTTATTTCCCTTCATTAGCAAGCTCTAAACCGCAGGTAGTCAATAATACCACCGTTGTTCAAACGGTGAATACTCAAGTGGGAGATCAACTAGTTGGAGTATTAGTTCAGGAAGGAATTAATGGAACTAACCAAACCAATGCCTCCATAATTGTTGGTAAAAACACCACTTTCCAGCAAATAAATCCCCACAAGCTGATTATAATTCAGGGCAATCAACTGGTTAAGAATGAAATTGTGGAACAAAACAGTACTCTGAGTTTAGTAGTAATTGGTGGAAATGGGACCTATACCACAGTTATAATGGACAAATCGCTGGAAGATGCCATGTTTACCAAACTATTCTTGATGGGAGGATTTAATCAAACTTCATTCAAGTTCCTGCATCAAGAACCTGGTGTGGTTTTATGGACGTCAAGCAACTCTAAAATCAGTGCTTAAAATGAGAAATGGGTGGTGAGGTGATTAAAAAATCATCACCGAATTTTTTATTTTACCATTCTTATTTTTCAGAAATTTGATTATTGTTTGATTTAAATTATTTATTTTTAATTAAATTAAAAAATTAATTAATTTAGATTTCAAACACTTTTAAAAAAAAAACATGAAATAAAATAGAATTGCTTATTAAATGAATTCCTATTAAAAATAATTATTTAAAACTGAATATTGAAATAAAAATAAGATCATTCTTGATTTATTTTTAAATATTAAATTTAGAGATTATAAAAAATTTCGACACAAAGTGCTAATTTTATTTAATATCTCTTATCCATTTTAGCTTTGAAGATATCAGTTGCACTTATCATCCCAATTATATCTCCTTCTTCTTCAACCAGAAGTCTCCAAACAACATGATTAACCATTTGATGTGCAGCTTCCTTTAGAGTAGCTGACGGAGATATAGTCACCAGATCTCTTTCCATTACTTCATTGGCCTTAACTTCACTGAGATCATCACCTTCAGCAACGGCCTCCAGAACATCCCAGGTAGTGACAATGCCCACCTTAATATTTTCACTGGTTACTACAAAGCTTCCCTTTCCCTTCTCAACCGAATTTTTAAGAACTTCTTCCAGGCTTTCGTTCTCATCGATTGTGACCATATCCATAACCATGACATCTTTAACATTCATAACGTCACCCCACATAATTATGAATCTTATGGAATATAAAAATTCACATTTAGAAATCCATAGGAAAAGGTTAATAACGATTATTCTCAAATTGAGTATGTCTATCATTATACTTTGAAATTAAATTAAAATTTTATAAAAATTATTTGATATAAAGAATATTAGACATTTATAAATAAAATCCTGTTTTTAAGTTTATTATTTTCACGTGAGTTCTATGGATATCGACGAAAAAATCAAAAAGATTGAAGATGAAATTCAAAAAACGCCTTATAACAAGGCCACATCTCACCACATAGGCAAGCTCAAGGCAAAAATATCAAAATTAAGGGAAGAATCTATCCAGAGAAAGAGTTCAGGAACTAAAGGAAAGGGATTCCATGTTAAAAAAGCGGGGGATTCGACAGTAGTTCTTGTAGGATTTCCTTCAGTTGGTAAATCCACACTTCTCAATGAAATAACCAATGCCGAATCTAAAGTAGGAGCATATCAATTCACCACCCTGGACATAGTTCCCGGTGTTATGGATTATAAAGGTGCTAAGATTCAAATTTTTGATATTCCTGGAATAATTACTGGTGCTGCTGGTGGAAAAGGCCGTGGGCGAGAAATATTATCTGTAGCCCGTAGTGCAGATCTTATAATAGTCGTATTAGATGTTTTTAATCCTAAACATCTTGAAGTAATTTTAAGAGAATTGAGAGATGTTGGAATTAGGCCTAATGAAAAACAGCCTGATGTTACAGTTAAAAGAAATAAATTAGGTGGAGTCCATGTTTCATCAACTACGGAACTTACGCATCTTGATGAAAAAACAATAAGATCTATTATAAATGAATATGGTATGCATAATGCAGATGTTCTATTAAGAAATGACGTTACCATAGATCAGTTCATTGATGCTCTGGAGGCCAATAGAACATATATTCCAGCAGTTCCTGTTTTAAATAAGATAGATCTAGCAGATGAAGAGTATTTGCAAGAAATCAAAAAACAGTTCCCGGATGCTATTTTTATCTCTGCCGATCAAAAAATAAATATTGATACTCTTAAAGACGAAATATTCGAGCGTTTAAAGTTGATAAGAATTTATCTAAAACCTCAAGGTAAAAAAGCAGACTATGAAGATCCTTTGATAATTAGAGAAGGTGCTACAGTAAAGGACGTTTGTGGAAAATTACATCGGGATTTTGTGAGAAATTTCCGCCATGCGAATATTTGGGGAAGTTCTGTGAAATTTGAAAGCCAGAAAGTCGGTTTTGATCATGTTTTAAATGATAAAGACGTTTTAAGAATTATTTTAAAAAAATAGAATAATTCATTATTAAATATAATTAATTAATGAAATTTATTTCTAAAATTAAAGAGGTTATATTTAAATTAAAAATAGTAAATAACAATAGTTAATTATAACAATTTAAATTATTGATATGAGGCAATATACAATATTAAATTTAATGGTGTAAAAATGGAATTAGACGACATAACTATATCCAGAGCAATAGTAGAAGAGTTTATGAACGATTTCATGGATTATATGGACATTGATGTAGCTATAGGTGGAGGAGGCCCTGCTGGACTCACTGCGGGCTACTACCTGGCCAAAGCCGGCCTTAAAGTAGCGTTATATGAGCGAAAGCTTTCTATAGGCGGTGGAATGTGGGGTGGCGGAATGATGTTCAATAAAATCGTCGTCCAGGAAGAAGGAAAAAGAATACTGGATGAATTTGGAATCCAATCCAAAAAATACCAGGAAAATTACTATGTTTCTGACTCGGTAGAAGCAACTTCCACGCTATGTTCCAAAGCAACCCAGGCCGGCCTTAAAATTTTCAATTTAATGAGTATAGAAGATGTGATGATCAGAGGCGATGATATTCAGGGCCTGGTATTGAACTGGAGTTCAGTGGAAATGGGAGGGCTACACGTAGACCCACTTACCATTAGATCTAAAGCAGTTATTGATGCTACCGGACATCCATGCGAAGTGGTTAAAGTGGTGCAAAATAAAATTGGACCCAAATTATACACCCCTACTGGAAAAATTATGGGCGAAAAATCAATGTGGGCCGAAGTGGGCGAACCTGCCATTATGGAAAACACCAGAGAAGTTTATCCAAATCTTTATGTGGCTGGAATGGCCTCTAATGCGGTTTTTGGAGCACCCAGGATGGGACCTGTCTTTGGAGGAATGCTTTTATCTGGAGAAAAGATCGCCAACATGCTAATTGAAAAATTAAAATAATTTAGTGCAAATTTTAATTAAATGAAGTATATTATTGAAATAAACGAGAACTGATAATGGCAATAGAAAGATACTTTGGATAATTTATGACCTCAACAAATAGAGTAATTTTCCTGACCGGAACTCCTGGTGTCGGTAAAACTACTCTAACAAACCTGATTGAAAAAAATCCTTCCTGGCAAGTGATAAAAATAAATCAGCTGGCTGAGGAAAGAAACCTTTTTTCAGGAACTGATAAAGAAAAAGGATATAAAATAATTGATTTAGATATTCTTTGCCCGGAAATTGAAAGCATAATATCTGAAAAATCCTTAAAACAATCTGAAAATATAGTTATAGATGGTCATTTATCTCATTTTTGTCCAGGGGCAGATCTGGTAATCGTATTACGCGTGCATCCTTCAGTTCTCAAAGAAAGATTAATTAAAAGAGATTATTCTGCATCTAAAATTCAGGAAAACTTAGAAGCTGAGGCTCTGGGTGTGTGTTCCATGGAAGCTATGGAAATATATGGAAATAAAGTACATGAGATAGATGCCAGTCAATTATCTCCAGATGAAGTTTTAAAAATAATAATTCAGGTTTTTAATGGTGAAAAAATGTTTCCTGTGGGGAAAGTAGATTTTTTAGACTGGATAATCAGTTAAATTAAAACTTTCCATTTCTATGAACATATTGATTAATTTCAATTATTGAAACACCAGTTCATTTATACTATCACATTTATTAAGCAGTTAAATTATATAAAATAAAACTGAAATTAATATTAGAAATAAATAGAAAAAATTAGGATTATCTGGTTTTTTTTAATTAATTTATATAATAATTAATAAGGTTATTTAGATTAAAATTACAAAATATAATTGTAATAGAAAACCTTTTTAAATAGAGAAATACAAAACACTTATAATATTCTTCTTGTGCCTTAAATCAGTAAATTTAATCGCCATGATAACTAATGTGGCTTAATTAATTCTGGTTATTAGAAGATTTTGGATGTCGTATTCTCTATTTATCATTTATAAACCCTATAAAAGAGGTTCAACCTTGAGAAGAGGACGAAGACCAAAATGGATGATTAATATTGGTAAAGAAAGAATAGACATCCTCTTTAAGTTGGCAGATAATGAATTCTCCCGACATCCTGAAAGATCTCATCGCTATGTAAAACTTGCCAGGAATATATCTACCAAATATAATATTAAAATGCCACTTCAGTGGAAGCGTAGATTCTGTAAGAATTGTTATAAATTCTTAAAACCTGGTCAAAATTGTAAAGTGAGATTATCTAAAGGAGAAGTGCATCTCAAATGTCTGGAATGCGGGCAAATGATGAGAGTGCCTTATGTAAAGGAGAAAAAAGAAAAAAGGAGAAGTAAAATTGAGTCTTACCTTATCCAGAAAAGAGCTAATGAATAGAGCTCTATCTGCTATGACCATTAATATTGGAAAAGCAGGAATAAATGATAATGTTATAGAAGAAATAAAAAGGCAGCTAAAGTCCCAGGAACTGGTAAAACTGAGGTTCGCCAAAAATATTTCATCTGAAAAAGAAATTTATATTACTGAGATTGTGAAGAAAACAAACTCTAAGCTCATAGATTTTAGAGGAAATGTTGCAGTAATATTCAAGAAAAAACGTTAGTAGGAGGCCAAATATGAGTACAGTTTATGATGTGCCTGCAGATTTGCTTATAAGTCAAGTTGCAAAAGAATTAACCAAAGAAGATAAAGTGAGTTCCCCTGATTGGGCGAATTATGTTAAAACAGGTGTTCACAAAGAACGCCGACCAGAAAACACCGATTGGTGGTTTGTTCGGTGTGCTGCCCTTCTAAGAAGAGTTTACATTGACGGCCCTGTAGGCGTAAACAGTTTAAGAACCCATTATGGTGGTAAAAAAGACCGAGGTTCCAGTCCTGAAAAATTCAAACGAGGAAGTGGAGCTATTATAAGAGGAGCTTTACACCAGTTAGAAGCCGCTGGACTAATTCAAAAAGTTGAAGGCGGTAGAGCGGTAACTCCTAAGGGAAGATCTTTCCTGGACAATGCTTCTGCAGGTGTCAAGGCAGAAATCCCTGAGTTAGCAAAATACTAACTACATATTTATATTAATAATTATATTCCCATAACGGCTCGGAGGCCTTTAATTGAGCGACATAGAAGAAATTCGTCGTAAAAGAATGCAACAGTTACAACAGCAAGCACAGCAACAGTCTGTGGATGCTGAATCTCAGGAGAGAATGCGTCAAGAGATGGAAATGCAAAAAAAGCAGGCCATGATGCAGATATTAACTCCTGAAGCCCGAAGTCGATTAGCCAATATAAGATTGACCAAACCAGATTTTGTGGACCAAATTGAACTTCAATTAATTCAACTAGCCCAAATGGGTAGGGTTCAGTCCAAAATCACCGACGAACAGCTAAAAGAATTGCTTAAAAAAGTTGCTGGGCAAAAAAGAGATATTAATATTAGCTGGAGATAAATAGTATCTAGTTAATTATCAAATTCCCTGAGATTATGAAAGCAGGAGTATTATACAGTGGAGGTAAAGACAGTTCTTTAATGGCCGTCATTCTGCAAAGAATGGGGCTGGAAGTGGAACTGGTAACCGCCAACTTTGGAGTTTATGACTCATGGATACCTGCTTCCAAATCTGCATCTGCTTTAGATTTTAAACACCGGGTTTTGAAGCTTGATAAAGAAGTTCTTAAAACTGCAGTGGATATAATACTGGCAGATGGATTTCCAAATCGAGGCATTGACCACTTGCATCATAATGCAATTGAAAAAGTTGCTGAAGATTATTCTTTAGTTGCGGATGGTACTCGGCGTGATGATAGAATACCAAAACTGAACGAAAACCAGATCAGGAGTTTTGAAGACAGAAACAAGGTAGAATACATTAATCTACAAAGTTTTGGTCACAAAACAATTGAAAGATTTTCTTCCAGCTTGTTTGAGATTACCCGAGAAGAAAGCAACCTGGAAAATAATTCAGATTACGAAGTAGAGGTTCGCTGTTTGATTGATGAATTAAATGGTGAAGGGAAGTCAGCATCAATATTCCCTAAGCATTTCCAGACCAGGGTAACTGGTTGGAGCCGACTTTAGATTCTAGGGAATTATAAATTAACATTAATTAATAAATTTCATTTAGATTGACCAATTAAGCCATTTTAATGATATAAATAAAATTGATAATAACTAATATTGAAAAATGGTTTTTATCAGTTATTGGTGGAGAGTAAAATGAGTAGAAATAAACCATTAGCTAAAAAATTAAGACTTGCTAAAGCAAACAAACAAAACAGAAGGGTGCCTTTGTGGGCTACAATGAAAACTAACCGTAAAGTGCGTAGTCATCCTAAAATGAGGCACTGGAGAAGAAGCAATTTAAAAGTTTAAGGAGGCCTTCTTATGGAAAGAATTTATGTTATACCACTTAGAAAAGCAAAAGATGCACCAAGAACTGTACGGGCTCCCAAAGCTGTGAAGATTGTCAGAGAATACTTAAAAAAACACATGAAATCAGAAGAAATATTATTAGATGCTTCTGTAAATGAAAAGCTCTGGGAAAGAGGAATTCAAAAAATTCCCCCAAAAATAAAAGTTAAAGCTGTCAAAGAAGAAGACGGCAGCGTAGCTGTAACTTTAGCTGAATAATCAGTTAAAAATTAATTAACGGTGAAACATGATACGGAGAATCAACCTCAGTGGAAACCCCAATCTGGGAGTTTATATTTCTATTACTGATAGTGTGGCCCTGGTTCCCCTGAACCTTCCTGAGGTTATGGAAGAAAATATAAAGGAAGCCCTGGAAGTAGAAGTTTTAAGGACTTCTATCAGTGGCAGCAGCCTGGCCGGTGCATTGACGGTGGGTAATTCCAATGGTTTTTTAGTTTCCAGACATACCATGGATAAGGAAATTGAAGCCATGAGAAATGCAGGAATTACCGTTGAAAAACTGCCTGATAGATTCACTGCAGTGGGCAATATCATTTTAGTTAATGATAATGGAGCATTAGTTAGTCCTGACCTCTCAGATAAGTCTATAGAAATTATCAATAAAGTATTAGAGGTTGATGCTCAGCGAGCTACACTGGCCGGATTCAATATTCTGGGTTCAGTGGCTACAGCTAATAATAAAGGAGCATTAATACACCCCCAAACTAAACAGTCTGAATTAAAACTCGTTGAAGATGTTTTAAAAGTCCCTGCAGATGTAGGAACAGTTAACAGAGGTGTTGGTTTAGTGGGAGCATGTTCCATAGCTAATTCTAATGGAGTCCTGGTTGGAGAAATAACAACTGGGCCCGAAATGGCAAGAATAGAGGAAGCATTAGGTTTTCTCGAGGGATACTTATGAAAACAAAGATATTTAGGATTCAAGGCAAATTTGTAATGGGTGACAATATGAAACCCTTCACCAAAGAGCTAAAAGCTCTGAAAGAAGAAGACATCTACGAAAAAGTTTATTCCGAATTTGGAAGCAAGCATCACATCGGTAGATATCAAATAAAAATCGAAAAAATTGATGAAATCTCTGCAGAAGACGTTCAGGACCCACTGGTTAAAGCCCTTTTAAGGTGATCCCATGGAAGACCAGCAGAGACTAGAGGAATTAGTTAACGAAATAAACCTGTATCAAAACCAGGCCGATCTAATTCAACAACAAATGGAAGCTGTTAGAGCAACCTTGGGTGAATTGGAAATTCTGGAAAATACATTAGAATCCATTAAAGATGGAAAAGATCTGGAAACTTTAATACCAGTAGGTGCAGGTTCTTTCCTCACTGCAGAAATTAAAAACACTGAAGAAGTGGTAATGAGCGTCGGTGCTGGTGTGGCCATAACCAAAAAGATAGAAGACGCCCAGGAAACTGTTTCTACCCAGAAAGAAGAACTGCAGAAAACCATGGAAAAAATGGCTCAAAATTTACAACAGTTAACAGATATAATTGTTAAACTGTCTCCTCAAGCCGAGGAACTCCTCCAAAAAGTTAGAGGAAGTGGGCAATAATTGTTTGATTCTCTAAAAAAGAAATTCAATGGTACCATAGGCAAGCTTACTGAAAAGGTTTCTCAGGAAGCAGAAGAAGAAGCCAAATCTGAAGAAAATTCTGTACAAAATAAAACAGAAGCTGCTTCCCCGAAAGAAACTGATTTGAAATCAGGCCCTGTGACTTCTGAAACAGATAAATCATCTTCAGCCACTCAAATAAATGTAGATAAGGCCTTTGAAACTGTTCCAGAAGAAATTGATTCTGAGAAAGAAGAATCAAGTGATTCTGATTCTGAAAAATCTGATTCTAAAAAATCTTTTTTTTCAAGATTAAAAAGGAAATCTTCAGAGGATACCGAAGAACCTGGAAAATCTGAATCATCTGTGAAAGATGAAGAAAAAGAAGAATCTCCTACTGAAAAGGAAGAAGAGGAAGATTCTGAAAAGGAATCTAAATCCGGTATTTTTTCTTTTATTCGGGAAAAAACCATTTCTGAAAAGGATCTGGATGATCTACTATGGGAACTTGAAATGTCTCTTTTAGAGAGCGATGTGGCCTTAGAAGTGGCCGAAAAGATTATTATTTCTGTTAAAGACGATCTTGTTGGTAGAAAAATAAAAAGAAGTAGTGATGTTGCTGATTACACTCGAAATGCCCTTAAAAATGCTGTTTCTGGTATTTTAGAAGTGGAAAGTAAAAGCATAGATACTCTTCTTGAAGAAAAAAAAGCCAAAGGTGAACCTTTAATAATCATGTTTGTAGGCATAAATGGTACCGGCAAAACAACCACTATTGCCAAAATTTCAACTTATTTTATAAATAAAGGATATACTCCAGTTATAGCTGCATCAGACACTTTCCGTGCAGGTGCTATTGAACAGATTTCCCACCATGCCGAAACCATCGGTGTTAAAATTATTAAGCACAAAAAAGGTGCTGATCCTGCGGCAGTGGCCTACGATGCAGTTTCTCACGCCCGTGCCCAAGGGAAAGAAGTTGTTCTGGTCGATACTGCTGGTCGGATGCAGACCAACATAAACCTCATGGACGAAATGGCTAAGATTAAACGGGTTGTCAGCCCTGATTTAATTGTTTTTGTAGGGGATTCCTTAACCGGTAACGACGCGGTGGAACAGGCCCGAAAATTCAATGAATCTGTTGGTTTAGATGGAATTATACTTACCAAAGCCGATGCTGATGCTAAAGGCGGTGCCGCGCTATCCATTGGTTATGTAATAAGTAAACCAATCCTATTTTTAGGAGTTGGCCAGGGTTACGAGGATTTAATGGAATTTAAACCAGAATGGATGGTTGAACAAATATTTTAAATCCCATTTTTTTAATGCCCATTAAAATTATTTTAAACAGAAGTTTTTCGATATTAATTTATTTTAATTATGATTTTTTAAATTTGATAGTTGATCTTGATAGTTGATCTCAAAATTTTATTTTAATTCAAACATTAATTTCGATTTATAAGATTATTTAAGATTATTTTTTTAATTCGGTTTTACATTTCAATATTTTTCCAAGAAGTTAATTTGCAAAATAGTAAATAATATATCCACTATTTTACTCCACCATAGACTCCATAATTGTAGTACTTCCATACCACGTCTACTTGTTTAAATCCTGCTTCTTCCAACCATTTAATATGGTCTATCATTTTGGCCGGTTTATCTTCGCGGCGATGAGTAGGCATCCATTTGTTTTCTATCTCTTCTTCAGAATGACTCAAAGCCATAAATTCTTTCCACTTTTCCAGGTAAAGATTCTTTAAGTATTTGGTAGATCCCAGAACAACATCAGCGTTGTAAAAAACTCCTCCAGGAGTAAGGGATTCATAAATTTTTTGATACATTTCTTTTTTATCCTGGTCTGTTTTCAAGTGATGCATGGCCAGAGAGGAAACAATAACATCATAATCACTGCTTAAAGAAATACTTTGGAAATCACCGGTCTCATAGGAAATTTCTGAGTAATCTGCCAGCTTTTTTTGGGCAATTTTTACCATGTTATCTGCCAGATCCACACAATGTATTTTAGAGTTTGAAAATTTCTCCTTAATTTTTTTAGAAATATTTCCAGTTCCGCATCCCAGGTCAAGAACTTTAAAGGACTCTTTTCCATCAAAAGGAATGGAATTCACCAGAACATCAGTCATTTCCAGGTAATTTGGGATTAAAGTTAGTATTAATGAGTCGTAAGCTTTAGCTTCACTGTCAAAATGTTCTTTAACATCTTTCATTGATAATCCTCCAATAATTATTTTTATATTTCAATATTAATAGCACATAATAAAAGATTTTAGACATTCAATTTGATTTATGGCAGTCCAAAATTAATTAAATTTCGGCATTATTCTCATCACAAAAGATATTAATACTATTCTACTAATAAAGTATGGAGATGTAACATGTCACTTAATATCCTTATTGTAGAGGATGAAGCTATTACCGCACTGGATATAAAAAGAAAACTGGAATATTGGGGATACAATGTTCTGGAAATAGCCCACAAAGGATCAGATGCCATTGAATTTGCTTTAAAATTGAAACCCGACCTTATTTTAATGGATATTATTTTAAGAGGGGAGCTTGATGGGATAGAAACTGCTGGAGAAATAAAGAAAAAGTGCGATATTCCAGTCATTTATTTAACAGCTCATTCTGAAGAAAAAATAATGGAAAGGGCCAAATATACTGAACCTTACGGCTATTTGATTAAGCCTATAGATGATAAAGAACTTTTTTTTGCCCTGGAATCTGCTATTTATAAATTTAAAGCTGATGCCAAATTGAAAAAAGTCAACCGTGCTTTGCGAATGATAAGTGACTGTAATCAGAGCATAGTAAGGATAAAAGACAAAAATGAGCTTTTAAATGAAATCTGTCGGCTTATTGTAGAAGAAGGCGGTTATTATTTAGCCTGGGTAGGGATGGCTCAAGATGATGAATTTAAGTCCATTCAGCCAGTGGCTCAGTATGGTTTTGACAAAGGTTTCCTGGAAAAAGCAAAAATTAGCTGGGGAAACAATAAATACAGTACCGGACCCGCAGGAAAATCCATAAAAACCTCAAAAATATCAATATTCAGAAATTTGACGGGTCATCCTGACTTTGGACCATGGAAAGAAGAAGCCCGGGCAAGAAAGTATAATTCAGCTATTGCACTTCCCCTTTTTGTTGAAGAAAAAGTTTTAGGATGTTTAAGTATTTACTCATCTGAGATAGAGGCCTATGACGAAAACGAGATAGATTTACTTCAAGAACTAGCAGGGGATATTTCATATTACTTAGAATCATTAAAAACCAAAAAAGAGAAGGAAAATGCTATAAAAAAGCTGGAAAAAAGTGAAGAAAAGTTGAAAGATATTATTAACAATGCTCCTTTTGGAGCCCATAGTTATGAAATAAATGACAATGGGAACCTAATTTTTATTAATGCAAATCATTCCGCCGATACAATATTGAATATTGATCACCAGATTCTGTTTGGGAAACCAGTCAAAGAAGCATTTCCGGGCCTAGAGAACAGTTCTTTACCTGATATCTATTATGAAATTGCCCTCAAAGGAGGCACTCATAATGAAACACAGATTAATTATCAGAAGGGACAAATTGATGGCATATTTGAAATAAATGCAGTTAATACTGGAAAAAATAAGATGACAGTATTTTTCAGAGATGTTACAGAATCTAAAAAAGCTGAAATGGCCCTAAAAGATAGCGAAACGAGATACAGAAATATTTTTGAGAACTCAGAAGAAGGAATATACCAGATTACTGCAGAAGGAAAATACATCCAGTTAAATCCTGCCATGGCCCGTATAATTGGTTTTGAATCTCCAGAATCAGTTTTAAATGAAGTAAGTGACATAAACACACTATATGTTAATCCTGACGATAGAAAAAAACTCAAAAAGTTTCTGGAAAAAGAAGATGCCGTGAACGATTATCATGTTGAAATTTTCCTTAAAAATGGAAAAAAGGCCTGGGTCTCAGTTACCGAAAAGGCCATTCGGGATGAGAATGGGAGAATTTTATATTACGAAGGCATAACCCGGGACATTACTAAAAAGAAGAAAATTGAAGCCGCCCTGCAATCTAGTGAGGAAAAATACAGAAATATAGTGGAAACCTCTAATGAAGGCATATGGTCAATGGATGAAAATTTCCAAACAACTTTTGTCAACCGTAAAATGGCCCAAATGTTAGGTTACGAAATTTCAGACATGACCGGAAAATCAATTCTTGATTTTATGTTTGAAGAAGACTATGATGAGCAAAAAAAGCGTATTGAACTCAGGAAAAAAGGGATTTCACAACAGTACTCCTGCAAATTCCTTTGCCAGAATGGAGATATTTTATGGGCCCTGGTATCAGCAACACCTTTAAAAGATAAAAATGGAGAATTTAAAGGTTCTTTTGCCATGTTTACCAATCTAAATGAAATAAAAAGTATTATTGATGAATTAAAATTAAGTAATTATTTATTTTAATCCTTTTGCATCTGTCTGGAATAATACAAGAATTTGATTAACCCTTGTCACAGAGAAGCTCTCCCCCAATGCCCACATCTTCTGCAGCAACTTCTCTGATTAAAATGGTTATGGTGCTTTCTGGGAGCTGCATAATTTTGCTGGAAACTTCGGTTATTGATTTTACAAGTTCTCTTTTTTGTTCTCGAGTCAATTTATTACAATCTACAGTTATTACTGGCATTTTATCACCTTAGTATTGTTGAACTATTTTTTTGAAACTATTATTTGTTGATACTATTTTTATAAACAGATATTAAAAATTTTTTAAAATCAAAGGGCAATTAAAAAATTAATTTAACTATTTTCAATAAATATACTACTGGTGGTTTTATGAGTATGATTGCAGTTTTAATTGATGATTTGTTTGAGGATGTGGAGTACAGCAAACCCGCAGCAGCTTTTAAAAACGAAGGGCATGAACTGGTCCATTTAGGCATTAAAGAAGGTAATGTGGTGCGTGGTAAAAAAAGTGCATCTGAAGTTATCATTGACCGGAGCATAGAACATGCGAAAGTAGATGACTTCGATGCCCTCTTAATACCTGGCGGTTACTCACCAGACCGGCTTAGAGTAAATGAACACGTGGTTAAATTTGTGAAAGAATTTGTGAAAAGCGGAAAACCAGTTTTTGCGATTTGTCATGCCCCTCAGCTATTAATTACAGCTAAAGTTATGAAAGGCCGTAAAATAACCGGTTTTAAATCCATTAAACAAGATATAATTAATTCCGGGGCCGAATATCTGGACCAGGAAGTGGTGGAAGATAGAAATATAGTATCAAGCCGTCATCCAGGAGATATACCGGAATTTATTGCAGCTTCCCTTAAAAAACTCCCATAAAAATACAGATTACTTTAATTAAAAAATCCCAGATTAAGAATATTATGATTTAAACAATATATTTACAAATTAAATAATATTAAAGAATACTTGTTTCATATAATAATTACTTAACTAGATTATACTTACTAATTAATTTAATCCCTTAAATTGTTGGAGATAAAATATGATTGGTGAAAAAGAACTTGTAAAACTATTTCCAGACTTTAAAGAGCTCGTAGAACCATCTGGAATTGATCTTCGTGCAGATGAAGTATTTATTCAAACTGGACCCGGATCCTTAATTGACAATGAAAAGGAATTACCCACTTTAGAAAAATTAGAATCACCTATCTACAAATTACAACCAAAAACTGCTTATTTAGTAACAGTCGATCGCAAAATTAAGATCCCTAAAGGTTATTCCATGCTCTACCTTCCCCGATCCACCCTTTTAAGGTCTTTTGTTTCAGTGCATACTGCCGTAGGAGACCCTGGATTTTATGGAACACTTCAATTCATGCTTTATAATTATGGAGAATTTGAATACACACTAAAACAGGGCGAACGTATTGCTCAAGGAGTAGTTTTTGATGTAAGAGGTTCTGGAGAATATAATGGAAGTTATCAAGAAGAATAAGTTATAAATTAAAATTTTAAATTATTTACTATTTTCATTTGATAAATTAATCTAGGCATGAATTAAGGGAAATAAGAGAAATAAGGGAAATAATGTATTGGAAACTTCATATTGCATTATCCAATCCATCTACAGATTCCGGATTAGCTAAAGTACTGGTATCCCCTACATCTTCTTCTTTAACCTTGGCCTTAATAACCCTCCTCATTATTTTTCCAGATCTGGTTTTAGGAAGATCATCTACGAATCCAATGAATGCCGGGCTGGCAATAGGCCCTATTGATTCCCGAACGTGTTCTCTTAGCTGATGTTTAAGTTGGGGAGAGGGTCCAAAGTTATCTTTAAGAATTACATAAGCCGCTATTTCTTCTCCTTTAAGAATATCCGGTTTTCCAACTACTGCAGATTCAGCCACTGCCGGATGACTTACCAGTGCTGATTCGACTTCAGCCGTGCTTATTCTATGACCTGCTACATTTAAAACATCATCTTCTCTTCCCTGTACCCAGAAATAGCCATTTTCATCTTTTCTACCCACATCACCACTCAAATACATCCCCGGGAATTCGCTCCAGTAGGCATCCACGTAACGTTTTGGATCCCCATATAAAGTACGGAACATGGCAGGCCATGGAGTTTTGAGGACAAGGTGGCCTCCGCTTCCTATGAGTGAATTTCCATCATCATCCACAATATCCGCCTGAATGGTGGGGAATGGCCTAAAAGTAGACCCTGGTGTTAATTCCGATATGGGGAGTGGAGTTATAACGTGCATTCCAGTTTCAGTCTGCCACCAGGTGTCCATAATAGGACATTTACGGTCTCCCACATTTTTATAGTACCACATCCAGGCTTCAGGATTTATAGGCTCCCCTACCGAACCTAAAAGTCTTAAAGTACTTAAATCATATTTTTGGGGCCATTTTTCCCCATATTTCATGAACATACGGATAGTAGTTGGTGCTGTGTAGAAAACACTTACCCCGTAGTCTTCTACCATTCTCCAGAATCTTCCAGGATCTGGATAATCAGGAGTACCTTCAAACATGAGGGATGTGACCCCCATTAAAAGTGGAGCATAAACAATGTAGCTATGGCCAGTTATCCAGCCAATATCAGCAGCACACCACCATATATCCGGATCTTTAAGGTCAAAAACAAATTTTAAAGTAGTATAAGTCCCTACTGCATATCCCGCGTGGGTATGAAGAACGCCCTTGGGCTTTCCTGTGGTTCCAGAAGTATATAAAATAAATAAGGGGTCTTCGCTATCTAGTTGCTCTGTATCACATTTTGTACTTTCTTTTTCCAGAACTTCCCGCCAGAACAAGTCTCTTCCCTTTTTCATTTCCACATCCATACCGGTATGTTCTACCACCAGAACTTTCTCAATGCTGGGAATATTATCCATGACCAGGTCTACGGTTTCTTTAAGTTTTATCGTTTTTCCACGACGATTAAAACCATCGGCAGTTATGGCCACCTTGGCCCGGGCATCATTAGCACGTTCCTGGAAAGCTTTGGCCCAAAATCCAGAAAAAACCACACTGTGGATAGCCCCTATTTTGGCACAGGCCAGCATGGCAATGGGCAGTTCTAAAATCATGGGGAGATATATACTAACCCTGTCTCCTTTTTTAACACCCATATTCTTTAAAGCATTGGCCAGTCGGTTTACTTCACGATATAATTCGAAGTAAGTGAGTTTTTTTACCTCGCCTTCCTCACTCTCCCAGATATAGGCAACTTTATTCTTCCTCCAGGTTTTGATGTGCCTATCCAGTGCATTGTGCACGATATTGAACTTCCCATCTACAAACCACCTGGCATGAGGAGGTTTCCAATCTAAAACCTGGTTATATTCACTAAACCATTCCATTTCCTGAGCCATTTCATTCCAGAACCACTCTAAATCTTCATTTGATTTTTCAATTAGTTCATCATAATCTTTTATGTTATGAAAATTCATCCACTGCTTTATATTACTTTTAGCAGCTATTTCCAGGTCTGGTTCAAATTTACGCTCTTCTTTTAGTAGTGCATCTAAATTTTTAGGCATTTTTATCCCTTCTTTAGAAATATGAATTAATATTATTTCCTGCTGGCACTCATTAAATAATAATTATATGTTATTTCATATTTGAATAGTTAATGGAATAATATGGTGAATATTTTATTTTTAATTTTGATATCCTATTAATAAAAATAAAAATTTTAAATTAAAGCCAGAAAAGTAATGGAGAAAAGTAATAGGGAGATTGATGGAAAAGAAGTTAAAATTATTTAAATATCCATCATACATATATAATAATAATGAATAAGCCATCCCTGACTAAACCGGAAAAAATAAGCTGCGCCACGGCCCTGGTGAATATTCTTGAGCACGAAGACGTAAAGTTAATTTTTGGACATCCCGGGGAGCAAATATTGTCTTTTTACGATGCATTAAAATCTTCCACATTAAAACACGTTCTGGTTCGTCATGAGCAATCAGCCGCCCATGCCGCAGATGGATATGCACGTGCTTCTGGAAAATTTGGTGTTTGTTTAGCTACTGCAGGACCGGGAGCCTTAAACATGGTTATGGGTGTTGCAACAGCATATAGAGATTCAATTCCTCTTTTAGTAATCACCGGCGATGTTCCTACTTCCCAAAGAGGCCAAAACACGTTTCAGGATATTGATCTTTGTTCTGTTTTTAAACCAGTGACCTTAGAAAGTTTTTATGCTCACGATTCTCACGAGGCCATTTTAAACATGGAAAAAGCAATTGAAATGCTTAAAAATGGGCCAACCGGACCAATACACATTAATATACCCAAGGATGTTCTGGATGGAGTTATTAAATGGAATTCTAACTTTTTAAATCTCTCTGATATAGATAACCCCGTTGAATCTGATTTTTCTCAAATAAAAGATACCATAGAATTACTAATTAAATCGGCGAAAAAACCATTGATTGTCGCCGGGGCTGGTTTAATATGGTCTGGGGCCTTAAAAGAACTTAAAGAATTTGTAAATACCTCCCAAATCCCCCTCACAACAACTTATCCTGGCAGGGGAATTTTAAGAGAAGATGATCCACTTTGTCTGGGCCTAATAGGAAATAGAGGAACCCCTACAGGTAACTTTGCCGGCAAAAATTGCGACCTAATTTTAGGACTGGGTTGTCGTTTTTCCGAGCGAACATTAACAGGAATAGGAACTGAGACCAATCACCCCCAAATTATTCAAGTAAATATTGACCCTCAAACTCTAAAAGGGGACATTAATCTTCAAATGGATGTTAAAGAATTTTTAAAAGAAATTTTAAGAGTTCCCGAATTAATAATCTCTGAAAATAATTCATCACTTAAATCGTGGTGGAATGAGTTGTATGAACACCGAAAAGCGAATCCACCCCAATTTGAAATGGAATTTAATTATCCAGAAATCCCCTTGAAACCACAACAGGCTATAAAAGAAATTTTAGATGCTTCAGAAGATTCTACTATTGTTAATGATGCAGGAACCCATACCACATGGGTGACCCTTTATAAAAAGGTTTTAAGACCATTTTCACTATTATTTTCCGGTGCATTCGGGCCCATGGGATATGGGCTGCCTGCAGCTATTGGTGCTTCATTTGCCCGTCCCGAAGAGAGCATAGTAGCCATCATAGGTGATGGTGGTTTCCAGATGACTATCCAGGAGTTAGCTACTCTCCATCAAAACAACTTACCCCTGGTCGTTTGTATAATTAATAACAACTCCCTGGGCATCATCCGCCAGTGGCAGGAAATGTATCACAGCGGAACCTATGAAGTAGAACTTGAAAATCCGGACTTTGTCAAGGTGGCCCGTGCTTATGGAATCGAGGCCATTAGAGTTGAATCTCCAGGTAGTGTATTTAATGCAGTTAAAAAAGGTATTGAACTTAAAAAGCCTTTTTTAATTGATATTTCTGTTAAAAAAGAGAATATTCCTCTTCCAGATTTAAAATAAGATTTTAGAGTCATTATACTAGATTAATAGTGGATAATAGCGGATAATAAATTATATTGAGTTTATATAAATCGACTGTATTGAAATAATATTATGAAAAATTAGTAAATTAAAAAAGACCATGAAAATTTCTTCAAAAATACAATGGTGATTTTGTGAAGGTATTGCTGGTTAATCCACCACATATAATTTCTAAATATAAATTTATTGGCCTGGTAGCTCCCCCACTGGGAATAAGCTATATCGCCGCAGTTTTAGAAAAAAATAGTGTTGATGTGAGCATAATAGATGCATCTGCAATGGAAATGGACTGGTATGAGTTGGGAAAAGAAATAAAAAAAATTTCTCCTGATGTTGTGGCCATAACCGCCCTAACACCAACCATTGAACAGGCTCTGGAAACTGCTAAAATATCTAAAAGCATCCTGCCCGAATCTACCATAATTTTAGGAGGATATCATCCCACATTCACCTTCAAAAAATTGCTGGAAAATGAATTTTTAGACATAATAATCATTGGAGAAGGAGAATACACCATGTTAGAAGTGGTGCAGTCCCTTTTAAATGGTTCTGACCTGCACAGAGTAAAAGGTATTGCTACCCGGGATTTTGTAACCCCTCCCCGGGAAATAATAGAAGATCTGGATACATTGCCATTCCCAGCACGACATTTATTGCCCATGGAAAAATACAAAATTCTTAATATAAAACTCCCCACCGGAACACTAGTTTCTGGAAGAGGATGCCCTTATCAATGTTCTTTTTGCTCATCAGCAGCTATGCATGGTAAAAAACTGCGTTTGAGGTCTGCCCAAAATGTAGTTGATGAAATGGAACATCTAATAAATGATCACCATGCGGAAACTATCGCCTTTATGGACGATACTTTCACCATTAATAAAAAAAGAGTGGAAGAAATCTGTGATGAATTAAAAAAAAGAGACCTGGATGTATATTGGGGATGTACCACTAGAGTAGATACATTATCACTAGATTTGCTTAAAAAAATGAAGGATAGTGGATGTATAACTCTATTTATGGGCGTGGAATCCGCAGATCAGATAATTCTAAATAATGTTAACAAACAAACTACCATAAATAAAGTAAAAAAAGCCTTTGAACTGGCCAGAAATTACGATATGAGGACCATTGCCTCCGTAGTACTGGGAATGCCTGGTGACAGCCGGGAAAACATATTAAAAACCATTAAATTTGTTAAAAATTTAAATCCAAGCTATGCAGTGTTTTCACTGGCTACACCATATCCTGGAACTCCTTTTTACAAACAGGCCGTTTCTGAAAATTTAATAAAAGTAAATGACTGGTCCAAGTACACCTTGCTAAATCCCGTGCTAAATACCATGGATTGCTCATTAGACGAGCTAAAAAAACTTCAAAGAAGAGCCTTTAGATCTTTTTATCTCAGACCAGGTTACTTGATAAAACAAGGCCAAATAGATGGATTTATGCTATTAAAAACCGCTGCAACAATTGTTAAAGAAATATAATCTCTAATCAATAATTCTTAACTAGTATTATAACTGATTTTTTAAAATTGTGACAGAATTTTTAATAGATATTTTAATAAATTTATTTTTGATATAAAAAATATAAAAAATTAATTAAATAAAAAAAATGAAAAAATAAAAGAAAAAATAAAATATTATTTCTTATTTTAAATATTATCTGGCAAATAGGTATCTGCAACTGCAGCTACGCCTTCACCCATATCCACTTCGAAACCTAGCTCCCTAAGAGTCATTTCAAGAGCAGAAACAGTAGTTATAAGCTCTCTGTGGGTTATATTACCCATATGGCCTATTCTGAAAATATTTCCTTTGAGATGGTCCTGACCACCGGCCAGTTCTACCCTATACTTGTTTCTCATAGTACCCCGGAGTTCACCATCAGTTACACCTTCTGGCATTTTTACAGCGGTAACGGTAGTAGAAGATACAGATTCATCAGGGAATAGTTCCAGATTTAAAGCTTTAATGGCATTTCTGGTAGCTTGAGCAGCTATTTGGTGCCTTTTAACTCTGTTAACCAGACCTTCTTCCATAATTATATTCAGTGCTTCATGCATGGCGTACATTAAAGACACAGATGGTGTGTAAGGAGTTTCTGGTGGTTCAGCAGCACCGCTCTTGCGGTATTTTTTCATGTTAAGGTAGTAACTTTTTGCTTCAACCTTATCCACTACATCCCATGCATCATTACTTAAAGTAATAGCAGCCATACCCGGAGGTGCAGCCATACACTTCTGAGATCCAGTGACACAGATGTCAATACCATAACCATCTACATCTACTTCATCTCCAGCCAGTGAAGAAACAGTATCTACTACGTAAAGAGCATCATAGTCACTCATTATTTTTCCAATTTCTTTAATAGGGTTAGAGACCCCAGTGGAGGTTTCATTGTGTACTACAGTGACCGCCTTTATGTCTTCGTTTTCTTCTAAGGCATATCCAATCTCGTCAGGGTTTACACCTTTTCCCCATTCCACATCAATAACTTCACTCTGGCCACCAAAAGCATCAACGATTTGACCAAATCTTTGACCGAACTTTCCGCCAACTACATTCAGTATTTTATCTCCAGGGTTGATAATATTGGCCATAGCCGCTTCCATAGCAGCAGTACCAGACCCGGTGATAAGATAAGACTTATTATTTGTCCGGAAGACATCTGACATCATTTCCGTAGTTTCGCTCAGAATTTTACCGAATAAAGCGCTTCGGTGATTCACAATGTTCTCGGACATGGCTTTCAGGACTCGGGGAGCCACCCGTGTCGGCCCGGGAATCATTAGCAATGTTTCATCCATTTTTAAAAAACCTCCAAATATTTGCAGCTTACAAAAAGAGCTTGAATTATAATCCCACAAAAAGGACTTCATATGCCCTATGATATATCTCACTTATTTAACTTAAAAACCTTATTTAACACCAATTGATGGTAAGGTAATATTTACTAATATTTTTATTCCATATCATGCTTAAATGTACATATTTGCGCATATTTGAGTTAATCAAATAAAAGTTTTACAAATATTTATTTTGATGGAGTTTCAATTTTAATCTAATGGAAATTGAAACCTGGATGAAATGGTATAAAGAAATACTTCAGAGTTTTGGATTTGAAAAAGAAGATGATGAAAAATCTGCCAGTTATTTGAATGATTATTTAAAAAATCAAATCAATAATTTTGAAGAGAATAAAAAAGCTATTTCTTTGCGTGATTTACCCACAAGCGAAAATATGATTGTTTTTGGGGCCGGCCCATCCCTTAAAAAACATTTAAAACAGCTTAAAAAAGAAATATCTGAAGATGCTGATAAATTTATTTTAATATCTGCCGATGGAGCCACAACTGCCTTAATGGAAGAAAATATAGTTCCCCACATTATTGTGACCGATTTAGATGGTAAATTAGAAGATATTCTAAATGCCAATTCTCAGGGAGCATTTTTAGTGGTTCATGCTCATGGAAACAATCAGGATGCTTTAAAAGAAAATTTAATTGATTTAAAAAATGTCTTAGGTACCACCCAGAGTTACCCTTTAAAATACGCCTACAACTTTGGTGGTTTTACCGATGGCGACCGTGCAGTATTTTTAGCTGTGGAATTAGGGGCTAAAAAAATTATTATGGCAGGTATGGACTTTGGAGAAGTGGTTACCAAATATTCTCGGCCAGATATGGAAGATGCCCTTGGGCCCGCCGATGATATTAAGAAATTAAAGTTGAAGTATGCAGAAAAATTGGTGGAATGGATAGAACATAATGAGGATGTTTCTATTTATAATTTAGCTGGAAAATAAGATTTAATTGTTTTAAATGACTATTTTAATATATTTAATTATTTTTTATGACTTCATATTATAAAATCATGAACTGCATCACAAATAATATAAAATAAATACGACTATAAAAAACTTTAAATAGTTAAAATGTTAAATTTAAAATTAAGTGAATCTATTGAAATTTGAAATAGCGAAATCATATTCCCCCCAAGGATATTCATTTTTAACTCTCAAATTGACATGGATTCACCTCTTATTCTCATTATTATTATTTCAAAAAATTTCTTATGATTTTTTTAGATGAAATTTATTCATTTCCATAATACACATACTTTATAATTAATGAAACAAACTATCTTTATGGGAATTGAAGATATTTTATTACACGATGAGACCATCTTCAAAAATATAAATGCTTTTGACCCGGATTATTTGCCAGAAAACTACAAATATCGGGATTCACAGATGGAAGCCCTTGCAATATGCATCAGGCCTGCTTTAAAAAAGGGAAGACCGGTTAATGCTGTTGTTTTAGGTTCTTGTGCCACCGGGAAAACCACGGCCATTAAAAAAATCTTTGAAATGGTTGAACGCAATTCAGAAAAAGTTGTTTGTTGCTATATTAACTGTCAGCTCAACACCACTCGTTTTGGAATATTTTCACAGATTTATCAGAAAATTTTTGGGCATTATCCTCCAGAAACTGGCGTTCCATTTTCTCGAATTTACCAGAAAATAATGCAACACATGGTTTCTGAAAACAAAGCACTGGTAGTGGCTTTAGACGATGTTAATTACCTTTTTCACAGCAAAAATGCTAACAAAATATTTTATGACATATTAAGAGCGCACGAAGCATTTCCAGGAGCTAGAACTGGTGTTTTTGCCATTTTATCAGACATAGAATTCAGATATGCCCTGGATAAAAACGTTAATTCTGTTTTTATCCCCCAGGAAATTATTTTCCAGCCATATAGCCGGGAAGAATTATTCAGTATACTTGAAGAAAGAACCAAAATGGGTTTTTATCCAGAAGTTATTTCTGACCAGATTTTAGAAGAAATTGTGGAGAAAACTTTGGAAAGTGGAGATTTGCGAGTAGGTATTGATCTTCTGAGGGTTTGCGGAAATCTGGCCGAATCTGAAGCTTCCCGGACCATTGAAGGAAAGCATTTAGAAGAAGCCTTGAAACGTACCGGGCCTGTGAGTTTATCCCACACACTTAATTCGCTTTCTGATCTGGAAAACAGTCTTTTAGAATTAATAGTTAATTTTAAAGATGAAAATTTAACTGCAGGAAGTTTATATGAATTATTCCAGCAAAAAACAGGGACCAGTTATTCCTCATTTAACAGAACCCTGGATAAACTGGAATTCCTCAGATTGATTGATACTAAATTCACTGGAAAAGGAATGAGAGGAAATTCCCGGCTTGTAATCTTAAGATTTAGCCAGGATGAAATCAATAAATGCATGGTTCGACCCTAGATCACCAGATTGATGAGATGGGGTGGGTTCTTATAATTATTTCCTGCTAGCCGAGTGCTTGGGGAGGCAAATCATGTTATTATACCGTAATTACAGTTAATATCATTAAAAGCCAGCAGGATAATTGGAGTTAGGGGCACCAGCAACACAAAGAATGCTGAATAGAAGTACCCCGGTGATAAAGAGTATCACCATGCACGATTGAACGTCAACTGCTCTTATATCAAATAAAGGACTTTTTTTTCTTAAATCAGGGATTGAATTGGACTTACCAACTTTAAACATTAAAATCACTTCCACAATACTATCATTGGCTTAAAGAGTATTTAAGAAAAGAGATAGAGAGCACGTGAAAAGTAATCAGACATGCTTAATTAATAATTCCATGAAAATTAATTATATAAAAAAATGTTAAAAATATCATTGATAATAATTAAACATATCCCTGATCCTATTTATCAAAAATTGAAGGACCCCATAATTTTAATTAAAAATTAAATAAGGAGAGCTTAATATTTCTAATAATAAGAATTTGAAAGAAACTAAATCTGAAAATAAAACATTAAAATTCGAATTCTTTGATGTAACTGCTGATGCAGGATTCTGGGCCTATGGATCTACCTTAGAAGAATCTTTTGAGAATGCGGGACTGGCCATGTTTGAAATAATGACCGATACAGATTGCGTTTCTCCATTAATTAAAAAAGAATTCACCATTGAGTCTGAAGATAAAGTTTCACTCCTTTATGACTGGCTGGAAGAACTTTTATTTCTACATGATGTAGAGTTCCTTCTGTTTTCCAGATTTAAAGTGGTCATATCCCCTTTGGAAGAAGGTTATGAATTAAAAGCAGAAGTTTGGGGAGATGAAATCAATCGTAAAATCCATGAACAGAGAGACGAAGTAAAAGCCGTCACTTTTCACCTCATGGAAGTAAATGAGGAACCAGAGTTTAAGGTTCAGGTTATTTTAGATTTGTAATTGTAGAATAATTTTAAGTCATATCACTATTGGCCGGAATAACTTTTATTTCGATCATCATGCAATTTTTTTTGTTCTTCCAGATCCAATCTGTTTTTCCGTTTAGAATACCCGTTATTCATCAAAGAATAAAGATTTGGTATAACTAATTTGAATTGCCTTTCAAGAACATTAGGCAAACAAAAAATCTGTCATTCTCAATATAAATACTAATAATTTAACTAAATATTATAGAATAAATATTTAAATAATATTAATATATATTATAAAATTCTATAAATATAATTTTTATTAAATGCAAAATACACAAATGGTTTATTAACCTTAGAATTATATTCAAATTTTTCAAAACGTATATAAAATCAAGTATTTTTAATTTTAAATGTTTATTATGAATATTAATTTAAAATAATTTAAATATAGAAGTGAATACTTAAAAAAATAGCACAGAGGGTTTATCATGAGTATGGAAGAAGTATTAACCAGAGTTAGAGACTGTGTCTGGGAAGTGCCCACCAGCTATAAAAAGGGTATGAGAGTCCCGGGAAGGATTTTTCTTAATGATGTGGCCATAAAAGAATTAGAACAGGGCGCCGTGGATCAGGTGGCCAATGTAGCTTGTTTACCTGGTATTCAGAAATTTTCTATTGGTTTACCAGACATTCACTTTGGTTATGGATTTAGTATTGGAGGAGTAGGGGCTTTTAGTGCCCGTACTGGAGTTATAAGTCCTGGAGGAGTTGGATTTGATATTAACTGCGGAGTAAGAATGCTGCGCACCAATCTCACCGAGGATGAAGTGCGTCCCAAAATGAAAGAATTGATTGATGCACTTTTCAAAAATGTTCCCTCAGGCGTAGGAAGTAAGGGCCAGGTTCGACTTCAAGAAGGCCAGATTGACGAAGTATTAAATAATGGGGCCGAATGGGCTGTGGAAAATGGATACGGCTGGGACCAGGATTTGGAATATCTGGAAGAAAACGGGAAAATGAAAGAAGCCGACTCGGAAAAAGTATCAGAAAAGGCTAAAAAACGAGGGATACCCCAGCTAGGTTCCCTGGGATCAGGAAACCACTTTTTAGAAGTCCAAAAAATAGAAGAAATCTTTGATGAAGATGTGGCCAAAACCTTTGGGGTCAAGCCTGGTGAAGTAGCCGTGCTAATACACTCTGGTTCCAGGGGATGCGGACATCAGGTGTGTTCAGATTACCTTAGAACCATGGATAAAGCTTACAAACGTCATAAAATTAATATTCCAGACCGTCAGCTGGCCTGTGCCCCAGTGGATTCTGATGAGGCTCAGGACTATTTCAAGGCCATGTCCGCTGCGGCTAACTATGCCTGGGCCAACCGGCAAATGATATTACACTGGGTAAGGGATTCTTTTGAGCAGATATTCCTTAAAAGTGCAGAAGATATGGAAATGAACGTAATTTACGATGTAGCTCACAATATAGCCAAAAAAGAAGTCCATGAAATAAAAGGCCGGGCCACTGAAGTATATGTTCACCGAAAAGGGGCTACCCGTGCCTTTGGTCCAGGCAGAAAGGAACTCCCATCAACCTACCAAAAAACTGGTCAACCAGTAATCATTCCTGGAACCATGGGAACTGCTTCTTATCTATTACATGGAACTCAAACAGCTATGGAAGAGACTTTTGGTTCAACTGCTCATGGTGCAGGGCGTAAAATGAGTCGAGCCGGGGCTAAAAGAGAATTTAAAGGTGAAGAAGTACAAAAATACCTGGCCAGCATAGGAATTGTAGTCAAGGCCACTTCCATGCCTGTTGTGGCAGAAGAAGCACCTGGTGCTTACAAAGACGTGGATGAAGTTGTTAAAACAGCACATGAAGCAGGAATATCTAAATTAGTTGCTAAAATGGTGCCTTTAGGTGTGGCCAAGGGTTAAAATCTGATTCCACACATTTTATTTATTAAATTTTTTCGTTCTTTTTTAAAAAATAAAAAAAATTTTAATTTAATCAAAATAATTACAATTCTTAATGATTTTAAAATTATAAAAGGTGCAAATCAATGATAGGAATAATTGGCGGTACTGGAGTCTATGAGATTACAGATCAAGCCCAAGAAGTGGAAAAAAAGGTTTTAGAAACCCCTTATGGTGATTCACCAGAAATATCACTATTTGAACTGCATGATCGAAAAATTGCCTTCATTCCCCGCCATGCAGAAGGACATGACTACCCACCTCACATGGTAAACTACCGGGCCAATATCTGGGCCCTAAAAAAAATGGGAGTAAAACAGATTATAGCCACCAATGCCGTGGGATCTCTCCAAAAATCAATTGGACCCGGGGACTTTGTCATTCCTCACGATTTTCTTGATTTTACCAAATTAAGGCCTGGAACATTCTATGATAATCGAACCGTGCACGTAGATATTACCAATCCCTATTGTGATAAAATAAGAAGGGCCCTGATTTCAGCCGGTGATGTGGTTGATCAGGGAGTATATGTCTGCACTGAAGGTCCCCGTTTTGAGACTGCTGCTGAAATTAAAATGTTTCAGATATTAGGGGGGACGCTGGTAGGGATGACCGGTATTCCTGAAGCAGTACTGGCCCGGGAGCTGGAAATGTGCTATGCCAGTGTATGTTTAGTATCCAATTATGCGGCTTCCATTTCTCCTGATAAATTAACCATTGACGAAGTCTTTGAAATAATGGAAAAAAGAAAACACGATCTGGTAGCGTTGATAAACCATGCCATTGAATTTATGCCACCAGAAGACGACTGTCCATGTCAGAAGGCCCTGGAAGGAGCGGAAGTAGACGAAGTTTAGTTTTTTTCTTAAATAATTAACTCAACCCACTAATTAATTTAATAATTTATAATAATTTCCTTCTTAAATATCTCATTTTACTTCTTTTTTATTTTCTAATTCTAATTTCTCATAAAAAATTAATTAAAGTAAATAAAATAAAAAAATTAGAATAAAAATTTAATAAATGATTTATGGGGCAAATACATTCCATAACCCGTGGAAAATATAGGAAGCATATGTTTTTCCTGTTTTTAATCTTAAATATCCGACTATAGAGCCTAGAACTATTCCAATTCCCATGTTTAGAAACCAGAATCATAGTCAAGTTCACATGGCCCACATTAGGGTGAATTAAAAATACATCCAGATATCCCAAATGCCAGATGCTGAAAAGTAGAGTCACTGTTATCCAGGTTAAAACTCCTGAATTAACCATTTTACTGGAATTTTCGATTCTATTCCAGATGTAGCCTCTAAACATAAATTCTTCAAATCCTGGTACAATAAGACCAAAAATTATCCCCATGACCAGGACATCGACCTCCCAGCTAAAAGTATAAGGAGTAAAAACCAGGAATATTAGCAATCCTACTCCCAGAGCATATAATATTCTCGTTCTGATTTTTATATCATCCCAATTGAGACCTAGTTCATTTAAGGAAGGTTTAAAATATAATAATAGAATTATAGCTGTTATTATAATACTCAAACCGTTGATCATCTGAAAAAGGGTCGTATTATCTCCAGGGGCCACCATCCACCACAAAGAAAACATTATTCCTGCCCGTAATAGCTGTATCAAAATTAAGGCCAGAACTATTTTTAATAATAGTTTTAAAAAATTATTTCGATCATTAGCCGTCTTGAAAAATTGCAATTTAATTCCCCTTGATTAATAATCACGATTTGTATAATTTATCAATATTAATCGATTTTCTCTGCTTCTATTTCCAAACGAACCATTTTAATTTCTATATTATTAGATTTTGAGGGTCGTTTTTGAACATATGAACTTGCAATCTCATGTATGAATTCCTCTTGAAGATCTTCAGGAAGTTTTTGAGTGTAAGGGAGCCATGTAGTTCTTATCCATCCTTCTAATTCTTCTATATTGGAATGAATCATGATTTTTGGAATTAATTCTATTTTAATCGGTTTTAATCCAGAACTCTCGATTATATTTCGATATTCCTCATCATCAAAAAACCCATAGGGAAATTCAAAATCTATAAAGTAATTTTTCCACTTCTCAAGCAATAATAATTCATCAAGCACGGCAATTATTTCCTCAGCATTACCTTTACCACCCATCTGCAAGACAATTCTTCCTTTAATCTTTAATGCGTTTTTAATACCTCTTAAAATAGGTTGATGGTCTTTTACCCAGTGCAGTGCTGCATTAGAAAATATTCGATGAAATTCATTATTAAAATCCATCTTCCGGGCATCCATATGCTGAAATTTCAAATTTGGATATTCTTCAGAAGAAAAAGTTTTCTGAGCCAGACTAATCATTTCCTTCGAATTATCAATGCCTAATATTCTGCCTTCAGGAATTTTAGCAGATATTTCCGCAGTTATTCTACCATCACCACATCCAATATCCAGAACGTTTTCATAACCTTCCAGATTTAAAAGATTCATTAATTCTTTGGCCCATTTTTCCTGATTGGATGAACTTTTCCTATAATCTTCAGCGTTCCATTTAACCATAAAAACACCATCACTATTAAATCCTACATTAAACATTAAATTACTCATTATAAGTGAAAATATCCTCAATTTTTACCTCAAAAAATTCAGCCATCTTAAAGGCCAGATTTAGGGAAGGATCATATTTATTTTTCTCAATGGCAATAATAGTTTGTCGGGTTACTTTTAACTCCCTGGCCAAATCCTCCTGAGTTAAATCTTTCATTGCCCGGAATACTTTTAATTTATTTTCCATGATAAAACTCCTATAATTAAACTCATTAAAGATATTCAAACCTAAATGATTTTCATTTAATTTAAATAAGTACCAGTAATGGTACTATTACGTGCAGTACAATATCCGCGGAAAAGTGAGATATCATGGCGGATTCCAGGCCCTTTTTCCAGTAAAGCCAACCAAATATAATTCCACCCAAGGCATTTAAAGCAATGGTGCGGATAATTAATAAGGGAGTTAAGGTGGTTATGCTCATTAAAGCAGGCAAATGGCCCGCTCCAAATATAATTGCAGCCAGGACAATTCCCAACCATATGCTGAGTTTGGTCGGGTTTCCTTCTTTTGTTTTTTTAATTTTATAAAACACCCACACAATAAGAGTCATTAAGAAAAGTCTAAGCATGATCTCTTCATTTATTCCGCCATAAAAAGACGCTAAGAATCCCTGCCAGGCAGGAGGATTAATACTGGCTTGAGCTACATTAATTGTCACTCCCAGAAGGGAAAATAAATAATCCAGACCTACAATCAAAACACCGGCCAGTAATCCCAGACCAATGGATATTCCCAGAATAGATTTTAAATCACTTTTTATTTCTCTACCTTCCAGCCATCCTTCTAATATTGGAAGTCCAAATCCGACCTTTTTTGCTAGTTTAAGTCCTACTAAAATTGCAATTGCAAAAATAATAGCATTTTGAATAATTTGTCCTATAATTAACAGGTAAATCGGAATCTGTGAATTTTCAGGTATTCCTCCTTGAAGGGTAAAAACATAAGGTAAAATGGCTATTACTCCAAAAATACTGGCCATCCATAAAATTAAAAATAATTTCCGGTTTATATTCATTTTATCACTCTTAATAACTATTGGGTTAATCAAATCTTTTTATTCAATATTTTCGACTGTAGTATAATCTGGAAATTCCGTAAAGTAATAAACATAAAACTGCAGAGCCTATTAAAGTATAAGCCGGAAGCGTCCATTCAGGAAAACTATTTCTAAGGGCCAAAAGGATTATGGCCACGTACATTATAACTGCTATAAAAATCCCCAGAGTCATGCTGGATGCTTTTTCATTGATGAACCGGGTTCTTTCATCCTCAACCACCTTACCATCGCTTTCCTGGAACATGTCTTTTAAACTGTCCCTTTTAATGTAAACAATAGGAATTTCCACCAGAACAATTAGAATAGCCAGTAAAACTAAGTAAATACTTCCAATAATCAGTCCTGCAACCCATAATCCAGTTACAAAAACTGAAACTATTTTTAAAATGATTCCTTGATTTTTAAGATTCATAAAATTACCTCGATAAAATCCATAATACTAACTCCATGTAAAACTATCTTTACATTATGTAATATAAATCTTACTATATGTTAATCTTTATTGACATACGGGCAAAATGGTAAAAAATAAAAATGAAAAAAATAAAAAATGATTAAACCGGATTTTAGAAAAAAGTACTACGGAATAATGATATGGGAGAATAGAAAAATTAATTTAAATTAGTTAAAAATTAAAATAAAACTAAATAAAAGAAAAACGTGAATTTAACCTTAAAAAAAATAATAAAAATTGAAAATAAAAATTTGAAAATGTTAAAGAAAAAAATAATGGCCTATTTTTTCTTTTTATCTAAAGGATTGCCACTTTCAATAAGGTTTAGGGTAATTTTTTCAAAATCATCCCATAAAAATGGAGCTTCCTCTTTAAATCTGTTAGATCTAGGTAAAGTGGATAATTTAGCACCACTGGAAGCATAGGTACTGTTATACTCCCTATCTTTAGTATCTAAATCCATTAGTTTAGTGTAAATAGATTTAAGAGCATCTAAACAATGATTAAAGGACGAAACTGCTATTATCTCTTTATCAGCAAATGTGATTGGTAAAAAAGAAGCTTGTTTACTCCACATATTATTATTCCATGATGGTTTAGGCATTTTAATCAATTTATGCGCCATATCAATCTTTAGTTCATCATTTTCAGTTTCGTATTCTTCTGATTTGTTTAATTTATACCAGAAATCTTTAAGTAATTCAATATTCCTCTCATTTTCCAGAGAAATTAAGGTTCTGGTTGAATTAATTTTGCTTCTTTTTGTTCTTTTATGTCTACGTAAATTACTTATCTCACTGGATACAAGGCCCATAGTCACCCCAAGTATGGTAGAGATTATAGGAATATATCCTGTTATTTCAGATGGGAAAAAATCAACTCCAAATATAATTTTATATTTGATAATAAATGAATTTTCAAATTAAAAAGATGCAATAAAACAAGTCTGCAATTTATATTCCAATTCTATCAGATATTTCAATATATTTCGTTATACTATTAAATTTTTTTTTATCCCTTATAAAGTTATCCCTTTTGGAATTTAATTAAGATAATTATATGAACTTATTGGCCACAAGATTTCCATGAATTTTTCAATATATAAAAATTTAGATAGTGAAAAAGAATTATACCATGAAATAAAGAATATTAATATTAAAAACATTCAATGTGGATTAAATATCACCCAGGAGGTCCTATAATGAAAAAAGTTCTTTTAGTATGTGCCAGTCCCCGGAAAAAAAGTAACACCATGCAAGTAATGGAAAAATGCGCCGAAGAAATAGAAAAAAACGGCCTGGAAACCGAAATAGTTTCCCTGCGGAAAATGAAGGTTGATGCCTGCCACGCCTGTCTCAAGTGTAAAAAAATCAAAAAATGCAAACTGGACGACGGATTAAACGAAATCATAGATAAATTAAGAGAATCTGAAGGTTTCATAGTAGGAAGCCCCGTTTACTTTGGTACTGCCACGGGGATCACTCATGGCCGCTTTACAGAGAATAGGGATGGTATCCCGAGCTACTGATAACTTTTTAAGCTGGAAAGTAGGGGGACCTATTGCTGTAGCACGTAGGGGAGGCCACACTGCCACCATACAGGAATTATTAATGTTTTATTTCATTAATGATATGATTGTGCCTGGATCTAACTACTGGAACATGGTCTTTGGCTGGGCCCCAGGTGAAGTGGAAGAAGATACTGAAGGAATGGAAACTATACGCTTGTTTGGAGAGAATGTGGCCAAATTAATTAATAAAATCAGCGAATAATTTGGATTTACACCCCCCCAAAAAAAATTATTTATTTTTTTATTTTAAATATAACTCTAACATACCCAGGATGAATAACCATGAAAATAGCTGTAGCATCTTCAGACGGAATAAATGCAGACCTTCACTTTGGAAAAGCAAATCATTTTTCTATATATGAATTTAATGAAGAAAAGGCCATTTTTATTGAAAGAAGGGATGTTTCCATAGCTGAGGGTGAAAAACACCAGTGGAAACGACCATTAGAAATTATAGAAGACTGTGAAGTGGTTATATGTGTTCAGGCCGGAATGAATGGTAAATTTGGCCTGGAACAGAAAGGAATAAAGCTGGTAGAAGACGAAGGGACTGTAGAAGAAGTTCTTGATCGTTATATTAAGCATTATAATTTTATGAAAAAGCCTCTTTAAATATAAAAAATTCAAAATATGATAATATTTTTATAATAATTTTTAAAAGAACAATACACTATAATAATCTTTAAAATAATTTAATTTAGTTTTATTTAATTTTATTTAATTTTATTTTTTCCAATTAACTTTACATTAATCAAATAAATTATTTTTCATCATAATGGGCACAAGGTTAAATATAGGTACACTCAAAAATACAAATACTTCAATTTATTGGCGGTGCAAACTTTTTTAAAAAATACTTAAAAATACTGAAATTTGAACTAAATACATTTATAAATCATGAATGTGACTTATAATAAAAGGTTAATAATTTTTTCAGTTTTGTAATTGTAAGTTGATCTAAATTTTATACTTATTTGAATTTGATAACTAGAATTTGATATTATTTCAATTCTTTTTACCCGATTTCACAAATTAAGGTGATAATATGGCTAAAGCAAGAAGACGCAGAGTAAGAGATACCTGGAAAGAGAAACAATGGTACAAAATAGTTAGTCCAAAAGGTTTTGGAGAAAACGAAATTGGGAATACCCCTGCAAGGGACCCGGAATTACTACTTAAAAGAAGAGTAGATGCCACCATGAGAGAATTAACTGGTGACTTCTCTAAACAATACGTAAAATTAAAATTTCAGGTTAATAGTGTAGCTGGAGATACTGCCGGAACCAAATTCATCGGACATCAAGTTACAACTGATTATGTTAGAAGTATGATCCGAAGAGGAACCAGTCGGGTCGACGCTCCAACTATTGTAAAGACCAAAGACGGTTACACCATGAAGGTTCACGTTCTGGCAATAACCACCAGAAGGGCCAAATCTTCTCAGCAAAAGTACATGAGAGAGACCATTCAGGAGCTTCTAACTAATATTGCTGCTGATAAAGGTTTTGAACAACTAATCGAAGGAGTAGTTACTGGTAAAGTAGCTTCTGAGATTTACCACAAGGCTAAAAAAATCTATCCTCTAAAGAGAGTAGAGACTATTAAGACTAAGGTCTTAGAAGAGCCACAATAGATTTAAACTTATTTAAATCTATTTAAATTAACTTTTTTAAAAAAAATATGAACTGGGACCAGTTATGATATCCTGGGAATATGTGATCCTTTGCTTGATCATGGGCCTTGTCACTTACTTTAGAGGGGCTCTTGATTTTTGGGGATCTAGTTTCATGGTTATCATGGGTCTTATAATCATATTTGCTGCCGGTTTTAACTGGCTACTATTAATTCTTATTTTTCTTATTTTAGGCCTGGTATCAACTAAATACAAACATCAATACAAAAAAGAACTTGGTGTTTACGAAGGTACCCGATCCGCCAAAAACGTCATTTCTAATGGGCTTGTGCCATTTGTAATGGCTGCTTTTGGATATTACGACGGTTTTGTAGGTGGATTTATTGGTTCTGTAGCTACCGCTACCGCAGATACTATGGCCAGTGAAATAGGGGTTACCCAAACACCTCGCCTTGTGACCACACTTAAAAAAGTAGCACCAGGAACAGACGGTGGAATATCCATTTTAGGAACTATTGCTGGTATTTTAGGAGCAGGATTAATTGGTATATTTGCTTATTTACTGGGAATTTTTCCAGACCCCTTTGTTTCCTTAAAAATTGCAATTGTGGCAGGAACAGTGGGCTGTTTCATGGACAGTTTTCTGGGAGCCGTTTTAGAGAGAAGAAATTACCTTAATAATGAGCACGTTAATCTCCTGGCCACCCTTACCGGGGCCTTTCTGGGAATTATGCTAGTTTAGCACTTACTAAAGAGATGATAGCATGAAAGGGATAATAATGATAATCGACGGGATGGCAGATCGCCCCCTAAAAGAACTGGACAATAAAACTCCATTAGAAGCAGCTAAAACCCCCAACATGGACGAAATGGCTAAAATAGGTATCAACGGGATAATGGACCCTATTAAACCAGGTATAAGGGCTGGAAGTGACACTTCACACATATCCATTTTGGGATACGATCCTTATCATGTTTACACCGGTAGAGGTCCTTTTGAAGCTGCAGGGGTGGGAATAGAAGTAATGCCTGGAGATATCGCTTTCAGGTGCAACTTTTCCACCGCCAATGAGGAAGGTCTAATAATAGACCGTAGAGCCGGCCGAATAAGAGAAAAAACTGAAGAACTTGCTTCAAGCCTCAATTCGATCCAGATAGAAGGTTTTGAAGATGTTGAAATTATTTTTAAAGAATCCACTGGCCATAGAGCAGTTCTAGTGCTTAGAGGGAAGGGCTTATCAGACCAGGTTAGTGATGCCGATCCTAAAAAAGAAGGAAAAGCTCCTAAGAAAATTAAAGCCCTTGATGGATCATCTGAAGCTGAAAAAACAGCGGCTGTGCTGAATAAACTGGTTACTGAATCTTATCAAATTTTAAAAGATCATCCCTTGAATTTAGAAAGAATAAATCAGGAGGAGCCACCGGCAAATATAATTCTTCCCCGTGGTGCAGGGGCTGTTCCGGATGTGCAACCTTTTAATGATAAATATGGTGTCAAATCCGCGTGTATAGCTGAAACAGGACTCATAATGGGTATTGGAAAGTTAGCAGGTATGGATATAATTGAAGTAGAAGGGGCCACCGGTGGAGTGGACACTGATCTGGATAGTATCAGCCGAAGCATAATTGAAAACTCAGCCAAAGAATACGATTTCCTTCTCATAAATATTGATGGGGCTGACGAAGCCGGCCACGACGGAAACCTTCAAGAAAAGGTTAAATTCATTGAAAAAGTGGATAACGTAATTGGAGAAGTAATGAAAATTCCAGAAACTTATTTCATACTTACTGCAGACCATTCCACACCTATTTCTGTAATGGACCACACGGGAGATCCAGTTCCATTAGTAATAAACGGGCCAGAAATTAGAGTGGATGATGTGGAAAAATTCGATGAACGGTCCGCTACCAAAGGTGGGTTATGTAGAATAAGAGGATCAGACATCATGAACATCCTGATGGATCTCATGAACAATTCAGATAAATTTGGGGCTTAAAATGGTTTCTAATAATACTAAAAATAATTCTGAATCTAATTCCAAAAATATGTCCAAAAAAGAAAATATGGGTTCTGCTCCCCGTTTATTTGGAACTTCCGGAATTAGGGGAAAAATAGGTGAACAAATCAACTCACAGCTCGCTTTGGACGTGGGAAAGGCAGTTGCTACTTATTTAAATGGTAAAGGAGCCGTGGTCGTTGGTTACGATCCCCGAACCTCCAACCAGATGCTAGAAAATGCATTATGCGCCGGTTTAATGGAAGGAGGGTGCGATGTACTCTTTTTAGGGATGGTTCCAACCCCTGTTGTTGGATTTGCTGCCTCCCGGCTAAATGCCGCTGCAGGCGTGATGATTACTGCTTCTCATAACCCTTCCCCAGATAATGGAATAAAATTGTGGAATCCTGATGGAATGGCTTATTCCACCAACCAGGAACTGGAAATTGAACGCATAGTTCATGAAAAAGATTATTTAAGTAAAAATTGGGACGAGCTAGGGAAAAAGGAAGAAGTTAAATATATTATTTCCGATTATGTCCAGGAGTTGCTCGGATTGCTGGATATTAAACCTGGTTTAAAAGTAGTGGTAGATTGTGGATCTGGTGCTGCCTCTTATTTATCCCCTTTTATTTTAAGAAAAGCAGGATGCGAAGTTTTAAGCTTAAATTCACAACCTGACGGATTTTTCCCAGGGCGTAAGCCCGAACCCAATATGGATAATCTAAAGGATCTTATGAAAACCGTGCAGCTTACCGGTGCAGATTTAGGGATAGCCCATGATGGAGATGCTGATCGAATGGTGGCTGTGGATGATACGGGGAAAATGGCGGATTTTGATAAATTGCTGGCTCTGGTCTCTCGTAGAATAGGTGGAACGGTTATAACCACGGTAGATGCTTCTTTATGCATGGATGAGTGTTTAGAACAAGTTGGTGGGACGGTCATAAGAACAAAAGTGGGAGATGTGCATGTGGCCCAGGAAATTGTTAAAGAAGATGCTTCATTTGGTGGGGAGCCCTCTGGAACATGGCTTCATCCGGATTTCTGCATGTGTCCCGATGGAATATTGTCTGCTCTGAGGGTAGTGGAAATGGTTTCTCAACAGGGCGCCCTTTCTGAGTTATTAGCATCTATACCTGATTATCCAACCTTACGGGAAAAGCTACCTTGTCCAGATATAAATAAAATTAGTGTAATGGAAATGGTAGAGTCTGACCTGGAGAGTTGTTTTAATGGAGTCGTCCATGTAAATAACATAGACGGAGTACGTATATCATTTGAAGATGGTAGTTGGGTACTGGTAAGGCCGTCTGGTACTGAACCTTACATACGCATTACACTGGAAGGAAGAATCAAATCCCGGGCCGAAGAAATTAGAAAGATTTCCACTGATTTTATAGTAGGAATTATGAAATGATTGCTTGGATTTGAATTCCACTCCATTTTTACTCTTATTTTACTTTATTTTAAATATTTAATTATTCCACTTTCAAATTTTTTTTAATCTATTCTAGTTGCAATTTCTAAACTTACAATTTTTAGGTCTAGTTTGAGATTATAAATTTTAATTTTACAATATTTAAAAAAATAAACCAGCAACTATTAAATATTCCAATATCAGAGATATATTAAAAAATAAGTAATAGAATTTAATTATGATATATTTCTTTTAATCACATCTTAGAGGTTCAGGAGAAAGTTTTATGCAAGCAGTAATTCTAACAGCCGGAGAAGGAACCCGAATGCGCCCTTTAACTTTAACCCGGCCCAAAACTATGCTTCCCGTTGGGGGAAAACCAATACTTCAATATAATGTAGAAGCCCTTCGTGACGCGGGAATAACTGAAATATTACTTATCGTTGGTTATAAAGAAGAAATGGTCAAAGAACACTTTGGAAATGGAAATGAAATAGGAGTGAACATTGATTACATTACTCAAAAAGAGCGTCTAGGAACGGCCCATGCCATAGGACATTCCCGGGAATTTATTAAAGAAGAATTTTTGGTTCTCAATGGAGACATAATTCTGGATCCTGAACTTTTAAGAGAATTAATAGCCAATTACAAAGCCATATTGGCAGATACCATGATGGTATTAACCGAAGTAGATGATCCCAGTTCATTTGGCGTGGTGGAAATTAAAGAAGGACAAATAACAAATATAGTAGAAAAACCCCTGCCTGGTGAGGCCCCCAGCAATTTAATTAACACCGGGATATATGTTTTTAATGAGGACATAATGTCTAAAATAGAAAAAACAGGGCTTTCATCAAGGGGAGAGTACGAAATAACTGATTCCTTGCAGATGCAAATAGATGAAGGGAAAAACGTCCAGGGATTCATCACTCATAAAAAATGGATAGATGTAGGGAGACCCTGGGAACTTTTAGAAATTAATGAAGAATTTCTGGATAAACTGGAAGAAAAAATCGAAGGCCACATAGAAACGGGAGTTAATATAGAAGGCCCTCTGGTTTTGGGAAAAAACAGCATTATTCGATCTGGTACCTACATCCAGGGACCAGTTTACATAGGAGAAAACTGTGATATAGGGCCTAACAGTTATTTGCGGAGCAATACTTATTTAGGGAATAATGTAAACATAGGGAACGCCGTGGAGATAAAAAACTCCATTATTATGGATAAAACCAATGTAAATCACCTCACCTATGTAGGAGATTCCATAATAGGATCTAATTGTAACCTCGCTGCTGGAACAAATATCGCCAATCTTCGCTTTGACGATGGAAATGTAAAAATGGGTGTGAAAGAGGATAGAGTGGATACCGGCCGGAGAAAACTTGGTGTGATCTTTGGTGATGGTGTAAAAACAGGTATTAATTCCAGTTTCAATCCCGGTGTTAAAGTAGGTGTAAATTCGTCCATTGGATCAGGGACTGTCATTTACAAGGATATAGATTCTAATAAAATAGTACTGGTGAAACAGGAGTATCAGGTTATTGATAAAAATTCCTCATCCTAATCTGAAAAATCTAATCTTAAACTCATCTAAATCCAAATAAAATTGAACTAATATGAAAAATCTCAATTAAAAATTAAGTTGATTAACAACTATTAGATAGAAAATTAACAAAATAGGAGATTAAAGTTTGCCCAAACTCCATCCTTCAGTCAAAACATTTCCAGGTTCCCATATCATCGGAAATGTCAATATCGGTCAAAATTCATCAATCTGGTATAATGCCATTGTAAGGGGAGATATTGAACCAATAACTGTGGGTAATTTCTCTAATATCCAGGATAACTGTGTGGTGCATTCTTCCAGAGATTATCCCGTAGAATTAGGAGATTACGTTTCCATAGGGCATGCTGCAGTCTTACATGGTTGTAAAATAGGGGACAATGTTCTGGTGGGTATGAATGCCACAGTACTCAATGGGGCTGAAATTGGAGAAAATTCAATTATTGGGGCCGGTGCAGTAGTTACTGAAGGTAAAAAATTTCCACCAGGAAGTTTAATCATTGGATTACCGGCTAAAACAGTTCGAAGCTTATCTGAAGAACAAATAACATCCATAAAGGATAATGCAGTTCGATATGTAGATCTTTCTGAAAAATATCATCAGGAATGATTAATCACCACAAAATAACCACCCTTAATTACTCCAAAAATATTCTTAAATCTAAAAAAAATATTTTATTTAAATAAATTTATAATATTCAATTTTTATACTAATTTAAAGGTAGATCTCATATTAAGTGAATATTATCTATTATCCAATTGAATAGTCTTCAATTTTATTCCTAAATTATTAAAATTTATAAGTGATTATCATGGTTAAAATGCGTAAAATAATCAACGAACTAGCCCCTTATGTTCCTGGAAGATCCATAAATGAAATAGCAAAAGAATATGGCCTTAAAAAGGAAGACATTATAAAATTAGGATCCAATGAAAATCCTATGGGGCCTTCCCCTAAAGCTATGGCTGCCGTAGAAAAAGAAATATCAAAAATCAGCCAGTACCCTGAATCTGGCCTGGGAGATCTTAAAGAAGAAATATCCAATTATTCCCGGGTAACCCCTGACCAGGTGATAATTGGAGGAGACGGCGCCGACGAAATAATTGAAATGCTGGGAAAAACATTTATGGATCCCGGATGTGAATTTATAGTGGCCCTACCATCCTATATGTATTATGAATATACATTACAGACATACGAGGCCGTTCCAGCCTATGCCCGTTGGGATGTGGAGAAAAACGAGCTGGATGTGCAGTCTGTGCTTAATGCCCTCAGCGAAAAAACCCGATTAATTTTCTTATGTACTCCCAACAATCCTACCGGAGGATTAATCAATAAAAAGGATATAAAAACAATTTTAGAAGCCACTGACGCCCTGGTAGTGGTTGATGAAGCTTATTTTGAGTTTTCCCTGGTGGATAATGTGGATTTACTTGACGATTATTCCAATTTATTTATCATGAGAACCTTTTCTAAAGTTCTGGGACTGGCAGGTATGAGAATTGGCTATGGCCTATCCAATCCAGAAATAATTGAATACATGCACCGGGCCAAACCAGTTTTCAGTTTGACTAAATTATCCCATGCTGCCGCCCTGGCCACTTTAAGAGATCCAGATTATATAAAAGCTTCCACTGAACTTTCTATTGCCAGTAGAGAGTTTTTATACGAAGAAATATCTAAAATAGATAATATAAGAATATTTCCTTCGAAATCAAATTATTTGCTAATGGATATTAGAAAAACCGGGATGAATGCCGCCCAGTTAAGTAAAAAACTATTGAAAAAAGGAATTATAGTTCGAGACTGCACATCTTTCAAAGGATTAGATGAATACTGGATAAGAGCAAGTGTAGGAACTTTAAAAGATGATGAAAAGTTTGTAAAGATTTTAAAAGAACTAGTTTCATCTTAATGAATATAATTACCCCATTATTCTTAATTTCAATTCTTAATTAATATTTAACCTTAAATTAATTTTAAAAATTAATAAAGAAGTATTAAAAAAATAATCATTAAAAAATGATGGTCAAATGAAAATTGGTGGAACATTCATATCATCTCTAGATTTTCCAGGAAAGATTTCCCTGGTTATTTCTACTGGAGGTTGCCCTTTAAGGTGTCCTTATTGCCATAACCCTGAATTAATTGATGGGGGAGAGGAAATAGCCATTGAAGATCTTTTTCAGAAGATTGATGACTCCCTGGATTTTATAGACAGTCTCGTAATTACAGGAGGAGAACCCTTAATGCAGTTAAGGGACGTTAAAAAGATATTTGATTATGCTAAATCACAGGGCCTGGAAACAAAACTGGATACCAATGGCTGCTACCCCGAAAGGGTTACAGAAATATTAGATCACGTGGATTACCTAGGAATGGATATTAAAGCCCCCTTTGATAGATATCTGGAAACTGTTGGTTCAGACATAGGGAAAAAAGTTGAAAAGTCTCTGGAAATAGTTTTAGATTCTGATTCCACATTTTTAGAATGTAAAACCACTTTCGTTCCGGGTTTAATTTCATTGGAGGACATAAAAGAGATTTCACGAGAAATAGAATGTGATTTGTATACCCTTCAGCAGTTTAGAAATCGGGTTGTTCTGGATCCTGCATTAGAAAAGACACCAAGCCCCTCACCCCAGGAACTTAGAAAAATTGCAGAAATCATAAAACCCGTTTTAAAAAAAGTTAAGATTAAAACCGCAGAATTTGGGGAAGAAATTATATAAAAAATTTTAACAGTCCAATTTTATAGGAGGAAACATTTGCCAATTTTATCCTTTGGAAGTCGCAATATAGACCTTATAACCGGTAAAAAAACCATGACTATTCGTAAACTGTGGAAAAAACCGTTAAAAGTAGGTGATCGGCTACATTGTTACTGGAATCTGGTTTCTAAAGAAAGAAACAAGATTTTTGAAGCAGAGGTAACTGATGTAGAAGTCTTGAGCTTTGCCGATCTTATTAGAAACGATAAATTGGCTCAGGAAGAAGGATTCAGGGATTCTAAAGAATTGTCCAAAGAATTCAAGAAAATGTATCTGGATGAAATAAAAGATGAAACCCTTTTTCAGATTATAAGATTTAAAAAACTCCCTATTGAAGAATGGGAAGGCGAAAAAATTAATGAAAAGGCCATGATTACCCAGAGAGCCGATATTCTTTTTGATTCAGGTAAATACCACAAATCTGAGATGTGCTACACCGCCGCGTTGAAATTTGACCCTCAAGATATTTATATTTTAAATAAAAAAGGAGATAATTTAACCCGTCTGGGTCGTTTTAAAGAAGCTTTGCAATGTTATAATAAGGCTCTAGAAATAGAACCTGAAAACGAATATATCCTGAATAACAAGGCCATAACTCTTTTAAACTCTGGTGCCCCTGAAAAGGCCCTGGAATGCAGCAACAAAGCTGTAAAAATAAACCCGCGCAATGCCGTGATACTATACTGGAGAGGATTTATCCTGGAAATGCTAGGAAATACATATGAAGCACTTGAAACCTACGAAAATGTGCTAAAAATAGATTCTAAAAATCCAGAAGTTTGGAATGCACGAGGCAACCTTTTAAATGACATTGGAAAAACTGAAAAAGCTCTGGAGTCTTATGATAAGGCATTGGAACTTGTACTAAAAGAAGACCCCAATGCCACCGCATGGAATAGAAAGGGAAATGCTTTGTTGGAATTAGGCAGATTTGAAGAAGCTTTAAACTGCTATGAAGAAGCTTTATCTCTTGATAACAAAAATGATATGATTTGGACCAATAAGGGCGTAGTTCTAATGGAACTAGGCCGTTTTCAGGAGGCAGTAGAATCATTTAATAAATCCATACTTATAAATCCTCAAAACGACGACGCCCGGGTTTTAAAAGACGAATGTCTGGAAAACCTTTAAATTAGTCCTTCTAATTTTATATTCTAAAATATAGGTCGTTTAAACTAAAACTATGGGCTAAAAAGAACAATTTTTATCCTTTTTTGAAAACTGTTTTATACCCTGAAATTTTCCACGCCTATTGAATACCTAAAAAAGCTTTATAACAGTTAAAGGCCATTTTTTAGTCTCCTATGTTGCTCATAAATCTTAATTAATTTTTTTTCTGGATTTATAATTCATTTTAGGGGTTTTGACCATGGTTTCTGCATTCAGGATATTTAAAAAAAATATTTACTAATTTAGTATTGAGGTGGACTTTTTACAAGGTAATATCTTATCCCCTTGTTAATAAAAAATATTAATAATATCATTTTTATTATTTTATCGTTAAATAGGCTTTAAATTATCTATTAAAGGCATATAAAGCAATATAAAAATTCACAAAATATAAATAGTGAATTCACTACACATGTATATACTAAAACAAAGTTATTAAAGAATTTATTAAAAACTAATTTATTAAAAAATTTGTTTAGGCTATTTTGCATTAAATCATGAATCTATTAACTATTTAATTAGTTTATAGATGTCTAAAATTAGAGTTGATATTTTATGGAAAAAGACATAGAACCGCCGACGCGGTTATTAATACGCTTGGCTTTGCTATTTTCGTGCGTTTTTATTTTTTTAGGCGCCACTTTTGCGGCCGAAAATCATGATGAAATAAAATCCCAAAAAGATATCATATCCGGTTGGTTTAAACCATCCGGGCCTGGATCAGACAATTACGAATATAAATGGTATTACCGCTACTGGGTAAATGAGTGCCCTATCTGCCACACACCTACACTGGCCTATAATCCTAAAGGAGTTCCTGAAGCCGAATTAACTTGTTTAAGATGTTCGGCAGATTTTGACGGTGTCGATGGGTGGGAAAAACAATATAATCCAAGTTGTAGATTAACAGCTGCTTCTGAACCACAAGAAGACAAAACAGTCGTTGATGCCAGTGAAACAGTTACTAAATCCAGGATGCCTACAAAATATTTGCTAATTAAAAAATGGCAAAATTGGCATTCTAAAAAATCATTCCGTGTATCTTCAAAGTGAAGGGATAATTGAATAACCTAAATAACATATTTTTTTATTTCTATTTTTTTGGATTATATGACTTCAATTTATTCTATGATTAAATCTATTAAAATTAAATGACTTATTAATTTTATTTTAGATCAATATATCTGAGTTACTAGAATATTTATTATCTTTATATTCATCTTAAGTAAATAATAATTAATAACAATCCAGAGTATTTTAAGTTTCTAAAGAAATTAATGAAGGATATTAAATTTTTAGAGGCCTAATGAAAGAAGAAAAATTCGATGAAAAATTGCTTAAGGCAGTTTATGATATTCTAAGTCCCTTGCAGAATAGGGGAATGGTAACTGTAGTATTTAGATTCCAGTTAGGGGACCTTATAAATGAAGATGAAGATGATGTATTGCTAGATATGGAAGAAAGTCTCATAAATGATGGATGGATAGAACAGGACAACCATAGTAGACTTTTAAGAGCTACAGATAAATTGAGAGACTTTATTGAAAAATAAATAAAAATAACAAACTCCCATGGAATTTGGAATATGGAATTTGGAATTTGAAATTATGGACTTATGGATTTAGAGCTCACTGATTGAAAATAAAATTAATATAATAGTGTGGGATTTTCCCGATCTTTTTGGCTTTTAACAGTTTCCACTTTCTCCAGAGATTCATATGCTTCCATTAAATCTTCTAAAAGAGAATCTACCATGTCCCGGCCAAAGTTTTCTTTTACTACCATCCTTAGAACTTCCAGTTCCTGTGCATTTTCTGGTAAGGTGTAAGCTGGTATTATCCATCCTTTCTCCCTTAATTTTTCAGATAATTGAAATACAGTGAAATCGGCATCTTTTAAGCCAACCGTGACCAGAGGGAACATTAAATCCTTGTTTATAACTTCGAATTTACCTGATTTTTCCAATTTTGAAGCCAGGTGCTTGCAGTTACCCAGCATATTTTCCATGATTTCAGTGTATCCTTTTTTACCCAGCCGGAGGAAGTTGTAATACTGTGCCACAACCGTACTACTCCCTTTGGAGAAGTTAAGAGAATAATTTGGCATGAGACCCCCTAAATAATTAACTTTAAAAATTAGCTCTTCAGGAAGATCACTTTTATCTTTAAAAACCAGCCATCCCACTCCAGGGTATACCAGGCCGTATTTGTGTCCCGAAACATTTATGGACCGCACCTGCTCTAAACGGAAATCCCATAACAATTCAGGGTAAAGAAAAGGGGCTATGAAACCGCCACTGGCACCATCCACGTGTATGGGTATGTCCCATCCTTTATTTTTCTTTATTTCCAGTAATAAATCGTTAATTTCATCAATAGGATCCATTTGTCCCGTGAAGGTTGTTCCAATTACGGCCCCCACGCAAATAGTATTTTCATCTATTTCCCGGCCTACTTCTTCGGCAGTAATAGTATAGGTATCCTTTTCCAGGGGGATCAAACGAAGTTCCACATCAAAATAAAGGGCGAATTTTTCCCACACAGTGTGTACATCTGCGCCCATGACTATATTGGGATTGTCAAAAGGTTTTCCCTCGGCTTTTCTACGGTTTTTCCAGGTCCATTTATGGGCCAGAAGTCCCAGCATTATGGCCTCAGAAGATCCTATGGTACTGGTACCAATGGATTTACATTTATGAGGGGCATTGAAGAGCCGGGCCAGCATATTAACCACCCTATCCTGAATTTTAGAAGTTTGGGGGTATTCATCATTGTCAATGAAGTTTTTACCAATACTTTCCATAATTAACTTGTCGGCCTCTGGTTCCATCCAGGTGGTGACAAAACTGGCTAGATTAAGGGCAGGATTTCCATCCAAATTTAATTCCTCATGTATTAACTGGTATGCTGCTCGAGGTGGCATTCCTTCTTCACTCATTTCATATTTAGGTACACTTTCTGAAAAATACCTGCTCCCAAAGGTACTGGTTAATTCTCTTTCAGATTTTTTCATCTTTTTTAGATTTTTTTTCTTAGATAACACATAAACCCTCCCTAAAACACGAAATTTGACCAAAACGGGATTAAATAAAAAAATAAAGTAAATATTTTTCTTGTAAATCTTTTTCTACATCTAACAACAGATGTAAGAATGATAATAATTATAAAGAAACTACTTTATTAAATTTCTCTTACAATATCTTAAATTAATTAAAGTTTATAAAACAATTAAGTGAAAAATTTAATTTAATGCTCAATCCGTATTTTAATTTTCAATAACCATTTAGAAGGTACTTAAATGGATAAAAATAACAAAATGAACATTAGTTCCCATAAAAATGGATCCCGAGGCAAAAAATTTAACCATGAGCTTTTAGAATTCATGGCAGGATTGGGAAAGTCTCTTACATCTGCTGGAATATCTGTAACCGCTGTTCAGTCTATTTTATATGATATAGCTCGAGCTTATGATGTTAAAGCCGAAATACTGATTTTTACCACTTTTTTAATAATAAAACTGGGAGATGAGGAGTCATCCCCCTTGACCACAGTTAACCAGATATCCGGCCTTTCCCATCTAAACCAAGTTTCAGAACTTTATGAATTAATATATCTGGCTGAAAAAGCAGAAATAAGTCCTAAAGAAGGACAAAAACGACTTAAAAAAATAATGTGCCAGAAACACCGCTTTGGAGTTTTAGGAATAATTTTAGGATACATACTTTTTGCCCTGGGGCTGGGAATGTTATTACAGCCCACCCCTCAACAGTTAATTGTTTCTGGAGTTTTAGGAGGAATAGTAAGTTTATTATTGATACTAAGTGAAAATAGACCTCGTTTGACACTTATTTTGCCAGTTATAGCGGCCTTTGTAGTTTCTACCATATTTTTCTGGGGTGTAAAGGAAGGGCTTGTTTTAGGATCTTTCACCCTCCTGGTTCCAGCACTGGCATATTTTTTACCAGGGGCTACTTTAACCACAGGTATGTTTGAATTAGCTTCTGGAGATCTGATTTCTGGGGCCAGTAGAACCATTTATGGAGTTACCATTCTATTTTTACTGCTTTTCGGGGTTTTAATTGGAATACAAGTAACGGGACTCTCCCAACAGGACTTCTTAGTCACTGCCACCCATACCAGCATTTTTGGATGGGCACCAATGGTAGGAATTCTTTTATTTGCCATGGGAATGTTTTTGTTCATGTCCATGAGGACTAAAGACCTTCCATGGGTTATTTTAGTCCTTTATATCGCATTTTTTGGGCAGCAAGTAGGAAACTACTTTATTGGTAGCTTTTTTGGTGCATTTTTAGGCTCTTTATTTATGACAATCAGCGGGACTTTAATTGGCCGATCGCCAAAGAGAACTCCCAGTTTCGTATCTACCATATCCGCTTTCTGGTTCCTGGTTCCGGGATCCCTGGGATTTATTGGCCTGGCCACCTTAATCGGTCAAAATTATCTCACGGCAGTCAATGACCTTATTTTACTGGTTATGACTGTGGTGGCTATTTCACTGGGTTTACTGGTGGGAGCAGCCATAGCAGAACCCCTCCGATTGCAAAAAATTAAATCAAAGTTTTATAGAGAATCAAAAAATAAATAATAATCAATACTTTATAAAAGACTGAAATAGGTGCAAAAACAGATTTATTTTAAAATATTTTAAAAAAAGAATGGAAAACATATGATCTCAAAGAAATCAGTATTCAATTTTAGAAAAATTAATTTAATACTTAATTCAGAACTAAATAATATAAAATTTGAGGGGTATTAAGATGAATGACAAAACAAATGGAATAATGTTAATGGCACTGGGTGTTTTGCTGGGCATTTTATACATAGCACTACCTACCTGGTTACTTTACATGTATTGGGCCGCTATAATAATATTCGTACTCTATGGATTCTATATGTTCCGAAAAGGATAATATTCTTAAATTCATTTTTTATTTTTAATAATCTAAGTTTAAATTATTCCTATTAGATAGGGCTTATTCTGACAAAATTCTAATTGTTTAAAGTTTCCGATTACTATTCTACCAGTACACTTTATTAACTAAAACTAGCATATTAAATGTTAATATAACTTGTTTAAATAGGAGGAAATTAGACATGGCAGAGGGAAATAATGTTTTGATGGGAATTTTAGCAATAATTCTTGGTATTTTACTTATGGCCTTCCCATTAATAGGTGTTTTCACAGCCAGCATCATCACTGGTCTGGGAATAATATTTATTGGTATATGGTTGATTGCACACAGCTTTGGAACATGGCAAGCCAATAAGGCAATTAGTATTGTATCTTTGATACTGGGAATTATTGGTATAATCGTAGGAATAGGCCTATTTGGTAAAATAGTGGCCTTCAGCATATTTGCTAGTATGATAATTTATTTAGGTGGATTTTTCCTAATAATAACCGGAATTATAGCTTTCTTCTCTGGTGCGGGATCTTCACCAAAGCTAAGGGGCCTGAGCGGAATATTATTGGGTATTCTATATATCATAATAGGATTATATGCGCTTAATCCGTTCTATTTAGGTGCTTTAATTGGAATTTTCCTATTACTCGAAGGAATATTCATGATTTTCTTACCTAAAGCTGAATAAATAAAAATAAACTCTTAATATTTTTTTTAAATATTTTTATTTTTAAATTGATTAAATTGGTTTTTTTGATATTATTTTTTTTCTGATATTATAATTTCTGACATTGAGAGAATGTGAAATGAAGTGCTTAGGTTTTTATTTTTTCTATGATAGTTCCATTGTGCATCAATAAAAAATATTTAAAATTAATTTTAAATTAACTAACGAACGTTAGTTTTATATAGTAGTTTCTCCAACTTATCTATACGAACGAATGTTAGTTAATAAGGTAATATTATGTCATTACAAAAACCAACCAAAACAACCAAAGAGAAAATATTCGATGTTTCCCTTGATCTTTTTTCAGAAAAAGGATTTGATGCGGTTTCTATCCGAGAAATAGCTCGAGGAGTTGGAATTAGAGAAAGTTCTATTTACAACCACTACTCCAATAAAGAGGCCATATTGGATAGCATACTGGACTTTTTCATTGATGAAATGGAGAAGAGTAGCATCACCGACGAACAAATGGACTTAATGTTAGAAGAAAGTCCTGAAATGTTTTACCATGCTGGTTCAAAAATGTTTGAAGAAAAAATGAATGACCCCCATATGATAAAAATCTGGAGATTGGTACTTATTGAAATGTACCACAACCCCAAAATCAGAGAATTTTTTCTAAAAGAGTTAATAGAAGCGCCTATAAAAGCCTGGACCATTATATTCTCCGTTATGATGGAAAAAAAGCTAATTAAACAGGCCGATCCAGAAAGATTGGCCAAGACATATTTTGGCTATGCCATTTACCTTTTAATAGAAAATTTCGTATTAAAATACCCTGATGAACCAGAAAAATTCATAAGAGTAATGTTCGATGATATGGAAGAACATATGAATTTAATTCTGGAAGGCCTTAAAATAGATTAATTTGCAATTGGAATCCTAATTTGGACTATAAAACCTGATTAATCAAAGATTAAATAGAAAAGAATAAAATAGTGATTAAAAATGATATTAGATAATTTAAAAGCAAAATATGCTGATTATAGACTTAATAAAGTAAATAAATTGGAAATGAGTTTAAATGGACTTTCAAGCTCTTTTCCAGCGTCAGAAAATTCTCCTGAAAAAAAGATGCCTGATAAACTGGAAATTACCTTAAAAACTCTCCCAAAACAACTTTCCATTGCAAAAAATATGGAAAATAACATTAAATCGCTGGATAAAAACCCTGAAAATCCCCAAATCCACATGTCCTCTAAATTTAAAGATCAATTTGAAAAAAGCGCTTCTTCAATGGGAATAAGTAAAATAGGATATACCGATGTTCCTCCCGAATTAATATTCAAAGATAGATCTATTTTGTTTAAAAAAGCCATTATTTTAATCATGGAAATGGATGAAACCGCCATTAACCTGGCCCCCAGCCCCCAAACCCAGGAAGAAGGCGTAGTAACTTATGATGATTTAGGAAAAAAAACCAATGATCTGGCCCAGTATCTACGGGATGAAGGTTTTGCAGCCCACCCCAGCCATCCAGCTGGAGGAATCGTAATTTACACCCAATTAGCACAAAAAGCAGGTTTAGGACATGTTGGAAGACATGGGCTATTTATAAGTCCAGAATTAGGGCCCCGGCAAAGAATATCTGCCATATTTGTAAGTGCAGAAAACCTTCCAGATACTCAATCCAATGAACATTTGTGGATTAATGAGTTTTGTGAAAGTTGCGGACGCTGCATAAAAAAATGTCCGGACCAGGCCATCATAGAAGATAAGACACCCCATGGAATAAAAACCAGGATAGTGATTGATTCCTGCCACGGCTGCACTATTTGCATGAAAGAATGCAGCTTTAACAGAGGAAAATACCAAAATATTAAAGCTAAATTTGATAGAAACAATTCTAAATAAGAGTTTTAATGAATACCAGTGAAATTAAGGGATTAAAATGAAAGTATTAGCCATAATAGGAAGCCCAAAAACGAAAGGAAATAGTTACCAGGCCACTAAAGAATTAGAAAATCAAATGAAACAATTAGGCGATGTGGAATTTGAATATTTATTTCTCCAGAAAGCTGATTTGAGGATGTGCCAGGGATGTTTTAATTGCATTAGCCGTGGAGAAGATTTCTGTCCATTGAAAGACGATCGTGTCCAGATCGAAGAGAAAATGCTAGGCGCTGATGGGATTATATTTGTATCCCCGGTTTATTGCCAGAATGTAAGTGCCATTATGAAGAACTTTATTGACCGTTTTTCATATGTATTCCACCGTCCACGGTTTTTTAAACAAAAAGGAATGGTTTTAGTGTCTACTGGAGGTGCAGGGTTAAATGAAACTCTGGATTATCTAGAAAAATTACAGGTTTGGGGATTTGGAAAAATGGTTAAATTAGGAGTTATTACTCCACCATGGCCCCGTAGTCAAGGCCTTATAAGAAAGAACCAGAAAAAAATCGATGATGCTTCAGTTAAATTTTATAAAAAGCTGGAAGAGGGAGGGTCACCCCCGCCTACATTTAACCAGTATATCCACTTCAGATTCATGAAATTCGCGTCTGATATGAAAGAATACATGCCCGCAGACCATGAATTTTACAAAAAAAGGGAAGAATATTTCTACCCCGTCAAAATAAATCCTTTGAAAAAGTATTTTGTCTCAGGTTTGATAAATGTGATCTTATTTTTTATGAAAGATATGGCACCTGCTAAAATTTAGATACTGAAATCAAATGAAATATTTCAAATTTTTTGAAAATTATTCATAATAAGAGAAATAAACTAATAGAATAAAATAACTTTTTGATTAATCACTGGCATTCTATCACTTAGGGATCAATTAATAATCAAAATAGAAATTATAAAAATTTACTGAATATGATCACCATCATAAGGAGTTTTTATGGTAAAAAATTCTTTAAACCCATCTAAAAAATCATCAAGTAAAATAAATGCTAATTTTGGGAAAAAAAAGGTTAAAGTACTCTTGGTAGGATATAATGGGGCCAATAATACTGGTTCAGAAGCCAGGCTTCATACCATCATCGATGATTTGAAGGAACTTTTAGGGGAAAAAGTGGAAATTACTGTTCCCACCCTTAATCAGGAAAATCTCAGGAGATATCTCAAAGAGACTGAAACCATTAAAATTGCCCATTTACCTTCCATTTACTTTTTCACCATGCGAAAACTGGTTAAAGAGCGCGATGTAGTCATTTTAGTAGAAGGTAGCTGTTACATGGATACCTGGACTTCAGCCCTACTTTGGGCATTTTTATGGGCCACTAAATGCGCACATGATTTTAAAAAACCATCACTGGCCTATGCTGTGGATGCTGGAAAATTATCAACTCTTAATAAAAAATTAGTTCAAAGAGAGGCTAGTAAAACGGATTTAATAATCACCAGAAACTATGATTCCCAGGAAATCCTTAAATCAGTTGGTGTAAGTGCTCCAATGGAAGTTACTGCAGATTGTGCTTTTGAATTTAAAATTGACCCCAATTATGATAATATTTTAAAAGAATTGTGGCCAGAGGCCGAAGATCAACTAGTGGGACTTTCTGTAGTTGATTTTTACCAGTGGCCCGTGGTAATACGCCCCTGGGGAAAATCAGAAGACCAGTATCGTTGGCCATATTATTTTTCCCGCTCTAAAAAACGTGACCAATTAAGAGAAGAACTGGCAAAATCGTGGGCTTGTTTGGCGGACCAATTTATCCAGAAACACCGTCAGAATATCGCTTTGATTTGTATGGAAGACCTGGATGAACCCCTGGCCAGGGAAATTCTGAATAAAATGCAGTATCCTGATAAGGCCCGGATATTCTCCTCTAATAAATTCAATGCTTCAGAAATGACTGTTATTTTGAGAAAACTTAATCTGCTGGTTACTTCCCGCTATCATGCCTCGGTTTTATCCCTGGCCAATCATATCCCACAAGTTGCTATAGGCCATGACACCCGGTTAAAAACTCTTTATAAAGAACTTGGAATTTATGATGAGTATTTTATAGATTATGGGGACCAGGATTTATGGGAAAAAGTCCATGAAAAATCTGAAAATCTTTTAAAATCACCAGAACCCCTAAAAATAACTTTAAAAACAGGTTACGAAGAGCAATTAAAAAGAGCTAATAACAATAAGCCCTTACTTAAAGATTTCCTTAAAAAATTCTTAAAAAAAGAGGTCTCCCCATGAAGCAATCTATTCACAAACCTGTGGTACTCCTTACAGGCGCTAATGGATTTATAGGAACCTATATCGTCCAAAAATTACTCCAAAAAAAAGATATGCAAATCTTAGCCATGGTAAGAGGTAAAAATGATTCAGATGCCAAAAAACGCCTGAAAAGAGCATGGTGGGAGTATCCTGATCTTATTGACGGCTTAAATCGTGGGCAAGTAAGAATATTGAAAGGAGATGTCACTCAAGAAAATCTGGGCCTGGAAGATTCTGTATACCAGGAAATGGTTCTTTCCCTGACGCATATCATACACACTGTGGCCGATTTGCGGCTCAATGCACCTATGGAAGATCTTAGAAAGACCAATGTGGAGGGTACCAAAAATGTTCTTTATTTGGCCAAAAAAGTAGATGAAAATCACGGTTTAGAAAGATTTTCGTTTTTATCCACTGCTTATGTGGCTGGAAAGCGTAAAGGTGACATTTTAGAAAGTGATTTGTCTTCCAGTAGAGGATTTTCCAGTAATTATGAAAAAAGCAAGTTTGAAGCCGAGCAGGAAGTAAGAAAATCTCAGATTTCTTTTTCCGTATTTCGCCCGGGCATGGTGGTAGGGGACTCTAAAACAGGGATGATAAAAACTTTTAATACTGTTTACGTGCCCCTTAGACTTTATTTAACTGGAAAATTAAGAGTTTTTCCCATTTCTCCTGACAGTAAGATCAATCTGGTTCCAGTGGACTATATTGGCCAATCCGTAGTGGATTTGACATTTAATGAAAAATCCCGGAATTTAACCTTCCATTTAACCGCTCCCACTGAAAACCTGCCCACAGTAAAAGAGCTGGTGGAATATACTCGCGGATGGGCCGAGGATAAATTAGGTATTAATATCCCTAAACCTCTGTTTATACCATTACCTTCCTCATTGACAGAAAAAGTCCTGAAATTCATGTTTACGGAGAATATCCAGGACAAATCCCAAATAAACTCAAATTCATCTTTTAAAAATAAAAATGATGAAAAAACAGAACAATCGAACATTAATAGGAGTAAAAAAAATAAAGGTTTCGATAAATCAGTATTAGGGATATTGGCCCCTTATATCCAGGAAAATAGACGTTTTAGTCGGGAGAATACCAACCAGCTTTCTGGAGATTATCCCCATGCATGGAAAAATTATATTGATAATATTCTGGATTATGCAGTTTATATGGGATTTTTCCATCGTTCAGAACGTACTGTTCACGAACAGATAATGCACCGCCTTAAAAGTAAGAGTTTTCCTGTGGAATACTTTGATGTGGTTAATGGCCAGTTAATTAAACAATCAGGATTAGATATCCGGAGAAAAATCATTCTGGCATTACATGCTTTAAAAAAATTAGGTGTGGGGCCGCAAGATCGCGTGGCCATCCTGGGGTATAACAGCACCCGTTACTTTATTTTAGATGTGGCTATAGGACTTTTAGGGGCAGTTAGTGTCCCATTGTACTACACCAGTCCTTTAAACGAGATAAAAGAAATAATTCATGACAGCTCATCGAAATTACTGCTTATTGGGACTGAAAAATTGTCTAGACATGTTCCTGAACTGAATTTAGGAATTCCGGTAGTTTCTTTTGCCCGGAGTTCTAATTTAGAAAAAGAAATTTTAAATAATGAATCTTTAAAGGAAGAATATTCAAATAAAAAATATTTGAAGGGACAATCGGACCATGAATCTTTAGAAATTATTTCATGGGATGATTTCTTAAAAACTGGACTTAAATACCTGGAAAATAGAGAAAATAGAGAAAATAATGGAAATGGGAATAATGGCAATAAATCCTCTAATGAATTTGATGAATCTAATGATCCAAATGCAACTTTAAGAGCGCCCGTGGATTTTGAAAATCTGGCCACTATCCGATACACTTCTGGAACCACGGGAAATCCCCAGGGAGTTATGTTCAACCATGGAAACCTTCGCTGGATGGCCGAATTTATTGCTTCCATGCCTCCCTGGAAAGATAGGATTAGTGAAGTTTCTTATTTATCATTTTTACCTATGAACCATGTGGTGGAAGGCATATTAGGTACTTATGCACCTTATTACGCCCCAGCGCCTTTAAAGCTTTATTTTCTGGAGAATTTCCAGGAACTGCCCTCGATGCTGCCAGGAATAAAACCCCAGGTATTTTTTTCCGTTCCCCGGTTTTATGAAAAACTGTGGGACTCTTTCAGTGCAAGCACCTGGGGAAAAATGTACTGTAAATCCAAAAATTCATTGCTAAAAACCATTTTAAAGAAGTTTTTAGGAAATTTAATACTTAAAAAGGCTGGCCTTGATAAATGCTCTCAATTAATAGTAGGATCGGCCCCTATCAGCGAAAATCTTATAAAAGAATTTCAAAAACTGGGAATTCAAATTCATAATGCATACGGCCTTACTGAGGCCCCATTGGTAACTATCAATACTTTAGGCGATAATCAAGCACATACCGTGGGAAAACCACTCCCCCAGACCTTGATAAAAATAGCCCCTGATGGAGAAGTGCTGGTTAAAGGGCCCCAGGTAACAACCGGATACTTTAAAAAAGATCTCAGTTCCCTATTTTCAGATGAATGGTTATTAACTGGGGATTATGGCCATTTAACTGAAGATGGTAGTTTAGTAATCACTGGCCGAAAAAAGGAAGTTATGATAAATTCTTATGGAAAAACCATCTCTCCCCTTAAAATGGAAGTCCTTCTCAAATCAATCCCCGGAATATCCGAGGCCATGGTAATTGGGGAGCAAAAACCCTATTGTGTGGGCCTTATCTGGGTAGATGAAACCCCCACACCACTATCATCACTGGATAATGCCATTATAAACCTTAATTCAACTTTATCACGTCCTGAACAAATCAAAAGATGGGCCGTTCTAAAAAATGATCTTTCCATAGATAAAGGAGATTTAACTGCTAATTTAAAGCTGAAGAGAAAATCTATTATAAAAAGATATGATGAAACCATTTATTTTATCTATGAAGGTACACTTTCTAGTAACATGATTCATTTAGGATCCGGGGCAAATATTAAGAATTAAAATTAATTAGACAGCAGATAACTAAGAAATAAAATGATTTTAAAGTAAATACATAAAATGGAGAAAAAATGAATTTTAAACTCTTTTTACTCTCTATGTGGACCCCAAAGTACTTTTTAAAAAAAGAATTGAATCATTTAGCTGAAGCAACTATAAATGAACTGGATAATCTACTAAAAATCCATTCATCAGATAGTTATAATAAAATGCCCAAATTGAGATTCCCTTTAAAAGGAAGTTTGGATGATATACGCTCCCTGATGGCCCAGGAACATAATATGCGGGTGAAAGCTCTATCAGAAACTCTGGGTAAAGAAGAAACTGTGAGAATTGCCAGACCATTAATGTTTCAAACTGGTTATAAACTGGGATTGGATATTAAAACCCGTTTAGGATTAAAAAACGATTTAGATGATTTGATAAGAGCGGCCCAACTACTATACAGTGTTTTAGGGATAGAATTTGAATTTCATGAAAGAGATTCATGTAAAAACAACCATTTAGATCGCTGTTTAATTATCAATCACTGTTCCTTGGCCCGGCATTATCTGCCCTTGACCTGCCAGGTATTAAGTGGCACTGATGAAGGCGTGGTAAAAGGTTTGAATTCCAAGGTAGAAATGGTTTTCGTTGAAAAGATTACAGAAGGCGCCCCAGCGTGTATTGCCGCCATTGAAATGAAGGATTAGTTATTAAAGTTATAATTATTCATAAAAAGCTGAAGAATATAAATAAACTACCAAATATAACTCAAAATAGCAGAATAATTTTAAAAATTTAAACTCTAATTAAGACTTAAAATAATTAAAACTAAAATGACTGAAGGTGACAGGATGCGAGCTATTATTGTGGGTAGTGGAGCTAAGGAGCTACTATTGCCCGAGAACTATCTCAAAAAGGAATGGAAGTAATTATTCTAGAAGCAGGGGGCGATTTTAAGCCATTTACCCGACGATTATCATGGACTGAACCACTGCGAAAAATGGGGCTTATGGGAAATAAAAAAACAATAACAGATTATTCCCTTATTTAGAAACCATGCGCTCC
>CAVOPP010000006.1:0-21466 GCA_963698135.1 uncultured Methanobacteriaceae archaeon | reverse complement strand
AAGTTTTGAGAGGTTTTCCAGTTCAATAATGGATTCTTCCCATTGTTCCGGGGTTATATCCTCTGGGGAAGGTATGCGGATAACTGGAATTTCGGAAAATTTCTTCTCTGCTGTTTCTTTCATACCAAAAAGCTGGAAGGGTGAAAGCCTTATTTTATATAGAGGCTGGTGCAGGGCCCGGTTATATTCATTTAATTGTTTCCGCAGGGCTTCCAGGCGATTGAGCTGCCTATCAATATCCAGTTCCTCTTCCTGAATCTCTTTTAAGGAGCTTTCCAGTTCCTGCAGGACGTCTTTTTTACGGGCCTTGTGGGAGTGCAGTTCCAGGCAGAATTTACCCAGCCCTATCCGGTCCAGACGGCTTTTAACCACCTCAAGAGCAGCCATTTTCTCACTCACAAAGAGTATGGTCTTACCACTGGCCATCAGCTCGGCAATGAGATTTACAATGGTCTGGGATTTACCGGTGCCCGGTGGTCCTTCCACTACCAGATTGGAACCGGCCTTAACGTCTTCAATTGCAGCTATTTGTGACGAATCAGCGTCCATAACGTGATAAACATCTTTATAATGAAGTTTCTCGTCCACTTCACTTTCCAGGAAATTAGAACGCTGTTTTTCCAGGTCGGGATTGAATATGGCCTTTATTAAGGGTTTTTCCGTGATATCAATGGCTTCCTTGTAGGTGGCCGGGTCCAGATCACGGTACATGACGAATTTGGTAAAGGAGAAAAAACCCAGCTGTATCTCGTCGTGGACCTTCCATCCTTTCATGGATTTGATGGACTTTTTAACCTTATTTAAATATTTTTTAATACCCTCGCCAGTGGCCGGCATGTTAAATTCAGGGAGTACAATATCCTGTTCCTTTAATTTGGCCTGGAGGGATATGTTGGTGAGTATGTCGTTACCGTCCCAGTGGATGGAAAAGGACATTCCCACTTTTCTTCTCTCAATAATAACGGGTATGAGAACCAGGGGTGCTTTCCTGATGTCCGGTACGTGGGGTTCGTCCCATTCTAAAAATCCCAGTCCCAGGTAAAGAATGTTATACCCCTGTTCCTGGAGCATGGTCCGGGCCCTCTGGTTGATGTAAAATAATCTTCTTTGCAGCTCAGATGGGGTCAGTTCTGTTTCCAGGAACCTATTTTTCTGTTCTTCCACCGTTTCTTCATCTATAGGTGGGAATTCCCATAACTGAGAACCTTCCTCTTTTGTTTCGCCTTCAGGAGTGGTGGAATCAATTTTAGCAATTTTTAAATTTTCCACCATTGATTCTAAAAGAGCACTGTTTTCTTCAGAAAGGTCTTCAGGTAAGGCATTTCTCTCTTTTTCTGCCTCTTTTTCCAGATCTTTCTCATCTCTTTGCGGAAGAAACTGCATTTTTTTCTCATTTAAAACCAGGTAATCGTAAATGTGAGAGGGGGAATCATTTACCACTTCTATGGTTCGGGAGCGAGGTCGGAAATTTAAAAGCTGATTACGCATACTTAAATCCAGTAACTTACGTCTGAGACTTTTAAACTCTTTTTGAATTGATTTATTTGCTTTGGACCCCATAATTTCCCTCTAGATTAGTTATTTTTATGATTATTTTAAGATTGAATTCAATATTATCCCTTAGAATATTACCAGTTAAATCCTTTAATTCAATAAAATTTAGGTTCCAGTAAATCCCAAATTCAATATAATTTTAAAGTTCCAGTTAAATCACTGAATTCAATAAAATTTTAGGAATTAATCTGACTCAAATCCGAAATATTACTGACTTTAGAATTCTTAAAACATATTCATTATAGAATTACAAGTAAAACTTGATTTACTAATAATCCCGAATTCTTAAAACACTTTCATTATTAGATATTATTTTTATTCTATTTTTAAATTATAATAGTCATCTAATAAATATTTTGAGGATAAATATACCATAAATCTTTCTTTTAATTGATTTCATTAAAACGAATTTAAATCATGGTAAAATAAAAGATGGAATTTTAAAAAAATTAAAAGAAATTATAATTCATCATGCATCCGGGACATGATAAGGGCCAGGGTAACAATATCCATCCGGTTGTGCTCAATGATAGGTACCAGAGGTCCAATATTATTGGTTTTTAAATAAGTTTTATAATAACCGGGTATGTGGCTTCCAGGAACATCATCTGTCCTTTCAATATCAAACAAATGTTCTTCAATGGTGGTTAGCTGGCAGTTAGGAAGATTTTCTCTCCAGAACCGTCTAGAAAAGTGTAAAAGATCGAAGTGAGGCCTGTCCAAATCTGGTTTTATAGAGAAGTGCCTTAATCGGTTTTTTATGTAGGGCAAATCAAAGGTGACCCCATTAAAAGATACAAAGGCTGTGTCCTCGTGTACTTGTGAGGTAAACCCAGATAGAACCGCCGGTTCTTCACCCAGATCTCTTAAAAGATACTGGCGAACCTCAATTTTATTGTTTTCCAGGGTGGCTTCCCCCATTAAAATCACCGGCACACTGGATAGGCCCATGGTCTCAATATCCAGGAATATGAAGTGTTCTGGTTCTTTAAATCCAGCACATTCCAGCACCCGTTTATGGGAAGCAGGATAACGATTTTTAACCAGGTCAATAATGTCACAGGAGTTTCCTTCACCCATCCGCTCCAGAAATATTTGGGCATTCTTACCAAACCGGGGATGTTCCATTAAATCATCCAGTGTTTTATAGCCTTCCCCTTTTAATCGGGTGGCCGTAGAATCACCAATACCTGGCAAAAGCTTAAAATCACATTTAATAGATTTTTCCACTTTTTTTTGAGATTTGAGATTGAATTTTATCTTCTCCCGGTTGGTAATTTGCAGAGTATTACCCTGGGGAGTTTCAATCTCTTCTCCCCCTAAATCTTCCAAAGATTTATCCTGATATTCCTCCATTAACCGAGCTTTTAGCCGTTCTATGGGGTCATAACTGGAAAGGGACTTTTTTAATTCTTCTTCATGTTTTTGGTATTTAGGGGACGGCATATAAATCCTTAAATGTCTTTTTTATTATATTTTTAATTATGGTAAGGAAATTGAATCGATTTATACTAATTATAACATTATCTTGTGAATGATTAAAGTAGTTTCCTCAACCTTTCAGAAGCCTGCTCATGGTCGGGATTCAAGCTCAGGGCCTTACTGTAAAATTGTATGGCTCCCTGGACATCCTGCTGGGCCTGTAGAATAACTCCCAGTAAATACCAGGCCTGATCACTACCCGGATTGGATTTAATTATGTCACTCAGGAGGAGCTTGGCCTCTAAATAGTCTTTGTTGTTGTAGAGGGAAAGGGCCAGGTGAAAGATTAGTTCCTCATTTTTAGAATCCAGGGCAAATGCCTGTTGATAATATTCCAGGGCCATTGTGTGATTTCCATTTTGTTCCAGGGACCGGGCCTTATACTGGAGTAGCTCGGCATCTTCTGGTCTGATTTCCAGGGCCCGATCAAAGAAGGATAAGGCCTCCTGTGATTCACCGTTCTGGAATAACTCCTTTCCCCTTTGGGTGAGTTTATCCAGTGCTTCAAATTCCACATAGCCCTCTGAACCTACCAGGGCCTTATTTTGTGGTGTAAGTGGTGTAGATAAAGGGGAGGATGGGGATGATGAAGAGGAGGATGAGGGTAATCTGGCATTATCTGGTAAATTTTCATCTGCGATTTCCAGGTTAATCCCCTTTATCTGGGGTATTATCTTTTCTTTTTCACCAGCCTGCATATTACGGGTCATTTTCTTTAATATGTAACTGGTAGCATCCTTGTGCAGGGGCCGGTTCTCATTACCACATTTAGGGGAATAAATGCAGGAAGGACAGCCGTCCTTACACTGACAATTATCTACCAGGGCCCGGGTGGAGTCCACCAGTTCCTCAAATACTTCCAGGGCCTTCTCAGCCAATCCAATTCCTCCTTCATAGGCATCATAAATGAAAATGGTTGGTTCCTGGGTATCCGGGTGGTAGGGAGTGGATAATCCTCCGATGTCAAACCGGTCACACATTACATGTAAGGGGAAAAGGGCGATAAGGGCGTGTTCAGTGCCGTGCAGGCCCCCGGCAAATATTTCGTCTCCCTCAAATTTATTTTCCAGTTCTTCTTTCAGGGCAGAGGGTAGGGTAAACCATACCCCCCGGGTTCTGAATTTTAATGGAGGGAGATCCAGAGGGTAGGTACCCAGAACTTTACGGTAGTTCATTATTTTATATTTGTAAAAGTCCTCGGAAACTTCCAGTTCTCCAAAGTGAACATTAAGCCCTCCAATTTCACGGCGGTCTATTTTTTGTGTTATTTTAATATCAACGTCCTTTAATACCTGGGTGTGATAATCCACCGTTCTTTTGGCCACATTGATGAACCTTTTCTTACTGTCAAAGGTTTCCACGGTGTAGGTCTCGCCCTGGTTAATTAAAACTGCCCCTTCATGGGCCTCGCGATAGGCGTGGGATCTTTCCATTTTTTCCATTAAACGACCACTGTGCATAACCTTGAAGATATCTGAGGATATCTGGTCCAGGCCGTGCTGGAAGGCCGGGTTATCATTGGAATTGTAAATCCACTGGTGGGGTGTTTTTCGGATGGTTCCCTCATTAACCATTTCCCTTAAAATAGACTCATCTGCCTCAAAATACTCCTGTAAATCTTTTTTATTCAGGGGCAATTCATTAATAGTACACAATAAATGGGCCCGGACTATGTGCTGGTTTTGCAGGTCGATAATGGCATTTTCATGGGGTTTGTCAAATAAGAACTGGGGATTATTCATGAAGTACTGGTCCAGAGGGTTCTGGAAGGCCATTAAAACCACCAGGGAATCGTTGTGTTTTCGGCCAGATCGGCCGGCTTGCTGCCAGGTGGAAATCATGGTTCCCGGGTAACCGGAAATAATAACGGCATCCAGGGAACCTATGTTTATTCCCACCTCCAGGGCATTGGTGGTGATTACCCCGATTAGTTCTCCCGACCTTAATTTTTCCTCAATACCCCGGCGTTCCTCAGCCAGATAGCCGGCCCGGTAGGCAGTGATTTTTTCGGCCATTTTTGGTTTCTTTTCCCCAATCTGGTTTTTGGACCACATGGCAATGAGCTCCGCCATTTTCCGGGAGACGGTGAAACACAGGGTCTGTAAATTCTGTATTACAAAGAACAAGAACAAATTCATGGTTTCCTGGTGGACCGAGAGATCATTCTTAGTTTTATAGGGGTTGTATAGTATGAAATGCTTCTCTCCACTAGGGGAGGTGTCCTGCGAGATTAAGTGAAAGGTTTTTCCAATCAACTTTTCACTGAACTCCAGGGGATTGGCCAGGGTGGCTGAAGAGAGAATAAACTGGGGATCAGAGCCGTAATAATTGCATATTCTTCGTAGTCTGCGGATTAAAAAGGCCACATTAGAACCAAAAACACCCCGGTACTGGTGGGCCTCGTCAATAACCACAAATTTAAGGTTTTTATAGAATCTCTCCCACTGGTGATGCCAGTATAAAATAAGGTGTAGTTCATAGGGATTGGTTAAAATCAAACGGGAATTCTTCTTTATCCAGGGCCTTTCACTTTTAGGAGTGTCCCCGTCATAAATATTAGGGATTAATTTGAGTTTTAGATCTTTTTCTAAAGTTTTTATTATCTGCAACTGGTCATTAGCCAGGGCCTTGGCCGGGTAGATGTAAAGGGCTGTGGCCTGGTCGTTATTGGTTAACTGCTCCATGATTGGGAGATTAAAGGCCATGGTCTTTCCGGAAGCAGTGGGGGTGGTAATAAGTACATTTTTTCCCTTTCGAACGTGACCGAAGGCCTGGGCCTGGTGCTGGTAGAGTTGAAAATTATTTTCCTCCAGATAGTGACTTATATTCTCAGGTAGGTTTTCTACCTTAACATACCTGGCTTCCCGGGCAGGGAGGGTTTCCACGTGCTCTATTTTATCCCGGTAGCGGATGTCGTTTTTAAGTCTATGCAGTACCTTGTTGACCATATTATCTCGTTTTATAAGTAATTGTAAGAAGTGAATTTCTTTATTAGATATGTTTAATGGTACTTATTGGTTAATAAATGTTTTTTTGAGTATTATTTTGATTTATAAAGTGGTGCTGATTGATTTTGAAGCTGTGGAAAATAAATACCTGTGGTCAAAAAGTGGTCAAATCACATAAAAAAAGTAGTCAAAATTAGATAATGTTGGTAGTCAAAACGTGGTCAAATCACATAGAAATGTGGACCTGAACGATAATATTGGTAGTCAAACTGTGGTCAAATAAGTTCAGTGTTTTTAAACTTGTGCTTTAAGTAGTCAGAAAATAGTCAAATATTTATTTGATTAATCATATACTAAAAGTAGTCAAAAAGATAGTCAAATTATAATTTTTAAATGAAGAATAAATCATCAAAACCACCCATATACTTGCTAAAAGGCAAAAAAGACATTTAAAGGTTTAATTATAATGTTTCATCCCAAGTTCATTTACACCCATCAAATGGTTAATAATCTCCTGCACATAAATTCAGCCCGGGATTTTATTATTAATGCACCTCTGGTGGTGGAAATGGAAGTTTCTCTAAAAAGAGAGGCCCTGTTAAAGTCGGCCCACTATTCTACGGCCATCGAGGGAAATCCTCTCTCCTTAAATGAAGTGGATAAACTGGCCCGGGGTCTTAAAATAACAGCCCAGAAGAAGGCCCAGCAGGAAGTTATTAATTACTTAAATGTCCTTAAAAATCTGGACAAATACATGGATGATGGAAAAATAACGGGAAAATCTATTTTAATGCTCCATCACGATATAACCTATCACACCCTGGAAGATACCTATATGGAAGGCCAGTACCGGACCATACCTGTTTTTGTAGCCAATAATCTGGGAGAAGTTGTTTTTACCCCCCCATCAGCCTACCTGGTGGAGGGAGAAATGGAGAAATTCATTGAATGGTTAAATAATCTGGAGGATTTAAATCCTGTGCTGGCGGCAGGTGTTACCCACTATGAGTTTGTGCGAATACATCCCTTTGTGGATGGTAATGGCCGGACCGCCCGGGCCCTGGCAGCTCTTTTGCTCCATCATGAGGAGTTTGATATTGACCGATTTTTTACCCTGGACGAATACTATGATAGCGACCGTTCGGCGTATTATAATGCGCTTAATTCTGTGGATCCCAAGTCCCGGGATCTAACCCTATGGTTGGAATATTTTATAGATGGCTTTCTAATTTCTATTTCCCGTATAAAAGATCAGATTCTTTTATTTTCCCCGGATGTTTCTCCTAAAGAGCAGATTAAATTGTCCAAAAAGCAGATGAAAATAATTGAATACATACATCTAAATGGCCAGATAACCAACCTGGAAGTTAAAAAATTATTTAATATTTCCCGCCAGGGGGCCTATAAGGACCTCAGAAGGTTAATGGACCTTAATCTCATAGAAAAGAAAGGTGGCAGCCGTTCCACTTATTATGTTTTAAAGAACAATTTTTAAACTAATTTTTATAAGTGGTTGTCAAATAAATGTCAAATATTTTATTAGTCAGGGTAGTCAATTGGTGGTCCAAAATTATAGTCAATTGTGGTCCAATAGTGTAGTCAAATACCACTCGAACTAGTCAAAAAAGTAGTCGAAAATAAATTCTATTAATAATTCTTTATATATTAGTCAAAAAAGTAGTCAAATATTTTCAATAAAATTATACAATATATTATCAATTATCAAATTAACCAAAACAAATTAAATAAAATTTAAACTTTAAATCACTTACACGGCGATAAAATGGAAAGAAAACGATTGTACCAACTTCATCCCAGGGAATACGAACACAAGTATGATCGACTGGCCCTGGAAACTCTGGAGAAAACACCAGGCATAAAAAGCATGGCCAAAAAGTTCAATAAACATACCATGGAACGTGACAGCCGGCTAATTTTTTCAGGAAGCTGTCTAAAAGTTACTGAAACCAGTTTTCCAGATATTTATGAATTATTAGAAGAAGTCTGCCGCAATTTATACCTTAAAAACATCCCTGATTTATATATACAGCCGGGATTTGAAGTTAATGCCTTTACCACCGGAACTGAAAACCCCTTAATTGTCCTCAATTCCGGAGCAGTGGATTCCTTATCCAATGAAGAATTGCTATATGTCCTGGGTCATGAAGTGGGCCACATTAAAAGCGGCCACATGTTATATCATGAAATGACCATGTTGATCCCCTATATTGGGGAGATTGCCGGTTCGGCCACCCCGCTAGGTGTGGGAAAAATACTATCCAAAGGTTTAAAATACCCCTTAATCCACTGGAATAAAATGTCCCAGTTCAGTGCCGACCGGGCCGGTATGCTGGCCTGTCAGGATATAGAAGTGGTTATGAGCACTTTAATGAAAATGTCCGGGCTTCCTAAAAAATATGCTTCACAAATAAATACTGAGGTCTTTATAAATCAAGCCCGGAGCTTTAAAGACTATGATTACAACTCCCTGGACCGGGTGGATAAAATACTACTATCCCTGGAAGAAAAACACACCTGGAGCGTTATGAGGGCTGCAGAAATGTTAAAATGGATTGAATCAGGAAAATACGGACAGATCCTGGAAAAACATTTCCCGGATTCGGTAAAAGAAATAGATACTTTTTCCTGCGTATCCTGTGGATTTGAATTACTGGAAGAGGATAACTTCTGTCCCGGCTGTGGAGAAAGGATTGGCCGGCGCTAAAAATAAATTTTATTATTTATTTTGGATTATAATCTAATCAGAATAACGGGGCTTAGAAGAAAAAATCAATTTGCCACCACAGGCACAGGTTTTCTTATTCTCGGGACTGATTTTTCCATCTAATTTATAATAAACCGGACAGCTATCGCAAATAAGATAGCCATACTTACTGGTTTTATTTTTACTTAATGTCCGCATGGTTTTATCAATTTTAACAAAATTTTTCTCCTTTAAATGGTCAACATCATCTAAAACCTTTTTAATGGTTTTATCTCTAAAACTGCGGGAAGTGGATGATTTAACAATAACTTTAGAAGTTTTATAAACTTTTTTGGCCAGTTTTCTTTTGCGCCTTTTTTTAACTTTAGGAGATAGGTTTTTACCACAACTGGCACAGAAAACTGCTCCTGGCCTGTTTTGCAGGTCGCACCTTGGACAGGTTTTTTCCGGCTGATTAGATTGATGAGAATTAAGTTTAGTCCCGCATTTAACGCAGAATTCCCTGCCCTCTGGATTTTTAACCCCACATTGTGGACAGTTGGAACTTTTAATATTTATTTTGATTTGGGCCATTTTTTAAAGTCATCCCCTCATATCGCTAATTTTATTATAATTCTTATTGTTACTTTCTATGGATTTAAAATTTTGCAGTCTAGAAATTAAGAAGTAGTAAATATTCAAAAATTAACACCAATATAGAATTAAATTTAAAAGAAATTTTAAAAAAGAGTCTTTTGATAGTCAATCTTCTCTTTAACACCATTCTTTCGCAGGTGAATTACCTGAAAACCTCTTTTTTGTAAGTTGTGGCCAATCAAATGGTGACGGTGGCACTGGAATGGATTTTCTTCACTGCACATGAGAACCATTTCATGGTCAGCGGCCCGCAGTATTATTTCGCGAAGGCCCTCTTTGAATTTTGAGGTTTGGGCCAGCAACTGGTAGTTTACTTTCCCGTCCTGATAAAATTCCTGGCTGCGAGGTTTGCCACCTATTTTTGAGCCGAGAAATATATACTGAAGAGATGCATTTTCCACAGCTTCCTGTAATATCTTTTTATTAAAGTGAGGCACGTGTTTGCTGTAGGGGGAAGATCTAACATCCACCACAGTTTCAATATGGTTTTCTTTTAATATTTTGATAAATTCTTCCAGGGAGTGATTGCTGTGGCCAATGGTGTGGATTCTAAGGGTAGGCATGTTAAATCATTTATATTAGGTGGTAAATAAATTAATTTATAACTTTTATACTTTCACTAATTAATGGACTTATCTAACCACAATTACAAGAATAATAACTTTGAGGTTTTATATGAATAAAAAAATAGCTGACCTTATCCCTTTTAATACCATTAACCGGGACTTATCTCGATTATTTGAATCCATGATTATTTTTTTGATACTGGCCGATGTTATTTTACTTACTCTGATTACCTTTGTACCGGTAAATCCCCAGGTTTATGGGATGATCGTATTTTTTGACTTAACCGTGGTTTTAATACTCATCCCTGAGTTTATTTACCGTATGTACCGGGCACCGGATCGTAAAGAGTTTTTAAAACACAACTGGACTGACATTATAGGGATGATTCCTGAGATTCTGGTAGGCCACTACAGTACCTATCTTAGATATTTTAGACTTATTCGTATTGCTGCCCTATTTAAAAAAGAAATCAGACACATTCTAGATTATCTGCATAAAACCCATATTGACCAGGGTATTTTTGCTATTTTAATCATCCTTTTTTCAGGGACCATTATCTTTTACATTGTAGAGCATGGCCACAATCCAGGAATGGTTGGCTTGGACGATGCTCTGTGGTACATGGTGGTGACCATCACCACGGTGGGCTATGGAGATATCTCGGCCCAGACCAATGCCGGCCGATTAGTGGGCGTGGTAATTATGTTCGCCGGGATCGGTTTTATCAGTTTTTTAACAGCCACCATCACTTCCATGTTTATTAAAGACACGGAAATTGAAGAGATGGATAAAATCGACATGCTGCATGATAAGATTGACAGCTTGCAAGCCGAAATTGTGGAATTAAAGGAGTTAATTAAGAAATAAATAGATTCAAGCCATATACTGATTTGAATGGGGATTTTATATTGTTCTAATTAAACTATTCCCAATTTAAAGTCTGTTGAAGAAATAAATATCAGAAATATTTTGGAGAATATAACTATTTAATCAAAAATAAGCATTAATTTTTATTCTAAAAAAGGGGGGGTGATTCATGGAAGATCGGGGGGATGACCTTCCACGAATAATTTATCAAAAAAAAGATAAATTACACCTAAATCTAACTTCATCTCTAATAAGCCTTGCCTTAATACTTACACAATAAATCTTAATCAATGATTAATTAATCTTAATACAAAAAACGGCCCTCCCTAGAATAGTAATTAGGGGAGTATTTGGAGAATCCCTGATTAAATAATATTAAATTTAGGCCGATGCAAATAATATTAATTAAAAATTGAATTTATTTATAACAAATTTATTAAAATAAACTTTATTAGTAATAATATAAAATATAATACACACCTACAACATGAATTAATATACTAATAATTAAACTAATTTTTATCAAAAAGTGATTATCATGAGCGAATGGATAGAAGTAAAAAAGGACGAAGAGAAAAAGGAAAAAGTCAATATATGGGACCCGGCGGCCACCGGAGAATCTGTCCAGGGTATTTTTATTGACAAGGAAGAGGAAGTGGGCCAGTACAAAAGCAACATGTACACCCTCAAACAGGAAAATAAGGAAGAGATTAAAATCTGGGGATCCACTGTCCTGGACAGCCTCATGGAAAAGGTCCCCTATGGCAGTGAAGTACGCATTACCTACAATGGTACCCAGCCTTCTAAAAATGGCCGGAACCCCTGGAAAGACTACAAGGTGGAGTTCCGGGAGTTAGATTAATTATTTAAACTTATTATTTTAATTATATTATTATTTAAAATGGTGAAACCATGAACAATACCGAAAAAGTAATTAAAGCATTCAAAGAGTCTGAAGAACCTTTAAACGCCACCAAGGTCAGTCAAATCTCTGGAGTAGATAAAAAAGAAGTGGACAAAATAATGAAAGAACTTAAAAAAGACGAGACCATAATCTCCCCTAAAAGGTGCTACTGGGCCTTAAAAGAATAAAATAAGTCTTTAATTATATTTTTTTATTTTACATAAAATTATAGTAATAAAATTTTAAATGAAAATAATTTAAAAAAGATTTTTTTAATTTAATTTTTATTTGGATGTTATATGACAGTTATTTAATCACTTCCACCCCACGGATCTCAAAATTAGTCATGATAAAAATAGATAGTCTTCTCAGCAGGAGCATATTGATCAGTTCCATTATAAATCACTTTTAAATACCATTTCTTAACTTGATGATTTTCATAATGAAAAGGAAAAGGACCACAGAAATGTGCTTTAGCATATACATCTCCCATCAAGTTATACCATGCCTCACCAGTTTGATGGTTTTGAACTTCACAACGAATTCCCTCAGGGTTGTACAGTTCATAGAGTAATTTTTGATGATCTAGATGCCTTCCACTATTTACCTCAATAACATATGTTTCTGTATACAAATAGGTATTCGTATCGAATGGATTCCATTCCGCACTATCCCAGTGGGTATCTATTATAAGCATTGTTTTGTTTAAAGTGTCATTTTGTGTAGCCGCAGATACCGATTGTACTGTTAAAAAAGATGCACACAAAATAAATGTTAATAATAAAAATTTTAGTTTTTTATGCATTTTTGCCTCCATAAATTTATGAATAATAATGTTTTGTAATTATTATTTTAAAGTTTAAAGTTTAAATATTTAAATGTTTCGTTATACAATATGTAATTTATAGCATTTGAAAAGAGGATAGTTAAAATAAGTTATCAAGAATAAGTATAATCAAAGTTTACTAAGCTTAAATCCCTAATATTACAAAATAAACGCCAATTTCGATGCAAGTAAATATTAATGTGGTTTCTCCACTACTATTATTTATATGATCCTTAAACGGAATTAATTTAATTTTTCATCAGTGTGATGTTTTGTACTCCATTTAAAAAGATTAAGTATCTTAAATTCTTTTCAATTCTTTTAATGCTGATTTATAGGCCTCTTCCGTGATATTTTTATCATCAAAGAGTGTTTTTAATTCAAATCGAACGTTTTCTACCGTAATGCGGTCTCCTTTATTGCGAAGATGGGCATAGGCCGATAGAATAACCGGATTTTCTTCTGCCAGATCATAAATTGATACAGAATCGGGAGTTTTTGATTTTTTATAAATGGTTACATCCAAGACTTCCAGATTAACCGTTTTAGTATCTTCATTAGATGATTCAACTGTTTTTACTGTAACCCGGGATAGATTATTATTTACTGTTTTCCGTAGCTGGTGGAAATTTACCGAATAGTTTTCCTGCCAGTTTTTAGGAGTCTGGTTAACCACGTGATTTAAAGAGTCAATAAACGTGTAAAATAAGCCCCCATTTTCCCCATAAATATTATCGGTTTCTGGATAATAAGGAGTTATAAATTCACAGACCCATTTTTTACGGTTTCCGTGATCGGTTATTATTAAATAGAATTCAGCTACTTCCCTTCCACCCATGGGTAAGGCCTTAAAGTCTCCCATGACAATTTCACCAGAAATTTCCTCATCTGGGATTAGTTCATTCAAAAATTTGGTGTCATAATCTTCCATTTTTTCCTGGGCCGTTATACCAAAATCTAACATTGAAAACCCCCTATTAAGGTTAAATTGATTTTAAATTATCTTTCTTGCTTGCCATCATATATGTCATTCATTTGATTTAATTTTTTTAACATAACGCCTTGATAAAGGCAGGGCCGTCACCCCGTGGGCCACCACACTAAAGAGCACCGTGGTAAACACCGCTAAAATAAAGGTATTCTCACCAGGGAAAGATCCCAACTCCTCCAAGGCTATCAGGGCCAGTACCACTGAGGCCAGGCCCCGGGGACCAAACCAGCCCATGAATAAGGTGGAATCAATATCCACTTTGGCCCCGATTAAGGACAGGGCCACTGGTAGTATGCGGATGATGGTAAGGCTTAAAATGGCATAGAGCACTATCTGCCACGTTATAAATGGTAAGAGTCCCGCCATGATTATTCCCAGAAGGAAGAAAACCGTGAGGTTTAAAAACTGGCCTTCGGCCTCGGCAAAATCAATGAGGACTTTTCCAGCATCCCTGGTGATGTATCCCGTGGCCAGACCACCTACAAAGGCAGCTATAAAACCACTGCCCCCTATTTCATCGGCCAGTAGAAATGAAATCACTGCCAGAACAAGGAAGGCTATTCTCTGATATTCCGGAGTAATCCATCCCTTATCTCTGGATTTTATAACTATTCCTGAGCCTATAATGCCCACTCCCAGACCAACCAGGGCCCCTAATCCTATCTGGGCCAGGGCCACCTCCACGAAGTATCCGGCAGGAGAAAAGGCCTCTTCAGCCAGGCCAATGGCAATAAATACCAGTAAGAAGGGTACGCATAATCCGTCATTTAAACCGCTCTCCACTTCCAGAGCTTTGCGGATTCTCTCCGGGATTTTCTTATTTTTAACCACAATCTGGCCCAGGGCAGCATCTGTTGGGGCCAGAACCACCCCGATGATGGCCGCTTCCCAGAAAGTTAAATCAGTGAATATTACCACGGCGGCCACAATTCCCAGGACTATGGTGGAGATTAGTCCTATACTTAATAACCTGAGAGTTAGTAGATTGGATTTAAGGGCCCCGAGTTTGACCCGGGAGGCGTCGGTAAATAGTACCAGTACCAGGGCCACCTCGGCAATAATGAGTACTATGGTGGATACGGGAGGTTGGCGTACATCCACAAAACCAGTTAAAAAATAGCCGGCCGCTATTCCCGCAAAGATGAATATCATCTGGGCCGATACCGGGAGATGGTCAATTTTACGAGATATGAGGGCCACTAAGAAGACCATTATGAGAAAGAATAGTAGTTCCACCATGTTTATCTATATTTATTTTGTTAGTTTGTGGTGAAATAGGTTTTTATTTGATTATGTGTTAAAAAAAGAAAAATATTTTTTATTTAAATTAATTAGTTTTTAACTTAAATTGTTCAAATATTACAAATATAAAAAAGTTATCAATTTTATAGATCCTTTCGAGAGTATATTTTACTATGATGATCATAGGCCATTAATATCATTTCTTTATTTTTAATATCTACTTTAAAAACTAAAACAAAAGATTTGTTAATATGGACTCTTTTATAGTCCTGTAAAGGTTTCCGGAGATTTTTACAATGATTAGGGTTTAATTCTAAAATATTAGCTATGTTTTGAACTTTTTTTACAATGTTTTGATAGCTTTTAGAGTCTTTTTCTCGAATGTTTTCCAGCTCTTCCAGGAGTTCCGGATTAATTTTAATATTATACATGAAAATCTAAACAAATATTAAATCTTAAAATCCACTGACTTCTGTTTAGACCTTCTCTTAATTTTTTCAGCAAATTCTGGACGAATCTCCTCTTTTTCCTCAGCCACTTTTATGGGCTTTTTAAGGGCATTATTGTTCTTTTTTGACATTTTAACTATACTCATTATAATTCTCCATCTAATTATTCTTTTAAAAATCATTAAATAAAAATTTGCTTATATGAAATTATTATAATAATATATTAATATTTTTCTATTAAGTAATATTAATTTGAATTCAATTTCTTTAATTTAATAGTAATAATTATATATTTAGTATTAATAATATTATTTTTAGTGATATAAATGTCTTCTGAAAGAGATCTCCATAAACCAATGGACGTTAATCCTGCAGCAAATAATTACAATAATATATTAAACGAGTCTTCTAAATCCCAGATAGAAATCAGATCTAAAAATAATAAAAATAATCATTTATCAGCGGTTGATTCAGAACTTAGACCAGAAGAATTATCCGACCAGAGATTAAGGCCAAAAAATTCTAGATTCAATGAATTAATAAAAGAATATGAATTAGCAGTAAGTAAGATTATTATTTATGGTATAAACGAGTCAACATTGCTTCTGGATAAATCAGAAACAATAGACATTCTTAAAGGTGTAAAATCCAAGAAAATACTTACTCTGGCTCTTGATGAATTATCAACTTATTCTGCGTTGTCTCACTGCCAAGAAGAATGGCTGAAAAATTTTATTAATGAATTGATATCACAAAACTATCTCCAAATAAAATATAATTCTGGAAAAGAATTATTAGCCTTGACTGAAAGGAGTTTGGAATTGTTATCTCCTAATAAACCCGTTAAGAAAGTAGAAAAAGAGTCATTTCTTTATGATGAGGAATTATATGAAAAATTAAGAAAATTGAGAAATGAATTAGCTGTTGAGAATAATTTTGCCCCCTACATCATTTGCAATAATGCAACACTAAAAGAAATGGCCATGAAAATGCCTAAAAATGATGAGTCCATGATAAAAATCAGAGGAGTGGGTGTAAAATTTTTGGAAAATTATGGCCTTGCTTTTCAGAAGGTTATAAAAGATTATTGTCAGTGCAATTAGAGAAAATTCAAATCATAATTTAAAGGATAATAAAATATTAAAATTTTTTTTAATATTTATTTTAAATATCTACTAAAAATATACTATGTTCATAATTATAATAAAAAAGTATATATTAAAAATATACTAAATCATAAATTATAAGTAAAGGGGATATTAAGTGGAAAGAAAGAAACTATATCAACTGCAATCAATTGAATATGAGCACGAATTTGATCGAAAAGCATTGGAAACATTGGAAGGAACTCCAGGTTTGGAAAAATTAGCCAGAAAATACAATAAACATGCTGTAGAACGAGTTTATAGGTTGCAGTATACTGGTAGTCATCTAAAAATTACCCCCAATAATTTTCCAGATATTTATAAGTTATTAGAAGAAGCCTGTGATATTCTACAACTTAATTTTCTTCCGGATCTATACCTCATGTGGGATTATAGTGTCAATGGATTTACAACAGGATCTGAAAAACCATTAATCGTTCTTACATCAGGAGCCATTGACATACTCACTGATGAAGAATTACTCTATGTGATAGGGCATGAAGTAGGCCATATAAAAAGTGGTCACATGCTTTACCATGAAATGGCCATAGTAATTCCAATTTTAGGAGATATTATTGGTTCTGCAACTTTAGGAATTGGTGGTTTAGTAGGAATGGGTTTAGAAGCAGCATTATTCCACTGGTATAGGATGTCAGAATTAACAGCAGATAGAGCCGGACTATTAGCGTGTCAAAACAAAGATTCCGTTTTAAGTGCTTTGATGAAAATGTCAGGAGTTCCTATAAAATATTTCAATAAAATAAGTACAGATGATTTTATACAACAGGCCCGGGAATTTAAAGGGTTTGATTATGATTCACTGGACAAAGTGGCTAAAGCTGCTACAATTATGTGGCAAGAACACCCATGGACAGTGATGAGGGCTTCTGAAATACTAAAATGGGACGAATCTGGAAAATACAATGCAATTATCGAGAAACATAGTGATTTAGAAGCCATCAGCGGAACTTCTGGTAAAATGCCTTGTTTAAAATGTGGATTTGAACTAACTGGTAATGAAAAATTTTGTCCAGGTTGCGGATCCAAATTTGGACGAAGATAAAAAAAGAATTGAGGGGTTAATTAAGGGTTCTGGCAAAAATGAAGTTGCCCCCACAGTTACAACCTTCAAAATCATTAATAGATTCTCCCTCTTGTAATTCGTAGTAACCTGAGCAGGAATCACAAATTAAATAACCATAATTTTCTTTTTCTTTATTTTGTAAATTATTTAATGAAGAATCAATATTATTTAAATGAGGCTGAGTTTTTTCTTCAATTTCTCCTAAAGTTTTATTCAGACCTTTTTTCAGGCTTGATTTTTTCCCAAAAAGGCCTCCGATTCCTGTGGAAGAACTTGATTTTTTTTCAGATTTAACATTATCAAAGGATCTCCTGGTACGATTAGAATTCGAATCAGACTTAAATTCAGGGGATTTTTCACTAATAACCTTGCTGGAGTGAGATTTAATTTCTTTTAATGATTTATTATTAAGAATATTACTTGATTCTGATTTAATTTCATCTAGCATAGGCCTTTTTTTCCTATGATCCTTCTTCTCAAATAATGTTTTTCCACATTCTGCACAAAAAGTAGCCCCTGCAAGATTCATATGATTACATTTAGGACATACTGTTTCGGTTGAATTTATTAAAGGTAGAGTTTTTCCACATTCAGCACAAAACTGGGAATTTTCAGAATTTTGAAATCCACATTCTGGACAAAAATTAGAAATCAAAAGTTGCGACTCATCAACAGGCATTAATTTACCACAGTCGGCACAAAATTTTGAGTTTTCTGGGTTTTCATAGCCGCATCCTGGACATATATTCTGTAAAGCTTTTTCAGGTAGACTTAAAACATCTTCCCCACATTCAGCACAAAATCTGGCACCTTCAGCTAGTTCACCCCCACAACCTGGACAATTTTGGGTAGATGAATTTAATACAATTTCTTCACCACATTCTGCACAAAAACGAGCATTTTCTAAATTTTCTGTTCCACAATTTCCACAAGTAATATTTGAATTTTTTTTTGAATTTTTTACATCCCCTTCCATATAATCTTCTCCATAAACCAGATAAGAATATCTTATCTAATCTACATATATAAATTTATATGAATCATTGAAAACTGAAGGGAATACCTATAAAAACTAAAAAACTCATTTATAAAAAAATTAATCAAAAATAGTACTAATTCAATTTATCAGATAAGTAAAATTGGCCTCCGCATTCACATTTAATATAATCTTGAGGAGATTCTCCATATTTTAGTTTGTAGTAACCATCACATTTTTTACATATTAGATATCTAGATTTTTTAGATGAATGCGAGTTAACCGCTTCATTTATTCTATCAAAAATATTTGCTAAGATATCAGCAATAGCATTTAAAACCATGCTGATTTCACTAATAATTGTATTATAATCAATTTTTATTTCATTTTTTTGTTGCTTATTGTTTTTTGGTTCCTTTTCAAAGATCTTTTTTCCACATTCAGAGCAAAAAACAGATCCTGGAACATTCATTGTTCCACAAACAATGCATACCATAGAAGAAGAATCGTTTTTTAAAGGCAAGTCATTTCCACATTCAAAACAAAATTTAGAATCTTTCGGATTTTTATTACCACAAACTGGACATGTGTTGGCTTTAACAAGCTGAGATTCATTAATAGGCATTATTTTACCACATTCGGCACAAAATCTAGCATTTTCTACATTTTCTGAACCGCAATCTTGGCATTTAATCAAATTATTAATGTCCTGCTCCATATGAATCAATTCTCCGATTAGTATGAATTAAATTATATTTATCTGAATATATATTTTATATTAATTATTTATGATTAATAAGGAATTGTATCTTTGAATATTAATAATTATTTTATACAAAGTTAATTTTCAATTTCTAAAATGACATTATAATAGTTACTGTAGAATATAATAGTAACTATTATAATATACTAAGCCAGATATTAACTAGGGCCAGAATAGGTTGTAAAGTATGTAGAAACCATGAAAATTATTACAACTATGGCCATTAATATAGAAAGGGGGAATTTGATATATACAATGATTCAACAACGGAAATAAAAACAGACGAGAAAAATTTCTGTCCAAAATGTGGAAGTGCCGTGAGGTCTGATGCTGTTTTCTGTAAAAAGTGCGGTTATTCCATGGCGGGTGGAGATAAGAATAGAATAGATAAATGGAATGATAAAATAAACATCCTATCGATTTTCATTGGATTGGGCGTTTCTGTAGTATTTTTATTTATAGGGGCCTTATTTTACAGCTTCTTATTATCTCAAGGTTTGCTGGACATGGTGTCCTATTTTGGACTGGTTATAATAACCATGATATTCTTTGGAGGATTGACAGTAGGAATATTAAGTTGTAATGATTATGCTGATGCCCAGGCAAATGGGGGATTTTTAACACTGATTTTATTCGTATTAGGCGGACTGGCTACCGGGACAGGATTTGTCAGCGCCATGGGAGTTGCTGGAGCAATAGCCAGTACATATAGTTCTGTATTACCATCCACCGATAGTTATTCCAATGAATTCTTAAACAGCACTGATAATGGATCTTCTCAAGCAATATCTTCTGATAGTATCTTCTTTGGGATCAAAATAATTATTATCTTAGTAATAGCGTTATTAAGTGGAATAGCTGGAAGTTACGTGGGTGTATATATTAAAAAATCCCTGAAAAATGTGTGATGGGGGAAAAAGTATGATATGTCCCAAGTGTGGAACAAAAAATGATGAAGATGCTGCATTCTGTGTGAAATGCGGACGCCAATTAAATGATTATAATAATAAAGGTTCCAGCAGGAACATTAAGATTCTAATAGCTATCTGCGCCATTCTGCTCATAGGTTTTGGCTTAGTATCAGGGATGCTACTTCAAAAGAACAATGCATCACCCTCAAATGATGCCGTGGTGGTTAACCAGACATCATCGGAAGTAGTTAATAGTGATAAATGGCATGAAATTGATAGTTTTTCAGGTGTTAGTGACGATGCAGCTTCATTTACCACCAGAGGTAATCAATTCAAGATTGTGGCCTCGGCAACACCTCTGAAAAACTACGACACCAACATGCTAAGTCTAGATGTCACAGATAATAATAACAATCAAATAACCAGTGCAGAAATTGACTGGACATCTACTGAAGCTATAACTGAGAAGCAGAAAACTATAATCATAAAATCAAGTCCTGGAACCTACTGGATTAATATTTACGCCAAAGATCTTAGTTCCTGGAATATAAAAGTCTATGATTACTACTAGGAGAATTCTATCATGCCCATAAATAAAATCAATTGTCCACATTGTGGTGCTAAAAACGATGCTGATGCCCGTTTTTGTGAACAATGCGGAAAAGCACTTTATAAAAAGGAATCTAAAACTGTTGGAATTGATAACAAGATATTGATTGCGCTATGTATCATTCTGGTGGTGGGTTTGGGGATTACTGCGGGAATACTACTTAAAGATAACCAGCAAAACTCAGCACAAGCCACTAATAATACACAGATTTCAGAGAGTACCGGGTTTCCGGTCTCTCAGGCACCAGATTTAGCCAGTAAAATATATGCCAGTGGCGATTACGGTAGTATAACTTATGGTTCAGTGACCCTGGACAAATACCAGTGTATCTATATTCTATCCAAGGCCATAGTCATGATAGACCAGGGAAAAAACGGGACCATCCCTATAAATAATTATAACGCCCCTGAAGATCCCTATGGATATGTAACCAGTACCACACTGTTAAAAAGTGAATACGTGGATATTGCCCAGAGGACCTATGGGTGGATGGATAAAAACGGAGCAGCAGCAAACTACGTGGGTATAAGTACCCCTGGTCAACCTGATCTATCACCAGATACCATGTTAAACCTGTTTTCTAAGGTTTTAGATCAATACAAAACCAATGGCCAATTACCCGACACTATAAGCATCCCTTAAAATGGTGGAAAATATATGAAAAGAAATAAAACTATCATGATAATAGCCGTATTATCCATGATCTTCATCATAACCACCATTTTTTCTTTTTTATTATACTCTAATGAAGAAATAATAGTTCCATCTTCTGCAGTTACAGGCCCT
>CAVOPP010000005.1:0-51117 GCA_963698135.1 uncultured Methanobacteriaceae archaeon | reverse complement strand
ATAAGAACAAATTCATGGTTTCCTGGTGGACCGAGAGATCATTCTTAGTTTTATAGGGGTTGTATAGTATGAAATGCTTCTCTCCACTAGGGGAGGTATCCTGCGAGATTAAGTGAAAGGTTTTTCCAATCAACTTTTCACTGAACTCCAGGGGATTGGCCAGGGTGGCTGAAGAGAGAATAAACTGGGGATCAGAGCCGTAATAATTGCATATTCTTCGTAGTCTGCGGATTAAAAAGGCCACATTAGAACCAAAAACACCCCGGTACTGGTGGGCCTCGTCAATAACCACAAATTTAAGGTTTTTATAGAATCTCTCCCACTGGTGATGCCAGTATAAAATAAGGTGTAGTTCATAGGGATTGGTTAAAATCAAACGGGAATTCTTTTTTATCCAGGGCCTTTCACTTTTAGGAGTGTCCCCGTCATAAATATTAGGGATTAATTTGAGTTTTAGATTTTTTCTAAAGTTTTTATTATCTGCAACTGGTCATTAGCCAGGGCCTTGGCCGGGTAGATGTAAAGGGCTGTGGCCTGGTCGTTATTTGTTAACTGCTCCATGATTGGGAGATTAAAGGCCATGGTCTTTCCGGAAGCAGTGGGGGTGGTAATAAGTACATTTTTTCCCTTTCGAACGTGACCGAAGGCCTGGGCCTGGTGCTGGTAGAGTTGAAAATTATTTTCCTCCAGATAGTGACTTATATTCTCAGGTAGGTTTTCTACCTTAACATACCTGGCTTCCCGGGCAGGGAGGGTTTCCACGTGCTCTATTTTATCCCGGTAGCGGATGTCGTTTTTAAGTCTATGCAGTACCTTGTTGACCATATTATCTCGTTTTATAAGTAATTGTAAGAAGTGAATTTCTTTATTAGATATGTTTAATGGTACTTATTGGTTAATAAATGTTTTTTTGAGTATTATTTTGATTTATAAAGTGGTGCTGATTGATTTTGAAGCTGTGGAAAATAAATACCTGTGGTCAAAAAGTGGTCAAATCACATAAAAAAAGTAGTCAAAATTAGATAATGTTGGTAGTCAAAACGTGGTCAAATCACATAGAAATGTGGACCTGAACGATAATATTGGTAGTCAAACTGTGGTCAAATAAGTTCAGTGTTTTTAAACTTGTGCTTTAAGTAGTCAGAAAATAGTCAAATATTTATTTGATTAATCATATACTAAAAGTAGTCAAAAAGATAGTCAAATTATAATTTTTAAATGAAGAATAAATCATCAAAACCACCCATATACTTGCTAAAAGGCAAAAAAGACATTTAAAGGTTTAATTATAATGTTTCATCCCAAGTTCATTTACACCCATCAAATGGTTAATAATCTCCTGCACATAAATTCAGCCCGGGATTTTATTATTAATGCACCTCTGGTGGTGGAAATGGAAGTTTCTCTAAAAAGAGAGGCCCTGTTAAAGTCGGCCCACTATTCTACGGCCATCGAGGGAAATCCTCTCTCCTTAAATGAAGTGGATAAACTGGCCCGGGGTCTTAAAATAACAGCCCAGAAGAAGGCCCAGCAGGAAGTTATTAATTACTTAAATGTCCTTAAAAATCTGGACAAATACCTGGATGATGGAAAAATAACGGGTAAATCTATTTTAATGCTCCATCACGATATAACCTATCATACCCTGGAAGATACCTATATGGAAGGCCAGTACCGGACCATACCTGTTTTTGTAGCCAATAATCTGGGAGAAGTTGTTTTTACCCCCCCCCATCAGCCTACCTGGTGGAGGGAGAAATGGAGAAATTCATTGAATGGTTAAATAATCTGGAGGATTTAAATCCTGTGCTGGCGGCAGGTGTTACCCACTATGAGTTTGTGCGAATACATCCCTTTGTGGATGGTAATGGCCGGACCGCCCGGGCCCTGGCAGCTCTTTTGCTCCATCATGAGGAGTTTGATATTGACCGATTTTTTACCCTGGACGAATACTATGATAGCGACCGTTCGGCGTATTATAATGCGCTTAATTCTGTGGATCCCAAGTCCCGGGATCTAACCCTATGGTTGGAATATTTTATAGATGGCTTTCTAATTTCTATTTCCCGTATAAAAGATCAGATTCTTTTATTTTCCCCGGATGTTTCTCCTAAAGAGCAGATTAAATTGTCCAAAAAGCAGATGAAAATAATTGAATACATACATCTAAATGGCCAGATAACCAACCTGGAAGTTAAAAAATTATTTAATATTTCCCGCCAGGGGGCCTATAAGGACCTCAGAAGGTTAATGGACCTTAATCTCATAGAAAAGAAAGGTGGCAGCCGTTCCACTTATTATGTTTTGAAGAACAATTTTTAAACTAATTTTTATAAGTGGTTGTCAAATAAATGTCAAATATTTTATTAGTCAGGGTAGTCAATTGGTGGTCCAAAATTATAGTCAATTGTGGTCCAATAGCGTGGTCAAATACCACTCGAACTAGTCAAAAAAGTAGTCGAAAATAAATTCTATTAATAATTCTTTGTATATTAGTCAAAAAAGTAGTCAAATATTTTCAATAAAATTATACAATATATTATCAATTATCAATTAACCAAAACAAATTAAATAAAATTTAAACTTTAAATCACTTACACGGCGATAAAATGGAAAGAAAACGATTGTACCAACTTCATCCCAGGGAATACGAACACAAGTATGATCGACTGGCCCTGGAAACTCTGGAGAAAACACCAGGCATAAAAAGCATGGCCAAAAAGTTCAATAAACATACCATGGAACGTGACAGCCGGCTAATTTTTTCAGGAAGCTGTCTAAAAGTTACTGAAACCAGTTTTCCAGATATTTATGAATTATTAGAAGAAGTCTGCCGCAATTTATACCTTAAAAACATCCCTGATTTATATATACAGCCGGGATTTGAAGTTAATGCCTTTACCACCGGAACTGAAAACCCCTTAATTGTCCTCAATTCCGGAGCAGTGGATTCCTTATCCAATGAAGAATTGCTATATGTCCTGGGTCATGAAGTGGGCCACATTAAAAGCGGCCACATGTTATATCATGAAATGACCATGTTGATCCCCTATATTGGGGAGATTGCCGGTTCGGCCACCCCGCTGGGTGTGGGAAAAATACTATCCAAAGGTTTAAAATATCCCTTAATCCACTGGAATAAAATGTCCCAGTTCAGTGCCGACCGGGCCGGTATGCTGGCCTGTCAGGATATAGAAGCGGTTATGAGCACTTTAATGAAAATGTCCGGGCTTCCTAAAAAATACGCTTCACAGATAAATACTGAGGTCTTTATAAATCAAGCCCGGAGCTTTAAAGACTATGATTACAACTCCCTGGACCGGGTGGATAAAATACTACTATCCCTGGAAGAAAAACACACCTGGAGCGTTATGCGGGCTGCAGAAATGTTAAAATGGATTGAATCAGGAAAATACGGACAGATCCTGGAAAAACATTTCCTGGATTCGGTAAAAGAAATAGATACTTTTTCCTGCGTATCCTGTGGATTTGAATTACTGGAAGAGGATAACTTCTGTCCCGGCTGTGGAGAAAGGATTGGCCGGCGCTAAAAATAAATTTTATTATTTATTTTGGATTATAATCTAATCAGAATAACGGGGCTTAGAAGAAAAAATCAATTTGCCACCACAGGCACAGGTTTTCTTATTCTCGGGACTGATTTTTCCATCTAATTTATAATAAACCGGACAGCTATCGCAAATAAGATAGCCATACTTACTGGTTTTATTTTTACTTAATGTCCGCATGGTTTTATCAATTTTAACAAAATTTTTCTCCTTTAAATGGTCAACATCATCTAAAACCTTTTTAATAGTTTTATCTCTAAAACTGCGGGAAGTGGATGATTTAACAATAACTTTAGAAGTTTTATAAACTTTTTTGGCCAGTTTTCTTTTGCGCCTTTTTTTAACTTTAGGAGATAGGTTTTTACCACAACTGGCACAGAAAACTGCTCCTGGCCTGTTTTGCAGGTCGCACCTTGGACAGGTTTTTTCCGGCTGATTAGATTGATGAGAATTAAGTTTAGTCCCGCATTTAACGCAGAATTCCCTGCCCTCTGGATTTTTAACCCCACATTGTGGACAGTTGGAACTTTTAATATTTATTTTGATTTGGGCCATTTTTTAAAGTCATCCCCTCATATCGCTAATTTTATTATAATTCTTATTGTTACTTTCTATGGATTTAAAATTTTGCAGTCTAGAAATTAAGAAGTAGTAAATATTCAAAAATTAACACCAATATAGAATTAAATTTAAAAGAAATTTTAAAAAAGAGTCTTTTGATAGTCAATCTTCTCTTTAACACCATTCTTTCGCAGGTGAATTACCTGAAAACCTCTTTTTTGTAAGTTGTGGCCAATCAAATGGTGACGGTGGCACTGGAATGGATTTTCTTCACTGCACATGAGAACCATTTCCTGGTCAGCGGCCCGCAGTATTATTTCGCGAAGGCCCTCTTTGAATTTTGAGGTTTGGGCCAGCAACTGGTAGTTTACTTTCCCGTCCTGATAAAATTCCTGGCTGCGAGGTTTGCCACCTATTTTTGAGCCGAGAAATATATACTGAAGAGATGCATTTTCCACAGCTTCCTGTAATATCTTTTTATTAAAGTGAGGCACGTGTTTGCTGTAGGGGGAAGATCTAACATCCACCACAGTTTCAATATGGTTTTCTTTTAATATTTTGATAAATTCTTCCAGGGAGTGATTGCTGTGGCCAATGGTGTGGATTCTAAGGGTAGGCATGTTAAATCATTTATATTAGGTGGTAAATAAATTAATTTATAACTTTTATACTTCACTAATTAATGGACTTATCTAACCACAATTACAAGAATAATAACTTTGAGGTTTTATATGAATAAAAAAATAGCTGACCTTATCCCTTTTAATACCATTAACCGGGACTTATCTCGATTATTTGAATCCATGATTATTTTTTTGATACTGGCCGATGTTATTTTACTTACTCTGATTACCTTTGTACCGGTAAATCCCCAGGTTTATGGGATGATCGTATTTTTTGACTTAACCGTGGTTTTAATACTCATCCCTGAGTTTATTTACCGCATGTACCGGGCACCGGACCGGAAAGAGTTTTTAAAACACAACTGGACCGACATTATAGGGATGATTCCTGAGATTCTGGTAGGCCACTACAGTACCTATCTTCGGTATTTCAGACTTATTCGTATTGCTGCTCTGTTTAAAAAAGAAATCAGACACATCCTAGATTATCTGCACAAAACCCATATTGACCAGGGTATTTTTGCTATTTTAATCATCCTTTTTTCAGGGACCATTATCTTTTACATTGTGGAGCACGGCCAGAACCCGCAAATGACGGGCCTGGACGATGCTTTATGGTACATGGTGGTAACCATCACCACAGTGGGCTATGGAGATATCTCGGCCCAGACCAATGCCGGAAGAATGGTAGGCGTAGTAATCATGTTTGCCGGGATCGGGTTTATCAGTTTCTTAACAGCCACCATCACTTCCATGTTTATTAAAGACACGGAAATTGAAGAGATGGATAAGATTGACGTGCTGCATGATAAGATTGACAGTTTGCAGGCGGAAATTGTGGAATTGAAGGAGTTAATTAAGAAATAAATAGATTCAAGCCATATAATGATTTGAATGGGATTTTATACTGTTCTAATTAAACTATTCCCAATTTAAAGTCTGGTGATGAAAATAAATATCAGAAATATTTTGGAGAATATAACTATTTAATCAAAAATAAGCATTAATTTTTATTCTAAAAAAGGGGGGGTGATTCATGGAAGATCGGGGGGATGACCTTCCACGAATAATTTATCAAAAAAAGATAAATTACACCTAAATCTAACTTCATCTCTAATAAGCCTTGCCTTAATACTTACACAATAAATCTTAATCAATGATTAATTAATCTTAATACAAAAAACTGCCCTCCCTAGAATAGTAATTAGGGGAGTATTTGGAGAATCCCTGATTAAATAATATTAAATTTAGGCCGATGCAAATAATATTAATTAAAAATTGAATTTATTTATAACAAATTTATTAAAATAAACTTTATTAGTAATAATATAAAATATAATACACACCTACAACATGAATTAATATACTAATAATTAAACTAATTTTTATCAAAAAGTGATTATCATGAGCGAATGGATAGAAGTAAAAAAGGACGAAGAGAAAAAGGAAAAAGTCAATATATGGGACCCGGCGGCCACCGGAGAATCTGTCCAGGGTATTTTTATTGACAAGGAAGAGGAAGTGGGCCAGTACAAAAGCAACATGTACACCCTCAAACAGGAAAATAAGGAAGAGATTAAAATCTGGGGATCCACTGTCCTGGACAGCCTCATGGAAAAGGTCCCCTATGGCAGTGAAGTACGCATTACCTACAATGGTACCCAGCCTTCTAAAAATGGCCGGAACCCCTGGAAAGACTACAAGGTGGAGTTCCGGGAGTTAGATTAATTATTTAAACTTATTATTTTAATTATATTATTAATTTAAAATGGTGAAACCATGAATAATACCGAAAAAGTAATTAAAGCATTCAAAGAGTCTGAAGAACCTTTAAACGCCACCAAGGTCAGTCAAATCTCTGGAGTAGATAAAAAAGAAGTGGACAAAATAATGAAAGAACTTAAAAAAGACGAGACCATAATTTCTCCTAAAAGGTGCTACTGGGCCTTAAAAGAATAAAATAAATATTTAATTATATTTTTTTATTTTACATAAAATTATAGTAAATAACATTTTAAATGAAAATAATTTAAAAAAGATTTTTTTAATTTAATTTTTATTTGGATGTTATATGACAGTTATTTAATCACTTCCACCCCACGGATCTCAAAATTAGTCATGATAAAAATAGATAGTCTTCTCAGCAGGAGCATATTGATCAGTTCCATTATAAATCACTTTTAAATACCATTTCTTAACTTGATGATTTTCATAATGAAAAGGAAAAGGACCACAGAAATGTGCTTTAGCATATACATCTCCCATCAAGTTATACCATGCCTCACCAGTTTGATGGTTTTGAACTTCACAACGAATTCCCTCAGGGTTGTACAGTTCATAGAGTAATTTTTGATGATCTAGATGCCTTCCACTATTTACCTCAATAACATATGTTTCTGTATACAAATAGGTATTCGTATCGAATGGATTCCATTCCGCACTATCCCAGTGGGTATCTATTATAAGCATTGTTTTGTTTAAAGTGTCATTTTGTGTAGCCGCAGATACCGATTGTACTGTTAAAAAAGATGCACACAAAATAAATGTTAATAATAAAAATTTTAGTTTTTTATGCATTTTTGCCTCCATAAATTTATGAATAATAATGTTTTGTAATTATTATTTTAAAGTTTAAAGTTTAAATATTTAAATGTTTCGTTATACAATATGTAATTTATAGCATTTGAAAAGAGGATAGTTAAAATAAGTTATCAAGAATAAGTATAATCAAAGTTTACTAAGTTTAAATCCCTAATATTACAAAATAAACGCCAATTTCGATGCAAGTAAATATTAATGTGGTTTCTCCACTACTATTATTTATATGATCCTTAAACGGAATTAATTTAATTTTTCATCAGTGTGATGTTTTGTACTCCATTTAAAAAGATTAAGTATCTTAAATTCTTTTCAATTCTTTTAATGCTGATTTATAGGCCTCTTCCGTGATATTTTTATCATCAAAGAGTGTTTTTAATTCAAATCGAACGTTTTCGACCGTGATGCGGTCTCCTTTATTGCGAAGATGGGCATAGGCCGATAGAATAACCGGATTTTCTTCTGCCAAATCATAAATTGATACAGAATCGGGAGTTTTTGATTTTTTATAAATGGTTACATCCAAGACTTCCAAATTAACCGTTTTAGTATCTTCATTAGATGATTCAACTGTTTTTACTGTAACCCGGGATAGATTATTATTTACTGTTTTCCGTAGCTGGTGGAAATTCACCGAATAGTTCTCCTGCCAATTTATTAGGAGTCTGGTTAACCACGTGATTTAAAGAGTCAATAAATGTGTAAAATAAGCCCCCATTTTCCCCATAAATATTATCGGTTTCCGGATAATAAGGAGTTATAAATTCACAAACCCATTTTTTACGGTTTCCGTGATCGGTTATTATTAAATAGAATTCAGCTACTTCCCTTCCACCCATGGGTAAGGCCTTAAAGTCTCCCATGACAATTTCACCAGAAATTTCCTCATCTGGGATTAGTTCATTCAAAAATTTGGTGTCATAATCTTCCATTTTTTCCTGGGCCGTTATACCAAAATCTAACATTGAAAACCCCCTATTAAGGTTAAATTGATTTTAATTTATCTTTCTTGCTTGCCATCATATATGTCATTCATTTGATTTAATTTTATTAACATAAAGCCTTGATAAAGGCAAGGCCGTCACCCCGTGGGCCACCACACTAAAGAGCACCGTGGTAAACACCGCTAAAATAAAGGTATTCTCACCAGGGAAAGATCCCAACTCCTCCAAGGCTATCAGGGCCAGTACCACTGAGGCCAGGCCCCGGGGACCAAACCAGCCCATGAATAAGGTGGAATCAATATCCACTTTGGCCCCGATTAAGGACAGGGCCACTGGTAGTATGCGGATGATGGTAAGGCTTAAAATGGCATAGAGCACAATCTGCCATGTTATAAATGGTAGGAGTCCGGCCATTATTATTCCCAGAAGAAAGAAAACCGTGAGGTTTAGAAACTGGCCTTCGGCCTCGGCAAAATCAATGAGGACTTTTCCAGCATCCCGGGTGATGTATCCTGTGGCCAGACCACCTACAAAGGCAGCTATAAAACCACTGCCCCCTATCTCGTCGGCCAGTAGAAATGAAATGACAGCCAGGACCAGGAAGGCTATTCTCTGATACTCGGGAGTAATCCATCCCTTTATCTCTGGATTTTATAACTATTCCTGAGCCTATAATGCCCACCCCCAGACCAACCAGGGCCCCTAATCCTATCTGGGCCAGGGCCACCTCCACGAAGTATCCGGCAGGAGAAAAGGCCTCTTCAGCCAGGCCAATGGCAATAAATACCAGTAAGAATGGTACGCATAGTCCGTCATTTAAACCGCTCTCCACTTCCAGAGCTTTGCGGATTCTTTCCGGGATTTTCTTATTTTTAACCACAATCTGGCCCAGGGCAGCATCAGTAGGGGCCAGAACCACCCCGATGATGGCCGCTTCCCAGAAAGTTAAATCAGTGAATATTACCACGGCGGCCACAATTCCCAGGACTATGGTGGAGATTAGTCCTATACTTAATAATCTGAGAGTTAGTAGATTGGATTTAAGGGCCCCGAGTTTGACCCGGGAGGCGTCGGTAAATAGTACCAGTACCAGGGCCACCTCGGCAATAATGAGTACTATGGTGGATACGGGAGGTTCGCGTACATCCACAAAACCAGTTAAAAAATAGCCGGCCAGAATTCCCGCAAAGATGAATATCATCTGAGCCGATACCGGGAGATGGTCAATTTTACGAGATATGAGGGCCACTAAGAAGACCATTATGAGAAAGAATAGTAGTTCCACCATGTTTATCTATATTTATTTTGTTAGTTTGTGGTGAAATAGGTTTTTATTTTATTTTGTTATAAACAATGGAATATTAAATGATTAAATACGATAGAATTATGAATTTAGAGTTTTTGCGAATTTAAGTTTTCCACCGCATTCACATTCATCAAAATCATCAGGAAATTCGCCTTTTTGAAGTTTATAATATCCCAAACAATTTTCACAAATTAAAAATCCTTTATTTTTGGAATTTTTTAATTTAAAATCTTTAAACTTATTATAAAAATCATCAGCCAGATCATTAGCTTCATTCTTGAATTTACCAAGCTCTTCATCAATTTTATTTTCTTTAATAAAAATATTTACTTTTTCTTGAGCTTTAGAAAATTCAGTTTCCACATCAGCAATTAATTTGTCAGTGGTATTTGAAGTCTCCATTTTATTAATAGAAACTAAACAATCTTCACAAACACTTTTATCATCATAATAAAGGCGACATTCTTGGCATAGACCTTTATGACATCCTAAACAAACTGCAACAGCCTTTTTTTCTGGATGTTGATCACATTGAATTTAAATCATCTCCAAAAATAATAAAATATTAAAAAGTATTTAAATTTTTAGTTTATGTCCTTGATCTATATCTGCTTTAGGAAGCTTAATAATTAAAAGATCGTTATCAAATTCAGCTTCAGCTTTCTCCGGAACTATTTCTTTTCTCAAAAGAATATCTTTGTTTAAACTGCCTCGTTCTATTTCTTTACGTACTATTTGGGTACCCTGTTCAATTTCGACTTCATGATCAAATTCAGCTTTTAGATTTATCCTGCGAGGAGTAATATCAATATCCAGATCTTCTTTTTTTATTTGGGGTAGCTCAACGGTTACAATGTAACTGTCGTGAGTTTCATTGATTTCAGCCTCAATTGCCAGAGTATAATCCTGAATAGATTTTTTAATATCTGTTTTGGCCTTATAGGCTAGCTTTACCTGCATCAGAAAATAATTTACTGGTTAATCCTTTCCTCTGAGTAATGGGCTTTTTTTTATTAATTAAATTACTTAGATTACCAGAAGAAGAACTGCTACTGGTGTTAGTTGGAGTAGTTTTTTCAAGAAGATTTTGGCCACATTCTGGACAAAATTTAACGCCGGCGGGACTAATAGCTCCACATCCATAACAAACACTTTCAGTTTCCTGATTAATTTGTATATTTTGGCCACATTCTACGCAAAACTTTGCAGTTTCTGTATTTTCACTCCCACAATCTGAACAGATGTTTGGTTGTTCTGAAACATTGTCTATATTACTCATTTCATAGTCTCCCATTTATTAATTAAAAATATTCTACAAAATAATATTTTCATTTTCTATATATAATTTTATGGATAACATTGAAAAATTAATAATATACATTAATAAGTTAATTTCTCAGTTTATTTAATATAAGAATATTCACACAAGAATTTCAAAGGATTAGGTCTTATTAAGATCAAATAATGACTCTAATCATTTTAAAGAAACTGCATAAAAAAATATTTTTTTTGATTAATTTTATTTTCATATATTAAATGTTGAATTATTTAAAAAAGGTTCATAAACCCGGTTTCTCTTCCATGGTGTGATGATTTCAGGATGTCAACGTTTTTAATCAAATATGCATTTATATTTTTTATAATAATGATTTAGATATTTTTACTTTTCATACGCTCTATCCAAATCCTATTATACTTGAATGGTCGACTTATAATGGATATGGGAAGATTAAACACATTATATCAAAATTGAATCCAAATAACCTGCTTTGAGTCGATATTCAAAGTAATAGGAAATATTAATTTTTAAAAATATTATTGGGGATTTTAAGTAAAATGAAAGATGTAGCTTGTGAACAATGCGGGGCTCAGTACCAGGTCCAGCCTGTGCTTAATATCAAAAGATGTTCAAAATGTGGTGGGAACCTTAAAGGAGCCCCCCGTGCAAAGAGATCCTATAAATCTAAAAGGAAGCTTATAAAAAATCGCCGATACTATGCTGAGCGCCAGGCATCATATTTTGGCGTAGCCATGTTAATCGGAGTCATAATTGGTTTAATTGGACTATTAGCAATATTTATCACCAGAGAATATATTGCAGCGGGAATATTTGCTGCTGGTATATTATTATTCAGAAAAGCCTCTGAAAAGAGAAAAATCTGGAAGAAAGGTGTGAGGGGTGAAAGAAAAGTAGCCAGATATCTAAACACTCTCCCCAGAGGATTCTTTGTTTTTAATGATGTAACCCTACCTCATACCAAAGGCAATCTTGACCATATAGTTGTGGGGCCTACCGGCGTTTTTGCAATAGAGACCAAGAATTATCTGGGTAGATTCCAGCTCAATGGGGATGACCTACAAATTATAAAAAAAGGACATTTAAGACCATTACACACCAACCCTGGCAGACAGTCCAGGTATAATGCAACAGGGCTATCAAAATATATATCTGCCCAGGGTATAACTGGTGTTCGTGTGAGGCCCGTGGTGACCTTTATAAATAAAAATGTGGATATAAAAATGAATCCTCAGAACTATGGTTTCACTTATTATGATACATTGCAGGGTTTTATATTAAAACAACTCGGAAATATGGATTATGATAAAATAAAAAAATGTGCATTTATATTGAGGAAGTATTGTGCTGAATATTCTTTTTTTGAGTAAGCCTTACGGATTCATGAGACGAAATTAATCTTAGAAAAATAAAAATAAAAAAAAGGAAAAAAGTTTATTTCCTTTTTGGCACTAAAAACCCACCACAAACCGCAAGCATAGCTAGTATTAATCCTGCTATTGGTAATCCTGTTTTCTGCATTCCCACTGATTTTTCTGTTGTAGTTACTGCGTTTACTGTTGTAGTTTCATTTGCAGCTACATTCACTGCATTCACTGTAGCAGACTGTACAATTGCTGGTAAGGCATTATCAAAGGTGTCGGTAGTTACCCTTGGGTCAAATAAGAAACTACCAGCTTTTAGCACTTTAACATTCACGTAAAGGTATGGGTCTCCTACTGGGACGTCTCCAAGATTCCAGGTTATGGTTCTTGTTGCTGCATCATAGCTGAAAGTTCCATCACCATTCATGCCCGCAAATTCCAGTCCTTCAGGCAGTTTATATGTGAATTTCACATTTTCTGCAGTTTCTGGACCGTTGTTCCCTAATTTGAAGGTGATTTTTATAGTCTCACCTACAGTAGGGTTGTTTTTACTTGCTTTGGTAATAACATAGATGCTTGAAACTTTCTGGGCTACATTAACAGTTACTGTACCAGTTGCTGTGCCACCATTACCATCAATTATGGTGTATGTAAAGCTGTCAGTACTGTAGAAGTTTGCATTTGGAGTGTAAGTCACAGTTCCATCAGCATTAATTTTTATTGAACCATTTTTAGGGTTACTGACAACTACAAGAGTTAATGAATCTTTATCCACGTCTGAATCATTACCCCGTACATTTATGGTTATTGGGGTTTCTTCTTTGGTGGTTGCAGAGTCATCTATTGCTACGGGGTTATCATTTACTGAATTAACAGTTATACTTATTGTACCTTCATCTGTTTCACCTTTAGCATCGTTTACAGTGAATTTAAAGCTATCTGGTCCGTTGTAGTTTGCATCTGGTGTGTAGGTGTATGTTCCGTCACTATTAACAATTACGGTACCATGAGCAGGTCCAGTTTTTAGGGCGAAGTTTAATGGGTTACCGTCAACATCAGAACCGCTTAAACTATCACTGAGTGGAGTGTCTTCGTCAGTGGTTTTAGTTTCATCGTTTGCTACTGGCACATCGTTAACTGCATTAACAGTAATGGTTACTGTAGCAGTGTCTTTACCTCCATTACCATCGCTTACTATTATGGTGAAACTATCATCACCATTAAAGTCAGCATCTGGTGTGTAGGTGTATGTTCCGTCACTATTAACAATTACAGTACCATTTGATGGTCCAGTTCCTTGAGTGTAAGTTAATGTATCCTTATCAACATCGGTAGCAGTTACTTTGCCACTTACCGATGTATCTTCATCTGTGGTTTTGGAGTCATTATTAGCTACTGGAGCATCATTTACAGCTATTACAGTTATGGTTACAGTACCGATTGCTGTTCCGCCTTTACCATCGCTTATAGTGTAATTGAAACTATCAAGCCCGTTATAATTGCTGTTTGGAGTATATCTGACATTTCCACCTACAATGCTTGTAGTACCATAATTAGGGGTAAAAACACTAGTTACGGTTATGAGGTCACCATCAGGGTCATTATCATTGCTTCTCACGTTTACATCCAATGAAGTATCCTCATTAGTAGTTGCAGTATCAGGATTTGCTACTGGAGCATCGTTTATGGTGATATATGCTGATTCAGCGTTATTTGTAGTGTAACCATCTGCTGTGGCAGTAACTTTTAAAGGATTCGGGCTCGGAGTTGATCCTCCATTAGCTAAGAACGTAGCTATAATAATTCCATCTACTGTGTTCAATGTGATTGAATGGGGTGTTAATGAGCCTATAAAGCTTCCCCAAGGAATATTCAGGGTTATCTGTCCATCTGGAATATGACCACCAATTAAATCACCGTCACCGTTGATGTGGTTTAAATCTGCAGTTATGATTGATTGTTCGTTTTTATTGATAGTGGTTGGATTAGCATTAATGGTTAAAATAACCCAAGGATCAGCATCAATAGTACCCCCATATCCAAGTATAATAAGGTTAGAAATGCTTGTTGGATTTGCATTAGAGCCCCACCAATTATTCTCAGCATTAATAGTACTTCCATTGCAATAGATGGCATTACCATTTAATGCTGTGTTATTGTAGATTCTGTTGAAATGAGCAGTTAAAGTACCATTATAATTATAGATAGCACCACCAAAACCACCACCAAAACCATTTGCATTGTTACCATTAAAAGTGGAACCAACAACATTCAAAGTACCACCAGCAAAATTAATATATTCCACATTAAGCCCATTGGCGATAGCACCACCATACCTTTGTACACTGTTTCCTCTGAATGTAGAATCTGTTACAGATAAAGTACCAAAAATGTTTTGGATAGCACCACCATAGGATGCCGAGTTTTCTGTGAATGTACAATCTGTTACAAATAAAGTACCACCACCACTGTAGATAGCACCACCACAAGTTGCCCAGTTTTCTGTGAAAGTAGAACCTGTAACAGTAGAAGTACCCCCAAGGATAGCACCACCATAGAATGCATTATTTCCGGTGAATGTAGAATCTGTTACAAATAAAGTACCAGCATTGTAGATAGCACCACCAACGGAAGAAAGTGCGTGTGCTGCGTTTCCTGTGAAAATGGAATCAACCACATTCAAAGTACCGTGATTGTTGATAGCACCACCATTATTAATTACATGGTTTCCTGTCAAATTAGAACCAACCACATTCAAAGTACCGTTATTAACTATAGCACCACCTGAAACTCTACTTCCCCCGGTTATTGTTAAATTTTGTATGGTAACATTGTATCCTGGCTGAATCTGGAATATCCAGTTATTTACTGGTCCATCTACCATAATATTAATCAGACCTGTCCAGTTGGTATTTTTTCCATTTATTATAGTTCCACTCTGGCTTTGGCCTTGAATAGTTAGATTCTTAGCAATGGTGATGTTGGTGTTTCCTGTTCCGATGTATTGGCCATCCGCAAGTTGGAGTGTATCACCATCTGTTATGTTGTCGTATCCTTTTTGTATGGTTTGAAATGGTTTATCAGCACTACCATCACCACTGGTATCATCCCCTGTGGTGTTAACATAGATTGTTACAGCACTACAAGTAGAAACAGTAACCAAAATAGCAGTTAAAGTGAGTATGATGAGTATTATTTGTTTTTTAATCTTTTTCACCTCCCTTTATAATTAATATATTATCAAATATTCATTAACTGGAATTACTATTTTATAATTGTATATAAATAGATTTGTGAGGTTTTTGTGACTATAATCACGATAATAAGAAAAATAAGAGGAAATATACCGATTTTAAAATAATAAATCGTTTTTTCCATCATTCTGTTACAGACTGTTGATGACATTATAATATTTACTGTAGAAGATAATAGTAACTATTATAATATACTAAGCCAGATATTAACTAGGGCCAGAATAGATTGTAAAGTATGTAGAAACCATGAAAATTATTACAACTGGCCATTAATATAGAAAAGGGGGAATTTGATATATACAATGATTCAACAACGGAAATAATAAAAACAGACGAGAAAAATTTCTGTCCAAAATGTGGAAGTGCCGTGAGGTCTGATGCTGTTTTCTGTAAAAAGTGCGGTTATTCCATGGTGGGTGGAGATAAGAATAGAATAGATAAATGGAATGATAAAATAAACATTCTATCGATTTTCATTGGATTGGGCGTTTCTGTAGTATTTTTATTTATAGGGGCCTTATTTTACAGCTTCTTATTATCTCAAGGTTTGCTGGACATGGTGTCCTATTTTGGACTGGTTATAATAACCATGATATTCTTTGGAGGATTAACAGTAGGAATATTAAGTTGTAATGATTATGCTGATGCCCAGGCAAATGGGGGCTTTTTAACACTGATTTTATTCGTATTAGGCGGACTGGCTACCGGGACAGGATTTGCCACCACCATGGGAGTTGCTGGAGCAATAGCCAGTACATATAGTTCTGTATTACCATCCACCGATAGTTATTCCAATGAATTCTTAAACAGCACTGATAATGGATCTTCTCAAGCAATATCTTCTGATAGTATCTTCTTTGGGATCAAAATAATTATTATCTTAGTAATAGCGTTATTAAGTGGAATAGCTGGAAGTTACGTGGGTGTATATATTAAAAAATCCCTGAAAAATGTGTGATGGGGGAAAAAGTATGATATGTCCCAAGTGTGGAACAAAAAATGATGAAGATGCTGCATTCTGTGTGAAATGCGGACGCCAATTAAATGATTATAATAATAAAGGTTCCAGCAGGAACATTAAGATTCTAATAGCTATCTGCGCCATTCTGCTCATAGGTTTTGGCTTAGTATCAGGGATGCTACTGCAAAAGAACGATGCATCACCCTCAAATGATGCCGTGGTGGTTAACCAGACATCTTCAGAAGTAGTTAATAGTGATAAATGGCATGAAATTGATAGTTTTTCAGGTGTTAGTGACGATGCAGCTTCATTTACCACCAGAGGTAATCAATTCAAGATTGTGGCCTCGGCAACACCTCTGAAAAACTACGACACCAACATGCTAAGTCTAGATGTCACAGATAATAATAACAATCAAATAACCAGTGCCGAAATTGACTGGACATCTACTGAAGCTATAACTGAGAAGCAGAAAACTATAATCATAAAATCAAGTCCTGGAACCTACTGGATTAATATTTACGCCAAAGATCTTAGTTCCTGGAATATAAAAGTCTATGATTACTACTAGGAGAATTCTATCATGCCAATAAATAAAATCAATTGTCCACATTGTGGTGCTAAAAACGATGCTGATGCCCGTTTTTGTGAACAATGCGGAAAAGCACTTTATAAAAAGGAATCTAAAACTGTTGGAATTGATAACAAGATATTGATTGCGCTATGTATCATTCTGGTGGTGGGTTTGGGGATTACTGCGGGATACTACTTAAAGATAACCAGCAAAACTCAGCACAAGCCACTAATAATACACAGATTTCAGAGAGTACCGGGTTCCCTGTATCTCAGGCACCAGATTTAGCAAGTAAAATATACGCTAGTGGCGATTACGGTAGTATAACTTATGGTTCAGTGACCCTGGACAAATATCAGTGCATCTATATTCTATCCAAGGCCATAGTCATGATAGACCAGGGCAAAAACGGGACCATCCCTATAAATAATTATAACGCTCCTGATGATCCCTATGGATATGTAACCAGTACCACACTGTTAAAAAGTGAATACGTGGATATTGCCCAGAGGACCTATGGGTGGATGGATAAAAACGGAGCAGCAGCAAACTACGTGGGTATAAGTTCCCCGGGCCAGCCTGATCTATCACCAGATACCATGTTAAACCTGTTTTCTAAGGTTTTAGATCAATACAAAACCAATGGCCAATTACCCGACAGTATCAGCATCCCTTAAACTGGTGGAAAATATATGAAAAGAAATAAAACTATCATGATAATAGCCGTATTATCCATGATCTTCATCATAACCACCATTTTTTCTTTTTTATTATACTCTAATGAAGAAATAATAGTTCCATCTTCTGCAGTTACAGGCCCTAGTGTATCTTTAGGTGCCACAGAATATGGAAGTGTGGAGAAACTGGGGCCCTATGGAAATACCAGTTCCCCGGTGAAAATTGCCTATATTATAGGAGTGCACCCCCTGGAATATAAGTCCCACCAGGCATTAAGTGAATCACTTACTAACAATTCTAAATCCCTTAAATACTGTTATTACATTTACAAAATTAATGTGACGAAAGATAAAGGTGATTATGATAAGGGGAGGATGAATGGGCAGTTACTGGCCAAGAAATACGTGGTAAATGATATTGCAAAAGATGATTTTGATCTAGCCATTGATGTGCACTCCAATAGTGGAAACTGGAAGGAAAATCGTTTTATTTTCGCTCCGGTAAGTGGAAGTACATCAGAATCATATGCTAAACAGATAAAAAATAATTTAAGTTGGTTAACCTATTATGTACCGCCTAACCCAACCAGTACGGATTATGTTACTGGCCCCTTGATAAAGGCCGGAGTCCCGGCCGTGATTTATGAGACTTATAATAAGGAATCTTATGATGTCACTCTGGAGCAGGCCCGGGAGTTTATAGGGGTTGTGGAGGGGCTTGATTTTGGTAATTAAATATAATTTAATTATTTTTCTTTTTAATCTGATTTGTAGAATCAATTACCGTCAAAAAATTAAAAATAAAATTAATGTATTTATTATTTTAATTTAACCCATATCTGGAAAACTGTAAATACCAATTATATAAAGCCAGTGAATGTCATCGGCAATTTGCTGGAGGCCAATCCTCAAATATAATTCCTTATTTTCAAATTTTGATTTAATTAAGTCATTAATATGGCCCGAAGAATTTCCCTGTTCAATTAAATCATTTAAATAATTTTTAAATGAATAATCCTTAACCGATAGGTTATATTCTTCATTTTTTTCATCAATAAAAGACAAAATACATTCATTTTCCTCATTAGCATTATATTCTAAATGATTTATTTTAGAAATCTTAATAGTCCCCATGGACTTATCAATAACCTTGGATTTTATGAAATTTCCTTGATGAATTTCATCCTGGAAAATATCACTAACTGCAGTATAACAATCATAATCCAGCAATTCTTTTCTTTCTTCTTCTGACAGGTTTCTTATAAAAATAGGCGAAATATTATTATTCCATAATTTATCTTCTAAATAGGGACTTTCTATATTTTCAGATAGTAATTTTAGTTTCACCACTGAAAATGGCCTGATGTTCTTATTATTAATTGAATCTATATTTTCTTCTATAAACTCAGTATTTGGAACCAATCTTATAGGATTACCATCATTATCAATAGCATGTGCTGTTATTTTATCATTTACATTATAAAAGAGGTCTGTGATGATTAATGTTTTAAATTCTTCCTTTGGGTGCTTAACTGAACTATCAAATTCATTTAATATAGAATTAATATTAGAATCCATCTTATTAAGCTGGCCTGGAGTTTCCTTTTTGATTTTTTTGGCATAGGTATACCAGCTTCCTTTCTTCTATTTTAGCATTGTTAAGTTCTTTTTCAGAAATAATTCCTGAGGCAATTAGCTCTTTAATTTTTTTATTATCTGGCGATAACACCTGCTCCCATAGGCCTTTTTGCAGAAGAATTGGTTTTAGTTTATCTTCGTCCCAGCTAATTCGAGTAATATAATTACGGTAGACCTTTATATCATCACTAATGATTTCATTAACACTTTTTTGGTCAAATATTTCAAAAAGGGAATTTTTCATCTTTTTTCGGCGAGATTCCAATTCGTTTATTTGGGATTTTAGTTCATAGTATTCTCTGGCCAGTTGTTCAGGATTTAATGTCAAAAAATCACCTAGTAATTAAATTAAATAATAAATTGAACTATCAGAATATTATAATAACTTTTTTAGATTTTTAAAGGCCTCTTCATGGGCTGGATTAATACTTAGTACTTTAGAATAACATTTAACGGCTTCCGATTCATTTTCCTCGTACTCTAGAGCCATTCCCCTAAGATACCAGGCATCTTCGTGCTCCGGGTCAATATTAATTACATTTTTTAAATTTTCAATTGCATCTGGAATTTGGTTATTATTAAATAGAGTAACGGATTTTAGATAGATTATTTCAGCATTATTAGGCTCTAATTCCAAGGCTTTGTTATAGTATTTAAGAGCAGAGTCCCTATTTTCTTTCATTTCCATTATCATGGCCTTGTATTCCAGTGCCTCAGCATTCTCAATGGAAAGTAAAGATCTGTTGAAAAATAGAAGAGCATCATCCAATTTACCATCCTCAAATAATCCTTTTCCTTTTTCATTAAATAATTGGAACTGGTCACTATTTTTATAGACCTCGGCACCAATACCTATTTTTTCCTTTTTTTGGTTAGTGGAATTTAATTGTTCATATTCCAGGGCCTCGAAATTAGGATTAAATGATTTTAATAGGTGCTGTAAAACAATTATAGTTCCTTTTTTATCCAGGGGCTGATTGTCATTACCACATTTAGGAGAGTATATACAAGAAGGACAGCCCTCTTTACAACGGCATCCTTTGACCATTTGCAAGGTTACCTTGATAATCTCCTCAAACAAATCCGTCGCCTTCTCAGCCAGGCCAATACCGCCCTGATAGGAATCATATATGAAAATAGTGGCCTCTTGAGTGTCACGGTGGTAAGAAGTGGAAAAGCCTCCAATATCATTACGGTCACACATAACATGCAAGGGCATCATGGAGATAAGGGCATGTTCTGCCCCATGGAGACCTCCTTCAAAAATATCACTAATTGAAAAAGGTTAAATATCTTTTCTTGTATGGAAAATGGTATGGTGAACCACAATCCTTTAGTCTGGAATTTTATGGGAGGAAGATCCAGATCATGGACTGCTAAAGTCTTACCATAATTCATGACTTTATATTTATCAAAATTTTCAGTAACCTCCACTTCCCCAAAATGAATAGACAAATTTCCCACTTTTCTGGTGTTAATTTCATTAATAACCCTAATATCCACATCTCTCATGACATGGGTGGTGTAATCCACGTCTTTTTTGGTTACATTAATTGTTTGTTTTTTAAGATCCAGTCTATTAACCAGATAGGTTTCCCCTTTATTCATGAGAACTGCCCCTTCATGGGCCTCTCGGTAGGCATAGGAGCGATCCATTTTCTCCAGTAATTTATTCTTGTAAAAAACCTTAAAAACATCTGAGGATATTTGATCCAGACCATATTCAAATGCAGGACTGTTTTTATTATCAATATATATCCAGCCTTGATTGGTTCTTTTTATTAACGTATTATTGGTCAAATTTTCAATTAAATCTGCTCCTGCACCAAATAAGGACTTCATTTCATCATCATTTAAAGGAATTTCATTACTGGCACATAAAAGATGGGAATAAATGATATGGGCATTTTCCAATCCAATAATAGCATTTTCATGGGGTTTGTCAAAGAGAAAAGCCGGATTTTTCATAAAGTACTGGTCCAGAGGATTTTCAAAAGCCACCAAAAAGACCATAGAATCATCTAATCCCCTTCCGGATCTTCCGGCTTGTTGCCAGGTAGATATTATGGTACCAGGGTATCCTGAAATAATTACCACATCCAGAGAACCAATATTTATACCCAGCTCTAAGGCATTGGTGGAGGTAACCGCCAGCAGTTCACCATCCTTTAAACCCTTTTCAATTTTTCTTCGATCTTTGGCCAGGTATCCCGCCCGGTAAGGCATGATTTTATCTACCATCTCCGGCTTTACCTTATCAAATTCGTTCCGGGCCTGGTTAGCAATAATTTCTGCCATTTTTCGAGAAATGGTGAAACAGAGAGTCTGCAGATTAGATAAAACAAAAACTAATAAAAGGTTCTTGGTCTCCAGGTGGGTAGATAAATTACCTTTTACTTTATAGGGATTGTAAAGAACAAAATATTTCTTACCACGAGGAGATGTGTCTTTGCTAACTAATTTAAAGTCTAAACCGGTGAGTTTATTTCCAAATTCTTTAGGATTGGCCAGGGTAGCTGAGGATAAGAATAAATTGAGGATTTGATCCATAATAATTACATATTCTGCGCAGTCTTCTAATAAGGAAAGCCACATTAGAACCAAAAACTCCCCGGTACTGGTGGGCCTCATCAATAACAATAAATTTTAGATTTTTATAGAATTTAGACCATAAATGGTGCCAGGAGAGTATTAAATGCAATTCATAGGGATTAGTGAGAACCAATCGGGAATTGTCTCTAATCCAGGGGCGGATATCTCGAGGAGTATCTCCATCATAAATATTTGGTTCCAGTTCCAGTCCTAATTCTTTTTCCAGATCTTTTAAGATATTTAACTGGTCATTGGCCAGGGCCTTGGCCGGATATATGTAGAGGGCTGTGGCATCTTTATTCTGAGATAATCTTTCTAATATAGGAATATTAAAAGAAAGTGTTTTACCTGAGGCCGTGGGAGTGGTGATGAGTACATTTTTACCATCCCTTAAATATTCAGCAGCCTCACATTGATGTTTATAAAGTTTAATCTGATTATTTTCTAGATAATCTTGAATATTAGATGGTAAATTATCTAATTGGCCATATTGGGCCTCTTGGGGAGGGATGATTTCTACATGTTCTATTTTATCCCGGAAGAGGTTATTGGCCTGTAGCCGGGCCAGTGTTTTTTTGATCATGATAATCAAGAACTTCGATTTATTTATAAATTTTAAACATTATTGATAAAATACTCAATATTATATATAAATATTAATAGAATAAATATATATTTTTTTATTTTATTCAAAGGGGTTTTATTTGTGGAATCAATTAAAAAAGAAACAAGAGCAGTCAAATATAAAACTGGAGAATATGATTTTAGAGACGAAATAGACTTAATAGAAATGTTAAATCAGCTAAAGCCTAAACCTGATCAATTAGTTGAAATTATTATTTCAAAAAAGTAAAAAGAATATGAAATAATCCTAAATGGATCTATTCTAATTGGGATGTAGTTTTAGGATTATTTTTAAATTTTTCAATAGGTATATAGCGTGTACCTTGTAGCAAAGGCTGTTTTCTCTTCCTGAATAATCGATTTTTTATCATTTATAATATCATTTTCCAGTTTAATTGTCTCATTAGAATCCGCCGGACTTTAAAGGAAAAATACTTTGTTGAAATCATTTAATCTCTCTTTATCATCTTTCTTTTCAAGACTGTTAATTAATTATATTAGATCTTCTTATTTATCTCTGGGCTTAATAATTTAGGATTATTAACACTAGATCTTGGCCAAGTAAAGAGTTTCTAGCTTTATCTAGATATTTTAGGGATGTATTTAGAAATCTTTTCCATCCGAATAAAAGGCAATATAATCCGTTGGTCTAAAAGATCTATTTAATTGACACATATAGACAGAATGATTCAATATATTCGTCTAATGGCAAATTTAGCAGGTACAATTAATACTTCACCATCATGTAATGTGATCTAAAATATTAGGGATTATTATTTCTTTTGGGTTATTAAATCCAAAATTCTGACATTCTTTGCATATAATTTCAGTAAAATCTTCTAAGATAATGGTTTAATCCAATCAGGATTATTCTCCAGATTGAATAAAAATTTCCCAAGAGTCTAAAAATTCTTCTTTTTCCAAAATATTCATAGATTCTAGCGCTTGGCATTTATAGAAGAAATTAGTTTTTCTTCTTAGGAATTTTTCCCACCAGATGTGATTATTTACTTGTTCCTCTGTTAAATTATCCAATTCATCAAGAGCAGGAAATGCAGAGGGTTCTTTTTCCAATGGACTATTTGTTTTTCTAAAGTCAATGGTGTCTATTCCCTTTTGTTTATTGCATATTTTACATAGAACCTGGAGATTATCTTCTGAGTTATCAGTTACATAATATCTGGGCTTAATATGATCAATTTCCAGTAATTTTTTATCATTTTCCCCACAGCATTGACAAGTATAATTATCTCTATGTAATATATATTCTCTTAGCTCTTCAGGTAATGGCTCGCGATCTGGATCGTCATCATCATTTTTCCAAGGATTTTTTCCAGCGAATTTTTCTGGAGGATTTAAAGATTTAGTAATCCAATGATCGACTTCAGCTTTAAACTGGGTGTAATCCGGATACAAAGCTTTCCAGTAACGATCATTTTTACCATATTCTTCTTTACATGCCTCATCCAATGCTTTAGGCCCTAAATCATCATCAACAAGAGTCTTTGCAAAGTCATCCAAATTATGTTTTCCTCGATCTTCAAACGAATAAAATTTAGGAGCTTCTTTATCATTCTGGGCCATGTGTCTGGCTATTTTAAATAAATTTCTTAATATTTCATTAATTTTATTTTCATTATAGCTAAATTGGAAAAACATATCAAACCAGTTTTGAAGAATAATCCTAATTTTCGAATCATTACTTAAATCAAATAGAAGATCTTCTGCTTCAAAAGATTCTAAATTCTCAGTTTTGAGATATTCAATGAAATTATCGTAATTTTCTTTTTCGGGAATCTCATTTTCCTTTTCAAAGACTAAGACAAAGTCTTTGATTGATTCTGGATCTTCATTTTCCATTAAAATATCAAATTCTGTAAGATACCATCCTATAGGCATTAATGATGAAAATTTGCATTCATTTCTAAACTGGGTATCATTATCACGTTCATTAGCCCAATCAATTACTAATTTTATAGAAATAAGTTCCAAGGGGACTTTGGAAGCTGGTTGTGAATGTTTATCCTCACCTGGAGTATCAGTAGGTAACTGATCCCATTCTGCCCAGTTTATTTCATAATCCCAATCATCAACAAAGGAAACAATATTAGCAATATCTGTTCCTCCAAATTTAGGACCTCTTAAGGCCCGACCTATCATCTGGGTTAGTAAAATTTGGCTGGTGGTTTGCCGGGTTAAAAATACGGTTTGAGCATCAGGAACATCAGTGCCTTCAGTTAACATTTTAATATTAATTAAAACATTTAAATCTCCAGTTTTAAATTTTTCAAGAACATCTAAGTTTCTTTGTGCTGTTCCTGCAGATCCTAATAATTTATCTACCATAGTAAACATTACATCTGCTTTTATCCCCGATTTCGCAGAAATTTACATAAAGTAACGCACTGATACCACCTATCAGTGAAAATAATGGTCTTTCCATACTCATCCTTATTTTCCACATAATTATCTGCTATAATTTTATTCCTTTCCTCATTTTCAGCTAAATCCTTAATGAGTTTTTGCGGTAAATCTTGGTAGGTGTTAATCCACTTTTGAAAATCTCCTTCCTTAAAATTAGCCTTAATATTAGTATTGATTTTTTTAAATTTAGGCTGAGATAAAATATTCTGGGCCATAAGCTCATCTAAAGTAACTTGAGAAATGGTAGATTGAGGAAATATTTTACTTAACCACATCTTTTTACTTTCAGTGGATGCTGTGGGAGTAGCCGTTAAACCTAAAAGATACATATCTAGGATATTTTTCCCTTAGATTTTCTATTAAACGGCGGTAACTAGGGGCAGCGGCATGATGGGCCTCATCAAATACAACAAATAATTTTCCATTAGCTGAATCTAGAAAATTCATTAAATTAGGTTGGAATTGTTATATGCTCGGGTTATAGTTTGTAAAGTAGCGATAATGACATCATCTGATTCTTTAATTTGCTTAGGTGGATAGAAATGTTTAGCCCCAGAGACAACCCTTATTTTCAAGTTTTCTCGAGGTTCTGATATGTATCCTACTTCAAATCCTTTTTCGGGATTATCATATTTAGGTCCAAAAGTAAAATAGGCCTGTTCCAATAAATGGTGAGTATGGGCCAACCACAGAACTTTATATCCTTGAGATAATGGATGCTGACATAAAAAACGAATGGCCGTGAATGTTTTTCCACCACCAGTAGGTAAGGCCAGTATTCCTCCTTGAGGATAATTTTTTTTACTAAACCAAGCAATTAATGAATTAAGGGCCTTTTTTTGATGTATGGCCGGTTCAAGTACTGATTTTTGTTCTCGACTTTCGTAAAGGTCATATTCTCTATAAAAACCATTTTCTATTAATGACATGAGGATCACTTTGATTATTGAAAAAATATTAATTATTATAGTTATAAGATTGATTGTTATATAAAAAGTTTCTAATTTAAATGTAAAATAGTAAAATTATTTTAAAAGAATTTAATTAATGAATTAATTAATTCTTCTAAATAAAATAATAAAATTCTAAGGAGAAAATAATATGAAACTCCTGGAACTGGAAATTCAAAACTTCAGAGGAGTCAAACACCTGAAAATTGAACCTCAGGGCCATAATTTCCTTATCTGGGGCCCCAATGGATCAGGTAAAATTACCATAGTTGATTCTCTAGATTTTCTTCTAAAGAGAAATATTTCCAGGATGACAAGAAAAAGGGAACTAAAGATATTAAAATAAAAAAACATGCCCGCTTAAAAAATAAGTTAAGCAAATTTCTAGGGTTATTTTTTTCTCCAAGTTGAAAAATAGCATTGATGAATAAATATATTTCAATAGAAGGGATATTTTAAAGATTAATATAATAAAAAGATCATATCCTTAAGCATGGAAATAATGGAGAATTCATTTTTATAATTGGTCTAGAAAAAATTCCTTCAGATTCAAGAACTATTAATTTACTTGGAATATATCATCATTTAAGTATTCAAAAAGAATTTGTTCCAGCGTATAACCTCTGTTAACTGAAAAAATCCGTTATTATACTCTAAGAGCATTTTACTGGGAATATATTAAATGAAGAATGATATTAGCTCTAAAGATTTTGAAAAAATATTTATTTTAACTTGTTTAGCACATCATGATGGAGAAGATAAAAATCCACATCTAAATAATGTTTTTAATAAAACTAAATTCAAAAAAAACTGGGATAAAAAGACAGTCTTTTGACTTGAATTTCCAAATTACTGGGAAATGCAGCAAATTACTATAATAGACAAATGGAAATTTTAAGATGTGCATGGACAGATGAATTAGGACAGACCAACATTTTCATCTATTAACAAAAAACTAGCTGATTCTTTAGGAGAATTACCTATATCTTTTTTCAATAAAAAAGAGCTTTTACAAAATCTGAATTGAAAGAAATAGGCGAAGAAGGATTTTGTATATGTAGTTTAGAAGATCATCCAGACGAAATTAAAATAATGTCTAAATTATTATTCGGTTTTTCAATATTAATGAGATTATGGATGGGATATCAATAATGAAGAATATGAATTATTTAAAAATGTAATTTAAATCTTGATTTTCGAAGGTCAAAATGATTTTATTTTCGGAAAAAGAGATAATGGAAATGAATATGAGACGGAGAAATACATTATTCATGTTTCTTAAAATTATTGAAAATGTCAAGTCCTATTTATAAAACTAATTTGGAATTTAAGCGTTTTATTTGGGATGCAATTTATTTCAGTCAAAATAGAAATAATCATTACTTATATAGATTTTGGACGTTTAGAGTAAGATTAAAAAATATTGGGAATTCTTCCAGCTTAATGTTTATTATGTTTATGTGATTGAAAAATTTTTAGATGTAATACAGGATATTGTAGCAGAGAATTCTGGAATTGAGAAAAATAAAGTATTAGATCAAATAGATGAAGATGAATTTAATGATAAATTAAAAAATATACTCGAAAAAGAGTTAAATGGATTTTCAACTATATATAATCTTATTGAAACATTAAATATCACAAATGGATCATCTAAAACAAATTTAGACTCCAAAATTAATGAAGCAAAATTATTTGATCAGTTATATGACGCCGAAACAAAAGAAAATAAACTTGCAAACATTTTAATATTTTTAATTTTACTCTATAATCGATATAATCGATAATTGAGAAAATCAGACAATATAATCTAAGAAATAATAATGAAGACTTAGAAACTTTATCCATAGATGCTGTATTTAATTTTATAAAAATTATATCCTGATAAAACCATTAATGAATTTTTGGAAAATATTTGTAAAGTTATTATAAATAAACATCTTATATGAAACTGCTATTAGATTATCAACTGGTACTCATAACTGGATATTCTTAGAAGAAGATAATAGGCTTTATTTTGAAAGAAAATATTATGTAGGATTCGGTCCTCAAGATAATAGATGGTTTAGTATAAGAAATTTACTTAAAGATTTGAAATTCATAGAATTAACTGATGATAACAGTAAATATTACTGATAAGGGATTGAAATGGCTAGAAAGGATCAAATAGATTTAATTAAAGAATTTAGGGAAGAACAAAGAGATAATGATTATATTTTATTAACTACTTATTGTTTTGACCCATTTTTCTTTGATACATATTTACTAAATAGTCTTAGATATAACAATCCCAATTCTGAAATAATTGTCCTAATTGATGCAGAACAGTACGAAAAGAGCTATGAAAACTTTACTAATATATCTGGTAAGGATTATCATCTAATACCAGTATATGTTAATAAAGGAGTTTTTCATCCTAAAATGTTCTTATTTTTATCAACTTTAAATGAAAGACTAATATTCTATATTGGTAGTGGTAATCTTACTCTTCCAGGACTTACTAAAAATGCAGAGCTCATCTCAAAAACAGTATATGATTTAGACAAAGAATATTCAGATATAAACCAATTATTAGAATTTTTAAATGGTTTAAAAGATGATTTTATTTTTGAAAGAAAAGTTTTAGAAACTTTTGAAAATATAACCAGACATTTATCACTTTTTAGCGGTAATGAAGTAGTTAATTCCAAATTTAAAATACTCACTAATTTAGATGATGGAATCATTCCTCAATTAATCGAAGAACTAGAAATTAAAGATTTTGAGGAGATTATAATGTTAGCACCATTTTTATCTTCTAAACCTAAGATTTTAGAAGAGCTAAAAAAAGATATTATTTTTAATAAAGCTACCATAATTCTACCTAAAGATAATCATAATCTTGATAATGTGGATAGTTACACCGATTTTGCATCTAATAATTCATTAGAATTAGATATTAAAGAAGGAGAATTTAGCGAAGACACAGCAAGGAAATTTCATTCTAAAATATTATATTTGAAAGGTTCAGTAGATTATCTTATTAATAGGCTCACCAAATTTAACTATATCAGCACTCTTAGAAACCGCTGATAAAGGTAATCTAGAATGTTCGATTTTATATAAAGATATAGACGCTAATGAAATTTTAAATAAAATAAATTCAACATTAATTACAGATATGTACGACATAAGTTGTCCAATTAAACCTATTTTTAATAAATTTAGATTATTAAAAGTGTTTTCTGCTGATTACAATAGTGATACTGGATTATTTGATTATTGAAACTGAAAAAATTAATGACTTGGCAATTTTAACCATAAAATTTGATGGTGGGAATGAGTTAATTAAAGAATTTAACTTAAATGATGGTAAAATTGAGATTAAAATATATAGACGGCATTCCTAAAGAATTTGAGATTAAATGTGGTGATAAACGTTCTAAACGGCGTATTTTTTATGATAGAGGTTATTTTTTCAGAAATTTCTCAAGATCAGAACATGTTTCTATTAATGAAATTAACTCTAAAATATCTAATTCTAATATAACAAATCAAGAATTACTAACAGTTTTAATAGGGATGGTAAGAATTTCTGATAGAAAAGCCAGCCTGAAAATGAGAATAGGGAAAATAATCTCATTAACCGAGAAAAATGTGTTAGAGTAGAAATACCTAGCCATGTTCGAAATTTATTATCACACTCGGTAAAAAGTCTTACTGAAAGTTTTAGTTTTCAAAATATAAAAAAAATTATCGATGAAGGAGATTATATCATCAGAAACCAAAGAAAGAAAAACATTATGACCGCCTAAATAAAAAGAATAACACCATATAAATTAATATATGATATAAAAAAGCTTAATGAACTCATAAATTATATTTCAGGTCAATGTTCGGATAATAATGAACAGTTAATTATACAATCTTGTTTTATTCAATTATTTTTAAGATCCCCCAAAAATCTATGACTTTAGACGTAATAAATGATTTTAGAGATATTTTAGAGGATAATATTAATAATATAAATAAAGATAATTTTTCTGAAGATTCAACAGTGACTTTCTTCCAAAATCTATTATCAATTAACTATTTGTATAATTATAAAGAATCTTACAATTTTAGTAGTGATATATTTGCATATAATATTATTCTAACAAATGAAAACTATTTCAAAATAAAGAATTATATAAAAGAATTTTACGAATCACAGCCCCATGAGAAAGATATTCCGTGGGTATTCAATGAGCAAAAATTCCGTGAATATTATTCCGAATTAGTTACCTACATTTTTGATAGCAGAAGTATCGAGGATGGATTAAGATATATAATAAATAATTTGGAACAAGAAAATGGAGAATTCGGATTAGTTCTAAATAATTTAGCCCATACTTTGATATATGGATCAGAAGGTTATCCGCCACTTTTTAGAGTTAGTGATGAATTTAAGCAATTAATTTAGGATTTTAATATAACTGATTAGATAGTTAAATCTTTACGAAAGTTGATACAAATGAAATCTGATGAAAATCCTGTTTGCATTCAAATAAAACTGATAAATAACCTGGGAAAATAAGAACTAATAATACCTCAGATTCATTGAAATTATCTATTAATTTCCAAAAAATTATAATTATCTCATATTACTAAAGAATCTACTAATGAACATCCATTATTGAAAATTTTCATTTTATTAAAATACCTTAAAATCGCTGAAAATGAGGATTTAGAAGAAAAAGCTAAAGAAGATATTGAAAATATTTTTTAAGGCTGAAAAAGAGGCCCGTTAGATGAATTATCCAATTAAATGTGAATGCGGAGAGGACTTTGATAAACCCAAAAATTAATTCAGATAATGATACATTATTTCAATGAAAAGCTCATTAATTTTGTTAAAAATAATTTATGCTTGAATACGGAGTAGATTATCTTTTAATAAGAAGTGTAGTTCTTAAATAACTTTTTTATTCATTATTTATAGATTTATTAATACATTCACAGATCAATGGATGTGTAGATTAATTGATATGTTTAACTCAGTTTTAGTTATCATCTCTTGAAATTATGTATATTTTCCAAATAATAGTTAAAGGAAATCTTCCATAAATAAAAACACAAGTTGTTTTAAAACGGGGGTTTTATTGTTGATTTTATTGATTGGTAAAGATAATAAAGTTGAAGAAATAATCGAGGAATCAAAATTTTCTGAATTAGGCATATTGGAAAGGACCCATATGGAAGAATGGGTAGCAGAATATCCTCAAATATTGGGAGAGGATCTTTTAACTATTACTACAGAATATGATAAGTTTGACAAAACTAGTAACAGATTAGATGTTCTAGCAATAGATACAAACGGTAAAGTAGTTGTAATCGAACTTAAAAGGGATATTGCGAATATATTTGTGGATTTACAAGCCATTCACTATGCAGCTTATTGTTCAACGCTAAATTTGGAACAAGTAGTAGAAATGATGTCAGAATATCATGGAAAATCCAAGGATGAAATAGAATCTAAAATAAAACAATTTATACAAAATGACGATTTCTCTGATTTTGACAATCAACCACGAATCATATTAGTAGCAAATGATTTTCGAGAAGAAACATTAGCCGCAGTATTATGGCTAAGGGACAACAGTTTAGATATTACTTGCATAAAACTTGAACCTTATAAAATTGAAGGGAAAATAGCAGTTAAACCTGAAATCATAATCCCATTACCAGAAACTAAAGACTTCATGATCCAATCCGAACAAAAAAAGATCAAAACCAAAAAAAGGACAAAACGACAAGAAGAATATCTAAAATTCTGGAACCAAATGTTAATAAAATTTAATGAATCTAAACCAGGGTTAATAAAAAGAAAATATTGTCAGTATAATTATATGGGTATTCCTACAGGTATTAGTAATGTTCATTTTGAATGGTTGTTCAGAGGAAGACCGTTACAAGAGTTTTTAGTTGGACTCCATTTTGAAAATAACAATTACGATGAAAATTTAAAACTCTTGAACTATTTTAAGTCCAGGAAAAAAGAATTTGAAGACAAATTCCCAGACGAAGAAATAATATTCGATAAAAAGTTCTTCACTAAGTGGACTCAAATTTATATTAAACGAGATAGCGGCAATATAGATAACGAAAACTTAAAATGGGGATTCGAAACAATGATAAAACTATATGATACCCTCAAACCAATACTTGACGAATACTTCCAAGAATAAAAACATAGTTAATTTTAATAATCATAGGGGGTATTTATATGGGTTCGTTTTATTCACATAAATGCGACCATTGTAATTATGAGGTTCAGACAGACGGTCCTTGGGCATTTTATAGAGATAGAAATGGAAAAAGAAAACTTTATGGGCGTCTTCCGTCTCAGGAAGCTCAAGAATGTGGTAGGGTGGGTTCATCTGGTAGTTTATATTGTTCTAAATGTGATCTTGTTTCAGAAATGATTTTAGAGGAGTTCAAAAAGCCCAAAAAAAATATGGATGTGGGTGAAGGAAGATTAGAACTTAAAGATGAATATAAGAATAATGATGCAATAAAATGTCCTAGATGTGGCAATAAGCAACTATTACTTGGAGATAATAATAAAATAGTCGTAGAATGTCCTCGATGCAAAAAAGGAAAATTTATCAGTATTATGACAATAATCGTTGATTAATAATTACTAACGACTTGATATGCTGTAATTGGTTTAAATTCATACTGAAGAATAAAGAGCTTCGTCTTCACCATAATACGAGTCATAAATATGGTAATAAATACCCGCTTTCTTGTTTCATTAATGATTCGTAACATCTCTTTTTATTATAATTGCAATACTCTTTTAATGGTCTCAAATGTCGCATCTGGGATTTTTTCTACAAATTCCATCATCAAATTATGCGTTTCTTTCATTTCAAAATACTTGTATGGAACTATATCCCCATTTCCAAACATTATTTTCATCATTAGGGAATGCTTTAGTTTTTAATCTTTTTTATATCTCAAATATTCGCATATTCTTTTATTTTCTGATATAAATCATTAAAAATATAGTCCCAGTACAAAGTATTTATTAGAAATAATCCTCAGTGTTCCTTGCTTCATCTCTTTCTTATTCCTTTATTGATAATCATATTAGTACATTCATAAATCAATTGATGTGTACGTAGATAGATGAATAAATGTGTTTACTAATCATTGTGTAATTAGTTATGCTCTTGAAAAATTTATGTATATTATACAAAAAAGTTTTAAGAAATCCTTTCATAAATAAAAAACATAGGATAATTTTTAATAATCAGGGGGTTATTATAATGGGTGCTTGGTACTCACATAAATGTGATAATTGTAGCTATGAAGTTCAGACAGACGGGCCTTGGGAATTTTATAGGGATAAAAATGGAAAAAGGAAACCATACGGACATCCAATTCCTTGCTCAACAGAAGCTGAAGAGAGTGGTATTGCAGGCCTATCTGGAAGTTTATACTGTTCTAAATGCGATCATGTATCAGAAATGATTTTAGTCGAGTTTAAAAAGCCTACCAATGAAAAGTTACATGTTTGGGATGGAAGATTAGAACCTGAAGATAAATATAAAAAAGAAGGTGCAGTAAAATGTCCAAAATGTGGCAACACTGACCTATTATTTGGAGAAAATAATGAAATAGAATTTAAATGTCCGCGATGCAAAAAAGGAAAATTTAAAAGTACCATGACAATGATCTCTTGATTATTAATCTTGTTCAGCCAATTTTTCTGAAATCGTACCACACTCTGGACAATATAAATAGAAAGAAAGCCAACCTTCATGATTAATATTTTTAAGTATATTACCCATAGGCATTAAATCCTTTGAATAACCTTCTGACAAGACACTCCTGTTATATAATCCATATTAATCCTCCATTTATTAGCATTGAAATTATTATAAATTATTATAATTTCTTCAAAAATATATCTTTAGCAAAATAAATCCCTAAGATTTAGCCCACTTTACAAACCCTTTGACATTAAAATTCTAATTTTGGAGTTCTTTTTCAATCAAATCAATTAGGGCATCATTACGCTTTTGATAACCTTTGGCCTTACAATGATCTTCAAATTTTTCTAGCAATGATTTTTCAATACTTAAACTAATTCTTTCTTTCTTTAGTTTTCTATTTTCCATTTTAAAACCACATTATAAATGAATATATGATTATATAATAATAGTATTTAGTATTAATATATTTAAAATTAATTTTTATATTCACAAAAAAAATTCGTAAAATTTTCATTTTTTAAAAACAATTCTTAGGAGATATATTATTTTTAAAAAATAGGTATATACAATATTATTAATATATTAATATTATTTTATTATTATTTATTATTATATATATTGAAAAAATTAAGAAATTGTATATTGTCCTGAAAATGAATTATTGAAATTGAAGTATATACCATATACGTATATCAGATATACTGGTTATTTTGTTAGACTCTCACCAAGACATATACAAATTATTCATAAAAAGTGTATATGCAAATCAAGTTTTTAAGTGCTGTTCTAATTCATAAAGAGGAATGTTACACTTCCTGGCATGGAAACTTAAGGTATTATATCCGGTGAATTTATCTATTTCTAAAGGACTGCAATTAAAATTAACAGCAATCTGTTTAATTGATTCCAGAGAGCTTTTAAGATCATTATCAATAGAATTATAGTTATTATCTCTTGATTTTAGTTCTTTTAACAGTTTATTTAAGTATTTTTCCTTCTCATTTATCTCATATTCAATTTTCGCACTATATAAATTCAATTCAACAATCTCCGACTCAGTGACTTTTATTAAAGACTGGATACTGGCAGATCTGTTAGTAAGAACTTTAGCAAAAAAGTCCAGTGCATCACCATAAGTATACTTACTATTCCTAATAATCCTTTTAGAACTAGGTTGGCACTTAGCAGAAATTAGAATTTTATTCACTTTCATTTTAACACCTCACATGCAATTTTAAGTATTAAACATTGATAAACAAGCTAATACCCATCTAAATAATATTGAAAATTTTCATTTTTTCCTCAAATATTTTTTAAAAAAAAGTTTAATTGAATGGGGAGTGGAATTCAATTAAACTTGCAATTTATAGAATCTAGTTGTAGTCTCATTTTTTACCATCAAGTAGTAGGAACCATTTTTGGCCTTTATTGCACATGAAAAAGTACATTGGCCATGTTATAGCTTTTACTCTAGTTATTGGTGTACTGTTTTTTAAGTATGGTAGGAAATACTGGATTCTTCTGCCTGCACATAGATACCTTTCCAATAGTAGTCCTTGTAGGTCTTTGCTGCACTTACTGGTTGAGCTATTAAGCAGACTAGGAATAAGCTGATAATAAACAGTCCTAATACTATTTTTGTTTAAGATTTTCACCTCCCTTATTGTATTACTATCTAGTATAATAGTAATAAATATATAAGTGTTACTACTAAATAACATAATAAGTAATAATTTTAGGAGCAAAATATCATGAGTATTAGAAGAATACAAAATGCAGGAATAAAATACGAATATGAATTAGTGGGAGAACTAAAAAAAGCAGATTACGAAGCCTGCCGACTTCCCGGATCTTCGGTGAGAAATCCAGATATCTTAGCCGGAGATGGAGAAACCGTCTTTGTCATTGAGGCCAAGATAACCACCAATAACCGGATAATCATTAGATCATCCCAAATAAAAAACCTCATAAGATTTGCCTGGAAATTCAAAGCAGAACCATGGGTAGCCGTAAAATTCATAAACCAAACCTCGTGGATATTTATCAGGCCCAATGCATTCCAAATTAGTAAAGACAATCAAAAATTAACTATAGATTTTAATACGGCCCTGCAGAAAGGAGTAAATGTAAGAGAACTGGTTAATAATGAATTCCAAAAGAAATTTACTTAAATTAATATTTATTTTATTTTTTTAGAACTAAAATAAAGTTCAAACTAATAATTGAATAATTATTTTTTACTAAATATCCTTAACCACAATACTGGTCTTATTCTCATTAACTTTCTCAAAGGTAATGTTCTTATTAACGGCCTCATCCAGCTTGAAGCTCAAATAAATGTTATTATTCTGAGGAATGCTGCTAATATTGGATTCATTACCTGCTGCAAAGGCCATATCCAAATTTTCACCAGGCAAATAGCTCCCTAAGCCGGAGCTAAATAAAATAACCGGGACCACCACAAACAAAAGGAAAATAAATACTGCTTTATCCTGGTTAGATCCTGATTAAACCTTCTTTTTTTATTTAAACAAACAAAACCTGATTTTTTAAAAGGGTATAGTGCCGGGGATCCATAAACCGTGAAACAATCCAGTAAAAGGTGCGATGAAAACCCCACTATTAGTGCCAATGATATAATGGGGTTGTAAAAAGCTACCAAAATCATGGGTATTAACCACAAGAAAGAATGGCCCCAGGCCCGGTGCTTACCCGTGATTTTATCCACCATATTGGGGAATACCGATATCCAACCGGCAAAAAATAGGCCCAGGAGAGGATTGGTGATATTCATAAGATAGGCTAAAATAAGGAAAAATAATACGGCACCGGTGATATGAGTATAACTTTTCATATCCGGCCTCCGGTATAGACAAATGTTCTAAAAATTATGAGTCCAAACCAGGCCCCTCCCAGTAACATGGCGGCCATATTAGCAGATGTAGCAGTTTTAAGATAAATTATAAATCCCATAAGGCCCAGGAAGAAGTAGATAGGATATGAAACGTTTATTTCATCTTTACCGGTTTCCATTTTGTATTGTTCCAGGTTAACCAGTTTAAATGTTTTAAAGAAACCATAAGCTTCCTTTTTAAAGTCCTTTTCCAAGCCGCAGATAAAAATAATATTTTCATAGCGGTTTAATTCCTGATATGCACTAACCAACCGCCGGGTCAGGGTGTGAAAATTATTAAATAGTATTATTAATATTTGTGAATTTAATTTAACCAATAAGATTTTAATGAGTTCCGGAACAGTCAACCTATTTAAGGCCGGTTCTTTTTGATTAACTACCCTTTCAATACACTCAATTAGCCGGGCCTTAATGGGAGATGGATCATTAAAGAATGCACAGATATGGTCATTGTTTAGTTGTTTATAGATGTGGTGAACGTCTTTGTTGTAGAATAGTAGGTTTTGGCCCTGGTTGAGGTGTTGTTGGATTTGTAATAAATTCATACTTTATATTATTAATATTTTATTATATAAATGTATTACCTACTGATGTGAAAATAATCTCAAAAGTAAATATTCGAATTTCTCAAGATTAATTATCATATATTTTTGAAATATTAGCTGAAATCTATTAATATAAATAAAATTATTAATTCCTGAATTATTACTTTTCACGTGCTCCATCTAAAAATGTATAATATTTCATAGTCTATAATTAATAAGTAAATATAAATCTAGTATTGAAATAAAAATGATAAAATTTTGAGAAAAAATATAATTGCAAAAAAAATGATAAGTTAATTATTATTTGTTATTTAAACATAAAAAATTCAAATAATTTATATTATCCACTATTTATTATAGAAATCAAGAATTCAGTTATCCATATCTAAGCCTAAAATTAAAAGTTAAGTGATTTCATGAAGGAATATAAATCAATAAAAGCAAAGACCCATACCCCCCCATATATGATACATAGGTATTTCGCAAGAAGACCCTGGAATGTTTTTAAGCAATTAATAGAACTTTATAGTAATGAAAATGACATCATTCTTGATCCTTTTTGTGGAGGCGGAGTAACAGTATATGAAGGCCTTAAGCTCTCTAGAAAGGTTATAGGATTTGATTTAAATCCTCTTTCAATATTTATAGTTAAAAATATGGTAAAAAACAAATATCAAAAAGATATTTTATTTGAATTGTTTGATGAAATTAATTAGTTATTTAAATCACATTTATGGAGAATATAACAAAATATTATTAGATTCAGATCAGAAAACTTTTCATGAAACGTTAGTTCCTGTTGAATGGAATGAACTGGCTTTTAAAGCAAATTGTAATTACTGTGGTGAAGAAATTATTTTTTCAAATGAGAATAAAGTTAAAAATGGAAGATATTCCTGTGAAAACCCTTCATGTCCAGGGAATGAAAAAAATGACGGATTTGTTGAACCTAAAAATTGCAAAAGAACTGGCTATGTCTATTTATATTCTGTAGTAAAAACACTAGATAAAAAAGAGAGATTATTCATAGAATTTGACGAAAAATACGAGTAAAAAAATAAATGACCATATAAATTTCTTAAAAGAGGAAATAAAAAAGAAAAAAATAGAAATCCCTTATGATGAAATCCCTTTAGATTGGGATAGACAACATGAAGATATTCTACAAAAAAAGAATATTATCACGTTCCAAGATTTATTTACTAAAAGAAATTTGTTTATCAATTTACTTCTTTTGAATTACATAAATAATATGAAAAAAAATCGTGAATTAGATCAATCAACTTATGAAATTATACGACTTATTTTTAGTAGTTCCTTAAGAGATACCAACATTATGGCATTTACTAATCCTAAATGGCAATCCGGAACTCCAACTACATGGTCACGTCATGCATACTGGATTCCTAGTCAATTTTGTGAAGTAGATATCATATCTAGTTTTAAAAAAGCTTTTAAAAGAATGATTAAATCATTAGAATTCAATGAGACATTTGATTATGAGATCAAAAAAGCCAATAATTTCTCTGATTTAAAATCAGAAAGTAATTTTTTATTAAATGACAGTCCTATCGATAAAAGAATTCCCAATAATTCCATAGATGCCATAATAACAGACCCCCCATATGGAAGTAATGTACAGTATCTAGAATTGTCTAGTTTTTGGTACCCTTGGAATAAAGATTTGTATGGTAATAATCCTGATTTTAGTAAAGAAGCCATTTCAAATAGAAAAAAGAATTTTAAGGGAGCAAAATCTTTTAAAGAATATGAAGATAATCTTTATACTGTTTTTAAAAAGTCTTATGATGTCCTAAAAAATGAGAAATATCTCGTCCTTACATTTAATAATAAAGACATTGGTGCATGGCTAGCACTTTTAATCTCAATTTTCAGATCAGGCTTTATAATGGAAGATAACGGATTATTTTTCCAGTCAGGAGTCAAAAATTATCGTCAAACTGCTCATACTAAAAGTAAAGGATCACCCTATGGCGACTTTATCTATGTTTTTAAAAAAGTTAATTCAATTTCTATTTATAAAGAATCTTACAATGAAGATAGATTCGTTAAAGATCTCGATGAACATTTTGAGAAATATATGGACAAATTTTACAATGCAAATGTTGATAAAAATGAATTGATTCGTAAAATGATTCTAGAAATAATTCCTAAGATCGAACTATTTGCCAAAAGTAACGATAGTAATCATTATATATACGAGAAATATAACAATCATTTTAAGAAGATTTACAGTGATAGCCTTGGCAAGAAAAAGCGAATCAAAATTGATAAATAATCAAGAAAAACATGATAAACTATTAACAGAGTATATTACTCTAATAAAAGAATTATCCTCCAATTTTAATGTAATAAAAGAATCCAGAATATTCAGATCTTGTAAATTTTAAGACAAATAAAGAAACACCAAAACACCGTTGGTTTGAGTATAAACAAGGATATTCTTCAAGCTTAATTCATAAAATCATTGCAAGTGAACATATTTCCCCTGAAAACTACATTATGGATCCTTTTGCAGGTGTAGGAACCACTAACTTAGCTGCTCAAAATCTTGGTTTTAAAAGTATTGGTTTCGATATTAACCCTGTTGCAACATTAGCAGCTCAAATAAAAACTACTACTTTTACTAAAATTGAAATAAAGGAAATAGAAAAATTAATATTTGATTTTAAACCCATAAAAACTACAGAAATTCCTGATTCCCCCTTGTTAAAACGTTCTTTCTCTAATAACTCATTTAACAGTTTAATGGGAATAAAAGGATTTTATGAATCGATTGATCATGAAAATATTCAAAAATTCTTTAAACTTGCATATATGTCCATTATCGAAGATGTTTCATGTAGAGTTAAAGATGGAAATGGCATAAAAATTGCTAAGAATAAAAAAGAAATAGAAAATGTCTACGAATATTATCGAGAACAATGCCGTTCTATGCTAAAAGACATTTTTCAGATCAACTCTAAAGCTGAGACAATAATAATAGATGGATCAATTTTGAAAGAAAAATATTATAACTTAATTAAAGATAAAAAAATTGGTTTAGTTATATTTTCGCCCCCATACGCCAATTGTTTTGATTATTGTGAAGTTTATAAGCTAGAATTATGGATGGGGGGTTTTGTCAAAGAATACTCTGATTTTAAAAAATATAGGAATCTTGCCATCAGATCTCATGTTAACTCTAAATTTGACCATACCATAAAAAATCAGAATAATTCAGTTGAAATAGTTTCAGAATTAATTTCTTGTTATAATTTATGGAATAAAAATATTCCAAGCATGATAAAGGGCTATTTTGACGATATGCAGGAATTATTATTAAAACTTAGAAATTTAATGGTTGAAGACTCAAAATGTTTTATAGTTGTTGCTAATTCCGGTTATAAAGGCATATTAGTCCCCACTGATCTTTTAATTTCAGAGATTGCGAAGAATCTTGGATTTAAGGTTAATAATATCATTTATGCTCGTAAAATTAGAGCATCTTCTCAGCAAATGGAAGATCCACAACTACAAAGACTTAATGCGGGAAAGTATTTTGGAGTTGCAAAAATGAAATTTAATAATTTATTACATGAAAAATTTAATTATTGGGAACAATTAGAGAATAAAATTGAAAATATTCCTTCAACTAAAGAAAAAGGAGATATATTCGAAGAATTTGTATTTGTGTATTTAAATTTAAATAGGAACTTGTATCAAATCTCTGAAATTTATATGGAAAAAGATATTCCATTAGAATACAGAGAAAAATATCATTTAGAATTGAATGACTCTGGAGTAGATGGTTTAATCATACTCAAAAATGGTAAAACTGCAGGTTATCAAGTTAAATTTAGAACTAATCGTAAAAATCCTTCTTACGAAGAATTAGCTAAATTTTGGGCCGAAGGAAGACATTTAGATTATCACTATACCATTGCAAACAGTTATTATTTATCAAAATTATGTTCAAAAAATAAAAAGCACTTATCTATATTAGTAGATGAATTCGAACGGTTAGACAGTTCTTTTTTTTGACGAGTTTTATAAATTTATCCATAGTGGAAAACAAAAAAAGAAATTTTTTGAACCTTTTAGTTATCAAAAAAGAATGATAGAAAATGTAGTAAACGGGTTTAAAGATCATGACAGGGGCAAATTAATAGCTGCTTGTGGTACTGGAAAAACTTTCACTTCTTTAAAAATCGTTGAGCAAATGAATTCAAAAGACATTTTATTTATAGCCCCAAGTCTAGCATTAATAAAACAAACATTAGAAAGTTGGTCTGAACAATTTAAGGATGAATTTTCGTATTTATGTGTATGTAGTGATAATACTGTAGCTAATAAAGTCGATGACGGTGACATTTCCATATTAGATCTTTCAGTCCCCGTAACTACTGATTCCGAAATAATATCTAAATTTCTTTCAGTAGATTTAGAAAACAGAAAAATTATTTTTTCTACATATCACTCTTTAAATGCTATAGAAACTGCATTAAAATCGATCAATGATTATTATTTTGATTTAACTATATTTGATGAGGCTCATAAAACTGCAGGGACAAAAGATTCATCCATTTTTCTTTTAGCAATGTCAGATGAACATATTAAAAGCAAAAAACGTCTTTTTATGACCGCAACTGAAAGATTGGTTCGCCCAAGGATAATAGATAAGGCTAAAGAATATGATAGAATTGTATTCTCAATGGATGATGAAAATATTTATGGGCCTGTTTTTGATAGATTAAATTTTGGAGAAGCAATAGATAAAGGAGTTATATCGGATTATAAAATTGTGGTGGCTGGAATCCAGGAAAAACAACTTTATGATCAAATCAAAAAAGATAAATTTCTTGTATATAATCAAGATGACGAAGAATTTTTTACTTATGCACAGAATGTATTCCGTCAAGTCATGTTAACAAAATCTATGCAAGAATTCCCTATTAAAAAGGTTATTACATTCCATAATACTGTTAAAAATGCTAAAGGGTTCATAAATGGTTTTAATGAGCAAGATTTAGGTCTTAGAGATATTATTAGTCATTTAACAATTGATTATAATTATGAATCTTGGCGACTTGATCATATCAATGGGACTATGAGTGCAGGTGAAAGAAATAAAAGGCTAGATCTTTTTGAAAAAAGTGAATATGGTATTATTTCTAATGCAAGATGCCTTACAGAAGGAGTAGACGTCCCAATTATTGATAGTATTTATTTTGTAAATTCTAAAACATCTTTAATCGATATTGTACAAGCTTGTGGAAGAGCTCTTCGTAAACCATATGAAATACCTGATAAAACCGCATTCTTCATTGTACCAATTTTGATCCCTGATGGCAGTTTTGAAGAAGAGATTATTAATGAAATTGACTTTGAAATGCTTCATAATCTCATACAATCTTTAAGAGACCAAGATTTACGCTTAGCTGAATGGATTGATACAATAAATATAAATGCTGCTAAAGGTAAGACAAGAAGAATCCATAGAAACCCAGAACCTCCGATTGTTTTAGATATACCTGAAACAATTAACATGAAAAAATTTGAAGAAGAGTTATACATAAAAATAGCTGAAGTGAATAAAGAGCCTACAAAAACACTGCCAAAGAAGAAATATGGGAAAAAGGAAAGAAAAAGTAATTATAAACGTATTTTTAAGACTATTGGGGATTATAGTACAAATAGTTTCAAAAATAATTTAGTAGAGCCTACTTTAGTGAAATTTAATGACATATCAACTACTTTAATTAAAGATGAATTGACGATATACAAAAATAATAAGCCTAATCACAATAACATTTCACATACTATCCGCTTAGGATTAATTGAAAAAAACAATGCAAAATTTAATTTAACACCACTGGGAATTCAACTCTATAATTCTGAAGTAACCTTTGAAGAAGTCTTCAAAAAACAAATTTTGCGCTATTTCCAAATAGATAAAAAAAATAATAGAATAATATTCCCATACCGATCTTTTTTAAAAATATTATTAAAAGTTAAGACAATAAATAGAATAGAATTTACTTTTGGGCCTTATTGCTTAATAGATTCTAGCAATGAATCCATTGAAAACGCAATAGCTGGTATTAATTATATCCGAGAAAATTATCCAAATATTGAAATATTAAATGAAAAAAATCAAGCCAAAGTTTTAAGTGAATTGAACAGTTATTTTGGAACGAATTTTAGTATTACTGATATATGGACTGGTAAAACTACTATTGCTAATCAATTTGGCTATTTCAAAAATCACGTTTTATTATTTGAAGAAATTGATTATGTAAATAGAAAAGATATTAAAATAAAAGAAGGCTGTGATAATAGAATTATGTCTCTTTTAAAAAATGATGAAAATTTAGAAAAACAAACGGATGCCAAAAAATTGAGAAATAGTTTCATTCAAAATATGATAATTTTCATGCTGTTTGATTGAAGATTTTTTTCTAGGTTAATATTCAAAATAAGATTAATGGTATGTATTCAAGAAATCCTGGCATCCAGGCCGTAAAAGAGAACCTTTGATGCTTGTGATTTTAAAACATTTTGCAATAATCCAGAACCGAGTTCAGCGGTTTAGTGTTCCTTAAATTGAAAATGTGAATATTTTAAAATTGTTAAATTTTTATTTATGTTAATATATTGATTTATAAAAATAAGTTTTGTAAATAAAATTGATTTTTAATGGGGTTTGATTATGCTTCGGTGGCTGTTGGTAACAGATTATGATTCTGAAGATTTTAATTGGGCAGATATTGATAAAAAAGAATTAATCCATTATACAGTTGATAGTAAAGTTGATCCCGGTGATAAAATCATGGTTTATCTATCCGGACAATTGGATTCCATACCCCATATTTTTGAAGTTAAAGAAGCCATACATTTGGGAAAAAGAAAATATAAAATTTTCCTTTATAAAAAAATAACCATACCTAACAATTTAAAACTTTCAGAACTTAAATCAAGGGGTATTATCAAGAAAAAACGTAAATTCAGAAAAAGAGTTTATAAAATACCCTTAGAAAAATGGAATGATATTATTGAGTACCTAATGGAAACTAATCAGGATTTGCTCTCACCACCACAACAATTAACCTTTTTAGGACTTAGAAAATCGGGTTACCCCTCCAATCTAAAAATTAAATTTTTAGATCATATTAAATTAGTCAAAAAATTTAATCTAGAATCATTTAATGAGGAAGCAGCTAAATATCGCATTATTCTTCCTTTATTAGAGTATATGGGATGGGATATGCAGGACACTGAAAACATCTATCCTGAAGATTTTGTTAGTAAAAGATATGTGGATTATGTTTTATGTGACTATGAATCAAATAAGATTTGTTTAGAGGCCAAAAAACCCTGTGTAGATTTAGATGATTGTCCACAAAATCAATTAAAATGGTATTGTGTTTCAAAGAATATCCCTATGGGGATTCTAACTAATGGAATCACCTGGTATTTTAATAAATTTTATTTCCATGATAATGATTTAGGATCCATTCAAAAGACTGAAACGATGAAAATAAATCTTTTGAAAGATGATGGCGAATTTATTTTTAATAAGTTCATAGAATACTTTTGGAATGGTAAAATATCCAATAGAAATGTGAAAATTAAAGCCAATAAGCCAGGAGAAATATTAAAAATTGCCAAGAAAACTGATAATCTTAATGAATCCCAAGTAAAACAGTTAATTGTTATTCCTTTACTTCAATCATTAGGTTGGGATATTTATAATGATAGAAATTTCATTTTCAGTTCCCGAACCGAAGTAAAAATTAAAAATAACAATAGAAAAAAAGAAAAAGAATATCTCCATGGATTTTGTTCTCAAAGGCAAGAAAAAAATAGCCATTGAAGTTAAAAGAACTGGAGTAAAAGATTTAGAAATTCATGCAGGTCATGTTAAAGCTTTTTGTGAAAAAAAGAAATATGATCTGGGAATTACCACCGATGGAAAACGATGGGATTTCATATTTTTCAAAAATGGAAGATATGAAAATGAGAAAACTTTAGAAGTTGATATCAATTCGACTCAAAAGATTTTAAAATATTTGAATCATTAAAATAAAGATTCTCTTTCTACATCAACCACGATTATTTTTACAGGAGCCATTGGAAAATTATTTTTTAACAGTTTAATATCTGAGATTAATTGTTCACCATAGCCCATACCTGACGACATTTCCTTTTGCAATAAATAAGAAGGCACAATTTCAATTCCAAGATCAATTTTATTTTCATTAAAGAAATACTGAAACTTGGCCAAATCATATGTCATGAAAGAATATTTTCCGAATTGAACCTGTACGGCAACATTATCTTTAAAAAAATCAATTTTTTTATAGCCAGTTACTTTTTTATTACTATTACAAATTCTATATTCATAATGATGAACTAAATCTTCGAAATCGAAAGATTCAAAATAATTCTTAAATTCTGCCTTAAATGCTTTAGGAGAATATAATAACTTGCCTATACGATTTTTTTCTTTACTAACCTTATTTTTCTCTCCAACTACACTATTAATTACTTCATAAATTTCTTTATCTAGTTCAGGATATCGCTGTTCTAATATTTCAGAACCACCCAAGTGAGAAAATTCGCATGCTATTTTCATTGAATCACCTGCATCATTTTAAAGTAGTTTGCTTTGATCTAATCGGATTAATATAAGCATATTTAGGAGGAATATTATTAGGATTATTAGGATCAAAAACATTCCTTTCCCTAGGCCTAATACGCAAATCCCCTTTTTCTGCAAGTTTTATACGCTCATTTGTCACTTCAACATATTCTTGCATGATTTCAGAACCAATAGCTTTCCTGCCATTAATTAAAGAAGCAATTGCAGTTGTTCCGACCCCCATAAAAGGGTCGAAAACCCAATCACCTTCATTAGTCATAGACAAAACTAGTCTTTCAATTAATTCAACAGGAAACTGGCAGGGATGAATAGTCTTTTCAACATGGTTCGATTTAACATTAGGAATTTCCCAGATATCACTTGGATTCTTACCTTTAGGATTACAAGATAATTTACCTTTATTGGGTCCCTTGAAATGTTTTTTATTGGGATATTTTTGAGGAATTCTAACAGGATCTAAATTAAAAACATAATCCTCATTTTTTGTAAACCATAATATGACTTCATACCTCCCAGAAAATCTGTTAGAAGCATGTAAACCATGTCCAAAATGCCATATAATTCTATTTCTTAGTTTTAGTCCTAATGAATGAAATATTGGATAAAGCATTATATCTAACGGAACAATTTCACCATTGTCCACATAATTACCAACTTGCCAACATATACTTCCATTTTTATCTAAAATACGAACACATTCTTCAATTACCTTACCCTGTTGATCTAAATAATCTGATAATTTCAATTTAGTTTCATATTCCTTTCTAATATTGTAAGGTGGTGAAGTTACAATAAGATTAACAAATTCATCAGGAATTTCAGACATTAATTCTAAGCAATCACCATGAAAACTAACAAAATCAGCATTTTTATTAAAATTAGAATCAATTTTAATTTTTGTCATTTTTATCTCCTGAATTGTTTATATTCGAATATTGTGCAAAGTGTAAAATGAACTTAACTATTAATCTAAAACATATTTTTTATATAAATTTTTCTATTGATCTGTAATAGTAAATAGTATCTATTAAATATATTCTACTTATAATAGAATACTATTAACTTTTATGATTTATAATCATTTTTAAGGAAGATAAAATGGACTTTAGAAATTTGGATTTAAATAAGTTATGATTCTGAAAAAGATGATATATTAAATAACTTTTATATTCCTGTTTTATCCAATGCCAAAAAATATAATAGAATTGTGGGTTATTTTAATTCTGCAAGTCTAGCAGCAGCTGCAAAAGGAATTAAAAGAATTTATTTTAAATAATGGTGAAATGAAATTAATTTGCGGAGCAAAATTACAAAAAAATGACGTTGAATCCATAAAAAAAGCTTAAAAAACCCAGAAGAAATAATTTCAGATTCAATTTTTAAATGATTTAGATGAAATTGAAGACAAAATAATCGAAAACCATGTCAAAGCACTTGGTTGGATGATTGCTAATAATAAATTAAAAATTAAAATAGCTATCAAATTAGATGACAAGGGATATCCTTTAGATAGTAGATATGGTATTTTGCATCAAAAAATAGGCATACTGACTGACAAAGAAAACAATAAAATTTCTTTCAGTGGTTCTAATAATGAAACATTTGCTGGATGGAACGAAAATATGGAAGAATTTAAAGTGTTTCGAGGTTGGAAAGAGCTTGAAAACTAGTATCTGAATTCAGATAGTAATAATTTTGATAATTACTGGAATGAAGAATCAAGAGAATCAAAATTATTGATATTCCTATAGCAATAAAAAGAGAATTAATAAAAATAGCTCCAAAAAAATTAGATGATCTAAACTTTATCCGTCAAATAATGATTTCAAAAAATCTGAAATAAATCTTTATGACTATCAAAACAAAGCAATAAGAAAATGGATAGAAAATGGAAAAAAAGGAATATTTGAGATGGCTACAGGCACAGGGAAAACTTATACTGCTTTAGGTTGTCTTGAAAAGATAAATCATGATTATGGAAAACTAGTTACAATAATTACAAGTCCCTATCATCATTTGGTTCAACAATGGAAAAAATCAATTGACTAAATTCGGAATTAATTATGATGAGTTAATTATTGCAGATAGTACAAATCCCGCTTGGAAAAATATACTCTCCGATTCTTTAGATGATTTATATCTCGGTTACAAAAATAAAATCATTATTTTAACTACACATCGAACATTATCATCTAAAACATTTATGGACTAACTAAGAATCAAGAAAATTTAAAATATTTTTTAATTGCTGATGAAGTTCATGGATTAGGAGCAGAAATATAGTAATTAAGGTCTCTTAAGAGATTATAACTTTAGATTAGGTTTAAGTGCTACTCCAAAAAGATGGTTCGATGATTATGGAACCGACATTATTATATGATTATTTTGGAGGCATCGTTTATGAATTTAGTTTAGAAAAAGCAATTGAAAATAATTCTCTAACACATTCAATATTTACACCATATTCAAGTTTTTTTTAAATAAGAAGAATTAGATAATTATATTGAAGTAACTAAAGCTATTGCAGTTAAATATAATAATCTAAAAAATAGATGAAAATAAAAAATTGAATCTTTAATATTTAAAAGAGCGAATATCATTAAAAATGCAGAACAAAAAATATCTATTTTAGAAGAAATAATCGACAATTGGATCTGATTTTAATTGGACAATTATTTACTGTACTGAACGTCAAATTGAAAAAGTAATGGAAATAATTAAGAAAAGATACATATCCGCACATCTTTTCACAATGAATGAAGGAACATCATGTAATAATGAATATGGGTATTTCAGTAAAGAAATATATTCTTAATAAGTTCTTTGAAGAGAAATTACAAAGTATTAGTAGCAATAAATGTCTTGATGAAGGAGTGGATATACCTCCAGCAAGAACAGCAATATTGATGGCTAGTAGCGGAAATCCTAGGGAACATATACAGCGAATAGGACGAATTATAAGGCAATACCCTGATAAAATAAGCATTAATCTATGATATTGTTGTAGCCTGATTTAAAAAAATTCCATCCTATTTTAAGGATTTAGAAAAGAAAATATTTGAAAAAGAAATAAACCGATGTGAAGAAATAGCAAATATAGCAATTAATAATGCTAAAGCATTAGAATATTATACGATCTTAAAAAGAGGTTAAGTTAAAATGACAGGAATAGACCAAATTTTAGACAAATTAAAAGAGAATAGTGATGATAAAATTGTAGAATTTGTTGAAGAATTGATAATGGCAGAATTAAAAGGTCTTTGGGGTTGGCAACGATTTACATGAAAAAAGTTGATTCTTACTGTAAAAATGAGATGATTAAATGAGAATTGAAAGAATATTGCTACATAATTATCGTCAATACAAAAAAATAGATTTAAATTTTGATTCGTCATCCAATTATGACTTAAATATGTTAATTGCTACTAATGGTACGGGCAAAACGAATTTATTAAATGCTATAAATTGGTGCCTTTATGGTGAAGAGCTTTCTTTATCTGAAAAATCAAAGAGTTCACCCATTTTAAATAGGAATAGTATAAAAAATTCCAATGGAGAAACCAGCGTTTCTGTGAAAATATGGGTTAGTAATTACCAAAAAAATGATATTCTCTTCTCAAGAGAAGCTCTTTTCAGAGTTGGAAATAAAGGAAGCATTATTGAAAGAAATACAGAATTAAATGTTGAATTAACTAATGAAATAGGTAATACAAAGATTCTTGAAGGTGATGAAGCTCAAGCTGAAGTGGAACGTTTTGTTCCTGAAAATATTAAAGAATTCTTCTTTTTCGACGGAGAAAGGTTAGATAATTATTTTAAAAAAGCAACTGGCGAAAATATACGAAATGCGACATTCAAAATTTCACAAATAGATGTTCTTAGTAGAATAGAAAAACGTCTTGATACCATACTAAAAAAAATGATAAACAAAGCAGGAAAAGAATATCCTGATGTTGAAGAGGCTGAAATTGAATTAAATTCATTAACTACTGACTTAAAAGATATTATAAATGAGAAAAATGAATGTGAAGACCAAATACACGAAGCTAGAATCAGTATAGATGGAATTAACTCTCAGATGATTGGTATTCCAGATACAGATGCTTATAAAGAAGAAAGAAAAATTTTAACAAAAACTCAACTTAAAAAGATAGAATCTTTAGTAGGAAAAAAAACTTGAAAAAAATTTTATTATTCTTAAAAATGGGAAGTTTATTTTACTTTTACCTGCTATTGAAACCGTATTAAACATGATTGCAGATAAAAAAGCAAAAAAAGAGTATCCACCACCAATTGAAGACGAAATATTGGAAAATATTCTAAAAAAAAATAAGTGTAGTATTTGTGGAACTTCTTTGGATGAAGAATCAAAAAGAGTGGTTGAGCATTTGTATAAATTTGTGACATCCGTTGGTGATGATTCTAAAAAATTGAAAGATATGGAAGATAATTTAAAATCTTTTAAAATAACAGCTTTAAGAATAAAAAGTGATTTATACAAAATAACCAATTTAATTGAAGAATATAAGGAAGATATTGGAAATCTTGAAAAGAGAATTAACCTAATTGACCAAAAATTAGAGGGTCATGAGGAAGAAGATGCTAAAAATTGGTTACGTGAATTGAAATCTTTTGAAGAAATATTAGGAAAAAATCAAAGAAAATTAGGAAGGCTTGAATCAAAAGAAGAAACACTTACAAATAATTGTAAAAAATGGGAAAAAGAATTGACAATTCGTATGAACAAGAGAGAACAGTTAAAAGAAATAAATATCCAGAAAGATTTTTGTTCCAAAGCTTTATTATCAGTAGTTAGTAATGGAAAGAAAGCATAATTAATGAAACAAGAGAAAAAATTGAATTTCGAACAAAAAGTCTTTTCTTTGATTTAATATGGAAAAAACATACTTTTAAAGATGTTAATATTAATGATAGATATGAAATAAATGTTATTGATTCAGACGGATACCAATCTTTAGGTTCATTAGGTGCAGCAGAAAGACAGCTTCTAGCATTAGCATTTACTTTGGCTTTACATGAAATTTCAGGCTTCAATTCACCAATTTTAATTGATACACCTGTAGGGAGAGTTTCTGATAAACAAAGAGAGAATTTTGCAAATACTCTATTGAATACTAGCTTAAAAAGCAAATTATTTTATTATTCACTCCATCAGAATATTCAAGTGAGATAAGTAATGTTTTGGATAATAAATCTAATAATAAATATAAAATTGAATTATCTTCAGACGAAATGGAAGTTTTGATTAAAGAGTGATAAGATGGCTAAAGAAAA
>CAVOPP010000004.1:0-32294 GCA_963698135.1 uncultured Methanobacteriaceae archaeon | reverse complement strand
AAAAATCTAAAATATTAATCAATTACCTTCCCTTTCCTTTACTACCTCAGCCAGGGTCTTTCCACCAATCATGGTACTATCTGGGCCTAGTTCTTTTACAAATATCCAGAAAGAATCCTCTGGTATTCCAGTAATCTCAGAAGATACTTCAGTTAATTTTTTCATTAATTTTATTCTCACATCATCGGGCATTTTTCCAGCTTCAATTGTTATTAAAGGCATGTTTTCATCTCCTTAATTTTAATTGATTCAGTTCATGATTAAATTGATTTTATATTGGAGTTAATATTCAATCTATTTTTCTTTTTTCACTAGCAAGATAAATATTATATTTTAATAACAACAAAACAAATTCAATTGTAAATTCTTACACTTAATCCAGGAGAATTAGTATGGGCGACATAGAGATAATAGACCTGAATCCAGATAATATATCAGAGTATGGTGTTTGCGGGTACAAAGATCTGAAAAAACACGTGGAGTTAAGGAAAAAAATTGAGTGGTTCCAGGAATACTATCCCCTGGGATTACGAATTAAGATAGTAATGTCCAAAAAGGGCGGTTATCAGGGAATGCTGGAATACATTCCAGGAGAATATGCTCACCGTCCGGTGGAGGCCCCAGGCTATATGTTTATTCACTGCATTTTTGTAGGCTTCCGGAAAGAATTTAAAGGTCAAGGAATGGCTTCCCGGTTACTGGAGGAATGTATTCAGGAGGCCCAGGATAAGGACATGCTGGGAGTGGCCGTAGTCACCAGGAAAGGCCCTTTCATGGTAGGTAATGATATATAATCCTAATAAAGGTTTTCAGATAGTGGATAGTGTTAAACCTGATTTTGATTTGCTGGTAAAGAAATTTGATGAAAAATACCCGATCCCCAGTTCCGGGAAGATATGGAGGAGTCTTTAAAAGAATACTCTGAGGGATTGACCATCCTCCGCTCAGTCCAGTGCCCTACACAGAAAAAAATGTTAATGCCATTATAGAAACTGCAAAAAATAAATTCAAACTAGAAACCAATCTGGTTGATTTAAAGGATGCCCCTGATGTTCAAAATTCACCCTGTGCTTTCGGATCATTCTGTCTTATTTATAATGGTGAAATATTAAGCTATCATCCCATTAGCAAGACCCGATTTGAGAATATAATGAAAAAAACACTCCCCTGAAATTTTATAACCATGCAAACTGAAACTAAAATTGGTAAAAAACTTTATTCCGTGCGGGAATCTTACTGGATCTTTTACCACGGAATACGGACCATGAAGTACATGTCCAGGGCCAAAAAGAAGCAGGAAATGGATTCAAAATTCATAGAAAGGATCATGCTGGCGGTTACTGAAGTCAATGACTGTGCCATCTGTTCTTATGCCCACACCAAAAGGGCCCTGGAGAGTGGAATGAGCGGCGAAGAAATCCATAATATGCTGGCCGGGATTATGGATAACATACCTGATGATGAACTTGCCGCCGTCATGTTTGCCCAGCATTATGCCGATACCCGGGGCCACCCTACTGGGGAATCCTGGCAGCGTATTGTAGAGATCTATGGGACATCCCGGGCCCAGGGCATTCTTGGTTCTACTCGGACCATCATGATGGGAAATGCTTATGGTATTGCCTGGAGTTCTTTTTTTAACCGGCTGAGAGGTAGGCCCGATCCAAGAAGCAGCTTGCTATATGAGGCCAGTATGATTTTAGGTACTGTTTTAATACCCATTTCTCTAATTCACGCTTTAATCTCGAATTTGTTTAAAAAACCTATTATTAGCTTTTAAGATTTTTTAATATACACACAATCATGAAAAAATCCCGATTCAATTCACATGGCTTCTAAAAATTTATTTCAATAAAATAATAATCATAGTGGTTTAATTTGCATAATAGCAATTTAAGTAATGTAAAAAATGTTGATTTTATGAATATCCTAATAGTTGAAGATCAATCAAGCACTATATCTGATTTAAAATCCACTCTATCCCAATTAGGCCATGAGGTAGTGGGCGTAGTTTCCACAGGGGAAGAGGCCATTAAATATGCGGGAGATTTGAATCCCGATCTAATTCTAATCAATATAAGATTAAAAGGCAAAATGGGTGGCGTGGAAGCTGCCCAAAAGATAAAAAACCTTTATCATATTCCCCTAATTTTCCTCACTGTTTTTATTAAAAACTGTTTAAATAAATCCTTACAACTGCCAGAAGACGCTATTGTTTTAAGTATGCCTGTAAAACAGGATCATTTAGAATACTGCATCTCCCGGGCCTTTTCTGGTTAGGGATAACATCTTTCTTGATGGTAAATCAGTTATTTTCTTTTTATCCATAAATAACCTAATAGAACTATTACCACAGCAATTCCCGTCCCTATAAAAAGAAGAAGTAAAATAGAACCTATAGTAGGGCCCACCCATCCTAGATTATATATGATTCCAGCAAAAATCCGCACCATAATCATGTAAACTATGTAAGAAACCACTAAAAAAAGCACTAATTTTATCACAATACCATTATAACCCGAGCTGGCCCCATAATCTGATGTTTCTCCAGAGGAATCATAGAATTCTAATTCTCCCCCACAGCTACAGCTTTCAAAATCATCAGGCGATTCACCTGTTTTTAACTGGTAACATTCCCCACAAGATTTACATTTTAAAAATCCCATGCCTGACCCCATTTTTAAAATATAATAAAATTCAAAAATTTTCAACTTAAAAAAGTCTATAAGTAATATTTATTCTTCAAATAGAATCTTTTTAAGCTCCTCCAGGTTAATGGTAATTAACTCCTGGGCCTCAGGCCCGGCAAGTATTTTAAACTGTTCCAACTTAGTTTCCTTATAGAGATTTTCCATTAAATTTTGAAGTTCAGGGACCGGGGTTTCCATGACTTTCCTAATTTTTAAAAGGTCTGCGTCATTCAGTTTACTTTTATAGTCCCTTACTTGATCTTCAAACCATTCGACCCCATTTAAATTCGTGGAAACATATTTTTCCACCACAAATGGTGGCATTTGCTCCACGGCCCGCAGTATTCTCCACATGTCTTTTTGTTTAACTTCTATTCCCAGTGATTCATCCAAAACTTCAACAGCCCTGGCTGCCCTTTCATCGCTGCCCCGCCCGTAAACCAGGGATGCCAGGCCTACAGCAGCCAATATTCCCGTGAAAAAGTAGAGCTGGTTTTGGCCTTCCCAGAGGGCAGAAGGAGGTATCTGGAGAATATACAATATAAGGCCTGTGAATAAGAGGGATGCAGCAATAAAAGTTAAAATTGAGGCCAAAATTGCCAGTTTTTTGTTTTTGATTAGCATTTTATCATTTTCTTAATTATTTGTTGTAATTTATAGTTTAGAAAGTTATAGTAGAATTATTTTTCAATCATCTTAACATTCTTGACAAGTAACTACAGGCCATAGTGCAACTTATTAACATATTAGAGCCAGTGGAGACCCATAAAATATTTGATAATTTAGGAGATAATTACTTTTTAACTATAACTCCCAGGACTCCTCCTACTAATCCTAAAACTAAACTTATAATTACTGATAATTGGATTATAAGGTATCCTCTGATTATGAAACTGTCTATTCCAATTAACCCGGTAATGGGACCCATATTTCCCCAGCCCAGGATTAATAATAAACCAATTATTAAACCACCAATTATCCCAGACATGGCCCCTACCACGGCCCCGTCCTTGGCATCCATTTCTGCATAGTCTTCAAATCCTTTACTAAGATAGGATGCTAAGAATCCTCCGGTAAGAGGGCCTAAAACAAATAGGGGTAAGAATATCCATGATAAGATAATAGTTAAAGCGGCATTAACCAGGGAACCTATTCCTATAATTTTCCAGTCCATTTAATCAAACCTCAAATAATTATTATTTTTTTATTCTGTATTTGTTTATAATAACTAATCTACTATTTTCATAATTATCTATCGAATTAATAGTTCAACCCTAGAATTCATGTAATAAAATAATATTATAATAATTCAAATCAAAAAACACCCGTTAATTAATAATGATAGCGTCGATTAAATGAATAGTTAATTCTATACCATTCAACTAAATGATCGTTGAATTAATTATTACGAGTGCCCGTAAAATAAGGCCCATCTATTAGCTGCGCATCTATATATCCACTATACGTAAGTCCAGCGCATAGAAGAATAGAATAAGAATAGAATATTTAAATTATATTCTTTTAAAAATAAAAAATATCTAATTATATATATGATTTATTGCTGAGTTTCTAGCTATTCTATCTACTATTCATTCCCCACGGCTTTCCCGCTGAAACTCATCACTCATCTTTTTTCCTGATTCGTATTTGGCCAGTTCTAATCCTTTCCCTAACTCGAGACTTGCCTTAAGATGATCGGCCATTAATTCACCGGCTAATTCCTCATCATTAAGTGTTTCATCCATAGTATATCCTATAATAGCAAATAATGATTCTTGCCATGCTTCATACTCTTTTGTAGCTTCAAATTCTTTCATTATGTCATTATCAATCATATAATCACCATTCCTAAAAATCCTAAAATACTTTTCTTATTTTCATTCCTAATACATTTATATCAACCAGCAGTTACGATACTACCTTTCACAAAATAGTAAATAAATTAATATTAGTTTTTTTTAAGATATTTCCCTAACTCAAGAAACAAATCTATTTATTCAAAATCTTCCTCATTAATCACAGTAGAACTTATCTCCGTCGGGGCCCCTTTTTTATACCGGAAATCGCAACTATCTCCACCTTCAGCCAGGGTTTTGGTCCTTTTTAATCCCAAGCCACCATATTTACTTTCAGGTATATCCGTGGCACACATGTAGGGAACGAATTCATCAGCTCCCTTGGATTGGAAGAACTTACAGATAGCACATTCTTCAAAGTCCAGGCCAAAATCAAAATCTTCCCCTTCTACAAATTCAAAAACAAAATCTCCAGTATATATGTGATTTTTAGATTCACTGGCCAAGTATTTAAGAAATCCCGTGACCGCCGGGTCATCCATGGACATAATTTGATCAGAGTTGTTTTTAAAAAACATATCAGCATACTGGTAGCAAATTTCTCCAATTTCCCCCACATCTTTTCCTCTTCTTTTTAAAACAAGATAAACGGCCAGGTATCTGGTGGTGGAGGTAATAGTAATAGTAAATGGATTATCCGAACCCCCTATGTAAGGCATATCCTCAAGAAGAGACCTATATTCTTTTTTTATCTGAAAAGCAGCAGTTTTAGCAAAATTATCACCAAACTTTTCCCCAAGGATCTGTTTAATATCCGTGTTAAAGCTCTCAAAGTCAAGCAAAAGTTTGGATTTTTCTTCTGTAGAATAGCCTGTCATGTTATTTAATTATGTGGTTGATATCATAAAGAAGTTACGAAATAATTGTTTTATTAATTCTTAAAACAAAAAAACATTATTATTACTAAAAATCAAGAAAAATTAGGGACTAAAATTTTTATAATTTAAAATTAAATAGAAAAATAAGAGTTATTACCCGGGGATAGTAAATGTTTAAGGATAATTTTAAAACTTTCAATAAGCTCAGGTGGTCTTTAATTGTCGTATTTTTAATGGTCAATATTCTTTTGATTTTCACCTATCAAAACCCCAATTTACTGGCCGTCGATTCTTTTTTAGTAACTGCAATTCTCTTTATTCTGGCCATTCTCCATGGAATGGAGCGATATGGTAAAAAAAATATAGCTGTCTTTTTCCTGATTACCTGGGCCGTCAGTTTCTTTTTTGAAAACCTGAGCATAGCCACCGGATTTCCCTTTGGATTCTACCATTATTCATCCAGCCTGGGACTGTTAACCGTCCCCTTAATCATAATATTTGCATATTTTGCCATAGGTTACCTGGCCTGGACCTTAGCCCACGTATTAACTGGCCAGTATGCCAGAAAACTGGAGGGAAAGCAAGTATTTGTTATTCCATTCATAGCCGCCTTTCTCATGGTAATGTGGGATTTGACCATTGATCCCATTTCTTCCACTTTACAGGGCCTCTGGGTGTGGACCACTCCCGGAGCATATTTCGGAGTTCCTATTTCCAATTTCTTTGGCTGGTTTTTAGTGGTATACCTATTCTTCCAGATATTTGCCCTTTATATTTCCCGATACGATACCCTAAAACGAGAAAATCTATCTAAAATATCCAACAAACCTTACTGGATGGAAGCAGCAGTAATTTACGCCATAACTGCCCTGGGCACCATACTATCAGTATTTTACGAGTACAACGATATTACCATATCCATGGCCCTGATTACGGTCTTTACCATGGTATTTGTAGCCATACTGGCCCTGATTAATATTGGGAATAATCCTGATTTAAAATAGTAATCCAGTAAGTTGTTTTAAAAAATTTAAGAAAATTAAGTTAAATTAAGGAGTAGATCTATGAAAACCAATCCCACCTGGTATTTTACTGAAAAACAAATCGGAGTGGATTATTTGGATTCAAAAATTGCCGGGGATTACGATAAAGAGCACCAGAGTTTTAGAGATTTTAATGCCGAAGCAGAAGATATTGTGGATAAATTAAAAATCGAATCAGAGGATTTGGTGATTGATTTTGGATGTGGAACCGGTGCAATCGCTCTAAATCTGGCCAAATATTGTAAAAAAGTTATTTGTGTAGATATTTCATCGGAAATGCTGGATATTTTAAAAACTAAGGCCATAAAAGATGATATAAAGAATATTGAAACTCATTGTGGTGGATTTTTAACTTACCTGCACGAAGGTGAAGAAGTGGATAAAATAGTTTCTAAATTCGCTTTACACCACCTCCCGGATTTTTGGAAATCCATAGCCCTCCTTAAGATGGCCAATACTTTAAAAGCCGGTGGAAAACTATATCTATCCGATGTGGTATTTACCTTCGAACCATCGGACCACGAAAGTTCTATTAAGGGTATGATAGATGATATGAGAGATATGGCCAGTGATTCTATGGTTGATGAGACCATAATCCATATAAAAGATGAATTCAGCACTTATGACTGGATTATAGAAGGTTTATTGGAAAAAGCTGGGTTTTCAATTGACTCGAAAATAATGGAAGATCAGAACTATTTAACTTACGTCTGTTCTAAACTTTGAAAATTTTATTGATAATTTTGTTATTAGAATGCTGGTGATTAAATGGATGTTAAAATAGTTAATTTTGAAGAAAAATTCTCTAAATTAGAAGAACTTCACTCCTACAAGATCATTGCCCGTATGAACGACAATTATTTTAAAATTGTTAAAGCTAAACGAGAATTCATCTGGCACAGCCACCCCGAAACAGACGAAGTCTTTGTGGTTATAAAGGGGAGCTTAAAAATAGATTTAAGAGATAAAACCCTGCATTTAAAGAAGGGAGATATGGTAGTTATTCCCCAGGGAGTGGAGCATAAGCCTTCCTGCAGTGAAGAATGCCATGTTTTATTGATAGAACCCGTTGAAACAGTCAATACTGGAGATAAAGTTACAGATATGACTGATACTGATTTAGAATGGATTTAATTCCCAAAAATACATCATTTTGATCTAGTATCTAATCTATTTTGATGCTTTTGACTTTATAAATGCTAAAAGGAGAGAAAAGTCTCCTTTTTATTATCATATTTGAATCAGAATATCATTTATATGAATTTTTTGAGATAATCTAAGTAAGATCAGTCATATCCTGAGTCTCTGGATCGAAATTAACAAATTTACGCACCGAAGGAATGAAGAAAATGGGCACAAACACCAGGAAACTGGCCACAAAACAGACCAGGAATATGGTCCTTATAGGGAAAACCTCGGCCAGTAATCCCCCTATAACCATGGCCAGTGGGGTGAGGGCCATGGTAACCGTTCCCACCAGACCCATTACTTTACCCATCATATCGTCCGGTACCACACTCTGAATAGAGGACAAAATAAATACCCCCACCACTGATTCGGCCAACCCGGAGATAAATAATAAAAATGCCATTAAATAGAACTGGGTGGTAAGGGCAAAGAGTATTAGGCACAGGTTGGACACGGTAAGTGATGCCAGCATTAAGGCAGATCGTTTTCCAGGATGCACATTAAGTGCTGAGAGCACAATCATTCCCATAAACATTCCCACCGTGAAACAGGCCATGGCTATTCCATATTTAGCCGCTCCCAGGCCAGGAGTGAATTGGAAAAGCGGTATCAGAAGTATAACTGCGATGTGTTCCAGAAAGCTGAAAAGCGAAAACAGTATCATAATATACAGTAATCCCCTTATTTTTTTAACAAATGACAGGGATTCTTTAAGGTCTGATATGAAATTCTCAGAAGTTATCCTTGATTCTCTATTTTTAGGTATTTTAGCAAATTTTATGGAAATTCCAGATATAATGAAAGATACTCCGTTAATTAAGAACATTAAGGGAGCACCTATTAGGACGTAGAGGATTCCGCCCAGTGAATTTCCCAGAATATCTGCTCCTGTATTGGACAGTCCAAAAAGAGAGTTGGCATTTGTTATTTTATCTTTAGGAACCATTTGTGGCAAAACTGACATGGCAGCGGGCCCAAAGAATGCACCCCCTATTCCCAGAATTATTCCTGCCAGGAAAACCATCCATAATTGTAAAATACCCATTAGGGCAGCAGCAGCCACCAGGATAATTGTGAATCCTCTTATTAAATCCATTATTATCATTAATTTTTTCCGGCTGGTTCTATCCACCACCACCCCGGCAAAGGGTGCTATTAAAACTCCAGGTAAGAGAGAGGTGGCCATGAGAATACCCATGAGTGCGGGAGATCCCGTAAAGGCCAGTACCCAGAAACCCAGAGCTATTTCATAGATCATGTCCCCCATTACCGATACAAATTCACCTTGCAAAAGCAAAAAGAGATTTAATGATAAAAATTTCTTCTTTTTAGTGGATATAACTGGTTTAAATCCTGCACTAGACGATTTTATTGTTTCTTCTGGTTCCATGATTATTCTCCAATAATTACCACAATTATCTTAAAAATACTACGTATAGCAAACTATTTGTATAGCATAATGTATGAATAATGTAATATATACTTATGGGAATATTTAAATCAAAAAAGTGATAGAAAAAATAACATGATGATTTTCTGGCCTTAATTGCGGCCTTTTCCAGTTAAAGGGAGGAAATAATATGACAAATATAGTCTATATAGCAACCAGCCTTGATGGATTTATTGCCCGGCCCAATGGAGATATAGATTGGCTTAATAATATCCCTAACCCCGCCAATAGTGATTTTGGGTATAATGAGTTTATAAATAGAATTGATGGGGTTTTGATGGGTAGAAATACTTATGAAGCCGTGCGGGAGTTTGGAAGCTGGCCCTATACCCAACCAGTATTCATCCTTAGCAACACCCTGGAAACCTTACCTGAAGAATTGAACAACAAAGCAGAGATAGTTAAAGGGGAATTGAAAGATATTATAAAAAGCCTTAAAATGCGGAAAATCAACAATTTGTACGTGGATGGGGGAAAAACCATTCAATCGTTTCTAAAAGAAGATTTAATTGACGAAATGATAATCACCACCGTATCGATCTTGCTGGGGGAGGGAATTCCCTTATTTGGAGATATGGATGGGGATAAAATTGGGGATTTAAAGTTTAATTGTGAAAAAGTTGAATTCATAAACCAGCATCTGGTTAAGCATTATTATAAAAGAGATGTTATAAAAGACTAATTAACTAAAAAAAGGAAGTAATAGAAAGTGAAGGTAAATAACGATGATTTAAGGTTTATTATGAATCTTTTTGATGAAATAGATAATAAACTTCTCAAATCAATCAAAATAAACATGAATAACTATGAAAAACTAACCCTGGCCGAGGCCAATGCCCTCTATGTAATCGGTACCCAAGAGCCTAAGACTATGAAACAGATAGCTGAAGCCTTAGGAGTAGCTGTGAGCACTCCCACCAGAACCATTGACCGTTTGGTGGAAAAGGGATTGGTAAACCGGACCGTGGGTACCAAAGACCGCCGACAGCTTTTAATTGAATCAAACCCCTCGGGCAGGAAAATACTGGAAGAAATGGATGAAGAAGGGCTCATGATCATTCGTAAAATGGTAGAAAACCTAGAAAATAAAGAAATAGAAGATTTAAAGAATATTTTGATTAAAATTAATGAAAACCTTTAAAGGTGAATTTAATAGGCGCTTGGCTTCTTAAAATATCCATATAATTAGCATTTAATTTAAAATAGCAAATAAAAACAAAATCTTTTTATAAGATAAACTCAAATCTTAATAAGCTGTTCTATGCCGGGATAGTCTAGCTTGGTAAGGCGCGAGACTGGAAATCTCGTGGAGAGTTTCTCCGCCTGGGTTCAAATCCCAGTCCCGGCGTTTTAAATAGTTTTTTTGTTTTTAATAAATTAATTTCCATGAAAATTAAAATCTTATAAACAAATTATTGGCCCAAAAAAGGAAATAATTAGTAATAAGACCACTCCAAAGTTATTTATTAATATAATTCTTTTCGGATTCCTTTTGAACCCAATTGTTTTTATTTAATGAAAAAAGATTATAAATCTGACTTTAAATATGCCGAGATAGTCTAGTCTGGTAAGGCGCAGGATTCGAAATCCTGTTGAGCTATTGCTCGTCCTGGGTTCAAATCCCAGTCTCGGCGTTGAAATATTCTTTTTCCAATGAACACTAAAATAATTACGAAAGTAAAAACGGTTTCATGGGGGCCCATTCCTCTTCCCAATCAATAGGAACCAGCTGATTTATCACATTTTCAGGTAATCCCTGGGCCAGTATAGAACGATCATCAGGATATAAATTATACAATAAAAAAGGCATTACCAGGTAAACAGGGCCACTATGCTCTTGAAAGAACTGACCAAAATCAGTTTTTATTCGAAGCATCTCTTCCTGACTAATTCCCAAGCTGCCCACCAGCCCATATAGTTTTGTTTCCTCTATATTGATGTGTGGAAGCCATATTTTGTCTATCGAATCTAGCCCCGATTTAATTAGTTTTAATGAATTTAATACGTTACCATTAGACCTTAAAATTTCAATTCCACTACCTATATCATCTAATGCTTTTTTAATCTCCTCGTGTTGACCCATCAATCGTTCATATGGTACATCCTGTATTTTGTCCTTGAAATAGGGAAACACCTTTTCATTCTCCACCAAGTGATGTCCTTCCACCACTGAGGAAAAACTTTGAACAAATTTAAGGAATCCTTCCCGCTGTGATTCTTCCATAGTTCCAGCAGAAAGAAACTTTTTAACATTTCGAATGGCCACTTCCAAGCTACGGGTAATTACCTTGTGAAAACGGATAAAGTCCTCACCAATATTCATCTGATTCTCCTTTGACAAAAAACCCTCCCCATTAATTTATTAAAATATTAAAAAATTATAGTTCCCTGAAAAATTACCGGGAACCATAAAAAACCAACTTACAACTCATTTACTTATTTCGCAACTCGGTACACATTTCACAGTATTCTGAACCCAGGCACATGGCCTTGGTAGTTCTCTGGGTGTAATTTGGATTCATGTTTTCAATGAAAGCCTGATTAGTAGCCTGACATGACTCACAAAGTCCATCCAAAGCTATATCCATCTCAGTAGCCCGGTTGAGCATTGGACATTCAGTAATACGATCCAGTACCTGGTCTTCACTTTTAGAGACTGTTTCATATTTTAGTTCAGGGCCATACAGCATGTTGAAAACCACACTCTGAGCCTGGCTTATCTCAGGAGCATTGCTGGCTGGAAATCCTAAAACCATGGCTAGATCAGCTGCTTCTTTACCACCATTTGTCCAGATTTGTCTTAAAAGCTCATCGCCTTTATCCCCTAAAATATCTCCTAAAACCATTTCATAGGCAAAAGGCATAGCTGTTGCAGATCTGGTGGCGATTTGCCACTTGAATTCGTCGGAAAAATCGTCGATATTCATTTTTTCACCTCCCTAAAGATTATTATCACTATAATAATTGATCTCTAAGAATAGAGACTCAAGGGAGGATTTATTTGACTAATTTTTTAGTAATTATTATTATTATTATTATTATTATTATTATTTGATATCAAGAATAATATTATATATTATTTTTAAAATTAATAAATTTACTGAATTTAAAAACAAATAAAGAATCAAATGGGAGTCTAAATACGATTATAAAGGCATTATATTGTTTTTTGTCTGCTTATCCCTAGGCCACATCTAATATCATCACCACCATAAAACCCCCAATGGCAGCCATGGCCATTATATCCATGTTGACCTCCCTCTGGCACAGGGGAATACTATATTCAATGACCACAAAAATCACGGCTTCCGCAGCAAAACTCAATGGATATCAGAAGAATGGAAGTAAAAATTGTGACCATTAAATCCCCCTGAACTCCGGCCACCTGTTAAAAAACCGCTACAATAAAAGAAAATTTTTTCGAGAAATTCTGCTCTAATAAAATTTACTGAAAATCCGGTCTAATAGGATTTATTATTCCAATACGGGGGATAAAAAATATTTTAAAATAAAAAATTAAGATTAATTTTTCTTAGAAGATCTGGAAAATTTGTTTCTCAATGAAAGAAAACCATCCATAACCGGCATGGCCACTGCACCCATGAGTTTAACCTTTAAGTTAAATCCTCGTCCACCTAAATCATTAGAAACCTCATTCAATAGTTCAGGAATTTCCAATTTTTGAGGACATGCCCTTACGCATTTTCCACAGCCATTACATAACCCTGCATGTGATTGACCATCATTAAAAATACCACCCATCCTTAAAATATAAGTAATCCCGGCAGAACGATCCTTGAATAAGTATTTGTCATTGTATAGATCAAAACAACCAGGAATATCAACACCTGCTGGACAGGGCAGGCAATAAGCACAGGTAGTGCAATTAATCTTCATCAAGTCTGTAAAAACCTGTTTTACTTGGGTGTAAAGTTCTAATTCGTTAGGGGTAAGGGAATCGGGTACCGTATCATTAGCAATTTCCAGATTTTCATTTAACTGATCCATACTATTCATCCCGGAAATCACACAAGTAATTTCAGGGTGGTTGAGAACCCATCTAAAGGCCCAATCAGCAGGTGTCCTTTTAATTTCAGATTTGTCCCAGATTTCAGCCGCCTTCAGAGGCATGTTTCCTGCCAATTTTCCTCCTTTAAGAGGTTCCATGGCTATAACTGCCATGCCCTTAGAATGTGCATATTCTGCACCTTCAATACCGGCCTGACTGTTTTCATCCACATAATTGAACTGCAACATACAAGCATCCCAATCATAGGAGTCTACAATTGGTTTAAAGGCATCTTTACTGTCGTGGAAAGAAAATCCGGTGTATTTTATTTTGCCCTCTTTTTTAGCCTTATCCAAAAACTCTAAAAGTCCTAATTTCTGGATTCTGTCGAAACTGCTTTTTCCCATGCTGTGAATAAAATAATAATCAATGCAATCAGTTTGCAGGCGTTGAAGCTGCTGTTTCAGATGTTTTTCCATGTCTTCGTATTTTTTTATGGACCACTGGGGCATTTTAGTGGAAATTTTCACCTTTTCCCGGTATTCCCCAGATAATATTTCTCCCAGGAAAGATTCACTGGCCCCACCATGGTAAGGCACCGCGGTATCAATAAAATTTACTCCCTGGTCAATAGCATAATAAATCTGCTCCCGGGCAGATTCCTTGTCAATCATCCCATTTTTTGTGGGTAATCTCATAGCACCAAAACCAAGTGCTGATAATTTATCTCCTGTCTTTTTAACAGTTCTTTTTTGCAAAATAGCACCCCATATATTCATAATTGTAAAATATAATTCCAGTAAATCCTATTATATAAATATATTTTAGATTTTATTCGTTTCTTTGAAAGTAGTTAAAGTGAAATTCCGTCCCAGAAAAGATCAAATGCAATATCCCTGGTTTTCCCATTCCTTTTTTCCGGGTGTTTTTCCAAGTGGTTTACCGTGGCCACAATATTGCCCCACAGGAAGTCCACAATTAACTCGTAAGAAACATTTTTTATTTTCTGTTCTTCTATTCCCACCAAATAGGCTTCTAAAACTCTTTCGGATCTTGTTTCAACCTCTTTTTTGGTTAAAGATGTTATGTATGGTGAACAGTGAAAACTGAGAATAAACTGAAACATTTCCGGACTATTTACCCCAAAATCTACCATTACCACCCACAATGATTTTACATTGTCCTTAAATGATTTTTCACTGTTGTAATGGCCACTGATTTTGTTGAGCATACATTCCTTAGAATATAAATATAACCGGTTAATCAAGTCTTCTTTGGTTTTGAAATAGTGAAATAATGTTCCGGTGGCCACTCCCGCAGTTTTAGCTATTTCTGCAGTAGATGTTCCGTGAAAACCTTTCTCCACGAAGAGATTTAATGAAGCATTCAGTATTTGCAGTTCCTTTTCTTTCAAGTTCTCCACCTTGCAATATAATATTCATAATTATAGACTGATTAGTCAGTTTAGTATTTATAGATTACTTTTAAATTATAAATTTATTTTAAAAATTAAAATAAAGCATGAAAAATAAACATTACTTTAGAAATTCAATTAATCTTTCAAATTACTAACCATGCCCTCTTACACAAAATAAATTCATAATATTCACCATAATATAATAATTACAATATAGTAAATGGATGTCCCTATCATGAAAATAGAACTAAAAACAATTAAACAACACCAGGTAGCCTATATTTACCACATAGGCATCTATGATAAGATTCCAGAATATCTAGGCGCAGTTGTTGAGTGGATTGCCCAAAAAGGATTGCAGGTTAAAGACCCAGTTTATGGCCTTTACTACAACTCCCCCCTGGAAGTTGCTCCTGAAGAATTAGAATGGGAGGTAGGGGCCGGATTTGAAGGAAAAATAGAAATAGAGAATTTAGAAGATGAAAATGGTCAGGAAGTGCAGTTACAAACCATTCCCGAACATCAGGTAATTTCCACAGTATTTCAAGGTCCTTATGGAGAAGCTTCATCAGTTTACGTGGATCTATATGAATATGCCGTGCAGAATGACCTGAAAATAGTGGGTCCGGTTAAGGAAATATACCTAAACAATCCAAAAGAAGCTTCCGAAAGTTTAACGGAAGTTCAATTTCCAGTCATTTAATTAAAAATAATATTTAAAAATTATTTAAAAATTTTTTCTTTTGTTTTTTTAAGAATATTTTAACCATTCCAATGACCTCTATCACGGATACAATAATTAACCATCAACAACAAATAATTAATTGGAGAGTTGGATCATGATAAAAGAAAAGATATTTGATGAGGTCCAGGTGGCCTACATAGAATGTAAAGGGAGTTATTCGAAGATAAAAGACTACATTCGAGAAGTAGAAATGTGGATACTTGATAAAGACCTGGAAATGAGCGGCATGGTTTATGGAACCTATTATAACAGTCCCGATGAAGTCCCAGAAGAAGAATTGCTATATGAAATAGGTTTTTCAGTGGTAGGGGACGTGAAAGAGGAAGGAAAAATAAAGGTTAAGACAATTCCAGAACATAACGTGGTGGCGGCACTTCATGAAGGCCCTTATACTGAGGTAGGTCCGGTTATTCAATCAGTAGCTCAATATGCAATTGAAAATGGTTATGACATAGTGGGCCCCATAACTGAAGTCTATCTAAACGATCCCAATGAGTTGGATGAAAGCGAACTTTTAACTGAAGTCCAGTTCCCGGTGATGAAAAAATAATCCTTAATTTTCTTTATCTTTAATTTATTAATTAATATTATTTTTATTATTCAATTTTAAGTCATTAAAGTAATCAAATTAGCTTTTTATTTCCATATATAATGTTTTTTACCCAATCAAAAAACCCTAAAAACCTTAATAGATGCAATCCATTTTCTTTTAAATTTTAGGGCTTGATTTAGCTCCACCATATGAAAGATTAAAAATATTAATACAAAATTATAAAATTTATAAAAATTTATATCTCTTAAATTACTCTAATTATATTAGAATGGGGAGTGTTTATATGAATGGAAAAGAAGCAGATATGTATTATAATCAAGCCATGTCTTTCTTAGGACAGGGAGAAACCAGTAAATCCATAGAATTTTTTGATAAAACGCTGCGAATAGATGAACAATATTCACCGGCCTGGAATAATAAGGGAGTGGCACTTCTAAATCTGGAAAAATATGATGAGGCTTTGAAATGTTTCCAAAGGGTTTTTGAATTAAATCCCATGGATAATATGGCCCTTTACAATGTAGGTTATGTTTTTTTAATGCTGGAAGAGTACCAGGATTCTGTCAAAACTTTTGAGCTTTTTAGACAGCGATATACCAAAAAAGACGATTTTTACAAATTTGCTTTGTATTTAGAGGCCAAAAGCCTGTATAATCTCAAAGAATATCAGAAATCATCAGAACTACTTAAAAAAGCACTTAAAAAAGATAAAAAATTCAATGAAGCCCATGAACTTCTTAATCAGGTTTTAAAGGAAATGAAACCCAGAAATCCCTGATATAACCCCCTAATCAAAATCCATTAAGATAACTCTTAATTTGGATAATGTTAATCGCGTATCATCGATTAGTTTCTATCAATAATATCTTAATCCCTAAATTCAATTTTATCCTTTTTTACATATGCCATTCCCTGAAATATAGCCACCAGATCATCTTCATCATCAGTAACCCGTACAGTATAAGACGACAGGCGAGGATTTCTAGATACTTCCTGGGCCTCGGCCAGTAACCATTCTCCTTTTCCAGCCTTCATATAAGATATACTGGCGTTTATAGCCACCGAAACATTTCCATGAGAATTAGCCGCAGCAGCAAAGGCCATATCTGCCAGGGTGAAAATAGCACCGCCATGGACAATTCCCACCCCATTTAGATGATCTTCAGTAATATTCATTTTTACCTGGGACCAACCTTCTCTTATTTCAAGAATTTCTATACCGGCCCATTCCGCAAATCTATCATTTTTAAAATATTTTTTAATTTTCTCCATGTGATTATCCCCAGAGTAAATTAATTAAATTTTAGATGATTACACAAGTTTCCGTTAATTATAATCTATTGCTTAATATATTGCTTCTAAACAATATTAATTATGCAGAATATAGATAAGATGCAGAAAGATTAAGATTTGTATGATAATGTGTTTTATAAAAAAATTAAAAAATGATAATATAATTAATGGATAAATAAGGAGATTTCGCATGAAAAACAATGATAACACCACCCCCTATCAATCGGAACTCTATGATGCCCACGTAAAAAATACACTACCTTATTATAACTCTTATCACCAGGAAACCATTAATTTAATTAAATCACTCCCTTACGATCCAAAATTATGGTTGGATACTGGATGCGGAACCGGTTCGCTTATTGAAAAGGCAGCAGCTGAATTTCCAGAAACCGAGTTTCTGCTATTGGATCCCTCGGAAGGAATGCTTAAACAGGCCCGCGCAAAGTTATCCCCTCAAAAAAGACTGAAATTTCTTGACCCGTCCCCTACTCAGGAATTTAATCAGAAAATGGATAATAAACCAGACATAATTACCGCTATCCAATGCCACCACTATTTATCCCCTGAAGACCGATTGACTGCCATTAAAGTATGTTATGATAATTTAGAAGAAGGAGGAGTATTTGTAACCTTTGAAAATATTCGTCCTCTCACAGAAAAGGGAATAGAAATTGGTAAAAGTTACTGGAAGAACTTTCAACTGAAACATGGCAAAGACGAGGAAGAAATTAACCAGCACCTTAACCGTTTTGACCTGGAATACTTCCCCATAACCGTGGAAGATCATCTAACCATATTAAGAGACACTGGATTTTCCACTGTAGAAATTTTATGGTATTCCTACTTACAAGCCGGTTTTTACTGTATAAAATAAACTAATGATAAAAAATCTTGAATTTATGCTAATTAGAATTTAATAAAAATATATCAGAAGGAAATGCCATGGAAAGTGAAAGATACCAGAAAGGCTGGGAAAAACTTAAAGAAGTGGATGGTGCAGGGGGAGAGGCTGTATTAGATAGTCTAAATGAAATAGCACCAGATTTAGCCAAATACATTATTGAATATGCTTTTGGTGATATTTATTCCCGTAAAACAACCTCTTTAAAACAAAAGGAAGTGGCAGTAGTTGCGGCACTTACCGCCCTGGGAAATGCCACTCCCCAGTTAAAAGTCCATATAAATGGGGCCCTCAATGTGGGATGTTCTGTGGAAGAACTGGTGGAAATAATGCTCCAGATGTCAGTATACTGTGGTTTTCCAGCAGCAATTAATGGGATAAATGTTTTAAAAGAAGTAGTAACAGATAGGAATATCTCATTTAAACCTTCCTGTGAAAAATCAGCAGATGACCGTTTTAAAGTGGGAGCCAAATGGTTAGAAAAATTGGAAGAAGGTCACATCCAGGAATTAAAAGAAAAACTGGATCCCATTGCCCCAGATATGTTAAATTTTATTATAGGTTATGCTTATGGCTCAGTGTATCAACGAGAAAACCTGGAAGCCAGTTACCGTCAAATCGCCACCATAGCAGCCCTCACTGCCAAGGGAACTGCTAAACCCCAACTGGCATTTCATATAAAAGCTGGTTTAAGTGCCGGTTTAAGTAAAGATGAAATAGTGGAAACTATTATTTTAATGAGCGTTTATGCAGGTTTTCCAGCAGCTATAAACGGGATTAATGTGGCAAAAGATGTTTTTAAAGACATTTAAATATTTATTTTTATAATATTTTTTATTTAAATTTGGAAAGCCTTATATTTTATATTTTTCAAATTTTTTCAACCAATCCTAATATAATTTACAGAATTGGGATTAATTTTGGCAAATTTATTTAAACTACAAAAGGTAATAAAAATAATTAGTGTGAATTTTAGTGTTGAATTTACTATAAACGCTGATATAAAAATTAAATTATATTTTTGATAATCCCTAATAATGGGAAAACAGCAATTATAATGTTAATAACACTTAAATGAAGCTCAAAAGACTATTTAATAATTTAAGGTGATTATATGGAAAGATTAGGTTCATTTAAGGAATATTTACCAATTAAAACCAAAAAAGCCGGGGATAAAAATGTAGGGCTCCTGGTAGATGGGCCCAATATGTTGAGAAAAGAATTCTGCCTTAATCTAGATTTTATTAAGGAACTTCTGGAAGAAAGTGGAAGATTAAAAGTGGCCAAAGTTCTTTTAAATCAATATGCCTCTGATAAACTAATTGAAGCCATAGTCAATCAGGGTTTCTCCCCCATGATGGTGGCTGGAGACGTAGATGTTCAAATGGCAGTAGAGGCCTACGAATTGATTTACAACCCAAATATTGACATAATTGCCCTTATGACCCGTAATGCTGAATTTCTACCACTCATAAATATAGCCAAAGAAAATGGTAAAGAAACCATAGTTATTGGGGCTGAGCCGGGCTTTAGTATTGCTTTAAAAAACTCAGCAGACAGCACCATTGTTTTAAATGGTGAATCTGAACGTTCAAAAGAATAGAAGTCTATTTTTTTATTTCCCGATTTTTTAACTCACATTTTTCTCTTTTCTCTAACTAATCAGTTATAAATAAAATCTAAAACAAATTTATTATAATGGATGATAAAAAAGATTTGAAAAAAGAAGGTGAGCGGGACATAAATATACTACTCATTCTGGGAGCCATTGTCCTGTTAATTACCGTTATTATTATTGGCTTTTTAGTGCGTACCGGGCCCCGTTTATAAGTAATCACTTTCAGTAATCACTTTCTTAATGTGATTTATTTATTTATTAATAATTTTCATTTAAGAGGTGAAAAAATGTACAAGTCCATATTAATAGCCACAGATGGTTCCAAGTATGCCCAAAAAGCAGGTCAGCATGCCATAGAGCTTGCAAACTTAATGAGTGCTAATATCACTGTTTTAAGTGTGATTGAAAACGTTTATCTACAAACAATAACTGCTGACGACCTCATAGAAAAAATGGAAAACGCTATGAAAAAAGAGGGTCAGGAAAATCTGGATAATTTCGTTAAACAGTTGGAAATTAATCAATGCCAGGGCACCTGTAAAAATATTAATTTAAAATCAGAGCTAAAAATTGGCAATCCTGCAGAAACCATCCTGAATACTATTGAAGAAGAGAATATAGATCTATTAATTGTAGGAAATTCTGGAAAACATGGTTTAAATCGTTTTTTACTGGGAAGCGTGGCTGAAAAGGTAGTAAGATCCGCGAAATGTCCTGTTCTGGTGGTGCGTTAAGCTCAAACCATTATCAATCCCAATATTATTTTTCTACCATTTTTTTAATAATTAAATTCATTTAAAATTTATTTTAACCATTTATTTAGTCGTTTTTAAGGAATTAAGTCTTTTAAAATCCATTTCACTTATGGATGCCACCAAAATATTTATATGGTGGATAGATACATATGATGTGAATTAGGTAGAGGCCTATAAGAAATTTAATCACTTCTATGTTAAAAATAAGTAAAATGAACAGTTTTAACAGAATAATCTAAAATTATAATCAGTTTAATAAAATTTTTATTAAAAATTAAAAACTGATCAACATCACTTGAAAATAAGGGGATATGAATAAGGGGATATGAAATGCAGCAAATAAATCGGTTGAATAAAAAAGAAATAGGCACAATTATGCATTATACTGGCGATGTGTGTCTTCTTCTGGGAATTGCCATTTTAATACCCATTATAATATCGCTTATTTATCATGAAACGCAGTATATAATTCCCTTTTTGTCCGCGTCAATTTTAACCCTGCTATGCGGCGCTTTAAGTAAAAAACTATTTAAAAAGGAAGGGAACATGTCCCTTAAAGTGGCCATGGTTTTTTCCACTTTAATCTGGCTTATTGTCTGTGCCTTGAGTGCCCTACCCTACTATTTTTCTGGTGAATTGTCCTATCTTAATGCTTATTTTGAAGCCATGTCTGGTTTTACCACCACTGGTTTTAGTATGTATCCCAATTTAGACGTTGTTTCTTATACCATGAACTTCTGGCGAGCTTTTACCCAGTGGTTAGGTGGTTTAGGAATAATATTTCTGGTTTTAGCTCTTTTAAGATCAACAGGGGCCGATGTCATGCGCCTGTATCTTGCTGAAGGTCGTGACGAACGACTTCTTCCCAGTGTAAAACATACCACCCAGGTTATTTTTTATATTTATGCAGGATTTACTGTCCTGGGAATAATTCTATTCATTTTAGCCGGGATGCCTATTTTTGATTCTGTTTTCCATACTTTTACTGCATTATCCACTGGTGGATTTGGAATGCACAATACCAGTGTTTTATTTTATAATAACTTGTGGATCGAAATCGTGGCCATGATTATTATGATGATTGGGGCTACCAACTTCGCCCTGCACTTTACAGTTATAAAAGGTAACTGGAAGGAGTACTTTAGAGATATCGAAACCAAAGTGGCCTATTCTCTTATAATTATTTCTACTATTCTGGTTACATTTATGCTCCTGAAAAACCATATTTATGGTACTGGGATCCTTGAAAACCTTAGATTTGCCCTGTTCCAGGTGGTTTCTGCGGTAACTACTACTGGACTGCAAACCGCCTTTTATCCAGAAATATTAAAACAATGGATTGGCCTGGGACTGTTTTTAATCACCTTGTTAATGATTATTGGTGCCGGTTCATGCTCCACCGGAGGAGGTATTAAGTGGCTGAGATTCGGAATACTGATAAAAGGTATGGTCTGGCAAGTAAAATCATTTATATTGCCTGGTAAAGCAGTTTTACCTAAAAAAATACATCACGTGAGTGAATTAAAGGTAACTGATGATGTTTTAAGACTTACAGGGGCCTTTGTATTTACCTACTTCGTGGTTTATATTGTTAGTATTATTTTGGTGCTGCTTAATTACAATGATATTTCCCAGGTAATTTTTGAAGTGGCCTCTGCCCTGTCCAATGTGGGCCTTTCCAGCGGACTCATAACTGCAAGTTCCCCTGCGCTGGTAAAAATAGTTTTTATTGTTGATTTCTGGATGGGGAGGCTAGAAATATGGCCAGTGCTATTACTGGTATTTATAACCATTAAAAACGTTTCCAGACGATAAATGTCTGGAAAATTAAATATTCTTATTTTTAAATTCAATAATTACAATTGAATCAATTATCCAGATCTTTATTCTTGATTTTTTTATTAAAATCAGTGCAATTCCAATATTTCCAATGAAGATAATTATTTAAATTTTCTTTTTGTGTGTTAAATCCAGTTTAATTGATAAATGCATCTAAAATAAATACTTTGAAGAATAAAATATCTTTAGAGTTTATATTTAAGAGGTGCTTAAATGAAGTCTGATAATTTACTACCAATAGTTTTAATTTTGATAGTGTTGGTCCTTGTAGGAGGAGGTATTTATTATTTTTACAACTGGACCAGTGACTTTGATCAGGGCGATGTCTTTTTCCAAATACCCGGGGGATGGACTCAAAACCAGGCCATAGGTGATTTTAATAACACGGTTTATTCTCAAGTAGTTTACACTAAACAAATACAAAATGAATCTGGTGCCAATCAAGAAGCTTTTATCACATTCCAAATGCGAAAAAAAAATGGAAAGGGATACAATTCAACGAATTTACAGGTTTCCATCCTTAATTCAACTAATTCTACCGTGAGCAACATAAAAATAAATAATTACACTATGATGCAGTACACATTGAATGGAGAAGATGTAGCCAATAAAATCACTACACTAAGCATTGGAAATACTATTTTCATGATTGAATATATTTGTCCGCCTTCAGTAAAAAATGAAACTGAAAGTGCCTATTCAACTGTATTAAAATCAATTGAAAATAACCAGTTAGACAAAATAATTTAAATTCTTTTTTTATTTTTGAAAGTCGAATATTCAGCAAATATTAAAAAGTTAAAGTTAAATTATTTAAATTCAAACTAATGCAATAATTGATATTAAAATTGATTTAGGCGGTGATTTTTATGCACATAGAAGAAAAAGTAGTGGAGGAACAGCAACTAGCTGTTATTAATTATAAAGGGGCCCCTGAAGATATGGGGAAACTCATATATGAAATTTCAGCCTGGGCTGAAGACAATAAAATAACCCTTTCAGGACCTCCTTTCGCCATATATTACTCCACCCCCCAGGAAAATGCAGAAGAGATTGTATATGATATTGGGTTTCCCGTGGACGGGGAAGTCCAGGGAACTGAAAAGATAATTATAGCCACAGTACCTGAACATAAGGTAGTTTATGCCAAGCACAAGGGGCCCTATGCAGACCTTCCCCTGGTTTATCAGTCCATGGTAGAATTTGTAATGATAAATAAATACGACGTAATTGGTTCTCCCAAAGAAATCTATTTTAATTCTCCAGAGGAAGTTTCTGCCAGTGAATTATTGACTGAAGTGCAGTTTCCAGTCATAAAAATGGGATAAGATTGGATAGAAATGTTTAAGAATAAATTTTAAGATTCTATTCAATTATTTATAAAAAATTTATAAAAAATTCTTTTAGTGGTGGAAATACATCCGGCATTCCATTTTTTCTTTTTTACAATACTGGATTATTTCTTCTTCCACCATTTCCCAGTATTGATTACCTTCAAAATAGATTTCCCTGTATTTACTAGTTAATTCTGGATATTTTTCTTTTAAAAATCGTTTAATATTACCCCAAACAGTTCCGGTGACATTTAAATTTTCAAACATGAAATAATCAGCATAATCTCTTGTTTTTTGAATTATGTCTTCCCAATCAGTTAAATATGGTAAAATAGGACTTATAAAAACATAAGTTTTAATCCCCACCTCATGAAACTCTTTTAAAGCATTTATTCTATTTTTAATAGGTGAAGCCGATGGTTCAACTTTCTTTCTTATTTCTTCATCCAGAGTAGAAAAGGAAAATCCAACTTCTGATTCTGCAAATTGTTTTATCAGATCAATGTCTCTTAAAATCAAATCAGATTTGGTGAGAATTCCTAAAACAGGCTTTAGGGGAATCAATTTTTCAATTATTCTCCGGGTTAATTTGTATTTTTTTTCTAAAGGAAGGTAGGGATCAGTGACTGATGACAAAAAGATGTATTTACCTTCATACTTGGAAGATTTCAAGGGGATTAAATCCGGGGCATTGACCTTAATATCCAGAAACTCTCCCCATTTTTCAGAATGACCGGTGAAACGCTTCATAAAACAGGCGTAACAGAACCGACAAGAGTGAGTACATCCCACATAGGGATTTATTACATAATCTGCAATAGGAATTCCAGTTTTGGATAAAATGGACTTTGATTCTATTTCCCTAATTATCATAATGTACTGAAAGCGGGATTCAATTTAAATTATCAAATATTAGTAATTTAAATAAGAATATTTCTTTTGAAAAAGCAACAATAAGTTTAATTTCCAGCTTTTTCCGCTATATCCTTAAATGAAGCTGCAATATAATCTACTTGCTCTTTAGTCATCCCATAAGCACTACATTTAAACCATTCAGTTTGGCCACGCTTTATACCAACTATCTTTCGTTTTTTCAGTTCTTCATAGAGGAAAAATCCTCTTCGCGGGTGATTTTGGGCAATTTCATGGAAAAATGGTGTTTCAAATCTCACCAGGTCGTGATTGGTTGGCCGCACACCCACCTGCACCACACCCCCAATTTCCTCCATTTGCTCTACAAAATTTCGGGCATTTTTCACCTCACCGTCCCATTTACTAACCCGTTCAATTAAATGCGGCAGAGATGCCATTAAAGTGGCTATGGGAGCGCCCCTACTGGTACATCCAAGCATCTCAATTTCCTTTTTCTGGTGCCTGGAAGATCTTTGCAGTAGTTTTTCGGCCCATTCTTCTTTCATACCCAGTACCCCAATAGGGCCTGAGGCGGCCATGCTCTTATGTCCGCTTCCCACCACAAAGTCCACATTCATTTTTTTGGCATCGATAGGCAGCCTTCCCATGGAATATGCACAATTTAAAACCAGCGGGACCCCAGCATCCTGGCATATCTTACCAATTTTTTTAGCATCAGTAAGATTACCGTAATTACCATCCACATGAGTTAAAAGGGCCAGTTTTATTTCGCCTTTTTCATCAATTGCCTTTTCTAAAACTTCCTGGTACTTTTCAGGAGTTATTTCAAATTCCGGAGCTCCAGTACTTGGTACTTCAATCATATTCAGGGAATTACGCTCGGCAGCCAGGTGCGTGGTGTAATGGGCATTTCCATCAACCACTATATGATCCCCTGGTTGACATAAGGCATGCATAACTGCGAATTTACCTTCCCTTGCACCGTGAACTGTTCTAACTGCATCAACATTAATAAATTTAGCCAGATCTTCCAGAAAACCGCCTATGGATGGTTTAGCAATTTCGTCCAGTCTTCCGGCACAGTAATCACACACACTGTATCCATCACCAAAATCATATAAAGCCTCTCTAGCTTCTGCAGAAAGTACCCCTCCTCTTTGAAGGGGGTTTAAATTTAGATTTTCCCTTTCAATACTTCTATTAAGGCCGTAATTTTGACATTCCATGTTATCACCGATAAAATTAATTTCCTTTAAAAACTAACCAACTACCCTCAGATCATGAACCAGGATCTTAGGTATTACAAATGGACCATATTGCCGCACATTGGATTTAATTTTCTCAGCGGTTTTTAATAATTCAAATATGTTTCCAGATAACATGGCCTTTTTAACTGGAGCTTTTATATCACCGTCTTTAATTATAAAAGCGTTGTTAGCCTCAACTGAGAAGTCTCCAGAAATAGGGTTAGCAGTATGTGCTCCCAAAACATCAGTAACTAAAATAGCATCCTTTAATTCCGATAAGTCACGTTCTTCATTGAAATCCACCACTATATTGCTCACCCCTACTGAAGGGGTTTCAGTAAAAGATGAACGACCACCATTTCCCGTGCTGTACGTTTGGCCCTTGTTGGCCGTGTATAAATCATAAATAAAACCTTTTAAAACTCCATTTTCTACCAGAGTGGTCTTTTCTGAAGCAGTTCCCTCACCATCACATCGAGATGAGTTAAGGCCGCTTTCCAGGGTTCCGTCATCAAATATACTTATATTAGAAGATAAAACTTTCTGATCAATCTTATCAGCCAGCATGGATCTTCCCCTCTGGACATTATCCGCATTTACAGCACTGACAAATGTCCCTAAAAGTCCTGCGGCGGCGTGATAATCCAGTACAATATCCATATCCCTGGTTTCAACCGATTCACCACCAATAGAATCCCTGGCAATTTTACAGACGTGGCTGGCCAGTTCTTCCGCATCGATATCCATGAAACAGGAGGACCGGGAGTCGTATGCAGTGGATTTTTCCCCGTCTTTTTCAGCATTCACGGCAATATAACCCCCGAAGCCCGTGGCAATGTTACGGCACTCTACTCCATTAGAATTTAAAATAAAAATTTCTGAAAGGCCTGTAGAAAAACCACCCGAGGTAGGCTCACATTTTTCTTCGGCCACCGTATCCAGCATGGTCTGGGCAAAATTTAGAGCTTCTTCTACTTTCATTGAATTGAATTTAGGATCATATGTTCCTTTAATATTCGGATATTTCCCCATTTTGGCTATGGAAAAATTTTCATCCTTTTCATTGGCTTTTGAATTAGAAACAGCTCTTTTAACTGTGTTTTCTATTTCTGAAGGGTTGGATGTGTAGGAAAATCCCATTTTGCCCTCAATAATGACTCTTATTCCTAATCCCATTGTTGATTCATCTTTGGCAAAATCAATGTTATCCCTTTGTAAGTCCAGTTGAAGTGATTGTTCATTTTCCACGAATATTTCCACTATATCCGCGTATTTTTGGGCCTTTTTAAGTGCCTTTTCCGCTATATTTTCCATATCTCTCAAAACTCCCTATTTAGTTAAATATTGGCTGAATATTGACAATTATTATTATTTCCATGTAAGTTAATTTAAATTTAAATACCAAAAAAATTCCATTTCCCATTTAATGAAAAGTGATATTAATAAAATATGATATTTATTGAAATCTACCCTTGCACAATATTAGATTTCTTCTCAAATGTTATTATATGCATAATGTAATTTATTTTTGATGTTGTTTTTTATAAATCAAGAATTTCATCTTAATTATGAATCTTAATTATGAATTTATAGTTTCAGATGGTCTTAAATATTTAGTAGAATTTTTAAAGGAATTAAAAATAATATTTAGAAGATTTTATATTAAATCATCCAGGACAAAACGATTTATGGCCTCGGCCACCCCATCACCAAAGCGATTTAGAGTTACATAATCAGCAACAGCCTTTAATTCTGGATCAGCGTTGGCCACAGCTACTTTATGGCCGACTACTTTCAGAAATTCAATATCATTTTCACTGTCTCCCATGGCCATGATATTTTTTGGTTTAATACCCATCTCAGCAGATATAAGTTCCAGAGAGGTTCCTTTATTCACTTCAGGATCAGTGAGGTGCAGAGCAAACTTGGTATCATATATTTCCACATCATGGTCCTTTAAGACATTTTTAATAATGTCCTCGGAAATGGTTCTAAAAAGGGCAATTTCAGAAACCCTCATATCTGAAAATTGAACTCTTTGTATCTTATCCCTGGTTTGGGGCTGGGTTTTTAAATAATCATAGGCCTTTTCTGCTTTTTTAATATCCCCCAGCACTTTCATCTGTCCCTGGGATAGGATTACGCCACCGTTTTCAGACACCAGGCCTCCGGTTGTTCCCAAAAATACAGAAACTGCCCTGGTAAAACACAGAATATTCCCAGTGACAATAACCACCGGTATTCCAGCGTTTTCTGCTTTTCTAATTGCTTCAATAGCACTTATACAAACTTTACGAGTATGATCAGTTATAGTTCCGTCAATATCCAGAGCAATGGCCTTAATGGATCCCATGTTTTCACCCTTTTAGGTAAGAATTTTTTAATCCAAAAAAAATAAAATTTGGAAATAAGTAAAATTATGGAATATGAAAAGAATTTAATGAAGAACTTAATTATTTAAGGGAACTGTATCTGTAAGCTATGTTACAGGTACCCTCCTTGGAAACCATACAGGCCCCAATAGGATTCATAGGTGTGCATTTTTCCTTAAATAACTCACATTCTTCTGGTCGGGCTACTCCTCGGAGTATAGGACCACATATACAGCCAGTAGGTGCTTCTTTAACTCTTTCAACTTTTATGTCGAATTTTTCACGGGCATTGAATTGAGAGAATTCTTCTCTAACTTCCATGACTGAATCTGGAATTTCGGGAAAACCTCTCCATTCCCTGCTGGTTATGTAAAATACTTCTTCTAAAACCTGCTGGGCCTTTACATTCCCTTCTTCTCTTACCGCCCGTTTGTATTCATTTTGAACTTCAGCCTTGCCAGCTTTAATCTGGCGCAGTATCATGTAAACCGCCATTAGAATGTCCAGTGGATTGAAACCAGCCACCACTTGAGGTATTCCGTATTTTTCAGAAAACATGTCGTAAGGTTTGGTCCCAATAATTGTAGAAACGTGTCCTGGTTCTATAAGTGCATTCAAGTTTACTTCCCCTGATTCTATTAAGAACTTTAATGCCGGTGGAATCAACCTGTGGCAGGAGAGTATGGAAAAGTTTTCCGGAGGTCCAGCCAGCAGTTCAGAAGCCGTAGTAGGGGCTGTGGTTTCAAAACCAGCGGACATAAATACCACTTCATTATCCAGCTTTTGGGCGATTTCCACAGCGTTATTGACACCGTAAACTACCCTTACATCGGCCCCGTCCCCTTTGGCCTCGGCCAATGAACTTTTAGAACCAGGCACGCGCAGCATGTCACCAAAAGTAGTTATGGTTACTCCTTGCTCGGCTAATTTGAGACACTCGTCGATTTCACGGGCAGGTACACAGCAAACTGGACAGCCAGGCCCGGCCACCACTTCTACTTCCTCAGGTAGCAGTGATCTTATTCCGTGATGCATTATGGTGTGTTCGTGGGATCCGCACACGTGCATTATTTTTACCGGTTGTGAGATTTCTTCAATCCTTTGTACAATTTCCCTGGATAAGTTTTTCATGGATTCACCTTTGCTTTTTTTGTCAATGATAGTTTAAATGGGATTCATTAATGAATTAATTGGATTTTAAGATATTATTATAAAATTTAAACCAATATTATAACTAAAAATCTGATAGAAATTCTCTGATTTATAGTAGTTTATGCTACTATATGCTAATTTAGTAAATAAGTTTATAGAAAAAAATCTTGAAAATCTGTTTTTTGAAATGATAAATCATCCTAAAAATTATAAAGAATTAAGTTTATTTTTTTCATTATTTTATCTTTTTATTTCTCAAAAATAGATAATATGGAGTTAAAGAACATGAAAAACTAAAATAAATCATGTTTGAACTTATTTATTAATAAAAGATAATTAAAACAGAAGAAATATTTCCAAAAGTTGTTAAAGAATATATTCAAAAACATTTAATAATTTCATTATTTTAAATCAAAAAAAATAAAAAAGTAGGGTTTTAAAAACCCTTAATGTTTTTCCTTATTTGCGTTTTGGTATTGCTATTCCTGCAACCATCATTACCAGCGCAAAGGCCAGTAAAGCAACCGGGACTCCAGTATGCTGCATAGGCACAGTACCTGAACCATTGGTTCCATTAGTTCCATTCCTAATCACGTCAATAACAACTCCAGAGCTGTTAGTTCCAGGATTAGAAGAATCTGAACTAACCGTAGCAACATTCTCATAAGTACCAGTAGCTAGTACTTTAACAAATATCTCCAAGGTTTCAGTAGCACCATTAGCCATAGTACCAATAGTCCAAAGGCCAGTAACCGGATCATAGGATCCCGTACTTGCTATAGAAGACAGGTACTGCATTCCACTAGGTAAAATATCAGTCACCACAGTATTAAGGGCCGCATCCGGGCCATTATTAACCACCGTGATGGTGTATTTAACCGTAGAACCAACAACAACTTTGGCTTTGTCCACAGTTTTAGACAGTACTAACTCAGAGGTCTGAGGAATACTGACCGTAGCATTAGCCACATTGTTAGTTAAATTCCAGTCATACAAGTCTGAAGAAGCATTGGCTATGTTGGTAATGTTACCAGTTTTATTCACCTGTGCTGTGATGGTCAATGTTACCGGGCCTTGTTCCATGAATAGATTACCGATATCCCAGATTCCCGTCACATGATCGTAGGAACCTGTGGAAGCATTATCAGAAATCCATACTAAACCAGCAGGCAACAAATCACTGAGTTTTACACCAGTAGCATCATCCGGACCATTATTTTGTACCGTAACCGTGAACACAACATTACCCAGATAATTCGGGGTAGCATTATTCACCGTTTTGGTAACCGCAATATCCGCAGCCGCCGGCACATTTATAGTTACATTAGCCCTGTTATTAGACAGATTTGGATCAAACTCACTAGCAGAAGCATTGGCCACGTTGTCGATATTGGTATTGTGTCCTAAAACCTGGGCCACAATATTCAAAGTCGCAGAAGCACCATCAGCTAAGCCGCCAATAGTCCACACACCAGTTACAGGATCATAGGCACCTGAAGAATCATCAGAAACCCAACTCAAACCAGCAGGCAACAAATCATCTAAACTGACACCAGTAGCATCATCCGGACCATCATTGCGCACTATAACCGTGAAAGTCACATTATCCCGATAATTCGGAGCAGTGTTATTCACATCTTTAGTAACTGCAATATCGGCAGCCGGAGGAACCGTCACACTAGCACTACCATTGTTATTGGTCAAATTCCAATCATAAATATTGGAAGAACCATTCGCAAGGTTAGTCAAAGTCGTATTGGAAGCCAAAACCTGAGCAACTAACTGCAAAGTAGCAGAAGCACCATTAGCCAAATCACCAACACTCCACAAACCAGTACCACTGTCATAAGAACCAACAGACGGAGTAGCCGAAACAAAACCGAAACCAGCAGGCAACAAATCAGAAACCCGAGCATTAACCCCAGTATTCGGACCAGCATTAGTCACCGTAACCGTGAAAACAACATTACCCAAATAATTAGGAGCAGCATTATCCACTGTTTTGGTAACCCTAATATCCGCAGCCGGAAGAACATCCACATAAGCAAATGCATAATTATTGTACATATTCCAGTCATAGACATCAGAACTGGCATTAGCATGGTTGATAATAGTCGTATTAGAAGCTATTACCTGAACCAAAAGTGTTAAAGTCGCAGAAGTAGCATTAGCTAAATCACCAACAGTCCACAAACCAGTCACATTGTCGTAGGAACCCACAGACGGAGTAGCAGAAACGAAACCGAAACCAGCAGGCAACAAATCAGAAACCCGAGTATTAACCGCCGTATCCGGACCATTATTAGTCACCGTAACCGTGAAAACAACATTACCCAAATAATTAGGAGCAGCATTATCCACGACTTTAGTAACCGCAATGTCCGCAGCCGGAGGAACCGTCACAATAGCACTACCATTGTTATTAGCAGTGTTCCAATCGTAACTATCTGACCAGAACCATTAGCAATGTTAGTCATACTACCAGTACCGTTAATCAGCGCACTAATATTCAATAAAGCCACGCAACCAACATTCAAATTACCAATAGTCCATAGACCAGTCACATGATTATAAGCACCACCAGAATTATCAGAAATCCAGGATAATCCAGCAGGTAACAAATCAGTCACACTAACACCAGTACATTTTCGGACCAGCATTAGTCACCGTAACCGTGAAAACAACATTACCCAAATAATTAGGAGCACTATTATTCACCGTCTTAGTAACCCTAATATCCGCAGCCAAAGGAACATTAACCGTAGCACTAGCATTATTGTTAGTCAAATTCTGATCAAACTGACTACCAGTCACATTAGCATTATTAACAAAACTACCAGTACTGTTAACAAGCGCAGTAATATTCAATAAAGCCACGCTACCAACATTCAAGTTACCAATAGTCCACAGACCAGTCACATTATTATAAGCTCCTTATCGCACTGAATTATAGATAATCTAATCCAGCAGGCAACAAATCACTCACACTAACACCAGTAGCATTATTCGGACCAGCATTAGTCACCGTAACCGTGAAAACAACATTACCCAAATAATTAGGAGCAGTATTATTCACCGTCTTAGTAACCCTAAGATCCGCAGCCAGAGGAACATTAACCGTAGCACTAGCATTATTGT
>CAVOPP010000003.1:0-83587 GCA_963698135.1 uncultured Methanobacteriaceae archaeon | reverse complement strand
AAGAATCGCTGGAGGAAACTCAGAATGAATCAACTGGAGAACTTTCAGAAGAATCAAAGCTAGAATCTCTGGGAGATACTGAATTATCTGATGAAGAATCATCTGGTTTAGAGGCTAATTTAGAAACCGGTGATGAAACCTTAACTAACGGGGAAATGGTTGATGTTGAGGCACCAATAGAAAAAACTGATAGTCCAGGTCAGGAAATTATAAATCAGGAAACCGACCCTAAAAACTCTAATTCCCCTATGGATAACACTGGCCCTGTAATGAGTCAAATGTCTAATGAAAACTCCTCTGAAGAATTTTTCACTGATGATGATTTAGATTTAGCTCCTGAACCAGTTAAAGCACCTTCACCACCTAAAATTGAAGATAAGCTGATTCCTTACCAGTCCTATGAATCCACCACCTTGAAATCTTCAGAGGACCTTTATAAGAGTCCCACTCCGGTGGTTTCCACAGTGGTCAGTGAAATAGTTTCCATTGAGGGCCCTATTCATTATGAAGAAGTAATCCGGAGAATTAGAGAAGGGTGTGGTCTGCGCCGGGCCGGTAATAAGGTGAGGAATATTATTTCCAGTGCCGTGGATATGGCTGAAAATAATGGTAATATTCGCCGCAGTGGTGATTTCCTATTACTTAATGATACTTCCCGGATATCGGTACGGGAAAGAATCTATAAACCTGATATTACCTTCATTTCTGCTGAAGAAATAGAAGAGGCCATTAAGATGGTTCTGGATTTTGAATCAGAAACACCGGAGAAAGAGCTAGTTATTAAAACGTCCCGCCTATTCGGTTTCAAAAATACCAGTAAAAAGACCTTTGACCGAATACACCAGGTACTGGAGGACATGTTAAATAAAGGAGTCCTTAGAGATAGTAATGGAAAAATAGATTTAAATAAATAATATTTTTTATTTTATTTTCATTTATTTTTTAATTATAACCCTTTTCTATTATTTATTTATATTTTTATCTTATTTTTAATCTTTTTAGTCTCTATAAAGCTTATTTTAATTGATTTTAGTTTTCTATTCAAAATAAAAATTTTTTAATTTCTATTTAAACTTTTTAATTTATCCCTCAATAATAAATACTCCTCATAAAATGATACTAATTGAAATTGTATTATGCACAAATTAAATGAAATCTTGAATTAAATAATAAAATTTTAATAATACCATAACAACTATTAATATAAGGAGGACTGTCTTGAACCCGTATGCCATTATATCTATAGTTGCAGCTATCATCTCATTTTTTATAGCCAATTTTATCTACTTTAGAAACCCTAAAAACTCTCTAAACAGAACTATTGCTATATTCAGTACATTAATCGCTTTAATGGCCTTATTTGAATTTGCATATCGGCTGGCAGAAACTCCAGAGAGTGCTTTCGTGTGGTTAAAGTTAAGTGCCCTGTGGCCTCTGATACCAGCAGTCATTGCCAATATTGCCCTGGTATTTACCCGCCGATCCCACATTCTTAAACTAAAAATTAGTTATTTAGTTATCTATGGCCCGGCTTTATTATTTGTTTTTTTAGGATTAGGCACCAATTTATTTGTGGGACCTCCAGTACTGGAATACTGGGGATGGACCTATTCTATCCCTGCAGATGAAACAATCTATGATTTATTTGCCGTGTGGACAGTAACAGTATCCTTTTTATCAGCCCTGGTTGTATTTTTGCACTATTTTCAATCAGATGGGATGGAAAAGAAACAATCACTGTATATCAGCCTGGGGATATTCATGCCCCTGGTTCTCAGTTTAATCAGTGATTACATTTTAAGAGGACTTTCCATTAAAGTACCTGAGCTTACCCAAACTCTTCTGACTCTGGGACTGGTTTTCATTGCATATGGGGTATGGAGATACAATTTCCCGGTATTAACCCCGTCACTGGCCTCAGAAAAGATTGTCTCCACCATGCCCAATTTTCTCATACTTTCTGATCACCGGGGCAGGATTACCAAAATTAATCAGAGTATAACCTCAGTACTGGGTTATAAAGAATCTGATTTAATGGGCAAGCCTTTTTATGAATTATTTGCTCCTACTAAGAAAATAGATTTAAAGAAAGTGGTTTATGAAGGAAAAAAGGTTAATATGGAGTCGGTTATTTGCACCATAAAAAACCAGGAAATGGATGTTTTCCTTAATATTTCCCCTATATTCAGTATTCTTAAAGATCCTACCGGATTTGTTATAATTGGAACGGATCTAACTGAAACCAAGAAAGCCATGCATAAAATAATTGAAAATGAATTTAAATTCCGTAGCGTAGTGGAACAAACATCCGATGGAGTTACACTGTCCACAGAACCGGGAAAAATAATTGACTGGAATAAATCCATGGAAAAAATAACCGGTATTAAAAAAGAGGAAGCAGACACAAAATTATTATCTGAAATATTGTATGAATTGAATCCTGAAGAAGAAAAAGAGATATTGAATCCTTCTGTTCTACAAGAACAGTTTGAAGATGTGTTCAATAATAAAAACCTTCCAGATGAATTTAAATTCAAAGAAAATGATATTATAAGGGCCGATGGTTCTTTAAGAAGTGTAACTATTAACAATTTCTTTGTGGAAAAAAGTAATCCCCTTATTCTATGTACGGTGGTCCAGGATGTTACTGATCGTAAGGAATTTGAAAATTCTTTAAAGACTTCCTTAGCTGAAAAAGAGGTTTTATTAAGGGAAATCCATCACCGGGTTAAAAATAATCTTCAAATCATTTCCAGTCTTTTAAACCTTCAGACGGTATATATTGATGATGAAGAGGCCCTTAATTTATTCAAAGAAAGTCAAAACAGGGTTAAATCCATGTCCATGATACACGAGAGCCTTTATCAATCCCGTGACCTGGCCCACATTGACTTTTCCATATACCTATCCCGCCTATGTAATGAACTTTTATCGTCTTATGGGGTAAATATTAATCTCATTACCCTGAAAACTGATTTAGAAAAAATCTTTTTAGACATAAATACTGCTATCCCCTGTGGTTTAATAATCACAGAACTATTTACTAATTCTATTAAATACGCTTTTCCAGAAGCTAGAAAAGGAATAATAGATATAAAATTCCAGCTGGATACCGACGATAATTTTATTTTGGAAGTATCTGATAATGGGGTGGGATTCCCTGACGATATAGATTTTGAAAACACAAAATCACTGGGAATGCGGCTGGTTAGCTCCCTGGTTGATCAATTAGATGGTACCATTGAACTGGATAATAGTTCAGGGACCAGATTTATCATTAAATTCCATGAATTAGAATATGAATCCCGGGTTTAATTATTAAATTAAAAATTATATTTTTTAGATAAAGAAAATAAATATTACTGGATTTTATTCTTCTTTTTTAAATCCTTCCAGCTCGGCAAATTCCTCCACCCATTCCACACAATATCCTTTTTTCTCGGCCCGCCGGATTAAAAGAACACCAATAATAGCTCCTCCGATACCACCCAGAGTATCGGTAAACAGGTCAGTCATGGTATCAGCCAGCGGACTCTGGGTTGGGGAACCCTGGGTTAGGCCCGTAGGGAATACATGATCTATACTGGGATAAATAAAGGTATCATAGGTAAATTCAACCATTTCCAGTATTCCACCAATCCCAATGGTTATCAGAACTATTAAAAAACCCATGAAAAATAATCTGGTTTTTACCTTCCCATAGACATAAGCAGTATACATAAACATCATTCCAATTAAGGCAACTAATAAGGGGATGGTGAAATGCATAAAATCATCGTAGTGGGGTATTTTACCATAAAACCCAAAGGTATTGCCCAGCACGTATTCTAGAATAACCACACCCAGAAACATTATCTCCACTTCCACAGGTATAATCTGTATGTGGCGTCGATTTAGTAGGGTAGGTAAATAAATAACTCCCAGGGCCAGAAGGGCCATGATACCAAATACCTTGGTTCCACCCACTCCAAAAAGGACCATAATTATTCCAAAAGCTAAAATAAGGATTCGCATTAATATGAGAAGGTTCTTCTTCCAGGCACTTATATTTTTAATAGGGGGATTGGTGAAACTCATGGGTAATCATTCCGTGATTTATTTGTGATTAATTCTATTATCTTTATATTGTTTAATTTATTTTTATAAACTTTTTTAATTTCTTAAATTAAAATTATAATCATGAAAAATCAATTTAACCTTTTTCTACAGGTTATATTAAATATAACTTGAATAGACAAATTTGCTAGCTTTTCAATAAAAAATAAAAAAAAATTTAAACCCCCATACAAAAACGTATGAAGGGGTTACTTATTGCATTCGCTTTTTCCTTAGAAAGGTAGCTCTGCATATTTACCTTTTATAGTAACGGATGATGTGTTCCAGTTATTGACCACACCTAACTCGTTACCATAACTTATGGCATCTGCTGCGTACCATACTCCATTTACATAGAGCTGGGCCCATACATGGCCGTAAGTAGTTCCGCTATTGAATATACAGGATCCGTGCACATAACGTGCTGGAATTCCTGCTGAGCGGGCCAGGGCAATCATTAGATGGCTATGGTCTACGCAATTTCCTTTTTTTAATTGTAGAGTTTGTACTGATCCGTACTTGGTATTGTAGTAGAAACTGTAATTGAGGTTATTCCGCACCCATTTAAATATTGATGAGGCTTTATCCCAGCTGGATGATAATCCGCTGGTTATAGAAGCCGATAAAGCACTTATCTGGGAGCTGGTTACCTGGCAATTCACGGTGGACTTCTTGTAGTTTCCCAGGATTTCTCCCTGGTAAGCATCATTTACCTCATTTACACCCACACCGCCGGAATTGCTACTTGATCCGGAAATGGTGATGTTATTTAAGGTAACGTACCTGGGTAAATATCCTTTGGTTGACTGGAAGCTCACGATTTTTGACATGTAGTAAATCATTTTTTGGTACTGAATTTTCCCTAGTGAACTATTTGCGTAATTTGGAGTTCGACCATATTTTTCTATATATTTAGCCACTTTATTGGCCAGATTCACGTACTCTGTTTTAGAGAGGACGCCTACTTTTGAATTTCCGCTGGGGTTGCTGGCAGCAGATGTACATTTGAGAGTTATACTTGTGGTTTTTCCACTGTTGATTTGAGTTATTCCTTTGACCAGCAAATAAAGGAATTCGCTCATGGTTAAATTGTAGTTAGAGATAACTACGTAGCCCGGGAGTTTGTGGTTTGTTTCTATGTAAGCTTTGACCCTTGAGGCAGCATTTTTAATGCTTTTCAGGTCGAAAGTTACTGAATTTTTACTGACGGTGGTTCCTGCTGCTCTTATCTCTTCTTTTGCAGAGTTATTATTCAGGGAGTCGGCTGAATTTGGACGTTGCGAATTATTTACAACGCCTGCTTCTTCATGTTCGGTGGAATTGGCCGTGGTGTGATTTTGGTTTCCGACTAGAGTTTCTATTTCCGGGGTGTCAGTCGAATTAATATCTTCGATGGAACTGTTATTGCTAACAGGATCACCGGAGCTGCTGTTATTGTTTATCACTGGTTGATTTACGTCTTCGGCGTAGATGGTAGTGGAACAAGAAAAAGCGATGCATATTGCTATTACAATTGCTATCTGCATTTTTCGCGAGATTATACCTCCTCCGAAACGACGAAAATATTGGGGATACAATTTCCAAGCATAGCCCTGAAATTGTATACCTTTGAACTTCGTCGATAACTATATTTTGATTTTTAGAGGATATAAAACTTTATGATTTTATTGTAAAAATTACATATTAATGGTCTCCCTTCATGGTTTACCCTAAAAAATTATTAAGCTGGAAAAATAATTAATTCTAAATAATATTTCATTTTCATTTTTTATTCTAAAATTTATAAAAAATGAATAATAATAGTAATAATATTAATTAGCTCATAAAAACTAAAATTTTAATTTAAGAACTAATATACAATAAAATATCAAAAACCGATTTATTTTAATAAAAGAAAAAGATAATTTACCTGGTGATAAAATGGAGAGAATTTGTGATATAAGTGACGTGGAAGAGGGATCCATGCAGGGATTCGATGTTGGTGAAAAAAAGATTTTACTGGCCCATATTGATGGAAATTTTTATGCAGTGGATGCTATCTGTACCCACCGTGGAGGATATCTTCCTGATGGAAAAATAAGTCGAAATGTGATTATTTGTCCGGTACATGGAACCCAGTACGACGTTACCTCTGGAAAAGTGGTTAGAAATGTATCTCGTTTAATGAAGTATTTAACTGGAGAGGCCACAGATTTAAACCGATATGAAATTTCTATTGAAGGAGATTCTGTTTTTATTGAAATATAATCTATTATAACGAATTTAAAAGTCTAATCTATATTTAATAAACTCTTAATTGTATATTTTTAAATTGTTTTTTTTAATTAATTATAATAACATTTAAAAAAAATTCAAAAATAATAATAAAATTCAAAAAATATTAAGAATAATAATAATTAAAAATAATTAAAAAAAAATAAGAAGTTTTAGATAGTTTAAAGCTTAATAGGAAATACTTAAATCTTCTACTTCTTCTTTGATTTTCCCGTCCAGTACGGTGATAATCCTATCAGCCATATTGGCCACGTAAGGTTCGTGTGTTACCAGTACCAGAGTTACATTCTCTTTTATATGGATGTCTTTTAAAAGGTTCAGTATAATATCCCCTGTTTTGGAATCCAGAGATCCTGTGGGTTCATCTGCCAGAATTATGGAGGGATGATTAACCAGGGCCCGGGCAATGGCCACCCTCTGCCTTTCGCCCCCGGATAATTTAGTGGGCTTTTGATCTATTTTATCCTCTAAATCCACGGATTTTAATAGACTTAAAGCGCGTTCTTCCATTTCTTTTCCAGAAGCTGGGGTTTCCAGCATGGGTATTTCCACATTTTCCTTTACCGTTAAATTGGGAATGAGATTGTGCAGCTGGAATACAAATCCAATTTGCCCTGATCGGAATTTGCTTAAATCCTTTGTTTTTATTAAATCAATACCTGAAACATTAATTGAACCTTCATCTGCCACATCCAGGGCCCCTATCATATTAAGAAGAGTTGATTTACCTGAACCCGAAGGTCCGATAATAGAAACGAACTCCCCTTTTTTTATATTAAGGTCGATTCCATTTAAGGCCTTTATCTTGCCTTGATCATAACTTTTTTTCAGGTTATTAATTTCTATAATATTTTCTCTAACATCCCCAGAATCCTTATTTTTCTCATTATTCATAGCGCAACGCCTCGGTTGGTGCTAATTTTGATGCCCTGTAGGCTGGATATATCCCACCCAGAATACCTACCAGTAATGCAATTCCATAGGCCCTTATAAATAGGTCAAGTGAATAAACCGGTTGAATTATACTACCAAAACTGGAGGAATAGGCCAGTACCGCATTTACTCCTACTATTCCTACTATGGTACCTACCGTACCTGCTACCAGAGTGAGTACAATGGACTCTCCCAGTATCATGCCCAGTATTCGGCGGCTTCTCCATCCTACCGCTTTCAAAACTCCTATTTCACGAGTTCTCTCATATACTGACATTATCATGGTGTTGATAACTCCCACTCCACCAATTATAATGGCCAGCAGTGAAATGGCCCAGGTGGCGGTGTCAATGTAACCCAGGGCACTGTTTATTCTATTGGCCTGGTCAGCGGCGGTGGTGGTGGATAATTCATTAGGATATGCTTCCCCAATGCTCTTACCTACCTGGGTAATATTGGCATTGTTATCAATTTTAACGGCAATGTTACTGATCTTATTTTGATTACCTGTTAAATTCTGAAGTGTTTCCAGGGGCATGTAAGCTGCACCATCGGTGATGTAGCTCCCGGTTTCGAATATTCCTGTGATTTTGAAATCTTGACCAAAAAGTGCTAAACTATCTCCCACACTCTTATTTAAGTTTTCAGCTGCATTTTTCCCTATAATTATTTCATTGGTACTTCCATTACCAAATAGGGTCCCATTGACGCTATCTATACCTGCCAGGCTTAATTTACTCTTCTCCATACCATAGACGAAAAAAACTCCTGGTCCGAAAGTACTACTTCCAGAAACATTGGCACTGGCACGCAAGACCCCTGCCGTTTCCTTTACTCCACTAATATTTAAAATATCATCGGCCCTGCTTTCATTAATGCTTCCAGATGAGTCAAAGCTATTTGATCCGGTTTTGGTGACTGTAATTTCAGCCGAACCTGCCTTTAAAGTTGTTTCAGTGGAAGCCTGAAGACCACTGGTTACCAGGCCCAGAGCTACAATGGTGGCAATTCCAATGGCGATCCCCACAATGGCCAGGGCGCTCCTGGTTTTATTTCTAAATGGATTCTTTAAGATTAATCCTAAATAATTCATGATAATGCTCCTTTTTTGAAATTATACTTTCATAACTATTTTATTAAACCAATTTATCCTGTTAATGAACCATTTATTATATTTGAACTGGGAAATCCACATTATTAATTACTTGTTTTATAATTTTTGAGTTAATAAATGAATTACTACTTTAGTTATATTATTTCGTCACACAAGCATAATATTTATTATAACTTGTATAAAAAAATTCTAAATTAAAATCGTCACACATTTTAAAAAAAGAAAATATATTCATATTTATGGAATTCCTATATTTATTACCGCTATTTGTCAGTAACGGTTCACTGGATTGTTTTTTAAAACAAAAATAATGACCCCAATGGCCACCAGGACCATTAATAGTTTATAACTTTCTATCAGATTATCACGACCTAAAGTAAAATAAATCTAAAAAAATTATAAAAAATTTATTCATTTTTCAGCATTTTTTCTTTTTCTTTGACAGTTAAATCCTTAATAATTTCCTGGGGATGGCCGGTTTTTAAAAGCTTTCCCCCTCGCATAAGGGAAGCCACGTCGCACACGTCAATTACAAAATCCATGTCGTGGGATATTATTAGAAAAGTCTGGTTTAGTTCTTCTCTAGCTTTAATAATAGAGTCGGTTAATTGAACACGGGTAATAGGATCCATGGTACCTGTAGGTTCATCCAGAATAATAATCTTAGGTTCTTTAATCAAAACCTGGGCCAGTGCTACCCGGTGCCTTTCCCCTCCACTTAACTCATGGGGATACTTCTTTAACATGGCCGCTGCATAGTCTTCAGAAAAACCCACTGCATGGAGGACATGCAATGCTTTAATTTTACCAAATTCAGCAGGTAATGCCAGACTAATGGAATCGGTGAGGTTTTCAATAATATTTTTATGAGGGTACAGGCTGTATTCCTGATGAAGCAATCCTATGTAAGGGGTGACTCTTCCCCTTCCCAGAGGACCCCTTTGGGTCATATCTATCCAATTTTCACCTAGTTTAACATCAATAACACCGGAACTGGGGTCAGTTAATCCGCAAAGTATTCTGGAAAGTGTAGTTTTACCAGCCCCACTAAGACCCACTATACTGCATATTTCACTTTCATTGACTACCAGATCCACCCCGTCCACTGCTTTAACCACCCCTCTTTCAATGGAATAATAGTGTTTTTTCACGTTTTCTATTTTAATTATGGGGTTAGTGGTGGAAATGGCGGTTTTTTTCTCAGGTAAGGGTACAGTGTCCATGAATTTTTCCACAACAATTTTGGGATTCCCTTCCATGATAATTTTACCATTATCCAGCCATATTACATAATCCGAAAGTTTTTTCATTACTTCTGGCCAGTGGGAAGAAACAACCATGGTTTCCCCTTTGTTTTTAACGCCGTCTAATAATGCTTCGTGCAACATTTCTGCTGTTTGAGGATCCAGGGTTCCGGTAGGTTCATCTGCCAGAAATATCATGGGTTCTTTAGCCATTTGCCTGGCCAGAACCACTCTTTGTTTTTCTCCCCCACTTAAATCTCGGGCTATGTGGGTTATTCGGTGAGTCATCTGGGCCATTTCTAAAAGTTCAATGGCCTTATAAGTACTCTCCTCATCTGAACTGTCCAGGGACTTTAAAACATTGTCAATCACGGTATCGTCTTCATAGAGGGCAAAGGTTCTCTGGAGCATGATTGATATTCGGCGTCGAATGGCTGCAAAAAGGGGCCTTTCGCAGTTCCAGAAATCAACGCTTTCTGCTTTAAAAATACCTCCGCATTTACATTTTTTATTTTCCATGGACGGTGGTTCTACCCTTAAACAATCTTTACACAATGCTATGTTATAGATTATTTGGCCATTATCAGGCTGGTAATCTTTCATTCCACGTAGCATGTTAATTAAAACTGATTTTCCAGATCCACTTTTTCCCAGTATTCCCAGCACGGATCCTTCATCAATGGTTAAATTAATATTTTCCAGTGTTTTCAGGTTATTGAAGGATTTATTTACATTTCTTATTTCAATAAAAGACAAAATATCACCTATCTGTTTGGTCTGAGCCACAAAGTGGTGTTTCACATTCAGGGCATTTAGTATTTCGGCAGGGTACGGCGCGTGTTTTTGGGGATTCATAACCACATTCTGGACATTTACAGACTTTTGGAGGTCCAGCCCCTAATCCCCGGCCACCATAAGATCTCCTTTGCACAAGGGACTCTATTCCTTGAGGGGAAGTTATTTCTTCTTTAGTCATTTTTATATCTTCTGATTGACAATCAAGGCATTTATCATACTCTTTTTCTGGACTACTCCATTCAAATCCGCAAATATTACATTTATATTTTATTTTTTCTGTTATGAAATCATCCCCGGTTATAATAATCATTTCTCCCTCAATTAGGGCCTTAGCAATCTTTTTTCGGGCTGAAGATATTGTTCGATGGAAGGTGGGTTGGGAAATGCCCATCATTTCTGCCGATTTTTTCTGCTGGATATCGTGATAATCTCTCAATCGTATGGATTCATATTCATCTATGGTAATCTCAATAGGATTATTAGAATCAAGATCTGCACTGTCTGGTTTAAAACAGCGAATTTTTGGTTCATCACTTATCTTCCTTATTCTTCGAGGCCTTGACATGATTTGAATATATATTCAAATTTAAATATAAATTTATCCAGTTTTAATCTAATTAATTTTTAATACATAATAAAAATGATTTCTAGTTAAATCCTCCCTGTAGAGTGGTAATTTCCTTTAATTTACTTTCCTGGAATAATTTTATATTTTTTTCCACATTTCCCGTGGATCCTTTATAAACTTTAATACCTTCTTTATTCAATAAACGAAAAGCTACATTTCCTAATTTTCCGGTTATCAATATTTCCACTTTATTATCTACTAAATGCTGGGCAGCCAGACTTCCAGCACCTTTTTCTTTTTGGAAGGGGTTTGCATGTTCTTCCATATTTTTTATTTCACTATCTTCTATTTCTAAGGTAATGAAATCACGGCTTCTTCCAAATATGGGGCTTACTTCAGATTTCATACCTCGCCCGGTGGATGCTATGGTAATTTTCAAGAAAAATCCCTCCTTAAATACATATTTTTATGAATATATATTCAAAACAATTATATAAATACTTATCCAAATTAAATTAACAATTAATTTAAAACGGAATTTATAGGATAATAATAAGATTCTAATTAATTAACAGAATTTTATTAGTAAAATAATAAGATTCTAATTAATTTTCACCTTAAAAACTTCTAAAAATTGGTTCATTTTTCATAAGATTTGGTTAAAAATGTAAAAAAATTGAATTTTCTTTTGATAAAAAACATCACATATAATAGTTTTAAATACCTAACATATAGATGATGAAAAGCAATTACTATATTGTAAAATTTGATTATAAAGCTCGACTTGATTCAATTTACATTAATATTCTGGGAAATCTTAAAAAAACACAGGGATCTTTAGATGTTTCTGATAATGTCATTATTGATCTGGATGCAGAAAATAACCCGGTACTATTTAAAATTGTAGATGCATCGGTCATATTCCAGGAAAAGAAAAATTTCTTTAAGAACATTTCTCAGGTGAAAATTGATTTAAAAGTGGATTCAGATTCCATTAACTTTAATGGCCAGTTTTACTTTTCCATTGACAATGAGGTCCTGGAGAAAATTGTGGAAGTTACCATCCCTAATGAAATAAAAATGCCGGAAACACAGGGAACTTACACTGCTGGAAAATCATTTTAGTACCCTATTTAAGTTTTAAAACTCTCTTAAAATTTAAATCAATGTTTATTCTAATTTTACAATTTAAAAAGGTAAAAATTTTAAACAATCATTTTTATTTTATTTTAAAAGTATTTTATACGGTTTTTAATTAATTCAAGGTTATTTATTGATTATTATAGATATTGGCTATTTTAGATTTATATAATTAATTTTTTTTATAATCTATTATTTTAATACACCAAAATGCTTCTTTTAAAATTTTGGGTTTTATTCGTAACACAAAAACTATATAATAGTTATGAACAAATCTATACGGGGGGATATGTATGGATGAAAATTTTCATCCTGCTAAACCAAAAAACAACTTAGATTATTTTTCGAAGTTTGTTGGAAAAACCGTTTTAAATGGTAAGCTATATAAAGCAATCTTTATATTAGTTGCCAGTTTTTTATTCCTATGGTCAATGAGTGCCGCATTTGCAGCAGATGTGCCTACGTGTAGTACTGCAGATAATGCTTTAGCCCCAGTTGATGACGTTAGTAGTAATGATGGCGTTGTCCCTATTGATCAGGAGAAAAAATTAACCAGCAATCCATTAGGTGATCCACCTGTTAATGGAGTTTATACTCCCAGGTGCTACCCCAGCGCAGACATTGCCGTTTCCAAGGAGTTTTGGGATGGTAGTGAGGCTAATAAATGTGCTCACATACCAGTAACTACTTCTAATTACGGCTCTAATGTTTGGTCAGTTGTTAAAGTGACCAATTATGGTCCGAACATGGTTGGAAAAACTATTGTAACGGATAAATTACCTGTGGGACTTGTTTATTTAAGTCATGCCATTTTTAATGGTACTGATCATATTTTAGGCAATCCTGCTGCATTTAATCCGGCAACTGGTCAATGGACTATTAACAACTTAAAGGCTGGTAGTACATATTACTTGGGACTTTACTGTCTGGTAAATAAGACTGGTAAATTAACCAACATGGCTGAAAAAACCTGTAGCAGCATTTACGATCCAAATAGATGCAATGATCGTGCTTGGGCGAGTCTATGTGTGCCTCCAGCAGCAGATATTAGTGTTTCTAAAGAGTTTTGGGATGGTAGTGAGGCTAATAAGTGTCTTCATATACCAGTGACCACTTCTAATTATGGCTCTAATGTCTGGGCGGTTGTTAAAGTGACTAATAATGGTCCGAATATGGTTGCAAAAACTATTGTGACGGATACACTGCCTATGGGACTTGTTTATATTGCTCATGCCATTTTTAATGGTACTGATCATATTTTAGGCAATCCAGCAGCATTTAATCCGGCAACTGGTCAATGGACTATTAACAACCTGAACGCTGGTGCTTCTTATTACCTGGGACTTTACTGTCTGGTAAATAAGACGGGTACTCTTACCAACATAGCTAACAAGACATGTAGTAGTATTTATGACCCAAATACCACTAACAATAATGCTTCGGCTAGTCTAACTGTGCCTCCAGCAGCAGATGTTTGTATTTCTAAAGAGTTTTGGGATGGTAGTGAGGCTAATAAGTGTCTTCATATACCGGTGACCACTTCTAACTTTGGATCAAATGTTTGGGCGGTTGTTAAAGTGACTAATAATGGTCCGGATATGGTTCCGACCATGATTGTGACGGATAAATTACCTGTGGGACTTGTTTATATTGCTCATGCCATTTTTAATGGTACTGATCATATTTTAGGCAATCCAGCAGCATTTAATCCGGCAACTGGTCAATGGACTATTAACAACCTGAACGCTGGTGCTTCTTATTACCTGGGACTTTACTGTCTGGTAAATAAGACTGGTGAGATCCATAATATGGCTGAAATTACCTGTAGCAGTATTTACGATCCAAATAAAACTAATGATCGTACCTGGGCAGGTATTAAAGTGCCTCCAGCCGCAGATATTGCAGTTTCTAAAGAGTTTTGGGATGGTAGTGAAGCTAATAAGTGTCTTCATATACCGGTGACCATGGCTAATTATGGCTCTAATGTTTGGGCGGTTGTTAAAGTGACTAATAATGGTCCGGATATGGTTCCGACCACTATTGTGACGGATACTCTTCCTGTGGGACTTGTTTATATTGCTCATGCCATTTTTAATGGTACTGATCATATTTTAGGCAATCCGGCAGCTTTTAATCCGGCTACTGGTCAATGGACTATTAACAACCTGAACGCTGGTGCTTCTTATTACCTGGGACTTTACTGTCTGGTAAATAAGACGGGTACTCTTACCAACATAGCTAACAAGACTTGCAGTAGCATTTGCGATCCAAATGCAACTAATAATAATGCTTCGGCAAATTTAACTGTGCCTCCAGCAGCAGATTTAGAATTGACTAAAACTGTTGACAAAACTACAGCATTTGTGGGTGACATTGTAAATTTCACCTTCATTGTGCAAAATAAAGGACCTGATCAAGCAGTTAATGTAACTGTGACTGATAAAATGCCAGAAGGCCTATTATTCCAGTCATACACTGCTAATTATGGAACTTACGATTCAACTACTGGAGTATGGACAATCGATGTTCTTCCAGCAGATGCCATTGCACAATTAGTTGTTACTTCATTAGTGGAAAACAGTGGATTTAAAATAAATAATGCCACTGTAACCTCTCTAACCTATGACCCTGTATTAACCAACAACAATGCATCAGCAAGTTTTGATGCCCTTGATGGTAGTGCAGCAGGTGGGGGAGATGAACCAACTGGTGACGGTAATGACGGTACCACTACTGTAGGTGCACAGGAAGTTAGTATGCAGGAAACAGGAATGCCAATCGCAGCACTTGTTTTAGCTATATTAATGGTTTTAGCAGGAACTTTTAGTTCTAGAAAAAAATAAGGAAAATTTTTAAAATGGGGATGCCCGGGAATTAATAGATTTATTTTAAATCTACCCCGGGGGGATTAATTTTTTATTAAAATCAAAAAAATAAATAACTACTATTTTTAAAAAATAATTTAAATTAATTTCACGGTTGTAAATTTTTTTCACTTCTTTTCATCCAGTGCTTCAAAAATAAAGCGGGGCCTGGTACCGTATTTTTTAATAAGCTCCTCTATTTCTTCATCGCTACCTGCCTGAGGATGGTTTCTAATTATTTCCTTGGTTTCCTCCAGGCTGTAAGATATCTCCACTACATCAAAGCGTAGTTTCAGTAAAAAAACCAGAATTTTAGATAAAAAATAAAAATCAGTTAGAATATCATATTTAACGCCCCGAAATTTTAGGATCCAGGCGGTCTGGGTGACCACATTAACCTCTTTCAAATCCTGGCGGTGTTTAAGGTATTCATTTAATACCCTAAAATAAAAGGGGGCCGTGCTAGGGCCATGTTCTTCAGTCCATAGTCCCAGGCCCACCTTATCCTTATCAATGTATTCTGAATCCAGGAAAGGATCAGCAAAAAGAATAAGATCTTGTAATGCGGCTTTCTGGTAAACTTCCCGCTTGTTTTTGGCCCCCATATCTTTTTTTATGGTGTCCCAGAATATGTGGTACACTTCGTGGGGTTTAGTGTCCATGTCAATAAATAAATAGGCCTCATAAACATCCATGTCCAGCTGGGAAATAGCACGGTAAATATTGGCTGATTTACCAGTGCCGGGTGTACCTAAAACATGTAAAAATCTTCCTTTTGAGGTTTTTAAACTTTTAAGGACTTGACATAGTTCCAGAAATGAAGCGGTCTTTACAAAAGATTTGGTATCCTTTGCAGATAGTACCTTATGATTGGACATTGATATAAGGTTAGTATTTATTATTATAGATAAATTTCCATTTGATTCTGGAATTGAATTGTTTCAAATAATGATTTAAATTTTTTTGAAATTTTGGAAATATTAATTTTTAATGGTGACTTTAATTCTAATTAATTCTTTAATTAAGAAATATAAGTTCAGAAAAGGAAGAAAAATATTAAAGGCCAAAAATGAGGATTAGAGAATTTATTAATTAATAACGAATTCAGTAATAAAAACAAATGTAAATACAAAATTAGAAAAAGAATAAATAATTAATTTAATTTCAGATTATCTTAAATCATTAAAATTTTTTTTGGACCCATTTCACATACCCAAAAAAAAAAAAAAAATTAATTAAGTTTTTAAGGCATTAATACAGAATCTATCATGTGGCAGACACCATTAGAGCACACGATATCTGGCTGAATGACTTTAGAATCATTTACCATACCATTTTTGATATCCAACTTTAGTTCTCCGCCCTGCAATGTTTTTACATTGTTCAGTTTCATGAGATCTGAAGCCATATGTTTACCGGCAACCACATGGTAAGTTAAAATTTCAGTTAACTTTGCCTTGTCTTTAAGTAGTCCATCTACTGTTCCCGCTGGTAATTTAGCAAATGCATCATCATTAGGAGCAAAAACAGTTAATGTTTCTGTACTTAATGTATCAACAAGTCCTGCAGCTTTAGCAGCAGCAATTAATGTATCAAAAACTCCTGCTTCAATACCAGTTTCTACTATATTTTTAATTTTATCAACTCCAAGATTATTTATATTTTTTATTATATAAACTTTTTTCTTAGATAAGTATTAGTGTAACCCCTTTTATCAAAAATATATTAAATTCACGTTTTTAAAATTTTTTTACTAAAAATGTGAAAATAATCCTAATTAAATTAAATCTAAATTTTAGTTATTTTTACAATTAATTTATGAAATATTTAGAAAAAAAGAGAAAAAAATAATTTATGTTTATTCAATTTCCAGTTTAATGCCGCCTACTCTAGGTGCCAGGAAATTGTATAGCAAGGCCACTATTGCAGCTGCTATAAATGTACCAATAAAGGCCATTATCGGGTATATGATTATCAGATATATAGCTCCCATAGCCGCAATGGAATTGGCCACGTCAGTTACCACTGCAGTAGTGTTATTGTTTAGAGTGATAATAGTGGTACTTATATCATACAACAAAGAATAACCTATGATATAATATATGATTCCAGCCAAGAATGACAAAATTAAAGAAATCACCGATATTATCAAAGAAAAGGACACCACTGGCAACGATTTTACTTCTTTCACATCTCCCATATTTTCTCCCTCCAATTTAAAATTTCTTTTAATTATTAATATATAGGGGTTTATTACATAAATTAATTTCTATACCAATTTTGTAATAACAAATCCAGTTTAATGATTGGAGGCAATTGCTGGGTAGCCATTTCTAATTTTTAAACAGATTATCATTAGAAACAGATAAATTGAAACATTAAAGTTTACTTAAGGCCATTTTAGCCGCCTTCTGCTCGGCTTCTTTTTTGCTCCCCCCTATACCGGTTCCATATTTTTTACCATTAATCCAGGCCGCCATGGTAAAGGTTTTATCATGGGGCTCTCCTTCTTCATGGATTAATTCATAGCTGACCTCCAGGCCGTCCTGATCGCACAATTGTTTTAATTCAGATTTATAATCGTAAAAAAAGATGTCGTTATTTTCTATATGGGGTATGACTGTTTTTGAGAGAAATTCTTTCACAGCTTCCAGCCCCAGATCCAGGTATAAGGCCCCAATAAAAGATTCAAATACGTCACTGATAATGGAATCTATTTCCCTTCTGGTTAATTCCACCCCGGCACCTAATTTTATATACTTATCCAGTCCCAGTTCTGTGGAATAGGTGTAAAGAGCTTTTTTACACACAAAATTAGATCTTATACGGGTTAGCTGGCCTTCACTTAAAGCGGAATCCCTATTATATAAAAATTCAGAGACCACCAGGTCCAGGACGGCGTCCCCTAAAAATTCTAATCTTTCGTAACATTCATTAAGGCCTTGTTCATTGGAATAAGACTCGTGAAGAAAGGCCACCTCATAGAGGTGCATATTAAGTGGTTTTATGGAGTATTGTTTTAGAAGCTGCATATTATCAATTTATGATTTTTTGGTTTAGATTAATTTCAGATTTTTATATTTCTAGAAATATTTAACGTTATTCACTTGGTTTTCAATTTACTAAGTTATTTATCACTGCTTCAATAAAAATAATACTAACATTAAAAAATTCAATCTTAGTCTTAATCTAGAAAAAGGGGGTGAAATAGTGCCAATTTATATGGTTCGCATGCAGCACTCTGTGGAAACCTGCCCGGTTTACAATGATGAAACTAAAAAGAAGCTTAAAGAACTTTCCAGTAATAGGGATGAAATTGCCCAAAAATACCAGATAAATATTATAACGTCAGTTTTTTCGCAGCTGGAACATTTAATCGTTTATGTGGTTGAAGCACCAGATCACAAATCTGTGGAGAGATACCTGAGGGAGATAGGATTTTCTTTCTTTAATAATATCCTGATAAGAGAAGTAGAATTTATGGAAGATGCATTTAAAACTCTTTAATCCCAATATTAGATTCTTCTTGTGGGTAGATAGATTATCCTAATCAGGGTGCTAAAATTGATATCACAACTTATTTTACTTTAAATGAATCATTATTATATGTGGAGATATTTCATGGAAGTAATCTTACAACAATTCGCCAATTTAAGTATTTTAATCTATATCGTCACCACCATGTTATCCATGGGCCTTAACTTTTTCCCTAAACAGTTCTTAGAACCATTAAAAGATAAAAGCCTCATATTAAAGTCTTTAGCCGCAAATTTCGTATTATTACCTATTATTACCTATCTTATCCTTCTGTTTATCCCACTACCTGAGGGCCTGGCCATAGGTTTAATTTTAATGGCCGCCGGGGCCGGATCTCCCTTCATGTTGAAACTGGTTCAATTTATGAAGTCTGATATGGCCTTTGCTGTGGGATTGATGATCATACTATCCACGGTGACTTTAGTCTACCTGCCCCTCATGCTTTCTTTTTTATTGCCGGGAGTTTCTGTTAATCCCTTAGCAATAGCCAGTTCATTAATAGTCCTGATATTTTTACCATTAATCGCGGGAACGACCATAAAATCAAAAAATAATAATTTAGCCCTAAGAATTGAACCTATTTTTAGCCAGTTATCGAGTATATTTATAGTTCTGGTGGTAATTCTTTATCTGGGCCTTAACTACCAGGACTTTCTGACGGTATTTGGTACCGGGGCCTTGATTGCCGCCATAGTATTTATATTAACCGCTTTTACTATGGGATATTTGCTGGGTGGCCCTTCCCCCAGTACCAGATCGGTGCTGGGTATGGGCACGGCTATAAGAAATTCATCCGCCGCCTTTGTGGTGGCTATAGCTAATTTTAACTACCAGTACGAGGTAATGGCCATGATTATCGTGGTTTATATGCTCAGTATCATTTTAATGGTGATTATTTCCCAGGTGATGGGTAAGAGAAGTAAGGAATTTGAATAAAGAATTATTTTATAAATTTATACTTTTTAGCTATCCGACACATAGCATAATCTTTTAAGATTATTCTCTGTGCTTTATGTCGTCCACTTTTCACTATTAAGATGGGATCTGTTATTTTCCTGGCTTCGGCCACAATTTTATTTCCTTTTAAGGTGTCACCTTCGTTGGTGTAAATTTGACTCATTTGGTTACTCCTAAACGTCCTTCTCGTTCAAGTTCAGCAGTTATTTCACAAACCAATTCATAATCAAGTTCCAGGTCATGAGAAACTTCATAGTCATAGGCTTCTTCATAACTACGGTAATAACCCAGAATTTCACGTTTGGCCAAATCGTAATCAATATCTCGAATTTTTATAACTTTTATTGCACGTAGTTTATCTCTAACGGCTTCTCTTATGAAATCCGATACACTTAGATATATTCCTGCATCAATTAAACCGTTTATTTCTTCAATTTCTCTAGGTGTGACTTTAGTACCTATGGCTTTGGCCAGGGGTGTTTTTAATTCTGATTTTGTCCCTGTCATGATTAGGTTATATATGGTTAACTATATATAAATTCTGTGATTTTCAATTTAATGAATTAAATTCTGTGGTAATAATGACCAAATAATAATTGTATTAAATTATATTTAAAAGTTATTATTTAATTATATTGCATTTTTTTAGAAATATTTCAGTGGACTTCAAGTTGATGTTCTTATTTGGTGAACTAAGAATTTTTTTTTTATTTGGCTAAATTTTCAAAAAAATAGTGAATTTTCAAAATAATGAGAAATGTATCTAAATTAATAGCCTACCCTATATGTAGCAGTTCAAATATACCTATTTTAAAGAATTTTCTTTTGGTCAAAAATCAGATTTGGAAGTGAAAATAACCAACTTCGTTTAACCTAGATTTAACGAAGTTTATTTGAACTATTTCCCAGAAAAAATATAAGATTTTGAAATATATTTACTTCATCTTAAAATATGATATTGAATTATTATAATATTTTTTTGAAATTAAACTTCAAAAATAGGGGTATAAAAATTACTTTTTTTGAAATTAAAGTTAAGGAAAAATATGACTAGTAAAAATTAATAGATTTGAGAAAAATTCCAGAATAAACAATATTAAAAATAAATTATGCAGTGGCCAATTCTGTGACAATATTAGGAATGCCTGTATCATTAGAAGTGAAGGAATCGACAGAGTGGATTTGTTCTTTGTTGTGGATTATAACACCAAAGCAAGCTTTAAGACTTATGGATTTTTCATCTACATCCACATTCATTTGGATCATAGGAATATTATTTAAGGCATATTTTGGTACTTTAAGAACTTTAGAAGCATTTAGTATTTCAAGGGCCACTGGAACATTATTACTATCAAAATCCAGTATCACATCGTTAGATAATTCGACTGAAGTTTCATATTCATAGTTATCAATTATCCGGATTCCTAAAACATCACAGGAATGATCATATAACGATTCCACTTGAAAATTATTTTCATCTTTCATAATGTTTTTCCCTCCGGTTTTTACTAAATGAGTATATAGTTAATATTTTTATACCACTATTTTCATCTATTGAAATAACAACATATAAATCTTCACTTTCCTTATTTGATTCACTATAAATTAATTTAAAAGTATTGATACCTGTTTTAGATATGCCTACTGGTGTTTTATTAATTAATGAGTCATAAACTAAATTTTGGTCGGTTCCTCTTGAAAACCAGTTTTCTAAAACATGTCTTGAAGATCTGATAGTATTCTCGTTAATACTCCTCTTTTTGAGGCCTTTTAATATTTCCCAGGCCTGATCTAAATCATATTCGCGAATTTATAACACCCACCATTACCCTAAGATTATATAACAAGTATGATTTATTACATAATAGAATTTTTGTAAGAGCATGAGAACAATAATAAGAGGTAATGTTCTAGTGGATTTAATGATGAAAATTTACTTAAAAAATAGTAAAATTATATTAGAGAAAAATTATCTTTTATAATTTGAATAGTTGTAGAAATTTACGATTTAAAATAATATCCATTCAAAATAAAATAAAAAAATAAAAAAAATTAATTATACCAGTGGTCCTTGTGTATAGCCAGTTAAATTATTAGGCCGGAAGACGTACCAGTAGTAGTTTCGTGTGGTCCGGTAGGTTTTAATATACGAGGTCTGTTTATAGGATCCACTTACGGTAACCAGTTTCAATTTATTTTTAGAAACCTTTTGCATGGTGAAAACATCTGATCCACAGTTAACCCATTTACCAGCATCATTTTTAAAATAGAAAGTTCTAACTACTTTTCTAGAATTTGTGGAATACCAGTAGGTTTTCCAGGTTATTTTATCCTGACTGCCATCACCAGCATCTTTGAAATATTTAGTACCATGGTCAATCAAATATCCCTTCTGGGCGGCCGAAGCCGGTTGTGCAAAACTTAGAGCCGTAGCAGCTATGAAAAATACTGCTAATAAGGCCAATATTTTCATTTTCATTTTTTTAACCTCCAAAGAATTCTTAATATATTTTGTTTTTAATTAATATAAATTTGGTCTTTTATACTGGTTTTAGTGGGTGGAATTATACTTCTAAGTCTAATTGGGGGATGATAAGGTGTGAAAATATAAAATAATTATAACTCGTCTGAGTCATAATCATCTTTTAATCGTTTGTATTCAGTTTTATCACCATCATTTATAGAATTCAAAACTCCAAGAGCTATACCCCCACCAACGGTTAGTGGAAGGCCAATGGCCAGTAATATCAATGCACCTGCACCTGATAAAACAGCGGCCCAAGCGGCTATGGCAGCTATGGTTGCGCAGGGAATTCCCAGGACCACGGTTACTGTAGCAGCCAGGGCAATAGCATAAATTACGGAAAAAAGGGCACAGGCCGTGGCCAGAATAAATCCCAGGGCCGTTATTGTTCCACCGGCAATTAATATGTAATTAGAAATCGAAGCCCAGGCACTCTGTTCTTCAATTTTCTTATTTAATGAAGCCAGGCTTTGAATTTGCAATCCCTGAATTTTTTTTACAGAGTGGTAAGGGTTTTCCTCATGAGGAGATTCATTTAATTCGTAGGTTAAACCTGTGAAATCGTCACTAAAGCTCTCTATATCATCACTATAGCTTTTTCCATTTCCGGTGATTAATGAAATATAGGTTACATCGTTATCAGTGATTAAACCATTGAAAACCCAGTATTTGAATACGCCGTCTTTGAGTATCTGGACAATCTGGCCTTTTTTTAACTGGGGTAGGGACGATATAAGTTTGGTGAATTTAATATCTCTGGATTTGAAATAGGCCTCGGGGTACTTTTCACCGTCTTCCTGGGCATAGTTAGATAGGGATAGTTTACTGGAAGTTTCTTTAGATTTAATGGAGGTATGGTTAGATGATGACTCATTTGAGTAATTATCCAGTGATTCAGATCCTTTGGTCTGTGAATTATTCAGAGAAATATCTGTTTTAGATGGATCTGTGGTGTGATTTTGATTAAGTGAATTATTAGTTGAATCAGTGTGATTTTGAGTTAGTGTATTATTAGTTTTAGTTGAAGAACTATTTTCATTGGATTGGTTATCAAGGGAGGTATTGGGATTAGAGCTTTTATTGGTACCATTGGTAATATTTGCACTTTCATGGGAATTAGCTTCAATAGATTTTTTAGTTTCTTCAATTCCTGCCTTCTGGTATTCCAATTCTTTCTGATTCTGGTTCTTCCGTTCATTTATCTGGGAATATAAGTTTTCCAACTTATTTCTCAGGTTTGACGCCTCATTTTGGGCATTCATAGCCTGATTATTCAGACTGGTAATTTCAGCAGATAAATCACTGGCCACCTGTGCCAGGGAACTTATTATATCCGCTACATGCCACAGCTTATCCCACCAGCTGTAGTTATTATAGGTGTTTAAATCATTTTCAATATGATTATTTATCTCACCTACTGATAGGGCACTGGCCGGTGTTATATTGGCCATTGCTATGATTAAAAACAAAGCAATGACTTTTTTATTATTAATTTTCATTATCATTCCTCCATTTTTATTCATTGTAAGGACATTTCAGAGTACATAATTGTACATGTAAAAGTTTACATTTTAAATATATAAATTTATTGGTTATTGTGGTGGGATTATTAATTGTGAGAAAATTTGAAACTAATTGATTTAATTAATTAGTAAATGAGTAAAAAAATAAGAATCAGAGCCTGAAAGCGCTGTTAAATGAGTACCTCAAGATACACTGACTTTCAGTTTTTATCTGCGCATTATTATTTATTTTATGATAAAATATTATGAAATAAAAATCTATTTTAAAGTCATTTCAATGGTATTTTTTAATTCAGGGAGCCTATCATTAATAACTTCCCAAACAATATCCCAATCAACACTGAAATAGCGGTGAATAAGTCTATCCCTCATTCCAGCGATTTCTTTCCATTCAATTTGAGGATTATCTGCTTTAAAACTATCAGATAAATTTTTAACAGCTTCACCAATTATTTCTAGACTTCTTATAGACGCCCTTTGCAGAACAGCATTTTCCATGAAGCTATCGAATGAAATCTTGCTGAAGTTTTCTTCAATGAATATAATTTCATCCAATATATGTCCTAAAAATAAATTGTCGTCATTCACACCAGACAACCTCTTTTTCTACTGTAGATCTGATATAAGGACTCAGAGATTTTTCAGTGACTAGATCAACTTTTTTACTAAAAAGATCTTCTAAATAGAATATAAGCCCCATAAAATTGTGTAAAGTAGGTTTTTCAAATTCAACTAAAATATCAACGTCACTTTCATCATTGGACTCATTTCGAACTTGTGATCCAAAAATACCTATTTTTTTGACACTGAAATCTTCCTTAATCTCATTTTCATGTTCTTTAAGGATTTGAATAAGATCATTCATTTTACCACCAGAAATTAATAAACCCATATAAAAGTATTTTGAACTGCACCTCAAAGTACACTGACTTCCAGGTTTTACCTATTAAATATAGATTATTTTCTCAATAGAAATAATTTACTAAATATATTAAAAGTTTCAACTCTTTTAAATTCGGAATTATCTTCATTCCAATTTCAGAATTTTCTCCTTAATAACTTCCGGTGCCTCATACTATTTCCTCATAACCTCTTGGCCTCTATGATAGCTAAGGGAGTGTAATCTTCATCCAGTAGAACTTAATAATGAATCTATCTACGCCACGTTCTATCTGGCCATTGTAAAATTTAAATCTTTATTTTTAAAATTAGATTAACAGAATTGACTTCTTCTTAATATATTTGTCAAGCCAGATTTTTTTAATAATAACGGATCAATATACTTTTTCCGTTGTGCTTCAAAAATGAATGCAATATTGTCAATATACGAATCCATGTCAATTGTATTAAGTTAAAATGTAATATATAATTTATGAATGAAAGATACATATTTAATTTAATATAATATTATAAGTGGGATTAATTTAGGGTGTAACTATTGGAGGGGTTTAAATTAAATATAAATGGATATTATTAGTTCTAATGCTTACTCTGTCATCAGGTTTAAATTCAGGAGTTGTAGCGGCCGCAGGGATCACTACTGCAGAAAATAGTACCAATTTTATCCTGGGTTATTATATTAACCCCAATGCTACCCCTATATCCGAAATTGATTTCAAGGCCTTAAAAAGTGTGGGGATAACCGATGTATACGTTTTAGTAAATAACGATAATTACTCGTCTGTACTAGCCGAAGCTCAAAAGAAAGCTGATGCTGTGGGAATAAAGACCAATGCCTGGGTATATCCTGGTTTTGCTCATGCCTCACAAGTCGCTGCCATGAAAATAGGTGTTCAATTAGATGTGGAAACATATAATATGCCTTCCTATCTTTTGGAAATTCTAAATATGAGGGTGGCCACCCTGGGAGTGCCCTTCTCCCTCACAGTTAAACCTGATGGATGGGACGGAAACCAGTACTACTACTTGATTGCGCCTTTATGCGATTACATAGTTCCCCAACTTTATGTAGGTGAGTACAATCTGGGAGTTACCGGTTTAACAAGTAAGGTGAAAAAATATAATCAAATCTACAATTTCATTTTCCCTGGGAAAATTGTGGCCGGGCTTCAAACCTACCAATCGGATCAAAATCCAACTCCCAAGGATGCCAGTACCATATCTGCAGAAATTAAAGCGGTACAGCCTTATACTGATGGGGTTATTTTGTTCAGGTACGGGTTATCTAACTTCAATGGTTTATAATGTGCTTGATGGAGTAATTTTATTCCGGTACGGTTTATCCAACTCATAATATACGAGAATCATTTCAGTTGGAAATATAAGAATCTAAAAAAAATCCCATTTCTAAGTGTAATAGGTAATTAAACAGCAAATTATCGGTTATTGATAAATATAAACAAAAAAAGATATCGTATTAAGTGTTCTGGAAAAATAAAAAAAAGATTTGAGGAAATATTATTTCCTCCCAGTATTGTGAAAAGATAACAATTAACTTGAATTTAATAAAAAGATGAAAAGATAAACCTTAAGTTTAATTCTTCAATTTTTAGAAAATAATGTAATTATTCTATAATTTCAGCAAAAGCAAAGTTTCTTCGGGTTGAGTTAACTCTGATTTTAACTTCATCGCCTACTTTGGCGCCTGAAACAAATACCACGAAACCTTCGATACGGGCAATTCCGTCTCCGTCTCTTCCGGTATCTTCAATCTTAACATCATATTCTCCGCCTTCTTTAATAGGTGCGGAATTATCTCTATCGTTGTTGTAATTATCTCCAAACAAAAGTATCACTCCAATTAATCTTTGCCCATTGGGCAAATTATACTATGATTTTCAAAGCATATAAAGTAATGCAATGATATTTTATTTTTTGGGCCTTTTTTCGTTTTATTTTTTTTATTTTGCATTGTTAAACCTGTCAAAATTGCCCTGAGGGTGGATGAGTGGTATGATATCCTATCACTTACAGCTATTTATGATACCTATCTAAATTAAATGAAAAAATTTAAATTTTTATAAACTGGTTGAACTTTACATGAAATACTCTGATTTTTTTCTCATTTAAAATTAAATTCACTATGATGATTGTAATAATACTCCAATAGTCAATTTTTAAAAAGAAAAATATATATTATCCCCCAACAAAACAAGTTTAGGATTTATATCCTTGGGGGGACATGCTAATTTTAATTTAAATTAACCTTTTCTCCTCTAAATCATTTAATAACTCGTTATAAGACTATTTAGTTTTAAAAGAGAGATTAAATTCCATTTGATAATTAATTTAAAAGGAGGTGAAAAAGTGAAAAAACAAATAATAATGATTGCTCTGATTACTATCTTTGCTCTAATCTCTGCCGGCGCAGTATCGGCCGTAGATACCAATATTGACTATCTATTGGACTAATGTTCAGTCAATACATTCACCACTATCCAATGCTATCGATGTATCCTTTAACCCTGGATGGGGACACCATTAATGTGGATGGGACTATACGAGAATGTTTGGTATATAAAAGAAACATACTCTGCTAGAATATCTTATCTAAATGGTATTTTACATTAACTCTGGAAGTGGAACAATACAGGGATTTACCATCAAAATGGTACAAAAAATATTCAGTGAGAAATTTGACAGGTAATACCTATTAGATAGTAGTAAACGGAGTTCAAGTAATGCCTAACTGGCAAACAATATACCAAGCATCCTTCAGGGTCGCCTGCGTAGTGGTCTAATTGGTCTACTTTAACTCTTGGTCTGCGTCAGATGATTATAATGCAGCGTTTCACCATATATGTTAAGTGGAAACTCTGGTGATGATAATATTAATGGATGTATCACGAAATACTGTAATAAAATTATTAAAAAGGCTACAGGAACAGTGGATTCCAATGGGGCAGTTTTAATAGCTGATGGACTTTATACAGGAACTAAATAACCGGGTATTACTATTGGCAGGAGACATGACCATATATCAGCCAAATTATAACAGGTACTATAATTGATGTCCAAGGATTAAATTGGATAATTAGTGACTGCCATATCAGGGTTAAAACCGGTGTAACCTCAGAACCTAATGGGATCTATGTCAATGGGGCATGCTAATGTCATCATAACAGGGAATACCATTATGGATTTAATGCCGGAAACGGAATAAGTCTAAATTCTGCCAACTACAACACCATTAATCAAAACACTATTACTGCTTAAATGGATCTACACCTATGCCTCAAACTACAACAACATCTCTGAAAACAATGTTTCCAACAATGCCAATGTGGGAATTATATTACCCAAACTTCCACCGGTAACAGTATAATTAATAATGGTAGGTATCTATTGCTAATGACGTATATTGTGATAATAACCTGGTAGTAAGGTAACACTGGTAAAAAACAGCGGTTCTAATGGGAGTGCCATTGGAAGTGATGGTAAACATTAAAAACAATGTGATCTCAATGTAATTTCATAGCTAATTATGGAGTTAATGGTAGGAACATATTAACAATATACGGGGAATAGGTCTTAACAATACTTAGAATAATGGCACGAGACCATCACTTTCAACAGGATAGTTAACAACAGTGAATACAACTACATTAACCTGCAACCTCTCAGCCACGGACTACATGGTGTAATCCTAACAACTGGTGGGGAAGTAATACTCCAGATTTCATCTAAAATATCTGGACCAGTGAACCTTCGGGCCCTGGATATTCATGACCATCAATGCTACGCCTACAACTATTAACAACGGCCAGACCAGTTTAGTAACTAGTTAGTTTCAACAACGCAGCCTTTAGCATGTGACAATATCGTACCACTGGATCCAGTAAATGGACACATACCTGATGGAATGCTAGTGACTTTCAACACCGATTTAGGAAGTATTGGATGTAAGACCATAGACAAAGAAATAGTTGATGGAATTGCCACGGCCACTCTAACTGCTGATGAAACTGCAGGAATAGCCCATTTAAATGCGGTGAGTGATTATCAAACCGTATACACCAATGTGACTATTATTCCAGTTTCCAGTCTTTACCTGAATGTTACCGCTGATAAAGCCAACCCGATGGTAGGCGACACTGTGGTATACACTCTAAAAGTTGGAAACAAGGGACCGGACACTGCTCCAGAGGTGGTTATGACCTATGTCATACCTGAAGGTCTGGAATTTGGTGGGGCCAAAGTAGATGTGGGAAACTACACCTATGATGCGGCCACCCGAACGGTGACCTGGACTATTGGTGATGTGCCAGTAGGAGATCCCTACATGTGGTTATCCCTTAAAGTACTGAGTGCCGGAGACTACTTAATTAACCCTCAACTATCAACCAGTGCCTACGACCCTCAACTAAACAACAATACTCAGAGTTTAGCTTTCAATGCTGCAGCAATACCTGGTAACTAACACAAACAATAACACCAGCAACAATACTCAAGTAAAAGCAGTATCCATGCAACACACAGGAATACCATTAATAGCCCTTATACTGGCCTTATTCATGGTATTAGGTGGAATATTCAGTAGTAAAAAATAATATACTTTTTTTCTTTTTTTTATTTTTTTAAATAGTATTAAAATGGTTTTTAAATTACTTAATTTTAAAAAAATTGTTTAGATTCTTCAAATTATCACTGTTTTTAGCACGTTCACTGATAAATAATAACTGTGATTATAGTCACCACAATTTTTTCACCACTTATATAAGAATCACAAAAAGCCATAATATATGTTCTTTTTAAAAATTAAGGCACAGTAACCCTTATATAATAAAAATAACAAATTTTAATATGGAGGCGGATCTATGCAAAAATTAGCTATGATATTAATTTTGGCATCTATAAGTCTGGTTTTAACCGTACCTATATTTGCCGATGAAATATCCCAGGCACTTACCGACAATAGCACCAACACAACCAATGAATCAATAGCCAATGATAATAACAACAATACCACAGTAAACCCTGCATGGACTCCACAGCAACTGCAAACCTTAACTGATACTCAAAGTAAACTGACAGCACTGATTGCAACAATACAAGGTTTAAAAGTAACTTATGGGACTAATACCAAAGCAAAAGGCCTTTTAAATGCATTAACCCAGTTTGAAAAACAGGCCAATAAATTAAACAGTGAAATTGCGGCATTTAAACAAAATCCATCATTAAGTTCAAGTACAGATGGACGGATTAATAGTTTTGTTAAAAGAACAGCAGCACTGGAACATAAAGTGGCCATTAAACAGGGTTTACTCGCTAAAATGAGTACTAAAAAAGCCAAGGTAAAAGAAACTAATAAGGTTAAAGTTGCTAAAAAAGTCAAAACAAAGAAACAAAAGAAAAACAACAAATAAGTTTTTCTTTTAATTATTTTTTTTAATATTTAATTATTTTTTCAATCCTTAGAGTGTTAATACAATTTATTGACCACGTCTATTTTCTTGAAATAAGCCCCCAGAGTGAATTTCACTTGCCGATCCAGGGCCTGTTTGGATTCTTCTTCCAGGATAAGGGGATCGCTGACCTCTTCGGTGTCGGTATTTTCCACAGTAATTTCCACCCGGTGGATCTCCTTTCCATCAACCTCTTCGTTGGTGTAATTTTCCACGTAGATGGTGGCATTTTCAATTTCTTCTGCTATATTTACCAGATCATAGAGTTTCAGGGCCATATTATCACTTGTAGTTTATTATTAAATAAAAAATAAAAAAGTATAATATATTTAAATAGAAAAAGAGGTCTAAATAGACCTACATTAAACTGTTTTTTAATTTATCGAATTCAGCATCAGACAATACTGGTTCAATATCATCCACAGAAACTTCTATATCGGTATTGGCATAAACCATACCATTGGTCCGGTTGGTCACCACAGGTTCTTTTAATTTGTAAACTCTTAAAAGCCATACAATGGTGGTATCAGCATTCATATAATCATTAACGTGGTCATCGGTCCACATATGATATTCACTTATAGTGTCAATAGTGCTGGCTGGTTTTTCAATTTCCTCTTCCACGGTAGCGAAATATTTAATTTCATATTCCGGGCCGTCTCCTTCAGGTTTGGAATTTTTCTGGATGAAGGAATGATGTTTGTCCTGGTAACTGTCCAGATACTTCTCATTATCCAGATAATCAATACTGGGGTAAAGTAAAAATTCTTTCAGGGTATTTCTATAGTTCCTTATGAGAATGGATTGTTTACCCTGGCCTAAGGCCTCTACATTTGCATTAGTTTCGATTAGACATTTTTGTGTGGCTTTCATAGTTTTTCTCTTATAAATTTTATAAAATGGATTAGTATGTAGTATGTTTTAAAAGGGATATAAATGATGGGTATATAAGGGGATAATTTGAGAGAAAAAAATTTATAATATTATTTTTTTGCAAAAAAAGTATTTAAAAAAAAATTATGCTGGAGATGGATTTACCAAACCTGGGCGGAAGACCTTCCAATAGTAATTTCGAGTATCTAATCTGGTTTTCTCATAATATACCCATTTGGAGGTTTTACCTTTATATTTATCAATATCTATAAACTTCATTTTTGTTTTAGATACTTTATACATGGTAATTGATCCTGTGGCCAGCACTTTCCATTTATCAGCTTTGGAGAATCTCTCATACTGGACTGTTTGCACTGTTCTTACGTTATTACTGTACCAGTAAGTCTTCCAAACTAATTTATAGTAATGAGGAAATGGATCAGTTTCATCCATAAAATATGTAGTCCCCTTATCTACCTGATATCCTTTTTTGGCCGAAGCCGCTGCGGTGGGTTCTATAAAATGTAAAGCAGAACAAACAATGAATACTGCAGCTAATAACGCTAGTATTTTCACTCTCATTTTCCACACCTTTCCTTAGTATAATTCTTGAAAAATGTATTATACTTATTATTATATAGTAACTTTTAAATATATAAACTTTTACTTTAAACTTTTTTAATATGTGGAATGGAAATTACATTGAAAAAATTTAGATAAAAATAGAAAACTGCTTCTGAAAGGACTTCAGAGTTAAACTATTAATTTATTAAAAAATAATTTAAGATTATTTGATAAAATTGAACTTATATGGGATATCCATAACCGGGATCTTTAGGGTTAAGGATTCCATCTCCACCACAACCATCACAGCGAATTCTTTTTTCTTTTCCTTCACCACTACCGTCACATTTGGGGCAGATCTCTTCTCCTATATATCCTGTCCCATCACAGCTACTACAATCACTATAACTGGAATAATATCCAACTCCATCACAGTACCCGCATTCATAGCTTTTACCTGTTTTAGAAGATTTTTTGTTAGTAGAATCATTATTCTTCTCTTCTGGAGTAACATTAGTTTTTGTAACATTAGAAGAAGTAGTCTGGTTGCTTTTATCATTGGAATTGCTCATCATATTGTATGAAAAAACACCAGCAACTAATATAATTGCTATTATTATAGTAGCTATGATAATAAATTTTCTTTGCATTAATTAACCTCTTTAATAATATAATAGTAGAAAAAGAATAAATTAAGACCTATTAAATATCTAAATCCTTTAAACCCTTAATTATCTTCTCTTCCAGCTCCAAAATCTTGGACTTAATAACTTCCGGGGCCTCATACTCAATTACTTCGTATTCTATTTTTTATAATTAGAAATACTCAAAGAGTAATCATTTTCCTTTTTATTTTTTTAATGGTACTGTAAAGCAATTGGCCTTACGATCTTCCAGCTCTTCATATAATATTGTACATTAATCTGTTGAAATTATTAAATAAGATGATTATAATCTAGGCTGAAAGTAGACTCAATCCATTCTGAAAGTTTAACTTCATCTAGTCCTGGTTTTAAAGGAGTATCAGCCAATTCTTCTCTGATAGCAGCCATTTTACTGGATAAATCCCTTTTTTCTTTTAATTTTCCCTCATCAAAAATTAGCTCATGAACTTCTTTGTATTTCCAGGCTGGATGGAACCCCATATGTACGTAAAGTTCCGCAATAAAATCATCAGCAATTAGAAGTCCTCCTGTTAATTTAATAGCTAAATTTAGATCTTTGTAAAAATTATTTGACGGATCTAAATCGTTTATTTCGGGTTTAGTTCCATTGATCTCTGGACCGGTTTCCGGATAAAATTTATTGTCTTTAAACTCACCTAAATTTACATCCAAATTATGTAAAACTAAAATGTCATCCAAAAGAGCATACGTAGCTATATAACCCCTCCAACAAGCCGTTATCATGCTAACAGGATGCATTCCCCATTTTTCAGGACCAAATAATTCACCATTCACTCCGGCAATGCTATATTTCTTGTTTTCCATTAGAAATATGTCTGGAAATTGTGCTGTTATTTCAATACCCCCTTGTGATTATTTAACATTCTACAATAATATAAAATTATACATAAAATAATAAGAGTAATTTTAGGGGTATCAAGATGGCTGGAAAAATTTACATGATAAAAGACGATGATGAACTGGTAGCTATGGATGAAAAAAAATATAAACAGGAGATAGACTTCCAGGATTTACTTGAAAATTATCCGGACCTAATTCCTGGTGATCAGATAGACAGTGAGAACCCTCGTCGATGGTTATTGGTACAAAGGGAACTAGGTTTACCCTTTGAGGAACAAGGAGCTAAATCATTATCTCTAGATCACTTTTTCCTTGATCAGGATGGTATACCTACATTGGTAGAAGTTAAAAGGAGCAGCGATACACGTGCTAGACGTGAAGTTGTGGCTCAGATGCTGGATTACGCTGCTAATGCTGTTGCTTTTTTGCCTGTAGAAGAAATTAAAGATATTGTAACTTCCAAAGAAGGTGAAATAAAATTAAAAGATGGCTTTTTAGAGGAAAATATGGATGAAGAAACATTCTGGCAATCTGTAAAAAGTAATCTTGAAGAAGGAAAAATACGTATGTTATTTGTAGCTGACGAAATACCTCAGGAACTCAAAACCATTGTAGAGTTTCTAAATAATCAGATGGACAAATCAGAAGTACTTGCTGTAGAAATAAAACAATACGTGGTTGATGATGAAAAAATAAGAACACTTGTATCTAGAGTAATTGGACAAACTGTAGCAGCACAAACAAGAAAAGGAAAAACAAGTAGGGAGCCATTATTAACTGAAGAAAAGTTCTTTGAAAACCTGGATCAGCGTGGTAAAAACTTCTTCAAAGAGCTATTTAAGTTTGCTCAAGAAAAGGGACTGGTTATAAATTGGGGAACTAAAGGATTCTCATTAAATGTTGTCATCGGCAAAAATAAGATAAGTTTACTACAAGGTTATTCTAATCTAAGAGCATACGGCCAGACTATGTACTCCACTGTGGACAGTATATTGAAAAAAGTGGAAAAGGGAGATAAAATAGTAGCCGATTATGTTAAAAAAGCATTAGAAATTAAAGACTTTAAAAAAGTTAATAGTGGATTCATATTCAATCTGGAAAGAGAACTGGATGAAGAAGAATGGAATAAGTTTAAAAATATATTATCTGAAACTATTGAAAAAATAAAAGATTAAATGATTTTTTATTAAATATCCAAATCCTTTAAACCATTAATTATCTTCTCTTCCAATTCCAAAATCTTGGCCTTAATAACTTCCGGGGCCTCATACTCTATTTCTTCATATTCTATTTCTTTATAATTAGAAATACTCAAAGAATAATCATTTTCCTTAATTTCCTCTAAAGGAACTGTGAAACATTTGGCCTTACGATCTTCCAATTCTTCTGGATTTTTATTTTTATATTTCTTAATAATATCTGGAATATCCCCTTTACCATCAATGAAGGTTCTCTTATCATCTAAGGAATAACCATCGGCCTCCATGTCATAGAACCATACATTTTCTGTGGGTTCTCCTTTGGTAAAGATTAAAATACCTGTGGATACTCCAGCATAGGGTTTGAATACACCTGATGGCATGGATATGACGGCGTCTAATCGGCAATCTTCTAATAATTTTTGCCTGATGGATTTATGGGCCTTGGAGTTTCCAAATAAAACACCTTGAGGAACAATAACTGCACAACGGCCACCAATGGTCAATATGTTGTACATTAGTTCTAAGAATAAAATCTCGGTCTTGGTGGTGTTTATGGAGAAATCATCACTAAGCTCATCTTTATTTATGCTTCCCTTAAATGGTGGGTTGGCCAGTACAACATCAAAATTAGGATGCTGGCTGTAACGCATAGACAAGGTGTTGGTTTGATCTATCCTTGGATTGCTGATGCCGTGCATCATAAGGTTCATTAAAGAGATTCTTACCATGGTCTGGTCAAAATCAAATCCATATAATGATTTATTTTTTAGAAACTTGAATTCATCCTGGCTTAATTTGTCCCCTTTGAAGTTGTAGGGATTTCCTTCATCATCTATCTTGATTAAATCTTCGGAGGTGTTGGCTTTGAGGATGTGCTGGTAGGCATTGACTAAAAAACCAGCGGTACCACAGGCCGGGTCGCAGATGGTTTCCCCTCTTTTAGGGTCTAATAATTCCACCATCATCTGGATGATGTGTCTGGGAGTTCTAAATTGGCCGTTTTTACCAGAGGTTTTAAGTTCAGATAAGAGGTACTCGTAGATATCCCCTTTGGTGTCCAGGTTCTGCTCCTTGATGTGCATACCGTCAATGATACTGGTGGCCTCAGTTAATAGAGTACCGGTGGGAATGGCAAAGACCGCATCTTTCATATAACGACTGTAGAGTGAGTCATCATCTCCTAAATCTCTGAGGAAAGGAAATACTTTATCCCGGACATGGTCCAGCATCTCATCAGAGGCCATGTTATTCCATTGTGACCAGCGGCAATCAGGACAGTCTTTAAAGAGGGATTCGAATGGTTCTCCACTTAATTGAACATTCTTTTCCTTGGCGATCTCATCATCATCTAAACGTTTCATGAACATTAAGTAGGACATCTGTTCAATGGCCTGCAGGGGATTGGATATCCCACTACTCCAGAACTTATCCCATAACTGATTAATCTTTGATTTGAGGTCTGAATCTAACATACAAGTTCTCCTTTAAAGGCCTTTTGCATTAGGGTATTGAATAAGTTGTCTATTTCTTGTTTTGATTTTGATTGGTGTGTTTTTAGTGTTTCTACTTTTTTTACGGTTTGGGCGAATTGATTTTGGAGGGTCATTGGAGGTACGTTAACTTTAAAGTTTTCTAATGTCTACTTTGCAATTATTTTAGAGAAGATTAACACCTTTAGCTTGTTCTTTTATAAGTTTTTAATATGAATAATCAATACTTAATAAATATTTTAATAAAATATCTATTACATTTTCTTTTCTTTTATTTTATCTAAAGCAAGAATTTCAGATTATAAAAAACTTCAAAATTTAGTAATAGTCGATTTATTTAATAAGGCACTTTTAGATTTAATATACTACAAATCGCATTCATCTTCGTAATAAACTTTTGATGTTACATTTTTCAATATTAGCTTTTTATATGAACTCAATCTATACTAAATTTTTCCTGTTCCAGTATTTAAATGTTGCTAAGATAAATTTTATTCCAATTTTCTTCATATTAATTCAGCTTTTATGGATTTATCTTATTTTATAGCAAATTTCTTTCAATTTTAGTCGATTTTCCAATTTTTTCGATTTTCTAACTAGAATCTACAAATATTTATAGAAATTCGCTTTTTAGATAACTCATCAGCCAATTCATCAGATTCAGAACGCCATTCTTTCAGTTTTTCGGCCTTTTCCAGGATTTCGACTATTTTCTTTTGGGTTTCAAGTGGTGGGAGAATAACTGGGAAGTTTCTAATATCTTTTAAGGGAAATAAATTTCTGAGTTCCTCCCCTGTTTATTCTTTTAATATAATGTTTAAAATGAATGCTTTCTAAAAATTGTTTAATATATTTATTAGAAACGTCAGAAACTGTGAATTTTATCAAAGCTACATTTTTTATTGCAAATTCACGTTCTTTTTTTACAATTATAGGATTTCCAATTGTTCCAATCATAGGCATTAAAATATCGCCATCTTCAACATAAGAACGCTTATTTACTTTATCATAATCTTCTTTAGAAATTAAATTAACTTCAGAAAAGTCAATAAAACCCTTCGCAACATTTTTAAGTAATAAGAAGGATATCCTTCACTTTTCTGCGGTGAATCATGAGTTCCATCTCTCACATCACATATCTCAGATAACTTTTTAATTTTCCATCCACGAGGCAAATCTTCTTTTCTAAACATCAAAATGTCACCTATAATTTAAAAATCTCGTTTATAGTCATCTTTTATTTTATTTAACCAATCGTATGTCTCATTAGAAAGATATTCAAAATTTGATTTAATGTGTTCCAGTATAGAATCCATTAAATCAAACAGACTCTCATCTCAGATTCATCAACATCTTCCTTACACATTTTATTAGCAATTTTCTTTATTTGGGAAAGTAATAAACGAACTTCTTTTTCTGAATTTGAATAGTTATTCTCAACAATCATATCCGATAGACATCTCAAAACAGTCCTTAAATCATTAGTAAATATTGTTTTTCCTACCATTTTTAATCCAATTTTTCCTAATTCTGTTATAATTTCTACTTTGAAATTGTATAATTGATTTTCATTAAGCCACGAAAATATATTACTAATCTTAATTGAACATTCAGAGATTATAGTGGCATATCTATTATCAATTAACAAATAACATAAGTTATAAAGTATATTAAGGATTTCAGAAATTAGTAATAACTTTTCATTCTTTTTTAATAGTGGTGATGACTTCAATATATAATCTAACATGTTAATTGCGTCTAAAATGGATGAAGATTCGTTTTCTACTAAATCATTAGCAAAAAACCCGATGTAAGTTACAGTTCTTAAAATAATCTTTTGAAAAAAGTCATTCCTAGCTGTTTCATTATTTTTAGATGTAATAAATGAAACAGAAATTTCTTTCAAAATTAGAATAATTTTGGTAATTGTAGACTTTCTTAATGACTACAATCTCTTTTAAAGAATAATAAAAACCTAATTTTATGTCTTGTCGATTTTTGTATATAGATTCTTGGCCTATATTCTTCAAAAGCTTCAATAATATTAATAATTAATAGTTCTGACCATTCTAGATCTGTTATATCTATCATAATATTCAGTAAATATGCTTGAAAAAAAGAATTCCAAATTAGATAGAACTTTATTGATGACATTTATATCCTCATCTAATGAATCAATACCTAAATTCATTAAGAAAAATATTTGGGTAGAAATTAACTCTAAAAATCCTTTTTTAATAATTATTGTAAATATTGAATTTAAAGCTATTTCAGACTGATTAATGAGGAAACTATCATTTTTTTCAAGAGAAATTATCCAAATTAAATTTAAATAATTTATAGATCTAAAAGCAATTCTACGCCAAGAAATATCTGTATTCTCACCAATATTTTCTAATGATTTCTCTATAAAAGAATTATATAATCTAATTAAATGGAATATTTCCACACTAAATTCTAATTCAACAATTTCTTTAAGCGATTTTCCAAAAAAATCTAAAGATAAATCTATGCAATGTGAATCATAATTGGAAAATAATCCCCCTATTTTCTCAACTATTTCAATCAATAAGTTTAATGTTTTAGGGTCTTGATTTTTAATTGAAGTTGTCTTAACTCGTTCTAGAATGATTCAATAAGTATTCATAAATGTCTTTACTATTATTTTCATTGTATTTTTCCATCTTCAACTAATTTCTTAAATGACATACCTAAACTTATTAAACCAGTCTCAGCAGTGTTTATATGGCCTTCTTTTACAGCACCGGTTATTATATCAACTATTGCAATTAAAGGATCATTATCCGGAGAAACATGATTGTTATCTGTAAAGTAACTAGTATGATTATTTCTTTGGGAAATCTTTTTTATTAAATTGATATTTATTTGTTCAACCAATTCTTCAACGACCTTTTCAGGTTTTAATCTACCAATAGTGTCAACGATATATAATGGAATTGACATATAACACCAAAAGGTGAATATAATGCCAAAAACAACAGAGATACTCATCCAAAAATTGTCATTATTATCAAATACGGTTAAAATGAATAGACAGTATAACATTGACCAAATATAAAAAGTTATTATAGTCCAAAATGTCTGGTTCCTTCCACTAATAAACATTTTCAAAAGTCTGGGCTGTAACTTTTAAGAAAGCTGCACTGCAATCAAAGTGAATGCAGTTATGATAGCTAGTAAAGAAGCTAAGCTTCCTAATATAGTCCCAATATCTGAATTTTGAAGATTTATTGGGATTGATAGAAATATTATAAAAATAAATCCAGAAATAACCAATATCATTTTTGGTTCATAAATAATTCTGAAAATTTCAAAATAACCCATATTTTCACCATAAATCGATTATAAATAATTAAAAGTTATAAATTCTATTCAATAAATTCAACACATCCTAATCTCATTACACTTATCCACAATCCCCTCTAACTCCTCATAACTAAATAAATCCCATAGATCTTCATCCTCAAAGGGTGGCCCACCGAGATCCTTCATTTCAATGTGTTTTCTCTCAGAGAAGACTTTCTTCAGTAACATTAAAAATTCAACCTGGCGGGAGGTAAAATATCTTCTCTCAGAATAAAGATATTATCTAAATTATGGTTTTGAAAGTCTATCCAATGATTTGGCGGCTGCACTTCTAACATTTCAGCTGCTATCTTTAAGAGCATCCATTAATGGTTGAATTACCCGAGAATCACCAATAGCACCAAGTGCAACAACCGAATTATATCTTACATGTTCATCAACATCACTTGTTGATGCGATTAAATGCCATATTGCACTAGAATCTCCACTGAGACCTAAGCCCTAAAGCGGCCCGTGATCTATTTTCTGGTTTTTTATCTGCCAATAATTCTATGAGGGTCTGAACACCTAAATTACCCATGTTTGAAAGAGCAACAGCACAAACATCTTTAATTTCGTCACTATAACTTTCTTTAAATTTCTTTGCGAGATGTGAACAAGCTTCGAGGATCACCAATTGCGCCTAAAGCATTAATAGAACGGATTTCGATTTTGCTAGATCTTCCATCGCAGAAATTAAAGGATCCACAGCTCTAATATCACCCACACTTATTTATGCATTAGCCGCTCTACTACGAACATTTCTATCAGAATCTTTTAATAATCTTATCAAGTGTGGAACCGCATTTGTATTACCCATCAAACCAAAAAAATCACAACATTTACAACGAACGACCTCAATCAGAATCCCTGCTCGCAAGATAACAACAGAACTAAAAGCAGGATCTCCTATTTTAACTAAAGCTTGAACAGCAGAATTACGAGAATCACTATCATGACTACTTAACTTTACTATTAAAGGTTTAACAGCAGGAGTACCTATTTCAGCAGATTTTTCCCAATTATTCTGTGCTATATAATAAGATGCTCCTAAAGTGTCATCCCCTGGATTCCATTCCATTTTATTCAATGATTCTTTTGCTCTTTGTTTTACTTCACTATCAGAATCTTCAAGAATAGAAACAAGATCTTTTATCGACTCTTTATTACCAATCACACCTAGTGCAATTGCAGAACGTGATTTTACTTTACTATCAGAATCTTTCAAAGCAAAACACAAAGCATCTACTGCAGTATCATTATTGACTAATATAAGAGCATTTGCTGCTCTCCTACGAACATTACTATCAGAATCTTTTAATAATCTTATCAAGTGTGGAACTGCATCTGTATTACCCATCAAACCAAAAAAATCACAACATTTACGACGAACAACCTCATCAGGATCCCTACTAGCAGTAACAACAGAATTAAAAGCAGGATCTCCTATTTTAACTAATGTATTAACAGTGGAATTACGCACATCACTATCAGAATTATTTAACTCCTCAATCAATGGATTGACAGCAGGAGCACCAATTTTAATACATTTATCCCATTTTCTAAGTGTAATCCAATATTTTGCTCCTTTTTTCATCAGAACTAGGTACCCATAATATTTTATTCAAAGCATTAAGAACTTTTTCTTTATCTGAATAAGATTCTTGGGAAGCTAAATCCGTCAGAGGTTCTATAGCTCGGATATCTCCAATATTCCCCAATGCTTCAGCAGCACGCAATCTAACTTTGCTTTCTGAATCTTTCAAAGCATTAATTAGAGGAACAACTGAATCTTCGTTACCCACATTAATTAATGCATTTGCATATCTACGTCTTACATATCTATCAGAGTCAAACAACATTTTATTAAGAATGGGTATGACATCAGGATTATTCATTAATCCCAAAACATCACATATCTTTCTCCTCAATACATCATCAGAACTCTTACTTGCAGCTGAAACCTCTTCAAAAGCAGGTTTTCCGATTTTAACTAGTCCTTTAACTGCTGCATTTCTTATAGTACTACTACCTGAACTTAAAGCATCAATAAGCCCATCTATATTATCTGTACGAATCATTCGATTGATATCCTCTGTTCAATAAGACATTTCAATACCTCAATTTTCTCAAATATTCTTAACACATCCTAATCTCATTACACTTATCCACAATCCCCTCTAACTCCTCGATAATTAAAGAATATCCAATGGATTCTCATCCTCAAAGGGTGGCCCACCGAGATCCTTCATTTCAATGTGTTTTCTCTCAGAGAAGACTTTCTTCAGTAACATTAAGAAATTCAACCTGGCGGGAGGTGTAATGCACATTCTCCACTATGTAATCATTAAATCTCTTCTCAATTATCATCCTTGGATCGTCATCACGGGAGAGGCCAATAATATCTCTTAGGAATTGTAAAAAGTCAATATTTTGCTGTTTTTGAATGTATTCTATGGTTATTTCTGGTTTTAGAGATGATAGTTCCCTTTCTAAATCCAGTAACTCCCCTGAATTAATACCCTGGCCCTCTTTTAATTTGCGAACCGATTCATTCCTTTCTAAAAGGCGTTTAAGTTCCTCGTCTTCCTGGACTTCTTTTTCAAACTTCTTCCAGTCGGTAATTACATCGACTACAGGTATATCAATAATACCATTTCCTGTGGGTTCAAAGTACTTCATTAAGGGTGCTACTTCTTTAACCAAAAATTCCACGTCTTCAAAGGTTAAATCTTCCCAGAATTCACTCTGTCTGGCCCTTATCAGTTGGGGTTTCTTCTCGCTTATTACCTGGAGGTTGTCCTTTTCCATGACATTACTTATCATGAAGACCACTTCCCGGCGTATTTTATCTATTTTTTCCTTATCACGATCCAGAATACACTCAAAGAGTTTTTCTGATTTCAAGATAAATGAGGAAACTTTAGAATTAGATCCAAACTGGGTAATCATTAAAGGAGATATTTCCTCAATTAAGGGATCAACAAAGCCCTCTAAATCATCACTATTTTTAATCTTGGAAATTATAGATGCTTTTTCCCTGACTAAAAAGAAATCCTCATTCAACTCATCCATGGTAACTCTAATTTTTCCAGTAATCAGTTCCTTCTGCTCAGGTAGTCAAATTTTTATCTAAAAGAGCCACCCGTGTTGTTAAAGATGGTGGTTAAAACATCGTTAGGCACACCAGTACCTTTTCCTCTTTCCAGTTCATGGTATTCTATATTGGAATGGCCCCCAATCATGAAATCAAATATTAGGAAATCATTCTTCTTACCTGAAGGTAGCCAGTCTTTGTGCTTGCAGGCTTGCAGGTTCCGTGTTCCCCGGCCCAGCATTTGCCAGAATCTTATGGGTGAATAGACTGGTTTTACAAATACCAGGTTGCAGATTTCTGGAATGTCCACTCCTGTATCCAGCATCCCCACTGATAGGGCAATTCGTGGATTGGACTGTTTTTTAAATCGTTCCACTTCATCGTCGCTGCGGGCCATATTAGAGGTTATAACCTGCACCTCATCAGAGAATTTAGGGAATAGTTCTCCAAAAACCTTTTTCATGTGTTTAGCATGGTTGCGGCTGGCACAGAAGAAAATAGACTTAGCTGGTTTTCCTTCATCTGATTTATAGCAGTGCTCCATGAAACTTTTAATTATTAGGGCATTGGTCTTATCATCCATGAATACCCGGTCAAATTGAGAACCTGTTAATTCCAAATCATCTGGATCAACTTTCTGTCTTCTTAAATGGTCTTTAAGAAACTTATCCAGATTTTCCTGTTTTATTCCTTCATTTAAAACCTTGGTAGAGATAATATGGGCAAAATAAGGTACTAAAACACCGTCCCGCACCGCCTCATCATAGGAATATTCTGCGGTGGCCTTACCAAATAAATCAAAGGTACTCTGGGTTTCCCTCTCACGTGGTGTGGCTGTTAATCCAATTTTTATACAATCAAAGTACTGGTAAATAAGATTGTTTCTATCATAAATGGAACGGTGGGCTTCATCAAAAACAATTAAATCAAAAAATCCTGGGGAGAATTTTTCAAATAATCTTGTCTCCTTGCCGCCCATTAAAGTCTGGACCGTGGTAACATACAAGCGGCTGTTATCATTGAATCCATTCCTTAAATCAGCCACCGGCTCGGTGAAATATTTTTTAAATCCATTATCCTTGGCCTGTCTTACCAGAGCTACTCTATCAGCAATAAATAGGACATTTCGCACCACATTGGATTTAATCAGTAAATCAATGATGGCCATAGCCACTCTGGTCTTCCCTGTACCTGTGGCCATTTCAATTAAAGCCGTTCTATGGCATTCAGCAAAGTGTTCAGTTAATTTCCTAACAATCTGCACACTGCGGGGCCTATCCACAATATGAGTATTTAATTTAACACTACGAGGGTCTTTACGGTTATTATAAAGGTCCCTTCTTCTTTTTAAATCACTCTGGGAAAATGGGCCACTTACTTTCCTTTCAATACCATATTCATCAATTAAAACCCATTTTTGCCCATTAGTTAAAAAAATAGGTACTTTATAATCAATCTGGGATTCAATGTCCTGGGCATAACTGCGGGCCTGTATCCGACCAATATCCGGATCTTTGGAAAACCTCTTGGCCTCAATGATGGCCAGAGGTGTATAATCTTCATCCAGTAGAACGTAATCAATGAATCTATCTACGCCACGTTCTATCTGGCCATTGTAAAATTTAAAATCTTTATTTTTAAAATTAGATTTAACAGAATTGACTTCTTCTTTAATATATTTCTCAAGCCAGCCTGTTTTTTCGAGTAAAGGATCAATATACTGTTTCCGGGTCTTAGCTTCGGAAATTGTTGTAACACTATCAGTATAAGATTCCATAATTTAGGTATTAATGTTATATTTAATATATAATTTATGATAATATTTTTTGATTATCTTAATTATGATAGAAATATATCAAAATTATTAAATATCATTCTAAAAAAGTAATTTTATGCCATTATTCTCCATCAATAACAATAAACTGGAACGAGTAAAGAAAATTGACTTCAAATTGGAAAGGGACTTGCAGAAACTCACAGAAGAGAATCTAAACGAGATATTCGGCCTGGAAATGGTCAAATCAGAATTTCAATTAAATAAACTTCGTATTGACACATTGGCCTTTGATAAAGAATCCAATTCCTTTGTTATAATTGAATACAAGAAAGGAATTAATTTCAGTGTTATTGACCAGGGATATGCCTATCTGGCCTTACTATTGAATAATAAAGCTGATTTTATTTTAGAATATAATGAACATATGGATAAGAATTTAAGAAGAGATGATGTGGACTGGTCACAATCCAGAGTAATCTTTATTGCTCCTCAATTTACCACTTATCAGCTTAAATCTATTGAATTTAAGGATTTAGCCTTTGAATTATGGGAAGTTAATAGATTCAGTAATGATACGGTTCTATTTAATCAGATTAAATCACAGGATACCAGTGAATCAATTACTACTGTTAGTAAAAGCAATAAAAATGTGCAAAAGGTTACTGATGAAGTAAAAGTAATGAATGAAGAGGACCATTTTAAAAATTCTAATGAAGATATTATAGAATTATACCAGACGGTAAAAAGCAAAATCCTGGATATGGACAGTAATATCGAAATTAAACCCTATGTTGTGTTTATTTCTTTAAAATGCAAAAATATATTGTAGATGTTGCTCTCCAGCAAAGTCAATTGAAGATATGGCTAAATCTGCCCAGAGGGAAACTTGATGATCCACGAGAAATGGCCAGAGATGTTTCTAAGGTCAATCACTGGGGCCAGGGCAATTATGAAATATCTTTAAAACCTGACAGTGATTTAAATTATTTAATGACTTTAATTGAACAGTCTTACAGGAAAAATTCTTCTTAAATCATCAAAAAATTAAAAATAATTAAAATGAGTACCATTGATGGCACTGGATGGATTGTGTCATGTTTTTCATTTCTTCCAGGTCACTAGTAGGTACTATTCCTAAAGTAGCGTAAGTTAAACGGGTTTTATCACAGTACCATACTGATTGGAAAGTGGAAATAGAAATGCCAAAAAGACTAATTGTTTCTATTTTCATTTCTACTTGATGACCATTGACTTGCAGATTTTCACTTGATTTTTGGGCATATTCAGATTGATTGTAACCAAATTGGCTACTGAGGTTTTTAAGATAATCCCGTTTGGGAATCTTTTACGGCCGCAACTATGAATAAGTTCAATTGTGCTGGACCCTTATAAAACATGATTTTACCATTATCGGTGGTATTATTCCGGGTATTGGCGTAATCAGATGGCACATAACTTGGCCCGCTAAAATCAGTTACTGGATCGGAAACACAACCGGAAATACTCACCGTAACCATTAATATAATCAAAATGAAAATTGGACCTATTTTTAAACATATTCACCCCTCATAGAAATATTTAGAAATAAAATAAAAATTAATATTATTTATTGGCTATTTTTTCTAACAGCTCAATAATTTTATTATTTTGTTCAATTAGCATGTCTAACTTTATGGTTTGGGAGGCTAGAAATCTTCCATTAACTTTTTCAATCCGGGAGATTCCATCATTGATATATGCTTTGTATACCTGATCTGACAATTTAGCTTCTACAATGTATTCCGCTTTCTTGTCTTGGATATACTGGGTTTTACTTAGAGTATAATTAAAAAAATATTCTAATTCTTGAGCAGTTTTTCCCTCTTTGGCCATTGTTTTTAACAGTTTTCTCAGGTTTTTGGCCCCTTGACTGGTCAATAACTCTTTAAGTTCTGGTTTTATTGGTTTACCCATTAATTCATCAATTTTTTCTATGTCTGCTTTATTTTCTGTTTTACTTAAAAATGCCATATTAACTCCTCAATCAAAATCATTTTAAATTACTAACAATATATTTTAAATATAAAAATCATGAATATTACTTTAATTTAACCCATTCCACCCATAATACCAGTTATTGCATTTACTTTGGCACCGCCTTAACGGCTTCACCGTAATATTCACTTTCTGGATTATCATCATAGGCTGTAACCAGGTCGTGGGTGTTGCTCCAGAAGTTATTAGCTCTGCCCCAAAACGGACATTATAACTGGGAACATTATTTTTAACAATTCTTATGGCCTGTCGTGCTGATATTTTAACAGAATTGTCCTTATCCTTAGTTTTAATTGTCTGATTAGTTTTGTTTGAGGTGTAATCTTTCCCGATAGTGCTATTCATTTCATTAGTAATGTTGGTGGTGTTATTTTGAGCAACTTTCTCTGATTCCATGCTTAAGAATAGATAAGCTGATACACCCACTATAGCGACTATGGCAATTATAGCCACAATTATTATGGTTTTAAAGCTTTTTTCTTGCAATATTCCCCCTCCTATTTAAATGATAGATATATTAATTCAATACAATTCTATTATTTATTAAACAGATAACGCTTTTCTATCGTAATTAAATAGTAAATATTATATAATAATATACATGCACTATAATTAGAAAAAGAATAATATTTTATTTTGAGGGGCTTCAAATGGATAATAAAATTTTTTTAATCAAGAATAATGAACCTATAACTTTAGAAGAAAAAGAATATGAAGAGGAAAAAGTTTTACAGGAATTACTGGGCAAATATCCAGATATATTAGCTGGAGAACAGATGAATCCTATAAATCCAAATCGATGATATTATTATAATAACGGCCTTGTTATTGGCTTGGTAATATCATTTTCTATTTAGGTTATTTGTTTTTAGATCAGTGGAGTTCCTACTTTAGTTGCAGATAAAATAATATTCAAAATAACCAAATCCATAGAGAAGTTATTGGACAGATGTTTGATTATGCAGCCAATGCAGTGGTCTATTTACCTATGAATGAAATTAGATCACTTGTTGAGTTACTAATAATGAGTTCATCTTAATTGATATTTTCTAAGCTGGAACTAATAGATTCAATTCTAGCGAAACTAATGTCACCAAAACTAATTTACAACCAATAAAAAATTAAGAATGGTTTTTGTCGCTGAATAGATACCAAATGAACTAAAAAGGATAATTGATTTTTAAATTAACAGGTTATACTCTGATTGATGTAATTGGTATGGTAATCAAACAGTATATTGATATGATGAAGACAAAGTTAAAACTATAGTACCACGGATTATTGGCTAAACCATGGAAGCCCATATATAAAAGACTGCATGATATTAGAACCTGTTATTAAATAAAAAAACTTTCTTTGAGACTAATTGGATGAGAATGGCTTCTTTTATATTCCAGCGAATTATTCAAATTTGCCAATAGAAAATCGATCTGGTTATTAGATGGGGAATTAAAGGATTCTCCCTTAATGTGGAAATTAGATGGTAAATTTGTCAGTTTATTACAGAGGATATTCCTGCTTTGAGCTAGCTTTGACCAGTCCGTCTTTTCTACCAGTAGCGTTATTACCAGTAAAGTAAATAATGGGAATAAAATTGTAGATGAATATTTAAAATTGTAGATGTAAAAGACGTCTATAATAATGGGAGATGGTTTTGGTTATAAAATTAATCAAAAAATAGATCAAAATGATCTGGAAGAGTTTAAAACTATTCTATCTAAAACCATAGATTCCATAAAAGAAAATGGACTAATTTAAATCTATTAATAAAAGAATGAAAACTTCATTCTTATGATTAATTTTATGGGAGGAGTTATTTGAGATATCTATTATGCCGCGAATTTTTATATCGTTCTTCTTGGGTTTTTTAATTATATAATTCAAATTTTAGATAAAATAGTTAAAATGTAAAAAATTATTTTTAATGTCGATTTGATGGATTTTCCTATAAGACATCACGGTATGAATTCCAGGAGTAATCTAATAAATATTTTAAATCCATTGGCACTGTGGAGGTGTAAGTTTCGTATGAAGAATGTCCGCTGGCCTTAGGTATTACAGTAATTCTTACTTCTGGGGGTGTATTTCCGATTTTTTCAATTGTAATTTTTTGGGTAAAGGATTTTTGCACATCTTCGAAATTCCATTTGACGTTAATTTTTACCTCATCTTCGCCGGTGGCATAAGTTTTCCAGCTGGAAACATAGCTACTATTATAATAGACATCATCAAATCCGGTTATTTGTCCGCTATCAATCAATTTGGTTTCAGTAGCAGAGGATTCATTTTTTGTGGTGTCTTTAGTTGTATTATTTGAAGTAGTATTATTAGCAGCTAAACTAACTTCATTTCCGGTATTAAATGCATATAACCCTCCTAAAACTACCAGAGCAACCAGTAATATGGCAGCAATGACTAGAGGAAATCTTGATTTTGTAAGTTTTTTTCCGCATTTTTCACAATAATTAGCATCTGAATTTTCGGTTCCACAATCTGGACAGAACATCTAAATCACCTTAATGCATTAATAAGCTAATATCAAGTACCGATAATAATACAAACTATCGATAATAATCCAGTTGGCTTTCGTGTATATTCTACTTCTGCTCTCCAACTGAAATGAACTAATTAAAATCACTCCAAGAATAATTAACCATAATTACTAACATTATTGTTGCAATTATTGCAGCCTGTTTAGCTTTCTGAGGTTTAGTATCATGCCATGATATAAATCCTATTATTCCTGCTATTGGAGAAAATAATAGGATTAATAAAAATTCCCCGGCATTTAGGCCTTCATAGCTCTTTAAAGGACTATAATACTGTTCAGGTGTGGGATTAATTTCATCATCTAATTTTTGCCCACACTCCTTACAGAATGTAGCATCAAGTTCATTTTTGGTACCACATCGATTACAATTGTTATTTACTTTTTCATGTAAATTTTTCCCGCATTTAACACAAAACTTAGCACTCAAAACATTTTCTGCACCACAATCCTTACAATATTTTTTAGAATTCTGTTTTAGCTGTGTTAGGTTGGGTTTAGGTATTTTTATTTTATTTTTAGTAGTTTTAAGTTCTTCCTTGTCTTTATTTAGATAGGTTCCAATTAATGCTCCTACTATTGATATTGAACCCATAACTAAACCAACGATTAGTGAAACTATAATGACCGGAAATAAAAATATGATTGATTTTGAGAAGATATTAAAAAAGTTATTATCATCAAAATTGTAAAAAATCCAGAATAAACAAGGAACATGGATAGAAAAGAGTATTTAATGGCGTCAATATAATTTCTGGTTAAATACATATCCAATTAATGCACCTACAAGGATAGGACTAAAAAATACAATAAATGAAAGCCCGGGAATAATACTTAGTAAGGCCATTACAATTGTAGATGCCAATAACGATTAAAATTGAATATAGTAGGATTTTTAAATTTATATAATTAGAAAGATTAGTCTTAGATTTAGTTTTATCTGAATTTTTAATATTTAAAGAGTTCCTTTCTGATAATTGACCACCACAATCACATTTATCAATTTTTTCCTTGTCTGTAATTGCGTATTGTTTCCCACAGTTATCACAGATTAAATTTTCCATAATAAGACTCCTAAAATTTTATTCTATCTTGATACAAAATATCTCAAATATATATTCAATTAATTATTGTACATATTAATCTAACGCTTAAACTCAAATCAAAAGTGATATATTATTTAATAGCAAAACTTCAATTGATTACTAATAAACTAATAATTCTGGAATCTTGGGGAGTTAATATGACTGAAATATGCTCGAATTGTGGACAAGAAAATGAAGATGGATCCAAATTTTGTAGAAATGTGGTGGAATTCTGATAATTTAAAGTTAAAAAAAATGTTTATAAAATTTCAGAACACGAACCTGAAGAAAAAAACTGGTTTAAAAGGCAAAATAATGGTGTAAAAGCGGTCATTGGTATTGCAGGGCTTTGCTGTATAGGATTAATTTTACTGGTGGTAATCGGTGGAATGATGGCCCCTGATGCAACTACTGATACTACTTCTACATCTACCTCAAGTTCTTCCACCAGTTCCAGCGCATCTTCATCATCCTTACAAACTTTCAATGGTGGAGGAATTTCTTTTCAATACCCTAATAATTGGAATGAATATACACCTGATGGAGGATTAGGAGATAGAACTGTAGCATTAGAAACTCAAGATGGGGGTTACAGTCTTTTAAGTGTCTATGTTGAAAATAGTGATGAGAGTTTAGAATATTGGAAAGATATATCAGTTAACAACCAATATAGCTCGAATACAGTTATTGACCAGGAAAGTATTCAAATAGCTGGTGTTGATGGTTATAGGGTAGATAGTTCGTATTACAATAGTGGTGGTACCGGATATCAAATAGATGTAATTTTTGTAAAAAATGGTAAATATTATGATTTGTTATTTACAACAAGTTCTATAAGTGCAATAGAAAATGATATTAACACTATTATTAATAGCTTCAGAACAACTTAACCATTTTTTTACTTTCTTTTTTATTTTATGAGAATTATTTGACAGATTATAATAAAATAATAATGGTGGTATAATGAATAAATGGCCCGAACCTCAAAATGATTCCGTTTTTAAATATATATGCCATCGTATACCTGAAAGGACCTTAAAAATTAGAAATACATATTTTCCAGTTTGTTCTCGATGCACTGGAATATATTTGGGTTCTTTTTTATATTTTATCTATGCTTATTACTTTTATATTAATTATACGATCCCTTTAATTTTTATGGGAGTTTTAATGATTATTCCCACATTTATGGATGGTTTTACTCAATTAATCAATATTATAAAGAGCAATAATATTTTAAGATTTTTCACAGGTTTAATAGGTGGAATCGGTTTGGGAATACTAGTAAAGTCTCTAAAAGTATTTTTATTGACAGGAAGTCTTTAATATCTATAAAAATGATAAGTTCAGTAAGTTATTAATATTTATAAATTTGGAAATGATACCATGCCCTATCTCATCTGCCCCCAATGCGACCACTACTATGAAGTAGAACCAGGAGAGGAATTCTCCCACTGCGAATGCGGCCAGGCCCTCATACAAGTAGAAGACCTGGATGAATACTACTCTCCACAAAGGGAAAGCATGGCCACGGGAAATACTTTTACCGAGGAAATGGCCTACCAGTACCATGATAATAAGGAGAAGGGTAAAAATCTAACCATTATAGGTGGAGCAATTGCTATCATGGGACTTTTACTATCCCTGTTCCTCTTCAATTTCCTATTTTTAATATTTGTTCTCATAGGACTGGCCCTACTGATATATGCTCAGTCATTTATTTCCCAGAATGAACTGAAAGGTAAAGGATGGGCCAAGGGCCTTGAAGGAGAAGACATAGTTTCGGACTATCTTAAACAATTACCACACGACTATTTTATTTACAATGATGTTAACCTCCCAGGTAAAAAAGGAAATATAGACCACGTGGTTATCGGGCCCAATGGGATCTTTGTAATTGAGACCAAAAATTACTCGGGTAAATATCTGATTAAGGGGAATGACTGGTTCTATTATAAAGGTGGAAATTACCATAACGTAAAAACAAATCCGGCCCATCAGGTTATTAGAAATACCCTGGAACTTAAAAAATTCCTGGAAAGTAAGGGAGTGGATACTTCTATCTGGTTCCAGGCCATAGTGGCCTTTAAGAATTCTGATTTTAGAGTTGCTGAAAGAACTAAAGCCTATAAAGTTTTAGTTCCAGAAACAGTTCCTGAATATATCTTAAATCAGAAGAGAAATTATGATATTGAAATATTTAAAAAAGCGGCCCTGGAGTTGGAACCATATTGTGTGGAGCTTTCCTTTGTTAATAAAAGTTATTAAGCCATTACTAATAATAAATAATTAATTCAAATTATTTTTCAAATTTAATTATCAATAAAATTTTCATAGCACAAAAAACTAAAAATGACGCATAAATTGGGCATAAAATTCCAATTAAGAAGAGTTTATAGTATGTTATTTTTTAATCCTTTATAAAATACAGGTATTTTGGATTCATCCAATGACTACACCTTCTTTATTAATAGTTGAAATAAAATGGGTGGTTTTAAGGTTTTCATATTCCTTTTGAGAGATCACCTTAGCTGAAATATATATGCCCCCCTCAAGTAAAGCATCAGTAATTTTAGCCATTATTTTATCCTTTGTTTCAGTTTTTTTGGTGGAAACAATAAGAATATCAATATCAGAATCCTCATTATCTTCTCCACGGGCCACAGAACCAAATAGAATTATCTTTTTTATTTCAGGAAATTTAAGAGAATTTGCAAATTCTATGGCCAATTTTTTTCGTTTCATTCCCTCACCAATTATATTATACTTAATTCTTAGTTTAAATGACTATTAAATTTTATTGATTTAATTAGCATCTCGCTCCAATGAATTAATGATTTTATTATTAATATTAGTCCTTATGACAGGTCCTGTTCAATTCCAACTGGAATGGCCTAATTTTTCAATATTATATTCTCCATACATTTGTATTAAAATATAGTAATATTTATATAATAAAACTTTTACATTATAAATTATCTAAATCTCTGGATATGTAAATTAAAAAAAGTTACATGTACAGAAGTTAAGGGAGGTTTAATAATATGAAAATGAAGCTATTACCATTATTTTTAATGGTTTTAATGGTTCTTTCTGTTGCTCAGCCCATATTTGCAGGTAACCCGCAGCTAGAAGATACAAAGATAGCTGCGAAAAATGGTCAACCACTATCAGATATAACAGTAAATTCTGGAGATTCTATAGAACTACAGGCCAGATTATACTGGTACTGGTACACTGTTGATTCGGCCAATGCTAGTTGGATCCCTCAAATATGCCGTTATCTGGATTTTTATGTGTATAAATCAAATGCAGATGGAACAAATGGGGACCTGGTATGGTCAGATAGCTGCCATGACTAATTTTTTCACCGCAAATGCTAATCCTGATGAATTCACCCTTAAGGAGAAGGGTACCTACAACCTGTTAGTAAAATATGAAGGAAAACTAAAACATTGCAGTGGAACAGCTAAAATTTATGTGGTCTAGGCCCATAAATCCTATTTTTTTATTTTTTTTATTGGTTTAGATATTAATAGAATAAAATAATTTATACTAAAATTAATAGATATTAATATATGTCACGCACGCTTCTCATTTTCATCGGATTAATAATGGTTTCCCTGGCCGGGCTGAACACTTATTTAATTACCCCCAGCTTGCAGGAGGATCAGGACACTTTGTATCAGGTTTCAACTATCCAGAACCTTTCAGCCGGAGGATACAACGGTTCCCTGACCCTGGGCCAGCTTAAAAACCAGGGCGATTTTGGTATAGGGACCTTCAACCGACTTGATGGAGAAATGATTGTATTAAATAATACTGTCTACCAGGTTAAATCCAATGGGACTATCATTAATGCCTCGGATTATGACAAAATACCTTTTATTATGTTAACTTACTTTGATGCCGATAATACCACTAATGTAAATAATTCCAATGGCAGTGACCTGGAAAATTCTTTAAATAAGAGTTTCCCCCAAAACAACATCTTCTATGCCATTAAAATAGAGGGAAATTTCAGTTATATCAAGGCCCGAAGCGTGCCTGAGCAGACTCCTCCCTACAAAAACCTGACTGAAGTTATAAAAAACCAGACCGTCTTTGAGTTTAAGAATGTAAATGGGACCATGGTGGGATTCTGGTGTCCTGATAATATGGGCGGTATAAATAATCCTGGTTTCCACTTCCACTTTATCTCAGAGAATAAAACAGAAGGGGGACACGTCCTGGAGTTCGCAGTATCTAATGCCACCATGCAGTTAGATGATACTCCTAAATTTTACCTGAATATCCCTATGAATGGTTTTTAAATGAAAACATTGGAATAAAATTCAAAAAAAATATTTAAAATAAAAGAAAGGATACTTCCCAAAAAAATCTAACTGGGAATTATCCTGTAATTAATGCTATAATACCACCGATTATCATCACTAATATTGCTAACCACAGCAGCCAAATCGCGAAGGCCGGGAATAATAAGAAAATAATCAGAAAAATAATACCCAGGCCTACCATTGACCCACCACTTGCTTGTTGTGTCTCCATTTTTTCACCTCCCCCATATATAAATACTATATAATACTATTTTGAGCCTATTAATTAATATATTTATGGTTTTTTAAATTTAAGAGACTATCAAGGGGTTTTATATTTTAATAAAAAATTCACCATACCCTTGAAAAAAATCATATTGTTTTATATTCTACTTATTTTAAAATAAATACAGAAATTCTATTGATTTTAATAATAAATACATTAAATATAGCGATTAACTGTGGCAATGATAACATGGCAGATATACATCATTATGTGATAGATCTCAAAGAAAAAGACCTTTCAATCGAAAAAATTGGAGGCAAGGCCATCAATCTGGCCAGAACGTCAGAAGCAGGTTTTAATGTTCCTCCAGCATTTATTGTATCGGTAGATGCCTATGATTTTTTTATTAAAAAAGAATTAGAGGGTAAAATATTAAAAATACTGGATTCTATTGATTTTAAAGATGATAATTCTATTTCTTCTGGCTGTTCTCTAATTCGAAACATAATAAAATCAGAAGAACTACCACAGAATCTATTATTAGAAATTAATGAAAATATATCCAATCTCCCGGAAGGGTATTACGCCGTAAGATCTTCGGCAGTGGCAGAAGACCTGGCCGATGCCAGTTTTGCCGGGCAGCTGGACAGTTTTTTGAATGTGAAAAAGGAAGATATTCTGGAAAATATCATTGACTGCTGGGCCTCTTACTGGAATGACCGGGCCGTAAAATACCGCCACGACTCTTCCATTGGTCACCTGGACACTGAAATGACCGCGGCTGGAATCGCGGTACTGGTGCAGAAAATGGTGAATGCCCATATCAGTGGAGTGACCTTCACTGCCAATCCTGTTAATGGAAGCGATGATATTGTTATTGAGTCCACCTGGGGCCTGGGAGAGGCCATTGCCTCAGGAATAGTCACCCCGGACATTTTCGTTCTGGGAAGAGAAGGGAATATCATTGAGAAAAATATTAAAAGCAAAAAGAAAGGATACTTCCTTAAAAACGGGGCCAACACTTTAATGGATATAAGTGAGGAAAAACAGGGAAAACCCAAGCCTCCATGAAGAAATCCTGGGAAAATTATTAAAATCAGCTATAGAACTGGAAAAGTTCTTTGGCCTGCCCCAGGACATTGAATGGGCCCTGGAATGTAACAACACCGAAAACCCGGTTATCTACATCCTCCAATCAAGACCAGTAACCACCCTCACCGATACCTCCCAAAAAGACGATATCCTGTGGAGCAGGGCTTACGGGGACGAGTACTGGGCCGATGCCACCACTCCCTTATTTTACGATGTAATGGGTAAAATGCTCACCGATTATGTGAACCATGAGGGGGCCCGTATAATGGGATATAAAGAAATAACTGACACTAAACTATTAAAACTGCACAAATCAAGGGTTTATTTCAATAGCTGGGTTTTAGAAAAAGCATTCTCTTATTATCCTAAATTTGCCAGGTCTAAAGAGTTATTAAATTATTTCCCCTTAGAAGACCAGGAGAGAATATCCCGGTACCCCTCCATATTACACAAAACCTTGATTTCACAGATTTTAGTGGCTATCCGGGACCCGGACGGCATGATGCACAAGACCGATAAGGCCTACCGCAAATGGGCCAAAGGTTTCATGAAAAAATGCAAAAAATTTGATAAAACAGATTTAACACAGCTAAGTGACTCCCAACTGGTCTCACTTTATGAGGATATTGAAACCTCGGGAATTAAACACTACCAGTTAATAAGATACGGTATGGTCTCCCACTCCATAGCCACTAACTTAATGGTGAAAAACTGGCTCCTTAATTGGCTGGATGATAAGAATGGTTCCCTTTATGCCGGTTTAATCTCGGGTTTAGATGATAACAAAACGGTGGAAATGAATATTAGATTCTCTGATCTGGCCAAAATTTTAAGAAAAGACCCTGAATTATTAAATAAAATAAATTCCACTCCTGATTTAAGCACATTAAATGAAACTGAGCTGGATAAAATCATCTCTTTTAATTCCCAATTTAAAAAAGAATTCAATTCCTTTATAAAAAAGTACGGCCACCGTTCCAATACCCGGGAAATACTTTATCCCCGGTGGAGGGAAGATAAGGCCTATGTATTAGAAGTTATTAAATTGTTATCTTCTTCTGATTTGGATTTGAGGAAAAAAGAATCTGAGAGCCACCACTATAGAGTTAAAACTGAAAAAAAGGTTTTGAAGAAAATAAAAAAACAAAAAGGCGGATTCTTTAAAGAAAAAATATTCAAAGTGGTGCTTAATTTAGCCCAGACCTATTTAACCTTCCGGGAAAACCAGAGATTTTATCTGGACCACCTTCTTTTCCGGCAGAGACTGATGTTGCGGGAAATGGGAAGGAGATTAGTGGAAAGAGAAATTATTGAGGAAGTAGATGATGTTTTCTTCCTTTTTGAAAAGGAATTATTCGCATTTTTCGATACTAACCATTCTGAAGCAGAATCAAATGATATGGTGCCAGAGATAAGCAATGAAATCTTGAAAAGGAAAAAGGAATTCTACCGGTATAAATCCACCCTCCCCCCTAAATTCTTAAAAAACGGGATTGAATTTGATGATACCGTTATGGAATACGGCCAGAATGCTATCTATGGGGCCGCCGCCAGCCCTGGAACATTCCATGGAGTGGCCCGGGTGGTGGAATCCATTGAAGAATTATCCCGGTTAAAAGAAAATGAAATCCTCATTACCAGTAACACCGACCCGGCCTGGACCGCTGTATTTTCCAAGATCGGGGGCCTTATTACAGAAACTGGTGGTATATTATCCCACGGTGCAGTTATTTCTCGTGAATATAGAATACCAGCGGTAACTGCAGTTAAAGGTGCTACTAAACTATTTAAAACCGGTGAAAACCTGGTTATAGATGGTAATGAAGGTGTGGTTTATAAAAAAGAATAACAACCAGTTAAAAATTAGATAATGATTATTACTTATTAAAATTCTATTAAACGGTGATTTTTATGGAATTCAATTTAGAAACTCTAAAAAAACATGAAGAATGGAATGAAAGCTATTATTTTAATTTTCACGATAAAAACAATGATTTAACGGCCTTTATGCGCATCGGAAATAAGGTCAATAAAAATGAAAAATCCATGTTCTTCTATGTAATGTCTCCCACCATGAGTGCTGGAATTAAATTAGAAACTCCCTGTGATGATAAACCACTAATTATAGCCGGTTTAGAGTACGAAGAAATGGAACCTGGCCAATGGAGACTGCAGTATGATGGTTCTATCTTCAATCCCTTAGAAAAAACACAATTTAAAGTCAAAATGGACGTGACCTGGGAAGCATTAAATCCCGTCATGGATTATGTGGAATGTGTGGATGAAAAAGAAACCCAAATGTCATCTAATGTGGCCTCTGAGCATTATGAACAGTTTGGAAAAGCTGTGGGAAAGGTTGTAATTGATGGAGAAGAATTTGAAATTGAAGCGTTAGGTGAGAGAGATTTAAGCCGGGGAATTCGGGCCTGGGGATCCCCCAAGATGTGGATGTGGATTAATGCCGAGTTTTCGCCTGATGAAGCTTTCAATATAACCAAACTTTCCGTGGAGGAAGGGGACATAGATGCTGGATATTTCTACACTGGTTCTGTTAATGAACCACTGGTAAAATCAGATATCAATGTTGAATTTAATAAGGGAATTCCCTCCAGCTTTTCCATGGCCTTAATGGACAAAAAAGGTTCTGAATATTCAGTTAATGGTGAAGTAGTTAGATTTGGGATGATTCCTGTTGATGAAAAGATGATTCTTATTGAAACCCTTTCCAAATATAAGTGGGATGGTAAAGAGGGATATGGTATTGCCGAGTTCTTAGTTCCTAAATCTGTATAAACAAGGATTAACCATTATATTGATATTATTTACGAATGAATGAAGTATATGCCTTTTTAATTCAAAAACCAATTACTAAAATTTAAATTATACCTGAGTTTTATACAATTATTGAGGAAAAACATGCAAATGAATAATAGAATTTTAGCATTTCTTTTTACAATAGTTCTATTCAATTTTATAGGTTTAACACTCTTAATAACGGTCCAGGCATTTATCGTTCGGGAGTACAACACTACTGCTCTGGCCGTGAGCTTGCTCACCGTTTTTTATGCTGTTTTTCAATTTATAGGAGCTCCTATTTTAGGTAGAATCTCTGATCGCTATGGCCGTCGCCCGGTTCTCCTGGTTTGTTTATTAGGTTCTTCCATTGGTTACTTCATCTTTGGGATTGGTGGTGCGCTATGGGTACTTTATCTTTCCAGAATCATTGATGGTTTCACCGGTGGTAATGTGTCAGTAGCTACCGCCATTATTAGTGACATATCTCCGGTGAAAGACCGTACTAAAAATTTGGGGATTATTGGTGCAGCATTTGGGCTTGGTTTTATTATAGGCCCGGTTATTGGAGCTACATTAAGCCAGATAAGCTTATCTGCCCCGGCCTATGCCGCAGGAATTTTTTCGCTGGCCGCTACTATTGTTGGATTTTTTATACTCCCGGAATCACTACCAAAGGATAAAAGAAATTCTAAGGAATTTATATGGAAGGATTTGAATCCTTTATCCTCAATTGGAAAGTTTATTACACGCCCCTTGCTGAGTATACTGCTTACAGTTTTTATCATAGTAAACTTCACCTTTAATGGATTTACTGTAACTTTTCCCGTGTATGTAATAGATAAGTTCAGTATAGATCCCTTAAATATTGGTGGATTGCTATTTGTAAGTGGAATTGTAATAGTCATTGTTCAGGGCGGTTTTATTGGCAAACTGGCTAAAATATATGGAGACAAAAAAATTCTCATGAGCGGAACCATAATTTTAGCTGTCGGATTGGTATTATTTGCACTCGTAAACTCCTTCTGGGTATTATATCCAGTTCTCGCCGTGATAAGCCTGGGAGTGGGACTTATTACCCCCACATTAAACTCACAAATATCAAAAATAGTACTTCCACAGGAAATAGGAGAAGTTTTCGGGGTAAGCACTGCACTTAACAGCTTAACCACAATTATTGGCCCCTTAATAGCAGGGTTATTATTTGATCGTATTTATCCTACGGCCCCCTATTTAGCAGGTTCAATTCTTTTATTATTTGCCTTAATTCTTTTGCAACGATATAAACCTGTTTTAGCTACAAAAATTTAAATTATAGGTATTTTAATTCTTTTTGTATTAAATTTTTATTATAATCTATTAGTTTTCAAGTGCTCTCCATCTAAATCCCTATAGAATAGGCTTACCTAATTAATTATTAGGATGTTATTGTCATGAGAAACTATCAAACTTTTATTAAAGCCTGCCGGGAGGAGTACGTTTATCTGGATAAAAAACTCAGGGAACGCCGTTACAAGGTAGAAAAGTACATAATCACTTTAGACGAGAAATCTCCCTTTAAAAAGGGGGAAGATATAACCATTATCAGCAGTGAAGACTACCAACTACTAATTGAATCTGTAAAGAAGCTGAAAAAGGATAAAATCAGTCTCCAGAAACAGTTAGAGGATCTAAGAGAAAAATAACAATTATTAAAATATCTTATGAATTCTGAGTTGGATTGTCAGACTTAAGAGACACTATTTGAGGTGTTATAATTGAGAAGATATGATTCGCGAGTTATTAGGTGCACCCGTAGTCATGATGTTAAAACCAAAATGGGTAAACAAACCATGGTTTTAAAGGATTATATTGTCCCCCTGGACTTTAATCACCCCTTTCATGAGGACGAAATGGTGACCGTGGTGAGAAAAGACGATTTAGAATGGGTTTTAAACTCATTGAAGGATCTGGAAAAAGATAAAATTAATTTAGAAAAACATATTGAAATTTTGAGGGATACTAACAACCTTATTCCAGTTAAGGAGAACTTCATTCAGAAAGTGATTAAATATTTTCCCCGGTAAAATCACAAAGAAGCGACATTATTTACATAAATAAAAACAAATATTATTATCACTGAATGTGGTAAAATGTCAAAAATTAAAGGAACAAATAGAAGGACCAGACAAAAAAAGCGTTATCGAAAAGCAGGAAGTAAAAGAGGAAGGGGAGTTAGACACTAAGGTTATAATATCAATTTTAGAGATATATTTCTCTAAAAGAAATTCCTCATTTAGTTTTTTTAAGTTATTAAGAAATAGAAATATTGTGAAATATTTTTTTATTGAGATCCTTTAATACAGATATTGTGCTATTTTTTTTAATATTAGGGCCTAAATGAATTTTATAGACATCAGGGTTATAGAAACCAGGGTTTCTGAAAAAAGGAGAAAATTTAAGGTATTTTATTCATCTCAAAAAATAAAAAACTGCCCAATAAACATTCTCTATCATGGATAAAAAATAGAATTAGGGGTTGGGAACTAATATCAAATCATTTAATACCCTAATTACCAACCACAGAACAACAACAAATACCGGCTACCAGAATAACCAGCAGGGCCCATCCTATAGGGTTGTAAAATAGAAAAGCCAGGAATGCCACTACTAAAGCAAAGAATGCTGGTATTAAGAAAAGTGCTACAAAGAAGATTATTATCAACAAAACTATAATCCCTATGGCGGCTGCACCTAATTCAGCCAGGGACTCTATTATATCCATATCATCACAACTCCCTTTTTTATAATTAATTATATTATGTTTTATGCACATAATAATTGTTATGTCCCTTATTAAAATGGCCCGAAAAAAGTTTTCAAATACCCATATTATTTGCCATGGCATACCCGAGCGTTCCTTTAAAATAAAAGGTCACCAGTTCCCGGTATGTGCCCGGTGCACCGGTATATACCTGGGAAGCTTTTCCTATATCGGCCTGGTCCTTATTTTTAACTGGGGATTTAATCTAACTATTTTTATACTGGGCCTCTTAATGATCATACCCACCTTTTTAGATGGATTCACCCAGTACCTTAACCTGCGAGAGAGCAACAACACTTTAAGGTTTATCAGTGGTGTAGTTGGTGGGGTGGGCCTGGCTATAGTAATTACCAGTTTGAGGTTTATTCCTGGATTGCTGGGAATTTCTTAATAATTAAAGAATAATAATTTGAAAATAATAATTTATAATTGAAAATAACTTGAATAATCTGATTAAGTAACAATTGAACTTATAATTAAATAATCTGATTAAAAATTTAACTTAGATAATTTAAATTGGATAATATTTACCCTTCAGGAGATGAATAATATGGATGAAAGACAATTTGAGGAAGCTATGGATTTCTTTAATAACGAAGAATTTGAAGAGGCCCTTGATTTATTTAAAAAAATTACAGAAGATGAAGTAGAAAATCAGGACGCCTGGTTTATGAAAGCTTTGACCTTAATTAACCTGGAAGAAGATGAAAGAGCACTTTTTGCCATTGAAAAAGCTATTGATCTTAATCCTGAAGACATTGAAGCCTGGGTTAAGAAGGCCTGGATTTTACTATTATTGAATGATACGGAAAATGGATTAATGGCCGTGGAAAAGGCCCTGGAATTGGATAATAATTTTGACGATGCCTTGTACCTTAAAGGAAGATTTTTAGTAGATCTGGGACATTACCAGGATTCCATAGATTATTTTGAAAAATACCCTGCTCAGGAATTCCTTTATTCTGATGCACTTTTCCATAAAGGTGATGCCCTCTATCAACTGGGTAAATTTAAAGAAGCACTGGAATGCTTTGAGGCGGTTTTAAAAATAGAACCAGAAAACCCGGAGGCCCTTAATTATAAGGGATTTGTTTTGATGGAACTGCAAGAATATAATAAAGCACGTACCATCTTTGAAAAAGCTTTAAAATCAAGTCCTGGTTTTATTTTACCCTACTTCAACCTGGGTATTGTGGAGAAAGAATCCAATAATTTAGAATTATCTCTGGATTTATTTGAAAAAGTTCTAAAAATTGACCCGGATTATTATGATGCCTGGTATCAAAAAGGTATTGTTTTAAATAGTTTAAATCGTAAAGAAGAGGCCTTAGAGGCCTATAATAAAGTTTTAGAAATTGTAGAAAAATATGATATGGAAGAAAGTGAGTTAACTGTCCTGGTAAAGGAACATATAGCCAGTTTAGAGAAAAAATAGCATATTCTCCTGTTTCCAATTAGGAGATTATTATAAGATAGCAGATTATTATAAGAATTTCTAGAATATAAAAAATAACAATACCATAAATTAATATACCTCGCAATTTCATGGTAACACATAAAGAATCTGCGGTATAAACCATGGCCCAAGTAAACTTAAACTTCAAGAAATGTCCCTATTGCCGGGGTCAAAACAGGCCTTTATCTACTTACTGTTCCCATTGTGGTCGGGAATTATCCCGCCACCATAAAAAAGTGCAGATGGCTAAAAAAATATTTAAAGGTTCCCGGATTGTGATTAAATCTGCCCTTTCCAAAAAGTACCGGGAAAAGACCATGAATAAAGTAATGGGTCAAACTTATGGATTTAATATGAATCAGAACATGGGAAATTCTTCCACCAAAGGATCCGGTGATTTCGGCTATTTACTCTGTGATAGCTGCCCGGTTTACTACAAACTGGACCGTCCTCTGGGCCCGGATAATTCACGGGTCTGTGGATGTGGTGGTAATCTGGTTTACTCGGATAAGCCCCGCTACCCGGATTAAAATCAATATTCTTTTTATTTTATATTTTATACAATTACTCATCTGGCAAATTTTATTCTTAAATTTATTTTCATATCTATTTCCAGTTTTCTTGTTTTACAATCCAATATTTCCCATACAAGAAGTTATAATTAAATATAAAAATATTAAAAATCAAATTATTAACTATAAAACGATTTTATAATATTATCTAACATCTTATCCTAGCTGAATATCATTGGGGATTTAATAAGAAGAACTAAAAATTATTTAGAATTTTTAATAAAAGATTTATTTATAGCTTAAAAATTAAAAAGAGGGATATCTATGGAAGTTAAGGTATATGGACAACTGGTGGATGATAAGAAAACCCCCATCTTTGGCATTCAATTAAAGGCCATTTTAGATTATGCTTCAACTTTTACCGATGATTCTACCATGGGAGACACTATAACTGATAAAAATGGTAAATTCGAAATAAATTTCCCATTAAACTCCCAATCCCTGGAAAATGAGAAAAATCAAATTAAAATAGAATTTCTTATAGATGAAAAGCCTATAATGACTATTTCCCAGGCCATTAAAGAGTTCCAGACTATTAAAGAGGGAATTGTTGATTTGGGTATTATCAACTTTAATAAAGGAAATATTGGAGTTGAAGGGAAAATACTGGATGAAAAAGGAGAGCCCATAGCAGGATTAACTGTAATAGCTGAAGATGTTGATTTTGGGAAGATGGAATTAAATGCCCTGAATCTATTGGGATCCAAGGTTAAATCTTTAATTAAAGAAAAAAGTTTAATTAAAGAGGAAGGAATTTTAGGTAATTCCATGGATTTTATAAAGGATAAATATGGTCTTTTATTCTCATTCCGAGATGATTATCTAGGATCTGCCATTACAGATGAAAATGGATATTACCGCATAATTTACCCTCAAGAAAGATATAGGGAAATTTTAGACAAAGAACCCGACATAAAAATCATTGTTAAGGATAAACTGGGAGTATTTGACCTTAAAAAGACAGAAGTTCACTCTAATATCAACAGTACCATTGAAAAGATAAAGGATATCGTCATTAACCGTGTGGAGATTGAAGGATGGCCAGTTACATTAAAAAGTGATTCAAAGTCCAGAATTACTTCCAATAATAATTTTGAAATACTGATTGATAATCATACGGCCTGGGAAAAGATGGTTGAAGTGGTAGACGAAGCAAAGTCTTACCTCTATTTAACCCAGTTTGTTTTTTACCCTGATTTCGTTCCCCGGTTCTTTTCATCACCTGATGACCCGTCAGATTATCAAAGTGATGATCCTTTAGCCTTCAAACTTTTAGAAGCTCAAAAACGTGGCGCTGATGTTAAAATTATTATAAATGAAAATAGAATAGTTCCGGACAATTACGACGAGTTACATGACTATTTCAAAGAAAGTGATGTTGAGGTCAGAAGATTCCCGGCCAAAGGCGCTTTTTCAATGCACGCCAAGGTAATAGTTGCTGACGGTGAGAAAGCATTTATAATTGGATCTCCCTTTACCCAGAGTTACTGGGACACCAGTAAACATGACATCAACGAGCCCCGGCGTTTGGAAAAGAATGAAGGCCCTTACCATGACGTTTCACTCTATTTAGAAGGTCCAGTAATTAACCACCTGGAAGAATTTTTCCTTGAGCTGTGGAATTATCTTTCCGACCTGCATTTTAAGGGTGAAAATAAGATAACTGAAAATAAATCTCTAAATAAAGAATTAAGCCCGGAATGAAACTTCCCTAAAATCATCAGAAATAACTGATAAATCTCTAAATAAAGAATTAACCCCGGATGAAAGCTTCCTAAAATCATCAGAAATTAATCCGCTTTTAAAAGTTGAAAAGGAGTCCTTACAAATTGTTAGATCAATTACTCCGCAAACATTAACCAAAAAAGGAGAAACTGGAGTACTGGAAGCTTATCGAAGGGCCATTACCAATGCACAGGATTTTATATACCTTGAAAACCAGTATTTTACCAATAAATATATTATAGGGGCTTTAAAAAAGGCCATTGAACTTAACCCTGATTTACAAATCATCATGTTAATTAATGAAGTTCCGGACGTTCCTACATACCGGAGCTGGCAGCATTACGGCTTTGAATTCATGGGACTCGATTTGCAAAAATTGACTATTGAACACCCCCAAATTGGAGTTTTTGCCAAATGGTCAGGTAATTATCAAAGTGGAAAGAATAAACTGCGTAACTGTTACATCCACAGTAAAGTAGCCATTGTAGACGATGTATGGGCCACAATAGGTACTTCCAATCTCGATGGTTCATCCTTAAGCTGTGCCGAGGAGTTTGGAAGTAGTGAAACATCACAAAATGATCGGAACATGGAGATGAACGCTATAATGTTTGACCTGGACTCCCAAAAATCAGGAAACATAGAAAACCTTAGAAAAATACTATGGGGAGAGCATTTAGGAACTGATATCACCAATCTAGAGCGGCCCCTCGGGGGATGGCTTGATTTATGGAAGGACAAAGGTTACGAGAATATCAGTCAATTAGAAAAAGAAGAGATTATTCTCCACGGTGGAATATTACCATACAGTACTAAGAAAAATCCTAAAGAACAAATTAAAGACCTGGTTGAACAATACAGAAGAATTAAAGGAAGATTTAACCGTTAAAGTTAAATTATATTTCTAAAAATATTTTTCTTATTCTCTTTTTATTCTTTTTCTTCATCCAGAACAAAAGAAGCAAAGGTAAACCCGGATCCCAGTCGCACCTGTCCGGCCACTGCTGCTGCTTCCTTAATCTCATCCATAGTGGCTCCAACCATAAGAGCATTTTCTTTATGGGCCTTGACACAATGCTCGCATTTAATGGCCACTGCACAGGCCAGGGCAATTAATGATTTATCCTTGGATGTTAAGGCACCGTCTTTCATTATCTCAGCGGCCAGATTTTTAAATGCAATATCTAACTGATCACTTACAGATTCTGTAAAGCGATAGGGTCTTGGTTTTTCTTCTTTCAATTTAACTCCTCTATGAAATAATAATCTAAAATAGAATTATAAATTAAATTAATATATCATAAATACTTCTTTTTTATATCTTCAAACTCTTCTGGAGTTATGGCACCAGCATCCAGCAGTTCTTTAGCCTTTTTTATTTCATCCATAGGGCTAAGGGTTTCAGATTTTCCTACTTTTTCGTGGCGAGTTTCTTGTAATTTTTCACGTAAAACGGATACAAAGGCCTCTCCTTCCTTTTTTTTAACCCTTTCCACTTCGATTTTCATTCCAGAGGTGTGAATTTCCAGTTCTCCGAATACTAATCCTTTTTTAAATTCTATACCAGTTATGTCCTCATATTCTACGAACTTTTCGCCTTTAGTCATCCCAATTAATCTTCCACTTTTTTTAAGGCTTATACCATCTTTTTCCAGTTTTAATTCTATTTTATTACCATCATGATGTCCTACTACCATTTAATCACCCCAAATAATTTAAATTAATTCAGTCAAAAACTTTATTCATATAATATTCATTCTATTTATCTGTTAATCCTATTATTATTTTATAATATCTAAAGTTAATCCAATTATTATTAAAAAATTAATTAATATAAAAAAATTAATTAATATAAAAAAATATAAATTATTATAAGGAGGTTTTTAATGATAAATGAATTAAAAATGCCATCATATGTTCGGCAAATTCTTATTATAGTTATTATTTTAGCAGCAGCTTTAGGAATGTACTATACTGCTCCTATCTTATCACCAGTAATACTAACCATATTCCTCAGTTTAATTATATATCCCTTTTTAATGTGGCTGAATAAAAAAGGTCTTTCTTACAATTTATCAGTCATAGTGACTCTTCTTGGAGTTTTGGGAGTTGGTATTGGGGTAATCTGGTTTTTAGTGGTTTCTCTATCCCAGTTGATTAAAGAACTTCCAACAGTTTTAGCCAGCTCTTCTGGTTTTCTGGCAGAGAACTCCAAGCAAATAGTAGAACTAATCATTACCAATATACCGGAAACCGATTCAGGAGGACTAATTTCCTCGGGAATTATACTTCTATTTGGAACCGTATTCCTGGTTTACGAGCTACCACAAATAAAAGTAAAACTTGAAAAAGGAATTGGTGCTCATAACCCTTCACTATTAGATTCAATTTTTAGTCTGGTTGGTGATTTTGTTGAATACTTTATAATCCGGGCCAAAGTAAACTTGATTTATGGACTGGGAGTTTCAGGCATTCTCATAATCTTTGACATAAATTTTGCCGTTCTCTGGGGATTATTAACCTTTGTTCTGGGTTTTATACCGTATTTAGGTATTGTCATAGCAGCCATACCTCCAGTACTGGTGGCCTGGGCTAAGTATGGTATATACGGAGCAATTATCATGGCTTTGTTCTTTGTCATTATCAATACCATTGCTGAAAGCTATATTTTCCCTAAACTTACTGGTAAAGGGCTTCAACTATCAGTTTTCGTGGTGTTTATCTCCGTATTTATCTGGGGCTGGATCTTAGGACCTACCGGATTCTTCGTAGGGGTACCATTGACCCTAATTGTCATAAAATTCCTACAAAACTATGATGAAACCAGTTGGATGGCCTCACTCATGATCGATGAAGAGGTAGAAGGAAAAGAAAAAGAAAAAGAAAGTAAATAACACCTATTTATTTTTTTTATTTTTATTAGGATTTAATAATATATTTTAAAATATACACCCTTTTTTAAATATACACCCTGAAATCCCTCAATAATCAAATCAATTAATTTTATTACAAGAATTTGATCTAAAATATATATGGATTAAAAAATTAAAAATTTTTAATTAAGCTGTTTTTTCCTATAAAATAAGGATATGAATAATATCAAAGTAGTTTTTTTAGTATAATGGCCATATAAACAATAGTACACCATGATGGGGCAATAAATGATAAACCAACAGCCACCAGGGCCACTATGATGAAAAAGGCACATGAATTTTTAATAGTCTTCTTTTTATCTTCGTTCATATCTTCAATAAGCATTTTCTTATCAGAATAATAGATACTTAAATAAAGTAAAATGGCGACTCCCAGCAAGTTTAAATTAAATATTAATTGAGGTATGGTGTAACTGCCGTACATACCACTGATTTCTGTGGAGAAAGGCACAATAACAATGAATAAAAGCAGTATTATACTTATCCACAAATATGTCTTATCCACACGTTTTATGTAGTGCATCTGGCTGTGGTTAATGGTCCAGAACATGGCCAGAAGAATGAAACTCAGCACAAAACTGGTAAAAGGAGATACAATATTATAAAGATAACTTAAAATCAATGCATCAGATAATTGACCCGAAATATGTGGCACTTCAAGACTTAAAATCAGTAATGTCATTGCTATGGCAAAAATTCCGTCAATAAGTGTTGATACACGATCAGGATTCATGAAGCCATCTTCTTCAACTTTATTCATTATATTGCCTCTATAAATTATAAAAAAAATGATTAATTATTAGAATTAAGCACATTAAAAACACTGTCTATAAATCGAGCTGTGTTTTTAGTTACATCTTCATTTCCCATCCATTCTGGAATTTCATAAACCATTAAAGGAGTCCCGGTGGCTACTATAGGATCGTCCACACTTTCGATGGATTTACTATCTGCCTTTTTGGTTAAGTCTCTGGTACAGAAATTAAAGTCGGTTAAAATATAACGTACTTTTTGGGCTATTTCCATGGATTTGGTATCCATACTGGGAGTGGCAAAGTAATATCCCTCTCCATATCCTTCTTCGTGGTCATGACAGATTATAACCATGTCATAGTTTGATTTTTTAATGTCAGGGATTACATATTTGGCTACCAGATATTCCCCATTGTTACGGCCCGTATAGAAGTTTTCGGGATAGGCAGTGACATTTACTATATAATTAACAATTTCCACGTTATTTTTTTTGGTGTATGATTTAATAACTTCCGGCACTGTATTTTTTGCTGAAAGCTCTCTGGGATGCATACCAGTTACTATAGCTATTTTAGCTGTGGTATTGCTGGAGTGGGAATAAACAACTCGTGTAACATCACCTTTATCATCCGAACCAATAATTTTGACGGGGTTTTCTGTATTAGCATCTACATTTAAGATTCCCCAAATAATGATGGTGAATGTGATGAGGATTAGTGTAATTATAGCATATTTATGTCTGGTTTTCATTATATCACATTATTTAATTAATTGGGAGAATAGTAATAGATTTAAACTGGTATTTATGTTTAAAATAGATATTTTTTATTTATCATAATCTACTTATATTCTTTTACATTTAATTTTCAGACTCTTTGAATTAAAAATATAAAATTGAAATCACTAATAAACAAATATCATTGTCATTAACACATTTTATTTTTAATCAACTGGAAATAATATAGTAATATTTATATATATAAACTTTTACATTATACATTATGGTGAATTTACCGCCTCGATGGATGTTTTGGAGAATAAATTACACCTTCGTACTCAATTCCAATTCATCCCAATTCATCATGGAACATTATTCATATAATTTTAAAATGGACTTTAATAATGACTTAAATCTTAAAATAATTACTTTAAATAAGTCCTTAAACTTTAATATTAATTTTTTAATGGCAAATTATCAAATAAATAAAAAAAATTAAAAATATTGTTTTGATATTATTAAAATGAATAAATAAATCATTCCAGAATAGTTTAAATTAGCCAGTTAAGTAATTAAAATCAAAGATTTGAGATGTAGTGAGATTTTTTTTAATCAATCCCATTTTTTGCTGCATTTGAACAATTTTTAGAACATTTTGAATGAAAATAGAATCAGGGACTGATATATATTTAATATGTTTAATTCCTTCTTCTTCCATTTCAGGGGATAAACCAATCTTTTTAGACATTAATTCACTGTTAATCCCAGGATTGTTATTAATATAAGTAGTAGCATTTTCATGTACTTCTAAAAATGTTCGTACCTTTTCAGGGTTTTGCTTTAGGAAATCATTACTACTAACAATAACACAGCAGGGATGGTCCTTCCATATATTCTCTGAATATTGTAAAACACTACCATAATTATAAATTTCTCCTGCAGAAGCAAAAGGTTCCCAGGCCACATAGGCCTGGAAATTATCTTCATCTAGACTAAAAGGCATGCTGGGAACTTCTGATTGATGGTATTTTACATCTTGCGAGCTTACATTATGATTTTTAAGATAAATCTGCAATAAAAAGTACTGCATAGAACTGTTACTGGGAATAGCCACGGTTTTACCTTTAAGATCCGAAGCATTGTTAATATTAAAGCCTTTACGAACTACTATTCCACTACCTTCCAGATTCACCGGGGCCACAATCTTCAGATTTTCTCCCTGGGCAATGGCCTGGGTCACAGGTGTTATTCCACAGTATCCTATATCTATTCTGCCCTTGGCTAAAGCTTCAACCACATCCTCCCCTGAATGAAATGGAACTAATTGAACCTTCAATTTCGCTTTATCAAACAATGATTGTTCACTGGCTAAAATTAAGGCGGCATGATGATCACTTTGCAGATATCCTACTTTAATGATATTAGATCCTTCATCAAAATAGTTATATGTGCTTAAAATGATTATGATAATAACAATGGCAGATCCTACACTCCAGAAACTAATTTTCATGGATATCACGTTTAATTATTTTTATTTTTATTTTTAAAATTGATTGACCCAAAAAAGTGTAAATAAAAATATTTTAAGATAATAATCAAATCCTTTTTTTATAATCAGGCTCCTGGAAATGAATAATAAAGTGGGTACCTTTATTTGGTTCCATATGGATGTTACCGTCAATCTGGGCCACTAATTCATTTACCAGCTGCATTCCCAGTGATTTTGTGTTTTTAAAATCAATGTCCTCAGGGAAACCAGTTCCATTATCGCTTATTTCTAATTTAAATTTATTATTTTCCTCTTTTTGGAATGTGATACTTATTTTATTATCTTTTACATCTTTAAAGGCATATTTTAAACTGTTGGAAACCAGTTCATTGATGATTAGGCCCAGTGGCATAACCGTTTCAATACTCAGATTGCTAGAGTCCAGGTCCAGATCAATTTCCAGCATTTTTGAGTCAAATCCATAAGCATAGGTAATATCAGCTATTAAATTTTCCACATAGTCCAGGAAGTCTATGCGGGATAGGTCCTTGGACTGGTACATTCTTTCGTGAATTAAGGCCATGGAATGAATACGGTTTTCGCTCTCTTTGTATTTTTCAAGAATGTGGGGATCTTCTATCTCCTCAGATTGTAAAGATAACAGTACGGAAATTATCTGCAGGTTATTCTTCACCCGGTGATGTATTTCCCTTAGTAGAATCTCTTTTTCTTTTAAAGAGTCTTTAATTTTATTTACTGCTTTTTTATGGTCTGTTATGTCAATTAAGGATATTAATGACTCATCGGTACCTTTCATAAAAGCAAATGTGGCAAAAAAATCTCTTTCTTGATTATTTTTGTTAATTAGCTGGAATTCATAATTTTTAAAGTTCTCTATGTTATCTTTCAGGCTATTTTTGTAATCTTCCAGTTTAGGATGATCTTTTTTGGCCATTAATTCTTTTAAATTACATTTATGCTGAGAATCATCGTATTTATTATTATTATTATTATTATTATTATTATTATTTTTCCAGGGGAAAATATTTTTGAAGTGGGTATTGGCCAGCAATATATTCATATTTTTATCTACCAGAAGCATGGCGGTCCCTGTGTTCTCAAATATAGTTTTATACCCTTCCCTACTTTTTCTAAGTTCTATATTAGATTTTTCAAGTGATTTTAACATTTGATTAACTGAAATACCCAGATTGGCCAGCTCATCATCACCTAAAATAGGTACCCTACCAGATAGGTCATTACTTTTCCCAATCTGCAGAACACTGGAAGTGATTTTATCAAGTCTACGCAGTAGATTACGGTCCAGATAATAATAAACCAGTAAAGAGGCTACAATTCCCGATATTAATAATAATAAAGCCAGTAACAATATAGTTCTTTGAGAACTTTTATATATACTGCGAGGCATTTCTACCTTTAAAATAAGTGAGGGCCTTCCTGAAGAGCTTCTAAGGATACTGTATCCTGTTAAAAAATCATTGCTGGTAGTTTTTATTACAAAAGGTGACTGATTGATATTAGAATTATTAAATACCTCTAGATCCTTAGAAGAATTTACTGGTGTTATGGATAACTTTGAGTTCTCTGGAAGACTGCTACTAACGTAGGTATCTAAATAACGACCCATAATCATGTAACCTGGTGAAGGACCTTCTCCACCGCTTCTTAACACAGGTTTAGTTACCAGCATTAATGGCCTTCCATTAATAAAAATGAAACCTGAGCTTTCGGTGGTATTTTTTTCCTGTAAATATTGTATATAATCTCTGGTAACGTTATTTATATTGGAATACATGGGTATTTCTTTTTTAGACTGTAAATCTACAGCTTTTGAAAAAACAATGTCGCCACGGGTATTGGTAAAAATTATAAAATTAATGTTCAACCTGGAGAAAGTATCATCAATCAAACTGCGCTCTTTAAATTGAGTATTATTATTTTTCACAAAATTATAAGCGGCATCGTACTGGGACCAATCATTAGCTGTGTTATTTATAGCTTCCAGATCATTTTTAAGGGAGTTTACCGTATTTTTTACGACCATGTTGGCGTATTGATTCTCGGTATCCACCGCGGTATTTATAAAGAAAACCTCGGAGATAATAAAAAAGCTTAAAATTAGAGAGAGTAATATTACGCTCATTATTGCTAATGTTTTTCCTCTTAATTTTATTTTATTACCCCCTTTACTTTTAAATCTGTTTTAAGAATCTTAAACTAAATTTAAGTCTCAATTTATTAAATTCCAATATTAGATGTATGTTATTTAGTTGCACCCTTTTTAGGAATAATCATGTTAATTGATTATTAATAGATAGTTTTAAATAATTAAACTTTTCCTTATTTAATTAAAAAGGGATTGATAATAGATTAATAATAATTATTAAATTAAAGAAATTCAAAAGAATCGAAATAGAAAATTTTATATATTTTAATGTTTAACTTTTAATTGATTTGGAAATAACCCCCCAAGGCTGAGTCCGAACTCTGACTTTTCACCCCTTTACACATTTTTCCAAATAAGGGCTCAGCTTTTACTAATTATTCATTTTTTGATTATTTTTAATTATTCTTATTTTTTTCACTTCAATTTAAGTTATTTCATATAAAAATCTGAAAAGATTAGCTCTTCTTTTGAGTTTCATATTATTTTTTTAATAAAATATTTTTTAATAAATATTATTTTAATTTAGTAAAGCTTTTAAATTTAGTAAAGCCATTCAAACAGGAAAATATGAATATGATAATTTGATTCCTGATAATGAAAATAGAACTTTTTTTTAATTAATTATTATATCAATAGTATTACTCATACCATAAATTTATATATTTAAACTTTTACATTAAACATTAATTGGTGAATTAAGGGTGAAACCGTGCGAACCTTGTTTAAAAAAAAAGATATTGAAGAATGCCTGCACTGTAAAACAACAGGACAGAAACTCAAAAGATCACTGGGACCTTTTCATTTAATAATAATGGGAATAGGAGCCATAATAGGTGCTGGAATTTTTATTGTAACTGGAATAGCTTCAGCTACCTCTGGCCCAGCATTAATAATCTCTTTTATAATAGCTGCCCTGGCCTGCAGCCTTACCGCCCTTTGTTATGCCGAAATGGCCTCCATGATAACTGTTACCGGTGGTATCTACACCTACACTCAGGTCACCATTGGAGAAATAGGGGCCTGGATAATTGGATGGACTGGAATACTTCAATATATAATAGCTGGTGCTTCAGTGGCCATAGGATGGTCATCATATGCTGTAGGATTTCTTGCTTCCATGGGACTGGTATTACCTGCAATGCTAACATCTTCACCCCTCACAGGAACAGGTATTATAAATTTGCCTGCTTTTTTAATTATAATTGTATTAAGTGCTATATTAATAAAAGGAACCCAGGAAAGTGCTCGGGTTAATGCTTTTTTTGTATTTATTAAACTGGCAGTTATCCTATTATTTGTGGTGGTGGGATACAATTTTATAAATCCTGCCAATTATCATCCCTTTGCCCCACATGGAATTTCTGGAATATTCCAGGGAGCAGCCATGGTATTCTTTGCCTATATAGGGTTTGATACCATTGCTTCTGCAGCAGAAGAGACAAAAAATCCTCAAAAGGCTCTTCCCATAGGTATAATAGGATCCCTGGCAGTTTGTTCTCTAATATATATCGTAGTATCCGGAGTGATGAATGGGATGGTAAATTTCAGCATGTTTGCCAATAGTGAAGCCCCGGTGATGCTGGCCTTACAATCAGTAGGAGCCAACTGGGCCACCACCATCATAACCATAGGTGCCATTGCCGGTTTGACCACAGTAATTCTTGTTAATTTATTTGTGGTACCCCGCCTCATTTTTGCCATGTCCCGGGACAAATTACTACCTGAAAAATTGACCACAGTGCACAGCAAATATAATTCCCCGGCCATTAGTATCATGCTGGTAGGGGGAATATCAGCAGTGGTTGCTGCATTTTTACCTCTGGGAGCCATTTTTGAACTGGTTAATATAGCTGCATTGTCTGCTTTCATTTTCCTGGCCATATCAGTTATTTATCTAAGAAAAAGCCATCCCCAAATACCTCGCAAATTCAAATGTCCTCTGGTTCCAGTGATCCCTGTGGCTTCCATTATTGCTTGTGTAGCTTTAATTACCCAACTAAATCTTTTAACCATTAAAATATTCTCCTTGTGGTTGATACTTGGTCTGGTATTTTACTTTGCCTATCGTAAATACAAAAATTCCAGGAAAGAGAAGAACCTTGAAATAGAAATTGGAGAAATAGACGATACAACTATTTTAGTTAGACCCTTACCTGAAAAAGAATCTGGGAAATAATGAATTGGTGAAATTGTGAAAAGAATTTTTGCTAAAAAACCAATTAATGATTTATCCCAGGATAATAATGATAAATCTTTAAAAAGAAGTATCGGTCCTATAAATCTAATTATTATGGGCCTGGGATGCATCATAGGGGCTGGTATTTTCATTGTAACCGGGGTGGCTTCGGCACACTACTCTGGACCGGCCCTGGTACTATCCTTTATTTTATCTGCCATTGCCTGTATATTTACAGCTCTTTGTTATGCTGAATTTGCCTCCATGATCCCTATATCTGGGAGCGTATACACCTACACCTATGTGGCCCTGGGAGAGATATGGGCCTGGATGATTGGCTGGGTTTTAATGTACGAATACCTGATTTCGGCTTCAGCAGTGGCAGTGGGATGGTCCTCATACATAGTAGGACTATTTGGCTCTGCTGGAATTATTCTACCCCAAATTATCACTTCTCCCCCAGGAACTGGAATTATTAATTTACCAGCATTTCTAATAATTATTTTGCTAACTGGAATACTCATACTGGGAGTAAAGGAAAGTACCCGTTTTAATGTCATTATTGTTCTCCTTAATATTTCCATTATTTTGCTTTTTGTTTTTGTGGGAATGAATTATATAAATCCTGCCAATTATCATCCTTTCATGCCCTATGGATTTTCTGGCGTGCTTCAGGGTGCAGCCATGGTATTTTTTGCCTATATAGGGTTTGATGCCGTTTCTACTGCTGCGGAAGAAACTAAAAATCCCCAGAAAACAATGCCCATTGGAATAATCGGCTCACTAATCATAAGTTCCATCTTATATATCGTAGTAGCTGCCGTTTTAACTGGAATGGTGCCCTACAACTTATTAAACACATCTGCTCCCGTTACTTTTGCCCTTAAAAGTGTAGGGGCTAACTGGGCAGCATCCATAGTGTCTTTTGGTGCTCTTTTTGGCCTTACCTCTGTTCTATTAACCAGTCTCTTTGGCCAAACCCGAATTTTTTATTCCATGTCACGGGATGGTCTTTTACCAGAAATATTCTCCAAACTGCATGAAAACTTTAGATCACCTGTTTTGTGCATCCTCATTGTGGGCCTGGTGGCCGCCTTAATTGCCGCCTTTTTCCCCCTCAACACCATCATTGAACTGGTGAATATTGGCACGCTTTCGGCCTTTATCTTTCTGGCTTTATCCATTATCATCCTCAGAAGACAGAAACCAGAAATACCAAGGAAATTCAAATGTCCACTGGTTCCAGTAATCCCTATTTTATCCATAATTTTCTGTTCATTTCTCATTTTACAGTTATCCCACACTACCCTGGAGAGATTTGGCCTTAGTTTAATGATTGGTCTGGCGGTTTATTTGGCCTATGGTATGAAAAACAGCAAACTTAGAAAATACGATGGAGATAGCATTTTGAATTTAAAATTTATGGTTAATTATGTTCAAAACTTGGAATGGAGTTCTTTTTATAATATTATCAATCATTTAAATAATTTAAGGGGGTTTAAAAAATTATAGGTCATCCTAAAGGATTGTATGTTCTTTTTTTGACTGAAATGTGGGAACGTTTCAGTTATTATGGTATGAGAGCTATTCTTTCACTGTATATGTTACAAGCCCTTTTCTTCAGTTTTGCCTTTACCTCCACTATATATGGCTATTACACGGGACTGGTATATTTAACACCACTAATTGGGGGATATGTAGCCGATAGATACTGGGGTAACCGAAAATCAATAATTACCGGTGGTATTTTAATGGCCCTGGGACAGTTCTCTCTGGCCTTAAGCAGCTATTTATACACACCAATGGTAGCAAACCAGGTTTCCTATGCATTTTTTACCTTGAATCACCAGCAAATATTTTTCCTAATCGGCTTACTTCTACTTATTGTTGGTAACGGATTTTTTAAGCCCAATATATCCACAATGGTAGGTTCATTATATACTAAAAATGATAAAAGAAGAGATTCAGCCTTTACTATATTTTACATGGGAATTAATCTGGGGGCTCTTATTGCCCCGCTGGTTGTGGGATTACTGGGAGATACAGGAAATCCCGCTGATTTTAGGTATGGATTTCTGGCTGCAGGTTTGGGAATGATTGTAGGTCTTGGCATTTTTGTTATTGCTAAGAATAAGTATCTCGTAACCCCTGAAGGTGAATCTGTGGGTATTAAACCGGTTCACAATCTTTTTGAAAATCCTCAAGAAATAATAATTGATGAAAGGGGAGCCCTTAATGAACCAAATACAAATAATGAAATAAATACTGTTAAGGGACCAAATAATGAGAAAAATAATGGTCATCCACCTCTAACTTCCATTGAGAAACAAAGAATTGGAGTAATATTCATTCTTTCTTTTTTCGTTATCTTCTTCTGGACGGCCTTTGAACAGGCAGGAGTTTCTTTAACATTTTTTGCCCAGCAAAATGTTGATAGGATGATTGGAATTTTTCATTTTATGATTCCTGCCAGCTGGTTCCAGTCAGTTAATCCCCTGGCCATACTCCTATTTGCCCCATTATTTGCAGTTCTCTGGCCTAAACTTAACTCTAAAAATCTGGAACCATCAATGCCTTCCAAAATGGCCCTGGGTTTGATCTTGCTCTCGGGGGGATTTTTATTGCTTACTCTACCCGCAGGCATGATTGATAATGGGTCACCGGTGGTTAGTCCACTCTGGTTAGTGGCTATTTATGTTATGTTCACCTTTGGGGAGCTATGTATCTCTCCAATTGGTTTATCTGCTGTTACCAAGCTTTCGCCTGTCAGATTTGCTTCTCTGTTAATGGGAGTGTGGTTTTTATCGGCTGCCGCTTCTAATTTGCTGGCCGGATTTTTATCCAGTTTATATCCCGATCCTTCAAAAACAACTATTCCCACAATATTGGGAATTCCAATTACTGGCCTTGAAACATTTTTCATGATATTTGTGGTTATGTCTGCTCTAGCAGCCATTTTATTGCTATTGGTTCGTAAGAAGCTGGTTAAAATGATGCATGGAATTAATTGATCCATATTAGAATCAATTATAAAAAAGTTTTAAAAACCAGTGCTGAACGATTAATAATCAAAATATCTTGAATCTTAAATAATTAAATTAGGATAAAAACAGATAAAATACCAAACAATACAACTTGAAAGAAAAAAATATTAAAATTTAAAGAAGAAAATCAAACAAATAATATTTTTTTAATTATAATTTTTAATTTAATTTCTTATTTTCCTCATTTATTCTTTTTTTAAGTTCTGGATCTTTATTTGTTATACTATCTAACTCGTTTTGGTAATCTTTGGTTTGATTACGTAATTCATCCAGCTGTTTCATGATTTTATCAGTCTCACCAGGATTGTTCTGCGATGCCACATTAAGTTCACCCAATAAACCAATGTATTTTATCATAGCTCTGGTTTGTAACATTAATACCTGAGCATAGTTCTTTTGAGATTCTGTTCTGGCATTTTTAAGCATTTCCTTATCATAAACCATCGTTAGGGATATATTATTCTTGGCACTTTTAAGATAACCGTCTATTGTTGAATCTGAGCTATTTGAGGTTATCATGGAAGTTACTACCGTTGCTAAAATTACATTACTTTCTTCTGTGGCGTTGTAAGTTGAATTATTTTGTAAAAGATAATTATGATAATATTCATCGTCATTATTCTGTTTGTACAGGTAAAATCCCCCTGTAATTACAGCTATGACAATAATTAACATTATTAAGCTTGTATATTTCTTTTCCATTAATTATCTCCTTTAAATTGATTAAATTTTTTAAACTTGTTTTTATTTGATTGTTTATTATAGAAAGATTTAAATATATAAACTTTTACATTATACTTTAAGAAAGATCTAATGAAAGATTAATATGGAATTTATTAATGGAGTGGTATGAATGTATGAGGAATATTTCCATGGAATGACTCATAAAACCCTTTTTAAAGCCCTAAAAAATTTCCCACTATTGATATTCGCCATTGGCCTGGGTATTTTGTATCTTACCGTCTGTCTAATGGATTGGTTTATAAGCAGAATTCAATACTATTCAAAATTAAATTTAAACCGTGCAAAAAATAGGGTTTATGGATTTACAGGATAATTAAGTTTAATTTATATGGATATAACAAGCTAATCTAATAAAATAATTTAGTTTATTATTGGTTTGCAGTGTGATGGTAGATATCCCATGATTGGTGCCCTGTTATTAGTGATATCTACCTGTCTTTTTTGGAATAATTTTTACTGAAAATTTTACTAAAAAATAGAAATTAGAAGATTTTAATATTATTTTTTTACCTTAATAATTAATAATATCTTGAAATAACTCCTTAAATTCCTTATTTCATATATAAATTTATATACTTAAACTTTTAAATCTTATTAGTAGTAAATTAAGTAGTAATTAATATCTAAAAATAAAGGGGATTTCTATGGGATGTATTACAATTTGTATTTCTGATGAGTTAGAGATTGCATTTAGAAGAATAGCCCGATTATCATATGGAGAAAAGCAGGGAAAAATGTCAAGAGCCGCTGAAGAGGCATTATATCAATGGTGCATGCAGAAGATTGAGGAACTTGACGTGGATGAGAAGGATATTTTTGATTGAGGGGGTGTAAAAATGGCTAAAAATCAAGATTCACAAAAAATGGATGCAATTTTTGGAGAAGTAAACAAATACTTAAAAGAAAAAGAAGAATTCATTAAAGAATCAGTTATTGGATCCCGTATCCTCAATGAATTAGATGAATTTGATCTGGATGTAGGATTAAAAAAGACTTATCTATGTATCAACAAAGAGCAGGAAAATGTTTTTGATATCTTAACTAAAGTTACTGAACATTTTATCCAGGCCTATGGTGGAACAGCTGTCATTTACCCTAAAGGTGATAGTATCTGTCTGGAATTAATCACACCTAAAAGAGGAGTATAATGGGTGAAATAATGTCAGAAGTAAAAATCTTAATTGTGGAAGATGAACGCATACTGGCATTGGGGTTGAAAAAGAAGCTGGAAAAACTTGGATTTAAGGTAACTGATGCGGTTTCCACTGGTGAAGACGCTATTTCGAGCGTTAAATCTGATAAACCGGATTTAATATTAATGGACATCGTACTTAAAGGTGAAATGGACGGAATTGAAGCAGCTAAATTAATAATAAACCTCCATAATATCCCTATTATTTACTTAACTGCTTATGCCGACGATGAAACCATTAAGCGAGCTATAAAGACCTATCCTTATGGATATTTAATGAAACCCTACCAGGACCGGGAACTAAAAGCCAATATTGAAATGGCCCTTCACAAGTTCCAGCACGAAAAAGAAAGTTTCATGGACTTTGAAGACATTTACGTAGAGGTAACCAATTTCATAGATCAAAAAGATGATAATATTGCCCAGGCCCTCTTAAAAGATTACGGTATCAATGGGCCTTTAGATGTTGATATTAGCCAGGAAAAAATCTATGTATCTGCTGAGCGAACCAATAGAGAAGCTTATGAAGTATTTTATAAACTTTTAAATCTATTGATGCCTAGATTTGTGACCTCAGACTCAGAAATAATGGTCTATTCTAAAGGAGATAATCTCTGTCTGGAATTTCCTAAAAATTAATTAAAATATTTTTTTAATTTTTTTTATTGAATCAATTTTAAAAAGAAAATGTAAAATTATTCAAATATTAAGTTATATTCAATCTCAGTTATGACCCCTTTATCTTTTAAGAGCCTTCCCAATTTTTCTAATTTTTCAGAACTATCCGGTATCTCTATATCTTCACGCGGTTCTTGTTGTTCTGCCTCTTCTTTATCTTCATTTCTTTTTTTATTCACTGCGTGTGCTACCATTAATGTTCTTCTTCTTGCTCTTCTACTATCTCCACCAGGCATATAATCTACCTCCAATATTAATATTGTTAGCTATATCACATAAATATTCCTAATAATTATTAATTAACGGGTTACAGTATTTAATTCGATTTTATTTTCTTCAGGATGCCCAACTACCGTTTTATCCCCTTAAAAAACTATCACATGAAAAATAATTCCTTTGCATTCTTAATCTTTAATATTCTATTTAATTTTTGATTACAATTTAAAAAACAATAATTATATATTTAATTTTATTAATTATTATTACTAGGGACTTGTTATAAAATTAAGGAGGCGAATTAAATGGCAGAAGGAAATAATGTTTTAATGGGTATTTTAGCAATAATTTTAGGTCTTTTAGTAATTATTTTCCCGATTTTCAGTGTATTCACCGCCAGTGTAATGGCCGGATTTGCCATAATGTTACTGGGTATTTGGCTCGTGGCACAGAGCTTTGGAACCTGGGGCACCAGCAAGGGTGCCAGTATAGCATATTTAATTCTTGGTATAATTGCTATAGTCGGTGGAATTGGTTTATTTGGTAGTGTATTAGCATTCAGTTTCTTAGTCAGCTTCTGGCTCTACTTTGCCGGTTTCTTCCTGATAATTTCAGGTATAATGTCATTCTTTGTTAAAGAAGGAACTACTGGTAAAGGGATTGGAGGTATAGGCATAATATTAGGTATATTATACATGATATTAGCTTCATATGCCTGGAATCCATATTATTTAGCTTTATTAATTGGAATTTGGTTAATAATTGATGGAATAGCTTTATTCTTTGTTAGTCCATCCGATTTAATGAAAATGGAAAATTAAATTTTTCTATATGAATTAAATCAACAAGTCCCTTTTTAAATTTTAGACTTTAGATTTGGAGATTATAACATGAACGATACAAGAAACATTTTTGTAGGAATTCTGGCAATTATACTGGGTTTAATAGTTATTGTGTTCCCTTTAATCAGTGTTGTCAGCTTAAGTAAACTTGTCGGTATTGGAATAATATTTTTAGGAATCTGGATTTTAGTACAGAGCCTTAAATCAGGCAGTTTAGCGGCGGGAGTAGCCGGTTTAATACTTTCCATTTTTGTAATAATGATGGGAATAGTATTCGTTGGAGATATAAAAGCATTTGCATTCTTTACCTTTGCAGCAATTTATATTGTTGGGTTTTTTATAATATTAGCAGGACTAGCTGCATTAGCATCAGGTCAAGGGCTTAAAGAAAAAGGAATTGGGGCTTTAGGTGTTATAATTGGGATTTTGTTCATAGTGGTTGGTACCTTCACCGGTAATCCTTTTGTATTATCTGCTATGATAGGTGCTTTCTTAATTATAGCTGGAATAATGGAGATTTTTGATTTATTTGGTGATGATGAAGTAGAAAAAGTAGAAAGTTAAATAATGAATTTTTATTTTTTTTATTTTATAATCAGATTTAATAAATTTATTTTATTTTCTATTGGTTAGGTTATCTCTTGGTTATGTTATAATAAGAAATCATATTTTCTCAAAGATAAGTTGTTATAAGACCATAATAACAATTCAGTGATACCTGAACGTTTATAATCGGTGATACAGTTGAAAAATAGATTAAATCAAATTAAAAACAAATTATATTCTTTTAAATCTGATAAGCCCAAATCATTAAATAAAAAAACTGCTGCCCTTCAAAAAACAACCTGTTCAGAAAATAATTGTATTTTGATTTCACGCTGGGGAATATTAGCCATTGTAATTATTTTTTTAGTTTTTATTGGAGCAATACTTACCTCTTTTAACGAAATAAATCCTGTTAAAGACTTTCCGGCATTAGTGGCAAACAAAGAAGTAATTGGAAACGATTCTCGGGGCATGGTCACCAAAGAAGGGCCATATGGAAATAATAGTTCCCCTATCAAAATTGCTTTCATCATGGGTATACATCCCCGGGAATCCAGGGCTCACAATTCCACCATAGCCAATATAAGAGAAAATTCAAAATCTTTAAAAAAATGTTACTATCTGTACTACATCAATGTCACCAATTATACCTATGATTACTCTATGGGGAGAATGAATGGCCAAAAACTGGCCTATAAATACATAGTTCCTGATGTAAATAAAAATAATTACTCTCTGGCCATTGATGTACATGCTTCCAATGGTAGATACACCGATAAACCATTTGTATTCGTGCCAGTTGATGACAACAACTCCTTGGAAGTCACTAAAAATCTCACTAACACTTTGAAGTGGCTTTACTATTATTCTATGCCGGATCCCAGCAGTCCTGCTTATTCTACCATCCCCATAATCAAAAACGGAACATCCGCCATCATCTATGAGGCCTATGCCAATCCCAGTAACACCATTAAACAGCAAGTTAAAGAATTTATAATGGCTGTGGATAATCTGGATCTTAATTAAAGAACATATTGGTTGCTTCCAAATGTTTTTATGGTCTGAAAATAAAATTTAATATATTAATTTTAAAATATTATTCCCACATAATTTTGGAATTATTTTACAATTTTCATGATAATTTTTACCATTTAATTATTTTAATAATTTTAAAAATATAATCAATCCCATGGAATAAAAGGATAATATTTGTTAAAATCAATTAATATACTTAAAAATTAATTTTTTCTTAAAATTTTTATAATATTTTCTAAAAATTTATATATTTCAAAATTTATCTTTATACTTCTCAAGGAAGTAAAAAAGCAGCAAAAGTATTACAAATAATTTATCTATTAAAAAAGATTAAAAAATATGTCACAGGGTGGTGCAATTTATGAAAAAAGATACTTCAGTTCTCCTGGAAGAAAAAAGGGTTTTTAAACCTAATTATATGCTGGTAGAAGAAGCTCACGTGAAAAACTGGGAGGCCGAAATTGAAAAGGGTAAAGACCTGGAAAAGTACTGGTCTGAAAAAGCCGAACAGTTTGAATGGTTTGAAAAATGGGATAATGTACTGGATGAGAG
>CAVOPP010000002.1:0-26776 GCA_963698135.1 uncultured Methanobacteriaceae archaeon | reverse complement strand
AAACATATCTTTCAATGTGAAAAGAAGCAGCAAAAATAAATTAAATGATGTCCTAACTAGCTTAATTTATTAATTTTTTAAAAATATCAAATAATATGAAAAGATTATATCTGTAACTCTTAATTCAATCACTGAAAAAGGCTCCCCACGCATTAAATCAAAGTTCAACACCTTAGGGGCCAAAATAACCCTTCCTTTTCCTACAATTACTTTAAAAGCCTCAGAAGCCTGCAAACAACCAACTATGTTGGGCGCGGGCCCTAAAACAGGGGGAATGTCCTGACTTAATTTAAGGACTTCATCTATAACTTGGTATTTAATTCATTATTTTTGGAAGGTAATTTTAATAATTCCTCATAAGAAGGTGTTTCATTATTAAATACAGTAACTTGACCCATGGTGCCGTGAATTGCTCCGTGAATGAAAGGAATCTCAAGTTCTCTGGCACAGCGGCTTAATATTATTCGGGAAACTAGATTGTCCAGGGCATCGATGACTAAATCACTACCAGCAACGATTTTTTCAACATTAGATTCATTTAATTCTCCTTCAAATGATTCCACCTTTATAAAGGGATTTATAGACTGTATAGTGTCTTCAGTAGCTTGTGTTTAGGATTCCAACACTGTAAAAACTGCTCATGAGCTGACGATTAATGTTTGACACGTCAAAAGAGTCTTTATCCACAATTTGAAGATTTCCAACACCCATACGGGCCAACATTTCTATGGCTGCTCCACCAATTCCTCCACAACCAATCACAGTTATTTTTGAGTTTTTAAGCTTTTCTTGTAGTTTTACTCACAATACTCATTTGTCGACTTACCATTTCCCAGTAGGCCATTCCTTCGTATCTTTTTGGCATAGAAACACTCTTCTTGATTATAAAATAATAAATCTATTAAAAATATAAAAATAATTTAGATACTCTCTATTTATTAATATTATTAATTAAAAGTTGTGGAATGAGAAAAAAAATGATTATTATGTCGATTAATATCAAAAGTTAAAAAAACAGTTTAAGTTAAAACTGATTTTAAAACTGTTTTTTTTAAATAGATCATTCTACAGCAGGGTATTCCTCTAAGGGTTGCACAACCACAAAACCCTCGCCCTGGAATTTCATTTGGGACTCTTTTCCACTTCCCCTCCCAGTTAAGGACTTGAAGCTTATGTCAGTTTTTATTTCTGGCTTTAAATTTCCAGACCAGGCCACTGTGGCATTTGGGTCGGTGTATACTGGTCTCTCAGGAGTTACAATTAAAGTTAAAGGAGTGTAGTGGGTGGTTATGGCTACCATTCCAGTCCCCTGTAGTTTCATGTTGAATCAATTTCCAGTTAGAGCTTCCAGAACCTTTCATCATACTTATATCCCAATCAATGGTTTGTTGAAAGGCCATGACGTCGTTTCCATTGACATAGATTTTTTCATTCTCTAATTTTAAAATGGCAATTCTTTTACCATCATCGGCTAAATAAAGGTTACCATATCCTTCTGCAGACATCATATGGGCGCCTTCACCGGTCACAGCTTTTTTAAGGAATTTGCTAACTCCTCCTTCTAAACTGCTTTGTTTTTTAAAGTTTATATCTCCGGCATAAGCAATCATGGATCCTAATTTATCCGAAACCTTACCATTTAGATTGACATATAAAACATGATCGTTTTCAAGGTCAAACAATTCTGTTCCGGATTCTTCTTTTTCAGCTGTTTTTTGTACAAATTCATTCACAGAGTACTGGGTCATGACTTCTCTCTCCTTTAAATACAAATTTTATTATAATAATTGCTGGTTTAGTTTAGGATAAATAAATTACTATTTCATTGCTTTTTATTGGTTATCAATTATATTATTAATTTTGGAAATGTCCATTAATGCTTGAAATTTAAAAAGAGTTTAAATTCAATACTATTTAGTAAATATTATTAATTATCATGTCAAAATTATATTTGGAGGTGATTAAATTAGTTTTAAAGATGAAAATAGTGAGATTAACGTGGATGATATATTAAAAGAAATTGAAAATTATTTTGGATTTGTCCCCAAGATTTTCCAGGTCTTATCAGATAATCCTGGTGCATTAAAAGCTTATTTTGAAAAATTTGCAGTAATTGTGAAAGATGATTCGTTATCGCCATTAATTAAGGAATATGTGGCTATTGGTGCGGCCTCTGCATTGGGAGCAGATCACTGTCTATCCACACACTTACAAGTGGCCCGGAACATGGGAGCAACCAATGATCAGCTTCTTTCTGCAATTTTAATGGGAGCACTTATTGGGGAAACTAATGTTTTAGCTCAATCTTTAAGGGTTTATGAAGATTTTAAATAATATTCATTTATTTTAACCATTATTAATATTGTAAAATTAGTTATTTTATAAAATTAGTTATTAGTAAATGGCATCATTAAAAAAGTTTATTAATTTTTTTAATATTATTTAAAATTAATAATCATTGAATTTGAGTAATTAATAATAAAAATAGTATTTTTAAATCAAACTATTAATCAAAAATAAAAAATGATAAGGTTCTTCCTGGGGTAAAAATTAGAGTTAAAAACTCTTAATTTTATGGGATATAAAATATGAGTGCCGGGAGCGGGATTCGAACCCGCGGCCTCACGGTATCCCAGGAAAAAGTCAGAGCACTGCTTAATACCCTATGAGCCGTGCGCTCTAACCAGCTGAGCCACCCCGGCGTGTGACTTATAGAACATCAGTTTTTATATAATTTAAAGTTTTCTATTTCTTTATTTTCCTATATTTTAAAGGTAATTTTATCATTAACAAGAAATATAATATCCCCTCAGAGGTTAAATAATTAGTTCTTTTCAATAAAAATCATATTATACTGTTAATAATTAGTATTCATTGGTTATTCTACTAAAAAGAGGGATTATATGGATGAACATGTTATAGAGGCCATGGGTAAGGCTAAAATAGTGGTAAAAGATGGTAAAGTGGTGGAAGTAGGTGAAGCTCAGATTGATTACTGTCCCTTATTTCACAAGTATCGAGGAATCGAAAAATTGGATTCTGAATCTATAAAAGAGAATATAGAATTTAGGATCAATGATTTTGGTATGTGTCAACCTCAAAGAAATCTTAAAATGAAAGATTTTTTGTCCTTTGGTATTTCCGAGACTATTTCCACCCTCTTAGAAGATGAAATACTGGACTGTGCGGTTATAGTATGTGATGGTGCCGGTACAGTATTGATCCGTGACCCGGAAACGGTTCAGGGAATCGGGGGACGAATATCTGGTTTTGTTAGTACCACTCCTATTAAAGAGGTTATAAATGTTCTGGGAGAAAATAATGTACTGAATCCTGAAACGGCAGAAATTAACCAGATAAAAGGAGTAAAAAAGGCCATTAACATGGGATTCAAAAATATTGCCGTCACCATAGCTTCTCCTGCTGACGCGAACAACTTAAGATTCATGGAATCATCCTTAGAGGATATTAATATTTTCATATTCGCGGTGCATGTAACTGGAATCTCTCAGGAAGAAGCCCAGGAACTTTTTGAATATTCTGATGTGGTTACTGCCTGTGCTTCCAAATATGTCCGGGAAATAGGAGAAAAAAAAGCTTTTCTTAAAGTTGGAGAATCAATACCTATATTCGCGGCCACTGAAACAGGAAAAGAATTTCTTTTAAGGAGAATAAAAAAAATCGGTGGATTAAAACATAAAAAAGATGCCCGGAGTCCAGAACCACTAATATGATATATAATGGACTTTCTCAAATAGCAATGGCAATTTAATTAGAAAAATGAATTTCAATTTATTAGAATCAAATTTGAATTTATTTTATGTAGCTGGTTAAATCGATATATGTAAGTGTTTTGATTAAAATCAGTCCAGGTAATCAGCTACAGCCCTTATAATACAACTTTGAGTTATTAAACCAATGAGCTTGTCTTTTTCGACTACGGGAATGCGTTGATATCCCGTCTCGGCCATGATTTTGCTTATATCTTTAAGGTGGGTGTTTCTATTAACAACTACAAGGTCTTTACTCATTAAATCTTCTACTTTAAGTTTTAGAGCCTCTCCTCCTGCTAAAAGAATGTCCCTGTGGGTTATAAGTCCTATTAGTTTTTCATCCTTAACTACTGGGACACCACCGATGTTAGCACGCACCATTTTAAGATTAGCAGCGGCAACCAGGTCTTCTGGGGCGGAAACCACTACTTCTGTAATCATGACATCCTGGGCATGCAAGTTTCTTATCATAGCTTTATTTGTATTTGTGCTCATATATTAAAATTGAGGATTAAATTTAAGAATTAAATTTTTAACAATTAAATTAATAGTTAATATATTAAATAATTTTATGAATCAACCATATTTCAATTTATTTACTATTAAAAGATTAATCTATATTCAAAATTGAGGGATAAAAATTGACACAGATGGAACAAGCTAGAAAAGGCCATATAACTTCTGAAATGGAAGAAGTTGCCAGGATTGAAGATATAGACATTCAAAAGCTTATCAAAGGTTTATCTAACGGTCACATAGTAATACCCCGGAATGTTAACCGGGAATCAGCACCTTGTGCAGTTGGTGAAGGCCTAAGCACTAAAATTAATGCTAATGTGGGTTCTTCATCTGAAAGGGAGGACATTGACCAGGAAGTTGAAAAAGCACTGGTGGCTGTTCAGTATGGGGCCCATGCGGTAATGGATCTAAGTACCGGCCCCGACCTTAAACAGGTTAGAACGGCCATATTGGAATCTATAGACGTCCCTATAGGTACTGTTCCTATTTACGAAGCTGGAGTTTCTGCCAGATCAAGGGGAGAAACGGTAATTGATATGACTGAGGATGATATGTTCCGTGCAGTGGAAAACCAGGCCAAAGAAGGCGTGGACTTCATGACCCTGCATTGCGGCATTACCAAGGACACGGTGGACAAGTTAATCCGTGCCCAGAGGGTAATGGGGGTAGTTAGTCGAGGAGGAGCATTTTTAGCATCCTGGATTAAACATAACGAGCAGGAAAACCCATTATATAAAAATTACGAATATTTGCTGGAAGTGGCCTATGAATACGACGTTACTCTCAGTTTGGGTGACGGTCTAAGGCCCGGATGTCTTTCTGATGCTACGGATATCCCGCAGATACAGGAATTAATCACTCTGGGTGATCTGGTACAACAGGCCCGGGACGCAGATGTACAATGCATGGTAGAAGGCCCGGGACATGTGCCGCTGGATCAAATTGCAGCTAACATGAAAATCCAAAAAACTATCTGTAAAGGGGCCCCTTTTTATGTACTTGGTCCCATAGTAACTGATCTGGCTCCAGGGTATGATCACATAACTTCTGCTATTGGGGGGGCCATTGCTGCCTCCTCTGGCGCTGACTTTTTGTGTTATGTAACTCCTGCCGAGCACCTGACTATCCCTGGAATCGAAGACGTTAAAGAAGGAGTTATAGCTTCTCGAATAGCTGCTCAAGCGGCAGATGTCTCACTGGGACTTAAATCGGCCTGGGAAAATGAGAAAAAGATGTCACATGCCCGTCGTAATTTTGATTGGGAAAAACAGTTTGAACTGGCATTTGACTCGGAAAAGCCCAAAAATTTCAGAAAAGAATGTCCGGTTGAGGAAGATGACATGTGTGCCATGTGTGGGGAGTATTGTGCTCTTAGATTGGCTCGAGATGATTTTTAGATCCTAAAACCTTTTTTTAATTCATTCTTTTCTCCAATTCTTTTATTTCATAATATTTATTTTTGCTTTTATTTCTAATCCATAAAATAATATAAAAAGACGTCCATATATTATTAAAAGGAGTAATTTATTTATTCAGGAGGTATTTAATGAATTTAGAGCATGTTGATGGTCAGAATAAGGGGGAAGTACTTTTATTTGCCTTAAGCACTTGTGGATGGTGCAAAAAAACTCGCCTTTTATTAGAAGAGTTAGGTGTGGCTTACAATTACGTATATGTTGATTTAACTGAAGGTGAAGAAAGAAACGAAGTTATTGAAAACCTGAAAAAATGGAATACTTCTTTATCTTTCCCTACCCTGATTCTAAATAATGAAAAATCCATTGTTGGATTTGATAAAGACACTATTATGGAGGAACTGGGATGAGTTCCAGTGGACCTGATGCTTCTCAGGTTGACGAATATTATCAAAAACTCAAAGCTGAAGTAGAAGGGTCAGGATATCACCTTAATAGTGATGAAGAATTTACCAAAGAGTTATTATCCAGCATACTTATTAACCAGCAGAGATATGGGTATGGGGCCTGTCCCTGCCGATTAGCTTCTGGAAAGAATGAGGAAGACCTGGATATAATATGCCCCTGTGACTACAGGGATCCTGATTTAGATGAATACGGCACTTGTTACTGCGGTCTTTATGTTTCTGGCGAAATTTTAAGGGGTGAAAAAAACCTAACCTCAATCCCTGAGCGAAGACCTCCTTTTGATGAGAAAAAGGAGTCTAAAGAATATGAAATGGATAATAACATTTCTGTTTCAAATTTAGCATTCCCTGTTTGGAGATGTAAGGTATGTGGATATTTGTGTGCTCGAGATGAACCACCAGAAATCTGTCCTATCTGTAAAGTTGGTAAAGAACGTTTTGAAAGATTTTTATGATAAATGTTCTTTAAATGATTCTTTATTTTTATTTTTCTACTTCTTCCACTTTGGAAGTTTTAAAAAACATATTAATTTTTTTCACGGATTTGTATTAGATTAGATTTTTAAGGTTTTAATAAACCTTAATAAGATTTGTAATATTAAATTATTAATTTTTAATAAAATATTTTAAATAGTACCTTTATTTAAATTACGTAATAAGTAAGAATTAGTTTTCCATGCATTATGGTAAGCTTTTTGTATTCAAAGCTTATGTGGGGTGAACTTGTTGAACATGGACAGAGCATTGGGTTTGTATGAAGGTGTAAAGGATGATATGAAATTTTTTGTCAATTCTGAAGTCCGATCCAAGATATTGTTAAGTTTGCAGGAGAAACCCAAAGATCTGGCAGTATTGAGGATGGAATTAAATTTTAGCTCTTCTACCATATTGCACGGCATGTACCAGTTAGAGGATAAAAAACTGGTTTTTAAGAATTCTGGACTCTATTCTCTTTCTCAAATGGGTCAATTGTATGCCTTAAAATTATTAAATCTGATGAAGTCCTTTTCATCCATGAACAATCTAGAAAGCCTTTTTTTGAATCATGAAATTGAAGTTATCCCTCCTAAACTTTTGCAGGATATTGATTGCTTAGAAAAGGGAAGTATTTTGGAATCAAGGCCTCAAGACTTAATGGGTCCTTATAAAACTATTTCTGATAAGGTATTAAACTCTGAAAAAGTTAAATTAATTTCTTCTGTATTTTATCCTTTTCATTTAGATGTTTTGAGAAATTCTAAATCATCAGGACTAAAAGTAGATCTAATTGTAACTAATGATGTGTGTGATATTCTTTTAAACGATTATAAAGAAGATTTTTCTAAAATAAATCCTTCTGAAGTCAATTTATGGAAAATTGATGATCATCTTAAACTTTCCTTTTCCCTGGCCGATGAATTCATGGCACTGGGTCTGTTTTTAGACAATGGGGTGTATGACTCAAATCGATTTTTAATCAGTGAAGGCAAGGAAGCAGTATCTTGGGGAAACAAATTATTTAATCACTATCTTTCCCAAGCAACAGAGTTTAAATTATAGCTAAATCTGAGCATAGGTATAGATTATTTTTTGTAGATTTAAGATTTTTATTATTTAATTATTAATAAAATTTTTCTAGTGTTATCCTCCACAGCATAGCTTTTTTGACAAATTATAATTAAAATGAAGTTATAATTACTATTGGATTGAACTCTCTTCTAATATCATAATTATAAAAATAATAATATAATTCAACTTTTTGGCCGATAAAATGTCACTAGAAAAGAATAAAACTAAATATGAATGTATGGTGGAGGTTTACCAGGCTCTGGACTCTACTACTAAACGTCTGGAAAAAACAGATATTCTCGCCGATTTTTTTTCAGATATTGATCCGGAATTACTTCCTGTAGTTACTATAATGGCATTAGGAAGAGTTTTTCCAGTATGGAGTGAGGAAGAACTTGGAATAGGTTCCAAACTTCTTATGAAAGCTATTGCTTCTGTGGTTGGGGTCACTCCCGAAGATGTGGAAGATCAGGTACGGGATCAGGGAGATATTGGTGGTGCCAGCGAGGTTTTATTCAAGAAAAGGACCCAAACAACATTCTTTTCTCAGCCATTGACCATTGAAATGGTCTACACTAATTTAAGGAAAATATCTTCAGTATCGGGTAATAGGGCCCAATCAAGAAAAATGAGTATTATTCGTGAACTATTGTCACTTGCTTCTCCATTAGAGGCCAAATATATAACTCGAACGGTTTTAGAAGAACTTAGGGTAGGGGTAGGTGAAGGAACTATTCGAGATGCCATTTCTCAAGCTTTTGGAGTTAAAAAAGAGGTACTTGACCGGGCCCACATGTTAACCAATGATCTGGGAATGGTGGCCCAGGTGACCATGGAAGAAGGTGAAGAAGGCCTTAAAAAACTCTCTTTAAAACCAGGCAAACCAGTTAAACCTATGCTGGCTCAGCTTGCGCCAGGTATTAAAGAAAGCGTTCGAGAAATGGGGAGAGTATTTTGTGAAACCAAATATGATGGTATTCGGGTTCAAATACACCGTAAAGGCTCGGAAGTAATGATATTCACCCGAAGACTGGAAAACATAAGCAACGCAGTTCCTGATGTAATAGAATACATTGAAAACGCTTTACCTCATCAGGATTTTATTGTAGAAGGGGAAATAATTGTTACCAAAGAGGGGAAGCCTATTTCTTTCCAGTATATCCTCCAAAGGGTTAGACGTAAATACGATATTGAAAAAGTAATGGAGGAAGTTCCTCTCACCCTTTATTTATTTGATCTTCTCTACTTTAATGGGCCGTTAATTGACGCTCCACTTGAAAAAAGAAGGGATACTTTGGAGTCCATAGTAAAACTAAGTGAAAATAAGATTCAGTTAAGTCGGCAGGTTAGGGTCACTATGGAAAATGTGGAAGAGGCCGAAAATCTCTTTACGAAATCTTTAGAGCAGGGACATGAGGGTATAATGCTTAAAGATCCTCAAGCACCTTATATACCTGGTATAAGGGGTAAAAAAATGCTTAAATACAAGGCAGAACCTGAGTCGCTGGATCTGGTGGTGGTGGGAGGTACCTATGGTAAGGGAAAAAGGGCCCATTTCATTGGCTCTTATTTAATGGCCCTCCAGGATGAATCTGGTGATTTAAAAACAATTGCCCATGTGGCCACTGGCCTGGATGACAAAACCCTTCTGGAGCTTTCCAATAGAATGGATGATATTCTTCAAGAGAAAAAAGGAAGGCTAATTAAGGTAAAACCCCACATAATTTTGGAAATTGCTTACAGTGAGATTGTTAAGAGTCCTGAATACGAAAGCGGATATTCGCTCCGATTTCCAGTGGTTAAAAGAATCAGGGATGATTTGAGTCTAGATGACATAGATACGGTTGCACGGGTTAATTCCATGTTTAAAGGATGAATTTTAATTGATATCCGAATAATATATCGGATTTTTTTACTTATTTCATTTTGCTAATTTTATTTTTTAAATTCCAAATTAATATTTAATTTATTCATTTTTAATTTCATTCATTTTAATACTTTAATTGAATTACATAGTAATTAGTCATGATAATATTTATATTGATATAAGTATTATTAATTAACTAGTGAATTTGTATGGAAGATCAAAAAATATTTAAAATGGCCCTTATTGTTTCTTTAATCGGAATTATTGGTATGGTAGTATTCGCTGGCCAGATAAGTCCTTATAAAATAAAAATTAATGAAATCAACCAGGGAACCATGGATAAAGAAGTTACCGTGGAATGTTATGTGGAAGATGTCCAAAAAGCCTTAAAAAGCGACACTTATTTTTTAAAGGTCAATGATGGAACGGGCAAAACTACGGTGGTTATTTTTGAGGGAGTAACTCATGAAATGCAAAAAATGGGATTTAGCCCCACTAATACTAATAAATTCAGAATAAGGGCTACTTGTACTGTAACCTCTTATAAAGGAGCATATGAACTGGTTTTAAAAGATCAGAACTCTCTTAAAATATTATGAATGAATTTTTTAATTTAAAATGATTATTACTAAATTACTATTTTTTAATTCTTAAAATGGCTTTAAATATTATTCTGGCCAATAAATATTGTAATAATATTGTAATTTTAAATTGATTATAATTAATAGACATTTATTGGTGATCTGGTGTCAGGTATTGTACAAAAAAACAGGAACGAGCTATTGATATTCATTCCAGCCATAATAACTTTTTTCCTGGTTTTAATTCCCACTATTAAATATTCTCTTCCTTTAGGCAGTGAAACATTTTATCATACGGTTTTAATTCAATTTTATGCAGAAAATGGGTTGTCCTGGGGAAATAATATTTTATTGTCGGGTCAAACTGTTTTTTCTCCCCTTTTTGATTTCTTCTTGCTTTCTGTCAGCAAAATATTCAATATAAGTTATCTAGCGGCAGCCCGGGGTTTACAACCAGTATTTGCATTTTTAGTTGTTCTGTCCTTTTCTTTCACCGCCTATAAATTTTATAATGTCTGGGCCGGCCTTTTAACCGGCATATTTGTTATGTTTTCTGCATTATTTTATAAAATAATGCTTACCACACCGGAAACCATGTTTTTAATACTGGTTCCATTAATAGCTTATTTTTATTGCAGTGCACTGGAAAGTAAAAATTTTAAATATGCTTTAATATCTGGCATACTTTTAGGAATTGGTTTTTTAACCCAGGGCATTTCGGCCGCCTTAATATTCCTGGTACTAACCATTTTAACATTAATTCTCATAATCATTAAGAAAAAACCTGATTTCAAGGTTTATGGCATATTAATGGCCACATCACTATTAATTGCCGCCCTATGGTGGCTGCCATTTATTATTAATGGGTCATATATGCAAAGTCTAGCCATTCCAACATATTTATCATCTATAATTACTATTAACAATTATCCTGAGAGTTTAGGAATAATTCCCTTATTATTTGCTTTCATAGGCGCTTTATTTTTTATAAAAAGAGGTCAGATAAAAGATATTTTATTATTGGTCTGGTTGGTGACACTGACCATTTTAAGTTTCATTCAGTTTTCAGGAGTTCCTTTAGGAGCCGAATATGTTCTTATGATGGCTATATTTCCTTTAACAGTTATGGCCGGGGTGGGAGTGCAGTGTATACGTATTGATGGTGATAAAAGGCCAATTTATGCCTTAACCGTGTTAATTTTAATAGTTGGTGTTTATTACGGTTATGGGGTGGCCATTTCTGCCCAACCAGAGTATTCAGTTACTCAGATAGAGGCGGCCCAGTGGTTTAAAAATCACGGCGATAAAAACAGTACAGTTATTACTCATAACTCAATAATGGACCCTTTGATATTTTCTATAGCTAATCAAACTGTTCCGGGAATTGATAATTCTTTAAAACTTTCAGAAATAACAAAAAAATCAGAATTGAATATAGAAAAGTATCTTCTGGGAAAATACAATAGGGAGGATATTATAAAGGATAATGTCGGTTACTTGGTGGTGGAAAAAGATGTTTCTAGCATGCCCTATTCCACTTTAGTTTATGAAAATAAAGACTATAAAATATTTGATATAAATTAATGATTGATAAAAATACATTTTTAACCTGATAATATATAGATTGTAGTAACCTGATAAAAAAAATGTTTGAATTAAGTTTAAATTGTCATATTAAATTTCATTATATTAAATTTTAGAAATAATGAAATTTTTTAAATTTAATAACTATAAAATTAAATTGATTATCAGCAGTGGCTGATTATTCATTAAATATTAAGTATTAAAATTAGGATTAAATTAATTAGAATTGTTCAATATCATTATAGAGAAGGATGAGTAACATGAAACGATTATTTGGTACTTTTGGAGTTAGAAGGTTGGCAAATGAAGTATTAACCCCGGAATTCGCATCTAAACTGGCTGCAGCATACGGATCACTGGTTAAGGGAAAGGTAGCAGTAGGGGGGGACACCAGGACCTCTACTCCTATGATTAAACACGCGGTCATAGCAGGACTATTGTCATCTGGCTGTGATGTGGTGGATTTGGGCATGTTACCAACACCTGCAGTTCAATATGCGGTACGTAACTATTATGACGGCGGTATAATAATTACGGCCTCGCACAACCCTCCTAAATACAATGGAATAAAATTCGTGGATGAGGACGGCATAGGAATTCATGATGAGATGGAAATTAAAATCGAAGATATGTTCTTCAATGATAACCCGGAAAGGGTAGATTGGGATGAAATAGGTGAAGTAACAGTTAATGAAAGGATCATTGAAGAATATCAGGAAGAAGTTCTAAAGAGATTGGACCTGGAATCAATTAAAAAGGCCAATCTCAAAGTAGTTGTGGACTGTGGATCCGGCGCGGCCTGTTTCACAGCCCCCTACTTATTTAGAAAACTGGGATGTGATGTTTTATCTTTGAATTGTCAACCTGATGGATTTTTCCCTGGCAGAGACCCGGAACCTATAAAAGACAACTTAACTGAGCTAATTGAAGTGGTCAAGGCCACCGGGGCAAACCTGGGACTGGCCCACGACGGTGATGCGGATAGAACTATTTGTATAGATGAAAATGGTGAATTTGTGTTAGGGGATAAGACTTTTGCCCTGGTAGAAAAGCAGATGCTTAAGGAAAACAACGGTGGCCTGGTGGTAACTACAGTGGCCACATCAACTGCTATTTATGATGTAGCTGAGGAAAATAATGGGGAAGTGATTGCCACTGCTGTGGGAGACTTGCTGGTGGCCCGAAAACTAAAAGAAGAAGATGGTTTATTTGGCGGAGAGGAAAATGGCGGATTAATATTCCCTGACTTTGTTTATGGTCGTGACGCAGCCCTTTCTGCTGCTAAAATAATTGAAATCATGGCTAAAGAGAATAAACCTCTTTCTGAGCTGGTAGATGAATTACCGGTTTATTATTCGGAAAAAATGAAGATTAAATGTCCAGATGATCTAAAAAAAGAGGTTATGGATAATATTGCTAAGGAAATTGCCAATGATCCCAGCGGATACAAGTTGGATACCACTGACGGGGTTAAAATATTCACCGAGGATGGTTGGGTGATTATAAGGCCTTCTGGGACTGAACCAATATTCAGATGTTTTTCAGAGTCTGATTCTCAGGAAAAGGCAACTGAAATGGCCCAGTGGGGAATATCTCTGGTGGAGAAATATTTAAAAAAATAAAAAAAATTAATTAAAATATTTTTATTTTTTTTCTTTTTTTCTATTTTTATCTATTTTTATCTATTTTTATCTATTTTTATCTATTTTTATCTATTTTTGCTCGTTTTCCAGAATTTTACGGGCTACCCTGAGTCCCAGAGCAGCAGCCAGTAATATGGTGGGCATTCCCTGAGAACGAGGTGCCAGTGATAGATCTCCCACCCAAAGCCCGTCTGGTAAATTATGGGGTTTCATTTCGGGAACATCTGATTTTTCTAATGGCACTGTGCCTCCTAAATGGCCACCATTGTACATTCCTTTTATGTAAGGGCCTGAAACACCAGAACTTTCCATAATTTCCCTGGCCTGTGTAATGGCTCTTTTTAATTTTTCTTTATCATCCAAAGAGATTTCTTTTTGAACTGTACCATTTTTAAAAACCGCGCCTTCCTCTAAATCTGCCAATTTAACCATCATGCCCACCCGGTCATTAATGGAGACATTTTTCCAGGGTTTATGGAACCAGTGGGATAGAATATCCACATAAGGAGATAAAATGTAATCTTTCTGCTGGCTGTACCATGCCATTGGTGGTTCTTTAAGCATTTCAGCACCAGGAAAAACTCCACCTAAAGTAAGCACAATATCGACCCACAAATTGTCTCTGGCTGGAAACCCGGAAGCTTTTAATATTTGGGCGGTGCCAATACCTCCTGCAGATAGAACTACCAGGTCGCCGTGTATTTTTTGGGAGGATCTTCCTGATCCTATTTCCACTCCTTTTACCATTCCCTTATCTAATAAAACTTTTTTAACTGGTGATTTTGTCTTTAAAATAGCTCCATGGTGTAAAGCATCTTCTAAAAATCTTCTGGAATCCCAACGAGATTTATTTACACATCCCAGTTCGCAAAGTCCACAGGAAACACATTTTGTAGCATCGACGGCTTTTGGAGTTGGTCGAGGATCCAAACCCATGTTTTCAGCAGTTTGAAACATTTTCTGGGTTAAAGGGCGCCATCTATCATGGGGGAACTCTTTTACGCCAATCAAGTCTTCCAGCTCCTGAAACTCAGATTCCAGGTTCAGACCAATTTCTTTAAGGCCCTGGTCAGCCCTTACAATATTTCCACATGAAAGTACAGTTGATCCCCCAGTACCCCGGCCCCGGACCAGTACCAGTTCGTCACTGGAGCGCATGGTTTCTAAATAAGGGAATAATCTAGTTATTGTTTTTTCATTTCCCATAAGCCCCATTTTTCGCAGTGGTTCAGTCCATGATAATCGTCGGGTAAATGGCTTAAAATCGCCCCCTGCTTCTAGAATAATTACTTCCATTCCTTTTTGAGATAGTTCTCGGGCAATAGTAGCTCCTCCAGCTCCACTACCCACAATAATAGCTCGCATCCTGTCACCTTCAGTCATTTTAGTTTTAATTATTTTAAGTCTTAATTAGAGTTTAAATTTTTAAAATTATTCTGCTATTTTGAGTTATATTTGGTAGTTTATTTATATTCTTCAGCTTTTTATGAATAATTATAACTTTAATAACTAATCCTTCATTTCAATGGCGGCAATACACGCTGGGGCGCCTTCTGTAATCTTTTCAACGAAAACCATTTCTACCTTGGAATTCAAACCTTTTACCACGCCTTCATCAGTGCCACTTAATACCTGGCAGGTCAAGGGCAGATAATGCCGGGCCAAGGAACAGTGATTGATAATTAAACAGCGATCTAAATGGTTGTTTTTACATGAATCTCTTTCATGAAATTCAAATTCTATCCCTAAAACACTGTATAGTAGTTGGGCCGCTCTTATCAAATCATCTAAATCGTTTTTTAATCCTAAACGGGTTTTAATATCCAATCCCAGTTTATAACCAGTTTGAAACATTAATGGTCTGGCAATTCTCACAGTTTCTTCTTTACCCAGAGTTTCTGATAGAGCTTTCACCCGCATATTATGTTCCTGGGCCATCAGGGAGCGTATATCATCCAAACTTCCTTTTAAAGGGAATCTCAATTTGGGCATTTCTCTTATAACTATCTGATGAATGGATTTTTAGTAGATTATCCAGTTCATTTATAGTTGCTTCAGCTAAATGATTCAATTCTTTTTTTAAAAAGTACTTTGGGGTCCACATAGAGAGTAAAAAGAGTTTAAAATTCATTTTTTCTCCATTTTATGTATTTACTTTAAAATCATTTTATTTCTTAGTTATCTGCTGTCTAATTAATTTTAATTCTTAATATTTGCCCCGGATCCTAAATGAATCATGTTACTAGAAAGTGTACCTTCATAGATAAAATAAATGGTTTCATCATATCTTTTTATAATAGATTTTCTCTTCAGCTTTAAATTAGCAGTTAAATCTCCTTTATCTATGGAAAGATCATTTTTTAGAACGGCCCATCTTTTGATTTGTTCAGGACGTGATAAAGTTGAATTAAGGTTTATAATGGCATTATCCAGTGATGATAGTGGTGTGGGGGTTTCATCTACCCAGATAAGGCCCACACAATAGGGTTTTTGCTCCCCAATTACCATGGCCTCGGATATTCCGGGGATTGATTTGAGAAGGACTTCCATTTTAAGGGGAGAGATGGTTTTTCCATAAGAATTTATCATAACTTCCTTTTTTCGGCCAGTGATTACTAAACTACCATCTTCAGTTAAATGGCCATAATCCCCAGTTAATAACCATTCATCTGAAAATAGGGAACTGAGATCTTTTTTAAAGTATCCGGTTGTTACCTGGGGCCCTTTAACCAGCACTTCTCCATCAGGGGCTATTTTTATCAAGGTCTGGGGGAGTGGTTTTCCCACGGTATGTGCTTGATTATCGCCTAAAGTATTGATAGTTACCAATGGGGCCTCAGTAAGGCCGTATGCATTATGAATTTGAATTCCCAGTTTTTGAAATTCTTTTATAAGATTTTCGCTGATAGGGGCCGATCCTACTATTAATTGAGAGCATTTATCAAGGCCAGCCTTTTTAAGTATTAAATTTCCTAAAAACTTCTTTAAAATGGTTTTTAGCAATGAATTTTTGGATTTACAGTACATTTTTCCCCAGGTGCTTGCACTGAAAGAGTCCCACAGTTTTTCATAAAACCGGGGAACGGAAAAAAATACCTGGGGTTTTATTCCTGGCAGCATCGAGGGCAGTTCCTGGAAATTCTCCAGAAAATAAAGCTTTAAAGGCGCTGGGGCGTAATAAGGTGCATAAGTACCTAATATGCCTTCCACCACATGGTTCATAGGTAAAAATGATAAATAAGAAATTTCACTAATCCTATCTTTCCAGGGAGGCATGGAAGCAATAAATTCGGCCATCCAGCGAAGGTTTCCATGGTTGAACATAACTCCCTGGGGATTTCCCGTGGTTCCAGAAGTGTATCGGATAGTGGCCAGATTTTCAAAATCCACGGGCGCTCTTAAAGTTGCATTTGGATCATTAGATTCATCAAATTCATTAGAGGATTTATTGCCATTATTCCCATTTCCATTATTTTCTCTATTTTCTCTATTTTCCAGGTATTTAAGTCCAGTTTTTAAGAAATCATCCCATGAAATAATTTCTAAAGATTCATGGTCCGATTGTCCCTTCAAATATTTTTTATTTGAATATTCTTCCTTTAAAGATTCATTATTTAAAATTTCTTTTTCTAAATTAGAACTCCGGGCAAAAGAAACTACCGGAATTCCTAAATTCAGTTCAGGAACATGTCTAGACAATTTTTCAGTCCCAATAAGCAGTAATTTCGATGAGCTGTCATGAATTATTTCTTTTATCTCGTTTAAAGGACTGGTGTAGTACAATGGGACACTAACTGCCCCTAAAAGTCCTATAGCCACATCTAAAATAAAGTAACGGGTGCTGTTATACCCCAGGATGGCCACGCGATCTTGCGGCCCCACACCTAATTTTTTTAAAGCATGTAATGCCAGAATGATTTTTCTCCGGATATCTAATCCTGATTGTTTAATTAACTGGCCATTAACCACATCAAAGTATTCCACAGGAAAACTCTTACTTTTAAGGCGGTGCATTATCTGTTCGTGAACAGTACGTTCTGAACGATGGAAAAATCCCATATAAACTGCATAATCCAGAATATTATCAATATAATTTTTCCATGCATGGGGATAATCTCCAGAAAGCTGGTTGGTATTCTCCCGACTAAAACGTCTATTTTCCTGGATATAAGGGGCCAATATCCCTAATACTGATTTATCGAAACCTTTATTTTTTTTACTCCTATTAATGTTCGATTGTTCTGTTTTTTCATCATTTTTATTTTTAAAAGATGAATTTGAGTTTATTTGGGATTTGTCCTGGATATTCTCCGTAAACATGAATTTCAGGACTTTTTCTGTCAATGAGGAAGGTAATGGTATAAACAGAGGTTTAGGGATATTAATACCTAATTTATCCTCGGCCCATCCGCGAGTATATTCCACCAGCTCTTTTACTGTGGGCAGGTTTTCAGTGGGAGCGGTTAAATGGAAGGTTAAATTCCGGGATTTTTCATTAAATGTCAAATCCACTACGGATTGGCCAATATAGTCCACTGGAACCAGATTGATCTTACTGTCAGGAGAAATGGGAAAAACTCTTAATTTTCCAGTTAAATAAAGTCTAAGGGGCACGTAAACAGTATTAAAAGTTTTTATCATCCCTGTTTTAGAGTCCCCTACCACCATGCCCGGGCGAAATACGGAAAAAGAAATCTGAGATTTTCTTACTTCCTGCTCGGCTTCAAACTTGCTTTTTTCATAATTACTGGAAAATCCTCTACTGGAAGACAAATCACTTTCTAAAATGTCACCTTTACGCTTTCCAGCCACATAAGCAGTGGATAAAAACGAAAATCTTTCTAAACCGTGATTTTCATCTACTTTTTTGGCCAAATAAAGAACATTTTTGGTACCCTCCACATTGGTCTTTCTAAGATCTTCCATAGGTGCATTGAGCCGCAAATCGGCCACAGTGTGTATGATATGCGTCAGGGAAAGAACCATTTCCTGGTATACAGAATCTTCCAGGCCCAGATTTTCTTGAGTGACATCTCCTTTCAATATTCTTACTTGCCCACGATTTAAGCCGTCAATAAGATCAGGATACTCCCACCATGCTCTTTTCAGGCGTTTTTTGGCATCTGAATCATTTTTACCTCTTACCATGGCTAAGATTTGCATATCTTTTTTTTGGAGTAATTTTTGGACGATATAGGTTCCTATAAATCCATTAGCGCCTGTAAGGAGTACCACAGGTTTGTGAATAGATTGCTTCATGGGGAGACCTCTTTTTTTAAGAATTTTTTAAGGAAATCTTTAAGTAAGGGCTTATTGTTATTAGCTCTTTTTAATTGCTCTTCGTAACCTGTTTTTAAAGTTATTTTTAGGGGTTCTGGTGATTTTAAAAGATTTTCAGATTTTTCATGGACTTTTTCCCATAAATCCTGGTCCCCATAATCTATAAAATACTCATCATAAATTCCAAGTTCTTTATAAAGAGTTTTTAACCGGGTGTCATGGCCTATAGCAACTTGTGGGATATGATTGGCCAGGGATAAAACCGAGGCATGATAGCGGGAAGTAACCAGCAGATTAAGTTTTCTCAAAATAACAGTCATTTCTGAAGCATTGAATTTATTAGAGGAGAATATCCGGGCCTTATCAGGATACTGCATTTTATTCAGAATTTCCCTGGCCAGGGGTTCATCCAGGTCTTCCATACAAATCAAAGCGATATTCTGACGGTGTTTCTGGATAAATTGGTCCGCCAAACAAGCCCACGATTTTGCCAGTTCTTCTCTTAATTGGTCACGTTTTTTAGAGCGGGAAAAATAATATGGCCAACGATACTGGTCTTCTGATTTTCCCCAGGGGCGTATTACCACGGGCCACTGGTAAAAATCAACTACAGAAAGTCCCACTAGTTGATCTTCGGCCTCTGGCCACAATTCTTTTAAAATATTATCATAATTGGGGTCAATTTTAAATTCAAAAGCACAATCTGCAGTAACTTCCATTGGGGCACTTACACCAACTGATTTAAGGATTTCCTGGGAATCATAGTTTCTGGTGATTATTAAATCCGTTTTACTAGCCTCTCTTTGAACTAATTTTTTATTAAGAGTTGATAATTTTCCAGCATCCACAGCATAGGCCAGTGATGGTTTTTTAAAATCATGTGCGCATTTAGTGGCCCATAAAAATGCCCAAAGTAGGGCTGAAGTCCAGGTATCCATGTAACAGCTACCTTCTACTAAAATGACTACATCGCGCTCTTTAACCAGTTTTCGCATGGTGAAAAAGTAAATGGAAGGTAAATGGGCAATTTTAATGGTTTCAGTCTCTTTGAGATATCTCCTGAGATTTTCCTGATTAAGGGTGGGAACAGTAATTTCCACTTTTTCCCCTAAAAGTTCCTTCAAATCATCGATGATGGTATGAAGCCTGGCTTCTGAACCAGTATTATTGGCCCCATTATATCCTACCAAGAGTACTTTAACCTTTTTTTTCCCAAAATTAGCATTTATTTTACTTGATGATTTTTTAGATGGGTTTAAAGAATTTTTTACCATAAAAACTCCTTATGATGGTGATCATATTCAGTAAATTTTTATAATTTCTATTTTGATTATTAATTGATCCCTAAGTGATAGAATGCCAGTGATTAATCAAAAAGTTATTTTATTCTATTAGTTTATTTCTCTTATTATGAATAATTTTCAAAAAATTTGAAATATTTCATTTGATTTCAGTATCTAAATTTTAGCCGGTGCCATATCTTTCATAAAAAATAAGATCACCTTTATCAAACCTGAGACAAAATACTTTTTCAAAGGATTTATTTTGACGGGGTAGAAATATTCTTCCCTTTTTTTGTAAAATTCATGGTCTGCGGGCATGTATTCTTTCATATCAGACGCGAATTTCATGAATCTGAAGTGGATATACTGGTTAAATGTAGGCGGGGGTGACCCTCCCTCTTCCAGCTTTTTATAAAATTTAACTGAAGCATCATCAATTTTTTTCTGGTTCTTTCTTATAAGGCCTTGACTACGGGGCCATGGGGGAGTAATAACTCCTAATTTAACCATTTTTCCAAATCCCCACACCTGTAATTTTTCCAGATAATCCAGAGTTTCATTTAACCCTGCACCTCCAGTAGACACTAAAACCATTCCTTTTTGTTTAAAAAACCGTGGACGGTGGAATACATATGAAAAACGGTCAATAAAGTTCTTCATAAGGGCACTTACATTCTGGCAATAAACCGGGGATACAAATATAATCCCATCAGCGCCTAGCATTTTCTCTTCGATCTGGACACGATCGTCTTTCAATGGACAGAAATCTTCTCCACGGCTAATGCAATTAAAACATCCCTGGCACATCCTCAAATCAGCTTTCTGGAGAAATAAATATTCAAATTCCACATCGCCTAATTGTTTCATTTGATTTTCTAATTCTTTAGTGGCCTGGTAACTATTTCCTTTCGTTTTTGGGCTTCCTATTATGGCTAATACTTTCATTTTAATCCCTTAATTTCACTGGTATTCATTAAAACTCTTATTTAGAATTGTTTCTATCAAATTTAGCTTTAATATTTTGGTATTTTCCTCTGTTAAAGCTGCATTCTTTCATGCAAATAGTGCAGCCGTGGCAGGAATCAATCACTATCCTGGTTTTTATTCCATGGGGTGTCTTATCTTCTATGATGGCCTGGTCCGGACATTTTTTTATGCAGCGTCCGCAACTTTCACAAAACTCATTAATCCACAAATGTTCATTGGATTGAGTATCTGGAAGGTTTTCTGCACTTACAAATATGGCAGATATTCTTTGCCGGGGCCCTAATTCTGGACTTATAAATAGCCCATGTCTTCCAACATGTCCTAAACCTGCTTTTTGTGCTAATTGGGTGTAAATTACGATTCCTCCAGCTGGATGGCTGGGGTGGGCTGCAAAACCTTCATCCCGTAGATACTGGGCCAGATCATTGGTTTTTTTTCCTAAATCATCATAAGTTACTACGCCTTCTTCCTGGGTTTGGGGGCTGGGGGCCAGGTTAATGGCGGTTTCATCCATTTCCATGATTAAAATAATGGCCTTTTTAAACAAAATAGATCTATCTTTGAATATTAATTCGGGAGGAACATCGGTATATCCTATTTTACTTATTCCCATTGAAGAAGCGCTTTTTTCAAATTGATCTTTAAATTTAGAGGACATGTGGATTTGGGGATTTTCAGGGTTTTTATCCAGCGATTTAATGTTATTTTCCATATTTTTTGCAATGGAAAGTTGTTTTGGGAGAGTTTTTAAGGTAATTTCCAGTTTATCAGGCATCTTTTTTTCAGGAGAATTTTCTGACGCTGGAAAAGAGCTTGAAAGTCCATTTAAACTCATTTCCAATTTATTTACTTTATTAAGTCTATAATCAGCATATTTTGCTTTTAAATTATCTAATATCATTTTTAATCACTATTTTATTCTTTTCTATTTAATCTTTGATTAATCAGGTTTTATAGTCCAAATTAGGATTCCAATTGCAAATTAATCTATTTTAAGGCCTTCCAGAATTAAATTCATATGTTCTTCCATATCATCGAACATTACTCTTATGAATTTTTCTGGTTCATCAGGGTATTTTAATACGAAATTTTCTATTAAAAGGTAAATGGCATAGCCAAAATATGTCTTGGCCAATCTTTCTGGATCGGCCTGTTTAATTAGCTTTTTTTCCATCATAACGGAGAATATAATGGTCCAGGCTTTTATAGGCGCTTCTATTAACTCTTTTAGAAAAAATTCTCTGATTTTGGGGTTGTGGTACATTTCAATAAGTACCAATCTCCAGATTTTTATCATATGGGGGTCATTCATTTTTTCTTCAAACATTTTTGAACCAGCATGGTAAAACATTTCAGGACTTTCTTCTAACATTAAGTCCATTTGTTCGTCGGTGATGCTACTCTTCTCCATTTCATCAATGAAAAAGTCCAGTATGCTATCCAATATGGCCTCTTTATTGGAGTAGTGGTTGTAAATAGAACTTTCTCTAATTCCAACTCCTCGAGCTATTTCTCGGATAGAAACCGCATCAAATCCTTTTTCTGAAAAAAGATCAAGGGAAACATCGAATATTTTCTCTTTGGTTGTTTTGGTTGGTTTTTGTAATGACATAATATTACCTTATTAACTAACATTCGTTCGTATAGATAAGTTGGAGAAACTACTATATAAAACTAACGTTCGTTAGTTAATTTAAAATTAATTTTAAATATTTTTTATTGATGCACAATGGAACTATCATAGAAAAAATAAAAACCTAAGCACTTCATTTCACATTCTCTCAATGTCAGAAATTATAATATCAGAAAAAAAATAATATCAAAAAAACCAATTTAATCAATTTAAAAATAAAAATATTTAAAAAAAATATTAAGAGTTTATTTTTATTTATTCAGCTTTAGGTAAGAAAATCATGAATATTCCTTCGAGTAATAGGAAAATTCCAATTAAAGCACCTAAATAGAACGGATTAAGCGCATATAATCCTATTATGATATATAGAATACCCAATAATATTCCGCTCAGGCCCCTTAGCTTTGGTGAAGATCCCGCACCAGAGAAGAAAGCTATAATTCCGGTTATTATTAGGAAAAATCCACCTAAATAAATTATCATACTAGCAAATATGCTGAAGGCCACTATTTTACCAAATAGGCCTATTCCTACGATTATACCAATAATTCCCAGTATCAAAGATACAATACTAATTGCCTTATTGGCTTGCCATGTTCCAAAGCTGTGTGCAATCAACCATATACCAATAAATATTATTCCCAGACCAGTGATGATGCTGGCTGTGAAAACACCTATTAATGGGAAGGCCATAAGTAAAATACCAAGAATTATTGCTAAAATTCCCATCAAAACATTATTTCCCTCTGCCATGTCTAATTTCCTCCTATTTAAACAAGTTATATTAACATTTAATATGCTAGTTTTAGTTAATAAAGTGTACTGGTAGAATAGTAATCGGAAACTTTAAACAATTAGAATTTTGTCAGAATAAGCCCTATCTAATAGGAATAATTTAAACTTAGATTATTAAAAATAAAAAATGAATTTAAGAATATTATCCTTTTCGGAACATATAGAATCCATAGAGTACGAATATTATTATAGCGGCCCAATACATGTAAAGTAACCAGGTAGGTAGTGCTATGTATAAAATGCCCAGCAAAACACCCAGTGCCATTAACATTATTCCATTTGTTTTGTCATTCATCTTAATACCCCTCAAATTTTATATTATTTAGTTCTGAATTAAGTATTAAATTAATTTTTCTAAAATTGAATACTGATTTCTTTGAGATCATATGTTTTCCATTCTTTTTTTAAAATATTTTAAAATAAATCTGTTTTTGCACCTATTTCAGTCTTTTATAAAGTATTGATTATTATTTATTTTTTGATTCTCTATAAAACTTTGATTTAATTTTTTGCAATCGGAGGGGTTCTGCTATGGCTGCTCCCACCAGTAAACCCAGTGAAATAGCCACCACAGTCATAACCAGTAAAATAAGGTCATTGACTGCCGTGAGATAATTTTGACCGATTAAGGTGGCCAGGCCAATAAATCCCAGGGATCCCGGAACCAGGAACCAGAAAGCGGATATGGTAGATACGAAACTGGGAGTTCTCTTTGGCGATCGGCCAATTAAAGTCCCGCTGATTGTCATAAATAAAGAGCCTAAAAATGCACCAAAAAAGCTACCAATAAAGTAGTTTCCTACTTGCTGCCCAAAAAATGCGATATAAAGGACTAAAATAACCCATGGAAGGTCTTTAGTCCTCATGGACATGAACAAAAACATTCCCATGGCAAATAAAAGAATTCCTACCATTGGTGCCCATCCAAAAATGCTGGTATGGGTGGCAGTGACTAAGAAGTCCTGTTGGGAGAGTCCCGTTACTTGTATTCCAATTAAAACCCCGAAAAGCAGTAAAAATAGAATGGTAACTCCATAAATGGTTCTACTGGCCCCAGAAATCAGATCTCCAGAAGCTAATTCAAACATACCTGTGGTTAAAGTAGCCCCTGGTAAAAAATATGCCAGTGCTGGAACCAGGAGGGTGAAAGATCCTAAAACAAGCCCTTCCTTTACACCCCAGAAAAATATGGTAGAAACTACAAAGGCCGCTATAACTGGCAAAATAAGTGTCAAACGAGGTCTATTTTCACTTAGTATCAATAATAAACTTACTATTCCTCCTAAAACTCCAGAAACAATTAACTGTTGAGGGGTGGGCTGTAATAACATTCCCAGCCCCAGGGCAAAAAGTATGTATCCTAAAATTATTCCTAAAACTCCAAAGCGGTGTTTCTGGCACATTATTTTTTTAAGTCGTTTTTGTCCTTCTTTAGGACTTATTTCTGCTTTTTCAGCCAGATATATTAATTCATAAAGTTCTGAAACTTGGTTTAGATGGGAAAGGCCGGATATCTGGTTAACTGTGGTCAAGGGGGATGACTCCTCATCTCCCAGTTTTATTATTAAAAAAGTGGTAAAAATCAGTATTTCGGCTTTAACATCATAAGCTCGAGCTATATCATATAAAATAGACTGAACAGCGGTTACAGATATTCCAGCAGATGTAAGAGACTTTCCCAATCCTGCCATGAATTCTAAAAGCTCATGGTTAAATTTTTTGCCTCGGGATCCATTTTTATGGGAACTAATGTTCATTTTGTTATTTTTATCCATTTAAGTACCTTCTAAATGGTTATTGAAAATTAAAATACGGATTGAGCATTAAATTAAATTTTTCACTTAATTGTTTTATAAACTTTAATTAATTTAAGATATTGTAAGAGAAATTTAATAAAGTAGTTTCTTTATAATTATTATCATTCTTACATCTGTTGTTAGATGTAGAAAAAGATTTACAAGAAAAATATTTACTTTATTTTTTTATTTAATCCCGTTTTGGTCAAATTTCGTGTTTTAGGGAGGGTTTATGTGTTATCTAAGAAAAAAAATCTAAAAAAGATGAAAAAATCTGAAAGAGAATTAACCAGTACCTTTGGGAGCAGGTATTTTTCAGAAAGTGTACCTAAATATGAAATGAGTGAAGAAGGAATGCCACCTCGAGCAGCATACCAGTTAATACACGAGGAATTAAATTTGGATGGAAATCCTGCCCTTAATCTAGCCAGTTTTGTCACCACCTGGATGGAACCAGAGGCCGACAAGTTAATTATGGAAAGTATTGGTAAAAACTTCATTGACAATGATGAATACCCCCAAACTTCTAAAATTCAGGATAGGGTGGTTAATATGCTGGCCCGGCTCTTCAATGCTCCTCATAAATGTAAATCCATTGGTACCAGTGCCATAGGATCTTCTGAGGCCATAATGCTGGGACTTCTGGCCCATAAATGGACCTGGAAAAACCGTAGAAAAGCCGAGGGAAAACCTTTTGACAATCCCAATATAGTCATGGGCGCAGATGTACACACTGTGTGGGAAAAATTCGCCCTTTATTTTGATGTGGAACTTCGTTTGATCCCCCTGGAAAAGGATACCTATACTATTACTGCCGAAGAAGTAGGCCGGGAAATAGATGAAAATACTATTTGCGTGGGGGCCGTAATTGGAACAACCTTCACGGGACAAATGGATCCTATTGATGAAATTAACGATTTATTACTGGAAATAAAGAAAAATAAAGGATGGGACATACCCATACATGTGGATGGTGCCAGTGGCGGTTTCATAGCCCCTTTTCTTTACCCTGAATTGTTATGGGATTTCCGTTTAGAGCAGGTGCGGTCCATAAATGTTTCGGGACACAAATACGGCCTGGTATACCCTGGAGTGGGATGGCTGGTTTTTAAAGATAAAAGTGATCTTCCTGAAGAGCTAATTTTTAAAGTTAATTATTTAGGGGGTCTCATGCCAAATTATTCTCTTAACTTCTCCAAAGGGAGTAGTACGGTTGTGGCACAGTATTACAACTTCCTCCGGCTGGGTAAAAAAGGATACACTGAAATCATGGAAAATATGCTGGGTAACTGCAAGCACCTGGCTTCAAAATTGGAAAAATCAGGTAAATTCGAAGTTATAAACAAGGATTTAATGTTCCCTCTGGTCACGGTTGGCTTAAAAGATGCCGATTTCACTGTATTTCAATTATCTGAAAAATTAAGGGAGAAAGGATGGATAATACCAGCTTACACCTTACCAGAAAATGCACAGGAACTGGAGTTTTAAGGATGGTAGTAAAAGAAAACTTTGGCCGGGACATGGTAGATTCTCTTTTAGAAGATTTAATGGAAGCATATGAATCTCTGGAGAAAGTGGAAACTGTTAAAAGCCAAAAAGATCGGG
>CAVOPP010000001.1:0-37116 GCA_963698135.1 uncultured Methanobacteriaceae archaeon | reverse complement strand
AAAAGGAAATAAAATTGTGGCCGAAGCCAGGAAAATAACAGATCCCATCTTAATAGTAAAAAGCGGACGACATAAAGCACAGAGAATAATCTTAAAAGATAATGCTATGTGTCGGATAGCAAAAAAGTATAAATTTATAAAATAATTCTTTATTCAAACCTTACTTCTCTTACCCATCACCTTGGAAATAATAACCATTAAAATGATACTGAGCATATAAACCACGATAATCATGGCCATTACCTCGTACTGGTAGTTAAAATTAGCTATAGCCACCACAAAAGCGGCGGATGAATTTCTTATAGCCGTGCCCATACCCAGCACCGATCTGGTACTGGGAGAAGGACCACCCAGCAAATATCCCATAGTAAAAGCGGTTAATATAAATACTATGGCGGCAATCAAGGCCCCGGTACCAAATACCGTCAGAAAGTCCTGGTAGTTAAGGCCCAGATAAAGAATTACCACCAGAACTATAAATATACTTGATAACTGGCTAAAAATAGGTTCAATTCTTAGGGCTAAATTATTATATTTTGATTTTATGGCCGTTCCCACAATTAATGGTAAAAATATCAGGACTATTAATGAACTGGCTATTGCTAAGGGATTAACAGAAACTCCCGGCAATAAAAAGGAAAGCATGAGGGGCAGGTAGACTAAAGTCACCGTGGAAAGTATGATCATCAATCCCACAGCAAAGGCCATATCAGACTTCATAAATTGAACCAGTTTCAACATGAAGGGAGATCCGGCCCCGGCGGCCATTAAAATTAAACCTATGGCCAGGCCCTCAGGTAGTGGGATAAACAGAAGAATAAGATAGGTAATAATAGGTAATAATACGAAATTTGCGGCTAAAGACTTTAATATGAGGCTTTTATCTTTTAATGGTTCTAAGAACTGTTTAGGGAAAAAGTTAAGGCCCATGGATAACATGGTGGTGACGATATAGATTAAAATACTTAAATTGGCGAATTGTTGTAAGATTACATCCATGAAATATCTCCACATATAATAATGATTCATTTAAAGTAAAATAAGTTGTGATATCAATTTTAGCACCCTGATTAGGATAATCTATCTACCCACAAGAAGAATCTAATATTGGGATTAAAGAGTTTTAAATGCATCTTCCATAAATTCTACTTCTCTTATCAGGATATTATTAAAGAAAGAAAATCCTATCTCCCTCAGGTATCTCTCCACAGATTTGTGATCTGGTGCTTCAACCACATAAACGATTAAATGTTCCAGCTGCGAAAAAACTGACGTTATAATATTTATCTGGTATTTTTGGGCAATTTCATCCCTATTACTGGAAAGTTCTTTAAGCTTCTTTTTAGTTTCATCATTGTAAACCGGGCAGGTTTCCACAGAGTGCTGCATGCGAACCATATAAATTGGCACTATTTCACCCCCTTTTTCTAGATTAAGACTAAGATTGAATTTTTTAATGTTAGTATTATTTTTATTGAAGCAGTGATAAATAACTTAGTAAATTGAAAACCAAGTGAATAACGTTAAATATTTCTAGAAATATAAAAATCTGAAATTAATCTAAACCAAAAAATCATAAATTGATAATATGCAGCTTCTAAAACAATACTCCATAAAACCACTTAATATGCACCTCTATGAGGTGGCCTTTCTTCACGAGTCTTATTCCAATGAACAAGGCCTTAATGAATGTTACGAAAGATTAGAATTTTTAGGGGATGCCGTCCTGGACCTGGTGGTCTCTGAATTTTTATATAATAGGGATTCAGCTTTAAGTGAAGGCCAGCTAACCCGTATAAGATCTAATTTTGTGTGTAAAAAAGCTCTTTACACCTATTCCACAGAACTGGGACTGGATAAGTATATAAAATTAGGTGCCGGGGTGGAATTAACCAGAAGGGAAATAGATTCCATTATCAGTGACGTATTTGAATCTTTTATTGGGGCCTTATACCTGGATCTGGGGCTGGAAGCTGTGAAAGAATTTCTCTCAAAAACAGTCATACCCCATATAGAAAATAACGACATCTTTTTTTACGATTATAAATCTGAATTAAAACAATTGTGCGATCAGGACGGCCTGGAGGTCAGCTATGAATTAATCCATGAAGAAGGAGAGCCCCATGATAAAACCTTTACCATGGCGGCCTGGATTAATGGTAAAAAATATGGAACCGGTATAGGGGGGAGCAAAAAAGAAGCCGAGCAGAAGGCGGCTAAAATGGCCTTAAGTAAACTTTAATGTTTCAATTTATCTGTTTCTAATGATAATCTGTTTAAAAATTAGAAATGGCTACCCAGCAATTGCCTCCAATCATTAAACTGGATTTGTTATTACAAAATTGGTATAGAAATTAATTTATGTAATAACCCCCTATATATTAATTAATTAAAAGAAATTTTAAATTGGAGGGAGAAAATATGGGAGATGTGAAAGAAGTAAAATCGTTGCCAGTGGTGTCCTTTTCTTTGATAATATCGGTGATTTCTTTAATTTTGTCATTCTTGGCTGGAATCATATATTATATCATAGGTTATTCTTTGTTGTATGATATAAGTACCACTATTATCACTCTAAACAATAACACTACTGCAGTGGTAACTGACGTGGCCAATTCCATTGCGGCTATGGGAGCTATATATCTGATAATCATATACCCGATAATGGCCTTTATTGGTACATTTATAGCAGCTGCAATAGTGGCCTTGCTATACAATTTCCTGGCACCTAGAGTAGGCGGCATTAAACTGGAAATTGAATAAACATAAATTATTTTTTTCTCTTTTTTTCTAAATATTTCATAAATTAATTGTAAAAATAACTAAAATTTAGATTTAATTTAATTAGGATTATTTTCACATTTTTAGTAAAAAAATTTTAAAAACGTGAATTTAATATATTTTTGATAAAAGGGGTTACACTAATACTTATCTAAGAAAAAAGTTTATATAATAAAAAATATAAATAATCTTGGAGTTGATAAAATTAAAAATATAGTAGAAACTGGTATTGAAGCAGGAGTTTTTGATACATTAATTGCTGCTGCTAAAGCTGCAGGACTTGTTGATACATTAAGTACAGAAACATTAACTGTTTTTGCTCCTAATGATGATGCATTTGCTAAATTACCAGCGGGAACAGTAGATGGACTACTTAAAGACAAGGCAAAGTTAACTGAAATTTTAACTTACCATGTGGTTGCCGGTAAACATATGGCTTCAGATCTCATGAAACTGAACAATGTAAAAACATTGCAGGGCGGAGAACTAAAGTTGGATATCAAAAATGGTATGGTAAATGATTCTAAAGTCATTCAGCCAGATATCGTGTGCTCTAATGGTGTCTGCCACATGATAGATTCTGTATTAATGCCTTAAAAACTTAATTAAATTTTTTTTTTTTGGGTATGTGAAATGGGTCCAAAAAAAATTTTAATGATTTAAGATAATCTGAAATTAAATTAATTATTTATTCTTTTTCTAATTTTGTATTTACATTTGTTTTTATTACTGAATTCGTTATTAATTAATAAATTCTCTAATCCTCATTTTTGGCCTTTAATATTTTTCTTCCTTTTTCCTGAACTTATATTTCTTAATTAAAGAATTTATTAGAATTAAAGTCACCATTAAAAATTAATATTTCCAAAATTTCAAAAAAATTTAAATCATTATTTGAAACAATTCAATTCCAGAATCAAATGGAAATTTATCTATAATAATAAATACTAACCTTATATCAATGTCCAATCATAAGGTACTATCTGCAAAGGATACCAAATCTTTTGTAAAGACCGCTTCATTTCTGGAACTATGTCAAGTCCTTAAAAGTTTAAAAACCTCAAAAGGAAGATTTTTACATGTTTTAGGTACACCCGGCACTGGTAAATCAGCCAATATTTACCGTGCTATTTCCCAGCTGGACATGGATGTTTATGAGGCCTATTTATTTATTGACATGGACACTAAACCCCACGAAGTGTACCACATATTCTGGGACACCATAAAAAAAGATATGGGGGCCAAAAACAAGCGGGAAGTTTACCAGAAAGCCGCATTACAAGATCTTATTCTTTTTGCTGATCCTTTCCTGGATTCAGAATACATTGATAAGGATAAGGTGGGCCTGGGACTATGGACTGAAGAACATGGCCCTAGCACGGCCCCCTTTTATTTTAGGGTATTAAATGAATACCTTAAACACCGCCAGGATTTGAAAGAGGTTAATGTGGTCACCCAGACCGCCTGGATCCTAAAATTTCGGGGCGTTAAATATGATATTCTAACTGATTTTTATTTTTTATCTAAAATTCTGGTTTTTTTACTGAAACTACGCTTTGATGTAGTGGAGATATCTTACAGCCTGGAGGAAACCAAGGAAATAATTAGAAACCATCCTCAGGCAGGTAGCGATGAAGAAATAGAGGAGCTTATTAAAAAATACGGTACCAGGCCCCGCTTTATTTTTGAAGCACTGGATGAAAAGAAGTGAAAAAAATTTACAACCGTGAAATTAATTTAAATTATTTTTTAAAAATAGTAGTTATTTATTTTTTTGATTTTAATAAAAAATTAATCCCCCCGGGGTAGATTTAAAATAAATCTATTAATTCCCGGGCATCCCCATTTTAAAAATTTTCCTTATTTTTTTCTAGAACTAAAAGTTCCTGCTAAAACCATTAATATAGCTAAAACAAGTGCTGCGATTGGCATTCCTGTTTCCTGCATACTAACTTCCTGTGCACCTACAGTAGTGGTACCGTCATTACCGTCACCAGTTGGTTCATCTCCCCCACCTGCTGCACTACCATCAAGGGCATCAAAACTTGCTGATGCATTGTTGTTGGTTAATACAGGGTCATAGGTTAGAGAGGTTACAGTGGCATTATTTATTTTAAATCCACTGTTTTCCACTAATGAAGTAACAACTAATTGTGCAATGGCATCTGCTGGAAGAACATCGATTGTCCATACTCCAGTAGTTGAATCGTAAGTTCCATAATTAGCAGTGTATGACTGGAATAATAGGCCTTCTGGCATTTTATCAGTCACAGTTACATTAACTGCTTGATCAGGTCCTTTATTTTGCACAATGAAGGTGAAATTTACAATGTCACCCACAAATGCTGTAGTTTTGTCAACAGTTTTAGTCAATTCTAAATCTGCTGCTGGAGGCACAGTTAAATTTGCCGAAGCATTATTATTAGTTGCATTTGGATCGCAAATGCTACTGCAAGTCTTGTTAGCTATGTTGGTAAGAGTACCCGTCTTATTTACCAGACAGTAAAGTCCCAGGTAATAAGAAGCACCAGCGTTCAGGTTGTTAATAGTCCATTGACCAGTTGCCGGATTAAATGCTGCTGGATTGCCTAAAATATGATCAGTACCATTAAAAATGGCATGAGCAATATAAACAAGTCCCACAGGAAGAGTATCCGTCACAATAGTGGTCGGAACCATATCCGGACCATTATTAGTCACTTTAACAACCGCCCAAACATTAGAGCCATAATTAGCCATGGTCACCGGTATATGAAGACACTTATTAGCTTCACTACCATCCCAAAACTCTTTAGAAACTGCAATATCTGCGGCTGGAGGCACTTTAATACCTGCCCAGGTACGATCATTAGTTTTATTTGGATCGTAAATACTGCTACAGGTAATTTCAGCCATATTATGGATCTCACCAGTCTTATTTACCAGACAGTAAAGTCCCAGGTAATAAGAAGCACCAGCGTTCAGGTTGTTAATAGTCCATTGACCAGTTGCCGGATTAAATGCTGCTGGATTGCCTAAAATATGATCAGTACCATTAAAAATGGCATGAGCAATATAAACAAGTCCCACAGGTAATTTATCCGTCACAATCATGGTCGGAACCATATCCGGACCATTATTAGTCACTTTAACAACCGCCCAAACATTTGATCCAAAGTTAGAAGTGGTCACCGGTATATGAAGACACTTATTAGCCTCACTACCATCCCAAAACTCTTTAGAAATACAAACATCTGCTGCTGGAGGCACAGTTAGACTAGCCGAAGCATTATTGTTAGTGGTATTTGGGTCATAAATACTACTACATGTCTTGTTAGCTATGTTGGTAAGAGTACCCGTCTTATTTACCAGACAGTAAAGTCCCAGGTAATAAGAAGCACCAGCGTTCAGGTTGTTAATAGTCCATTGACCAGTTGCCGGATTAAATGCTGCTGGATTGCCTAAAATATGATCAGTACCATTAAAAATGGCATGAGCAATATAAACAAGTCCCATAGGCAGTGTATCCGTCACAATAGTTTTTGCAACCATATTCGGACCATTATTAGTCACTTTAACAACCGCCCAGACATTAGAGCCATAATTAGAAGTGGTCACTGGTATATGAAGACACTTATTAGCCTCACTACCATCCCAAAACTCTTTAGAAACACTAATATCTGCTGCTGGAGGCACACATAGACTCGCCCAAGCACGATCATTGCATCTATTTGGATCGTAAATGCTGCTACAGGTTTTTTCAGCCATGTTGGTTAATTTACCAGTCTTATTTACCAGACAGTAAAGTCCCAAGTAATATGTACTACCAGCCTTTAAGTTGTTAATAGTCCATTGACCAGTTGCCGGATTAAATGCAGCAGGATTGCCTAAAATATGATCAGTACCATTAAAAATGGCATGACTTAAATAAACAAGTCCCACAGGTAATTTATCCGTTACAATAGTTTTTCCAACCATGTTCGGACCATAATTGGTCACTTTAACAACTGACCAAACATTAGAGCCGTAATTAGAAGTAGTTACTGGTATGTGAGCACATTTATTAGCCTCACTACCATCCCAAAACTCCTTGGAAACGGCAATGTCTGCGCTGGGGTAGCACCTGGGAGTATAAACTCCATTAACAGGTGGATCACCTAATGGATTGCTGGTTAATTTTTTCTCCTGATCAATAGGGACAACGCCATCATTACTACTAACGTCATCAACTGGGGCTAAAGCATTATCTGCAGTACTACACGTAGGCACATCTGCTGCAAATGCGGCACTCATTGACCATAGGAATAAAAAACTGGCAACTAATATAAAGATTGCTTTATATAGCTTACCATTTAAAACGGTTTTTCCAACAAACTTCGAAAAATAATCTAAGTTGTTTTTTGGTTTAGCAGGATGAAAATTTTCATCCATACATATCCCCCCGTATAGATTTGTTCATAACTATTATATAGTTTTTGTGTTACGAATAAAACCCAAAATTTTAAAAGAAGCATTTTGGTGTATTAAAATAATAGATTATAAAAAAAATTAATTATATAAATCTAAAATAGCCAATATCTATAATAATCAATAAATAACCTTGAATTAATTAAAAACCGTATAAAATACTTTTAAAATAAAATAAAAATGATTGTTTAAAATTTTTACCTTTTTAAATTGTAAAATTAGAATAAACATTGATTTAAATTTTAAGAGAGTTTTAAAACTTAAATAGGGTACTAAAATGATTTTCCAGCAGTGTAAGTTCCCTGTGTTTCCGGCATTTTTATTTCATTAGGGATGGTAACTTCCACAATTTTCTCCAGGACCTCATTGTCAATGGAAAAGTAAAACTGGCCATTAAAGTTAATGGAATCTGAATCCACTTTTAAATCAATTTTCACCTGAGAAATGTTCTTAAAGAAATTTTTCTTTTCCTGGAATATGACCGATGCATCTACAATTTTAAATAGTACCGGGTTATTTTCTGCATCCAGATCAATAATGACATTATCAGAAACATCTAAAGATCCCTGTGTTTTTTTAAGATTTCCCAGAATATTAATGTAAATTGAATCAAGTCGAGCTTTATAATCAAATTTTACAATATAGTAATTGCTTTTCATCATCTATATGTTAGGTATTTAAAACTATTATATGTGATGTTTTTTATCAAAAGAAAATTCAATTTTTTTACATTTTTAACCAAATCTTATGAAAAATGAACCAATTTTTAGAAGTTTTTAAGGTGAAAATTAATTAGAATCTTATTATTTTACTAATAAAATTCTGTTAATTAATTAGAATCTTATTATTATCCTATAAATTCCGTTTTAAATTAATTGTTAATTTAATTTGGATAAGTATTTATATAATTGTTTTGAATATATATTCATAAAAATATGTATTTAAGGAGGGATTTTTCTTGAAAATTACCATAGCATCCACCGGGCGAGGTATGAAATCTGAAGTAAGCCCCATATTTGGAAGAAGCCGTGATTTCATTACCTTAGAAATAGAAGATAGTGAAATAAAAAATATGGAAGAACATGCAAACCCCTTCCAAAAAGAAAAAGGTGCTGGAAGTCTGGCTGCCCAGCATTTAGTAGATAATAAAGTGGAAATATTGATAACCGGAAAATTAGGAAATGTAGCTTTTCGTTTATTGAATAAAGAAGGTATTAAAGTTTATAAAGGATCCACGGGAAATGTGGAAAAAAATATAAAATTATTCCAGGAAAGTAAATTAAAGGAAATTACCACTCTACAGGGAGGATTTAACTAGAAATCATTTTTATTATGTATTAAAAATTAATTAGATTAAAACTGGATAAATTTATATTTAAATTTGAATATATATTCAAATCATGTCAAGGCCTCGAAGAATAAGGAAGATAAGTGATGAACCAAAAATTCGCTGTTTTAAACCAGACAGTGCAGATCTTGATTCTAATAATCCTATTGAGATTACCATAGATGAATATGAATCCATACGATTGAGAGATTATCACGATATCCAGCAGAAAAAATCGGCAGAAATGATGGGCATTTCCCAACCCACCTTCCATCGAACAATATCTTCAGCCCGAAAAAAGATTGCTAAGGCCCTAATTGAGGGAGAAATGATTATTATAACCGGGGATGATTTCATAACAGAAAAAATAAAATATAAATGTAATATTTGCGGATTTGAATGGAGTAGTCCAGAAAAAGAGTATGATAAATGCCTTGATTGTCAATCAGAAGATATAAAAATGACTAAAGAAGAAATAACTTCCCCTCAAGGAATAGAGTCCCTTGTGCAAAGGAGATCTTATGGTGGCCGGGGATTAGGGGCTGGACCTCCAAAAGTCTGTAAATGTCCAGAATGTGGTTATGAATCCCCAAAAACACGCGCCGTACCCTGCCGAAATACTAAATGCCCTGAATGTGAAACACCACTTTGTGGCTCAGACCAAACAGATAGGTGATATTTTGTCTTTTATTGAAATAAGAAATGTAAATAAATCCTTCAATAACCTGAAAACACTGGAAAATATTAATTTAACCATTGATGAAGGATCCGTGCTGGGAATACTGGGAAAAAGTGGATCTGGAAAATCAGTTTTAATTAACATGCTACGTGGAATGAAAGATTACCAGCCTGATAATGGCCAAATAATCTATAACATAGCATTGTGTAAAGATTGTTTAAGGGTAGAACCACCGTCCATGGAAAATAAAAAATGTAAATGCGGAGGTATTTTTAAAGCAGAAAGCGTTGATTTCTGGAACTGCGAAAGGCCCCTTTTTGCAGCCATTCGACGCCGAATATCAATCATGCTCCAGAGAACCTTTGCCCTCTATGAAGACGATACCGTGATTGACAATGTTTTAAAGTCCCTGGACAGTTCAGATGAGGAGAGTACTTATAAGGCCATTGAACTTTTAGAAATGGCCCAGATGACTCACCGAATAACCCACATAGCCCGAGATTTAAGTGGGGGAGAAAAACAAAGAGTGGTTCTGGCCAGGCAAATGGCTAAAGAGCCCATGATATTTCTGGCAGATGAACCTACCGGAACCCTGGATCCTCAAACAGCAGAAATGTTGCACGAAGCATTATTAGACGGCGTTAAAAACAAAGGGGAAACCATGGTTGTTTCTTCCCACTGGCCAGAAGTAATGAAAAAACTTTCGGATTATGTAATATGGCTGGATAATGGTAAAATTATCATGGAAGGGAATCCCAAAATTGTTGTGGAAAAATTCATGGACACTGTACCCTTACCTGAGAAAAAAACCGCCATTTCCACCACTAACCCCATAATTAAAATAGAAAACGTGAAAAAACACTATTATTCCATTGAAAGAGGGGTGGTTAAAGCTGTGGACGGGGTGGATCTGGTCGTCAATGAAAGTGAAATATGCAGTATAGTGGGTCTTAGTGGGGCTGGTAAAACTACACTTTCCAGAATACTTTGCGGATTAACTGACCCCAGTTCCGGTGTTATTGATGTTAAACTAGGTGAAAATTGGATAGATATGACCCAAAGGGGTCCTCTGGGAAGGGGAAGAGTCACCCCTTACATAGGATTGCTTCATCAGGAATACAGCCTGTACCCTCATAAAAATATTATTGAAAACCTCACCGATTCCATTAGCCTGGCATTACCTGCTGAATTTGGTAAAATTAAAGCTTTACATGTCCTCCATGCAGTGGGTTTTTCTGAAGACTATGCAGCGGCCATGTTAAAGAAGTATCCCCATGAGTTAAGTGGAGGGGAAAGGCACCGGGTAGCACTGGCCCAGGTTTTGATTAAAGAACCTAAGATTATTATTCTGGATGAACCTACAGGTACCATGGATCCTATTACACGTGTTCAATTAACCGACTCAATTATTAAAGCTAGAGAAGAACTAAACCAGACTTTTCTAATAATATCCCACGATATGGATTTTGTAATTGACGTGTGCGACGTGGCTTCCCTTATGCGAGGGGGAAAGCTTTTAAAAACCGGCCACCCTCAGGAAATTATTAAGGATTTAACTGTCAAAGAAAAAGAAAAAATGCTGAAAAATGAATAAATTTTTTATAATTTTTTTATTTTTATTTTACTTATTAGGTCGTGATAATGTGATAGAAAGTTATAAACTATTAATGGTCCTGGTGGCCATTGGGGTCATTATTTTTGTTTTAAAAAACAATCCAGTGAACCGTTACTGACAAATAGCGGTAATAAATATAGGAATTCCATAAATATGAATATATTTTCTTTTTTTAAAATGTGTGACGATTTTAATTTAGAATTTTTTTATACAAGTTATAATAAATATTATGCTTGTGTGACGAAATAATATAACTAAAGTAGTAATTCATTTATTAACTCAAAAATTATAAAACAAGTAATTAATAATGTGGATTTCCCAGTTCAAATATAATAAATGGTTCATTAACAGGATAAATTGGTTTAATAAAATAGTTATGAAAGTATAATTTCAAAAAAGGAGCATTATCATGAATTATTTAGGATTAATCTTAAAGAATCCATTTAGAAATAAAACCAGGAGTGCCCTGGCCATTGTGGGGATCGCCATTGGAATTGCCACCATTGTAGCTCTGGGCCTGGTAACCAGTGGTCTTCAGGCTTCCACTGAAACAACTTTAAAGGCAGGTTCGGCTGAAATTACAGTCACCAAAACCGGATCAAATAGCTTTGACTCATCTGGAAGCATTAATGAAAGCAGGGCCGATGATATTTTAAATATTAGTGGAGTAAAGGAAACGGCAGGGGTCTTGCGTGCCAGTGCCAATGTTTCTGGAAGTAGTACTTTCGGACCAGGAGTTTTTTTCGTCTATGGTATGGAGAAGAGTAAATTAAGCCTGGCAGGTATAGATAGCGTCAATGGGACCCTATTTGGTAATGGAAGTACCAATGAAATAATTATAGGGAAAAATGCAGCTGAAAACTTAAATAAGAGTGTGGGAGATAGTTTAGCACTTTTTGGTCAAGATTTCAAAATCACAGGAATATTCGAAACCGGGAGCTACATCACCGATGGTGCAGCTTACATGCCCCTGGAAACACTTCAGAATTTAACAGGTAATCAAAATAAGATCAGTAACATTGCCGTTAAAATTGATAACAATGCCAATATTACCCAGGTAGGTAAGAGCATTGGGGAAGCATATCCTAATGAATTATCCACCACCACCGCCGCTGACCAGGCCAATAGAATAAACAGTGCCCTGGGTTACATTGACACCGCCACCTGGGCCATTTCACTGCTGGCCATTATAATTGGTGGAGTGGGAGTTATCAACACCATGATAATGTCAGTATATGAGAGAACTCGTGAAATAGGAGTTTTGAAAGCGGTAGGATGGAGAAGCCGCCGAATACTGGGCATGATACTGGGAGAGTCCATTGTACTCACTCTGGTAGCAGGTACGGTAGGTACCATAGTAGGAATAGTAGGAGTAAATGCGGTACTGGCCTATTCCTCCAGTTTTGGTAGTATAATTCAACCGGTTTATTCACTTGACCTATTTATAAGGGCCTATGGAATTGCATTACTGGTAGGTATTCTGGGTGGGATATATCCAGCCTACAGGGCATCAAAATTAGCACCAACCGAGGCGTTGCGCTATGAATAATGAGAAAAATAAGGATTCTGGGGATGTTAGAGAAAATATTATAGAAATTAATAACCTGAAAAAAAGTTATGATCAGGGCAAGATAAAGGCCTTAAATGGAATCGACCTTAATATAAAAAAAGGAGAGTTCGTTTCTATTATTGGACCTTCGGGTTCAGGTAAATCAACTCTTCTTAATATGATAGGGGCCCTGGATGTGGCAGATGAAGGTTCAATTAATGTTTCAGGTATTGATTTAATAAAAACAAAGGATTTAAGCAAATTCCGATCAGGGCAAATTGGATTTGTATTCCAGCTGCACAACCTCATTCCCAATTTAACGGTAAAGGAAAATGTGGAAATACCCATGCTGGAAACCCCAGCTTCTGGAAAAGAAATGGAAGAACGCGCTTTAAGTCTATTAAAATCCGTGGATTTAGAGGATAAAATAGATCAAAAGCCCACTAAATTATCCGGGGGCGAAAGGCAGAGGGTAGCCATTGCCCGGGCCCTGGTTAATCATCCCTCCATAATTCTGGCAGATGAACCCACAGGATCTCTGGATTCCAAAACAGGGGATATTATACTGAACCTTTTAAAAGACATCCATATAAAAGAGAATGTAACTCTGGTACTGGTAACACACGAACCTTACGTGGCCAATATGGCTGATAGGATTATCACCGTACTGGACGGGAAAATCAAAGAAGAAGTAGAAGATTTAAGTATTTCCTATTAAGCTTTAAACTATCTAAAACTTCTTATTTTTTTTTAATTATTTTTAAATATTATTATTCTTAATATTTTTTGAATTTTATTATTATTTTTGAATTTTTTTTAAATGTTATTATAATTAATTCAAAAAAAAGTAAACAATTTAAAAATATACAATTAAGAGTTTATTAAATATAGATTAGACTTTTAAATTCGTTATAATAGATTATATTTCAATAAAAACAGAATCTCCTTCAATAGAAATTTCATATCGGTTTAAATCTGTGGCCTCTCCAGTTAAATACTTCATTAAACGAGATACATTTCTAACCACTTTTCCAGAGGTAACGTCGTACTGGGTTCCATGTACCGGACAAATAATCACATTTCGACTTATTTTTCCATCAGGAAGATATCCTCCACGGTGGGTACAGATAGCATCCACTGCATAAAAATTTCCATCAATATGGGCCAGTAAAATCTTTTTTTCACCAACATCGAATCCCTGCATGGATCCCTCTTCCACGTCACTTATATCACAAATTCTCTCCATTTTATCACCAGGTAAATTATCTTTTTCTTTTATTAAAATAAATCGGTTTTTGATATTTTATTGTATATTAGTTCTTAAATTAAAATTTTAGTTTTTATGAGCTAATTAATATTATTACTATTATTATTCATTTTTTAATAAATTTTAGAATAAAAAATGAAAATGAAATATTATTTAGAATTAATTATTTTTCCAGCTTAATAATTTTTTAGGGTAAACCATGAAGGGAGACCATTAATATGTAATTTTTACAATAAAATCATAAAGTTTTATATCCTCTAAAAATCAAAATATAGTTATCGACGAAGTTCAAAGGTATACAATTTCAGGGCTATGCTTGGAAATTGTATCCCCAATATTTTCGTCGTTTCGGAGGAGGTATAATCTCGCGAAAAATGCAGATAGCAATTGTAATAGCAATATGCATCGCTTTTTCTTGTTCCACTACCATCTACGCCGAAGACGTAAATCAACCAGTGATAAACAATAACAGCAGCTCCGGTGATCCTGTTAGCAATAACAGTTCCATCGAAGATATTAATTCGACTGACACCCCGGAAATAGAAACTCTAGTCGGAAACCAAAATCACACCACGGCCAATTCCACCGAACATGAAGAAGCAGGCGTTGTAAATAATTCGCAACGTCCAAATTCAGCCGACTCCCTGAATAATAACTCTGCAAAAGAAGAGATAAGAGCAGCAGGAACCACCGTCAGTAAAAATTCAGTAACTTTCGACCTGAAAAGCATTAAAAATGCTGCCTCAAGGGTCAAAGCTTACATAGAAACAAACCACAAACTCCCGGGCTACGTAGTTATCTCTAACTACAATTTAACCATGAGCGAATTCCTTTATTTGCTGGCCAAAGGAATAACTCAAATCAACAGTGGAAAAACCACAAGTATAACTCTCAAATGTACATCTGCTGCCAGCAACCCCAGCGGAAATTCAAAAGTAGGCGTCCTCTCTAAAACAGAGTACGTGAATCTGGCCAATAAAGTGGCTAAATATATAGAAAAATATGGTCGAACTCCAAATTACGCAAATAGTTCACTAGGGAAAATTCAGTACCAAAAAATGATTTACTACATGTCAAAAATCGTGAGCTTCCAGTCAACCAAAGGATATTTACCCAGGTACGTTACCTTAAATAACATCACCATTTCCGGATCAAGTAGCAATTCCGGCGGTGTGGGTGTAAATGAGGTAAATGATGCTTACCAGGGAGAAATCCTGGGAAACTACAAGAAGTCCACCGTGAATTGCCAGGTAACCAGCTCCCAGATAAGTGCTTTATCGGCTTCTATAACCAGCGGATTATCATCCAGCTGGGATAAAGCCTCATCAATATTTAAATGGGTGCGGAATAACCTCAATTACAGTTTCTACTACAATACCAAGTACGGATCAGTACAAACTCTACAATTAAAAAAAGGAAATTGCGTAGACCATAGCCATCTAATGATTGCCCTGGCCCGCTCAGCAGGAATTCCAGCACGTTATGTGCACGGATCCTGTATATTCAATAGCGGAACTACTTACGGCCATGTATGGGCCCAGCTCTATGTAAATGGAGTATGGTACGCAGCAGATGCCATAAGTTATGGTAACGAGTTAGGTGTGGTCAATAACTGGAACACATCATCCGTTACTATAAAAGGTAAATATGCAGAGCTACCTTTCTAAGGAAAAAGCGAATGCAATAAGTAACCCCTTTCATACGTTTTGTATGGGGGTTTTAATTTTTTTTTATTTTTTATTGAAAAGCTAGCAAATTTGTCTATTCAAGTTATATTTAATATAACCTGTAGAAAAAGGTTAAATTGATTTTTCATGATTATAATTTTAATTTAAGAAATTAAAAAAGTTTATAAAAATAAATTAAACAATATAAAGATAATAGAATTAATCACAAATAAATCACGGAATGATTACCCATGAGTTTCACCAATCCCCCTATTAAAAATATAAGTGCCTGGAAGAAGAACCTTCTCATATTAATGCGAATCCTTATTTTAGCTTTTGGAATAATTATGGTCCTTTTTGGAGTGGGTGGAACCAAGGTATTTGGTATCATGGCCCTTCTGGCCCTGGGAGTTATTTATTTACCTACCCTACTAAATCGACGCCACATACAGATTATACCTGTGGAAGTGGAGATAATGTTTCTGGGTGTGGTTATTCTAGAATACGTGCTGGGCAATACCTTTGGGTTTTATGGTAAAATACCCCACTACGATGATTTTATGCATTTCACCATCCCCTTATTAGTTGCCTTAATTGGAATGATGTTTATGTATACTGCTTATGTCTATGGGAAGGTAAAAACCAGATTATTTTTCATGGGTTTTTTAATAGTTCTGATAACCATTGGGATTGGTGGAATACTGGAAATGGTTGAATTTACCTATGATACCTTTATTTATCCCAGTATAGATCATGTATTCCCTACGGGCCTAACCCAGGGTTCCCCAACCCAGAGTCCGCTGGCTGATACCATGACTGACCTGTTTACCGATACTCTGGGTGGTATCGGAGGAGCTATTATTGGTGTTCTTTTAATCCGGCGGGCCGAGAAAAAAGGATATTGTGTGGAATGGGTGGATGAATTTGCCGAGCTGGAAGGATTTAAAAAAGAAGAATAAAATCCAGTAATATTTATTTTTTTTATCTAAAAAATATAATTTTTAATTTAATAATTAAACCCGGGATTCATATTCTAATTCATGGAATTTAATGATAAATCTGGTCCCTGAACTATTATCCAGTTCAATGGTACCATCTAATTGATCAACCAGGGAGCTAACCAGCCGCATTCCCAGTGATTTTGTGTTTTCAAAATCTATATCGTCAGGGAATCCCACCCCATTATCAGATACTTCCAAAATAAAATTATCGTCGGTATCCAGCTGGAATTTTATATCTATTATTCCTTTTCTAGCTTCTGGAAAAGCGTATTTAATAGAATTAGTAAATAGTTCTGTGATTATTAAACCACAGGGGATAGCAGTATTTATGTCTAAAAAGATTTTTTCTAAATCAGTTTTCAGGGTAATGAGATTAATATTTACCCCATAAGACGATAAAAGTTCATTACATAGGCGGGATAGGTATATGGAAAAGTCAATGTGGGCCAGGTCACGGGATTGATAAAGGCTCTCGTGTATCATGGACATGGATTTAACCCTGTTTTGACTTTCTTTGAATAAATTAAGGGCCTCTTCATCATCTATATATACCGTCTGAAGGTTTAAAAGACTGGAAATGATTTGAAGATTATTTTTAACCCGGTGATGGATTTCCCTTAATAAAACCTCTTTTTCAGCTAAGGAAGTCTTTAAAGAATTTTCAAATTCCTTACGATCAGTAACATCCTGGACCACCGTACATAAAATAAGGGGACTACTTTTTTCCACAAAGAAATTATTAACCGTTATATTTCTTAAAGAACCATTAGTATGTAAAATTTCTCTTTCTTGTATTTTGAGTTCATCTGGGAGATTTCTACTGCTAAAAATATCGTCATATTTTTCTTTTAGAAAAGATAATTCCAATTCGCTTTCATTTGGGGAATTAATTTGATGCATGATTTCATATATGCATTTAGAAGTGGCTTCTGCTTTTTTTATTCCAGTTATTTTTTCCATGGATTTGTTCCAGTCAATAATTTTACCGGAATCAATAGACAGAAAAATACCGTCCGAAGTTTGTTCCACTACGCTACGGAATTTAAATTCATTTTCAATTATTTTATGCATGGCTTTCTTGGTTTCAGTTAGATCCGTTCCAATTATAACAAATCCGGTAGGATCTTTAAGAATACTGAATATAGGGGAAATATTAAGGAAAACATCCATTTCCTGGTTTTTTATGGTGCAAATAACCGACTCCATATTAACCTTTTTTCCTTCATAAACCACTTTCTTTAAATCTATTTTCTTAGTAGGAGCAAATAATTCATAAAAAGGCTTGCCCATTAAATCAGATTCTTTATAACCCAGTACTGAGGTTATACTCTGATTAATTTTGGTAATCCTGCCCCGGTGATCAGAAAGTATGAGAAAATTGGGCATGGTGGAGACAATCTTTTCTGAGGCCAGTGACGGGGTTAATACCGGGAAATTGTATCTCCATACCCCATATGCAATGAAAACCAGTCCCAGAGTCAGAAGAGTTTGGGTAAGCTCAGGTACTTTAATGGAAAGTCCTCTTAAAATGTAATCACTGATTAAACTGAGAACCAGGGGCATGAATATCCCCAGGCTGATATACAGTGATTGTTTCTTTTCCATCCCATCTGATTGAAAATAGTGCAAAAATACAACCAGGGCTGATAAAAAGGATACTGTTACTGTCCACACGGCAAATAAATCATAGATTGTTTCATCTGCAGGGATAGAATAGGTCCATCCCCAGTATTCCAGTACTGGAGGTCCCACAAATAAATTGGTGCCTAATCCTAAAAAAACAAATAATAAAGCCGGGCCATAGATAACTAAATAACTAATTTTTAGTTTAAGAATGTGGGATCGGCGGGTAAATACCAGGGCAATATTGGCAATGACTGCTGGTATCAGAGGCCACAGGGCACTTAACTTTAACCACACGAAAGCACTCTCTGGAGTTTCTGCCAGCCGATAAGCAAATTCAAATAAGGCCATTAAAGCGATTAATGTACTGAATATAGCAATAGTTCTGTTTAGAGAGTTTTTAGGGTTTCTAAAGTAGATAAAATTGGCTATAAAAAATGAGGTGATAGCTGCAACTATAGATATAATGGCATACGGGTTCAAGACAGTCCTCCTTATATTAATAGTTGTTATGGTATTATTAAAATTTTATTATTTAATTCAAGATTTCATTTAATTTGTGCATAATACAATTTCAATTAGTATCATTTTATGAGGAGTATTTATTATTGAGGGATAAATTAAAAAGTTTAAATATAAATTAAAAAATTTTTATTTTGAAAAGAAAATAAAATCAATTAAAATAAGCTTTATAGAGACTAAAAAAATTAAAAATAAGATAAAAATAAAAATAAATAATAGAAAAGGGTTATAATTAAAAAATAAATGAAAATAAATAAAAAATATTATTTATTTAAATCTATTTTTCCATTACTATCTCTAAGGACTCCTTTATTTAACATGTCCTCCAGTACCTGGTGTATTCGGTCAAAGGTCTTTTTACTGGTATTTTTGAAACCGAATAGGCGGGACGTTTTAATAACCAGCTCTTTCTCCGGTGTTTCTGATTCAAAATCCAGAACCATCTTAATGGCCTCTTCTATTTCTTCAGCAGAAATGAAGGTAATATCAGGTTTATAGATTCTTTCCCGTACCGATATCCGGGAAGTATCATTAAGTAATAGGAAATCACCACTGCGGCGAATATTACCATTATTTTCAGCCATATCCACGGCACTGGAAATAATATTCCTCACCTTATTACCGGCCCGGCGCAGACCACACCCTTCTCTAATTCTCCGGATTACTTCTTCATAATGAATAGGGCCCTCAATGGAAACTATTTCACTGACCACTGTGGAAACCACCGGAGTGGGACTCTTATAAAGGTCCTCTGAAGATTTCAAGGTGGTGGATTCATAGGACTGGTAAGGAATCAGCTTATCTTCGATTTTAGGTGGTGAAGGTGCTTTAACTGGTTCAGGAGCTAAATCTAAATCATCATCAGTGAAAAATTCTTCAGAGGAGTTTTCATTAGACATTTGACTCATTGCAGGGCCAGTGTTATCCATAGGGGAATTAGAGTTTTTAGGGTCGGTTTCCTGATTTATAATTTCCTGACCTGGACTATCAGTTTTTTCTATTGGTGCCTCAACATCAACCATTTCCCCGTTAGTTAAGGTTTCATCACCGGTTTCTAAATTAGCCTCTAAACCAGATGATTCTTCATCAGATAATTCAGTATCTCCCAGAGATTCTAGCTTTGATTCTTCTGAAAGTTCTCCAGTTGATTCATTCTGAGTTTCCTCCAGCGATTCTTCCAGCTCTTCAATAGTCTCTTCCATTTCATTTATTTCTTCGGACTCTTTTTGCAATTGGTCTTGAACCATGATTTCCATGACTCCAATGGCATTTAAGAGTTTTTTCTGGGTTTCTTCCCGGTTACGGTACCAGTCAGTGGACCACACATGTATTATCTTCCAGCCCAGACCTTCCAGGACCTGTTCACGGAGACGATCTCTGTCCCGGGCCACAGCAGAACTGTGGTACATGGCCCCGTCACATTCTATTCCTACCAGGTATCTTCCCGGGTTTTCAGGATCAACAATGGCCATATCCACTCTAAATCCAGCACATCCTATGCTTCTTTCCACTTCCAATCCATTCTCTGCCAGGAACTGATAAACTGAATCCTCAAAGGGACTCTGCAGCTCAGTATTATGGGCGTGATCCAGGGTTAAACTGCCGCTTTCGGCGTATTGTAAGAAATGTTTTAAGGGCTTTAACTCCAAAGGGCGTTCCTCCAGTAACATGCAAATCCATGGAACGGAAATTGGAAAAGGCCACACATTTTTCCCGGGCCCGGGTGATGAGAACATTTAACCGGCGCTCCCCACCTTCCTGATTTAATGGTCCAAAGTTGAGGGATATTTTCTGATTTTCATCAAATCCATAACCTATACTAATAAATATAACGTCCCTTTCATCTCCCTGAATGGTTTCCAGGTTTTTAACAAAGAAGTGCTCGTCCAAATCTTCCCGGAAATATTTTTCCATGCGGGGATGCTCTTTACGCATTAATTCCAGCTCTTCCAGGATGGCATTCATCTGGGCCACTGAGAAAGTACCTACCCCCAGACTCTTGCTTCCCTTGTACTTTTTAAAGTGATTAAAAATTTCCTTTACCACTTCTTTTGCTTCCATAGGATTAAAAGAACCTCTTCCTCTTTCATATACAGTTTCAGGAAGATAATTAAGTTTTAAACCCAGTTCTTCACTTTCGTGACATGGTGAAGGGTATACCAGGAGATAATTATCATAGAACTCCTGGTTAGAAACGGCGATGAGTGATTCGTGCCGGCTACGGTAGTGCCATCGGAGCATCTTGACCTGGAAGCTTCTTTTGCACAGGTGCAGTATGCTTTCCATGTCGGCGGCCCGGGCCACCTCTTCGGTTTCTTCTTCAGATATTATCATCTGGTCAAAAAAGGAAGTGGGAGGTAATTGGTTGGTGTCCCCCATAACTACCGCTGTTTTTCCCCTTAAAAAGGCCCCCAGGGCATCTTCTGGTTTTACCTGAGAGGCCTCATCAAAGATTACCACATCAAATTCCAGCTGGGTATTGGCCGGGTCCAGATACTGGGCAATGGACAAGGGACTCATCATAAAGCAGGGTTTAATCTGGGTTACCAGTCCTCCAGTTTTGGCCAGAAGTTTTCTTAGTGGAAGGTGTCCTCTTTTCCGGGTGAATTCACCGCTGAGAACACTGGCCTCAGAATTAGGGGCGGCCCCGCCAAATACCTGGGGCATTTCATGGTTTAGTTTATTAAATAATCTTTTACGGTTTAATTCAATAATCCTGGAATCAAGTTCCTGGAATTCCGTTATCCGACCCTGGTGTAAGTCTCCAATAAAAGTATAGAGTATGGATATCTCCTTAAAGGCCATACTCAAAAGACTATCTGCCAGATTACCTTCCATAACGTCCTTCACATCTTTTAACTCTATAACTCCTGATTCTACTGAAGGGATAAATGGAGCGGCCTTGGTCTTCATACAGAGCTTCTTTTTCTCCAGGTACTGGGACCACAAGGGCAATATACTTAGATTATCTTTCCACAGTTTTAGCCGGGTTTTCCACTGGCTGAATGAAACCATTTGAGGTTCCTTATTGAATATTATGTGGCTGTGGGTATTGAGGGTAGATTTTAGTTTTTCCAGGGATTTAGAGAAGTAGTCGTTCTCGGCCAGTAATTCATTTTCCTGCTGGTCGATTTTCTCTTTATTTATTCCCTGGGCCACCAGTTCCATGGTTTTATCGGTGATTATCTGCTCATTAACCAGCTTTCTGAACTGGACTATCCACCGGGCAGTAGCGGTTAAATCCTTAACTGAAGAGCTCTCCAGGTTCCACTGGGATCCAAAGAATTTTACGGCTATTTCATTATAATCGTGCAGCTGCTTTTTCAGGTTTATGAGATCTTTTAAAGATTCCAGATCCTGTATAATTTCATAATCATTTTGTGGAGGACTTTCCCGATAGTGGGAATCAATTTCGTTCTTTATTTTCCGATATTTACCACTTAAAAACTTGATTTTACTGGAGGAATGTTCCAGATAATCCCTTAAAAGGGCGTCCAGGTCTTTTTCCAGAACCGAGTCATGGAATCTATCCAGTATTTTTATGCTGCTTTGCAGTTTCTCCAGTTTCTCCAGAAGCAGGAAGGCGTCATTTTCGTGTTCATCCCATACTGGTGAATTGAGAATCTTTAAATCCATAGGCCGTGATTCTGATAAAATCTGAGAGGCTAGAATGGTTTTATCCAGTTCATAGAAGTTTCTGGAATGTTTAATTCCATATTCGTCTTCAAATTCCCGAACTTTTTTGCGGAATAAATCCAGATTATCAATGGTTTCCACAATAAGTTGTTCAATCTCCCTTATGGTGGGAGGTAAAATCATGCCGGGATCTGTTCCGGACCAGGGGTTCTCAGCCAGAGGAGGTAATAGTTGGGAAAGTTTTGAGAGGTTTTCCAGTTCAATAATGGATTCTTCCCATTGTTCCGGGGTTATATCCTCTGGGGAAGGTATGCGGATAACTGGAATTTCGGAAAATTTCTTCTCTGCTGTTTCTTTCATACCAAAAAGCTGGAAGGGTGAAAGCCTTATTTTATATAGAGGCTGGTGCAGGGCCCGGTTGTATTCATTTAATTGTTTCCGCAGGGCTTCCAGGCGATTGAGCTGCCTATCAATATCCAGTTCATCTTCCTGAATCTCTTTTAAGGAGCTTTCCAGTTCCTGCAGGACGTCTTTTTTACGGGCCTTGTGGGAGTGCAGTTCCAGGCAGAATTTACCCAGCCCTATCCGGTCCAGACGGCTTTTAACCACCTCAAGAGCAGCCATTTTCTCACTCACAAAGAGTATGGTCTTACCACTGGCCATCAGCTCGGCAATGAGATTTACAATGGTCTGGGATTTACCGGTGCCCGGTGGTCCTTCCACCACCAGATTGGAACCGGCCTTAACGTCTTCAATTGCAGCTATTTGTGACGAATCAGCGTCCATAACGTGATAAACATCTTTATAATGAAGTTTCTCGTCCACTTCACTTTCCAGGAAATTAGAACGCTGTTTTTCCAGGTCAGGATTGAATATAGCCTTTATTAAGGGTTTTTCCGTGATATCAATGGCTTCCTTGTAGGTGGCCGGGTCCAGGTCACGGTACATGACGAATTTGGTAAAGGAGAAAAAACCCAGCTGTATCTCGTCGTGGACCTTCCATCCTTTCATGGATTTGATGGACTTTTTAACCTTATTTAAATATTTTTTAATACCCTCGCCAGTGGCCGGCATGTTAAATTCAGGGAGTACAATATCCTGTTCCTTTAATTTGGCCTGGAGGGATATGTTGGTGAGTATGTCGTTACCGTCCCAGTGGATGGAAAAGGACATTCCCACTTTTCTTCTCTCAATAATAACGGGTATGAGAACCAGGGGTGCTTTCCTGATGTCCGGTACGTGGGGTTCGTCCCATTCTAAAAATCCCAGTCCCAGGTAAAGAATGTTATATCCCTGTTCCTGGAGCATGGTCCGGGCCCTCTGGTTGATGTAAAATAATCTTCTTTGCAGCTCAGATGGGGTCAGTTCTGTTTCCAGGAACCTATTTTTCTGTTCTTCCACCGTTTCTTCATCTATAGGTGGGAATTCCCATAACTGAGAACCTTCCTCTTTTGTTTCGCCTTCAGGAGTGGTGGAATCAATTTTAGCAATTTTTAAATTTTCCACCATTGATTCTAAAAGAGCACTGTTTTCTTCAGAAAGGTCTTCAGGTAAGGCATTTCTCTCTTTTTCTGCCTCTTTTTCCAGATCTTTCTCATCTCTTTGCGGAAGAAACTGCATTTTTTTCTCATTTAAAACCAGGTAATCGTAAATGTGAGAGGGGGAATCATTTACCACTTCTATGGTTCGGGAGCGAGGTCGGAAATTTAAAAGCTGATTACGCATACTTAAATCCAGTAACTTACGTCTGAGACTTTTAAACTCTTTTTGAATTGATTTATTTGCTTTGGACCCCATAATTTCCCTCTAGATTAGTTATTTTTATGATTTTTTTAAGATTGAATTCAATATTATCCCTTAGAATATTACCAGTTAAATCCTTTAATTCAATAAAATTTAGGTTCCAGTAAATCCCAAATACAATATAATTTTAAAGTTCCAGTTAAATCACTGAATTCAATAAAATTTTAGGAATTAATCTGACTCAAATCCGAAATATTACTGACTTTAGAATTCTTAAAACATATTCATTATAGAATTACAAGTAAAACTTGATTTACTAATAATCCCGAATTCTTAAAACACTTTCATTATTAGATATTATTTTTATTCTATTTTTAAATTATAATAGTCATCTAATAAATATTTTGAGGATAAATATACCATAAATCTTTCTTTTAATTGATTTCATTAAAACGAATTTAAATCATGGTAAAATAAAAGATGGAATTTTAAAAAAATTAAAAGAAATTATAATTCATCATGCATCCGGGACATGATAAGGGCCAGGGTAACAATATCCATCCGGTTGTGCTCAATGATAGGTACCAGAGGTCCAATATTATTGGTTTTTAAATAAGTTTTATAATAACCGGGTATGTGGCTTCCAGGAACATCATCTGTCCTTTCAATATCAAACAAATGTTCTTCAATGGTGGTTAGCTGGCAGTTAGGAAGATTTTCTCTCCAGAACCGTCTAGAAAAGTGTAAAAGATCGAAGTGAGGCCTGTCCAAATCTGGTTTTATAGAGAAGTGCCTTAATCGGTTTTTTATGTAGGGCAAATCAAAGGTGACCCCATTAAAAGATACAAAGGCTGTGTCCTCGTGTACTTGTGAGGTAAACCCAGATAGAACCGCCGGTTCTTCACCCAGATCTCTTAAAAGATACTGGCGAACCTCAATTTTATTGTTTTCCAGGGTGGCTTCCCCCATTAAAATCACCGGCACACTGGATAGGCCCATGGTCTCAATATCCAGGAATATGAAGTGTTCTGGTTCTTTAAATCCAGCACATTCCAGCACCCGTTTATGGGAAGCAGGATAACGATTTTTAACCAGGTCAATAATGTCACAGGAGTTTCCTTCACCCATCCTCTCCAGAAATATTCGGGCATTCTTACCAAACCGGGGATGTTCCATTAAATCCTCCAGTGTTTTATAGCCTTCCCCTTTTAATCGGGTGGCCGTAGAATCACCAATACCTGGCAAAAGCTTAAAATCACATTTAATAGATTTTTCCACTTTTTTTTGAGATTTGAGATTGAATTTTATCTTCTCCCGGTTGGTAATTTGCAGAGTATTACCCTGGGGAGTTTCAATCTCTTCTCCCCCTAAATCTTCCAAAGATTTATCCTGATATTCCTCCATTAGCCGGGCCTTTAGCCGTTCTATGGGGTCATAACTGGAAAGGGACTTTTTTAATTCTTCTTCATGTTTTTGGTATTTAGGGGACGGCATATAAATCCTTAAATGTCTTTTTTATTATATTTTTAATATGATAAGGAAATTGAATCGATTTATACTAATTATAACATTATCTTGTGAATGATTAAAGTAGTTTCCTCAACCTTTCAGAAGCCTGCTCATGGTCGGGATTCAAGCTCAGGGCCTTACTGTAAAATTGTATGGCTCCCTGGACATCCTGCTGGGCCTGTAGAATAACTCCCAGTAAATACCAGGCCTGATCATTACCAGGATTGGATTTAATTATGTCACTCAGGAGGAGCTTGGCCTCTAAATAGTCTTTGTTGTTGTAGAGGGAAAGGGCCAGGTGAAAGATTAGTTCCTCATTTTTAGAATCCAGGGCAAATGCCTGTTGATAATATTCCAGGGCCATTGTGTGATTTCCATTTTGTTCCAGGGACCGGGCCTTATACTGGAGTAGCTCGGCATCTTCTGGTCTGATTTCCAGGGCCCGATCAAAGAAGGATAAGGCCTCCTGTGATTCACCGTTCTGGAATAACTCCTTTCCCCTTTGGGTGAGTTTATCCAGTGCTTCAAATTCCACATAGCCCTCTGAACCTACCAGGGCCTTATTTTGTGGTGTGAGTGGTGCTGATAGGGGGGAGGACGGTAATTGGGAATTATCTGATAAATTTTCTTCTGCAATTTCCGGGTTAATCCCCTTTATCTGGGGTATTATCTTTTCTTTTTCACCAGCCTGCATATTACGGGTCATTTTCTTTAATATGTAACTGGTAGCATCCTTGTGCAGGGGCCGGTTCTCATTACCACATTTAGGGGAATAAATGCAGGAAGGACAGCCGTCCTTACACTGACAATTATCTACCAGGGCCCGGGTGGAGTCCACCAGTTCCTCAAATACTTCCAGGGCCTTCTCAGCCAATCCAATTCCTCCTTCATAGGCATCGTAAATGAAAATGGTTGGTTCCTGGGTATCCGGGTGGTAGGGAGTGGATAATCCTCCGATGTCAAACCGGTCACACATTACATGTAAGGGGAAAAGGGCGATAAGGGCGTGTTCAGTGCCGTGCAGGCCCCCGGCAAATATTTCGTCTCCCTCAAATTTATTTTCCAGTTCTTCTTTCAGGGCAGAGGGTAGGGTAAACCATACCCCCCGGGTTCTGAATTTTAATGGAGGGAGATCCAGAGGGTAGGTACCCAGAACTTTACGGTAGTTCATTATTTTGTATTTGTAAAAGTCCTCGGAAACTTCCAGTTCTCCAAAGTGAACATTAAGCCCTCCAATTTCACGGCGGTCTATTTTTTGTGTTATTTTAATGTCAACGTCCTTTAATACCTGGGTGTGATAATCCACTGTTCTTTTGGCCACATTGATGAACCGTTTCTTACTGTCAAAGGTTTCCACTGTGTAGGTCTCGCCCTGGTTAATTAAAACTGCCCCTTCATGGGCCTCGCGATAGGCGTGGGATCTTTCCATTTTTTCCATTAAACGACCACTGTGCATAACCTTGAAGATATCTGAGGATATCTGGTCCAGGCCGTGCTGGAAGGCCGGGTTATCATTGGAATTGTAAATCCACTGGTGGGGTGTTTTTCGGATGGTTCCCTCATTAACCATTTCCCTTAAAATAGACTCATCTGCCTCAAAATACTCCTGTAAATCTTTTTTATTCAGGGGCAATTCATTAATAGTGCACAATAAATGGGCCCGGACTATGTGCTGGTTTTGCAGGTCGATAATGGCATTTTCATGGGGTTTGTCAAATAAGAACTGGGGATTATTCATGAAGTACTGGTCCAGAGGGTTCTGGAAGGCCATTAAAACCACCAGGGAATCGTTGTGTTTTCGGCCAGATCGGCCGGCTTGCTGCCAGGTGGAAATCATGGTTCCCGGGTAACCGGAAATAATAACGGCATCCAGGGAACCTATGTTTATTCCCACCTCCAGGGCATTGGTGGTGATTACCCCGATTAGTTCTCCCGACCTTAATTTTTCCTCAATACCCCGGCGTTCCTCAGCCAGATAGCCGGCCCGGTAGGCAGTGATTTTTTCGGCCATTTTTGGTTTCTTTTCCCCAATCTGGTTTTTGGACCACATGGCAATGAGCTCCGCCATTTTCCGGGAGACGGTGAAACAAAGTGTCTGTAAATTCTGTATTACAAAGAATAAGAACAAATTCATGGTTTCCTGGTGGACCGAGAGATCATTCTTAGTTTTATAGGGGTTGTATAGTATGAAATGCTTCTCTCCACTAGGGGAGGTATCCTGCGAGATTAAGTGAAAGGTTTTTCCAATCAACTTTTCACTGAACTCCAGGGGATTGGCCAGGGTGGCTGAAGAGAGAATAAACTGGGGATCAGAGCCGTAATAATTGCATATTCTTCGTAGTCTGCGGATTAAAAAGGCCACATTAGAACCAAAAACACCCCGGTACTGGTGGGCCTCGTCAATAACCACAAATTTAAGGTTTTTATAGAATCTCTCCCACTGGTGATGCCAGTATAAAATAAGGTGTAGTTCATAGGGATTGGTTAAAATCAAACGGGAATTCTTCTTTATCCAGGGCCTTTCACTTTTAGGAGTGTCCCCGTCATAAATATTAGGGATTAATTTGAGTTTTAGATCTTTTTCTAAAGTTTTTATTATCTGCAACTGGTCATTAGCCAGGGCCTTGGCCGGGTAGATGTAAAGGGCTGTGGCCTGGTCGTTATTGGTTAACTGCTCCATGATTGGGAGATTAAAGGCCATGGTCTTTCCGGAAGCAGTGGGGGTGGTAATAAGTACATTTTTTCCCTTTCGAACGTGACCGAAGGCCTGGGCCTGGTGCTGGTAGAGTTGAAAATTATTTTCCTCCAGATAGTGACTTATATTCTCAGGTAGGTTTTCTACCTTAACATACCTGGCTTCCCGGGCAGGGAGGGTTTCCACGTGCTCTATTTTATCCCGGTAGCGGATGTCGTTTTTAAGTCTATGCAGTACCTTGTTGACCATATTATCTCGTTTTATAAGTAATTGTAAGAAGTGAATTTCTTTATTAGATATGTTTAATGGTACTTATTGGTTAATAAATGTTTTTTTGAGTATTATTTTGATTTATAAAGTGGTGCTGATTGATTTTGAAGCTGTGGAAAATAAATACCTGTGGTCAAAAAGTGGTCAAATCACATAAAAAAAGTAGTCAAAATTAGATAATGTTGGTAGTCAAAACGTGGTCAAATCACATAGAAATGTGGACCTGAACGATAATATTGGTAGTCAAACTGTGGTCAAATAAGTTCAGTGTTTTTAAACTTGTGCTTTAAGTAGTCAGAAAATAGTCAAATATTTATTTGATTAATCATATACTAAAAGTAGTCAAAAAGATAGTCAAATTATAATTTTTAAATGAAGAATAAATCATCAAAACCACCCATATACTTGCTAAAAGGCAAAAAAGACATTTAAAGGTTTAATTATAATGTTTCATCCCAAGTTCATTTACACCCATCAAATGGTTAATAATCTCCTGCACATAAATTCAGCCCGGGATTTTATTATTAATGCACCTCTGGTGGTGGAAATGGAAGTTTCTCTAAAAAGAGAGGCCCTGTTAAAGTCGGCCCACTATTCTACGGCCATCGAGGGAAATCCTCTCTCCTTAAATGAAGTGGATAAACTGGCCCGGGGTCTTAAAATAACAGCCCAGAAGAAGGCCCAGCAGGAAGTTATTAATTACTTAAATGTCCTTAAAAATCTGGACAAATACCTGGATGATGGAAAAATAACGGGAAAATCTATTTTAATGCTCCATCACGATATAACCTATCACACCCTGGAAGATACCTATATGGAAGGCCAGTACCGGACCATACCTGTTTTTGTAGCCAATAATCTGGGAGAAGTTGTTTTTACCCCCCCATCAGCCTACCTGGTGGAGGGAGAAATGGAGAAATTCATTGAATGGTTAAATAATCTGGAGGATTTAAATCCTGTGCTGGCGGCAGGTGTTACCCACTATGAGTTTGTGCGAATACATCCCTTTGTGGATGGTAATGGCCGGACCGCCCGGGCCCTGGCAGCTCTTTTGCTCCATCATGAGGAGTTTGATATTGACCGATTTTTTACCCTGGACGAATACTATGATAGCGACCGTTCGGCGTATTATAATGCGCTTAATTCTGTGGATCCCAAGTCCCGGGATCTAACCCTATGGTTGGAATATTTTATAGATGGCTTTCTAATTTCTATTTCCCGTATAAAAGATCAGATTCTTTTATTTTCCCCGGATGTTTCTCCTAAAGAGCAGATTAAATTGTCCAAAAAGCAGATGAAAATAATTGAATACATACATCTAAATGGCCAGATAACCAACCTGGAAGTTAAAAAATTATTTAATATTTCCCGCCAGGGGGCCTATAAGGACCTCAGAAGGTTAATGGACCTTAATCTCATAGAAAAGAAAGGTGGCAGCCGTTCCACTTATTATGTTTTGAAGAACAATTTTTAAACTAATTTTTATAAGTGGTTGTCAAATAAATGTCAAATATTTTATTAGTCAGGGTAGTCAATTGGTGGTCCAAAATTATAGTCAAATTGTGGTCCAATAGTGTAGTCAAATACCACTCGAACTAGTCAAAAAAGTAGTCGAAAATAAATTCTATTAATAATTCTTTATATATTAGTCAAAAAAGTAGTCAAATATTTTCAATAAAATTATACAATATATTATCAATTATCAATTAACCAAAACAAATTAAATAAAATTTAAACTTTAAATCACTTACACGGCGATAAAATGGAAAGAAAACGATTGTACCAACTTCATCCCAGGGAATACGAACACAAGTATGATCGACTGGCCCTGGAAACTCTGGAGAAAACACCAGGCATAAAAAGCATGGCCAAAAAGTTCAATAAACATACCATGGAACGTGACAGCCGGCTAATTTTTTCAGGAAGCTGTCTAAAAGTTACTGAAACCAGTTTTCCAGATATTTATGAATTATTAGAAGAAGTCTGCCGCAATTTATACCTTAAAAACATCCCTGATTTATATATACAGCCGGGATTTGAAGTTAATGCCTTTACCACCGGAACTGAAAACCCCTTAATTGTCCTCAATTCCGGAGCAGTGGATTCCTTATCCAATGAAGAATTGCTATATGTCCTGGGTCATGAAGTGGGCCACATTAAAAGCGGTCACATGTTATATCATGAAATGACCATGTTGATCCCCTATATTGGGGAGATTGCCGGTTCGGCCACCCCACTGGGTGTGGGGAAAATACTATCCAAAGGTTTAAAATATCCCTTAATCCACTGGAATAAAATGTCCCAGTTCAGTGCCGACCGGGCCGGTATGCTGGCCTGTCAGGATATAGAAGCGGTTATGAGCACTTTAATGAAAATGTCCGGGCTTCCTAAAAAATACGCCTCACAGATAAATACTGAGGTCTTTATAAATCAAGCCCGGAGCTTTAAAGACTATGATTACAACTCCCTGGACCGGGTGGATAAAATACTACTATCCCTGGAAGAAAAACACACCTGGAGCGTTATGAGGGCTGCAGAAATGTTAAAATGGATTGAATCAGGAAAATACGGACAGGTCCTGGAAAAACATTTCCTGGATTCGGTAAAAGAAATAGATACTTTTTCCTGCGTATCCTGTGGATTTGAATTACTGGAAGAGGATAACTTCTGTCCCGGCTGTGGAGAAAGGATTGGCCGGCGCTAAAAATAAATTTTATTATTTATTTTGGATTATAATCTAATCAGAATAACGGGGCTTAGAAGAAAAAATCAATTTACCACCACAGGCACAGGTTTTCTTATTCTCGGGACTGATTTTTCCATCTAATTTATAATAAACCGGACAGCTATCGCAAATAAGATAGCCATACTTACTGGTTTTATTTTTACTTAATGTCCGCATGGTTTTATCAATTTTAACAAAATTTTTCTCCTTGAAATGGTCAACATCATCTAAAACCTTTTTAATAGTTTTATCTCTAAAACTGCGGGAAGTGGATGATTTAACAATAACTTTAGAAGTTTTATAAACTTTTTTGGCCAGTTTTCTTTTGCGCCTTTTTTTAACTTTAGGAGATAGGTTTTTACCACAACTGGCACAGAAAACTGCTCCTGGCCTGTTTTGCAGGTCGCACCTTGGACAGGTTTTTTCCGGCTGATTAGATTGATGAGAATTAAGTTTAGTCCCGCATTTAACGCAGAATTCCCTGCCCTCTGGATTTTTAACCCCACATTGTGGACAGTTGGAACTTTTAATATTTATTTTGATTTGGGCCATTTTTTAAAGTCATCCCCTCATATCGCTAATTTTATTATAATTCTTATTGTTACTTTCTATGGATTTAAAATTTTGCAGTCTAGAAATTAAGAAGTAGTAAATATTCAAAAATTAACACCAATATAGAATTAAATTTAAAAGAAATTTTAAAAAAGAGTCTTTTGATAGTCAATCTTCTCTTTAACACCATTCTTTCGCAGGTGAATTACCTGAAAACCTCTTTTTTGTAAGTTGTGGCCAATCAAATGGTGACGGTGGCACTGGAATGGATTTTCTTCACTGCACATGAGAACCATTTCCTGGTCAGCGGCCCGCAGTATTATTTCGCGAAGGCCCTCTTTGAATTTTGAGGTTTGGGCCAGCAACTGGTAGTTTACTTTCCCGTCCTGATAAAATTCCTGGCTGCGAGGTTTGCCACCTATTTTTGAGCCGAGAAATATATACTGAAGAGATGCATTTTCCACAGCTTCCTGTAATATCTTTTTATTAAAGTGAGGCACGTGTTTACTGTAGGGGGAAGATCTAACATCCACCACCGTGTCAATATGGTTTTCTTTTAATATTTTGATAAATTCTTCCAGGGAGTGATTGCTGTGGCCAATGGTGTGGATTCTAAGGGTAGGCATGTTAAATCATTTATATTAGGTGGTAAATAAATTAATTTATAACTTTTATACTTTCACTAATTAACGGACTTATCTAACCACAATTACAAGAATAATAACTTTGAGGTTTTATATGAATAAAAAAATAGCTGACCTTATCCCTTTTAATACCATTAACCGGGACTTATCTCGATTATTTGAATCCATGATTATTTTTTTGATACTGGCCGATGTTATTTTACTTACTCTGATTACCTTTGTACCGGTAAATCCCCAGGTTTATGGGATGATCGTATTTTTTGATTTAACCGTGGTTTTAATACTCATCCCTGAGTTTATTTACCGTATGTACCGGGCACCGGATCGTAAAGAGTTTTTAAAACACAACTGGACTGACATTATAGGGATGATTCCTGAGATTCTGGTAGGTCACTACAGTACCTATCTTAGATATTTTAGACTTATTCGTATTGCTGCCCTATTTAAAAAAGAAATCAGACACATTCTAGATTATCTGCATAAAACCCATATTGACCAGGGTATTTTTGCTATTTTAATCATCCTTTTTTCAGGGACCATTATCTTTTACATTGTAGAGCATGGCCACAATCCAGGAATGGTTGGCCTGGACGATGCTCTGTGGTACATGGTGGTGACCATCACCACGGTGGGCTATGGAGATATCTCGGCCCAGACCAATGCCGGCCGATTAGTGGGCGTGGTAATTATGTTCGCCGGGATCGGGTTTATCAGTTTTTTAACAGCCACCATCACTTCCATGTTTATTAAAGACACGGAAATTGAAGAGATGGATAAAATTGACATGCTGCATGATAAGATTGACAGCTTGCAAGCCGAAATTGTGGAATTAAAGGAGTTAATTAAGAAATAAATAGATTCAAGCCATATACTGATTTGAATGGGGATTTTATATTGTTCTAATTAAACTATTCCCAATTTAAAGTCTGTTGAAGAAATAAATATCAGAAATATTTTGGAGAAATATAACTATTTAATCAAAAATAAGCATTAATTTTTATTCTAAAAAAGGGGGGGTGATTCATGGAAGATCGGGGGGATGACCTTCCACGAATAATTTATCAAAAAAAGATAAATTACACCTAAATCTAACTTCATCTCTAATAAGCCTTGCCTTAATACTTACACAATAAATCTTAATCAATGATTAATTAATCTTAATACAAAAAACGGCCCTCCCTAGAATAGTAATTAGGGGAGTATTTGGAGAATCCCTGATTAAATAATATTAAATTTAGGCCGATGCAAATAATATTAATTAAAAATTGAATTTATTTATAACAAATTTATTAAAATAAACTTTATTAGTAATAATATAAAATATAATACACACCTACAACATGAATTAATATACTAATAATTAAACTAATTTTTATCAAAAAGTGATTATCATGAGCGAATGGATAGAAGTAAAGAAGGACGAAGAGAAAAAAGAAAAAGTCAATATATGGGACCCGGCGGCCACCGGAGAATCTGTCCAGGGTATTTTTATTGACAAGGAAGAGGAAGTGGGCCAGTACAAAAGCAACATGTACACCCTCAAACAGGAAAATAAGGAAGAGATTAAAATCTGGGGATCCACTGTCCTGGACAGCCTCATGGAAAAGGTCCCCTATGGCAGTGAAGTACGCATTACCTACAATGGTACCCAGCCTTCTAAAAATGGCCGGAACCCCTGGAAAGACTACAAGGTGGAGTTCCGGGAGTTAGATTAATTATTTAAACTTATTATTTTAATTATATTATTATTTAAAATGGTGAAACCATGAACAATACCGAAAAAGTAATTAAAGCATTCAAAGAGTCTGAAGAACCTTTAAACGCCACCAAGGTCAGTCAAATCTCTGGAGTAGATAAAAAAGAAGTGGACAAAATAATGAAAGAACTTAAAAAAGACGAGACCATAATCTCCCCTAAAAGGTGCTACTGGGCCTTAAAAGAATAAAATAAGTCTTTAATTATATTTTTTTATTTTACATAAAATTATAGTAAATAAAATTTTAAATGAAAATAATTTAAAAAAGATTTTTTTAATTTAATTTTTATTTGGATGTTATATGACAGTTATTTAATCACTTCCACCCCACGGATCTCAAAATTAGTCATGATAAAAATAGATAGTCTTCTCAGCAGGAGCATATTGATCAGTTCCATTATAAATCACTTTTAAATACCATTTCTTAACTTGATGATTTTCATAATGAAAAGGAAAAGGACCACAGAAATGTGCTTTAGCATATACATCTCCCATCAAGTTATACCATGCCTCACCAGTTTGATGGTTTTGAACTTCACAACGAATTCCCTCAGGGTTGTACAGTTCATAGAGTAATTTTTGATGATCTAGATGCCTTCCACTATTTACCTCAATAACATATGTTTCTGTATACAAATAGGTATTCGTATCGAATGGATTCCATTCCGCACTATCCCAGTGGGTATCTATTATAAGCATTGTTTTGTTTAAAGTGTCATTTTGTGTAGCCGCAGATACCGATTGTACTGTTAAAAAAGATGCACACAAAATAAATGTTAATAATAAAAATTTTAGTTTTTTATGCATTTTTGCCTCCATAAATTTATGAATAATAATGTTTTGTAATTATTATTTTAAAGTTTAAAGTTTAAATATTTAAATGTTTCGTTATACAATATGTAATTTATAGCATTTGAAAAGAGGATAGTTAAAATAAGTTATCAAGAATAAGTATAATCAAAGTTTACTAAGTTTAAATCCCTAATATTACAAAATAAACGCCAATTTCGATGCAAGTAAATATTAATGTGGTTTCTCCACTACTATTATTTATATGATCCTTAAACGGAATTAATTTAATTTTTCATCAGTGTGATGTTTTGTACTCCATTTAAAAAGATTAAGTATCTTAAATTCTTTTTAATTCTTTTAATGCTGATTTATAGGCCTCTTCCGTGATATTTTTATCATCAAAGAGTGTTTTTAATTCAAATCGAACGTTTTCTACCGTGATGCGGTCTCCTTTATTGCGAAGATGGGCATAGGCCGATAGAATAACCGGATTTTCTTCTGCCAGATCATAAATTGATACAGAATCGGGAGTTTTTGATTTTTTATAAATGGTTACATCCAAGACTTCCAGATTAACCGTTTTAGTATCTTCATTAGATGATTCAACTGTTTTTACTGTAACCCGGGATAGATTATTATTTACTGTTTTCCGTAGCTGGTGGAAATTCACCGAATAGTTTTCCTGCCAGTTTTTAGGAGTCTGGTTAACCACGTGATTTAAAGAGTCAATAAACGTGTAAAATAAGCCCCCATTTTCCCCATAAATATTATCGGTTTCCGGATAATAAGGAGTTATAAATTCACAAACCCATTTTTTACGGTTTCCGTGATCGGTTATTATTAAATAGAATTCAGCTACTTCCCTTCCACCCATGGGTAAGGCCTTAAAGTCTCCCATGACAATTTCACCAGAAATTTCCTCATCTGGGATTAGTTCATTCAAAAATTTGGTGTCATAATCTTCCATTTTTTCCTGGGCCGTTATACCAAAATCTAACATTGAAAACCCCCTATTAAGGTTAAATTGATTTTAAATTATCTTTCTTGCTTGCCATCATATATGTCATTCATTTGATTTAATTTTATTAACATAACGCCTTGATAAAGGCAGGGCCGTCACCCCGTGGGCCACCACACTAAAGAGCACCGTGGTAAACACCGCTAAAATAAAGGTATTCTCACCAGGGAAAGATCCCAACTCCTCCAAGGCTATCAGGGCCAGTACCACTGAGGCCAGGCCCCGGGGACCAAACCAGCCCATGAATAAGGTGGAATCAATATCCACTTTGGCCCCGATTAAGGACAGGGCCACTGGCAGCATGCGGATAATGGTAAGGCTTAAAATGGCATAGAGCACAATCTGCCAGGTTATAAATTGTAGGAGTCCGGCCATTATTATTCCCAGAAGAAAGAAAACCGTGAGGTTTAAAAACTGGCCTTCAGCCTCGGCAAAATCAATGAGGACTTTTCCAGCATCCCGGGTGATGTATCCTGTGGCCAGACCACCTACAAAGGCGGCTATAAAACCACTGCCCCCTATCTCGTCGGCCAGAAGGAATGAAATGACCGCCAGGACCAGGAAGGCTATTCTCTGATACTCAGGAGTAATCCACCCTTTATCTCTGGATTTTATAACTATTCCTGAGCCTATAATACCCACCCCCAGACCAACCAGGGCCCCTAATCCTATCTGAGCCAGGGCCACCTCCACGAAGTATCCAGCAGGAGAAAAGGTCTCTTCAGCCAGGCCAATGGCAATAAATACCAGTAAGAAGGGTACGCATAATCCGTCATTTAATCCGCTCTCCACTTCCAGGGCTTTGCGGATTCTTTCCGGGATTTTCTTATTTTTAACCACGATCTGGCCCAGGGCAGCATCAGTTGGGGCCAGAACCACCCCGATGATGGCCGCTTCCCAGAAAGTTAAATCAGTGAATATTACCACGGCGGCCACAATTCCCAGGACTATGGTGGAGATTAGTCCTATACTTAATAACCTGAGAGTTAGTAGATTGGATTTAAGGGCCCCGAGTTTGACCCGGGAGGCGTCGGTAAATAGTACCAGTACCAGGGCCACCTCGGCAATAATGAGTACTATGGTGGATACGGGAGGTTGGCGTACATCCACAAAACCTGTTAAAAAATAGCCGGCCAGCTATTCCCGCAAAGATGAATATCATCTGGGCCGATACCGGGAGATGGTCAATTTTACGAGATATGAGGGCCACTAAGAAGAGCATTATGAGAAAGAATAGTAGTTCCACCATGTTTATCTCTATTAATGTTTGTTGGTTTGTGGTGAAATAGGTTTTTATTT